>JBDWHS010000037.1:0-58815 GCA_039975135.1 Sneathiella sp. | reverse complement strand
ATGCCTTCCTGATCACCGGGGGGGGAGGACAAACTGAGATAACCTGCTTTGAGCAGGAAGAAAACGGCGAGCGCCGCGACCATGCCCAGAAGCGGGCGAAATAGATACCAGGTAAGCGTATGTCTTCGATTGCCGCTTTCGTCTTGCCGCCCATATTTCATATGGAAAAAATCGTAGGTGATATAGATCAGCCCGCCCAGACCGCCCATTGCAATGGTCAGAAGCAAGGCAAGTGTTATTCTGGGAAGGGTTGCCATAAAACCCAATCCGATTTGATTGAGAAATTGAAGCTCGCTGATTAAAGCGCCTTCCATCCGGTCGCTTAAAATCGCATTTGTTTTTTCTTCTACCGTGTCCTTCATCTGATCCAGACGATTGATTTCTTTGTTCAAAAGTTGAATTTTTGCAGAACTCAGGGCGCTGGAAGGACGAGGCGTTTCGGTTTCGGAAGTGCTTTTGAGAAGCTGCTCCCAGTCAGCTTCTCTCAGATCCCGAATTTGTCGTTTCTTGAGATCAACCTCGACCAGCAGGCGCTCCCGCTGATTTTCAAAATCGCTGAGTTGTTTTGCTGTACTGATGATGGCCCGAAAGGTATCGGGTTCGCTGATGAATTTATGAGCGGAAACCTGAAAATGGTAGGCATGAAGAGCGCCGATAATCAGGGTAATCAGACTTGCGTAGGAGAAGAACAGCCAGGCACCTATCACGATACTGCTTATTTTAGCGCCTCTACCCGGCTTGAGCATGACGACCCCCTCACCAACAATTACCTCTAATAAGGAGAGTATATATTTTTTTAGTCTAATTTATAAGAAAAATGGGAATGAGGGTGATGATCAGAACAAAAAAGGCCTCGGGACTTTCATCCGGAGGCCTTGATCATGGTGGGCTGACGCTGGGGTTAGCCGATATACTTGACTTCCAGAATTTCATAGGCTTTGGAGCCGCCGGGTGTTGTGACCTCAACGCTGTCGCCCTGTTCCTTGTTAATCAAGGCCCGGGCCAGCGGGGCAGAAATAGACAGGCGGCCTTCTTCGATATTGCTTTCATCTTCGCCGACGATTTGATAGGTGGTTTCTTCGTCGGTGTCTTCATCAACAATCAGAATTGTTGCCCCGAACTTAATATTACCACCCGTGATTGCCGTAACATCAATGACTTCAGAGCGACCGAGCTTGTCTTCCAGCTCGGAAATACGGCCTTCAATATGGGATTGTTGTTCTTTCGCTGCATGATATTCAGCGTTTTCCGAAAGATCTCCATGCTCGCGCGCGGTGGCAATCGCCTGAATGACCGCAGGGCGCGCGTTGGATTTTAAGCCTCTCAGTTCATCTTCCAGCCTTGCATGTCCTGCGGCTGTCATGGGTAGTCTTTCCATTGAAATCTCTGTCTACGTTGTCACGCAAATGCTCTTTGTTTGCGCCTTAGTCCATAAGGCGCATAGGGATTAATGTCATACGCGGTTTGAATAAAGAGTTAAGAATAGGATTGAAGTGGATGAACTTCAAGTGTTCCTGTCTTAATTTTCTCAATTGCCATAGCGGACGCGCGTGCTCCTGCAATAGTTGTGGAATAAGGAGTTTTCATGACCAGAGCCGTATGACGGATATCATAGCTGTCTTTCAGTGCCTGCGCCCCTTCCGTTGTATTGATCACCATGGCAATTTCGCCGTTCTTCATCAGATCAACGATATTGGGGCGGCCTTCCATGACTTTATTGACTTTGGTCGCTGGAATGCCTGCCTCTTCGAAAAAGGCTGTTGTTCCTGCGGTAGAGACAATCTCAAAACCCAGACAGACCAACGTTGCAGCGACATCCTTCACCAAGGCTTTATCCAGATCCTTGACCGAGATAAAAACCTTGCCGCTGGTCGGTAAAACCACACCGGCAGCCAGCTGTGACTTAAGGAAGGCAGAGGCAAAGTCCCGGTCAATGCCCATCACTTCACCCGTGGAGCGCATTTCAGGACCTAGAACCACGTCCACACCCGGGAAGCGGTTGAACGGGAAAACCGCTTCCTTGACTGTGACATGGTCCAGCGTCTTGGGTTGAAGGCCGAAGGACGCCAGGCTTTCGCCTGCCATGATGCGCGCTGCGATCTTGGCAATTGGATAGTCGATGCTTTTCGCGACGAACGGAACGGTTCGGCTGGCCCGTGGATTGACTTCCAGAATGTAGACCGTGTCGTCCTTGACGGCGAACTGGACATTCATCAAGCCCACAACGTTCAGGGCAATGGCCAGAGCGTGCGATTGCTTGCGGATATCGGCGATGACCGCATCGCTCAATGTATAAGGAGGAAGCGCGCAGGCACTGTCTCCGGAATGAATGCCTGCTTCTTCAATATGCTCCATAATGCCGGCGACATAGACGTCTTTGCCATCGCACAGGCAATCCACATCCACTTCGATGGCATTCTGCAGATATCCGTCCACAAGAACCGGGTTGTCGCCGGACACTTGGACGGCTTCACGCATATACCGGTCCAATGCTTCGTCGTCTCTTACAATTTCCATGGCCCGGCCTCCCAAGACATAGGAAGGCCGTACAACAACCGGATAGCCGATTTTCCGGGCAGCCTCAAACGCTTCTTCAACAGAGCGGGCAATGCCGTTTTCCGGCTGGATGAGGTCTAGTTTGTGAAGCAGCTGTTGGAAGCGTTCACGATCCTCTGCGAGGTCAATGGCATCTGGTGTCGTTCCAAGGATGGGAACGCCCGCCCGCTCAAGACCTGCGGCAAGTTTTAGCGGAGTCTGGCCACCAAACTGTACAATAACGCCATGCAGGCTGCCGTTCGATTGTTCTTTGCGAATGATCGCAAGTGTATCTTCGACCGTAAGAGGTTCAAAATACAGCCTGTCGGAGGTGTCGTAGTCTGTTGAAACTGTCTCCGGATTACAATTGACCATGATGGTCTCGTACCCGGCTTCAGACAGAGCATAGGCCGCATGAACGCAACAATAGTCAAATTCAATGCCCTGACCGATGCGATTGGGCCCGCCGCCGAGAATGATAACCTTTTTGCGATCGCTTGGCTCGGCTTCACAAACGGCTGGATCCCACTGGTTGCCTTCAAAAGTGGAATACAGATAGGGTGTACGGGAGGTGAACTCGCCCGCGCATGTATCAATCCGCTTGAAGACGGGTTGAATGTCCAGTTTTGCCCGGGCAGCCGCAATATCTGCAGCCTGCTGACCGGTTAATTCTGCCAACCGATCATCAGAGAAACCCATCTTCTTCAGTGCAAGAAGGCCGCCTTTGCCGGTGGGTAATCCTTTTGAGCGTACAGCTTCTTCTGCTTCAACCAGGGTCTGGATTTGTGACAGGAACCAAGGCTCAAACTTGCTGGATGACTGAATTTCTTCCAATGACAAACCCGCCCGGAAAGCCTGAGCTATATTCAATAGCCTGTCAGGCGTACTCTGCGCCAGAATATTGAGAATGCCTTGCTTGTCGTCGCCAATCGCGGTTTCGTTCAAGCCAGTCAGGCCGGTTTCGAGAGAACGGAGGGCTTTTTGCAGCGATTCCTGAAACGTCCGGCCGACGGCCATGGCTTCCCCGACAGATTTCATTGCTGTCCCCAAAATGGCATCTGCCCCCTGGAATTTTTCAAAGGTGAAGCGGGGGATTTTGGTGACGACATAGTCGATGGTTGGCTCAAACGAGGCCGGTGTTGATCCTGTAATGTCATTGTCGAGCTCATCCAGCGTATAGCCAACCGCCAGCTTGGCCGCGATCTTGGCAATCGGGAAGCCGGTCGCTTTTGACGCCAAGGCACTGGAGCGGGAAACCCTTGGGTTCATCTCGATAATGATCAGGCGGCCATTTTCTGGATTGACGGCAAATTGCACGTTAGAGCCACCGGTCTCAACGCCGATTTCCCGCAAGACTGCCAGAGAAGCGTTCCGCATGATCTGGAATTCTTTATCTGTCAGCGTAAGGGCAGGAGCGATCGTAATAGAGTCGCCCGTATGCACGCCCATCGGATCTACGTTTTCGATAGAACAGATAATGATGCAGTTGTCCGCCTTGTCCCGGACAACTTCCATCTCATATTCTTTCCAGCCGACAATACTTTCTTCGACCAGTACTTCGGTAGTCGGGGAGGCGTCGAGGCCGGAGGCGATAATGGTTTCAAATTCTTCACGGTTATAGGCAATGCCGCCGCCCGTTCCCCCCATTGTGAAAGAGGGGCGGATGATGCAGGGGAGCTTGATCTCCTCCAGGACTTCCCACGCTTCGCTCATGGAATGCGCTATACCGCTTTTCGGCATGTCGAGGCCGATTTTCATCATGGCAGTTCGGAATTGATCCCGGTCTTCCGCTTTTTCAATCGCTGCTTCATTGGCGCCAATCAGCTCGATATTCAGGCGCTCCAGCGTACCATCTCCCGACAAGGCGAGAGCTGTGTTAAGAGCTGTTTGTCCGCCCATGGTAGGCAGGAGGGCATCCGGTTTTTCTTTTTCAAGAATTTTCGCAACGACTGCGGGGGTGATTGGCTCCACATAGGTGGCATCCGCAAGGCCCGGGTCTGTCATGATCGTTGCCGGATTGGAATTGACCAGAATAACCCGATATCCTTCTTCTTTCAGAGCTTTGACAGCCTGAGTGCCGGAATAGTCGAATTCACAGGCCTGGCCGATAATAATCGGCCCGGCCCCAATGATCATAATGGACTGGATATCGGTACGTTTAGGCATGCGCGTCCACCATATCTACAAAGCGTTGGAAAAGGTAATGACTGTCTTGAGGGCCAGGGCTGGCTTCAGGATGATATTGAACGGAGAAAACAGGCCTTCCATCCAGTTTCATGCCCTCGACCACACCATCAAACAGGGATTTATGGGTTTCCGTAACACCCTCCGGCAGGCTCTCACGCTTCACGACAAAGCCATGATTTTGCGATGTGATTTCCACTTTCCCCGTTGTCAGGTCTTTTACCGGTTGATTGGCCCCGCGATGGCCTTGCGGCATTTTCATTGTTTCGGCGCCAACGGCAATGGCGAGCATCTGATGCCCCAGGCAAATGCCGAAGGTGGGAATACCGCTTTCAATACATTGCTGTATAACCGGGACGGCATATTCTCCGGTCGCCGCCGGATCGCCAGGGCCGTTAGCCAGGAAAATACCGTCAGGATTATGAGACTTAATGGTGTCAAAACCAGCGGTTGCCGGAACCACAGTAATAGAGCAGCCAAGAGAGGCCAGGCAACGCAGAATGTTGCGCTTGACGCCGTAATCCACAGCAACAATATGCCGCGTCGGTTTTGTCTGGTTGCCAAACCCGCTCCCGATGTCCCAATTGGTCTCTGTCCAGGTATAGCTCTCGGTGCAGGACACTTGCCCGGCAAGGTCCATTCCCTCAAGGCCCGGCCAATCCGCGGCCTTTTTCTTCAGAGCGTCAATATCAAACTTGCCGTTCGGATTATAGGCGATCACGCCATTCGGAGCACCTGTTTCGCGAACCACATGGGTGAGTCTGCGTGTATCAATGCCTGCAACGCCTGTCAGGTTTTTGGAGAGTAGCCAGTCGTTGAGTGAGCCTGTCGCGCGCCAATTGGCAGGGTCGGTGATATCAGCCCGAATGATCAAGCCGTTTGCTGCATGGCCTGCTGTTTCAATGTCTTCGTCATTGAAACCGACATTGCCGATATGAGGGAAGGTGAAAGTGATTAACTGCCCGGCGAATGAAGGATCTGTCAGGCTTTCCTGATACCCGGTCATTGAGGTGTTAAAGCAAACCTCGCCAATTGTTTCGCCAACAGCGCCTATTCCAAACCCGTGAAATACGCTACCATCACCCAGTACAAGCAAGGCCGTTGGCGTTTGCTCATCATGCAATTCAGAGACATTGATTGATTTAGACATGCCTGTAGGGACCCTCTGCGATAAACGCTGGGCCGCTTCCTTCCGCCAATATTGATATTGACGCGGGAAGATAAGGGAAACAGGGGAGCGCGTCAAGCACTAGTTGTCAAAAAAAATCGTTTAAAATCAATAACTTACGTAAAAAATTTGGTTTGCCTAAAGTTGACCATTAGGTTAGTATGGCTCCTTTCTTCACAACAGATTATGAATTATATGCTACGCACCAAATTGAAAGATTCCTTGAAAGAGGCAATGAAATCAAAGAATAAGCGGAAAACTTCCACTTTGAGATTGATTCTGGCGACCTTGAAAGACCGGGATATTGCGGGCCGGGACAAGGGATCTGAAGATGGAATCAATGACGAAGAGATTCTACAGATGCTGACAACAATGGTCCGTCAGCGCCGTGAGTCGATTAAAGCCTATGAAGAGGGCGGACGTATTGATCTTGCGACATCCGAAAAGGAAGAAATCGAGATTATCTCCGAGTATCTGCCCAAGCAGTTCGGTGAGGTAGAAACAAAGAAGGCGGTTGAAGAAACCATCGCTGAAATCGGTGCAGAAGGCCTGAAAGACATGGGCAAGACAATGGGAGCTCTGAAAGCCAAATATGCTGGCCGGATGGACTTCTCCAAAGCAAACGCTTTTGTGAAGGCGACGCTTAGCGCCTGATCCGCGCGTCAGATGTTGCTTTCTGAGGCCCCTTGAAAGCAATCATTTCATTGGAGTGAAAATGGCTTTTCCGCCACAATTTCTGGAAGAGATCAGAAACAGGGTTAGCCTTGTTGATTTGATCAGCAGGCGGACAAAACTGACGAAAAAAGGTCGGGAATATTCTGGCCTTTGCCCGTTTCACAATGAAAAAACCCCCTCCTTCACAGTCAATGAGGATAAAGGTTTTTATCACTGTTTTGGCTGTGGGGCACATGGGGACCAGGTTGAGTTTCTGAAGCAAACCGAGGGTGTCAGTTTTCCCGAAGCGATTGAACGCCTTGCGGATCTTGCGGGCCTTGCGATGCCGGTTCAGGATCGACAGGAACAGCAACGTCAAAAACGGGCAGCGACACTTCATGAAGTGATGGAAGCGGCGGCAAGCTGGTTTGAAGCACAATTGACCTCACAGGCGGGAACAGGTGCACGCGCCTATCTGGAGCGCAGGCAAGTTTCGCCTGAAGCAACAGCGGCTTTCAGACTGGGATTTGCCCCGTCCTCCCGTACGGCTATGAAAGAAGCTCTGATTGCGAGGGACATTCCTGAAAATCTGCTGATTGAAGCGGGATTGGTGATCAAGCCTGATGATGGTCGTGGCAGCTATGACCGATTTCGGGACCGGCTTATGTTCCCCATTGGAGACCGGCAGGGGCGGGTTATTGCTTTTGGCGGACGGGCGCTGGGGGATGCGCCCGCCAAGTATCTGAATTCTCCTGACACGCCGCTCTTTCATAAAGGCCATATTCTTTACAATATGGCGGATGCCCGGAAGAAGGCCTATGACGCCGGGAATGTGATCGTTGCCGAAGGTTATATGGATGTGATTGCACTGGCAGAAGCCGGGTTTAAGCAGTCTGTTGCCCCTCTGGGAACAGCCGTCACGGAAGATCAGTTGCGGATCCTCTGGAAAATGGCGCCGGAACCTATTATGTGTTTGGATGGGGATGCCGCTGGTTGGCGAGCCGCCTTGCGCGCCGCGGAGCGAGCCTTGCCTCTTTTGGTTCCTGGACAGTCATTGCGCTTTGCCCTTTTGCCTGAAGGGGTGGATCCGGATGATCTGATCAAGGAGCAGGGTCGTGAGGCGATGGCGGATATTGTGTCCAAGGCGTTGCCTCTGTCGGAACTGCTATGGAAAAAGGAATTTGATCAACATCCGCACGATACGCCGGAGCAGAAAGCCGCTTTCGAACGATCCCTGATGGGATTGTGCGCAGACATGCAAGATCAGACCGTTCGGGATTACTATACCCGCTACTTTAAGGATCGCTTGTGGAAATGGAACCGAGCCTCTGGTAAAAGTCAAAATAAGCGGGAAAGGCCCAAAAAATCGGGTGAGCGATTCGGGCGATTCGCGAATCAAAATCAGAGATTCGCCTCAAATCAGGCTTCAGAGACGCCAATTGCACGGGCAACGAAGATTGGCCGGGGAGAGGAACTCCTTCTGCTGACCATCGTCAATCACCCGGAAATACTAGAAAGTTACTTCGATGAATTTGCCAGCATGCAACTTTCTTCGGCTGATCTTGACAGGCTGCATCGTGCAATCATAGAAATTGCAGCTTCCGAATCAGATCTTGACTACGATAGCATGAAGCACCATCTAAGCATCCGTAGTCATTTTGATCTCGTTCAGAAAATGGGCAACCTGACAACGGGGGCGCTTGACTGGTTTGTTGGAAGAGACGCGGCGCTGGAAGACGCGACGCGGGGGTGGTTGCATTTGCTGGCTCGATACAAACGCGAATTTTTGCGTAAAGAGCTGGTAATCGCAGAAGAAGTATTTGGAAAGGACGCAACGCGCGAAAATCTCGATCGCTTGAACGCTGCAAGAAACGCCCTGCAATCAGCTGAGGGAAGTGAAGCAGATCTTGACGGTTTTGGTGTTGCATCTGGCCGGGAAACCGGAATTTAATGACAAGGTCCGCTCTTTTGTTTGTTATGGAACAAAAGTCGGAAAATTCAGGAGTTGAGTCTACATGGCTATAAAAACCGCTGAGGCCGCTGAAGCCCCCGAACAACGGGAAGATGCGCCAGACAGTCCTCTTATTGATGCCTCTCAGGCCGCTGTTAAAAACATGCTCGCCAAGGCAAAAGAGAAAGGCTTTGTCACTTTTGACGAGCTGAACGAGGTTTTGCCGCAAGACCAGATGTCCTCCGAACAGATTGAAGACACGATGTCTTTGCTGTCTGAAATGGGCATCAATGTGGTCGAGAATGACGAGGCGGGTGAAGAAGCTGCCCCTGCAGAGACCGAAGGGGCCGCAGCCGAAGAGCAGGCTGTAGAAAAAGTTGCAGAAAAACCGGCAACGACTGGTGATCGCACAGACGATCCTGTTCGTATGTATTTGCGGGAAATGGGTACCGTCGAGCTGTTGTCCCGTGAAGGCGAAATTGCTATTGCCAAACGGATTGAGGCGGGTCGCGGCAAGATGATCGGGGCGATTTGTGAAAGCCCACTGACCATCCGCGCTATTCTGAACTGGCGCGAGCTGATGCTGCAGGAACAGTTGTTGCTGCGCGATGTGATCGATCTTGACGCCACCTATGGTGCGGGCGCAGCGGCTGAGAAAGCTCTGCAGGAAGGGTTCGACGAGGACGCCGATGATGATCTGCCTGCCGCTGATCTCAGCAATAGCGACGACTCAACTGAGGAAAGCGAAAGCAACGATGACGAGAGCGAAGAACAGGAGGTCGATGAAGACGGCAATCCTGTAGAGCGCGCTCAGGACGATGATGACGAGGATGATGCTGAAGAGAATACGATGTCTCTTGCCGCCCTTGAAGAAACATTGAAGCCCCAGGTTTTTGAACGTTTCGATGAAATCGCTAAAACCTATAAAAAGCTTCATAAACTTCAGGAAGCCCGTTTGACGGCAGCTCTCGAAAATGAAGTTGTGCCAAGCAGTCAGGAAAAGAAGTACGACAAGCTGAAAAACGAATTGGTCAAATTGATGGACGATGTTCATTTGACGAATAATCGTATTGAGGCTCTGGTCGATCAGCTTTACGGTATTAATCGCCGTCTGATGAGCCTTGAAGGTAAACTCCTGCGCCTTGCTGAGCGTCACAAAGTGTCTCGGACAAGTTTCCTTGAAAATTACTTTGGATCAGAACTTGATCCAAGCTGGATTGAAAAGGTCGGCGTTCTTAAAGCCAAGGGATGGAAAGACTTTGCCGCGAATGAAGTGAGCGGCATCAATGAAATTCGCGGAGAGATCATTAAGATTTCTTCGGAATTTGGCATGCCAATGACCGAGTTTCGCCGGATTGTCAGTACTGTTCAAACCGGTGAGAAAGAAGCAAGCCGGGCGAAGAAAGAAATGGTAGAGGCTAATCTTCGCCTCGTGATTTCGATCGCCAAAAAATATACAAATCGTGGCCTTCAATTCCTGGATCTCATTCAAGAAGGTAATATTGGCTTGATGAAAGCGGTGGATAAATTTGAATATCGCCGCGGTTACAAATTCTCGACTTATGCGACCTGGTGGATCCGTCAGGCGATTACACGTTCGATTGCCGATCAGGCACGAACCATTCGTATTCCGGTTCATATGATTGAAACAATCAATAAACTGGTCCGTACATCGCGTCAGATGTTGCATGAAATCGGACGGGAACCAACTCCGGAAGAACTGGCTGTGAAGCTTGGTATGCCACTTGAAAAAGTGCGTAAAGTCATGAAGATCGCCAAAGAACCCATTAGTCTTGAAACCCCAATCGGCGATGAAGAAGACAGTCATCTGGGTGATTTCATTCAGGATGAAAATGCGGTTCAGCCGCTTGATGCGGCGATCCAGTCTAACCTGCGGGAGACAACAACGCGGGTTCTTGCTTCTCTGACACCCAGGGAAGAACGTGTTCTTCGCATGCGCTTCGGTATCGGAATGAATACGGACCATACGCTGGAAGAAGTCGGGCAACAATTTTCTGTAACCCGCGAACGTATTCGTCAGATTGAGGCAAAGGCCCTTCGTAAACTTAAACATCCGAGCCGGTCTCGTAAATTGAGAAGCTTCCTGGATACCTGATCTTTGTCAGGAAACGAACTGGAAAAGGCGGATCAGGTGGTCCGCTTTTTTATGAGCAACAGTGTTTCTGGAATTGCTTCTTTTCTCTGAACAGGCTAAATAGTCACGAAACGCATGACAGATGCGTTTTCTTTGCGCCTACGCGCATCGGTGGGCCTGTAGCTCAGTTGGTTAGAGCCGACCGCTCATAACGGTCTGGTCGCAGGTTCGAGTCCTGCCGGGCCCACCATTTGTTTTCACATTATGTGTGACTTGCGTACGGAGGCAATTAGAACGAAGTGGTTTCTATGAGAAATTTGTTCTGGCTGAACAAGGGATCAAGAACGATATCGGCATAATCTAGCCAGATGAAGATGGGCCATACTTTCTGGGGCGCCGATATCGAACTTTTTACAAAAAGCTTTTCTCTTTATTTAACCTGCTGGCTCTGAGCAATGAGACTTTACAATATTGTTGTTTTCATTGCTTTCTCTGACCTTTTTGGTCGGGTCGGCAATGATTGTAAATCTTGCTATGCCGCTTTTCCAGGCGGATGCAGGAATTTGGGCGCCAACAGAAGAACCACTCGCACCGGGTCCTAGGGTTCCATAGTTTTCCTGTTTCATTTTATCTGCAGGATCTGCATCATCAAAAATTATTTTGATGTCGAATTTTTTCGATGCTGTATTGCCCTGATTGATGATTTTTATTTTAACCCAGTCGGATACGCCATTGACACCAGGGCCACAATATCCGCTGTTCGGACCACCTGGTACAGGACCAAGTGGATGGCTTGTAACCGGCCGTAGATCAACCCACAAATTCGGCTTAAGGTCTTTTGCCATTCCTCTCTTTTTAATGGGGTTAAGTTTCATTTGTTGCCGGTGTTTCGGTGTTTCTGCCATCGCCAGGTTTGTGGAGCCGAAAAATGTTGCAGGGCCCGTTGCGAAGATAGCAAGTGCAATTGCTGTTAAAATAAGGGGTCTGAAAGGTTTCATGACGTTGTCCTACTTCCATTAATGTCGATATTTTTACAACGGCAAAAATGCGGTTGTTACATATTAGGTCGAACAATGACGTCAAGGGGTTCAAAGACTAGCCAGAAATGCAGCAACCGATCTAGTGAGTCATTTCTCTCCTCGGGCGTAAGATGGACGAGAAAGGACATCGGTTGGCTGAGTCGCTCTTTATTACAGAATGTTAATGTTTTTCTTATATTTATTATATGAAGCTTGACTTAGACAGCGCCTGTTTTGTGCAGGGTGTAAATAAAAGATGTGACGTGTAACACGTACGATTGGTGAACCAGCATATGACCTACTTGAGTGGACGAGAGAGCTCGGAATTCAAGATATCAGCGCTCTTGAAAGATCGTTGGTTCGGAGGTTTTCTCGCTCTGGCGTCGGCGCTTATTGTCTTGGTCAGCGGGCTTTTCTTCTATGTTCAACATACTTTAGGAGAGGTTGATCGCTCATTTCCGCACTCAGCTCTTATCCAACTGGAATTCGTTCATTCTGTTGAAGAAGGTATCGCCGAGACACTGCTCGTATTGGAAAAAGCGGATGATATATCTGGTTCGGAAAGGAGCGAGCATCTTCGCATTGCTTTATATTCATTGTCTCAGATCAAATCCGAATTAAAAACGGGGGCCGATCTCAATTTTGACATTCCCGTTTCCATTAAAGACGATCTGCAAAGACTGATTGCAAAATTATCACTGGATATTGGCCGTATAAGATCTGCCTTGAACCAAGAGACAGAAGGGCCTCAGATACGCTCTATAATTCGGCAATTGCAGGCGACGGGCGCTCTGGCCCATCAATCAGGAGATGAAGTGAATGACTTCGCTGTCTCGGAAATAGAACGTCAGTATGATGAGGTCAGAACGCTTCGCTATGATATGATGGCCGTGCTTTTTTGCATGGCATTAATGGCAACAGCCGTTCTGTATTTCTCTTTTCGAGGCGTTAGGGCGCGAAAAGCGTTGGAAGCCAGCGAAGTTAAATATCGCCGAATTTTTGAAAATGCGACGGAAGGGATTTTCCAGGTGAGCCGGTCCGGGTTTCTGGCCAATGCAAATCCGGCCTTGGCTCAACTGCTCGGTTTCAGTAGCCGAGAAGCCTTGTTACAGGATTTCAACGATCTGGCGACTACCGTATATCTAAATCCAGCCACCGCGGAAAAGCACCTGAGAACCCTGGCAAGGGGCGCGCCGTTGGTTGACGAAATCCATCGCTGGAAAAAACTGGATGGGAGTTATATCTGGGGTGCTCTCAATGTCCATGCGGTTTATGAAGAAGGTAGAATTCAGTATTATGAAGGTACCTTCACAGATATGAATGCGCGTGTTGAGGCAAAACTCAGTTTGAAAAAAGCCAAGGAAGCCGCTGAATTCGCCAATCGGGCAAAATCTGAGTTTCTGGCCAATATGAGCCACGAGTTGCGGACACCTTTGAATGCGATCATCGGGTTTTCTGAAATCTTGAAATCAGAAGCTTTTGGAAGTCTGGGGCATGAAAATTACAAAGAATATGCAGGTGACGTTCACTCCGCAGGAGAACATCTTCTGAAAGTCATCAATGATATTCTCGATGTTGCAAAAATCGAAGCCGGTCAAATCGAGCTAAAAGAGAGGGATGTCAGGATTGAAAATGTTGTCACAGCGAGTTTTCGAATGCTGTCTGTTCGAGCTGATCAGGCGGGTGTGGCATTATCAAAAGAGATTCCTGAAGATTTTCCGACCATCTGTGCAGATGAGACACGTATCAAACAGGTTGTTGTTAATCTGATTTCCAATGCCGTGAAATTTACCGAAGCAGGAGGAAATGTCTGTGTCAGGGCCAAAATTCAGCCGGATGGAGATCTTGTTATACAGGTTATCGACACCGGAATAGGAATTGCGGAAGAAGATTTGCAACGTGTTCTATCCCGGTTTGGTCAGGTGCAATCGTCATATGATCGGACGAATGAAGGCACTGGATTGGGTCTGACGCTGGTCCAGCTGATTGTCAGCCTTCATGGGGGAACCTTCGACCTTGAAAGTGTACCGGGCGTTGGAACAACCTGTACGGTGATCTTGCCGCGAGAAAGAGTGCGCTCACTCAGGGTTTCTGCCTGACGCAAGCCGGCAGGTGTCTTCATGTAAGTAGTCCGGACCTGACAAGTGTATAAGCGACAATGACAATCATCAGGATCGCCAGGCATTGATTGATACGCTGAAGTAGCTGGGGAGATTTGACGAATCTGTTCAGAAGAGCGCCCCCAAAGACCCAACCGGAATTCAGAACAAGACCTGTTGCTGAGAAAATAGCCAAAATCGTGACAAGCTGAGTGAGGAAATCTGCCTCCGGATCGACAAACTGCGTGAAAGTGGCAATGAGCATAACCCAGGCTTTTGGATTGAGCGGATGAACAATACAGCCGGCAAGATAACCGGGCCGCGCATCCATCGTCCCGGTTTTAGCTTGTTGAAAAGCAATCCGATAGGCGAGGTAGAGAATATAGGCGGCAGATAACACCAGGAAGGTATGTCTAAGGGCTGGGAAAGTGGCAAATAACGTGCCGACCCCCGCTGCCACCCCTATTCCCACAAGCAGAAACCCCGACAAAGTTCCAAACAGAAAAGGTGCTGATTTTCTGTATCCAAAACGAGCGCCGGATGCCATCAGAGCCATATTGGCAGGACCAGGCGACCCTACCATGGATATGGCGAAGAGAAGGACTAGTATACTCGTTTCAATGGGCATCGGAATTTTCCTTGATACAATATTAATTGTATCTATATTGTGTCGTTATTGTTTCTGTCAAAATGTAAATTGTCACTGTGACAATAAAGGGTACAAATGGCTAAGTCTGAGGATATTGTGAATTTTGTGCTTGCCCAGATGGAAGAAGACATTCTGGGTCCGGGAGACCGATTGCCTACCCACCGGGACATGGCATGGGAAATGAAATGTAGTGTTGGGACGGTGACAAGGGCTTACGCTGAGCTTGAAAGGCGTGGCATCGCGTACGGTCAGGTTGGACGGGGAACTTATATTTTTGGAACCGGTCAGGATAAGCAAGCGGTTGGCAATGGAATGTTTCTACCGGATGATGCCTTTCATAGGCGCCAGCCTGCGGAACTGGTCGATCTTTCTTTAAACCGGTTTCATCATTCGGATCTTGAGAAAAGCTTTGCCTCCGCTTTGCAGGCTTTGTCAGGGCGTATAGATCATGCGGACTATAGAAGCTATTTTGACTGCCGGGGGCGCGCAGAAGATACGTATCAGGCTGCTCGTTGGTTGGAACCATTGATTGGGCCTGTCTCAGAAAATAATATACTGTTGACGCAGGGCGCGCAATCCGGGCTGTATCTTGTTATGTCGTGTCTGGCGGGAAGTGGAGATAGTATCGCGACAGAAGCTTTTGGCTATCCCGGGATCAAGGTTGCGGCTCAGGAACAGGGCCTGCGAATTGCGGCTATTGATATGGATGACGAGGGTATGGTCCCGAAATCTTTCGAGGCTGCAGCGATGAAAGGCAAAGTCCGCTTGCTAGTGACGGTCCCGACTAATCACAATCCGACAGGTACCTCTCTTTCGCTGGGGCGGCGGCAGGAAATTATCCGAATTGCGCGAGCCCATAATATTATGATTTTGGAAGATGGTGTCTATAACCCCCTACATAAAAAAGCGTTCCCTACCTTCAGGGAATTAGCACCAGATATCTCTCTTTATTTAACCAGCTTTTCCAAGGTTTTCAGTCCAAGCTTACGCGTAGGCTATATTGTTGCGCCAGATGAGCTTGTTCCGAAACTTGTGAACAGGATGACCGCTATTAGCTGGATGACGTCAGCGATTACTCTGGATTTGACTAATTTTCTTCTGGAGAAAAACGTTATCGAAGCTCATCGTACGGATCTTGCCGTCGAAAATGAGCGCCGTTTTATCTTTGCAAAAGGCGTGCTTGCACCTTGGATTTCCAAATCACAGATCGACGCATCCTCACCTCTGTCCCATTTATGGCTGAAATTACCGCCCATAATGGCCTCTTCTGACTTTGTTACGCGGGCCAGGCAAGAGGACATTTTACTGATCGGTGGCGACCGATTTGCGATGAACCGGCAGATGGATGATAATTTCGTGCGGATCTGTCTAATGGGAGTGCCGGAATTCGAAACCTTCAAACATGCTCTTTTTACAATAAGAAGTTTATTGTCGGAGAGTGAAACCCGAGCATTAATCAGCTGATCGCGATGATCGCTTGACAGAATGTCTGCTGCCCTTGACTTTAGGCTTATGACAAAACGTTCAGTAATATTGGATTGCGATCCAGGTCAGGATGATGCGGTGGCCATTCTGTTGGCATTGGCGTCCGGGGAAGAAATTGACTTGCTTGGCATCACGACGGTTGCGGGAAATGTCCCGTTGGCACTGACGGAGAGTAATGCTCGCCGGATTTGCGAACTTGCGGGGCATCCGGAAATGCAGGTCTTTGCTGGTGCCAGTCAGCCGTTGATGCGGAAACTGGTAACAGCTGAATGGATTCATGGCCGCACGGGACTGGACGGCGCCAATTTGCCAGATCCGAAAATGCCATTGCAGAAGCAGCATGGTGTTGATTTTATTATTGAAACCTGCCGAAAGGCGAGTGAGAAAAGCATCACCCTCTGTCCGATTGGTCCGATGACGAATATCGCCCTGGCCTTCATGAAGGCACCGGAAATCATTCCCAAAATCCAGGAAATTGTCTGTATGGGCGGTGCCGTGAAAGAGTTTGGGAACACGACACCCGCTGCAGAGTTTAACATATATGTTGATCCGCAGGCGGCGAAGGTTGTTCTGGATGCTGGGGTCAAATTTACCATGATGCCGCTGGATGTGACCCACAAAGCACTGGTGACGCCGGAACGCCTGCAGCGCCTTAAAGATCTGAACTCTCCTGTTGGTGATGTTTGCGGCGGTATGCTGGATTATTTTAATCGCTTTGATATGACGCGATATGGCTTTGATGGCGGACCGCTTCATGATCCCTGTGTTATTGCATATCTCATCAAGCCCGACCTTTTTTCAGGAAGGCTTGTGCATCTGGATATCGAGGTGATCTCGGAATTGACGATGGGGCAGACGTTGGCAGACTGGTGGCATATTCAGGAAAAAGAACCGAATGCCTATATTTGCGATGAACTTGATGTTGAGGGTTTTTTTGAGCTTTTGACAAGCCGGTTGGCTCGTTTCAGCTTGTAAGGAGGAAGGCTCTTTATTGTTGAGAGATTCGTTTGCTGGGACGGGTGAGGATAAAACCGGCACCAATGGCCATCAGAGACAGCATGCCTGCAAGCCCGAACCAGGGGACATCCGAGAACAGGGTGACCAGGGTCGCACTGATAGCCATGGTTGACAGGGCGATGATTTTGGCGCGTATGGGAATGATCCCATACGCAGACCAGTCGCGCAAAGGAGGCCCGAATACACGATGATTATAGAGCCAGTCGTGAAACCGTTCTGACGACTGGGAAAAAGCCCATAGAGAAATCAATAGAAAAGGGGTTGTCGGCAAGACAGGAAGCACAACACCGAGTGCGCCCAAGCCGACAAAAAACCAGCCAATCAAAAGCAGTCCATATTTTTTTGTTTTCTGTCTCATGCGGCTCTACGGAAATACTCTTTTGATCCAGCGAATGAAGTGACACTATCTTGTTGCGGAAGCCGGTTCAAATTTTCTCGCCTCTCAATCTGCAAATCAGGCATGCTCCGGCAGGCCTTTCCCGGTAATTTATGGCAAAATAGCTATTCTTTCTTTAATGAAAGGCGATATTCTTTTCCGGGTGACTTTCGCTCTGTTTATCTTTTTTAAAGTAGGTTTTATATTGCATAACAAACGATTAGGTGGATTTTATGTTGCCAATGCAGGTTTGTTTTTCTAATCCGTTGATTAAAAAGATGGCGGTAGTTAGTGACTTTTTATGTTGAACTATTTTAGAAATGAAAATTATACTGACTGTAGTTTAGATCACATTGCTGAGCGTAACAAACAAGGATAATAAGCTCCGCTTACAATCGACAGATCCCATCAAACGACAATCCGCCCAGTAATAAAAAGCAAGACTAAACAGGCATGTAACAATCAAACTCGCTGGAGAAAAAAAGTGAAAATAAAATCCACTATTCTGACAGGAGCGACCCTTGCGGCGTTGTCAGCCTTTTCGGTGCAAGCCGCTGATACGATCAAGATCGGCTTCATTGATCCGCTTTCTGGTCCTTTTGCTGCGACGGGTACAAATGGTATTCAGCAGTTCCGTTATGCGGTTGAAGAACTCGTCAATAAAAAGGGCGGTGTTCTGGACGGCAAGAAATTTGAAATTGTCCCTTATGACAACAAAATCAGCCCTAAAGAAAGCCTGGTGCAACTGAAACGTGCGATTGGTGAAGGGGTCCATTATATTGCTCAAGGAAGTAGTTCTGGTGTTGCCAATGCGCTGACGGATGCCATCAAGAAGCATAACAAACGGAACCCGGACAATCGCGTTCTTTTCCTGAACTATTCAGCTGTTGATCCGGCGCTGACAAATGCCAAATGCAACTACTGGCATTTCCGTTTTGATGCGAACGCGGACATCAAGATGAATGCTTTGACCGACGTCATTAAAGCGAATACAGAGATCAAAAAGGTTTATCTGATCGGTCAGGATTATTCCTTTGGTAAAGCCGTGGCGGCTGCGGCTGTGAAGTTCCTGGGTGAAAAGCGTCCGGACGTTGAAGTTGTCGGCAATGAACTGCACCCAATCGGAAAAGTGAAAGACTTCACGCCTTACGCCACAAAGATCCGGGCTTCCGATGCTGATGCGGTAATCACGGGTAACTGGGGCGCCGATATGGTCGGTCTGGGTAAAGCGATTGGTGAAACCGGCCTTGATATCCCGATTTACACGTATTATGCGGCCAATGACGGTATTACGAAGACAATTGGCGCGGGCGGTAAAAATAAAATCCGCGTTGTCCACGAAGGACCGACTAATCCGCCAAGTACGGAAGCCTATGCTGCCTATCACAGAGGCTTTAAGGCGAAAAATCCTGAGAAGGATATTTCCCAGTTCCGGATTGCCAATGTTATTCAAATGCTGGCAGCGGCGATGGAAAAGACGGGAAGCATGAAGCCGATTGATGTCGCCGGTGCACTTGAAGGCATGGAATTCACAACACTGCATGGTGAAAAAGTGACCATGCGAGCAGAAGACCATCAGTTGATCCAGCCGGTTCATATCTCCGTTCATACAGATGAGGATATCACGTTTGATTCTGATAATTCAGGATATGGTCTTAAATTGGAATCGACCGTCGCAGCCAATGACACGGCTCTGCCAACAACGTGCAAAATGCGCCGCCCCAAATAATCTGTAGGGCTGCCCTGTTGATCGAATGACTGAAGACGGCTTGTCTGATATGCCGTCTTCAGTCTATTTCAGCTTCAATTGTTTGGTGTTTTGAATTTCATAATCGAGCATACAAATAAACATATACTCGTCATGGTAATTTTAGACAAAAATGCTATGCTTTATTTAAAGGCAAGCGATTTATTTTTTTAATCTATTTTGGCTCATAATATGATTTGCTGGCGGACAAATATTATCAATAAAAACAATATTTTAGACCATTTTATTGTTTTAGGTAAAACTTTATTTTCTTTATGCAGTGATTAAAAAATAGGCGATAATTCTCGACTTTTTATGTTGAATTATCTGAGAAATGAAAATTATACTGACTGTAGCTTAGGTCACATAACTGGGTATAACAAATAAGGATAAGCAAGCTCGCACTTTTGACAGGTATGACGCACTCTGCCGCCATGCCTTGAACCACTGCCCGAATAATAAAAAAAGCAAGGCCAAGCAGATATACGGATAATCAATCCTATGGGAGGAAAAATTGAAAATAAAATCCACTATTCTGACAGGCGCGACCCTTGCGGCTTTGTCAGCCTTTTCTGCACAAGCCGCTGATACGATCAAGATCGGCTTCATCGACCCGCTTTCTGGTCCTTTTGCCGCGACGGGTACAAATGGTCTGCAGCAGTTCCGTTATGCGGTTGAAGAACTCGTCAACAAAAAGGGCGGTGTTCTGGGCGGCAAGCAGTTTGAAATTGTCCCTTACGACAACAAAATCAGCCCTAAAGAAAGCCTGGTGCAACTGAAACGTGCGATTGGCGAAGGCGTTCAGTATATTGCTCAAGGCAACAGCTCAGGCGTTGCCAATGCGCTGACGGATGCCATCAAGAAGCATAACAAACGGAACCCGGACAATCGTGTTCTTTTCCTGAACTATTCAGCGGTTGATCCGGCGCTGACAAATGCCAAATGCAACTACTGGCATTTCCGCTTTGATGCGAACGCGGACATCAAGATGAACGCCTTGACCGATGTGATTAAAGCAAAACAAGAGATCAAAAAGGTTTATCTGATCGGTCAGGATTACTCCTTCGGTAAAGCCGTTGCGGCTGCAGCTGTGAAATTCCTCGGCGAGAAACGCCCTGACGTGACAATCGTGGGTAATGAACTGCACCCAATCGGAAAAGTGAAAGACTTCACGCCTTACGCCACAAAGATCCGGGCTTCCGGTGCAGATGCGGTAATCACGGGTAACTGGGGCGCCGATATGGTGGGTCTGGGTAAAGCGATTGGTGAAACCGGCCTTGATATCCCGATTTACACATATTATGCGGCCAATGACGGTATTACGAAGACAATTGGCGCGGGCGGTAAAAACAAAATCCGTCTCGTTCATGAAGGTCAGGCTAACCCACCAAGCACGGATGCTTATGCGGCCTATCACAGAGGCTTTAAGGCGAAAAATCCTGAGAAGGATATTTCCCAGTTCCGGATTGCCAACGCGATTCAAATGCTGGCAGCGGCGATGGAAAAGACGGGAAGCATGAAGCCGATTGATGTCGCCGGTGCACTTGAAGGCATGGAATTCACAACACTGCATGGTGAAAAAGTGACCATGCGGACAGAAGACCATCAGTTGATCCAGCCTATTCATATCTCTGTTCACACGGATGAGAATATCACGTTTGATTCTGATAATTCAGGATATGGCTTGAGAACGGAAACAACTGTTGCGGCTGCAGATACTGCACTGCCAACAACCTGCAAAATGCGCCGTCCTAAATAAGGCGGACATTTAGGGTACTTTCGGGGTTGTCTGGTGCAAGTCAGGCAACCCTCTTTAAGCAGACGTAAGATCTGTTCCCCTCATATTGCGTAAAAGAGATTCAACCAATGTTTGAATTGATATTCTTCTCCCTGTTAAACGGGATCGTGACAGGGCTTCTGCTCTTCATGTTAGCAAGTGGTTTGACACTTATCTTCTCCATGATGGGTGTTTTGAACTTTGCTCATGCCAGCTTCTACATGCTTGGCGCTTACTTTGCCTACACAATCAGCCTCTATATGGGATTCTGGGTGGGTTTGATCGTTGCCCCGGTCCTTGTCGGATTGCTTGGGGCTCTCGTTGAACGATATGGATTACGATATGTCCACAGATGGGGACATGTTGCCGAGTTGATCTTTACGTTCGGTCTTGCCTTCCTGATCGAGGAAGTTATTCAGTTTATCTGGGGTAAGGATACCAAGGCGTATCACGAGCCGGAAATCCTGCAATTTCCACTCTTCACCTTCTTTGGCCAGGATTTCCCAGCCTATAAAGCCTTCATGCTGCTGGTCTCCATCGGGATCTTTATCATGCTTCTGATGATCCTGACGCGGTCACGTGTTGGATTGATCATTCAGGCAGCGATTACAAAACCCAACATGACTGCAATGCTGGGACATAATGTGCCGTTGGTCTTTATGGGTGTGTTCGGTGTCGGCTGTGCCCTTGCTGGCTTGGCTGGTGTGATCGCGGGGCCTGCGCTTGGGACATTCCCGGGTATGGCCGTGGTTCTGGGCAGTATCGTCTTTGTGATTGTGGTTGTCGGTGGTTTGGGATCTCTCGGTGGTGCTTTTGTCGCCTCCCTGATTATCGGCTTGCTGCAAACATTTGCGATTGCCCTTGATTATTCGGTTAGTGATTTGCTCAGCGTATTCAGTATTACAACAGAGGCAGACAGCGCTCTTCGGGATCTCTGGACGCTCTCATTGCCGCAAGTAGCACCAATTCTACCTTACTTGTTGCTTGTTCTGATCCTGATTTTCCGTCCAACAGGCTTGTTTGGGAAGCGTGAAACATGAGTGAAATTACAAATACAAGAACCGGAGATATTTCGGTTCCTTTCGCAAAACGGTTTGGACCATGGATTTTTCTGGCAGTCCTCTTCATCATTATGCCGTTCATTTTCAGCACGAATAGTGCCATCTATACAATGAACCTGATGGGGATCTTTATCATCTTTGCTCTCAGCTACAATATGTTGTTGGGGCAGGGGGGAATGCTCTCCTTTGGACATGCCGTCTATTTTGGTCTGGGCGGTTTCATGTCGGTTCACTTCATGAACTATATTGAGTATGAAGTGGTTGTCCTACCAATGGTTATGTTGCCGATTTTCGGTGGTATTATTGGCTTGGTCTTCGCCGCCATTGTCGGTTCCTTCTCAACCCGCCGTTCAGGCACGGTCTTTGCCATGATCTCCCTGGGGATTGGCGAATTGATTGCGGCAAGCTCCCTGATTTTTGTCGCCTTTTTTGGTGGAGAGGAAGGGGTGAGCGGCGACCGGACCATGGGCCCGGTTATCATGGATGTCGATTTTGCACAGGATATTGAGGTCTACTATCTAATTGCCGCTTGGGCTTTTGTGACAATCGGTCTGATGTATCTGTTCTCTCGCACACCCATGGGACGGATGGCCAATGCAGTCCGTGACAATGATGAGCGCGCGGAATTCATCGGCTATAGTCAGCGTAAAGTTCGGTTTGTCTCTTTCTGTGCATCTGGCTTTTTTGCCGGTATCGCAGGCGGGCTTTTTGCTATCAACTTTGAAATTGTGACGGAAGAAAATCTGAATGCCCTCACATCCGGTGTTGTTCTGTTGATGACTTATATCGGCGGGGTTGGCTTCTTTATCGGCCCCATCGTTGGTGCGGTTGTTTTCACGTTGTTGCAGACGGTTCTGAGTAACCATACGGAAATCTGGCAGCTCTATGTTGGTGTCATGTTTGTTCTGACCGTTATGTATGTGCCGCAAGGTCTGACCGGTATCATGGCGATGCATATTCCGGCTTATCGTATGAGCCGGTTAAGTGGTCTGTTCGTACCGTATCTGAAGGCGGGTATTCCGACCATTTTGATGCTCTCCGGCATTGTCGGTTTCATCGAAATCATTCATCACGTTCGGGCCGCTGCAGTCGGTGAGACAATGATGAGCTTGATCGGGATTGAATTTGATACTCATACTGTGATGCCTTGGATCATCGTTGGTGTTCTGGCGGCGGTCGGCGCTGTTTTGACAAAAACCCAGATGCCGCAGTTGCGGGAAGCCTGGGATGTAGCGAATGCCCCTGTTGAATCTGAAGGAGGAGCATCATGAGTTCAGCAATTTTACTGGATGATGTCCGCAAAAGCTTTGGCCCGACGGAAATCATTCGCGGCGTTAATCTCGATATCAAAAAGGGGGAACGTCATGCGATCATTGGCCCAAATGGAGCAGGGAAATCCACCCTGTTTCATTTGATCAGTGGCCGCTACAATCTCTCCGGCGGTCATGTCTCTTTGCATGGGGAGGAAATCAGTAATCTTCCGCCTTATGAAATCTACCGCAAAGGGTTGTCTCGTAGTTTCCAGGTGACCAATATCTTCCCGATGATGAGTGTTTTCGAGAATATTCGATGCGGACTGATGTGGTCGAAGGATTATAAATATTCTTTCTGGCATCTGGTTGATCGCGAGAAAAAACTCAATAAACGGACAGGTGAGGTATTGGAGGAAATTGGTCTGACATCTCGTCAGCACGTTCCTGCTGGGGTTCTCACCTATGCGGAACAGCGGGCTCTGGAGATCGGGATTGCCTCTGCAGGCGGTGCCGAGGTGATCATGCTGGATGAACCGACAGCGGGCATGAGCCATTCCGAAACGGATCAGGCCATTGAATTGATCCGTAAGATAACAGTCGGTAAAACCCTGGTCATGGTTGAGCATGATATGGGCGTTGTCTTTGATTTGGCTGATCGTATTTCTGTTCTTGTTTATGGTGAGATTATCGCTACAGATACTCCGGAAAATATCCGCAATAATAAAGCGGTCCAGGAAGCATATCTGGGCGCGGAGGCTGAAGATGCTTGAAGTCACTGATCTAAACGCCTTTTATGGTAAAAGTCACATCCTGCAAGGGGTGAATTTCAGGGTTGGGGAGGGGGAAATTGTCTCTCTACTCGGTCGGAACGGTGTTGGGCGATCGACCACAATCAAGTCGATCATGGGGGAAGTGCCGCCACATGGCTCAATCCAGTTCAAGGGGCAGGAAATTGCTGGTATGAAAGAACATGAGATTGCGAATAGCGGTCTTGGATATGTTCCTGAAAACCGGGATGTTTTTGCAGGTCTGACGGTGCGCCAGAACTTGTTGCTTGGTATCAAGGATATGAAAAAACAAGGGCGCTGGCAGATGGAAGACATGTTTGAGATGTTCCCCAATCTTAGAAACCGTGCGGATGTTGATGCTGGCTTTCTCTCGGGCGGGGAGCAACAGATGTTGACCATGTGTCGCACTCTGATGGGGGATCCGGATCTTGTCATGATTGATGAGCCGACAGAGGGGCTCGCTCCCAAAATCGTAGAGCAGGTTGGTGAATTGCTCTCCGAAATTGCCAACAGAGGGGTTTCCATCCTTCTGGTCGAGCAAAAACTGGCAATTGCTCTCAGGATATCTCACCGACTATATGTGATGGGGCACGGTCATATGGTGTACGAGGGAACACCGGATGAACTTAAGGAGAACGAGCAAATCCGCAAGGAGTGGCTCGAAGTCTAACCCGCGTCTGATAGTCGATGAGAGGGCGGTAATCGTCCCGGCTGTCCGGGAGGTTACCGCCTTTCTTGTTTTTATTCGTCATTCCTGTATGATTTTTTTTAGGCGCCAGGCTGCGATCAGCAGCATTCCAATAAGTAGAATATTCTGAGCAAGAGGCGACTTCATGATTGAGAATCCGATGCGTGAAACCAGCGTCAGTCTGGATGACAAATACGAGCTAGAAGAGGGGCAGGTTTTTATCACAGGCACCCAGGCGCTGGTTCGTTTTCCGATGATGCAGCGTCAGCGGGACGTCGCTGCCGGATTGAAAACGGGCGGATTTATCTCTGGCTATCGGGGATCGCCTTTGGGCCTGTATGATCAGAGTCTTTGGAAGGCCAAGCCGTTTCTCAAGAATAATGATATCCATTTCCAGCCAGGCGTGAATGAAGATCTGGCCGCAACCAGTATTTGGGGGACCCAGCAGCTCCATCTGTCTGGAAAATCCGATTATGACGGCGTGTTCGGGATCTGGTATGGCAAGGGGCCAGGTGTTGACCGCTCCGGTGATGTTTTCAAACATGGTAATATGGCAGGAACGACGGAGCATGGCGGCGTTGTTGTCCTGATGGGGGATGATCACACCGCGAAATCCTCTACGGTTGCTCACCAAAGTGAGCAAGCGCTGGTCGCTGCCATGATCCCTGTTCTCAATCCGGCGACCGTTCAGGAATATCTTGATTATGGCCTCTATGCTATTGCTCTCAGCCGCTATAGCGGCTGCTGGGTCGGGATGAAATGTCTGACAGATACGGTGGAAAGCTCCGCGACGGCGGATGTGGGGCCTGATCGGGTGAAGATCAGTATTCCGGACACTGTTGCGCCGCCTGCAGGTGGGGTATATTTGCGCTGGCCCGATAATGCTGTGGGGCAGGAAGAGCGGCTTGTTCGCCATAAAATTCCGATGGTCAAGGCGTTTGTCCGGGCAAATGGTCTGGACAGGATAACTCAAGATGCCCAGCAGCGGAAATTTGGAATTGCAACAACTGGTAAATCCTGGCTAGACGTTCAGCAAGCGCTTTCAGATCTCGGGATCACGGAAGCTGTGGCAGAGGAAATCGGCCTGTCGGTCTATAAGGTTGGCTGTACCTGGCCGCTGGAGCCGGAGGGGCTCAAGGAATTTGCTGCAGGCCTGGATGAAATTCTAGTGGTAGAAGAGAAACGCAGTCTGATCGAAGAACAGGCGGCCCGTATTCTCTATGACCTTGAAAAACGACCACGTCTGGTCGGTAAAAATGATGAACAGGGGGCAATGTTGTTGTCCTCCGACGGCGAATTGACACCAAGCCTGGTGGCAACGGCCATCGCTTCAAGGTTGAAACTTCGGGATTTGCCAAAAGAAATCAAAGAAGGCATCAGCGTGGCGGAGGCCAATGAAAGCGGAAACGCTATGCCAGCGGCTCCAGTCTCCCGTTCCCCGTGGTTCTGTTCTGGGTGCCCGCATAATTCTTCAACGAATGTGCCAGAAGGAAGCCGGGCTATGGCCGGGATTGGCTGCCATACGATGGCGGTTTATATGCCGAACCGGCGAACACAGACCTACACGCATATGGGAGCGGAAGGTGCAAACTGGATTGGCCAGTCGCCTTTTACCAATGAAGATCATATTTTCCAGAATTTGGGGGATGGTACCTATTATCATTCGGGTCTTATGGCGATCCGAGCGGCCGCTGCAGCAGAGGTGAATATCACTTATAAAATTCTGTTCAACGACGCGGTTGCGATGACTGGCGGGCAACCGTT
This sequence comes from Sneathiella sp., assembly GCA_039975135.1. GTDB lineage: Bacteria > Pseudomonadota > Alphaproteobacteria > Sneathiellales > Sneathiellaceae > Sneathiella. The sequence goes on along the minus strand of JBDWHS010000037.1, from coordinate 32,505 downwards.
TGACGGGCCGCTGACCCCCTGGCAGATTAGCCATCAGGTTCACGCGGAAGGAACCAAGAAAATTATCGTCGTCACGGACGAGCCGGATAAATATGACGCCCAGGCCAACTGGGCCCCTGATGTCACCATTCGCCACCGGGATGAACTGGATAAAGTGCAGCGAGAGTTGCGGGAGATTAAAGGGGTTACTGTTCTGATTTACGATCAGACTTGCGCCGCTGAAAAACGCCGCCGCCGGAAGCGCGGCACCTTCCCCGATCCGGCGAAAAGAGCTTTCATCAATGACCTGGTCTGCGAGGGTTGCGGAGATTGCGGTGTTGCCTCCAATTGTGTTTCTGTGAAACCTCTTGAGACAGAATTTGGCCGCAAGCGCGTCATCGATCAATCTTCCTGCAACAAGGATTTTTCCTGTGTGAAAGGTTTCTGCCCGAGTTTCGTAACCGTTGAAGGCGGCGCGCTTCGCAAACCGGAGAAAAAAGAAGTTTCGTCTTCTGAAATTAATGTTATGGACCCGGCAGCAGGATTGCCTGAGCCAGCCAGACCGGCCATTAACGGATCGTATAATGTCTTGGTGACGGGCATTGGTGGCACGGGCGTTGTGACTGTTGGTGCCTTGCTGGGGATGGCCGCGCATCTCGAAGGGAAGGGAGCTTCTATTCTGGATCAAACCGGTCTTGCACAGAAAAACGGGGCGGTTATGAGCCATGTCCGTATTACGGAACAGGCAGGAGATTTGGGGGGGACGCGTATTCCCAATCAACAGACTGACCTTGTTGTAGGCTGTGACCTGGTTGTTGCTGCAGGACAGGACGCTTTGAAGAGTTACGGGCTGGGGCGGACAAGAGCGATTATCAACGATCATGTCGTTCCGGTTGCTGCCTTTACGCTGGCTCCGGATCTTGCCATGGATCGGGAGACATTGACCGGTCTTGTTGCAGACAGTATTGGCCGTGAAAAATCGGAATTTATTGACAGTACGACGATTGCAACAGCGTTGATGGGCGATTCCATTGCAGCCAATCTGTTTCTTTTAGGATATGCCTTTCAGAAAGGGACGTTACCGCTTTCATTGGCGGCGATTGAACAGGCTATTGAGCTGAACGGGGTGGCTGTGACCTCCAACAAGCAAAGCTTTGCCTGGGGCCGAAAGGCTGCGGCAGATACGGAGCTGGTGACGAAAATTGCCTTGCCGGAAGCCCCTCTCTCATTCGAGAAGCGGCCTGAAACACTGGAAGAGATGATTGAACGCAGAGCCTCTTTCCTGACCGGCTATCAAAGTAGCCGATATGCAAAACGTTATCGCGCCATGGTTCTGAAAGTGAAAGACAAGGAACAAGGCGTTGCCGGTACTGATTTGCTAGCAAAAGCAGCTGCCCGGTATTTCTTTAAACTGATGGCTTACAAAGATGAGTATGAGGTTGCGCGCCTTTATACAGATGGTCAGTTTGCCAAAAAGATTGCTGACCAGTTTGAGGGGGATTTTAAACTCAAATTCCACCTTGCACCACCCGTAATGGCGAAAAAGAACGACGAAACAGGCCACCTGATCAAGCAGGAATTCGGACCCTGGATGATGAAAGCGTTCGGTATCCTTGCCAAGTTTAAATTTCTGAGAGGCACGTCTCTGGATCCGTTTGGCAGAACAGCAGAGCGAAAAGCAGAGATTGCCCTGATCCGAGAGTATGAAGAGACACTCAATGAGCTGCTCGAGAAAATGACACCTGAGAACTTGTCTTTGGCCGTGGAAATTGCCGAAGTGCCTGAGCATATTCGAGGCTACGGACATGTGAAGGAACAGCATATGCAGGCAGCAACAGCAGAACGGGCAGGACTGCTACAACGGTTCAGGAATAATGATCTGGAGTCTCTGGCGGCTGAATAACCGGGTGAATTGATATGAAGATCCTTGTGATGACATTGGGATCTCGGGGGGATGTTCAGCCTTATCTGGCTTTGTCGAAGAAGCTGATGCAGGCCGGGCATTCTGTTTCCTTTTGTACATGTGCGCGATTTGAAGAAGACGCCGTATCTCTGGGACTGGCCTTCTTCCCTCTTCGGAATGATATTCTGGACTTCATGGACACGTCACAAGGGCGGTCCGTGATGGAGGAGACGACCAATGTCTTTAAGGTCATCCAGACGGCATTTGCTTTGCGTAAATTAATGCGACCGATCCAGCAGAATGTCATTGAGGATTGCTGGCAGGCTGTTGAAGCTGTAAGGCCCGATGTCATCGTCTATCATCCAAAGACATTCGGTGTTCCTTCTTTTGCTGAAAAAATAGGGGCATGCGCTGTCCTGCTCAGCCCTTTTCCGGCTTTTGTTCCGACGTCGCAATTTGCCAGCGCTGGTTTCCCGAACTGGTCACTGGGCCGCTGGTATAATCGCTTTACCTATTGGGTTACCAAAGTGATTTTCCAAAAGATGGCGAAAAGTTACGTTATGGCCTGGCGAAAGCAATATGCACCTGATCAGTTGCAGCAGGGCTTTGATCTGGTGGAGACTCCAAGGGGAGACATTATTCCTGTTTTGCATGCCTATAGTGCGCATGTCGTTCCCCGGCCTTCTGATTGGCCAGATGACTCTTATGTATCCGGTTATTGTTTTCTGGATGCTGCGGAAAGCTGGCATCCTCCCGCTGATTTGCGGGCGTTTCTGGCGGCGGGCGCCCCTCCGGTTTATGTCGGCTTTGGTAGTATGGCGGGAAAAGATCCGCGAAAGCTGACCCGGATCGTTCTGCAGGCGCTGGAAAAGGCTGGTTGCCGAGGTGTTCTTGCGACGAGTTGGGGCGGGCTCGAAGTCAATGACTTACCTGAGACCGTCTTTGCGCTAAAAGAAGCCCCGCATGACTGGTTGTTTCCGCGGATGTCAGCGGTTGTCCATCATGGCGGCGCTGGAACAACAGCCGCTGGATTGCGAGCAGGCAAGCCGACAATTATTTGCCCCTTTTTCGGGGATCAGCCTTTTTGGGGGAAAGTCGTGCAGGAGCTCGGGGTTGGAACAGCGCCCCTGCCGCAGAAAAAAATGACATCTGCAGGTCTTGTGGCGCGCCTTGCAGACGTTTTGCAAAACCAGGCGACTAGCCAGCGGACGGAAGAACTTGCTGAGCTTATTAGGCTGGAAGATGGCAATTTACGAGCGGTGCAGATCATTGAGGAAATCGGACAAGCGCATTTAACCCGGCAGAAATAAGTAAATCCATAAAATGGATTGGCAGGAAGACAAGAGACAGATAATCTGCTCTGGTGGATAAAAAGAAAAAGAAGGATGACCATGACACAAGATTTTATCGAAACAATTGAAGATGGTGTTGCAACGCTGACCATGAACCGTCCCAGTGCCCGGAATGCGTTCACGCGTGGCATGATAACCGATATGCTGGAAGCGTTACCGAGACTGGCGGCCGACAGATCTGTTCGGGCAGTTGTTCTTACAGGGGCTGAAGGCGCCTTTTCAGCAGGAGGGGATGTTAAATCTTTTGCAGACAATGCGGATGCGGAAGAAGAAGGCGGTTATGATTTCAACATCAAGGTAGATGAACTGAGAGAGCGTATGGAAGTTAGCCGTATGCTCCACGAGATGCCAAAGCCAACTCTGGCGGTTATTCCCGGGCCTGCCGCGGGAGCTGGTTTCTCTCTTGCCCTCGCTTGTGACATGCGGATTGCGCTTGATACCGCAAAAATGACAACCGCTTTTTCAAAAGTAGCGCTTTCAGGCGATTTTGGGGGCTCATACTTTCTGACAAATCTGGTTGGCGCTGCGAAAGCAAGAGAGCTGTATTTTACCGCGAAAGTTATGACAGGATCAGAAGCACAGGCTCTGGGTATTGTCAACAGAGTAGCAACAGCTGAAAATCTGCAGGCTGAGGCCGCCGCTTTTGCTAAAGAGCTGGCCAGCCTTCCAACAATCACAATTGGATTTATGAAAAAGAATCTGAACAAGGCGCTGCATTCTGACCTTAAAACGGTCCTCGACTGGGAAGCGGTTCATATGATGAGTACGTTCGAGACAGAAGACCATAAAGGCGCTGCAAAAGCTTTCGTAGAAAAGCGTGCCCCTGTTTTCAAGGGAAGATAGTCTCCAGGACTCACTGCAAATAAAAAATAAATGATGATAAAAACCATGTTCCTGAAGATTCGGAATATGGTTTTTTGATTGTAGGAGGGCTCCTATTCTCTTCGGAAGGGTTGTATGCGCCATTTTTTATACATTATAATATAATAATGCTATCAAAAGGCGATAATTGTGGCAAATTTTTCCGTGATATGTTCAATTTTGATGTATTTTATAAATATTCTAATATACTGGAGAACGGACCAAGGGTTTTTCTATGAGTTACAATAGACAGGCTCTTTAGACCAAACATCTCAAAACTTACTTTGGTTACCTTGTGTGACCATATGTCGCCCCGGCTCTTATTGAGCCGGGGTCTTTTTTATTTACAATGCGGCAAATCAATTCCTGAATTTAAAAGATGGATTAGACTGATGGATTTTGTGACACGTATTCTTCGCAATGTACCGGTACTGGGTTGGTTTATCAAAGATGCGATGGACGGTTCAGCGACCTGCAAAATTTGCTTCGTGGCGAACCTTGTTATGCTCTGGTTGCTGGCGATCTATTTTTTTGGCTATCCCGCGATCATTATACCGGCGCTTTGTGCAGTCCCCGTTGTCTTCCTGACATTCATCCACATTACAGCCGGGGATTTTTTCTCCAAGCAGAGATAAGCCGGATAATTGCCCCAGGTGATGATTGACCTGTCAGACTTTTAAACTTAGGCTTCTGCTTCTCCTCACACTGCCTAAGAAGCGGAACATCAAGCCAAATGTCAGAAATCGCCAGCCTTATTCTTCCGTTATTTGGCCTGATTTTTATTGGATATATCGCGGCCCGGATTACCAAGCAGCCCGAAGAGGCGTTGGGGTGGTTGAATACTCTTATCATTTATGTTGCGCTTCCCTGCCTGTTTTTCAAACTTTTGTCCAAGACGCCCGTAGAAGAACTCGCCAGCATCAATTTCATTTTTACAAATCTGGCGGCCACCTTTCTTATTTTTGGTGTCATTTTCCTGATTGGAACTGCGATCCGGCGCTCAGCAATCCCGGAGGCCACTGTACAGGGGCTTGCGGGTGCTTATGGGAATATCGGGTATATGGGGCCTGCCCTGGCTATTTTGGCGTTTGGTGAGATGGCCGCTGTTCCTGTTGCATTGATCTTCTGCTTTGAAAATGTCATGCATTTTGTGATTGCGCCGACGATGATGGCGCTGGGCGGCGGCGAGAAGCGACGCCTTGGGCCTCTTGTTTTGGAGATCGCAAAGAAGATATTCCTTCACCCCTTCATTATTGCCACGGGACTGGGTATTCTGGCAGCCTTCACGGAACTTGCCTTGCCCCGGCCCATCGAAGGCTTGATGAATTATCTGGCGCAGGCCGCAGCTCCTTGCGCGCTTTTTGCCATGGGCGTCAGCCTTGCCTTACGGCCGCTTAAACGGGTTCCGGTTGAACTATTCTATATCGTTCCGGCGAACCTCGTTTTACATCCACTCTTAATGTATGTGTTGCTCAGCTGGGCCGGAGATTTTGATCCGGTATGGGTTTATACGGCGGTCCTGCTGGCCGCTTTGCCGACAGCAACCAATGTCTTTGTGATTGCGCAGCAATACGGGGTGTGGATTGAAAGAGCATCAGCCAGCATTCTGGTCAATACGACCTTGTCGGTGCTGACGGTCAGTGCGCTTCTTTACGGTATCAAAAGCGGCTTAATTCCGCCGGATTTATTCCCCGGCTAGAGATTAATATCTCACGTAAACGTTATTTGGAACGCCGATTTTACCCGTATCGTTAATTTATTCTACATAGCTGTTTGATACGTAGATGTCATGATGATGGGTTGGAAGGAAAAATGGGCGCCACAAATTTCCATGTTTCAATGTAAATTGTGCTGGAAAATCACCATTGGTGTTTTTTGCGCGATTATGATTGTCGAGACGGGGATCCTGTATTTCTCAATTGATCGCTATCGGAATGACCGATTGGCGGAGGTCGAGCGGGAGGCTCTGGTTGTCATGCGTACCATACTACGCGCATCAGATGAGGACGCAAATTTAACAGTCTCCTTCCCTGAAACGGCAAAGAAATTTCGGAAAAACTCCGTACTTCTGGGGGCAGTATATTACGCTCCTGACGGTACCGCTATCGCAAGTTTTGGCCAATTACCCTACACAAGCGGGCAGGCGGCCCCTGATCCCACAGGCATAACACAACGGACCGTAGCTGAGGATATCTCATATATGGATGTCTTGTGGCCTGCTGGTCGGGTCAGTGACCAGTCTGCCATCGCGGTTCGCGTGGATGCCCGTGAAATCGAGCCGCAGGTTGATGACTTTATCTGGCGCGTCACCGGGCTTGTGGTCCTGATTTCGCTGTTTGTCACGATTGTTACCATGATGCTGCTGGAAAAGATGATCCTCTCCCCCATTCGTGGATTGAGAGATCAACTTGACAGAGCCGCGAAGGACCCCAATCATCCAGCCGAATATGCCCTGAGAACCGATCATCAGGATGAATGGGGTGATGTTATTACGGCGCTGAATGAAATGCTGGAGCAGTCCGATGCTAATCTTCATAAAATCAAGGAGCAGGAAACTGAGCTGATCAAGCATAAAGAATGCCTGGAAATGGTAGTTGAAAAGCGGACTGAAAATCTGAAAGACGCTTTGTTGCGCGCAGAAGCGGCCAGCAAGGCAAAGTCTGCTTTTCTTTCCAATATGAGCCACGAGCTGCGAACACCTGTGAACGGGATGATCGGATTTTCTGATTTGTTGCGCCAGGAAGCTTTTGGTCCGATTGGTCACGAGAACTATCTGGATTACGCATCGGAAATTAATAATTCTGCGAACCGTCTTCTCAATCTGGTCAACAGACTCCTCGATGTAACCAATCTGGAGAGCGGGGATGTGCAATTGCAAGAACAGGCGTTTGATATAGGATCTCTTGTTCGTTCCGCGCATAAATTGAGCCAGGTTGAAGCAAAAGAGACCGGTGTGACCGTTCAGTTTGAAGTCCCGAATGAGACGGTTGTGATGAATGGAGATGAAGGGCGGATCAAACAGATACTTTGTCACATCCTTTCAAATGCGGTTAAGTTTTCATCGAGCGGCGGCACTGTTTGTATACGGCTTTTCTATCGGTCTGAGGGAGATGCTGAAATACGGGTGGAGGATGAAGGTCAGGGCATGAATGCGGACAGCCTTGAGCGGGTTCTGGAAAGTTTCGGGCAAGCGGAAACCTCGTATGCCCGAGATCACGAAGGAGCAGGGCTGGGGCTTACGATTGCCCGAATGTTGACAGAATTTCACGGCGGAACGCTGACAATTAACAGCGAAGAAGGTGTCGGAACTGCGGTGTCACTGGTTTTTCCAGAAGAGAGAATTACTTTAATACCCAAAGACAAAGCAAAACAGGCCTCTGCTTTCGCGGGTACGGGCTGAATTTGGGTGCATTATCGAACTAGCGGCCCAGTAAGGATCAGAGGATGCGAGGGGTATACTGGAAGACAAATCTCGGTCTTTTCTTGTTCAGCCTGATCGCTTGTCTACTCGCTTTGCAGGCGGCTCGGGCGGCGGATCAGAAAATCACATTTTATACTGTGGATTTCCCTCCTTACGAATTTGAAAACCCCGATTCTGCGGGCTTGCGCGGGTTTGATATTGAAGTTGTAATCGAGGCTTTCAAGCGAATGGATATCGATGCTGATGTCGATTTCTTACCCTGGAAAAGAGTTATTGCGTCCAGTAAGGCAGGAACGATTGCCGGTGCTGTCTCCTGCGTTTATACAAAAGAGAGGGAAGCATTTTACCGGTTCTCAGCGCCGATCAGCTACAGCACTCAGACATTTGCCTATACACCGGAATATGAAGGACCCGTTCTTAAAAACATTAAGGATGCCGAAGGGCTGCGTATACTTGTTGTTGAAGGATATGCTGCAGAAGCAGAATTGAAGGCCGCAGGCATTCCCTATGAAACGGCGATGTCTGATCAGGCCGCTATAAACCGGTTGCTGGAACGCCCCTATGATGTGTTTTATACGGTTCGGGAATTTATGGAATATACAGCTCAAGCAAGCCGTCCTTCCAAGAAATTCAGGTTTTTCGATATTACAAAAACCCCTTATCATCTTTGCATTAGCCGTCAGTGGCCAGAGTCAGCCCGGTTGCTGGCAGCCTTTTCAAAAGGCCTTTCTCTGATCAGGTCGGACGGCACCTATCAAAAAATCCATAACCAATATCGTTAGCTGCCTATTGAGGCCCCTCTTTTGACAGAGGCGATACGACAACGCAAAAGCAAGCAATCAAATTTCCACCTTCACATAAATTAGTCAATTATATTGACTAATTTGCAAATCTCATATAGTCAATTCAATTGACTATATAGGGTATGATTGGTTTATGGTCCTGTAAAAAATATAGCTCGGCATAGCAAGGAGTGACTGGAATGAAAGCGTTGGGGCTGAGGGGGAAAATTTTCGGGTCTTCGCAGATACATTCGAAGGACCTGAAGTCAGCTTATGATCGCTTCGCGCATCGATGGCACAGGGGAATTTTGCGGATGGGATATAATCAAGCATATGACAAGCTGTGTCATTTCGATGCTACTTATCGCAGCAAAGAGGCAGAAGTGTCATCTGGCAGAGTTCTGGATGTTGGAGCCGGAACAGGGGCTCTGTCTCTGTCTTTCTTGCGCCACAATGACGATTGCAACCGGGTTGAATTACTGGATCCGTCACGGGTTATGCTTGAATTTTCCAGGGAAAATTTCACGGATTTCGATGCTTCTGTTGACCTTATCGAAGGGGGTATTGGCGATCAGCGGATTAGGCCGAAAACCTATGATACGGTCCTATGCGCTCATGTCATCGAACATACAGATGATCCAAAAGAGAGCCTTTGCTGGATGATGAGCTGTCTCAAACCAGGCGGCACCGTTTTACTGGCTGTCAGCAAGCCTCATTGGTGTACAAGTCTTATTCGGTGGAAGTGGGGCCATAAGGCCTATGAGCCAGATCAACTCGTTGCGATGTTGAATGATGTCGGATTTGAGCAGGTTGAAGCGGTTTCATTTCGCTATGGCCCGCCAAGCCGAATGAGTTATGGATACCGGGCGCGCCGGATTTAAGGAATGCTAGAAACCATGGGGATCTAGAAAGCCGGCAATAGCGGCTATTTTTTCCTTAGTAAGCTGCAGATCTTCCTTCCCCAATTCGTCTGAAATTTTGCTCTCAAGATTTTCAAAATATTGCACGGTATCCTGCACGATATTCCGACCTTTTTGGGTGAATTGAATGATGGAAGACCGCCCATCATCGGGATCAGTCTGACGAAAGACAAGCTCTTTTTGCTCCAGATCCTGGACGAGTTTACTTGTTGCTTGTTTGGAAATACCCAAGCGCAAGGCCAATGAGGTTGCGCTATTTCCCCTGGCTTCCAACTGAATGAGAACGGATTTTTGAGAAGCGCTCAACGCCAGATCCTGATCAGGGCGCGTAGCAAGATCCTTTTGAATGCGGGCGGCGATCCGGGTTACCAGCCTGCCAAAAGAAGCAGAACGTTTCTCGTCAAGAAGGTCGCTCGTCATCATGTCCCTCAAATATTTAATTTATCGATCGGATCGCTAACAAATTTAATAACAGCTAGCGGTTATTGCCGTCAAAAGGCAAGCTCAATGATTGCGTAACGTCTGCTGATTGGATACAACAACGTCAACGGATCAAAATCATATTGGAGCACGATAATCTAATGGCTTCCTATCAGTATATTTACGTCATGAGCGGCTTGTCCAAAACATACCCGGGCGGCAAACAGGTTTTGAAAGACATTCGGCTGAGCTTTTTCCCTGGTGCAAAAATTGGTGTTCTGGGTTTGAACGGCTCTGGTAAGTCAACTCTGCTGAAAATCATGGCGGGAATAGAGACGGAATATACAGGAGAAGCCTGGGCCGCTGACGGAGTAAAAGTAGGCTATCTTGCGCAGGAGCCCGAGCTGGATCCGGCAAAGGATGTTCTTGGCAATGTTATGGACGGTGTCGGAGAGAAAAAAGCGCTCCTCGATAAATTCAACGAAATTTCAGCCCGTTTTGCCGAAGAGCTTACGGATGATGAAATGAATAACCTGATCGCAGAACAAGGCGAATTGCAGGAAATCATCGATGCTCAGGATTTATGGGATTTGGAACGTCAGGTGGAAATAGCCATGGATGCCCTGAGATGTCCTGCGGGCGATGCTGATGTCACAAAACTCTCGGGCGGTGAACGGCGGCGTGTCGCTCTATGCCGTCTGCTTTTGTCAAAACCTGATATGTTGCTGCTTGATGAGCCGACCAACCATCTGGATGCAGAAAGTGTGGCTTGGCTGGAACGGTTCCTTCATGACTATCCGGGCACGGTTGTTGCGGTGACCCATGATCGGTATTTCCTTGATAATGTGGCAGGCTGGATTTTGGAGCTGGATCGCGGGCATGGTATCCCGTGGGAAGGAAATTATTCAAGCTGGCTGGATCAGAAAGAGAAACGACTGGATCAGGAAGGCAAGGCAGAGGATGCACGGCGGCGTACTTTGAAGCATGAGCTTGACTGGATCCGGCAAGGTGCCAAGGGCCGCCAGTCCAAATCAAAAGCCCGGATCAGCGCTTATGAAGATTTGCTGGGTCAGGAGGCAGAAAAACGTGCCGACAATATGCAGATTTCTATCCCCGCAGGACCGCGTCTTGGTGATCTGGTTGTGGAGGCTGAGGGCGTTTCTAAAGGCTTTGGTGATCATCTGCTTATTGAAGATCTTTCGTTCAAGCTGCCTCCTGGAGCCATTGTTGGTGTGATCGGCCCAAACGGTGCCGGTAAAACGACCTTGTTCAAGTTGCTGACTGGCAAGGAAACACCGGATGCCGGCGATTTTAATGTCGGGCCTACCGTCAAACTTGGATATGTTGACCAGGACCGGGATACGCTGGATCCGAATAAGAATGTCTGGGAAGAAATCTCTGAAGGCAATGAAATCATTTACCTCGGCAAGCGGGAAGTAAACAGCCGGGCTTATGTTTCAGGCTTTAATTTCAAAGGCTCTGATCAGCAAAAGAAAGTCGGACAATTGTCAGGCGGTGAAAGAAATCGCGTTAATCTGGCAAAAATGCTGAAATCCGGTGCTAATTTCCTGCTGCTCGATGAGCCGACGAACGATCTGGATGTGGATACCTTGCGAGCGCTTGAAGAAGCCTTGCTGGAATTTGCCGGTTGCGCCGTTGTGATCAGCCATGATCGCTGGTTCCTGGATCGGATCGCAACCCATATTCTGGCTTATGAAGGGGACAGTCATGTGGAATGGTTTGAGGGTAACTTTGAAGCCTATGAAGAAGATAAGAAACGCCGTCTTGGCGCAGCTGCCATCGAACCTCACCGAATAAAATACAAGCCTATCAGTCGATAGGAACGATTTATTCAGGCCCTGTATGATGGCAATAATCGCCAGGGCCTGATTGTAAATGTCGTTAATTTTGCTAAAGCGGTTTCTGACGTAATTTGTTAGTGAATAGAAGGTATAAAAATAGCGCGGCCTGGCAGAAACCTTCTCGTGAGGCCGTAAAGAGCATGAAAAAACCAATGAGGATGCGGAAGTAGGGATGATAGAAATCGAAGAGACCGCATTACGCGATGTCAAGATCATCAAGCCGAAGAAATTTGGAGATACCCGAGGTTTTTTTTCGGAAGTCTGGAATGCAAAAAACCTTGCAGACGCTGGAATTCGCGAACAGTTTGTACAGGATAATCACGCATTCAGTGCGGAAAAAGGCACCCTTCGCGGTCTTCACTATCAATTAAGCCCCAACGCCCAGGGTAAACTGGTCAGAGTGACCCGCGGTGTCGCGCTTGATGTGGCTGTCGATATTCGTAAAGGATCTCCGACATTCGGGAAATATGTTGCTGTTGAACTGTCTGCGGAAAATTGGTTGCAGCTCTGGGTTCCTCCAGGCTTCGCTCATGGCTATTGCACTTTGACCGAAAATGTCGAATTTCTGTATAAAGTAACAGGGAATTATAGCCCGGCACATGAGGCAGGTATTATCTGGAATGATCCTGATATTGCCATCGACTGGCGTCTGGATGGTTCGGATGTCATTCTTTCTGAAAAGGATCAGATCCTGCCGACATTATCTGAGCAAGACAAACTCTTCGATTATGGAGATTTTTCATGACAGTATTTGTAACCGGCGGCGCCGGATTTATCGGCTCCGCACTGGTTCGGGATTTGGTCTCAGCAGGACAAGAGACCGTTGTGACCATCGACAAGCTGACATATGCAGGCAGCCTGGAAAATCTTACTGAAATATCCGCGTCCAACCATCATGTCTTTGAGCAGGTCGATATTTGTGACGCGCCAGCCATAAACGCGTTGTTTGATAAATATAAACCACGGGCTGTCTATCATCTGGCCGCGGAAAGCCATGTGGATCGATCGATCGATGGCCCGGCCGATTTTATACAGACCAATCTGGTCGGCACGTTTGTCATGCTTCAAGCTGCATTGGAATATTGGCGGGATCTTGCGCCGGACGCGAAGGATGAGTTTCGTTTCCTGCATGTCTCAACCGATGAGGTTTACGGTGAACTTGGGGCTGTTGGTGCGTTCTCTGAAGAAAGCCCGTATGAACCGAGTTCTCCCTATTCGGCGAGTAAGGCAGGCTCTGATCATCTGGCAAGAGCCTGGCAGAGAACCTTCGGATTGCCGGTCTTGGTCACCAATTGCTCCAATAATTATGGACCGTATCAGTTTCCTGAAAAGCTGCTTCCTGTCGTTATCTTGAGCGCCCTGGAAGGGCGGGAAATTCCGGTTTACGGTACGGGAGAGAATATCCGTGACTGGCTTTATGTTCATGACCACTCAGCGGCTCTTCAGCTGGTTGTAAAAAAGGGGCGGATTGGGGAGACCTATATGATTGGTGGGCGCGCGGAGCAGACCAATATTCATATGGTACGTTCTATTTGCCAGATCCTTGATCGAAAATTCCCGGAAAAAGCACCACATGAAGATCTGATCCGCTTTGTGACGGATCGGCCCGGGCATGATGCGCGCTATGCGGTGGATTGCTCCAAAATCGAAGATGAACTTGGATGGCGTCAATCCCTCAATTTGGAGGAAGGGCTGGAGAAGACTGTCAATTGGTATCTGGACCATCTGGATTGGGTGCAAGAGGTCGGGGAGGGGGCCCAGAAGAGCCGCCGCGGGCTTGAAGGGAAGACGGCGTGAAACTCCTGGTTATCGGGAAAAATGGTCAAGTCGGATCGGCTCTGCAATCTTGCGCGGCTGAGCAGCAAGGATTGTCGATAACAGCGTTGGGGCGGTCAGAACTGGATTTGACGAACCCTGATGCTATTGAGGATGCCTTTTCTCAAAACGCCTATGATGCCGTGATCAACGCCGCAGCCTATACAGCCGTTGACCGTGCAGAAGAAGAACGCGATGCTGCCTATGCTGTGAACCGCGATGCGCCTGCGGTACTTGCCTCATTATGCGCGGCGAAAGATATTCCGTTTCTTCATATTTCGACAGATTTTGTTTTCAATGGACAGAAGGAGCTGGCCTATCTGGAGACGGATGCCTGTCACCCGCTTGGAGTATACGGACAAAGCAAGTGGGAAGGAGAACTGAAGGTAGCCAAGGCCTGCGAGAAATATCTTATCCTGCGAACTGCGTGGGTTTTTGGCGGAGAGCAGAATTTCGTCAATACCATGAAACGGTTAGCTGAGACCCGGGATGAACTTTCTGTTGTGGACGATCAGCGCGGCTGCCCAACGGCTGCCCAGGATATTGCCCGGTGTTTGCTGGAAATGGTAAAAACCGCTGTAAAAGCTGATTTTCAAGAGTGGGGGATTTACCACTATGCCGGCATGCCTTCTGTCAGCTGGTATGAGTTTGCAACTGAAATTCTTAATAGTGATCCAACGACAACTGTGAACCCAATCCTGACATCCGGCTATCCGACACCGGCTGCCCGTCCGGCAAATTCAGTGCTTGATTGCGACAAAATAAAGTCAGTATTTGGTATCGCTCAGCCCGATTGGCGAAAAAGACTTTAAGGTTTCTGAAGAAAGAAGAAAAATAATGGCCCGCGAAGATTTTCATTTTTTCCATGACTTTCGTATTCGGTATTCTGAAATTGATGGACAGGGAATAGTGTTTAATGCTCATTATCTGACTTATTTTGATACGGCCATCACGGAATATTTCAGAAGTCTGGATTTTGATTATGCAGCCTATGTCAAAGAGACAGGGGCAGACTTTCACCTGGTCAAATCACTGGTCAATTACGAACGCCCTATCCCGTTTGATGCGGAAATTCAGGTGGGCTGCCGAACACAGAAAATTGGCAATACGTCCATAACATTTATTTTGGAGATCTTTGAAAAAGGCGGTGAGGCACGCTACGCCAATGGTGAAATTATTTGGGTGCATACAGACCAGACCACACACAAGACGATGCCTGTCGGAGACGATATTCGTCAGATGTTAAGCCAGTAAAGTCTTTATAGGAACACAATAAAAGGCGATCCAAAGGACCGCCTTCTTCCAGGATTTGGGGCTAAAATCAGGCTGCTTTGCCTTCGAGTAGATCCTGATTTTTGATCTCGATGGTCCGTGGCTTCAGGGCCTCAGGGATTTCCCGGTGAAGTTCGATATTCAAAAGGCCATTGACCAGGCTTGCGCCAACGACTTTTATGGTATCGGCAAGCTCAAATGTCTGAGTAAAGGCTCTGCCTGCAATTCCCTGATGTAAATACTCGACTTTGTCTTCCACCTGGGCAGACTTGCCGGTAATTTTCAACGAATTCTGGGTTGCTGTAATGTCGATATCATCTTCGGAAAAACCGGCGACAGCCATGGAGATCTGGTAGTTGTCCTGATCTTTCTTCACGATGTTGTAAGGGGGGAATTTATCGTTGGAAGACCCTTGTTCCAGTCCTTCAAACAACTGACCAATCCGGTCATAACCAATTGTTGAACGCATTAAGGGTGTAAAATCAAAGTGACGCATTATCTATCCTCCTCAAGAGCAATATGTGCGTGGGTCTCCCGACAACCGGCGAAACCCGTATTAAAGGTGTCAGACCCTGATACGGCGCCTGACAATCTAGATTTAAGAACAGAATTTACGGGTTCAAGATCAAATAATAGAGAAAATTAACATTTTTTCTTTTACAATGTGGGGCTGAAGAGATGGAAGGAAAACCATGAGCAGCGGACAACAGGACCAGCTCCAGGCCGGAACGGGTGCGATCTTCTTTTCCAGAACCTATGATGAAGCCCTGCATCTTGTTTTGGAAGCGAGAGAATATTTGCTCGGTCCGGGAAAGATGGCTGTTCGAGAGCTGTCCAGTGAAGGCAGCTTTTGCTACGCAACAGAATCTTTGCGGCTGACAACCCGTTTGACGGAAAGCATGTCCTGGCTAATGTTCCAACGGGCTGTTTTGGAAGGCGAGATTTCTGCAGAAGAAGGGCAAGCGTCTGAATGCCATTTGCAGTATCAGGAAACATGCCTGCCTGACGAGAACTCTGAGGATATCCAGTTGCTGCCAGAAGGCTTGATATCGCTGCTGGATCGGAGTGAGGCCCTGTATCGGCGTATCGATCGTCTGGACAGGTTATCTGCCGAAACTCACAGCACGGCGCAATCCGAAAGCTAAACGGCCGAAATCGGCCATAAAAAAGGCGCCCTTTGAGGCGCCAATTTTCGTATCAATTCTGATAAGCTCTTATTTAAGGCCAAATCCAGAAAAACGTTTGTTGAACTTGGCAACCCGGCCATCTTCACGAAGACGCTGTGTGCCGCCTGTCCAAGCTGGATGCGACTTAACGTCAATATCAAGCTTCAGAACATCGCCCTCTTTACCGTAAGTGGAGCGTGTTTCAAATGTCGTCCCATCGGTCATTTCGACTGTGATGGAGTGATAGTCTGGATGTGTATCTTTTTTCATATCGCCTCTACCCGATGGGGGATGCTGGAATTCACTAAGCGGGCCTTATATAAAAGGAACGGCTATGTGGCAAGCAAAGATATGCTTTTTTCAGAATTTTCTTGCAAAAAAACACCTCGCGTTTAAATCCAAGGGCTGAGATACATGGCTGGAAAGAGAGAGAGTGACGGATATCCAACAAAGCGGCGACCGATTGACAGCAGATTCCGTGAAGTCCAAGAAAGTCATTTCCCGGCTTTGGGAACTGAGCCGATTCGTCTTTCCATACAAGATTCAATTCTCCGGCGCGATGGTTGCGCTGGTTTTTGCGTCCGCCGCGTTGCTCCTGATCGGACAGGCTATTCGGCTCCTTCTGGATAATGGATTTACCTCGGGTTCCCGTAACCTTGATCAGTATTTTATTGGATTGATGGTCGTTGTGGCTTTGCTCGCCGTTGCCTCTTTTGCGCGCTATTATCTGGTTTCCTGGATCGGAGAGCGAGTCATCTCAGACATCAGAAGCGCTGTTTTTAGCCATATTCTGAAACTAAGCCCTGCTTTTTTTGAAGTGACCCGAACAGGTGAAGTTCTCTCTCGGCTCACCACAGATACAACTCTCATTCAGACGGTGATCGGATCCTCTGTGTCGGTTGCCTTGCGTAATCTCTTGTCCTTCGTCGGAGGGTTGGCGCTGCTTGTTTATACCAGTCCGAAGCTGGCCGGCATGGTTTTACTTGTTGTTCCCTGCATCGTGGTTCCGATCATTGTGTTTGGACGTCAGGTACGGAAATTGAGCCGGGATAATCAGGATGGTATCGCCCGGGTCAGTTCGCGGGCAGATGAAACACTGAGATCTATTCAAACGTCACAAGCCTATACCCATGAGAATCTGGACCGGGAAAAATTCTCTGAGGATGTGGAATTCAGTTTTCGCATCGCGATTAAGCGAATTCGCGCACGGGCCTGGTTGACGGCTCTGGTGATTCTTCTGGTTTTTGGTGCGATTGACCTGGTTCTGTGGATCGGTGCGAAGGATGTGGTCAGCGGTGCCATGTCACCTGGAACGCTCGGATCTTTTGTGTTCTATGCGATTGTTGTGGCGGGCTCTCTTGGATCGTTGAGTGAAGTCTGGGGAGAATTGCAGCGAGCGGCTGGGGCATCTGAGCGGCTGTTGGAATTGCTGACAGAGGAGCCTGTCATTAAGGCACCCGAACATCCGGAGGATGTTGCGACCAAACTCACCGGCGGAATTGTCTTTGATCAGGTCAATTTTCATTATCCGTCCCGCTCTGATATGGCGGCTCTGAATGACTTTTCCCTCAATATTATACCGGGGGAGACTGTTGCGATCGTCGGTCCGAGCGGGGCCGGTAAAACAACAGTCTTTCAAATGTTACTCCGATTCTATGATCCGCAGTCGGGGGAGATCCGGATCAATGAGACAAACATCGCCAAGGCGGACCCTGCCGATATTCGCTCATTGACAGGACTGGTGCCGCAAGAGCCGATAATTTTTGCTGACACCGCTTTGAACAATATTCGCTATGGTCGGCCGGAGGCGAGCGAGGAAGAAGTGAAAGCTGCAGCACGGGCGGCCGCCTGCGATTTTCTGGAAACGATGCCAGAGGGCTTCCAAACAGAATTTGGCGAACGGGGTATCAAACTCTCTGGTGGTCAGAAGCAAAGGATTGCCATTGCTCGGGCCATTCTGCGGGACCCAGAGATCTTGTTGCTGGATGAAGCAACCTCTGCGCTGGATGCGGAAAGCGAACGTCTTGTTCAGACAGCGCTTGAAAACCTGATGAAAAATCGCACGACATTGGTTATTGCCCATCGTCTTGCCACCGTCCTGAACGCGGACCGGATTGTTGTTCTCGAAGAGGGGCGGGTGGTCACACAGGGAACCCATGAGCAGCTCATGAAAGAAGGCGGACTTTACGCAAAGCTGGCAAAATTGCAGTTTGATATTGGCCGGGAAGCCATGAGCGTATAGACTGCCTCTTTCCAATAATTCCGATAGAATGAGGAAGACCGGTTCTTTGCCTGACAGAGACGGCTTTTCTGATCTATTCAAAAAATAATAAGAAGGAAATAGAAATGGATCTCCTTGAAGGCATCCGGGTTCTGGATTTGACAACAATGGTCTCTGGACCGGTTGCGGCAACAATTCTGGCTGATCAAGGCGCGGAGGTTCTGAAAATAGAACCCCTTCATGGTGAGCAAATGCGCCATGTGCGCTCGTCTCACTATGGTGTTAATCCGATGTTTTTCTCTTGCAACAGAGGCAAGAAATCCATTTCCCTGGATCTGAAATCTGATACGGGCAAGGAAATATTGTGGAAGCTGATTGAAACCGCGGACATTCTTATTCAGAATTTTCGGCCCGGCGCTATTGAGAAGATGGGTTTCTCTCCAGAGGATGTTCGAAAGCGGAACAAGAAACTGATTTTTGTCTCGATCAGTGGTTTTGGCGAAGACGGCCCTTACGCTCAGAAAAGGGTCTACGATTCTGTTATTCAGGCGCTGTCGGGGGCTGCCGATATTCAAGCCGACAAGGGCACGAGAAAACCGCGCCTGATCAAATTGATCGTGGCAGACAAGATCACCTCCATAACCGCAGCTCAGGCCATCACAGCAGCCTTATACGCCCGGGAGAAGACAGGAAACGGCGAGCATATCAAACTGTCCATGCTGGATAGCATGCTTTCCTTCTTCTGGCCTGAAGGCATGGCCAGTCTTACTTACGAGGATTTCGAGATTGATACTTCGAAAAGCCTAGGGGCATTGGAGCCGGTTTACGAGACACAAGATGGCTACATAACGACCCTTGCCATTGCTGATGTGGAATGGCAAGGCATGTGCCGGGCGTTTGATCGGGCTGATCTTGCAGAAGATCCACGTTTTAAAACGGCACTGGATCGTTATAAACATGCGGATCTACGCATGGAGATCATCACTGATGAAATTGCCAAATGGAAAAGTGACGAGATTCTGGCGAGACTGGATGCTGAAGATGTGCCTTGTGCTCCCATTCTGATGCGCGATGATTTGCTGGATCATGAGCAAGTGAAGGTGAATGAGTCTGTGCAGCATCAGAATTTCCCAGGATATGGTGAAATTCGTCAGGCCAAGCCCGCGGCACAATTTGAATCCTCTCCGATCGAAGCCTTCAAACTGGCACCTGAACTGGGTGAGCATACAAATGAAGTGTTGCGGAGCCTTGGATATGGGCAGGAAGATATATCAAAATTGGCAGCAGATAAGGTCATCCGGCAAAAAGCCTGAGCAAAGCGCGTTTTATCGCTCCGTCAGTTTGAGTTCAATCCGCCGATTTCGGAGAAAGGCGATTTCATCATCTCGCGGATCGAGGGGACGGAATTCGCCAAATCCGGTGGGGGCCAACCGCTCCGGAGGCACGCCTCTGGCAATCAGATATTTAGTGACAGAAAGGGCACGGGCGATTGAGAGTTCCCAGTTGGAGGGGAAGCGCGCGGTGCTGATGGGTTGCTTGTCCGTATGACCATCCACCCGTAAAACCCAATCGATCTCATTCGGAATAGATTTGGAGATTTCCAGAAGCGTTGTCGCAAAGGCCGCCATGCTTTCTCGACCCTCCGCACCTAGCTCCGCCTCCCCGAGGCCAAACAGAACTTCGGACTGAAAGACGAACCGGTCACCCACGACACTGATACCAGGGCGGTTATTGAGGACCTTGCGGAGCTGTCCAAAGAAGTTGGACCGATATTGCTGAAGTTCCTGAACCTTCTGGGCGAGTGCCAGATTAAGACGCCGTCCAAGGTCTGCAATTTGGGCTTTCTGTTCCTTATCTTTCACTTCAGAGACCTCGAGGGCCTTTTCAATGCGCGCGAGTTGTTCTCTCAGCGCATCGATTTGTGCATTCAGTAATTTCACCTGTGTCTGTGCTTCCAGAGAGATTTTCTCTTCGGCGCTCAAGGCGTCCTGCGTTTGTAAATACAGGGTCTGCAACTCTGCAAGCCGGATTTCCCGCTCTTCAACATCTTTTTGGGCGAGAACAGTACGCTCCGCTTCCTCCGCAATTTTGGCTTCCAGTTCTTTACTACGATCGCGTAGATCACCGATTTCGGTGTCTTTGTCCGTCAGTTTTTGAGCCAGTTCTGCGACATTGGCTTCCAGTTCCTCTCTTACCTTTTTAAGGGCATCGATATCCCTTTTCAGGCTTTCAATCTCTTTGAGATTGGCCGAAATAGCATCTTGATCGGCAACGATTTTCTCTTTTGCGGCCTTTAAAGCCTCTTCTGTTTCTTTGGTCTTATCCTCCTGCTTCTGCAAGAGAAGGGTAAGCTGATCCCGATCGCTTTCTGCTTCGAGGGCGCGGGCCGTCAAAGTATCCAGCCGAATAATGGCCGCATCGCGTTCCTGATTGGATTTTGACAGATCAATATTAAGGGTGGCGATATCCTGTCTGAGCTCCGTGTTGGATTGCCGTTCCAAAGCGAGAAGATCTGCAAGCTCGTTGACTTGCTGGTTCAGTTTTTCAAGTGCGGCATCCCTGCCCGAGAGCGCCTGGGAGAGGAAAAATTGTGCCAGAACAAAGACAACCAGTAGAAAAATAATGACCAGCAGAAGTGTTGTCAGGGCATCGACGAAACCTGGCCAAATTTCGTAGTTGGCACGTTGTCCGTTACGTTTGCGAGCCATTGCTTACCCCTTCAGCGATACAATACTTAGCTACGACGATCTTCTTCGGCAATTGCCGCGATCGTTCGCGTTAGAAGCTTGATATCGCTTCGGATTTCCTGAGTGATCTGATTTCGGCCATCGGCAATATCCTCGAGCATGCGGGCCATATACACATCCAGATTGCGCAGATGATTTCGGCTGGCCTGATCCAGGCCGCCTTGCTCCTGAATTTGCGCCATACGCTGCAAGACCGGTTTCAGTTCCATTTGGCCTTCCACCAGCTTCACCATCAGATCCTGCTCGGCACGCATCTGATCTGTGAGTGCAGCCAGTTTTTCGCTGACAGAATTCATGGCGCTTTCGCCGGAATGCCGACGCTCCTCATTGCGCGCCAGAGTTCGCTGCAAGCCATCCAGGCTTTCTGCGGTTTGTTCCAGCAGAGCGCTTACATATGCAGGCACGCTCTGGTCGCCATCAGAGATGGCTGCGGGGCCTGAGGAGGAGAAGCGTGTGATGGAGGTTAGCCATTCTTCAACATCGGTATAAAAACGGTTCTGTGCCTGACCTGCCTGCATGTCGAGAAAGCCTAGAACGAGAGAGCCGGATAAACCGAACAGAGACGATGAAAAGGCGATGGCCATACCGGCGAGTGGTCTTTCCAGCCCAACTTTCAGTTCGTCAAAAATTGCGGTAAAATCGCCATCTCCGACATTCAGGGTTGAAATGGCGGCCCCGACGGAGGCAACGGTTTCCAGGAGGCCCCAGAAGGTCCCCAAAAGCCCCAGGAAGATAAGAACATTGATCAGGTAGCGGGAAATGTCCCGTCCTTCGTCCAGACGTGCGCTGATGCTGTCCAGCAGCGTATTCATTGTGATCGCTGTCAGACGCAGCGGTCCGTTATTCTCTCGGATAATGGTAGCGAGCGGAGAGAGTAAAACGGGAGAAGACTGGAGTGTAATACCGCCTTCTGCCTTCTTGAGATTTTCGACCCAGTTTATCTCCCGGTTGAGCATAAAGACTTGCCGGAAAATGAAAACGATGCCGAATATCAGAACCGCAAAAATCAATCCGTTCAAATAGGGATTGGCTTCGAAAGCATTTCTGGCCGGGCCAAAGAGAAAGACCGAAATTCCGATCACAACGGTCAGAAATACCAGCATACGAATAAGATGACGTCTGGGTTTATTGATTTTCGGGGCGCGCGCGGCACCCGCCGTATTTAATCCCGGGAGTGTTGTCATGGTTACCGTGCTATTACTTTCAGATCAACGCGATCAGCTGGGGAGCCGTCATTTGGCTTGCCCAATGCGCGCACTTCAATTCGGTTGTTGGGAACACCTAATTCCATCAATTTAGAGCGGACGACCAATGCCCGCCCCAGAGAAAGGCGGCGAGCGGCGCTGTTACTGCCGGCATCTGCATAGGCGATCAGCTGCACGCGTCCTTCATTTTCCTTGAGAGATTGGGCTATTTTCTGCAGATCTGCTTCTGCTGCTCCTGGAAGAGTGGATTTTTCGGCTTTAAAAAAGATTTGGCTGGCCGCGGGCTCAACACTCGGGACGGCAGGGGCCGGGTCTGCTTGAGTGGGGGGTTCCGCTTTCTTTTCAGGGGTTATGGCCGCGACCTGAATTTCTTTCTCGGCAGGTTTTTCCTCGGCAGGCGCGGCGGCGGCAGTCTCTGTTTTCGGTGATGTTTCAGAGGGAGAGGTTGCCTGTTCTGCTCGGGGTGAGCTCTCTTTTATAGGGGCAGTTTCTGCGGCAGGCGCGCTTTCGGTTTTTGCCTCGGCCGCAGGTTCAGCTTTTGCCGTCTCCAGCACAGGGGATGAGGTGGCTTCTGTTTTTACCGTTTTTGGCTCTTCTGCCGTGGCAGGTGCTTCTACTGAGGTTGGTTGTTCTTTTTTGGCGTCGGGCATTGAAGGTGCCTCTGAGGCCTTTTTCTCTACCTCTACAGGCTTTAAAGTCTCTTTCTCATCAGACTCAACCCGCGTCATCTCCACCTTTTGCGGCGCAGGCTCTGCTGTTTTTTCAATTTTGGTAACTGTTTTAAGCGGTGCTTTTTGCGGGGCGCGTTTTTTTACGGTTTTTCGGGTTTTCTTCGGCTGACTTCCTGGCGGCACAAGGGTAATAACTTCATCGCCATAAACGATCCGGCTGCTCTTGGAGTAATCTGCCATAGGAAGAGCCGTAGAATTTCGGAACGGCTGAGTGGTGGCTGTACGCGGATAGACGGCCCCCATATTGACCTGAACAGATGCACCGCCCGCGCCTCCAATGACGACAGTCTGAGAGAATGCCGGAGCCACAAATGTCAAGGTGCCGATGCTCATTACCGGCACGATGAGCCCCATTTTGCTGATCTTCAAGAGTTTCAGCATATCTAGACGAGCCATATTTGCCCCCGCTTTGTCCATATCGACCGCTTGTATCCTTAACAGGTTATACAGCCGACTCCTTTCAAAGAGTTGTGATACCTCACCCTTTATGCCGCAGAACTGTGACAAAGTCAGGGCGTGGCGACACGCTCCGGGAAACAATAACTTAGGCGGGAGAAGGTCACAACTTTTAAGTGGACAGGAGCAATGGGAAAAGCGTTAGCTCTTTTTGCGGGCTTTCCGGAGGATATCCATCATGGGTTGATTGATGCCGCTATTGGTTGCCAGAATATCCCCTTTGTCGAGCATTTTCTCGCCGCCGTCAATCTGGCTGACCAGACCGCCCGCTTCTCGGACGATGATAATGCCTGCTGCGATGTCCCAGGCGGACAAGCCTCTTTCCCAGAAACCGTCATAGCGGCCTGCAGCTACATAGGCCAGATCCAGTGCGGCGGATCCGAAACGGCGAACACCGGCGGAGACAGCCATGACTTCATTGGCTTCGCGCAAAAATTCCTCATGTCCCGGTTTTCCCAGGAAAGGAATACCTGTGGCCAATACGCAATCCGCCATTCTCGTACGTCCGGAAACCCGGAGACGGTGGCCATTTACAAAGGCACCTTCGCCTTTTGCAGCCCAGAACAGCTCGTCTTTGGTCAAGTCAAGAATAACACCCGCAATCAGCTCCTTGCCTTCCATCACAGCAATGGAGATGGCGAAATGCGGGATGCCATGCAGGAAGTTTGTTGTGCCGTCCAACGGATCGATAATCCAGTAGTGAGTGCCGTCTTTTGCCGGAACTTCTCCGCCTTCTTCAAGCTTGAAGCCATAATCAGGGCGGGCCCGCTCCAGTTCAGCGCGAAGGGTCTTTTCGGCAGAAATGTCAGCGTTGCTGACGAAGTCCGCCGGGCCTTTTCTGGAGACCTGCAAATTCTCTACTTCGTTGAAATCCCGAAGAAGTTTGGGAGCGGCTTTACGGGCAGCAGCTTCCATGACGTTGATAAGGGGGGTTTTGCGGGCCATGAGTTTACCTGGTAACAATGAGAGAAGAGAGGGAGCAGAGCAGACTATTCTGCCCGTTTCGCATATTCAGATGTTTCTGTATTAACGACGATTTTCTCACCAGAACTACAGAAAGGCGGCACCATAATCCGCATTCCGTTTTCCAGAATGGCCGGTTTATAAGAGGAGGCGGCCGTTTGACCTTTAACAGTTGGTTCGGTTTCCGTGATTTCCAGTGTAATATGTTCGGGGAGCAGAACATTCAGGGGCTCGTCTTCATAGAATTCGATTTGCAGGGCCATACCGTCCTGGAGAAACTGGGCTTTATCACCGACCAGCTCCTTGGCAAGGGAAACCTGTTCATAGGTCTCGTTATCCATAAAGGTCAGAAGTTCGCCATCTTCAAACAGGAACTGATAGTCTTTTTGCTCGAGCCGCACTTTCTCAACGGTTTCAGACGACCGGAAGCGCTCGTTCAGTTTGGTGCCATCACGCAGGTTCTTAAGTTCGACCTGCAAATAGGCACCGCCTTTACCAGGTTGCGTATGCTGGATTTTAACCGCGACCCAGAGGCCGTTTTTATGTTCGACCACATTGCCGGGGCGAATTGCATTGCCATTAATCTTCATGACTGACCATCGTCTATTTGATTAGTAAAATATGTCGGCGCGGAACCTATCAGGTTGCCGGGTTGTTATCAATGATCCTGTTAAGCTGGTGTACTGCTTGTGCAGGCCCATCCTGATAATCCCAGACACCTCCAGAGATCGCGAGGAAATCTGCCCCGCTTTTAATCAGTGGGGCAGCATTGTCAACTGTTATCCCGCCGATTGCGACGCAAGGCGTCTCCACAAGTGAGCTCCACCAGTCGAGAATTTCCGGATCAGCAGATGTCTTGGCGTCTTTTGTCGCCGTTGGATAGAATGCTCCGAAAGCCACATAATCAGCACCCTGCTCAGCAGCTTCCATCGCCAGATGCCTCGAGTCATGACAGGTGACACCGACGATAGCGTCCTCACCAACGATCGCGCGAGCTTCTTTATAGGGCATGTCTTCTTGACCCACATGAACGCCATCTGTTCCCAGTTGCTTGGCCAGCATAGGATCGTCGTTCAAAAGAAACGCGATATTATGCTGCTGTGCGATTGGCATTAGCCGCTCTGTCGCTGCAACTATCTTGTCTTTGTCGCAATCCTTCAAACGGAGTTGAAAACATGCGATCTCTCCACCTGAAATTGTGTCTTTGAACTGAGCTTCAAACGCGTCCAGATCAATCTGGGGCGGTGAAATCAGGTAGAGCTGTGTGCGATAGATGTCGATGGTCATGATCCTTGGGCCGAAGGGCTTAAAATAAATCAGGCCCGTACAGTAGCACAGGCCTGTCAGGTATCCCTACTTGAAACGCAAGCTTACGCCGCGCTTTCCATTTCAGAGGAATATTCGCCATCGCGAGCTGCGCTTGTCAGCTTGGAGCGATTGATAAAAGCAGCCTGGCCAGCTGCAACATTTTCAGATTTGCCGCCCCACGCGGAAAGAGCGGAAGCCTGCAGAGCACGTCCGAAGGAGTAGCTGATTTCCCAAGGATGCGGTCCCATTTCGTTCATTGCGTTGAGATTCTCAGTCGCCTGGGCTTCTGACTGTCCGCCAGACAGGAAGACAATACCCGGAACAGAGGCCGGTACTGTTTGTTCGAAGCAATAAAGCGTTTTGGCGGCAACTTCATCGGTATCTGCCTGTTCAGGACAGTCCTTGCCGGAAATAACCATATTGGGTTTCAGCAGCATTTGCTCCAGTACAACGCGCTGTTTATACAGCTCGTCAAAAACGGCTTTGAGTGTTGTTTCGGTCACTGCATAGCATTCATCAATTGAATGAGCACCATCCATCAGGATTTCAGGCTCGACGATCGGGACGATATTGGCTTCCTGACACAAAGCGGCATAGCGCGCCAATGCATGCGCATTTGTTTCGATGCAGTAAGGGCTCGGCGCGTTTTCGCTGATCGAGATAACCGCCCGCCATTTGGCAAAGCGAGCACCCAGTTGATAATATTCAGCAAGGCGTTCGCGCAGGCCGTCGAGGCCCTCTGTGACCAGCTCGCCTTCAGAGAAGGCCAGGGATTTTGCGCCCATGTCTACTTTGATACCCGGGATGATGCCCTGCTCGCTGAGGACTTCAGCAAGACGGCGACCGTCCTTTGCTTTTTGACGAAGCGTTTCATCATAGAGAATTACACCACTGATATAGTCAGAAATCCCCTCCGCCGTGAACAGCATTTCCCGGTAGTCGCGGCGGGCATCTTCGGTGTTTTCAACGCCGATGCTGTCCAGACGCTTCTTGATGGTTCCAGTGCTTTCGTCAGCCGCCAGGATGCCCTTGCTCGGAGCTACCAGTTGTACTGCAATTTCTTCCATAAGAGTTTCGCTCATGATTTTCGCCTTGTTCTTGCGCCTGTATCAGGCAGTTAGTGCTTTAACGCCTGGCAGTTCCTTGCCTTCCATCCATTCGAGGAAGGCGCCGCCGGCAGTGGAAATATAGGTGAAGCCGTCTGTAACGCCCGCGCTGGCCAGGGCTGAGACTGTGTCTCCGCCGCCTGCAACAGAAATCAGGCTTCCGTTTTTAGTCAGCTTTTCAGCTTCCTTGGCAACGCCAAAAGTACCGTTACCAAATGGCTCGATTTCGAAAGCGCCCAACGGGCCATTCCAAATCAGGGTTTTACAACTATGTAATTTTTGTTTGATGATCTCAGCAGATTGTTTGCCTGTGTCCAGGATCATTTCGTCGGCGGCGACGTCATTTACCGGTGCATTGCGATTTTTTGCCTGTGCTTTGAATTCACGTGCAAGGACACCATCTTCCGGCAGTATGATCTGGCACCCGACGGTTTTGGCTTTATCCAGAATACTTGCCGCTGTTTCTGCCAAATCATGCTCACAGAGGGAGGAGCCGACACTGATGCCTTGGGCATTCAGGAATGTGTTGGCCATTCCGCCGCCAATGACCAGATAATCTACTTTTTCAATCAGATTAAACAACAGATCCAGTTTGGTAGAGATCTTGGCGCCGCCGACGATCGCCATGACTGGACGATCCGGTACCTCGAGGGCATTGGCCAGCGCAGTCAGTTCTGCTTCCATATTACGACCTGCATATGACGGCATTTCCCGGGTTATCGCTTCAGTGGAAGCATGGGCCCGGTGAGAACAGGAAAAAGCGTCATTTACAAAAAAATCGCCAAGGGCAGCGAGGCTCTTGGCGAAATCAGTATCATTTTTTTCCTCTCCAGGAAAATATCGAACATTCTCCAGAAGGATGACATTCCCCGCTCCGGTCTTTGCAATGGCGTTTGCCGCCTTGTCACCCGTACAGGTTTCTGCAAAATCGACAGGCATATCCAGATGAGCAGACATGGCGTCGGCAACCGGTTTGAGGGACATTTCAGGAATAACCTGTCCTTTAGGACGTCCAAAATGGCTGAGAAGGGCAACTGTAGCGCCCTTTTCAGTGAGTTCCCGGATGGTTGGAGCAACTCGTTCGATCCGCGTAAAGTCAGTGACTTTCCCGTCCCGCATGGGAATGTTCAGATCCACGCGCACCAAGGCAGTTTTTCCATTCGCTTCCAGCGTATCAAGCGTCTGGTATGCTGACATTCGACTTACTCCGTTATCTGTTTGATTAGCCGAGATTTGCCATAACAAGGGCTGTATCGCTCATCCGGTTGGAGAAGCCCCATTCATTGTCATACCAGCTGAGGACACGGACAAATGTTCCTTCGATAACCTGTGTCTGTGTCAGGTCAAAGGAAGAGCTGGCCGGATTATGGTTGAAATCGATGGAAACCAGTGGCTCATCATTGGCAGCAAGAATACCTTTCAGGCGACCATTCGCAGCCTCTTTGATGGCGTCGTTGACTTCTTCAACTGTTGTCGAACGACCAGCTACGAAAGTCAGGTCAATCATAGAGACATTGGGTGTTGGAACCCGAACAGATGTACCGTCCAGCTTGCCGGCAAGTTCCGGTAGGACAAGCCCAACAGCTTTCGCCGCCCCTGTGGATGTTGGAATGATTGACATTGCAGCAGCCCGTGCCCGGCGCATGTCCCCATGCAATGTGTCCAGAACTGGCTGATCCCCTGTATAAGCATGCACTGTAGTCATGAAACCATGCTGCAGGCCAACCGCGTCGTTCAAAACCTGTGCGACTGGGGCAAGACAGTTTGTTGTGCAGGATGCATTCGAGACGATTTTGTGACCGGCTTCCAGTTTGTCATGGTTCACACCATAAACAACCGTGAGGTCAACTTCCGTACCCGGTGCTGAAATCAGGACTTTCTTTGCGCCTGCTTCCAGGTGGGCTTTTGCTTTATCTGCATGGGTAAAGATGCCTGTGCATTCAAAAGCAATATCGACACCGAGCTCGCCCCATGGAAGATCAGCGGGATTGCGTTCTGATGAAACCCGGATCGGACCGCGGCCAAGATCAATGCTGTCTTCTGTCGCGGTGACTGTACCAGGGAAACGACCATGGACACTGTCATATTTCAGAAGGTGAGCATTGGCGCTGACGGAACCCAGATCATTGATGCCGACAACGTCAATATCAGTACGGCCAGACTCGTAAATCGCACGCAGTACATTCCGACCAATACGACCAAACCCGTTAATTGCAACACGAACTGTCATCTTCTCATAAACTCCTATGATCTTGAGCAGGCGTAATGACTCGCCTGGATTTCATTAAAGCTGTTTTTTAGCGGCCGCGACAACGGCCTCACTGGTAATATTAAAATGCTGATAGAGGTCGCCAGCAGGCGCGGAAGCACCAAAACTGTCGAGCCCGATAAATTCGCCTTCAACACCGATATATTTCTGCCAACCGAAAGAGCAGGCCGCTTCGATTGCAACCTTCACTGTGCCCGGGCCCAGCGTTTCGCGTTGGTAATCTTTGGATTGGGCATCAAACAAATCGGTTGAGGGCACGGAGACGACGCGGGTACCGATCCCTTCGGCTTCGAGTGCTTTCTGTGCTGCCAATGCAATGCCGACTTCGGAGCCGGTTGCCAGAAGCGTTACCTTGGCATCGCTGGAGGCTTCAGAAAGCTCGTAAGCGCCTTTTGCAGAAAGATTATCGGCTGTATGTGTTGTTCTGACGAGAGGCAGGCCCTGTCTGCTCAAAGACAAAACAGACGGTGTGCTTTTTGCTTTCAGCGCGGCGTCCCAGCATTCTGCAGTCTCGACGGCATCCGCAGGGCGGAAGACATTGACATTAGGCATGGCACGCAGGGATGCCAAATGCTCCACAGGTTGATGCGTTGGTCCGTCTTCACCCAAACCAATCGAATCGTGGGTCATGACATAAATAACCCGTTGCCCCATCAAGGCCGACAGGCGAATGGCCGGGCGGGCATAGTCTGTAAAGACCATGAAAGTCCCGCCATAGGGAATAAAGCCTTTATGCAGGGCCAATCCGTTCATAATGGCGGCCATACCAAATTCGCGCACACCATAATAAACATATCGTCCTGAAAAATCGTCAGGCGTAACAGGTTCTGTATGAACTGTTTTTGTCAGGTTTGATCCGGTCAGATCAGCCGAACCCCCGACCGTTGTCTCGATATGCTCATTGATGATGTTCAAGGCTTCCTGGCTGGCTTTACGGCTGGCCCAACCGGGCGCATCTTCGCTCAGTTTTTTCTTGTAGCTTGCCATGGCTTCATCGAATGTTGAAGGAAGCTCACCGGACAAGGCAAATTCAAAAGCTGATTTCTCTTCGGCTCCCAAGGCCTCCAGAGACTTTTCCCATTCGCAGGAAACCCGGGCTCCCTTCGTGCCGACAGAACGCCAGCGATCGAGGATCTTAACGGGAATTTCAAACGGAGCATGAGGCCAGCCCAGTGCTTTACGGGCAAGCTCGATCTCTTCATCACCGAGGGGTGCACCATGAACGCCGGATGTGCCTTGTTTGTTAGGAGAGCCAAATCCGATGGTTGTCCTGCAGGCAATCAGTGACGGTTTGTCTGTCTTTTTGGCGGCTTCGATGGCGGCTTCTATGGCAACCGGATCGTGACCATCAATGGCTTGAGTATCCCAGCCCATGGCTTCAAATCGTTTCGCTTGATTGTCAGAAACGGAAAGATCGGTCTTGCCATCAATACTGATTTCGTTGTCATCCCAGAGAACGATCAATTTGCCAAGGCCAAGATGTCCAGCAAAGGAGGCGGCTTCATGGCTAATGCCTTCCATCAGGCAGCCATCGCCTGCAATCACATATGTGTGGTGATCAACAACCTCTTTAAAACGGGCTGCCAGCATTTTTTCGGCCAGCGCCATGCCTGTGGCTGTTGCCAGGCCTTGCCCAAGAGGACCAGTGGTCGTTTCAATACCGTCTGCATGACCAAATTCGGGATGGCCAGCAGTTTTTGAACCCAGTTGGCGGAAATTCTGGATTTCCTCCATGCTCATGTCCTTATACCCCGTCAAATGCAACAGAGAATAAAGCAGCATGGAACCGTGTCCTGCGGAGAGAACAAAACGATCGCGGTCAGGCCAGTTTGGCTTGGCCGGATCAAATTTCAGAAATTTTGAAAACAGGACCGTTGCAACATCAGCCATACCCATTGGCATGCCCGGATGGCCGGAATTTGCTTTTTGAACAGCGTCCATGGAAAGCGCACGAATTGCGTTTGCCATCTCGGTATGTTTGGAATTTGAAGGCGAAGTGCTGGCGCCGGTATCGTTCATATTCGACTCTTTTGTATCCGCCAGCAAAGCTCCAACTATCTTCCCAGCGCCAAACCAGAAAGAGAGGCTCTGGGGTGCTGTAGACTATTTGAAACGCCGGCGCCCTTTGAGGGTCACATATCATTACCCGGTTAAAACAGTATTCTATCTGTGCTGTTTTCTGAAGAAAACATCCCAAGCAGAACATTCTGTCATTTTTCAGACCGGTTTTGGAATCGGGTCGGAAGATGCCGCCCAAAGGCGCTGACGTCAACCGCTTAGTTCATCTTGGAAGCCGAATTTGGATAAATTTGTACGCAGCGCGTGATATCCAAGAAGGTTGACGAGACTTGATCGGTGATCGTATTGTTTTTCTGGACTGAAACTGTCACAAGCTCGACATTGGTCGAGAGAATTGAAAATGGGGGCGGGGGAAATTACCGAATCGCGTATTGATGCAGCGTTGCAACGGCTTGAGAAAGTAGTCGATACACTGTCAGACCGACCAAGTCAGGGGGCTCTCAATATGGAAGACGGTTCAGTCGCGCAGGCGGAACTGGACAGTCTTCGTGTCGAAAACCAGTTGTTGCGTCAGGAATTGCTGGAATTGACCGAGGGATATAATACGCTCAAGCAGAAAACGGAGACGGTTTCCGGTCGGCTTGACAAGACAATTGATGAAATCAGCACCATACTGGAGTAGATGAGATGGCGTCGGTAACAGTAAAGGTCAATGGCCGCCCTTACCCTATCATCTGCGGTGATGGGGAAGAAGAACATCTCAAATACCTGGCTGAGTTTGTTGATAAAAAAGTCCAGGATCTGGGAGATATGGCCGCATCGGCAACTGAAACGCAACTTATGTTGATGGCCTCTTTGTTGATTGCCGACGACCTGTCGCAGGCTTATGAGACAATCGATAAATTGCGGGATGAAAGCAGTGGTACGCCACCAGATGCTCGCCAGGAAGCATGGGCGGAAAAACTGGAAGCTATTGCACTTAAGCTCGAAACTGCCTAAATAGGCATTCGGTTGCACTGCCTTGTGCGTTAGATCATCGATATCCTGGGGCCAATAACGAAATCCAGGGGGCTAATCCCTGATTGGACCGTGGTCCTGTTAAATCGGCTCCCACCTGACTTGTCAGGCCACAGAGATTTCTTGAGATCGACGGCTATGGTGGTGCAACTTATATTTTCGGCGTTTCCTATCTCTTTTGTTTGTGAACCGCCTCTGTACCGGGCAGGAAGCCTTGATAAGTATTACTGAGCAGAAGAAAAATGATCGGGTGGCGGCGGCGGCGAAGCGCCAGACACTGGGTACTGCTTCTGCTGGTGAACAAGCCGCCCGAAATCTTCTCTCCGCCCTTGAGCCTGAGCCAAATCTTATCCTTTCTCTTTATTGGTCGGTCGGCACCGAATTGACAACTATGCCGCTTCTCGACGCTTGCACCAAGCGCAAACAAATATGTGCACTTCCCGTTGTTGAACAAGCAGCCAGCCCATTGATCTTCCGCCGCTTTGAAAGGGAAGACCTTCTGGTGCCGGGTCAGCATAATATACCAACCCCGCCTGAAAGTGCGCAGATCCTGATACCTGATATTCTGATCGTCCCGTTGCTTGCGTTTGATAAAATCGGGTATCGTTTGGGATATGGGGGCGGATATTATGACCGGACCCTTGAGAAACTACGAAAGAGCCGCCAAGGTTGTCTGGCTGTTGGATATGCCTATGCAGGGCAGGAAACAG
>JBDWHS010000036.1:0-8999 GCA_039975135.1 Sneathiella sp. | reverse complement strand
GGCCCGCTTGGCGGCCCACACCTGCCAGGTGGTCAGAGGCCCAATTCGCCCCCTGCTGATCTGTCCATTTCTGCAAGGCCCGGTCATCCGACCATAGATCCTGATCCCCGATATAGGGCGGCATATTGACAACTTCGTGGGTTTGCAACTCAGAGACAGGCTTGCGGGGTTTCATGATCAGGCTCCCTGTTTTTATTATATGTGCGTCTCAAGCTTAATTCATCAGCAGATCAAAACAACATATTATAAAATTCTTACATTTTATCGCTCAAGTAGCGGACGATCTGATCATGATCAAGTGTTTCCTCCTTCTCAAGGGCCTCGACGAGCGTCTCCACTTTACGGCGATGTTCTGTCAGAAGTTCAAAGGCCTCGGTTTCGGCCTGTTTCAGCAACTGAATAACGGCATGGTCGACTTCTGCTGCCGTCGCATCCGCATGATTGCGCGGCTGAGCAATTGTCTGCCCAAGAAATGGATGTTCCTCGCTTTCCCGCAAGTTGACCGGCCCCAGCATGTCCGTCATGCCCCAGCGCGCCACCATGGACCTCGCGATATCGGTCGCCTTTTTAATGTCATCATCCGCGCCGGAACTCACGGTTCCGATCAGTAATTTCTCTGCGGCACGACCGGCAAGAAGGGTAACAAGATAGGCGCGAAGATACGTCTCATCCAGTGTATGGCGATCATTTTCGCTCAGCATGTGAGTACCGCCCAATGCCCGGCCTCGCGGGATGATGGTCACTTTATACAGAGGATCTGCTTCAGGTGAGTAATACGCTGCGGCAGTATGTCCGGCTTCATGAACGGCGAGTCGGTGATGTTCCTCCGGTAGAATGGCGAGCGTTCTGACTGTTCCCATCATGACTTTGTCTCTTGCCTCCGCCAGGTCTGTATGGGAGATTTTCTGCGCCTCCCGCCGGGCCGCCATGATCGCCGCTTCATTCAGAAGGTTTTTCAAATCTGCCCCGGAAAAACCCGGTGTCCCCGCTGCAATCATATCAAGGTCGGACTGCGTTTCTAGCGGTAGGGATTTCGCGTGAATATCCAGTATGGCACGACGGGCATCCTTGTCAGGCAAACTTAAGGTCACATGCCGGTCAAACCGCCCTGGCCGCAGAAGAGCGGGATCCAGCACGTCGGGCCTGTTGGTCGCTGCCAGAACGACCACAGCCTCCCGGCCTGCAAACCCGTCAAGCTCCGCCAGGATCTGGTTCAGGGTTTGCTCGCGCTCATCATTTCCGCCGCCCAGACCCGTTCCCCGCGTCCGGCCAATACTGTCCAGTTCATCAATAAAAATGATGGAGGGCGCAACCTTTCGCGCCGCTTCAAACATTTTACGGACGCGCCCTGCCCCAACGCCGACATAAACCTCGATAAATTCGGAGCCCGATGTCGTAAAGAAAGGAACATCCGCCTCCCCCGCTAGTGCTTTGGCGAGTAGTGTTTTACCGGTACCTGGCGGCCCCATCAGCAAGACACCATGAGGCACCTCTGCCCCGACACTGCCAAATCGGTCTGGATCTTTAAGGAAGTCAACCAATTCAGTTACTTCTCTCTTGGCTTCATCCTGTCCGGCAATATCCGAAAATGTAACTTTCCTGGCCGGTTTACTTGGTTTGGAAAACCGCCCGCCCAGAATGCTATCTTCCCCGCCACCAAATCCACCAAGACCGCCTGAAAACCGGCTCATCAGACGACGTTGAAGCCAGATATAAACGCCAAGAAACAACACCCACGGCAGCAGATAAATAAGAAAAGAATCTCCCTTAGGCTCCTCGGCCACAATATCAATATTCTTCGCTTCCAGAAGCTCCAGCAGGCTTTCATTTCCTTCTGCCGGAATAACGGCTGTGTAGGCGACCGTCAAATCTGCACGTGTATCGGCCAAAGTGATCACAATCGAATGTTCCTGCAGCACCGCTTTACTGACGTCCTCATCGCGGATCATCTGCTTGAGAATACTATAGGAAACAGTTTGCATCTTTCCGGCAGGGGCCAGCCACGTGGTGGCGAATGCCGTAAAAACAAGCAGGGCAGCAAGGAGCATCCACACCCTTTTATTCTGTAGGTTGAGATCACTCCACCCTTTGTCATCTGAATTTTCCGACATACCATTCTCTCTCTCACTCTGACAATTTAAGAATTCAGAAAAGCGGGCAAATTGTCATTGATACACATCAACCTGACGCAACGACTGTTTCATTCAGGAACCTTATTCGGGAAAATTAAGCTTTATCAGATTTCGTTATTGCATTGCTTTTACAGCTATTATTGTTATGTTATAACATAACAATAATTACATGAATGAAATTTAATTTGAGGCTTCTGTCATGTCTGATTCACTTCTTCCCGTAACTGTGCTGTCTGGGTTTCTGGGCGCCGGAAAAACAACACTTTTAAACCGTGTCCTAAATAATAGAGACGGCCGTCGCGTAGCAGTCATTGTAAACGATATGTCCGAAGTAAACATTGATGCTGATCTTGTTCGCGCCGATACCGAGCTTAGCCGAACCGATGAAACACTGGTTGAAATGTCGAACGGCTGTATTTGCTGTACGTTGCGGGATGATTTATTGGCGGAAGTTCGACGTTTAGCTGCTGAAGACCGATTTGATTATCTACTCATTGAATCGACCGGAATTTCTGAACCACTGCCCGTTGCAGCCACATTTGATTTTCGGGATGAAGAGGGTCAAAGCCTGTCAGATATATCCCGGCTTGATACGATGGTAACGGTGGTCGATGCTGTTAATCTGCTCAAAGACTTTTCATCACATGATTTTCTGCGAGACCATGGAGAGTCCCTTGGCGAGGAAGATGAGCGCACGCTTGTTCATTTGCTCACAGACCAGATAGAATTTGCCGATATTGTCATCTTGAACAAAGTGAGCGATGCGGGACCGGAGCGGGTCGATGCCGCCTGTAAAATCATCCGCAGTTTAAACGCCGATGCTCAGATTATTGAAACGGATCATTCAGATGTCGATGCTGAGAGCATTTTAAATACAAAGATGTTCGATTTTGAAAAAGCGCATGAACACCCTATGTGGGCGAAGGAGCTTTATGGCTTTGCAGATCACGTTCCAGAAACAGAAGAGTATGGTGTTTCCTCGTATGTTTATCGCGCCCGCCAGCCTTTTGTTCCACAGAAAATTGAAAAACTGCTCAATAGCGAACTCCCCGGTGTGATCCGGGCAAAGGGGCACTTTTGGATTGCATCACGCCCAGATTGGGTCGCTGAATTCTCACTCGCAGGAGCTCTCTCCTCTGTCTCCCCGCTAGGTCAATGGTGGGCGAGTGTACCCGAAGCAAACAGGCCGACACATGAAGCTGCTCGCGCTTATATGCAATCACATTGGCAGGAGCCCTGGGGGGATCGCCGTCAGGAAATCGTCTTTATCGGTGCCAATATTGATTGGGTCACTTTGAAGCAGCAATTGGATGACTGCTTAGTTCCTGCCCTTGATGCGCCGGGACCAAATAATTTGCCAACATATCCCGACCCCTTTCCGCAATGGCAGAGCGAGACTCATTGATAGAAGCGTTGGTGGCGCGCCCATATAGGGCTGGAATTTGAAACAACCAACGGGCGGAAGAAGCAAGCACTTCATTTTCACAATGGAGTTAGCGAACTTTCGCCCGACACCTCGCAATGCAAATTTTAGATGCGAGATTTTATCACAACAACATCAGCCCACAGCCTAAATGCTATGTTAATCGAGGTTTGTAAAACCCTGAGGATCTTGGCATGGTATGGAAAATGGCGGACTATCTGGGAGAAAATCCGAACCTTTGTGATGATATTCTCTCGGAATTGGAAGCTTGGGAAGAGATTTTAAGAACTCTGCCTGAATTCCATGAGGATAACCCCAATAATACTCACGAACCGCCCGCTCTCAGCCCCAGCTAATCTGTCTAAATCACTAATTTCAACATCACCCGCCCTCGTTAAGAGCGGCGGGTTTTCTTTTATCTGGAGGATATTTTACCTGCTATGTCAAAAACGCCTGACCACCGCATTACCATCCGGCTCAAGCCGGAGGAGTATGCGTTGCTTAAGGCAAAAGCAGGGAATAAACCTCTCAGTGTGTTCCTGAGAGAGCTTTCTCTTACGAACGCGGCGAAACGACGTTCGGTATCAAAACCAGCCCCTATAAATGACCACAAGGCCTTAGCTCAAATTCTGGCATTGCTCGGCCAACATGAGTTAGTTGAAGCCTTCAAGAAGACAGATCAACATATAGCAAATGGCTCTGTTTATTCAGACAAGGAAACCAAGCTTCTCTTGGATGAATGTAAATACTTCCTGAAACGTATTCATCAACTGCTTATCCGCTCTCTTGGAGGTTCAGATAAGTGATACTAAAAGGAGCGCAAAGAGGGCACGCATTGCATCTGGCAAGGCATTTGCTAAACGACAGGGATAACGATTTCGTGGATGTACATGAGGTTAGCGGCTTCCTATGTGATGATGTCACCGGTGCGTTCAAAGAAATTCAGGCAATCTCGAAGGGAACCCGTTGCAAGCAGCCCTTTTTCTCAGTTTCAATCAATCCACCAGCAGATGTTTCCGTGACCGTAGAGATGTTTGAAAAAGCAGCGGACAGAATTGCTGAAGCCAATGGCCTATCAGAACAACCCCGCGCTATTGTTCTGCATGAGAAAGAAGGCAGGCGTCATGCTCATGTTGTCTGGTCACGGATTGATGCCGCCAATATGACAGCAATCAACTTGCCGCATTTTAAAAATAAACTGCAAAGTGTGAGCAGGGATTTATATTGGGAATACCAATGGAAAATGCCAAATGGCTTGCGGGATCGCTCTTTAAAATCACCGACAAATGTCACCCTCGCCGAGTGGCAGGTGGCCAAGAAACGTGGAAAGAATGCGATTGATCAGAAGAAACTGATCCAGCAATGCTGGGCTGTCAGTGATAACAAAACGAGCTTCGAAGAAGCACTCGCAGAACATGGCTATTTACTTGCGCGAGGCGACAGACGAAACAGCCACGTCATTGTTTGCCACGATGGAGAGGTTTTGGCCGTTTCAAGAGCAACAGGGCTCAAGGCCAAGGAAGTCAGGCAAAGGCTTGGAGGAACTGTGAACCTCCCGTCTGTAGACGATGCCAAGGAACAGCATGCAATGGATATTCGCCAGCAATTTGCTCGCTTGGCTAAGGATGCTAAGTCGGAACTCAATCAACAACTGGCAATACTAAATGAAAAGCGCCGCATCCTTATTGCAGAACAAAAGAAGGAAAGAGACATTCTGGATAACGGCCTATCTATTAGATGGCAACAAGAGAGCAAAGTACGGGCTACTCGCTTCAAATCTGGATTGGCAGGTCTTTGGCAGAAAATTACCGGGCAAACAAAAGCTATCGAACATCAAAATATGGAAGAAGCCCATAAAGCCCTCCAACGAGACCGTGTTCAGCGACAACAATTGATAGATGCTCAGCTTAACGAACGGAGGAATATTGATAAGCAACGAACAAGAAACCGTCGACAGGGCATTGGTCTCATCCGAGACATCCATACGGATCATAACCGGTTGCTCACTATCTTAAGTCAAGAAAATAGTAAAATTAGGCAATCTATAAAAGCGGAACATCCTAATAAAACCGCGCATGTTCTTCCTGAGCCATAATATAGCTCTAATTCACCGTGAAAATTCAAGCCAATCTAGAGTATAGATAAATTAGAAAATTCGTAGTTTATTCGAGTTTAACATTGGCCGATTTAGAAGAGCCATCATCGCCATCTTCTGCATTAAATTGGAGGAAAAAAATAGTCCGTATGGCAAAAACAGCGACAACAAAAACCGCAAGACTAAATATCCCCATCAAAATAGGTTGATAAAGAGGTACAAAACTCACCCCCGGCCGTTGAACGCGACGTGAATAGTCACCATAACGATGAGCATCCCAATCAATTAGAAAACTTGGAGAAACAGTTTCCAGCAGCCCAATTTTTTGTCCTTTCATGTCATCATAATTACGCCACGCCTGCCACTCATCAAAGCGGTTCCAAAAATGCACATGAGCTGCAAGAGGAAAAACCACACATATAATGATAACGAAACGCAACCACCACTTTCTAAAGTTTTTATCCATATCTTTCTGAGGAATCCAAATTGCTGGTATACGTTCATACCAAGGGCAACCAGCACGTTGCTGTTTTTTGGCATAAGCAAATAGTAAGTATAGACTAATTAGTGTAAATACAGAGCCAAGACTCAAGCCGAATATAGGCACTGTTTCCCATCTATTATCAGGTGTAAATACTCCAATTGGCGCACGATCCGTTCTATCAAGCCACCATAGATTGAATAA
The DNA here is from genome assembly GCA_039975135.1 of Sneathiella sp. Classification (GTDB taxonomy): domain Bacteria; phylum Pseudomonadota; class Alphaproteobacteria; order Sneathiellales; family Sneathiellaceae; genus Sneathiella. The sequence goes on along the minus strand of JBDWHS010000036.1, from coordinate 2,664 downwards.
AAATAGTACGTTGAATGACGAAATGATGCTCCACAACGTTCCCATTTCCAGGCCCCCAGATGTTGTGATTTCGATAACCTAGGCTGCTAGCTAATCTTACAATCAGCAGTTCCTATTTTTAAATTAGTTCTTTTAGCCAAAACCTACAATTGATCTAGTATTTTACAAATCAATATCCACTTTCATTATTCCTCTTGCCTCCGCAATTAATGAAATAGCTTTTTCTTGAATTTTAACATTACTTAAATTTGTAGCTTTTATTTCTCCCGAGACCTTTACTCCACTCGGAAGATCAACATTTATGGATTTATTTGCAGCAGATATACCAGCCTTAAGATCACTACTGTAATCATACTTTACTATACTTTCTATATAAGACCTAATGTAAGGAAGACTCCCTAATTCAGCTAACGTATTTAACAATGGATTGCTGGCTTCACTTTCTAATATAAGATCTTCAACATGCACGACATTTTTTTCTGTATCAATCTTCGGCAACGCATTAAATGAAATCTTTCCTGACATATCAAACCAATCGAAAATATCGATAAAACGGACAAAATTTGACCTGTTATCATAGTCAACATTTATGGATAATCTGATTTTACCTTTATCATCAGCTTTACTAATTTTTAGATTATCCAAATGCAACGAACCTTTAAGATTACCATCAGGAATTTCAACGTTATGCCCATCCGGGAACTGTTCGTTTGCCGCTTTTTCAATTTCTAAAAATGATGCAAAAGTAGGAAGATTGAAATTAAATTCTCCATTATTCATTTCTGTTTGTTGAAGAGGTAGCAATTGCATCTGTTTAGTGGTTGGTGTAGCGCCAACAGTAACAGATGTTGTTCCAGATATTTTTACTTGAGCATTTAATACATTATCTACAATAGAAATACCTGAAAACCCGACAGAAACAGGTTGAAAAACGAGATATATACTTGGCTTTTTCGAAATCTGAATAGGCTTCTGAATTTCCACCCACGCCTTTTCTATTTTTGAACGAATATTTAGGCCACTCAATAATTGAGGAACTTTTTTAGCAAACTCACCTATTTTACTTCTTAATTCTGGCTCAACTAAATTTGCTATTGTTACTTTAATAATTCCAAATAACTCTAGAGTTGGTGTTTGATCCCATCTCATATTTGGGCTCACCTTAGCAGAAACATTCCAATCTGAAGTTATATCAGGAGTAATGTTTGCAAATATCGTAGCTCTTGCTTCAGCTGTTTCACTAATCCCAATAGCTTCTGCACTTACCCTAGCCGCTAATGGAAAAGATAAATGGATCGATTGTCCATTGCCAGTTAAACCAATTTTCCCATTACGATTGATCCAGCCACTGACATCGCACTTTACCTCTGGAGCAACTATTGTCTTGACTGTTTTATTTATGACTCGCGTTTTATAAATGTCATAAATTTCCACCCCAACAGGAATATCCGTAACTAACCACTTCGCCTTCACACAAACAAGACCACGTTCATTAATGTTAGCTATACGCTGAGGAATATCTGAATTTATTCTACCTTCAAGAGACTTTAGGTTTATTCTTATCGGTACGGATATAGAAGAAATGTCTTCTGCATGAGCATTCCCTATGACGGAGAGAAATATTCCAATAAATACCATTAAGTATTTATATAACAACACTTTTACCTCCTTTTTCACGAATGAATCCTGAATCTCCCATATACAACCTGAACAATATTATATCAGTTCATGGCAATATATGTGCGATATTTCAACACAGTTTTTATTTATATTTAAAATTACTATTCTATTATAAATATCAGAAAATCGAATTTGAAGATGGAAAAATCGAACATCAGACTTTTTCTGCTTTGTAAACTACTTATCCCTGAGTCTTTTCCTTATCCTCCTCAAACATTCTCATACAAGCTGCAGAAAAAATCAGTGCGACACCGAGCCATTCGAGATTTGTCGGCATCTGCTTAATCAACGCTGTCATACTAATAGGTTCCTGTGACTTATGAGCTCTCACAACCACTTCACTAATAGTAGCTCCAATCGGCTCCATAGCAGCCGCTCCCGCCCTCTGAACATCCGTCATACGGTTACCGAGATAACCAAAAATAAGCCACCCAACCACTGTAAACACAGCCGCAAAAAACATCGCCGCCATAAACACATTATCCTGCAACACAAGAAGTTCAGAAGGACTGTAAGCACCCACGCCGCCTAAAACCAACATACCTCCTATGAGAAAGGCAGAGCCCAAAGCGATACCGGCATCAATATTCTTTGGCAATACAGTGTCCCGTAGCAGCATAACCCCTTGAGCGATCCCGCTGACAAGAGCGCAAAGGGAGCCAATAAAGAATTCTGACGTAAACAGTTCGTTGGTCAGAGGAATTTTCTCGAACTCGCCCCAATCAACCAAGAGAAGCATTCCACCAGATGCCATCACCGCAGACACCCAAACCAGCACATTTTTGGGTTGATGTACGATATATACAATACTGATCCCAGAAAGAAGGATCGCCATTGCAAGCCGGTCATCCAGCAAAGAAAGAGCAATTGTCAAAAATCCATTGACCCCAAACACTGCCAAAAAAATGAAGATAAGCCAGATATTCAAGTCATCCCTGGTTAGCTTGCTGTTCAAAGGCTTTATGATTGACTTTAGCCCACCCA
>JBDWHS010000035.1:0-16744 GCA_039975135.1 Sneathiella sp. | reverse complement strand
TGGCGGAAGATCCGGCTTTTGATGCAGAAAAATGTTACTTGGAAGCATTGAGATCCAAAGTCAAGGAACTGGAAATAGAAGGAAGTCCCGGTGAGCTTGGCCTTGCCAGGCTGCAGGCCAGTATTCAGAAGGAAATGGCGACAGCCGAAGTTCATACCCCGGCACCTGAGCAAGATAATGTTGTCCAGGGGTGGTGGCGACCTGTTGCCGTAGCGGCCTGCATCGCTGTTGCCGTTCTCTCCAGTGGGCAAATCCACACTGCCTTCAACGACGATGGCCTGACCACGGCCTCCGGTGGTTCGGGGTCTGGCCCGGTGTTACAAATTTTCTTTGACGAAGCAGCGACAGAAAAGACCATTCGTATGTTGTTGGTGAAGAAGAAGCTGAACATTATTGAAGGTCCGACAGCGGTTGGTTTCTATCGTGTGGAGTTGACCGGCAATCAAGGTGACGCGGTTTTGCAGGCTCTCATTCGAGATCTGGAGAAAAACAAAGCGGTCACTGAGGTGTTGGAGGAGTAGGACATGTCTGTCTTCTCATCCGATAGCCTGCTAAAAGGCCTCATTGTCTCTGCTGTTCTATGCTGCGCCGTGCCAGCGATTTCCTGGGGCGCCAGCTCAGACCCCGGAACGGCAGGTCCGGCGACAAGTACTCTGCCGCAAGGAGCTGTGATTCTGAAATCACTGCCTGCCAAGCCCGTTGATCCGGCCAGAGGAAACAGCAACATACCGGGTACGGCACCGGACCCCTCAACGAGTGGTACTAATCCGAACAGACCTTCTCATGGGAGAAAACCGCCGCGCTCGGTATTCTACAGGCTGAATGCCCTATGCCTCACGGAGGGTGCACGGTTGCGCCTGACGGGAAAGGGGTTTAGCCAGGCAAGAGAAGGGCAGTTTTCACTGAGCCTGAAAGACGGTTTGAAAGAGCGGATGTTACCTCTTTTAAGCCGAACCGAAACAGAAATTGTTACTGAATTACCGCGGGGTTTTTCTCTGGACTATGGGAAAAAATATCAACTTCTGCTGAAAGCAGGCGGACTGCTTGTTGCAGGGGAAGGCAATCGGGCGCGATTTGAAAAATGCGCTGTGAACGTTACGCCAGAGCAGATCAAGCCGTCTCCTGACTTATATGTTGCAGGCGAGGTTTTGATTCTCCTTCCCAAAATCCTGTTTAATCAACTGGCCATCGATCAGATGAAAACGGATTTGGTTCAGGAAGGATATCAAGTCCTGAAAGAAAGTAATCTGGCGTCATTGGGTTTTGTCTTGCTGCAGATGCGTATTCCGAGCGGGACTCAGGAAGAAGCCATTTTGCAGGCCCTGAAAGGGCGCTATCCCAATGCAACGATTGATTACAATCACCGTAATCAGCTCTCCGGCAGTCCCCGAATTTATGCTGACAAACTGATAAATCGGGCGACGATGACGGGAGGCTGTCCGGTTTTACAAAATGCGGATTTAGCCGTTGGTGTCATCGACGGAGGTGTTGATCTCAAGCATCAAGCATTGCAGGGACAGCGGGATATCCGAACAGCCGGCTTTGCTCATGGCGGGGCCGGGCTTCCCAAACCGTCAGACCATGGCACGGCAATCACCGTTTTATTCAAAGGCAACAATGCCGCAGGTGGATATTCGGGGCTGTTACCAAAAGCTCCGATTTTTGTTGCTGATATCCTGACCCAGAAGACAGGAAAACCGTTTGCGGCGACAAGTTCATTTGTTGAAGGATTGAATTGGCTGGTTGGTCGGAAAGTGAAAATGATCAATATGTCACTGGAGGGGCCGCGGAATTTGGTCATGAACCAAGCGCTTGATAAGATGATTGATCGGGATATCTATTTATTCGCTGCTGCCGGAAATGGCGGCAAACAGGCGCTGCCGCCTTTTCCAGCGGCACATCCAGCTGTAATGGGCGTCACAGCTGTTGATCGTGATATGAATATTTACCGAAAGTCCACACCGGGAGGGCATGTTGATTTTTCTGCGCCCGGTGTAATGTTATGGCTGGCTAAAGCGGGCGGGAAGGGAAGTTATCGATCAGGTACTTCTTTTGCCGTTCCTTATGTGATTGCCAAGAGCGCATATCTGATAAAGAAAACACCGGCTCTGATGACGGGCCAGGGCCGTGTGGGGATAACAGCCGCTTTGTCTGAAGAGGTCATTGACTTGGGAGAAGCGGGCAGAGATCCTGTCTTTGGGCAGGGGTTGATCCAGTTTTCCAGTTGCTAGTAAAAAAGCCGCCAGTTTTCCTGGCGGCTTTTTTCTCTCCATCAGCGACCCATTGTGAAGAATTCATCATTGGGGCGCATGGACGTTAAATTGGCCATTCGGTTGCTTAAGCCGAAAAAGGCTGTGATAGCACCAATGTCCCAGATATCTTCTTCGGTAAAGCCATGGCTTTTTAAGGCTTCAAAATCCGCCTCTCCGATCTCCTTTGCATTGTTGGAGACTTTCAGGGCAAAATCGAGCATCGCTTTTTGCCGAGGCGTTATATCCGCCTTGTTATGGTTGGTGGCTAACTGATCCGCGATCAAGGCATTTTTGGCGTATATTCTCAAGATAGCACCATGGGCGACAACACAATACAGGCAGCTGTTGCCTGACGATGTGGTGACAATAATCATCTCCTTCTCGGCTTTGGTGAGATTACTGTCCCGAAGCATGATTGCATCGTGATAATTGAAAAATGCGCGTAGTTCATCCGGGCGATGGGCGAGGGTAAGAAAAACATTGGGAATAAATCCCGCTTTTTCCTGAACGCCAAGAATGAGTTCTCGCAAATCTTCTGGAAGATCTTCTAAATCCGGTATTGGATACCGGCTAATGGCATGGTCAGTCATTTTGCGCCTCTTGAATTATGCGTTTACATTAACAACGATACGACCACGAATAGTGCCGTTCATGAGATCCCCCGCGGCGTCAATCGCTTCGGAAAGTTTGATTTCATGAGTGATCAAATCGATATGGCTTGTATCAAGATCTTTTGCCAGACGGTTCCAGGCTTCGATACGGGTGGCAATGGGACATTGAACACTGTCAATGCCGTTTAGAATGACGCCCCTTAGAATGAAAGGCATGACCGTTGCCGGAAAATCGAACCCTTGAGCGAGGCCACAAGCGGTGACGACACCACCATATTTTGTGCCAGCACAAATGTTAGCCAAAGTGTGGCTGCCCACAGTATCAACAGCACCTGCCCAACGCTCCTTACCGAGCGGACGGCCCGCCGCAGACAACTCGTCCCGATTGATGATATGGGAAGCGCCCAGTTCTTTTAGATAGTCAGCCTGATCTGGTCGGCCTGTCGACGCAACGACCGAATAGCCCAGCTTTGCGAGCAGTGAGACAGCAACACTGCCGACACCCCCAACGGCTCCACTGACAATAATATCTCCCTTATCTGGCGTAACTCCCTGCTTTTCAAGCGCCATCACGCATAGCATCGCAGTATAGCCGGCTGTTCCAATGGCCATGGCCTGCTTCGTTGAAAAGGCATCCGGCAAAGGGACCAGCCAATCAGCGTTCAAGCGCGCTTTTTCAGCAAGACCGCCCCAATGGGTCTCGCCAACCCCCCAACCATTGAGGATGATTTTGTCGCCCGCTTTGAATTTATCGCTGCTGCTGCTCTCTACGGTTCCGGAGATATCGACACCGGGAACCATGGGGAATTTCCGGACAACCGGGGATTTTCCGGTAATGGCAAGGCCGTCTTTGTAATTCAGTGTTGAATAGTCGACCGCGACGGTGACATCGCCTTCTGGCATTTGATCTTCGGATATGTCGTTAAGTTCTGCCTTATACGTATCATCGTCTTTCGTAATCAGGATGGCTTTCATAACAAATAGTCCTTTTCTTTATTCATTCATCCGGTGGGTTTGATCATTTTCAAGAACTGCTCGGCAAACAGCTCAAGCGGTTCCGGTGATTCAACAAGCTTGGATCGCAGGATTGCACCTTCCCATCCGATCCAGAAAAATGCTGCAATGTCTTCGCAATTGAGCTGTTCCGGGATTTCCTGGTTGGCTTTGGCCTGTTCAAGGCAATGAGCAATTCGACCTTGCCAGTCTTTGAAAACAGCTTCCAGAGGCAGGCGGAATGTTTCATCCAGTGCTCCCATTTCCTGGCCCAGATTACCGATGAGACAGCCTCTCTTATAATTGTAGCGCGCCATTCCCCGGCAAGCGTCGGCAATAAAATTTGAGAGGCGATCCAGAGGAGGGACGTCTTCATCCAGAAGCGATTTATCCAGTTTGGTCGCAAAATATTTTCCATAATTTTCAATGACAGCGAGCCCGAACGCGTCCTTATTCGGAAAATAATGATAAAAGGAGCCTTTGGGCACACCGGCTTCTTTTAAAAATTCTTCAATCCCTGTACTGGAAAATCCTTTCTCGGTCAGGATTTCAGTTCCTTTTCTGATCAGCCGATCTCGTGTCTCAAGCCGATCTCCATCTTGTTTGGGAGGGCGTCCTCTTTTTCTTTTATGAGCAGGTTCCTGTTGCATGTTCTTTTTTAGACCGATCGTCTAGAAAAATGCAAACTCTTTCTTTTTTCAGAGGAGATCAGAATAAACTGAGTTGGTCAGAGGGCGGCTTGGGCGGCGTAAAAAATGTGACAGGCAAGTCGTATTTTCGTTTGGAGAAATTGTATTTTCTACAGGCCAAAGAAAATCTGTTTTCAATCAAGTCAGCGTAAGGGCCGCTTCCTCGCATACGGGTCCCGAAATTAGGGTCATTTTCGCGACCCTTTCTCATGGAGCGGATGCAATTCATGACCTTGCTGGCCCGGTCCGGAAAATGCTCCTCAAGCCATGCTTTAAATAAATCAGAAACCTCATAAGGCAGCCTGACGAGCAGGTAAGTCGCACCGGACGCCCCCGCCTCAGCGGCCGCCTTCAGAATTTTTTCAAGATGCATATCGTTGATGGCAGGGATAACAGGGGCAATTTGAACAACAACGGGAATACCGGCTTCACTCAGTTTTTGAATGGTGTGAAGTCGCCTGTGCGGCGCGCTGGCCCGCGGTTCCATTTTTCGGGAGAGATCATTTTCCAGGCTGGTCAGGGAAATACCAACCGCAACCAGCCCTTTTTGCGCCTGCGATGCCAGAAGGTCGAGATCTCGCAAAACCAAATCCGACTTTGTCGTGATCGTAAAGGGATGGTCGGTACGGCAGAGAAGTTCGACAATTTGCCGTGTCAGGGCGTGTTTTCTTTCTATCGGCTGGTAGGGATCCGTATTGGTACCGAGCGCAAGAGGCCTGCAATGATATCCTTTGCGGCTTATCTCGGTCTCAAGGAGCCTGGCAATATCCGGTTTGGCGAAAAGCTTGCTTTCAAAATCTAGTCCGGCAGACAGGTTCATGTAGGAATGACTTGGTCTTGCGAAACAATAAATGCAGCCATGCTCGCATCCGCGGTAAGGATTGACCGATCTGTCGAAGGGCAAATCAGGAGATCGGTTTCGGCTAATCGCTGTTTTTGCCTGCTCAAATGTGACGGATGTTTTCAGTGTTTGCTCACTGTCGGGATCGATCTCCCAGCCATCATCCGTTTTGAGGGCGTCCTTTTCCTCGAAACGACCTGCCGGATTGAGGGTCGCGCCCCTCCCGTGTTTTAAAATATCGGCAATTGGAATGGCTGGATATTGTTCCATAAATGTGCATAACACAGAAAGAACAAAAAGAGAACATTAAAATGAAGGCCGAATAGTCTTAGGAAGAATGCTTATTTCCCGGTATTGGACAGGAGAGAAAGACGCTGCATGCTGGCAGCCTCAAGGAATTCGAAGGCGGCTTCATCCAGGCTGTTAAAGGCGAATGCTACCTGGTTTTTGCCCAGAACAATGCGGGTGACTGTCGCTTTACAATGGGTCTCAACTCTATGTTCGGGAGAGTAGGAAAGTTGGGTAATCGCTACCGTCTCGCCAACCGGCGGGCGTCCTTTGTAATCATCAACCCGAAAGCCTCCCAGGCTCCAGTCGTAGGTTTCAAATTTTTGAAGACCGATCTGGATGGAGAGGCAAGGGAGTTCATGGCGATAATCGCGTCTGTTGTGTGATCTGTATTTTCCTACCGTAAAAAATTTAGCCATGACGGACTATATCATTCCCCTTAAGTGTAGGAATATACTATCCCGCTAAATCATTAACAAACGGTGTGCCGGATTATAATATTTGAGTTTTCTTCAGGACTTATTTCTTTTCTCATGTTCCTGAAGGCGATCAAAGAGTTCGACAAAGTTACACGGCATGAACCGGTAGTCCAGTTGATGAACCAGAATGTCATCCCAGGCATCTTTTACCGCACCGGTTGAGCCCGGCAGGGCAAAGAGATATGTGCCTTTTGCAACGCCTGCAGTTGCACGGGACTGAATAGTGGATGTCCCGATTTTCTGATAACTTAACATTCGGAATAATTCCCCGAAACCCGGGATTTCCTTTTCATAAAGAGCGATGAAAGCCTCTGGTGTAACGTCGCGGCCTGTCACCCCTGTCCCGCCTGTTGAGATAACAACGTCAACGTCATCGCTCTTTATCCAGCTTTTGAGGATTTCCTGGATGTCGGCAATTTCGTCTTTGACAATTTTCCGATCAGCGACCGAATGACCCGCGGCCTCAATGCGGCTAACGAGTGTCTGGCCAGAACGATCTTCCGCCAGTCCGCGCGTGTCTGATACTGTCAGAACAGCAATTCTGACGGCGATAAAAGGGCGTTTTACATCAATCTCCGGCACGGTTTGCTACCTTTCTGTTCTGTGTATCAAGTGGTCTGTAAGCCGGCCATCTGCCTTCTGCAATATCATCAAGTCCTGGCAAATCCTGGCCCAGACGATGCCGGTAAATCCAGAAATTGGTGAGAACGCGCTTTATGAAACTGCGTGTCTCCCGGCTTTGCATGGCTTCAATAAAGAATAATGGATCACCATTCGCTTTGGTTCTGGATTTCCATTTCACCAGATTACCCGGCCCGCCATTATAGGCTATGGCAAGATGAAACAGATTATCGCCCACGGCTTTGTCCTGCATCAAATAGGTGAGGTATTTTTGACCCAATCTCAGATTATAGGAAGGATTAAAGAGTTTGCGGTCTTTTCTGTTCCGAAGGGATCGGTCATTGGCGAGGTAACTTGCGGTGCTGGGCATCAGTTGCATAAGGCCCTTTGCACCAGCAGGGCTTTTGGCTCGGGAGTAGAAGCCCGATTCCTGACGCATAAAAGCGTAAATCAAGGCTCGATCCACCTTAAAACCGCCTCTGGGTTTCCATTGTGGAGCCGGATAAAGAGCGGCATCAAGCGGTTGATCTTTTCTTTCCCACAGATAAAGCCCCATCCGCATGGCGACAGAGGGCACACCGATCCGCTCTGCCAGAGACAGAAGAAGGGGCGCCTGCTTTGTTTTTACGCTTGTGAAGGTGGATCTTAATTCTCTTTCCGCCAGATAAAACTGGCCGGCTTCACTGAGCGCAATTGCCCGTTTTGTCGCAAACTTTTTCATCAGTTTTGCAATCGCACTGTCTGTGAGTTTGGGAAGCTCCCAGTTAAAGGGTTTGTAGACGCCTAATTGACGGAGCGCCAACAAGCCGTAAAAGGTTCGCGGAAAGGAGGATGCCCGTTGCAGATATTGAATGGCTTTTTCCGGATTGCCGAGTTTGAGATAGGTACGCGATGCCCACCAGTTGGCCCTGCTCGCGGTCCAGCCGGAGATCCTTTTGACGGAGCTAAGTTTGGAAAACTGTGTTGCAGCCGTTTTATACTGACCAAGGCGCCAGGCTGAAAGACCAGCTGTCCACCGGGCCAACGGGACATATTTTCGCGATTTGTTCAATGCGTTCGAGGCATGGCTTAAAGCAAGTTCGTCTTTTGCATACAAAAAGAAGCTTTTGGCGATACGGGCTTCGAGGATCGCATATTCTGTTTTGTCCAGGAGGCGCTGGATCTTCTTTTTCTCAAGATACTCGATGGCTTTGGTTGGCTGCCCCCGATACAGATATCTTTTGACGACCCGGTGGGCGTGTTTGACCTCCGTCACGATTTTGGTCACTCGCTTGCGCGGGCTTTTATAGGGGCGGGACAGATAAAAGGGCTGACCGGGTCCGGTGCCCCCTAAATACCCTTTCTTTCGAGGTTTCGGGGTTGGTTTCCAGTCTCGCAAATGACGTCCAATGGCCAGTCGATACAGCCTGTCCGCCCCGGGATGATCCTTATATTCTTTCAGCCACAGATGCAGTTCCGGATAGGAGGCTGTGTAGAGTGTTGGGTGCATGTAGCGCTGATACTTTACGTGCCCCATTAAAATCGGATCTTCGACCTTGGCGACCAACCGGTCTGCTTTTTTCCAGCTCCCTTCTTCTTGCAACCTAAAGATCTGTTGGTACAGGCCTGCATCTTTGTCCGTCAGAATACGCGGAAGCGTCTCTGCATACAAAGTGTTGCAATAAAAGGCCGTCAAGAGAAACGGCAGACTTTTCAGAACTAATCGTGAGAAAAATGACATCATTAAGGGGTGTTTCTTAGAACAAATTCAAAGGACTGGGGCGGTCGTTAAGACCGCCTGGAAAGGGTGTTTTTAAGCATCAGAAGATCCTGCCATGCCGCTTTTTTTGACGTTGGATGTTCGATTAAAAAAGCCGGATGAAAAAGAGGTAAAGCCTTAAAAGATTTCTGATTGACGGGCAGATCCATCCATTTACCGCGCAATCGGTTAATGCCAGCTTTCTGCCCGGACATGAAAGATGCCGCTTCTCCAAACAGGAGAACAGTATGGGGCGCGGCAAGCTCAATGTGGCGACGGATAAAGGGCAGGCAAATCGCCTGTTCTTCCTTCGTTGGTGCTCTTCCGCCGGGTGGGCGCCAGGGAAGAACGGTTGTCATGTAAACTGTCTCCTCCCCAAGCCCAATCGCCTTCAGCATCTTGGCCAAAAAAACACCACTTGCTCCGGCAAAGGGCAAACCGGTGCGATCTTCTTCGGCGGAAGCCGGGCGGTCAATCAACATGATTTTGGAAGCAGCATCTCCCCTGGAAAAGACGGTATGTGTCGCCATTTTCTGCAGGGAGCAGCCACTAAATGTCTGTAAAGCAGTTTTCAATGTATCAAGATCTGTACAGGCCGCCGCGCATTCTTCAGCCTTGATAACAAGCTCAGTGTTTGGAAGGGCAGCAGGCTGCGATTGAGGTGCTACTGCCTTCAGGTCTGTGACGGATTTGCGTGCGGGGGCGGTGGCTGGCCGGACCGTTGATACGGGAGCCGGGACAGAGAACCTGTCGACGGGTACTTCCCCGATCGTCTCATCGACGCCGGCTTCATGATAGAAATCAAGGATCTGTTTTATTGAGGGCTCTGCTTGCATGTTCGGTATCATAGCAGGAACTGCGATGAGAAATGAAGCCTGCCCGGTTGCAAAATAGAAAGTAAAGTTGGATTGGAACAGTTTTCCCGAGGGGAAAATTGACCTTCTACGCATATACGGAAAGCGGGAAGGGGCTGTTCTTCTAGCCGGAGGGGCAGAAAACTGCCAATACGTTCCGAAAAACAGGATTGACGCACCGCAAAAAAAATATAGTGTCAGGTAAAAAATGTGCAGGATATGCATTTATTTTTTCGGGAAAGCCGTATGGAGCGGTGCTGCATCCTGCAAGATTAAATAAAAATGCTAGAAGAGGCTTGAGAATGGAACGCGAATCTATGGAATTTGATGTCGTAATCGTTGGGGGAGGCCCGGCAGGCCTGTCCGCAGCTATTAAATTACGGCAGTTAAGCATGGAAGCTGATATGGATATCAGTGTTTGCGTTTTGGAAAAAGGGTCTGAAATCGGCGCGCATATCCTCTCAGGCAATGTATTCGAGCCACATGCGCTGGACGAACTTATTCCTGACTGGAAAGAAAAAGGGGCGCCGCTTAACACACCAGTCGTGTCTGAGAATTTCTACTTCCTCAGCCAGGAAAGTGAAATTCCTTTTCCCAATTTCCTACTGCCCAAGCAACTTCACAATAAGGGCAACTACATTATCAGCCTTGGAAATCTCTGCCGTTGGCTGGCTGAACAGGCAGAGGCGCTGGGCGTTGAAGTCTATCCTGGATTTGCGGCCGCCGAAGTCCTGTATAATGATGATGGCAGTGTTAAAGGTGTTGCAACAGGTGATATGGGAATTGGCCGGGATGGTCAACCCAAGCCAACTCACGAACCCGGCATGGAACTTCATGCTAAATATACGCTCTTCGCGGAAGGCGTACGGGGTTCCCTGACGAAGGATTTGTTTGAAAAATTCAATTTGCGGGAAAATTGTGACCCTCAGTCCTTTGGTATCGGTATCAAGGAGATCTGGGAACTGGATCCTGCAAAACATAAAGAAGGCCATGTTTTCCATACGGCAGGCTGGCCGATGGATATCAAGACATATGGTGGATCTTTTGTCTATCATCTGGAAAATAACCAGGCCTATGTCGGGTATGTGGTCGCGCTGGATTATGAGAACCCCTATCTGTCTCCGTATGACGAATTCCAGCGCTTCAAGTCCCATCCGATGATGAAAGACATGCTCACAGGCGGAAAGCGCATAGCCTACGGGGCTCGCGCCATCAATGAAGGTGGTCTGCAGTCTGTTCCTGAACTGGTTTTCCCGGGAGGTGCGATTGTAGGGTGCTCTGCAGGTTTTGTGAATGTGCCCAAGATCAAAGGCTCTCACACAGCGATGAAAACTGGCATGATGGCAGCAGAAGCCATTATGGCCGAATATAAGGAAAATGCAGACAGCCCTGCAAAAATTCTGGAAACTTATCCAAAACTATTCAAGGATTCATGGGTTTATAAAGAACTCAGCATGGTTCGAAATTCCCGCCCGGCTTTCCGGTGGGGCTTGATTGCAGGGACATTATATACGGGGATTTCCCTTAAGATCTTCCGCGGCAAAGAGCCTTGGACCTTCAAGATCCATGATGACCATTCCGCTTTGAAAAAAGCAAAAGACTGCAAGAAAATTGACTATCCGAAATATGACGGTGTCTATTCATTTGACAAGCCGTCCTCGGTCTTTCTGTCGGCAACCAATCATGAAGAAGATCAGCCTGTTCATCTGACATTGAAAGACGATACGGTACCGGTCAATATCAACTACAATGAATATGCAGGACCCGAACAGAGATTTTGTCCGGCAGGCGTGTATGAATTTTTGACGGATGATGACGGGTCAAATCCACGCTTGCAAATCAACGCACAAAATTGTGTTCATTGTAAAACCTGCGATATCAAGGATCCAACGCAGAATATCAAATGGGTTGTTCCTGAAGGGGCAGGTGGCCCCAACTATCCAAATATGTAATCAGGGATCGTTTTTTCCTTGTAAATACCTATATCTGTTACCCGAATATAACGAATAATTTAGTGTCCTATCGCTAAAAGAAGTTCTAGTATTCTGGTAACAGAGGTAATTTGAATGACGACACAGACACAACGACACTTAAAAGTCCTGCTTCTTGGCACAGCGATGCTGTTCTCACTTGGGGCTTGTGCCGGATCTGGTGTCGGACAAGAGCCCGTGCCGTTTTCATTTCTTGATGAAGGCGGCGTCAGTGATCTGTCTCCGCCCTCTTTCGCCGGGCAGTATCTGGCAGGCCGCCAGGCTTTTCGTGAGAAAAACCCCGAAATCGCTGCGGATTACTTTGATCAGGTCCTCAGCGCCCGGCCCAATGACGGATTTATTCTGCAAAATACATTTCAGATTGCTCTGGCGAACGGCGATATGGACAGGGCATTGAAGCTCGCTCTGGAAATATCCGAGAAAAATGAAAAAGATACTGGTGCCGCTCAACTGATCCTTGCCATTGATCGTATCCGGGCAGGCGATTTTGAGAAAGCGCGGACCTATCTTTCCAACACAAAGCCGACCGGGTTTAATATACTGCTTAAGCCGGTCCTGACATCCTGGGTTTATTTGGGAGAAGGAAAGCCGGATCTTGCTGCCAAAAGCCTGGATGAGTTGGATAAGTATGATGGCTTCAAAGCGCTGAAATCCTATCACTTGGCACTGCTAGCGGATGTTTCAGGGGATGCAGCGCTGGCAAAAACACAATATGAAGATGCCTTTAAAGGGCCGGCGGGTAGAGCTGTCCGGTTTGTTCAGTCTTATGGCGGGTTTCTGAAAAAGCAGGGAAATGCAGACGCGGCCCTGGAGCTTTTTCAAAGCTATCGAAACAGGTTTCCCGCCAGCCCCAGTGCCAATCGTCTCTTAAGTGAATTGACGGAAAAGCAGAGTGTTAAGCCACTTGTCTCCAATGCTTTGGATGGCGCGGCTGAGGCTCTCTACAGTTCTGCAACGATTGTCGGCCAGGAGAGGGTAAGAAGCGTTGCCTCAACATATGCCTATTTTGCCTTGATGCTGAAGCCGGATTTGGTGGAAGCAAAGGCCCTTTTGGCAGAACTGGCAGAAGATGAGAAAAAATGGGAAAAAGCCCTTGGATTTTATGAGGCGATCCCGGAAGGCTCTCCTTATTCACTGAATGCCGAGATCCGCTCGGCCTGGATTTCCCATCAATTGGGAGAGACAGATCGTGCAATCAGCAGGCTTGAAAAACTGGCAGAGAAAAACCCCTCCGAAATTGAACCGCTCGTTGTGCTGGCCGATCTCAATCGGGATTTAAAAAATTGGCAGAATGCAGCCAGCGCCTATGGACGGGCGATCAGCAATATCGGAGAGGCAAAAAGCCGTCTCTGGTCTCTGCATTATGCGCGTGGCATTGCCTTTGAGCGCATGAATGAATGGACAAGCGCCGAAGCGGACCTTCTTAAGGCGCTGAAACTGCGACCTGATCATCCCCAGATTCTCAATTATCTGGGATATTCCTGGGCAGATCGCGGAGAAAATCTCGAAGATGCCAAGGATATGCTGATAAAAGCTGTCTCTCTGCGCCCTCGTGACGGATATATTGTGGATAGCCTGGGTTGGCTCTATTATCGGGTTGGCGATTTCGAAAATGCGGTTGTACAGCTGGAAAAGGCTGTGTCCTTACAGCCGGAGGACCCAACGATCAATGATCATCTGGGGGACGCCTATTGGCGGGTTGGCCGAAAAGATGAGGCGCAGTATCAGTGGCAAAGAGCCTTATGGCTGGAGCCCGACGAGGCTCAAGTGCCAATTATTCAACAGAAACTCAAAACGGGTCTGTCAGCCCTGGAAGCATCTGAAAAATGACTCGAATGGGGCTTGCCCGTCCGAAGGTTAATCTGTTTCTTCATGTTACCGGAAAAAGGCAGGACGGATATCATCTTCTGGAAAGCCTGGCCTGCTTTGCAGACGGAGGGGACCGGATCACGGTTACGGCCTCTGAAGACATGAGTTTGTTCGAAACAGGACCGTTCGCCGCTGAAACCGGATGTCAGTCCAGGAATCTCGTTCTGTTGGCTGCAGATCAGCTCAAACAGAAGAGCGGTATTCAAGTGGGAGCTCGTATTCTGCTGGAGAAAAATATACCGGTTGCGTCTGGTATCGGCGGCGGGTCTGCCGATGCTGCTAAAACAATCGAGCTTCTCTGTGATTTGTGGGATCTGAAACTTCCTGCGGCGAAGCTTCAGCAAATTGCGGGCACGCTGGGCGCTGATGTGCCGGTTTGCCTGAAGGGTCAAACGGCGCTCATGAGCGGCATTGGTGATCATCTTGAGTCGGTTGCGGGTTTGCCCGATTTTTCCATGTTGCTGATCAATCCCGGTATTGCAGTATCTACCGCGCAGGTCTTTCGTACCATGGCACTACCGGATGAGAAACTGACGGTGCCTGATTTCTCGGGCATGGATCAGCTGTCCTTTTTTGAGGCTCTGGGGCAATGCCGGAATCATATGCAGCCTGCAGCTTTGGCGCTGGCACCTCAAATCGGCGCTGTATTAGAGGTATTGGAGACTGAGGGAGACTGTAAGCTTTCCCGGATGAGCGGGAGTGGGGCGACTTGTTTCGGTCTGTTCCGCACGCTGGAGCAGGCGCAGCAGACACAACGCCGAATACAGGAGCAACATCCGCATTGGTGGACGCTGGCCTCGTGTATTGAAGGGGACGCCGAGAAGGTATGATCGGAGGGGGGAAGATCCACATCATTGCAGCCTGTGCTATTTTGCTGGTTGTCGGAGCCTGTACGGACGCTTTGCCGCCTCAGCCTGTAAAGAGAGTAGAATTCTCCAAGCCGCCCAGCTCTGATTTGGACCGTGTCTGGCAAAATGCTCTGGTTGCGATCCCTGTTCGCGGCACGACAGGCTCTCTCTTGACCACGGCAGGCAATCTTGCGGAACCTCCTCAGAAGCTGGCAGGCGTTGGCCCTGATACGCGATGGCCCATTGTCGTTGCGCTGGCCAGTTGTGTCCGACCGATCGACGCCGAATTGATGCGAAAAATTGCCGAACAGGGCTTTGTGGTTATTTCCCCGTCCAGTTCCTCCCGGTACTTTGAGCCTCTCAAATGTGTGAAGGCCGCAACGCCAGCAGAAAACGCAGCAAGCTCTATTCGGGCTCGCAAGCTTGAAATTGCCTATATCCTTCGTCAGCTGAAGACGCAGACATGGACGGATAACAACAATCTGTTTCTGATCGGCTTTCAGGATGCGGCTGCGGCTGTGGCCCGTTTCACCGGATCCGTTGTGAAGGCGCGCGTATTGGCCGAATGGGCCTGCGAGGGGGAGGGGGCTGTTAAAGGGATCGCTGCGGTGGAAAAATCACCTGTTCTTGCCGTGACATCGACGGTTACTCCTACCTATGGCGGTGGGTGCGGAAAATATTTGCATGTGGGAGGCGGAAGTCAGATCTTGGCATTGCCACAAAAATACTCAAAAAACATCCTTCTGGAACCCGTCATCTATACGCAGCTCCTGAAGTTTTTTGATGCACAAATATTTAACTGATCCATTGTTGTCATTTTTTTGAAATTTGGGCTTGAGATTGCCAGACGCATTGGATAGAAAGGGGCTCCTTGTTGGGGTGTAGCCAAGCGGTAAGGCAGCGGGTTTTGATCTCGCCATGCGCAGGTTCGAATCCTGCCACCCCAGCCAAGCTCTTTCCTTGAAATATTCACGCTTGAAAATGCTTTCGCAGAATCCTTTCGTGTGAAATAGTTCCAGCATGCATCTTAAAATTTCAAATCAACAGGCGCGCCGGCTATGGCTGGAGGCGCAGGGGATGATATCGGCACCGACCGGGCCGATTGATGTTCTGCGGATTATCAAGGATCTTGGATTTGTTCAGCTGGATACAATCCGGGTTGTCGCCCGAGCCCATGATCATATCCTCTGGAGCCGCAATCAGAGTTATCGCGAACCCATGTTGCACAAGGCTTTTGCGAAAGACCGACAGCTGTTTGAGCATTTTACACATGATGCGTCCTTGATCCCAATTGACTTTTATCCAATGTGGACGCGCCGCTTCCGGCAATTTGAAGAGAGGTTTCAGACACGCCTGGCTGCGGGAAAACTTTCTCTGACGGAGGCTGACTTCGCGGCCGTTCAGCAAAAGATTACGCAGGAAGGGCCGCTTTCCACCCATGCCTTCGACACCAAGATTGAAGGGCCAGGCGGTATGTGGCAACGTCCCCCGCACAAGCAGGCTCTGGACTCTTTATGGTACCGCGGGGAATTGACCACATCGCACCGGGAGAATTTTACCAAATTCTATGATCTCACACATCGCGTTATACCGGATGACATACGATTGCGCGAAAAACCGGATCAGGAACAACAGGACTGGCTCGGTCGGTCGGCTCTTCAGCGGCTTGCTTTTGCGACAGAAGGAGAAGTTCAAAGATTTTGGGACGCAATGCGCTCTGCTGAGGTAAAAGAGTGGATCAAGAAAGCACAGGACCTGGTATCGGTGGAAATAGAAGGCGCTGACGGGAAAAAGACAACAGCTTGGGCGTTGCCGACAATTGAAAGCAAGTTGAAATCTCTTGCAGAGCCTGACGGGCGCATACGTATTGTGAATCCCTTTGACCCGGTCGTTCGGGATCGGGCACGCCTCCAGCGGTTGTTCGGGTTTCAGTATCGCATCGAGATTTTTGTGCCGCAGGCGAAGAGACAGTGGGGCTATTATATCTACCCGCTGCTTCAGGGGGACAGATTTGTCGGCCGAATGGAAGTTCAAGCAGACCGAAAGTTTGGTGAATTGAAGGTGAAGAAGATCTGGTTTGAGGCTGGTGTGCGAAATCCGTTGCGTAAGATGAGCAAAATAGAAGCAGAGCTGACACGTATCTGTAAGCTCGCAGAATTGGTACGGGTAGATATGAGTGACGCAAGGGTTCTATGACTTCCGACGCCCTATTTTGAACAAATATGTAAGAGCCGGAATGTATAGAATTGATTCGATATCCGCCATTTTGCTCAAATATCGTCAAAAAAAATTAACTATATTAAAATTTTCGTTAACCATATTTTCTGTTTAATGGTTAATAGAAAATGGATTTTTTTTGGCAGTTTTCTGGCATTTATATAAAATTTTACGAATAGTTTCTAAAAATGCATTCGCAGTTGTTGACAAGGTGTATATCAAACATTATTGCAAACCTTAAGAAAACGTTAAAAGTCTAGTAGCAGGCCATGTCTTTGGGTACTCGGAACACAGGGTCACCTCGCTAGAGAGTTTTAAGAGTTTAGTGAATTACGAATGGGGTATAGAAATGTTTAAAAAAGCAAATTTGATTATTGCAGCTGCTAGTGTTTCACTTTGTGCTTTGGCACCCGCACCTCCTTGAGCTCCTTTCTTATGTGGATTTCAGGGTCG
>JBDWHS010000034.1:0-105549 GCA_039975135.1 Sneathiella sp. | reverse complement strand
GAACCCTGAAAGCCCCGTAAACCCTTCGACACAAACCGCTAAATCATCAGTCTCTCAACCGCTCTTCAGCAACCCGCCCCGTCGGCGTGGAGCGGTTTATAGGACCATCAAACAACAACGTCAAACCCTTTTTTGAAGTTTTTTTGACAAAGCCGCTTTTTCTTCAAAATCGGCTTTCCCATATGCATAAAAAAGGTCAACAAAACTGCCCTTTATGAACCTGAAGAAGGCTTAAATACCTCTCTCTCTTTTTTTGACAGCATTTCACCCGCTTCTGCTTTCAGGGCCATTCTCAGTATGAACGCGGCAAATCCAGTTCATGCTCGGCGATATAAGACAGGATCAGGTTCGTTGAAATGGGCGCAATCTGATAAAGCCGGGTTTCCCGGTATTTCCGCTCCACATCATATTCTTCTGCAAAGCCAAATCCGCCATGGGATTGCAGGCATGCCTCCCCCGCCGCCCAGGACGCTTCTGACGCCAGCATCTTCGCCATATTGGCTTCCGCGCCGCAGGGTTCACCACCGTCATAGAGCTTATACGCTTTCTCGACCATCAGTCTCGCGGCCTCCATCTGGGCATAAGATCGGGCAATGGGAAATTGCACCCCCTGATTCTGCCCGATCGGCCGGCCAAAGACTTTCCGGTCCCGAACATAATTAGACGCTGTATCAATAAACCAACGCGCATCCCCGATACATTCAGACGCGATCAGAATACGTTCCGCATTCATTCCAGTCAGGATATATTTAAATCCTTTCCCCTCTTCCCCGATCAAACTATCCGCAGGAATACGCAGATTGTCGAAGAAAACTTCCGTTGTCGCGTGATTGATCATCGTCCGAATGGGCCGGATGGTCATACCGTTGCCCACGGCTTTTCGCATATCTACCAGAAAAACGGACAACCCTTCTGACCTCTTCTTGATTTTGTCTTTTGAGGTTGTTCGGGCCAACAGGATCATAAGATCAGAATATTCAGCCCGAGAAGTCCAGACTTTCTGGCCATTGATGACATACCCATCCCCATCCCGAACCGCCGTCGTGGAAATACTGGTCGTGTCTGTTCCAGCCGTCGGTTCCGTAACGCCAAACGCCTGAAGGCGTAATTCGCCGGTCGCTATTCCAGGAAGATATTCTTTGCGCTGCTCTTCATTGCCATGACGCAGAAGCGTCCCCATCGTATACATCTGAGCGTGACAGGCAGCACCGTTACAGCCATTGGCATGTATCTCTTCCAATATTGCAGAAGCAATAGAGAGAGGAAGTCCCGCTCCGCCATATTCTTCAGGTATCAGGGATGACAATAATCCAGCTTCAGTCAAAGCATTTACAAATTCTGCAGGATACGCCCTTTCCCGATCTTTCTCCTGCCAATAGGCACCCGGATAGTCGGCACAAAGTTGCCGCACAGTCTGTCGGATCTGTGTCAGTGTTTCATTTTCCATCGTTATTCGTTCCTAGAATCCTCTGAAGGTCGCAAACTCTTCAAGTTCTGCCCGTTCAGAATGGAGTTTATTAATGACAGCGCTTTGATCTTCATACCCGATGGCCATACCGCAAAACATCATTTCATGCGCCTGAAGGCTGAGATGCTTTGAGACTGTCGCGGGCCAACGCGCCCAGGCTTCTTGGGGACAGGTATGCAGTCCTTTTTCCCGAGCCAGCAGCATGATGGACTGCATCATCATTCCAACATCTGCGAACTGGCCAATTTCCATTTGCCGATCCAGAACGAAAAACATCCCGACAGGCGCGCCGAAAAACTCGAAGTTCCGGGCGAGCTGTTTCATTTTGCCGGGCGTATCCTCCCGCGGCACACCGATCAGATCATAAAGCTGTTGCCCGACAATACGCCGCCTTGTCCGATACGGATCTGTCAGATCGGGTGGGTAAACATTATATTCAGGCTCTTCCTCATGACCGGCCAATAGTTTTTCGCGAACATCTTTGACCAGCGCCTGAAGAGGCGCTCCTGTCAGAACATGGATCGTCCATGGCTGCAAGTTTCCACCGGATGGTGCCCGGCGGGATATTTCAAGCAGCTCTCGTATGGTTTGTTCATCGATCGGTTTATCAAAAAACTGACGGACAGTTTTTCGGCTAAGCAACGCTTCCGAGACTTTCAAGAATACCTCCTGAAGATAAGGGGAGGCTCTGCCGCAAAAGAGGACAGAGCCTGTTTCTCAGCCGATTGTAGCGTGTCCATTATTCAAGACAACCAAATCCCGTTCTTTCACACGGCAGCGGAAAGAAATGTCAGAACCGTCTTTCCAGATCTCAGTAACGATTGTCTCTCCCGGATAGACAGGAGAGGTAAAACGCAATCGCATCGACTTGAATTTGGCCGGATCATAAGCACAAGCCTCTTTCAGTAGAGCATGCCCGGCAGCACCAAGCGTGGCAAGGCCGTGCAGGATCGGTGCCTTGAAACCCGCTGCAGTCGCAACACGCGGGTCTGCATGCAGGGGGTTAAAATCCCCACTGAGCCGGTAGATCAACGCAGCCTGAGGCAAAGTCGGCAACTCCACAACGCTATCACATGCCCGATCAGGGAGCGTATGTGGAGCCGGCGCACCTTCCGTCGGGCCGCCAAACCCGCCATCTCCCCGAGCAAATGTTGTAGAAGTGAGGGTTGCCAAATGATCACCATTGGATTTGTCATAGATTTTCCGATCGGAGAAGATAAGCGCCCCGCGCCCCTCTCCTTTATCGATAATCTCGGTAATCCGTGTCTCCCCTACGACATGACCGGTTGCTGGCAGTGTTTTATGGATTTCAATCCCTTGCTCTCCATGCAGGACTTTCACCCAATCCACACCAAATTCCGGCTTCTTCAGAAAAAAGCCGGGATAAGCAAGAACAACGGCCATACTGGGCAACGCCAACTGATCTTCTTCATAGGTAAAGCGCAGCTGATCCATATCCAGTGGATCCGCAGATAAACCAACACCAAGGGCATAAAGAATACTGTCTTTGGATGTGTAGTGCTGTTCAACCGGATCAAATTTCCAGTTGATCAGCTTTTCATAATCGATCGCCATGTTTTCTATCCTCCCCGCTTAGACCGGATCCCAGCAGAACACGTCGCCAGAACGTTCCAGAGGAACGAGAGAGGATTGAATGGCAGGTCCGACGCGTGCCGCCACTGTCTCCGGGGTCCAGCCGTCAGAATTATGCAGGTTACGGATCGGGCGCGGCTGGCTCATCAGGCAGATTTCATTGTTGCGCACGACAAAGATCTGTCCGGAGACCTCCGCAGCCTGCTCACTCAGCAAATAGACAGCCATCGGTGCAATTTTCTCCGGTGTCATTTGCTGAATTTTTTTAACGCGTTCCCGCTCCGCATCTGTTCCTTGAGGAATAGTGCCAATCAGGCGCGACCAGGCAAAAGGAGAAATACAGTTAGAGCGTACATTAAAACGGGACATATCCAGCGCGATCGACCGAGACAAACCTGCAATGCCCAGTTTAGCGGCAGCATAATTTGCCTGACCAAAGTTACCGATCAAACCCGATGTAGATGTCATGTGAACGAAAGAGCCGCTTTGCTGCTCCCGAAAGTAGGGGGCTGCTGCACGGCTGACATTGAAGCTGCCTTTAAGATGGACAGCGATGACCGCGTCAAATTCATCTTCACTCATTTTGTGAAAGATAACATCGCGCAGAATACCCGCATTGTTGACGATACAGTCGATGCTACCGAAGTTACTGCGGGCATCTTCGATCATCTGGCCGGCATCATCTGCATTGGCCACATTGCCAAAGTTGGCAACGGCTTCACCGCCGGCATCTGAAATGGTTTTAACCACTTCCATAGCGGGGATCTGGTCGCCACCTTCACCGGTTTCAGTGCCGCCCAAGTCGTTGACAACAACCTTTGCGCCCTGCTCCGCGGCCATAATGGCAATACCGCGTCCAACCCCACGCCCTGCCCCTGTGACAACGACAACTTTACCTTCAAGCATTTTTTCGGACATATCGCTTCCATTTCTTATTTTTTATTGAGTACCCGGACAAACCGGGCTGTTCAGGGTATATCCCTTAGGGCCATATAGACATAGAAAAGCCATCACAGCAAAACCAAATTCGGCCGAAAACAAAAATTAGTTAGCTAGCGTACTATTTCCGCGAAATCTACACATCCTCCTCCTTGTCCAAACTGCCTTTTCGGGCAAAAGCAACTTCTAAACAGCGAGATTGAGAGAATCAGATCAGTATCCGAATTTCTTATCGACGACTGGGGGTAGTTGGCCTGTCCGCCGGTATTGCTTGATATTAGATGCAACGATATCACTCGCTGTCAGCACATCTGTGGGGGCCGATATATGCGGCAAGATCGTAATTTTCGGATGATCCCATAAAAGGCTGTTTTCCGGAAGAGGTTCCTGATCAAATACATCGAGAACGGCATGATCAAGAGGCCCCTGATCCAGAAGAGTGACCAGATCATCGGTCACAACCACTGGCCCCCTGCCGAAATTGATCAAACTGGCGCCCGGACATGCTTTTTTAAGAAGGTCAAAATCCAGAAGATGACGTGTCCCCTCCGTCAGAGGAAGCAGGCAGACAAGAAGGTCAGACTGACCGATCATCTGCTCCAACCCCCGGGGGCCTTGAAAGGTTTCAATTCCGGGTAGATCTTTTTGAGTCCGGCTCCAACCCTGAACGTGAAAGCCAAATTGCTTCAGAAGCTGTGCGGCGGCTATTCCCAGGGCTCCCAGCCCCAGAACACCTACCGTTTTTTGAGAGGGTTTCGAATAGGGAAGCTCTGCCCATTTATGATCCCGTTGCAGGCGGGCGTAAGCAGGCATATCCCGATGTAGATACAGACACCAACTGAGAACAGCCTCTGCCATGGTCCGTGCAAGTTCCGGGTCGATTAGTCTGACAATCTCAAACGGCTGATCGCCCAAATCGGCAACCAGACGTTCCACGCCAGCCCAAACGCTATGCACCCATTTCAAATTTGTAAGCTTTGCAATCTCATTCGGGTCGGGATTGGCAACGATGGCAATTTCAGCTGCCTGACAGTCGGCTTCGGATATATCATCCAGCCAGATCAGGCGTTCGTCCGGAAGGCGGGCGGACAATTCCTGAAGCCATCTACCTGCTTCATCCTTCGAGATCTGGCCAGTTACGGGAATAGGCGCTTTCATGCCGCGAAAACACCTTCAAAGTCGGCAAAGCCCTTCACTTCAATCGGATTACCCGAAGGGTCTCTGAAAAACATCGTCCACTGCTCCCCCGGCTCCCCTTCAAACCGAACAGACGGTTTCAAAACAAAGTCCATTCCTTCCGCTTCCAGGCGTTTTGCCAGTTCTTTCCAGCCCGTCAAGGGAAGGATCATGCCAAGATGCGGCATGGGCACCATATGCTCTCCGACCTTGCCCGTATTTTCAGTTTTAAACGGCTCGCCAATATGCAGGGAGATTTGATGCCCGAAGAAACTGAAATCCACCCAGGTCTCTGCACTGCGCCCTTCCCTACAACCCAGCAAGCGTCCATAAAAGTCGCGGGCCACATCAAGATCCGTGACATTATAAGCAAGATGAAAAAGTGATTTCATAAGTTGGGCACCTCGAGGAAATTAAGGTGCCCGATACTATAAACAGCAGCCCGAACCGTCAACTTTTCTCAAGTGAATGCCGATCGACAACATGTTGTACCATCGGCGCATAGTAAGCAAAATCAGGTGTCTGAACTCCGGCAACTTTGCCCGCATCATCCCAAATCCGGATTTGAATAATATCTCTTACAAAAGGAAGGGCTTTAAAGGCCTGTACTTCTTCTTTATTCATCGGCCCGCCTTGCAACCCTAAAGTATGAACGGAGGCCTCCGACAATTTTCCAAAATAATCCGGATCGACAGCACAAAGATACCGCTTCGCAGCAACATGATAGCGAACACAGTCCGTCACACGCTCAGGAAAATAAGGCTCCAGGACAGCGGCGCCAGCTTCACCATGATAATTATTGATACCGTTCTCTAGCGCATCTTCCGGAAATTCATTTGTATAATGACCAATATCGTGCAGCAACGCCGCGACAATTGTCTCCTCGGGCGCGCCTGACTGTTCGGCAAGTTGTGCGCCTTGCAGCATATGTTCTGACATTGTGACGTCTTCTCCGAGATATGAATCCGCCCCGCGTCTCAGGAAAATGTCACTGATAAATGCCACGATGTTTTCGCTAGAGAGGGTGGAAAAATCCTGTTCGCTCATCCTGCAATTCCTTTGTTTTCCAGACTGGCCAAGGTGGATAGCAATCCATCCTTATCCGCATAGCATCCCTGGAACCAACGATTTCCTGTGCCGGAATAAGCTGTACGAGCATGCAAAATGCGGGTGTTATCCACGAGAAATCCTTCCCCCGGAGCCAGTTTAAAGCTAATCGCCATCTCTGGATCATCCACAAGCGCCGCAAAATACCGGTAAGCCGCATAATAGGCCTGCATCTTCTCATAGGGAATATCGACAAGCGAGGCACAGGATCGGTTATTAAAACGGACCGCAATCACATCTCCATTTGGGTTAAGCTCGATCATCGGTCTTTCGGACCTTAAAGAAACGCCTGCCTCCCCTTCATAACAAAACCGCGCATTAAAGGCTGAAAGCATGCTGAAATAATCAGGCTTTTCCGCGCGCATGCGTTCAGCGACCCGAAACCCGTCGACGAGCAAACTGTCGCCACCTTCCACCGTATTTTCGATACAATAAAGAAGCTGCAATGTTGGCACAGGGTCGCGGTACGGGTTGTCTGTATGAGCCTGCAGTCCGAGGCCTGTATAGGCAAGGTTTGTCGGATCAACTTCGGTACGTACCTCAAAACAACGTCCGTAGTTGGTTTCACGCACATATCCGAACAAATCGATAACATCAAAGAGTGCATGCGATTGAGCAACGCCGCCGGTCATCTTAGCAAAACCCAATCTATCGATATCATGAAGCCATTTCTGAAGAGCGTCGGAGTGCAACGCAAGATCCTGGAAATGACCGGTCGGCACTGTGTCTTGCAGAGACGCATCCCAGGTCTGCAAACGCGAAGCAGACTTCCGGTTATCGTATCGGTGCTTCAATAACCATTGTTGATCGAATGAGACCTGCTTGTCTTCCGGAGAAAACCGGAGCATTACCTGTTCACCCTCCAAGGAGGCCTCCCGAATGGAAATGTTCTCTGGAATATCAGCGAGCTTGATCAGTTTCTGGCCATTCCCGGTAGATCGGGTTTCAGGATCTGGGGCATTATCTCTCAACCAGATGTCATGAAAGCGAACTTTCTCTCCATCCGCCCGTGATAAAGCGATCGCTTCTCCACCGTCCAGAATCTCAATCGCTGTAAATACCGGCATTACCATTCTTCCTCGTTCATTTCTCTTCTGTTCCTAACAAAGAGATGGCATAGTTACAAACAATAGATTTATGACAATAGGGGTGATTTTTCTTATGCCTAATTCAGCAAACAATTCTTTGCCTCCTTTGGAATGGGTGCGCTCTTTTGAGGCCGCTGGCAGGCTTGGAAACTTCACAACCGCTGCAAATGATTTGGGTTTAACCCAGGCATCCATCAGTCAGCATATCAGGGCTCTGGAAGATTGGCTGGATATCACGCTCTTCAGGCGGTTGCCGCGCGGGGTGGAACTAACGGCCGACGGCGAAGCCTATCTGCCTCATATAGAGAATGCACTCTCCCTGATCCGGCGCGGCACATCGGATTTGTTTGGTAGGCCAGGCAAGCAAATTTCCATCGCCGCACCCGCCTCAGTTTTGGCACTGTGGATTGCTCCGCGTTTGGCAGGACTTGTCTCAGATGATCACCGCTTTGAACTCAATTTTTCGTCTGTTCACCGAGATGTCGACTATGATCAAACGGAGACAGATTACCAGATCAGATATGGACATGGGGATTGGCCAGGGAAATCCACTCTGCGCCTCTACCGGGAGACTCTAGTTCCGGCTTGCGCCCCTTCGTTGAAGCACTCCCTGCGAGGAAAAGGCTGGGGATCACTGCCTGTACTATCCGTAAAAGGTGCACGGGACGGTTGGCAGCAATGGGCAAAGGCCAGAGACAAACCCCTTCCCAGTTCCCCCATATTGAGGTTCGATAGTTTTATTTCTGCTTTATATGCGGCGAAATCAGGGGCCGGGATCCTGCTTGCCTCCCTACCCTTGATCGAGGAAGAATTAAAAAATGAAACCCTCCTCCGGCTGGAAGAAACCGCTCACCAGATGGCGAGCGGTGCCTGGATAACCTGGCAGAAAGATCGCATTCTGGATGCAACCCATGACCGCCTACTTGAAATACTGACATCAAGCCGCGTTTTTACCCCGCCTTGGCAAGCGACTTGATCGCTGGAGAGGCAACAACCTTTTTGTTGTTCACGTAGGCTTCGTGGTTCTTCTCAATGTCCTTGAGGCTGTAATAATAATTGACCAACAAACCTGCAGACTGCTTCAAACCATTGGCAGATGTATCCCCCAGCCAGTTGATTTGTTGCAAACGCGCGCCATTTCCTAAATGAAAGCGCGAGACCGGATCCAGCGGGCGTTCCCGTGATTTTTCATGAACGAGGTAATGAGCCACCAGCTGTTCAAGTGGCTCCCGCACTTTTGCGGCAATCTCTTCCTTACGATACCAGTCCGGATCCAAAAGGAGTTTTTTGACATCCTTGACCTGGCTTTCTGACAAGGCTCCAACTTTGCCGTCGGTTTTAACAAACCACTTCATAAAGCCCGGGATCGGTGACAGTGTTGAAAAATGCTTGAGGTTCGGGAGTTCTGCCGACAGCTCGGCCACGACTTGCTTGATCAGGAAATTACCGAAACTGATCCCTTTCAGGCCTTCCTGGCAATTGCTGATGGAATAGAAAATGGCAGTATCGGTTTCCGTTGCCCGCAACCGTTGCTCCTGCTGATCCAGGAGCGGCTGAACAGCTGTTGCCAGCCCTTTAACCAAGGCAACTTCGACAAAAATAAGCGGCTCATCAGGGAGTGCGGGATGGAAAAAGGCAAAGCAGCGGCGATCCTGATCCAGACGGCGACGCAAGTCGTCCCACCCCTCAATCTCATGAACCGCTTCATATTCAATGAGTTTTTCAAGAACGACAGCGGGGGTCCGCCAGTTGATTTCTTCAATCGTTAGAAATCCCCGATTAAACCAACTGGACAGCAAATGCTTGATATCCTGATCCACGTCGGCAAGCTCAGGATGCTCGCGCAATCTGGAGACAAGGAATTTTCGAATATCAACAATCGCTGCGGTACCGCCAGGTGCAAAATTAATCCGGCGCATAAGCTCTTGCCGCGGCGCTTCCAAAACACGGGCAAGCCTGCGGCGAGCCTCATCAGATTTTTCAGTCTGATAATGTTGGACCGCCTTGTCAATCATGTCTGGATCAGCATTGACTTCATTGGCCAGGAAAAACAGGAAATCCAGTCTTTCTTGATCTTCCAGTTTCTGCCAAAGCCCAACAACTTCACGGGCAAGCGCCATTCCGGACGCCTCTCCCCGTTGGGTGAGCAGGTCCCTGCAAACACCGGCAATCGTATGACTTCTTGATTTGCCCGCTCCCCGGTCAAGAAGATCCCGGCCTGCATCTGCAATGGAGTTAAAAATATGCGATACGAATGTCTGTCTCATTTAACGATTTCCCATAACCTCATTTGGCAACCAGGTTGCGATTTCCGGAAACACACACAGAATAATAATACCAACAATCATACAAATCATGAACGGCAGGGCTCCTTTCAAGATCGTTGGCAAGGAAATCTCCGGTGCAATGCCATTAATCACATATAAGTTCAGCCCAACCGGCGGTGTAATCAATCCTATTTCCATATTTATGGTCAGAATGACTGCAAACCAATAGGGATCGAATCCTGCCGTGATAATAATCGGCAATAATATTGGCGCTGTCATGACAATGACCGCAACAGGCGGTAAAAAGAAACCTGCGACCAGCAGAAAGAGGTTGATCATAAACATCAGAACCCAGCGGTTCACCTCAAGGGCCGCAATATATTCGGCAACTGACTGAGTGACGAACAAACTTGAAAGCGTGTACGCAAAGAGAGCGGAAGATCCGATGATCATCAGGATCATCACACTCTCACGTGTGGAATCGCTCAAAATCGCCCAGATCTTTTTGGGCTGAATAATTTTATAGATCACCGCAACCAGGACCAGGCAGAAAAGCGCGCCTACCCCGGCGGCCTCTGACGGTGTGGCGACGCCGCCATACAGAACAAAGAGAATACCGATAATGATCGCGAGAAATGGCAGCACCCTGGGTAGGATTTCGAACTTTTCGCGCCAGGAAAAAGTACCAATTTTCTCCCGAAAATCAAATCCGTTCCGATAAGCGTAATAAAGCGACCAAACCATAAAAAGCGCCGTCAGCAACAATCCCGGGAAAACGCCCGCCAGAAACAGACGACCAATCGACGTCTCCGTTGAAATACCGTAGACAATCATTGTGACAGACGGCGGGATCAGAATACCGAGCGTACCACCTGCGGCAATGGATCCTGTTGCTAGGCCATCGGGATATCCCCGCTTTTGCATCTCCGGAATACCCATCTTACCAATCGCGGCACAGGTTGCAGGAGAGGATCCGCTTAAAGCGGCAAAAACCGAACAGGCACCGATATTGGAAATAATAAGCCCGCCAGGTACTCGGGTCAGCCACCGGTCCAGAGCTTCGAACAGATCCTTGCCTGCAGGAGACGACGCGACAGCTGCTCCCATCACAATAAACATCGGGATCGAGACCAGGGAAAATTCGCCAATCCCGGCAAAAAATGTCTCCGCCACCACAGACAGACTATCCAGTCCTTCAAACAGAACCAGAAAAACAATGGAAACGAGACCAAGACCGAAGGCAACCGGCATGCCCGTTGCGAGCAGGATGATCACTAAAATAGCAGCCAAAATACCAATCAGAAGAGGCTCCATCAGGCGTCTCCTTTTGCTGGCCGAAACTCGAAAGCAGTTCCCAGGATTTCCGCGATATATTGCAGACACAAAAGAGCCATCCCCAGAGCCATCGGCAAATACGTAATCCATAAAGGGAGTTCCCAAACCGTATCGGTTACCCAACCGCCTTCATAGGCCTCAACAAATAGCTCCCAAGATTGCCAGGCCAGAACAGCGCAGAAGAGAAGCGCTAACAAAGAAGCCAAAACAGCTAGTGCTTTTTTTGGGCCGCCAGATAGATAATGTGGCAGAAGGTCGACATTTACATGCCCCTTGATAAACAAGACATAAGGACTGCCAACGAATGTCGCGGCAACAATGGCATATGTTACAAATTCTGTTTGCCAAACAGTTGATGCGTTAAGAAAATAACGCATCACAACCATTTGACAAACAACGATAATTGCTAAAGCAACAAGCCCGGCAGCAATGACACCAAACGCCCGCGACATCGCTTGAATACATGAAATAAAAAGTGGCATGAGACCCCTGTATCGATAGCTTGAAATGAAAACTTCCGAACCGGAGCGAACCCGGATCCGGAAGTCTTCGACAGGTAACCGTTAGTCGACGGAGAGTGCTTTCTTGATCAGCATGTCGCCGCCCTTCACTTTCTCTGCAAATGTTTTGTAGGATGTTTTATTCGCAATTTCCCGCCATGCATTGGCTTGATCTGCTGTCATTTCAACAACTTCTACACCGGCATCCTTATAGGCTTGAACCAGCTTGTCATCGAGACCTTTGGCGGCGCCAAAGAAGAAGTCTTCCGCTTTTTTACCAGCAGCCATCAAAGCAGCCTGCTGATCCTTGTTCAGTTTGTTGAAGCTCTTTTTGGACATCAATAAAGGCTCATACATAAACCAGAGAGCATTCGCACCCGGTGCTGTCAGACATTTGGCCTGCTCATAAATACGGTAGGAGACAAAGCTGCCCGAGCTGGTATTTGCCGCATCCAGGACGCCGGTTTGTAAAGCGCTATAAATTTCGGAGCTTGGCATGGACGCGATAGAAGCGCCTGCCCCCACCAACATCTGCTCAAACGCTTTACCGGCTGCCCGCGTTACCTGACCTTTCATGGTATCTGGGCCCAGAATGCAGTTTTTCTTGGAAGCAAAACCACCTGCCAACCAGGCATCCGCGAGAACGACGACGCCCGCATCATTAATAATTTTCTTGATATCATCCATAAAAGGAGAGCTGTTCAAGCGCTTCGCATGATCATGATTTTTAACCAAACCTGGCATCAGAGTTGAATCAAATTCGGGATGGCGTCCTGCCGCATAAGCAAGCGGGAAAGCTGAAATATCAAGCTGCCCCTTCACCATGGCGCCCCATTGCTCTTTAGGTTTATACAGGCTTTTTCCCGGATATACTTTTACATCAATTCCGACATCGGATTTGCCAACCTCACGGGCAATGATCTGCACCATTTCATCCCGGACATCCCCTTTGCCGCCAGGCCACTGGTGTGACGCTTTCAAGGTTTTGGCGTCAGCAATGCCCGCTGCCATCGCACTCAGGCCAACAGAGACTGCAAGGGCGGAACCCAACAATTGTTTTCTCATCATTTCTCTCCCAGTTATTTTGTCAATTTGAGACTTTGACACTTATGTATACGCTCTGTTTGGCGTATATACCTGAACGGTAATTAATCGAACTGTATGATAAAAGATAACTCTTGTATACAAGAAAAGATTTTACGAACACAATAAATCTGATAGAGTATATAAGAAATCAAGTGGAGGGTATTTTGGGAACATCTCGGGCTAGCGAACTCGTCCCCGTACTAGAACAGGAAATTGTGACGGGAGCCCTCAAACCCGGCACACGCCTTGATGAAACTCTGCTCGCTGAAAGGTTTGACGTCTCCAGAACCCCCGTCCGGGAGGCTCTCACGCGACTTGCTGCTGCAGGTCTGGTTGAAATCCGCCCCCGGCGCGGCGCTGTTGTCGCCACCATTTCCATTCAGGACTTGATGAATATGTTCGAAGTCATGGCCAATCTTGAAAGCATCTGCGCCCGCCTGGCCGCACGACGTATTACTCCTGAGGAAAAAGAAGAACTGGCTGCAGCACAGGAAGCTTGCGCGGCCTTATGCGAAACAGACCAGTTCGATGAATATTACCAGCGTAACATGACCCTTCACAGCCTTATCTATAAAGCCAGTCATAACAAGTATCTGGAAAAGCAGACACAGGAACTCAGGATGCGCCTATCCCCTCACCGTCGTCTTCAGGTGCGTATTCCGGGCCGGATCAAGTCATCCTCTGACGAACATGGAGAGCTTATTGCTGCAATCCTGGCAGGCGACGCTGACCTCGCCGAGAAGCTGACCCATGACCATGTCGCTATTCAGGGAGAGCGGTTTACCGATTTCCTGTCCACTCTTCCGCCCCACTATCTGCAAGCCTCTGCTTAATTTCAACTTAACGTTAGACCCCTATGACAAACGCAAATCTTTACGCCCTTTTCGATAGCCGCTTTCCTGAAGACAAGACAAAGACAGCCTTTGAACTACCGGATGGACAGACATATTCTTTTCAGGAAGTGGTCGATCTTAGCGGCCAGCTTGCCAACCTGCTCCGTCAGTCAGGCGCAGAGCCGGGAGATCGGGTTGCTGTACAAGTTGGAAAGACAGTCGAGGCCGTCATCCTCTACCTGGCTTGCCTGCGATCGGGGCTTGTCTATCTGCCGCTGAATACTGCGTATAAGACAGCAGAAGTTGACTACTTTCTGAGCGACGCCAGTCCGGCTGTTCTAGTAGTTGATCCAGCCTCTGAAAAGGGTCTGACAGATATTGCCTCCAATGCCGGAGTTAACTCTATTTTCACTCTGGATGCCTTTGGCGCAGGAAGCCTTACAGCCGCTGCTGCTCAACAAAGGGCCGAGTTTGATACGGTGGATCGATCAGAAGACGATCTGGCTGCAATCCTGTATACATCCGGGACAACCGGCCGCTCAAAAGGTGCGATGCTGACCCATAACAATCTGGCCAGCAACGCATTGACATTGTCGAAATACTGGGGTTTTGAAAAAGAAGATGTGCTTTTGCATGCCTTGCCGATTTTTCATGTGCACGGCTTGTTTGTTGCCTTGCATTGTGCTTTCCTGAATGGAAACAAGGTTATTTTCTTGCCCAAGTTCGACGCCGATCTCGTGATCGAAAAATTGCCATATGCAACTGTGTTTATGGGAGTTCCAACCTTCTATGTGCGTCTGCTCGGGCAAGAGGCTTTCGACAAACAGGCCTGCGGAAATATGCGACTATTTACAGCAGGCTCAGCCCCTCTCCTGGAAGAAACATTCAACGAGTTCACTTCAAAAACCGGCCATACAATCCTGGAACGCTATGGTATGTCCGAAGCGGGCATGATTACGTCCAATCCATATGACGGAAACCGGATCGCCGGATCTGTTGGTTTTCCACTGGATAACGAGGTCAGAATTGCCGGTGAAGATGGCAACACTCTCCCCGATGGGGAGATTGGAATTCTGGAGATCAAAGGCCCCAACGTCTTTAAAGGCTATTGGCAGATGCCGGAAAAAACAGCCGCGGAATTCCGCAGCGACGGCTTTTTCATAACCGGTGATATGGCCCAGAAGGGTGAGGATGGATATTACCGTATCGTGGGGCGCTCAAAGGATCTGATCATTTCCGGCGGCTACAATGTTTACCCAAAAGAAATTGAAAGTTATCTGGATGAAATTCCCGGTGTTCTGGAAAGCGCCGTTGTCGGACGTCCTCATCCGGATTTTGGCGAAGCCGTCGTTGCTTTCATCGTAAAAGATGGCACCACAGAATTGGATGAGACAAGTGTCACCGACTTCATTCGGGACAAACTGGCAAATTTCAAGGTTCCCAAGAAAGTCTATATGCTGGGTGAGCTCCCGCGGAACACCATGGGAAAAGTCCAGAAAAATGAGCTCAGAAAAATCGCGGACAGTTAAGCGAGTGTCCTCTGCTTCCCTTTCAATTTCCTCACAAGCCGTTTAAGCAGATAACTGACAATGAGACGGTGAAACGGGGCGATGACGAACATGTAAACATCGCCCAGTTTTTCCTGCGTGCGGACAATAGATGTCATATAAATCCGTTTCTGTGCTCCCTCTTCGCAGATTAACAGGGAAAATGAGGAAGTAAGGTGGCGATCATCGGCAGAAACCACAACCTCATGCTCCGACAGGTTGGTAATTTTGAAGAAATCTATATGACTGCCAACATGGTAATGGGCGGGGTTCAAGTCAATCTCATCCATGCCGGATCCGGTTTTCAGTCCAAAAAAACGGACAATAAAATTTCTCACCCTCATAAGGGATCTTACCCACCAAGGCATGGGGTGCATCATTTTGAGAAACAAATCTACGGGCCCGTCAAAACCATCAGAAGGGAGCTCTTCGACGTAGCAATCCTGGTAACTTACCTGCCCGTAATTTGCCGCCAACAAGCAGCCTTTCGGTGCATCATAAATTCGAGGCATTGTTCTCTCACTCATTTTCAAATTAACAGCAATGACTATTTACCGTGATGTCATTCCGACAATTCCATTTCAGCAAGCCACTTCATTCGATCCAGATCCGCTGTCTATGTTGCATTTTACCTGTGTCTGCACATGGCGACAACACTATCACTCCCATAGATTATCAAGTCTGCAACCTGCATCACATTGGCGGATGAGAAATCTGATACCTGTTATTTCATCCCTTGCAGAGCTAAAGTAATTTTTCGAAAGTTTGAAAAAGCTGGAGCAGTAGAATGATGTTTCAAGGTTGCAGGCAACGGTAATCATATCAAAAGACGATTTTGTTCTGCTTGAGGCAGCCCCATATTCCATACCCGGCATGGGTTGGATGGCATGGTGGCCATCAGAACTTCTTCTCTGGATAGCCCAGAGATCGTTTAACTTGAACGGATCCTGTATCTCAACAGCGCGGTGTCTTGGGACCTCATAGATCCGTCTTTACCAGCATTTGAGAAGATATCCACGCCTCCCGTGTTCAAGCAATAATCTCAATGCATATGATAACTTTTAGAGCAATCCATAGACATTGAGAGGTTTTTCAATCTATTCAGAAACAAAAAGGCCCCGCTGCCCATCCAAAAGCATTCAGTCGGTGTTTCGCTAACGAGACCTGTGTTTTGCTTTTGAACCCGGGATCAGTTTCCTAGGCTTCCTGCCGTTTCAGGTAAGCATTGACCTTGGCACGATTGCCGCAAGTCGACATGGAGCACCAACGCCGGCGGCCATTACGGGATTGATTGACAAAGAACAAATCGCATGTGTCGCTTGCACACTGACGGACTTTTTCGATTTGGTCCGAAACCATGAATTCAGCGATATCCTTGAAGATCGGATACAGAAGTTGTTCCGGCCCCTGATCAGACAGCTGTGTCTTCAGTTTCATTTCACCATCAACGGCTTCGATTTTCAGGTGAGTTTTAAATCCCTCAAGATGGTCATTCAACTCAGCCGCAAAGCTTGGATCGACCGGCCAGCCACTTGAGGCCTGACCCAATATAGCCAAAAAGCGGGCGCGCACTTCACGCAGCAATTCCATGGTCTTTGCGCAGCGTTCCGGATTCTGGAAAAGATACATATGGTAATTAGACGCGTCTTCCTCATGCAAGTGGCCCATTGATTTAAGGAATGACAAAAGCTCTTCCAGTTTTTCCAGACCTTCACCATCTTTGCCAAACCGCTGTGACGAGTTTGCAAAATCGACGGCGGTCCGCCCTCCAACTGTGTAGAAACCTTCCGCATTCACAACTCCAGCTTTTGCAAGAGCATTTAATTTGGCCACTTTTTTCTCCGTCCTCAAGCACGTTGTTCCGGCGTTATTCCATTGCCGGCGGCGATTCACCTGGCGCAATCTGCAACAAATATTCCGCTACGACTACAGGAAATTTTGCTAAAATTCCACAAAAAACGTATAAAACCGGTTAATTAAAAATAAAAGGTTACATTAAGGATAGTGTGAACTTCATTTGTGGCGAAAATAAGCCAATACAACACATTGAAATACATGAGGAAATAAAAAACCCCCGATCCTTAGAACCGGGGGTTTATGTCATTTATTTTGCAGTACTGTTACGATTTTGGCTCCCAATATTTCATGGCATCCAGTTTCATTTTGCGCTTTTCTTCACCAGTGGCTTTCCATTGATATCCAAAGGCAGCCCCTTCCCAGGAGCCATACATCGGATTTGCAATTGTAATCCATTTGCTGCTCCAGTTTTCTTTGTACTTCTCCAGCATCACATCCCGGTCTGCAAGGGACGCTCCTTTCGCATCAACAAAGTCCCCCAGGTTATCGCCCAGCAGCAAGAGTACGCGATAATCTTTCGCAACATGTGCCCGCCTTGTACTTTTGGCGGAACCCCATTCCTCCTTCTCACCTCTCAGCAAAACCGTATCCATCTTGTCATTGACAGGATATCCGAGATCGGCAAGGTTTTTGCGAGTTCCAGCCTCCCCTGGTGCCTTTCGGTTGGATACATAGAAAATCTCGACACCTTTGGATTTGGCATATTCGATAAATTCTTTTGATCCGGGAATGGGCTTGGATATTGCAGCATCCACATATGGGCCCCAGGTTTTCGAACTGTAGCTTTTCTTAGCCTTGATCAGCCATGCCTCATATTCTGAATTATCCAGAACCGTTTCATCAACATCCAGAATAACAGCGGGTGGTTTTCCTTGATAATCGGCACCCTGCTCCAAAGCCGCTGTCCAGCTCTTATCGGCCAAAGCCCGATCCAGCATCACTTCAGCCAGCTTGTAAGCGGCCATGGCGGAGGCATTAAATTCAACAGATGTCTGGGTCCACAATGTGGCATTCAGCAGATCATTCTCAGCGACCTTCATTTTATGGCTATCGGCCATCGCTGTTCCGGCCAGGGTAACAGCAACAACGGCGGCAGCTGTACTACGTAAATATGTACCAATGGTCATCATCTCATCTCCCCGAATTTTCTTTGACCTTGATCGGTATGGAGACCACTGTCGCTGATCCCTTACCGAAAGAAGTATTTCGGCAGAATTAGCGCGGATATACAACCCTTAAATTCATCTATCCTCAAGTTAAGTCCTTGAGACGATCAGAGAAAAAGGACCAATGCATAGATGAAGAGCGCAATAAAGACGGTTTCAGAAACGACAAGAATAACAATCGGCCATCCGACTTTCGCAATCTCTTTAAGAGATGTTTTCATGCCGAGGCCAGCAATCGCAGTTACAAGGCAGGCCCGAGACATATCCGTCAGGCCATCAATGGCAACCTGAGGAACAACATGGAAGCTGTTCAAAATAACAAAACCGACAAAGCAGACAAGAAACAAGGGAGGTAGTAAGCCTGCCCGCGAAACCCCGTCGCTTTCCTGATTTTTTCTGGCAAAGATCAGACTGAAAATCAGCACGACCGGCACCAGCATGGTCACCCGAAGGAGTTTGACCACTGTGCTGATATCCCCTGTCTCATCTGAAATGCTATAACCCGCCCCAACAACCTGGGCCACATCATGGATGGTTCCCCCCAGGAAAATACCGGAGTCAACAGGCGAGAAGCCCAGCTGCTGAGTAATCAGTGGATAAACAACCATAGCCACAGTGCTGAGTGTTGTGACAGCGACAACGGTTACGATTGTGTTATTTTCCGAATATTTGTTTTTCGGCATAACAGCAGACAGAGCCAATGCCGCCGAGGCACCGCAAATAGCAACCGCACCTCCTGATAATAGCCCTTGCGTACGTTTTAGCCCGAGGATCTGGGCAACGGCCCAGCCAAAAACAAGAGTTGCCGCAATCGCCAGAATAACACCGATAATGGTTGCGCCGCCCAAACCGGCAATCTGGTCAAAAGTAATTCTAACGCCGAGTAAAGCCACCCCCAGTCGCAAAACGGTTTTCGAGGCAATTTCGATACCCCGGGCGCAAACCCCTTCTTCGGACAGAAAATGAAACGCCATCCCCAGAAGCAAGGCAAACAACATAACTGGTCCGCCATAATTGGTGCTGAGAAAAGACGAAGCCATGGCGATTGTCAAACAGGCAAGTAACCCGGGGAAAGCATCTTTAATCACACTTATCGCCTTCTCCATTTTGTCTGTCCCCCGCCGCGCGCATATTCGTCTCGACAACAACTCGCCAGTCATTGTTTGTGTTATTATGATCTCATCGGTCTTATCACAGCCACTTATATTCCGGCAATTTTTTTAAGCGAAATGCGATTGCTGTTTGAACATAGGGGCGAGAGAGACTAGTATTAGGCCAATTAACATAATGCGAATTGCAAACCAGATAGTTGCGAAGCGCCCCCGTATAGCAGGTGTATATAGTATGACGGTTGCTAGGAAGCTTATACTCTCGATCGTCGGTTTCAGTTTTATCGTCACTCTTTTGAGTACGGGAATTCAGCTTTATATCGATTATCAGGATAACCTAAAACAAATTCAGGCAGACTTTGACGACATTCGAGAAACGCGTCTACCAAACCTTACGCATAACGTCTGGGTTTTGGATGAGGAACAGATCCTTCTCCATTTAGAAAGCCTCGTCAACACATCCAATATCGAATATGTCTCGATTTCTGACAACGGAAATGTCCGATGGGTGTCGGGCGTCGTTCGCTCCGCAAAGACACTGGAAAACTCATTTCCATTGAAGCTGGAAAATAACGGCCAGGTTTTCGAACTCGGCACCTTGAATGTCGTGGCCGGTCTTAATCAAGTCTTCACCAATCTGCAAGAAAGAGCGGTTGTTATCCTAGCCAGCAATGCTGTGGTTATTTTTCTAATTGCCGGTTTCTTTCTCATTGCTTTTCAGTATCAGATCTCCAGGCATTTGCTGACCTTGTCCAATTTTGCCCGCAACATCAAATTTGAGAGTAATCAAGCCGCCCTGGCGCTCGCCCGAAAAAACAATCCTGAAAATCCAGATGAGCTTGATGATGTTGTCTCGGCTCTGAACTTCATGAAAAAAGATATTGAAAGTTCGTTTCTCGCACTTCGGGAAAGCGAACAATATAATCGTATGCTGTTTGAACAATCTCCCATCGGCCTCGCGCTCAATCATGCGACGGGAGAATATGTCGATGTTAATCCTGCCTATGCACAAATCCTCGGTTATTCTGCAGACGAACTGAACGGTATGTCTTTGTGGGATGTTACGCCAAAAGATCAGCATGAGCAGGAAATCAAGCAGATGGGGTTACTGAAACAGAAAAGCCCCACTGTGCCCTTTGAAAAAGAGGTCATCCACAAAAACGGAGAGCGCATCTCGGTACAGGTCTCATACCACTTCCTCGCAAGAGAAGGGCAGCAGTTTGTCGGAACCAGCATGGAAGACATCTCTGAACGGAAAGCATCGGAACTGGCTTTAGCGAAAAGCGAAGAGCAACTTCGCCAGTCGGAGAAAATGAGAGCCGTTGGTGAGCTGACCGGCGGTGTTGCTCACGATTTCAACAATCTTCTCGCCGTTGTCCTTGGTAATGCGGAACTTATTCAGGAACGCCTTCCGCAAGAAGCGCCTGAACAAAGCCATCTCCTCACTCTAATTTCAGCAGCAACACGGGGAGCGGAGCTAACACGCCGCCTGCTGGCATTTTCTCGCAAGCAAATGCTGAACCCGGCAGTGGCCGAAGTCACGACCCTGGTAGATAATATGGCCGATATGCTGACACGGGTAATCGGAGAGTCGATCGAGATCAAAACTCATTACGAAGCAAATCTTTGGCGCTGCAAAATCGATCAGGGCCAGCTTGAAAATTCGATTTTAAATCTGGCGATCAATTCACGGGATTCCATCAAGACCAAAAGCTCGGTTTCAGGGACGTTACTCATAGAGATTTCAAATGTTACTATCGATGAGGATGTTTTCGAGCGTCAAAATGATGTAACACCGGGTAACTATGTCATGCTGTCCATTTCGGATAATGGTCAGGGCATGTCGCGTGAAATTCTGGATCGCGTTTTCGAGCCTTTTTTCACCACCAAACCAGTGGGAGAAGGAACAGGACTGGGTCTCAGCATGATTTATGGCTTCGTCAAACAATCTGGCGGTCATGTGACAATATACAGTGAAGAAGGCGTGGGAACGAGTGTCAAACTCTTCTTGCCTCAGGCAACGGATACAGATCCAAAAAAGGTAACGGAAATGGACGACCAACAACCTCAAACAGGCAATGAAACCATATTGGTTCTGGAAGATGACCCTGATGTCAGGGAATTAACCGTTCTGCAATTAAAAAGCCTTGGATATAATGTTGTACAAGCACATGACGGTCAATCCGCCCTGGAGGTTATCGGCAAGGAAGACTCAATCGATTTGCTATTGTCGGATGTTGTTCTGCCAGGCGGCTTGCGCGGACCGGAAGTGGCCCAGAAAGCCCGCGAAAGTAAACCGAACCTCAGTGTGTTGTTCATGTCCGGCTACACCCAAAATGCCATGGATTCCCATCCTGAACTTGGCGAGGCCTCGTTACTTCTCAACAAACCCTTCCGCAAAAAGGAACTCGCAGAAAAAATCCGCGAAGCTATCGGTTACTAGACCCTACCAGCTTTCCTGTACCAAAGGCTTAAGACAGCCAGCGGCGAGCAGAATATCTTCAAGCGATTGACGGCTTTTTAAGGCAGAAAACCGGTTTTTCAGCGTTTGAAAAGAACGCCCGGTATATTTCATCGTATCCTGCGTAAATTCTGTCCCCCTTAATGTCACTGTAAAGGCCGCGTCCTCCTCTTTCAGGGCTTTTGCATTTGCCAATGCCCAAGGAAGATAGAGTTCTCCAACTTGCGACGTCAGAAGCGGCATGAGTGTGGGGGACAATCCATTCCAGTCTTCCCAGTCACCCGTTCTTTCAGGCGACAGCATTCTGTCTATCCAGGCTGCAATATGCGGATGAGCTTCGATCATCGGAGCTGTTGTCGGTTGCTGAGTGCAGCCGTAAAGCTGGCAGAACATACCAAAATCACCAAAGCACGGCCGCTCCCCAAAAAGATACGGCCGATTGACCAAATGGGCTTCCAATAATTCTAGATAATCTGTGAGTGACTCTTCGATCAATTCTTTGTTCTGTTCAGAAGATCCGACAAAACTCAGGCGCGGGACCATCCTCTCTCGCAGTTGCCGAGAGAAAACGGCACGCTCTTCGTCACCTGCCTTCGGCATAATAACCTCTGCTAGCCCTTTGGAGACCGCTATCTGGTCGACTTCGCGCCACCAGCGGTAATGAAACATCGGCTTGTTGCCCCATTCATCTCCATATTCTTCCAGCAAGGCTGACAGGAAGGTCAGTTCTGGCATATCTGGGAGGGTCGAAAAATCCGGATGCCGCGCCTCCATCTTCTCCATAATCGGCGTGCTGTCCTGCAATACAGTGCCGTCCGGACAAATAATCAAAGGCACGAGCGGGAGTTTCGCATGCGCCTGAAAATCGGCAAAATTCTCCCGGGTTCGCGGACGCCATTCATGAGGGATACGTTTAAAGCGAAAATAAGATCTTACTTTCACAGAAAAAGGGGAATATTCAGAACCGTAAATAATATAATTATTCTCTGTCACCGACCTCTCCCACCTGGTTTTATTTCTGTCAGCGCCCCCATATTATCATAGAAATCACACCCTCTTCTCAAAAAAGATGCGAGACCTATGGTTGTTTGATATACATCTATCGGGCCGCGTTCATATTAATAAACTGGGAGCTATCAAGTCATGACTGTATCCACCTTTTTCTCCGCCACCTACGCCGAGGCCAGAGAGAAGTTTTTAAATGCCTGTGAAGCCCGTTCGTTGACAGTCCAAAATCATCTGAATGATCGCGCAAAAGGTGCTGAAGGTGAAGATCTTTATATGGACGTCGCCCGGATCGGACCAAAGGATGCCT
The DNA here is from genome assembly GCA_039975135.1 of Sneathiella sp. Classification (GTDB taxonomy): domain Bacteria; phylum Pseudomonadota; class Alphaproteobacteria; order Sneathiellales; family Sneathiellaceae; genus Sneathiella. Next base: position 82,702 of record JBDWHS010000034.1, on the reverse strand, counting down.
CCAAAATCCTCATCATCAGCTCTGCAACACATGGCGGAGAAGGATTTTGTGGCTCTGGCATCCAGGTCGGACTGCTCCGCGAAAATTTTTTGAACGACTTGCCGGCCGATACAGCGGCATTGCTTATTCATGCCATTAACCCGTATGGATTTTCTCATATCCGCCGGGTCAATGAAAACAATATCGATATGAACCGGAATTTCCGGGATTATACAAAACCACTTCCGGATAACGAGCCTTACCGCGCCGTTCACGATATGGTATTGCCGCAAGATTGGGATGGCCCAGCCCGCGCTGCTGCCGATGCCGCAATTGAAGAGTTCATTGAAACCCATGATCTCTTTACTTTTCAATCAGCTGTAAGCGGCGGCCAGCATATCAAGGAAGACGGTCTGTTCTTTGGCGGCAAAGCTGCTGCCTGGAGCAATGATACACTCAGATCTGTTGTCAAAGAGCATGCGGCTTCCGTTAAACACCTGGCCCTTGTTGATTTACACACCGGCCTTGGCCCGAACGGCTATGGCGAGCTGATTTATGTCGGTGATCCTACGGGTATCAACCGGGCGAAAGACTGGTATGACAATGAAGTAACATCCCCAGCTGACGGTACATCAACTTCTGCAGTGGTCGAGGGTACAATTGATGCCGGTGTAACGGCCATGGCCCCGAACGCTGTCCATACCTGTATTGCCCTGGAATATGGCACCTTACCGGTCATGGAAGTACTGGATGCTTTGCGGGCAGATAACTGGCTTTATATTCATGGTGACATCAACAGCGATCTGGGCAAACAAATCAAGAAACAGATCCGCGATGCCTTTTATTGCGACAATGATGGCTGGAAAGAAAAAATCTGGGAACGCGGTCATACGACAATTGCCAAGGCTCTCGCAGGCCTTGCTCGCTCCTGATATCAGGGGCGCAGCAAGTCTCTGAGTTTTCTTTCATCAATACCAAGCTCTCGTGCTGCCCTGCTGAAATCAGGCAGCGGTGGTCCGAGAGCCATCTGGTCGCGCATCCAAGTTATCATGTTCCCTCCTGCTTTGTCTGAACATCCTATACCGCGAGCAGGCACAAAAAAAGGAGCCGAAGCTCCTTTTTCCGGATCACCGCACTCTTCAAGCGTCTTCGACTTCCAGGCCTTTGTGGGACAGTTTGTCCAGCTTGGGCATCAATGACAGAAGCTCCTGCGAATAGGGCGCTTGTGGATCTTTGAAAAGGGTTTCAGTTTCTGCGATTTCCACAAGTTGCCCCATTTTCATCACACCAACACGATCACACATCTGGCGAATAACCGGTAGGTCATGACTGATAAACAACATGGTCAGGCCAAGTTCTTCCTGTAAATCTTTCAGAAGATTGAGGATTTGAGCCTGAATTGACACATCAAGTGCAGACGTCGGCTCATCACAAATCAGGAAGCGTGGGCGCGTTGCCAAAGCACGCGCAATGGAAATACGCTGGCGCTGACCACCGGAGAATTCATGCGGGAAACGAACAGCCGCTTGTGCACCAAGGCCCACATGGTCCAGCAGATCATGAACGATCTGTTCAGTCTCTGCATTGCTGGACGCCAGTTTGTGGAAACGGATCGGCTCCGCCACAATATCCATCACCCGCATCCGTCCGTTCAGGGACGAGAATGGATCCTGGAAAATCATCTGCATCTGACGACGATAATAATCTTTCTCATTTTCTGATTTTATCTTTGTCAGGTCCGTTCCGCCAAACTCGATTGAGCCAGCTGCCGGTGTGTAAAGGCCGGAAATCATCCGGGCTACAGTAGATTTACCACTGCCGCTTTCACCGACCAGGCCAAACACTTCGCCTTGCTTGATATCGAAGGACACGCCATCAACCGCATTGAACATCTGGCGGTTCTTTTTCAGCATCGCCTGTTTGGTCACAAAGGTCATGACAAGGTCCTTAACCTCAATCAGAGAGCCCTCTACAGCGTCGAAATCCCGGGCCTGCCCCAGCCAATGAGTTGAGATATCCAGGAGCTTTTTACGCTCCCCTCCCTTTTCGATATAATCGACCATCGGAAAGCGTTTGAGGCGAACATCCGGGCGTGGTACCGCGCTGATCAGGCTTTTGGTATATGGATGGTCCGGATCCCCGAGGATTTTTTCAGTTGTCCCCTCTTCCACCAGATTACCCCGATACATAACGGCGACCCGATCCGTAATATCGGCAATCACCCCCATATCATGGGTAATGATCAGCATACCAACTTGTTTTTCCTGGCAAAGTTTGCGCATCAGTTCAAGGATTTGGGCTTGAATAGAGACGTCCAATGCAGTCGTTGGCTCGTCGGCAATGATCACTTCAGGCTCAGCACATAGCGCCAAAGCAATCACGACACGTTGACGCATTCCACCAGAGAACTGATGGGGATAGTTGGCAATACGCACTTCCGGGTCCGGAATACCGACCTGCCGTAACAGATCAATCGCCTTCTCCTTGGATTTGGCGGCTCCCAACTTCAAATGCAATTCAATAGTCTCAACCAGTTGTTGTTCAATCGTTTGCAGCGGGTCCAGCGACGTGAGCGGATCCTGAAAAATCATGCCGATACGACGTCCACGAATTTTCCGCTTCTTCTCATCTGACAGAGTGTTGATTTTCTCATCTTTCAGATAGACGTCACCGCCGGACATTTTTCCGGGAGGCTCCAACAGGCCAATGACGGCATTGCCGATCGTTGACTTACCAGCTCCGGACTCGCCGACAACTCCCAGGACTTCGCCCGGGCGTACTGTCAGGCTGACATTGTTCACAGCCAGAACAGATCCACGGCGGCTTGGAAATTCAATCTGGAGGTTTTTAATGTTCAGTAGTTCCATTGTCAGTCCTCCTTAACGCAGTTTCGGATTCAGAGCATCGCGCAGCCAGTCACCCAACAGGTTAACCGCCAACACCAGAATGACCAATGCAGCCCCTGGGAAAATGGTAATCCACCACTCGCCAGAGAACAGATACTCATTACCAATCCTGATCAAAGTACCAAGCGACGGTGTTGTTGGCGGAACGCCAACTCCCAGAAAGGACAGGGTTGCCTCGGTAATGATCGCGACGGCAAGATGGATGGTCGCGATCACCATAACCGGCCCCATGACATTAGGCAGAATGTGACGGCGCAAGATTGTGCCGGGACGAATGCCAATCACCCGGGCCGCCTGGACATATTCCTTGCCTTTTTCAACCAGAGTAGAACCCCGCACCGTCCGCGCATATTGCACCCAGCCAGAGATACCAATGGCAAAAATCAGAACATAGGCGGCCACATCTTCATGCAGTTCAGACGGGACGATCCCCCGTGCAATACCGTCAATCAGCAGGGCAATAAGGATCGCAGGGAAAGATAACTGAATATCCGCAATACGCATGATAATGGCGTCTGTCCGGCCGCCAACATATCCACTGACGAGCCCTGCCGTAATACCAATGATCATTGAGAAGATCACCGAAGCGAAACCAACGAAAAGAGAGATCCGGGCACCATACATAATGGTGGACAGGATATCTCGGCCCTGATCATCCGTTCCCAGAAAAAATCTAGGATCCCCTTCCAGTTCCCAGGCAGGGGGCAGGCTTGAATCCATAATATCAATGATTGCAAGATCAAACGGATCATGTGGAGCCAGATAAGGGGCGAATACAGCACCTAAAATGACGATGACCGTAACAATGGAAGAGCCAATAGCCACCGGGCTGGATTTGAAACTATGCCAGATATCGCTATCCAGAAACCGCTCAAGGCGGGATTTTTCGATCGTATTTTCCATATTACTTACTCGTCATCTGCCCGCAGGCGCGGGTCCACTGCATAGTAGAGAATGTCCACAATCATATTGATCAGCACAAAGAAAAAGGCGATCAACACCAGATAAGCCGCCATAATCGGAATATCCACATCCGCAATGGCCTGAATGAACAACAAGCCCATACCGGGCCACTGGAAGACACTTTCAGTAATAATCGCAAAGGCAATCAGCGAGCCCAGCTGCAAGCCGGTAATCGTAATAACAGGAACCAGCGTATTCTTGAGGGCATGCTTGAAATTGACCATGCGGTCAGGCAATCCACGCGCCCGGGCGAATTTCACAAAGTCTGTGCGCAACACTTCCAGCATCTCAGCCCGCACGAGCCGCATGATCAGCGTCATCTGGAACAAGGCCAGCGTAATAGACGGTAGGATCAAGGATTTAAGTCCGGAAGCGGTGAGAAAACCCGTACTCCAGGAGGTAAATTCAATCACATCTCCGCGGCCAAATGTCGGAAGCCATCGAAACATAACGCCAAAGACCAGGATCAGCAGAATACCGATCAGAAAAGGCGGCAAAGAGACTCCTACCAATGACAGCGTCATGACAAATTTGGAAATGATTCCGTTTCGCTTCAATGCGGTATACACACCGAGCGGTATACCAATAACGAGAGCCAAAATGGCTGAAACCAAAGCGAGCTCAAGCGTGGCAGGCATCCGGGCAAATATAAGATCACTGACAGGAACCTGATATTTGTAGGATCTTCCAAAATCCCCCTGAGCTGCCTTGAGAATGAAGTTTCCAAACTGAACAGGAACCGGGTCATTCAGCCCCAGACGTTCGCGCAATTCAATACGCTCTTGTTCAGATGTATCCTGCCCCACCATGTTATTGATTGGATCGCCGACGAACCGAAACATGGAAAAAGCAATGAGCGCCACGGTGAACATCACGATGATGGACTGCATCAGGCGCTTGAAGAGAAAAGAGATCATGATTTCAAATATTAGGTATATATAAAAATAAAAAGGGCCTGCATGGTAATGCAGGCCCTAGTGCAAAATCGCCTTATTTATTGACGACTACATAACGGAAATCGAGACCGTTATCAGCACGCTGACTGACTGAGACACGATCACTTGCGCCCCAAGACAGAGGCTGCTGGTGAAGCGGCAGATAGCCATACTCAGTTTTAACAGTCTGGAAAATTTCCTTGATCATGGCATTACGCTTCGCCTGATCTGTTTCAGAACCAACTTTTTTGGTCAGCTCATCAACTTTCGGATTACAGTAGTTACCCAGGTTAAAGAGACCGACTTTCGTTTCTTTATTCTGACAAGAAAGCAAGGATGACAGAACATTTTCCGCATCCATTGTGCCGGGTGTCCAGCCTAGCAGATAGAAGCTTGTATCAAATCCGCCTGTTGCCAGAACTTTACCGAAATATTTGGATTTCGGCTGCGCCAACAGATTGACCTTTACACCAACCTTGGCCAGCATGGATACAGCTGCCTGACAAATTTTCTCGTCATTGACATACCGGTTATTCGGGCAATCCATTGTCACTTCAAATCCATCCGGGTAGCCAGCTTCAGTCAGCAACGCTTTGGATTTCGCAGGATCATAGGCATAGGGTGTATTCAATCCAGGAGTATGACCATTGATCTGAGGAGCAATCATCAAACCTGACGGAATTGACGCACCCCGCATGACCTTTTTCTTGATCGCATCAAGATTGAGGGCATGAGCGAATGCCTGACGAACACGGATATCCTTGAACGGGTTCTTACCCTTGATATTAGAGTAAAGCAGTTCGTCACGGCTTTGGTCCATTCCCAAGAAGATGGTCCGAGCTTCCGGTCCTGCCAGAGCTTTCACGCCTTTGGCTTCATCCAGACGTTTCCAGTCCTGTACCGGAACCGGATAAACCAGATCCAATTCACCGGAGATCAAAGCGGCAACGCGAGTCGCGGCTTCTTTAATCGGTGTGAATTCAACTTTCGTTACATTGGATTTGATTTTCTGCCAGTAACCGTCGTGGCGATCATAGGTCGTTTTGATGTCTGCCTTGTGATCCACAACCTTGAAAGGTCCTGTACCATTGGCATTTAGGTTGGCATAATTGTTTGTGTTATCTGCAGAAGCACTGGTTGCTTCTGTTGCATTATTGGCTTCAGCCCATTCTTTATCCATAACATAGATATAAACGAGATCAGCTGTCAGAATCGGGTTCGGAGCCGGTGTTTCAATGATAATGGTATGATCATCGACCACTTCGATATTCTTGATCTTGGAAGCCCGGACTTTCTGATCTGACCCTTCAGACAGAGCACGTTTCCATGTAAAGACAACGTCCTGAGCTGTAAAATCATTTCCATTGTGGAATTTTACGCCTTTGCGCAAATTGAATTTCCATTTTGTGGGCTCAACTGTCTCCCAGGATTCTGCCAAGCCCGGCACTACACCGAGATTATCATCATAAAGAACAAGACCTTCATAAATGTTACCCAATGTAACGAGCAGGAAGGTTTCATTCAAAGATTGAGGATCCAGTGAACTCAGGTTTCCCTGAAAGGCATATTTAAATGTTTCTGCCTTGGCAACCGGTGCGGCAATGGCGATTGCTGCAGCAGCGGCAGCGGCCATTAATCCATGACGCAATTTCATAAAAAGTCTCCCTTTTTACTTAGTTTACAGTGTGTTGTGTCCTTAAACTGGACACCTTCCGCCTCAATCTCTCCCGGATTTAGAGGCGTGCTTGAAAGCGAGAGTAAACAATACTATCCGGCCTGTCTATCCTGACTGCCCTGACAACCCTATTGTTTAAGCCGCCAACTCCTTAATCAGCTTCCGAATAAAGTCTTCGGATGCCCGAACCTGTTCCAGTTCGATATATTCATTTGGCTGATGGGCAATCCCGATCGAGCCGGGTCCGCACAGAACCGTTGAAAATCCCGCCTCTTGAAACTGGCCAGCTTCAGCCGCATAGGAAACAGAAAGCGTATCGTTTTTCCCAGTCAGTGCCTTGCAGAGCATTTCTGCCTCGCCGCCATTTTCTGGTCCCAAAGCTGCCGTGGATGACACGATTTTTGTCTCAATTGAGCAATCAGGATCAATCGCCTGCATGGCAGGCAGAATTTCGGTTTCACAATAGGTATTAAACCGGTCGATGAAAGACTGCGGATCATCCGAAGCGATATACCGGATATCCCAGACAAACTCGCATTCACGGGAGATAATATTCATGGCGGTTCCGCCATTCATCATTCCCACATGCAATGTCGTATAAGCGGGCGAATTGGTGTAAGACGGATTTGGAACCATGTTCGCCTTATTTTCCGCCATCATATCCGCAATAAAATTGACCAGACGCGCACCGGTCATAACAGCGCTTACGCCATCTTCAACCAAGCTGGAATGAGCTTCTTTGCCGATGATCTTTGTTTTCAGGCCGACAATACCTTTATGGGCCGTCACGATATCCATCATGGTTGGCTCACCCACCACCACAGCGCGGGGTTTAAGGCCTTGCTCGACAATTTTCTCAATCATCCGCGGAGAGCCCATGCAGCCAATTTCCTCGTCATAGGACAAGGCAAAATGAACCGGCTTTTTGATACCTTTTTCAATCATTTCAGGGACAAGAGCGAGTGCAATCGCCGAGAAACTTTTCATATCCGAGGTACCCCGGCCATATAGTTTCCCGTCTTTTTCGGTAACAACAAAAGGATCGGTATCCCATGGTTGACCATCAACAGGGACAACATCCGTATGGCCAGACAGAATAATTCCGCCGTCAACATCCGGACCAACCGTCGCAAAAAGATTCGCTTTGGTTTTATCGTCGTTATAGATTTTTTGCGAAGCAACCCCATATTCCGCAAGATAATCAGCAACATAGTCAATCAGATTCAAATTGGAATTTCTTGAAACCGTATCGAAGCTGATCAGTTTCGTAATCATCTCCAATGGCGTGACTTTTGTGGCCAAGGGGGTTCTCCTCTATTGTTTGACGTCAACTAAAGCCGGAACTCTATACCAGAGTCAGAAGGAGTAAAGTTAAAACCACCAATTAACCACAAAAAATTGACATTAAATTGACAAAATATAAACGTAAGCAATCTTTCTACTTCAAGATAAAAACAAAAATTCCCAACACAATCAATATGATACCGCTAGCCTCGATGCGATTGGTTTTTTCTTTGAAGTAAAAATAGGAAATAATGAAGGTGAAAACGAGTTCGATCTGCCCGACCGCTCGCACATAAGCAGCGTTTTGCATAGCCATTGCCGTAAACCATCCCACCGACCCAAGCATTCCGGTAACCCCAACCCAAAGAGCAATTTTCCAAGCCTTGAAGACGGCAGTCATCTGGCCCCGCTCGAACAGCTTCAGATAGATGGTCATGATAACAGTTTGAAATCCGAGCACGCAGACCAGCGTCATAGCCGCCTGGATGATCGCCCCCTCCCCGATGAGAGCAAGAGAACCCGCCCGATATGCCACTGCAGAGACACCAAACAATCCTCCGGACAGCAAGCCATATAATGCAGGCTTCCCCGTCCAGCCTAGCAGGATATCACGTGCCGTAAGCGCTGTACCGGAGGCTGATATCAGAATGATGCCAACAAAGCTGATGGCGATGGCAAAAATGGCGGCACCACTCAGACTATCTCCGAGCAACACAAGCCCGAAGATGGCAGCTTGCACGGTTTCTGTTTTGGAATAAGTCGTGCCAACAGCAAAATTCTTGAGACTGAAAAGCGCCACAAGCAAGGCTGTCGCCAAAATCTGCGCAAGCCCGCCAATCACAACATAAATCGCAAACTCTATATTTGCGGTCGGAATGGCGTAGCCACCATACTGATGCAATAAAAAAATATAGAGAATGGCAAAGGGCAGTCCAAAAAAGAAGCGGACATAGGTTGCCCCGCCCGTACTTAAGCGGCCCTTCAGATATTTCTGAAGGGCCGTCCTGACATTCTGGAAAAAAGCAGCGCAGATGGTGATGAGGATCCAGATTTCCATAAAGACCTTGTTCTTGTTTATTTTAAGATCTGAATGAAATCCGTTTTAGAGCCTCCTGTCAAATGCAGCCGCTGCATAGCCCCTATGCGTTCTGCTTAAAGGCACGACCTAATTAATAGTCACACTCCACATCCCCTAATTCGACATAGACACTTTTAAGTTCTGTAAAATGATCCAGTGTGGCGGCACAATTCTCCCGGCCGATACCCGACTGCTTGCTTCCACCAAATGGAACGCCAGCTGGTGTCAGATTATAATTGTTAATCCAGCAACTTCCGGCTTTCAGTTTTCGAACGATCCGGTGCGCCAATGCAAGATTTTGAGTAAAGACGCCCGCCGCCAAGCCAAATTCCGTATCATTGGCCCGCGCGATAACCTCCTCTTCATCCCGGAATGTCAATACGGACATAACAGGACCAAAAATCTCTTCACGGCAAATCCGCATATCATCCTGGCACCAGGAAAAAATAGCAGGAGAGAGAAAATTGCCCTCTTCCAGTCCCGGAACAACAACCTTCTCACCACCGGTTACAAGATGCGCCCCCTCTTCAATACCCAGGCGAATATATTCCTGAACCTTTTCCATATGCTCTGAGTTGATCATAGCCCCGACATGGGTTGCCGGATCCGTCGGATCCCCGACGACCATGGCTTCAGTCCGTGCTTTCAGCAAAGAGACGAAATCGTCATGGATATCTTCATGAACAAAGACCCGTGTCCCGTTCGAGCAGACCTCTCCCTGACTGTAGAAATTCGCATTCATCGCGGCGGAAACAGCATTATAAAGCTGGGCATCATCAAAGATGATCAATGGTGATTTTCCGCCCAGTTCCATGGTGACATGCTTGACGGAACCGGCTGCGTCTTCCATCACTTTTTTCCCTGTCGGAACAGAACCGGTGAAGGAAATCTTGGCGATACCGGGATGCGTTGCCAGGCGGTGCCCCGTTTTTCCAAACCCATGCAAAACATTAAAAAGGCCATCCGGCAATCCGGCCTCCGTATAGATTTTTGCAAGCTCCATTGCCGTGCTAGGTGTTTGCTCAGACGGCTTGAAAATCATGGCATTCCCAGCTGCCAGCGCCGGCGCAGATTTCCAAGTCGCAATCTGCAAGGGATAGTTCCAAGCGCCAATGCCTGCGCATACTCCCAAAGGTTCGCGAATGGAATAGGCAAAAGAGCCATCGCCAAGATCCAGATGCTCCCCCTTTATATCGGCCGCCAGACCACCAAAGAATTCGAGCGCGTCAATCGCACTGTCAACGTCAGCGTATGGTGTTTCAGAAATCGGCTTTCCTGTATCCCGCATTTCAATTTCAGCAAGCTCTTGTCGGCGATCCCGCATCAGCTGCGCCGCCCGCAACAAAACGCGTCCGCGCTCTAACCCGGGGGTTGCCGCCCATTCATCGAACGCGGCCTGTGCAACGGCAACGGCCTTGTCAACATCCTGATGGCCTGCCCTATGGACGAGCGACAGTATTTTTCCATTGGCCGGATTTCTGTTTTCGAATGTTTCTTCCGTGAGCGCAGCAACAGGAGCCCCCCCGATATAAAGCGGAAGATCCGCTATCTTTTCCATACTCAAGTCCTTGAACTAGACGCGCCTTATCTGCAGGCAAGCCTTATATAAAACAGACTTGCTGCCAATGAACAAGGCAGTTGAAAAAATTCTAGGGTGAGTATGGATATTTCGCTGTCAGTCAGGCGACTGATTTTACCCGCCCCGCGTCATTTGAACAAACAGCTGTCAAAAGGACGGATAGATCGTATTGATGACATCCGCTGTCACGGAAAGCTCCTCACCATCAAAACAATAGAGTGTACTGCTGTCATTCATGGTTGTCTCAAGTGTCACTTTCCGCCCCCAAAGCTGATACAGATGCGCCAGGGTTTTCTCCGCATATGTCGCTTCAAGCTCCCGCCCGTCAAATGTATGGCGAAGCCGAAGGGTCCGTGCGCCATCCCCATCGCAATCGACGATTGTAATATCAGGGATTGCGCCAAGGCCGACAGAATGAACCAATAGATCCCGGATCGGCTTCCAGCTGTCTTCACTGGATACCCGTTTGATCACCCAGTCTTCCTGCTCTGGCGCCGCTTCGAACAAATCCAGTTTTTCCATGGTCTCCCGGTCCATGAAACGCCGTATAAAGGACGTATCCCGATCCACCTCGCGAATCTCGAACAGCTTTTTCCGGACATCTGGCTGCTGCCGGTCTTCATTATAGTTCCGGGCTTCTCCCAGCTCGAGGGCCTCAATCCGATCCCAAAGCGTGAGCCCAATATTATAAGGATTGAGATCCCCTGGAATGGGGCGGACGACCTGATTGTGGCGCACCAGAAATTCCATGTGAACATCAGACGGCAAATCCAGGCTGTTCATAATCTCCCGATGCCAATAGCAAGCCCAGCCTTCATTAATGATTTTTGTCTCCATTTGAGGCTGAAAATAGAGAGCTTCTTCGTGAACCATTGTCAGCAAGTCTTTTTCCCATTCGGCAAGCCGGGGATTATAATCTCGAATGAACAAAAGAATATTTTCCTCCGGCTCAAGCGGTACTTTATGAAAATCCCGCTCCGTCTCATCCCTGGCCTCCTCTTCTTGTTCCCGAATGACATTGTCCAGCTGTTCCTGAGGGCTGCGGCGTTTGATCGCCTGATTGCGCCGACACTGGAAAGACAGGGCATGAGCAGCATCAAGAACACGCTCAACCGCTTCCTGTCCGATAGATGGATCTTCCACATAACCCCGAATACGGTCTGCATGGGACTTGAAACGGGCGACTACAAGATCGGCTTCTGTATGGCGGAACGTGAAGTTATTTTTGAAAAAGTCATTGTGACCATAAACATGCGCCATGGTGAGAATTTGAAGGCACAGGGAATTGTCTCGCATCAAGCCGGCAATACAGGGATTACTATTGATCACCATTTCATAAGGAATGCCCTGAACCCCATAGTCATACAGGGTTTTTGTGCGTTCAAATGATTTTCCGAACGACCAATGGGGGTAATGGGACGGCATGCCATGATAGGTCATCATGCCAAGCATTTGGACATGGTCACAGATGTCAAATTCCTGAGGATAGCAATCCAGTCCGAATTCCTCGACCTTCTCGGAAATACGGGCTTCCCAGGACTGTAAATCACTTAGCGTATAACTTCGTCCCATTTCATAATCCTTAAACTTAACCCTGACCTATATCCAATTCCAATTCCCGATCTCCTGACCTTTCCCGGTCACGCGAAAGAAACGCCTTGAATTTCGGCCAGACATCGGATTTGGATGAAATACCGAGGGTGGTAAAATTCTTGGCTTCCAGTTGATCAAAATGCTTGAGCATTGGTGTCCCCCAGGAGACACCGCCTGTCGGCTTGATCTCCCCATAACCAAACAGATTGCAGCAATTGCAAAGCTCCTTGGCGAGACCAATAGTTTTGGGAACATCTTCCTGAAAATTATCGCCATCCGAACAATGAAAAGCGTATACATTCCAGAGTGATGGATGAAATCTCTCCTGTATAATATCAAGCGCTTTCTGATACCCTGAAGAAATCATCGTGCCACCGGATTCTCCTTTATGGAAGAAGTCGTCTTCATTGACCTCTTTCGCCCGCGTGTCATGGGCAATGAAAACAAGTTCTGTTGTCCGGTACTTCAGACGAACAAATTGATACAGCAAAAAGAAAAAGCTGCGGGCAAGATATTTCTTCATCACATTCATCGAGCCTGACGTATCCATGATGCACATGACAACCGCATTCGACTCATAACGAATATCGGGCTTGTGACGATGGTATCTGAAATCGCGTTGACTAAACGGGAAGCGTGCCGCTTCTTCGCCTTCTGGCCGTTCCTCCTCAGATCCGTTTTCAAGCGCGCGCGCTTGTTCCGCCTTCTCGTGGGCAAACCGCCTTTTTATACGGTTTTTTGCGGTCCTTTTCTTGTCCAGATGTGCCCGGACACCTACGCGTTTGGTCCCGCTGCGTTTTTGCGTATATTCAGCTTCAATCGCACGAAGAGGTTTACTTTCCAAATCCGGAAGTTCCAGATCCTCGAACATAATCTCGACCAGCTCTTCAAGAGTTACATCAGTTTCGTAGTAATCCTCCCCGGGTTCATTTCCGGCTTCACCTTCTCCCGGCTTGCCTGGCTGCTGGGTCTTACCAACTTTCTGGCCGGGCTCGCTGTCGCCGTTCCCTTGCGCAACTTTCGGGTTATTCTGCCCGTAGACAAACCGGTATTCCTTGATACCGCGGATAGGCACCTTAACAACATGACCCGCTTCCCGACCAATAATGGATTGTTCGGAAATCACATCCGCAATATTTTCTTTCAGGACTTCTCGCAATTTCTCGCGATGCCTCTGCCGATCTCCAGATGTACGATCAGATTGCAGACTGTCTGAAGGAGAATAAGGACGAAAAATGGCCCCCATATCAAACCCTCCTAGTCTTTCCAAAGATGATTGGCCGCGTATTTCAGAACGACATCAGCGGAATATTCGTTATATCCCCTCTCCAGCATATTCCCGACGAGGCTGCCAAATTTCTCCTGCTGATCCTCATCCCGGGTTCTGGCCTTGGTGATAATACGGCTGATATCCCGCACGGATTCCATGAGCTTCTTCTCGATCGCCTCACGAAGAGGCTCATAGCTTTGATAATTGACTTTCTTACCGCGGCGCCCGACGGCCCAAAGATAGGAAATCACTTCCTGTCTGAAGCCATCGACGGAGGAGCCGATAATCGCAATCTGCTCTTCAATATTTTTAAGAAACCCTTCGTCCGGCTGCATCTCGTCTTTCGAACCACCATCTTTTACAGTGGTCTTATTGACATAGGCTTCTGCATGATCGAGATAATTCTGGAATAGAGTTTCTGCTTGTTCTTCATAGGCATAAACAAAAGCTTTGGTGATTTCCTTTTCCAGGATTTCAAGATAGGCCTTGTGAATTGTATTCTGTAAGAGCTCCAGATAATGTTTGCGAATATCATCTGCAAACTCCATCTCTTTCACCATGCGGATCATGACATCCCGGATATGGATCGGGGTAATGCCTTCCGCTGTATCCGTAAGGGCTGTATCGATTGCCTTCATGATAAAGCGCGGGGAGATACCGCTCATCCCTTCAAATTTGGCATCTTCCCTCAGCTCTTCAATATCGATTTTCTTGGTCCGCCCCTTTTCTATAACCTCTTCACCATTATAAAGCCGCATCTTGGTAATCAGGTCGCATTTGGGCGATTTTTCGAGACGGCTCAAAACCGCGAACATGGCAGCGACTTCAAGCGTATGTGGAGCGATGTGAGACTTAAAACCGGATCGACCGAGCATCTTTTCATAAATCATGACCTCTTCTGTCAGGCGAAGATTATACGGCACCTTCACTGTGACAATCCGATCCAGGATCGCTTCATTGGTATGATCCGCCTTGAAGCGACGCCATTCTGCTTCATTGGAGTGAGCAAGGATCACACTATCTACATAAATGGTTCCGTGACGGCCAGGAGCTGGAACGAATTTCTCCTGCGTTGCTGTGATAATCGAATGCAGATATTCAGTTTCGTTTTTGAAGACCTCAATAAATTCAACAATACCACGGTTCCCTGCATTAAAGGCTCCATTAAGGTCAAGAACCCGGGGATCCCCTTCTGAATATTGATCCAGCTTGGAAATATCTTCCGAGCCAATCAAGACAGATGTGTCCTGATTATTGGGATCGACAGGTGGAACCACTGCGATACCACGGCGATGCATCCGGGAGAAAGTGCTGGTCGTCACTGGGAATTTTTCATATTTTCCGTCAAATTCGTGTTCCAGTCGATAGCGACAGACAGGGCAAAGCTCCCCTTCAATCTGTACTTCCAGCATTTCATTGAATTTTTCGCGTAAAGGCCTCGGTATCAGGTGCAGCGGCTCTTCGCGGATCGGGCAACCGTCAATGACATAAATGGGCGGGGCTTCTGTCAGTCGTTTTTTAAGAAGCTCTGAAATTGAACTTTTACCGGCTCCGACGGGTCCCATCAGATAGAGAACCTGACGGCTTTCCTCTCCTTTCATGGCGGCGGCCTGGAAATATCGGACTATTTTCTCCAGTGGCTCTTCCACGCCAAAAAACTCATCTTTAAAGAAATTATACATTCTGGGAGGATGATCGCCCCAGAGTTTTAGGCTTCGCGCGCTGTCATCAACTTCTTCTGCACTGATCATGCCAGCACCGGAAATAACGTGATACATGTGACTATGGGCCAGGGAATAAATTTCTGGTTTTTCCCGAACCTGCTCAAGGTATTCCAGAAATGTTCCGCTCCAATTCTGGCTTTTCCTCTCAGCCTGATCTTTACGGATAATATCCTGAAAATCGTCACGCTTTTTGGTCATCTATTTCACTCCAACTTGAAAATAGCCCTTCCTCAAAACCCTAAAATCAACGTGGTGTATATGACATAAAAATCAAGTAAATAAATTGCCAATACAGCCTTATACTCTATCGATAAATCTTTGAAATAATTAATATATTAGAATTAATAATATTTAGTAAAATTTTATTTATTTTTTTATCATATATAGTGAGAAGCTGTTTTGAGACACAGTGTTTGAAACAGAAAAGGCTCTGAAATCACAAAGATTTCAGAGCCTTGTATCTAGCCTCATTTCAGCCTTAAATAAGGCCTGATAGCGTAATGGCTGCTTGCTCCAGCTGCGCGTCAGTGTGAGAGTAGGAGACTTGGAATCTCAGTCGGGCCTCCCCTTCCGGAACAACCGGAAATCCAAAGCCGGTGACAAAAATTCCGGACTTCAACATTTCCCCGGCAAGCCGTATAGCCTCAGCTGTTTGCCCGACAATAACGGGAACAACTGCACTGTCTCCGTCCAGCGGATTAAGCCCTAATTGCTTCAAGCGATCGCGAAACTTTTTGGCTTTCAGCTGCAATTCTGCCACCCGCTCTGGATGGCGCGTCAGCAACTCGATCGATTTGCACCCTGCCGCCGCCACACTGGCAGGCAGCGCGTTGGAGAAAAGATGCGGCCTGGATTTTTGGACCAGGGTTTCTGTAAGTGACTTCGGGCCGGCAACAAAGCCGCCTGTCCCTGCGCCCAAAGCCTTACCCAGAGTCCCGGTAAATATATCGATCTTGTCCAGGACACCAAAATGCTCGGCAACTCCTTTACCGGTTGGACCCAGGACACCCAGGCCATGAGAGTCGTCCAGAACAATTAGCGCATCATGAATTTCTGCCAGCGCCACAATTTTATCCAGCTTTGCAATATCCCCTTCCATGGAAAAGACACCATCCGTGACGATGATCCGGGCTGGTGCCTCTCGATGGCGGATCAACTTCTCTTCCAGATCTGACAGATCACTATGGGCATAGACTTCTTTCACCACCCCTTTGGCCGTTGCCCGAATGCCATCAATCAGGCTGGCATGATTAAGTGCATCAGACAGAATGACATCTCCCGGGTTTGTCATTGCCGCAAACAAGCCGGTATTTGCAGCCCAGCAGGAGGAATAGGTCAAGGCCGCTTCTGTCCGGTGAAGATCGGCAAGACTTGTTTCAAGGCTGCGATGAATATCCTGTGTCCCGCAGATAAAACGGACGGACGCTGTGCTGGCACCATATTGATCCAGCGCCTCGTGGGCTGCTTTGACAATGTCAGGATGATTGGCAAATCCCAGATAGTCGTTGGAAGACAGAAGCGTGACATCACCGGCTCCCTCCAATTCGATATGGGCGCCAATCGCGCTCTTTATCGTTTTGAGATGTTTGTAGGTTCCGTTTTTCTCTTCTTCTCCCAAATTTTTCGATAATCGTTGGAATAAATCCCGGCTCATGACAACGCCCCTGCTTTTAGTGTCTGAAAATCGAGGACGACCTTGCCGCAGGCGCCATCATCCATGAGCTGAAAGCCCTGCTCAAAATCCTCTGCTGGCAGAATATGCGTGACCACCTTGTCAATCAGATCCGGGTTTTTCAGCATAAAGGCTTCAACCTGAAACCAGGTTTCATACATTCTACGGCCGGTAACCCCCAAGAGGCTGATCCCCTTCATGACAACCTTTCCGCCCAGATCCAATTCAACGGGCCCACCAGGAATTCCCAACAGAGCAACAATGGCCCCCGGCGCTGCAATATCGAGTGCCGCATTTAAAGCGGCTCCATTTCCGCTGACTTCCAGAACAACGTCTGGGCCTCGGTTTTCAGTCAGATCCAGGATCTTTTGGGTGCAATCGAGATCTCGGGGGCTGACGACAAGATCCAGATCAAGACTGGCGGCGATGGCTGCCCGCGCCTGGTTTGGCTCTTGTACTGAAACCGTCCGTGCGCCATGTGCTTTGGCAATGGCTGCAGCAAACAAACCAATCGGACCGCCGCCCACAATCAGGACATCCTTCGATGTGACATCCGCTGTTGTCACCATATGCATGGCATTGCCTACCGGATCAAAGACTGCAGCATGCTTGTCCACAATCGCGTCAGGTACTTTCCACAAATTACTTGCGGGAATTTCAACTCTTTCAGCGAACGCGCCTGGGCGATCCACCCCGATAATCTCTGTTTTTTCGCAGATATGAGCATTTCCCGTTCGGCACAGCGCGCATTGGCCGCAAGCGATATGACATTCTGCGGAAACCCGCTCACCGATTTCAAAGCCTGATACGCCGGCCCCGATCGCATTGATCCGCCCAACGAATTCATGGCCGATGGTCATCGGGGTCCGAATACGACCCGACGACCACTGATCCCATTTAAAGATATGATAGTCAGTTCCGCAAATTCCTGCTGCAATCACATCCACCATCACCATACCACGCCCCGGCTCAGACAGGAGGGGCTGGTCGCTCGACCAGATGCCGCGTTCCGGCTTGGCTTTGGTGATAGCAAACATTTTATCTACTCTCTAGTAATTGGATAAAAATCCGGTATAATGGAAATAGTAATTGTACAATATATTGGATTTTTATCCTGTCAATGGGAAAAATGACTCAAAAAACAACAAAACCCGCCCCAGGACTGGCGACCCCTGCCGTTGGGAAAACCATTAATCGCCTCCGCAAGGAAAAGCAGCTGACACTGGATCAACTGGCGACACTCTGCGGCGTTTCAAAATCCATGTTATCTCAGATAGAGCGGAACGAGACTAATCCTACCCTTGCCATTGTCTGGCGTCTTGCAGATGCACTCGATCAAACGATTGACGATCTGATCCGGGGGGAAGAAGCTGACCATAGCCTGACCATTACCGGAGGATCGTCCGTGCCCATCCTACATGACCCGGACGGGCAATATAGCCTGACGGTTCTGGGACCTGCCGATTTGGTAAATGACATTGAATGGTATGAGCTGAAACTTAACCCGTCTGGCAAGCTGGCGTCTGACCCTCATGCCACGCGAACAATCGAACATCTGACTGTTCTGGAAGGTGAGGTTGAGCTCTCAACAGGCGAAGAGAGCGGCCTTGTCAAAGCCGGGGAGACCGCCCGCTACCGAGCAGATCGTCCCCATGTCATATCCAATTTATCGGACAAGGAAGCCCGCGCTCTTCTCGTGATGATGATTGGAAAATAAATCAGGCCTCCGATGGCAAGATCAATATGGCTCGAAAGTCATTCACATTGGTCCGTGTCGGGCCCGTTATAAGCAGGTCCTCCAGCGCTTCAAAGAAGTGATAAGCATCGTGGCGAGCAAGATAATCGGCCGGCTCAAGGTTCAAACCCCGGCTTTTTTCAATTGTTTCCGGCGAGAAGAAAGCCCCGGCATTGTCTTCCGTTCCATCAATACCGTCCGTGTCAGCCGCAAGCGCATAAACCCCCGGCGACGATTCCATCGCAGCTGCGAAGGCCAGCAAAAACTCTGCATTACGCCCTCCTCTCCCGGTTTCCTGCACACTGCCTGACACTGTCACGGTTGTCTCCCCCCCTGACAGAAGGACACAGGGTTTTGTAGCTGGCTCATCATGGTCGATAATTTGCCGGGCAATACCTGCCATCACCAGCGCGACATCCTTTGCTTCCCCTTCAATACTGTCACCGAGGATCAGCGGAGTGATGTTATTCTGCCGTGCATATCTGGCAGCGGCCTGAAGGGCATCTTGTGGCGTAGCAATCATATCATAGTGCGCGGCCTGAAAGGCAGGATGATCGGTTGCAGGCGGCTCAGCCGCCTCACTTTCAAGATGTGCCGTTACCGAGAGCGGAATGTCCACACTATATTTGCGCAAGATGGCGAGAGCCTCTGCACAACTTGTCTCATCCGCAACAGTCGGACCAGAGGCAATAACCGAAGGGTCATCTCCAGGCACATCGGAAATCATATAGGTGATGGTGCGCGCAGGCCAAGCAGCAACGGCAAGACGGCCGCCTTTAAGAGCTGACAGCTTCTTCCTGACCGTATTCATCTCGGAAATTGTTGCACCAGAGGCTAGAAGTGCTTTGTTCATCACCTTTTTATTGTCCAGCGTCACCCCGTCCGCCGGCAAGGAAAGAAGTGCTGATCCACCGCCTGAAATCAGACAAATCAGCAAATCATCTTCGTTAAGCGCCTGGGTGAGGGATAAAATTTCTTCCGCAGCTTTGGCCCCTTGTTCATCTGGGACCGGATGGCCAGCTTCAACAACCTTGATCCTTTGAAGATCCAGGCCGTGCTCATACCGGGTCAGCGCAATTCCGGAAAGATCCCCGCCCCAGCTTCGTTCAACTTCGGCGGCCATTGAAGCAGCTGCCTTCCCCGCCGAAACGACAACGGTTCTTCCTTTGGGTCTCGGGATCAAGCTTACATCTATCTTTCCAACCGGAGAGGCCGCGTTTATGGCTTCGTCAAACAACGCTCGCAGAAATGTGCGTGGATCAGTCACTTTCTTCATATTTAGGCAGGGTATCCGTCAGTTCATAATAATCACCGGCCGATCCTAAGAAAATATGACTTTCCGATTTCAGGCCCGTCGGCTCGTCCAGACAACCTGCCACAAAATTGATATTAGGGGAATGGTTTGCTTGCCAAAATAAACTGCTGCCGCACTCACCGCAAAAACCCCGCCTTGCCTCCCCGGAAGAGGAAAACCATTTCAAAGTCCTGTCAGATAAGAAAGTCAGATCCTCCTTAAGGCAGGCGGAGTATCCGATATAATGGCCATGCCAGCTCCGGCATTGCTTGCAATGACAATAAATCACATCCCGCGCGGATGACACCTCAAAAGCCACACCGCCACACAGACAACGCCCTCGCGCCGTCACAGTCTTCGTCTCTGACATTCTTGCTCCCGCTTGACTTTAAGCTGCTTCCACCTCAACACGGCAGTCATTATAGCAAGCCCCCTCGCACAGATCAGCCTTTGTTGTCGGCGCCAATGCCGAGACTGTTTGCTTGTTGCGCGTCGTCACAAACCAGGAACCTTTCGGGGAGTACAGAACACCAGGTCTGACATCTGTCGATATTTTAAGAGGAAGGAAAACCTCGCCCAGATCATTAAAGATCCGCACTTCCGCTCCATCCTGAAGCGACCGGCTTTTGGCATCTTCGGGGTGCATTTCCAGAACGGGTACATCCCTGTTGGGAGTCACCCCGCCAAATGTAGAGTTGGTCAGCCGGTTGGAGGACGGTGTCACCAGGGCCAGCGGAAAATCATCCTTCAATGGATGATATTGGGGTATGGCCTGTTCATATTGGGCTTCAAGATATGTGGATTTCAGCTCGATTTTACCGGACGGCGTCTTCGGGAATACATTTTTAAAGGCAACCACCTCGCCCAGATCTGCCTCCATGGAAAGCGCAGAAGAAAGCGGAATTTCACTGGGTTTATAACCGTTCAAACGCGGATCATCCGCATCCAGGGCTTCATCCATCAATTGCTTATCGGTCACCTGGAACAGGTCTTCGTTAAATCCAAATCGCGCGGCCAGCCGGCGAAAGATTTCCGTATTGGGCAAGGATTGGCCAACGGGAGGGATAACTGCTTCTGCACGCTGAACATAAGGCTGTCCGTAAGCACAAAACAGATCGTCATGCTCAAAATGGGTCGCCGCAGGGAGAATAACATCCGCATACAGCATGCTGTCCGTCATCGCGACATCACAGCCAACGGTGAAGATATCTTCCCGCTCCAACCCGCGACGCATCCGGTTTTGATCCGGAGAAACAATCACCGGGTTGTGATTGTAGATAAAAAGGCCCCTCAGCGGTGTTTCCAGATCATCGTCTGCCAGATGCCGTCCGATATCGAGGATATTCAGACTGCGGGTGCCTTCAGGGATAAGGTCAGGACGTGTCAATCGGTCAGGCGTTTTGGGGAACAAATGCCCGGCACCACCAATCAGTCCGCCCCCTCTTACACCGTATTTATTGCAAAGTGACGGCAGCGCATAAATCGCCCGAATACCGTTTCCGCCATTCTGGTTCCGTTCCAGCCCATTGCCAATCGCAATAACGGCCGGATTGCTCTCGTGATACAGCCTGGCGAATTCCCGGATCTGCTCAACAGAAATGCCACATAAAGTACTGGCTTCTTCCGTTGTCAGGCGCCTCGCCTGCTCCAATACTTCCTCTGCGCCCTGAACGTGACTGCCCATAAAGTCAGCATCGAACGCTCCCAGGCTTTCCAGTTCGCGGGTAATAGCAAAGGCCAGAACAATATCCATACCGGGCCGCACCGCCAGATGCACATCCGCCTGCTCAGCGATTTTGATCCGTTTGGGATCGACAACAACAAGTTTGCCGCCATTCGCCTTGGCCTTTTTAATCAGGGGAGAGAGATGTAGATTGGAATAAGTGACGTTATTACCCCAGACAACAATCAGTTTGGAGTGCACGGCTTGCTCTGGTTGCATGGACGGCATGGTCCCGAATGTGCCTGCGTAAGCCTCACTTTTTATGCCACCGCACATGGGGCGACGCTTCAATAGTGTGGCTCCTAACCGGTGGAAAAACCGCAAATCCATTGATCCACCCGCCAGCATTCCATGTGGGCCTGCATAGTTCAGTGGCATCACTGCCTCAGGACCATGTTCTTCGATAATAGCCGTAAAATTATCGAAAACACGATCCAGGGCTTCTTCCCAGCTTATAGGCTCAAACTGCCCACTTCCCTTAGGGCCTGTCCGTTTCAGGGGCGTAGTGAGGCGGTTTTCGCCATGCACAAATTCCGGATAGTAGCGGGAGACCTTGTTGCAAATCACGCCGTTTGTCAGCGGGTTGGCTTTCGATCCGCGCACCTTGTCGACCTTTCCATTTTCAACAGTCACAGAAAGGCTGCAGGTATCAGGGCAGTCCAGTGGACACACGCTCGGTAGTTCAGACGACATCAATCACTCCATCACACAATTCTCTAACCATAGAATGTAATCAGATTGGCTCCTTAAAAAGATCCGGTTTCGTTTTTTGCAAGGAGCCAATTTAGAAAAAACGGGTTGCCCGATACGGCCAAAGCGGAATATGCGGCTCTTTCCCGGTCATCAGGTCCCGAATGATATTGGCCGTCGTTGGCCCCAATCCCATGCCGTCATGGTGATGGCCAAAGGCAAAAAACACATTTTGGCTTTGCGGTGCAGGTCCGATAACCGGCAGAGAATCCGGTAGAGACGGGCGATATCCCAGCCAGACATCTTTTTCTTCCGGTCTCAAGGCAGGCAGCATTTTCTGTGCATGGGGAACCAGTTTACGGATGCGCCTGAAATCCGGCTCTTTCTTCAATCCTGCAAATTCAACCTGACTGGTCATTCGGATGCCGGTTGCCATGGGAGACAAGACAAAGGATTTCTCGCCATAAACAACGGGACGGTTGAGAGAATTCTTCGTCGGAAGGCCAAACATCATGTGATATCCCCGTTCCGTATCCAGTGGAATTTTAGCGCCAAACTGACCCGCCAGATTTTTTGACCAGGCCCCGGTGCACAAAACCAGTTTATCGGCTTTCACGGTATCGGCAGAGCCAACGGCCGTAATCCCGCTACTCTCCTCAGTCAGAGACTGGACATCAGAAATGACGATCTTCCCACCTTCTTGCTTAAACGCCTCCGCAATGCCCTGAACCATTTTCTGTGGGTTAATCAGAAATCTGGCCCGCCGCTGAAAAAGGCCATGTTTGAAGTGCCTGCTTAAATTGGGCTCCAGATCGAAAAGGTCATCTGGTTTCAGGATTTCATAGTCGGTTTTATGCCGATCCATCAGGTCTCGGGCGGTCGCCGTATTGCCAAAGCCTTCATCGCTCTCATAAACTTTCAACCACCCGACATGCTGCACTAAATGCTGCAAGGCTGTTTTTTCTGTAAGATCTTCCCAGTCGATCAGCGCCCTGTCAGACAGAGCTCGAAAAGAAGCAGCATTATGCTCAACCCGCTCCTCCCGCCCCTCCATCAGGAAACGTATGAGCCAGGGTGCAATTTTTGGTATGTAAGACCATCGCAAAGTCAGCGGTCCGGTCGGATCCATCAGCATTTTAGGCACTGATTTCCAAAGCCCGGGAAGAGAGTTTGGGACACTGCTTTTATCGACCAACGCTCCAGCATTGCCGTAAGATGTGCCTGCGCAAGGCCCCGTCCGATCAACAAGTGTTACATTGATCCCCTCTCGCTGTAGCAGGTAGGCCGTACTGACGCCGACAATACCGGCACCAATCACCATTGCTGTTTTCGTCGCCTCGCCCATAACTCAACTGCTCCTTCAATGGCTTTTCATACTCACATGTGCTCGAACCGACCGGCGGTCATTTTTTTCTTGGACCTCTCGTATTTCGAGGTTAGCCTAGTATATTATGCAGCAACAGCGGACACTGGCAAAATATTCTACTGAGGATTTTCAGAAGCGCCCGATCGCCCTTCGGGTCTATGATCTGGAAGAAGCCGATGTACGCTTTGCCCCTCACAGCCATCAATGGGCGCAACTCGCCTATACATCGCAAGGCGTTGTTCTGGTTTCAACCGAACAGGGACGCTGGCTGGTTCCTCCGGGGCATGCGGTCTGGATTCCCGCCCTCAAAGTGCACAGCATCAGTATCGGAGCTGCCGCCAAATTCATGGTCATTCATATTGATCCGGGCAAAACCGAAGAGATGCCCAAGGATTGCGGCGTCTTGAGTGTCTCTCCTTTGCTTCGAGAATTGCTCGCGAGCGCTGAACATTTTCCGCAAAAGTACGAACCGAACACGCCAGAAAGCCGGCTGATGGCTGTGATCCTGGATCAAATGAAAGTCGCTGAAGCCGCCCCCCTTCTATTGCCCATGCCTGTAGATGAGCGGCTGCAGAAACTGGTCGCGGTCTTGATGGAAAATCCGGCAGAGAGTCGAACAATGACGGAGCTGGCGGAAAATGTCGGAACAAGCGCGCGCAATTTATCACGTCTGTTCAAGTCAGAGACCGGCATGACATTTGGCAAATGGCGTCAACAGCGGCGACTGATGGCGGCAATAGAAAAGCTGGCGGAGGGCACATCGGTGACGGCCGTTGCTCTCGATATGGGGTACGAAAGTGTCAGTGCGTTCATCTCCATGTTCAGACAGGTTCTGGGTGTCACCCCGTCACGTTATTTCAAGGAAGTACAATCATAAAAAGGGTTCTGTGACTTAATCACAGGCCAATTTCAAACGGGAGGAATAAGGAATGTACGATTACATCGTCGTCGGAGGCGGATCCGGAGGTTCTGTGGTGGCCAGCCGATTATCGGAAGATCCCTCTGTTAAAGTCTGCTTACTGGAAGCCGGAGGGCCGGATAAAAGCATCCTCATTCATGCCCCAATTGGGACGGCAGCCATGCTGCCAAGGAAAATAAACAACTGGGCATTTGAAACCGTCCCGCAACCTGGACTCAATGGACGCAAGGGGTATCAGCCCCGCGGCAAAACACTGGGCGGCTCCAGTTCTATCAACGCCATGCTGTATGTGCGGGGGCATAAATGGGATTATGATCACTGGGCAAGCCTCGGTAATTCCGGATGGTCATATGACGATGTTCTTCCTTATTTCAAAAGAGCCGAGAATAACGAACGGGGGGCGGACGCCTTTCATGGCGCGGGAGGCCCGCTCAATGTCGCTGAACAAAGATCACCACAAGGGATCAGCAGCGTCTTTATTGAGGCCGCACGGGAACTTCAACTTCCTCTCAATAATGACTTTAACGGGGCTGAGCAGGAAGGCGTTGGCCCCTATCAGGTGACCCAGAAAAACGGAGAAAGATGGAGTGCCGCAAAAGGCTACCTCACCCCCAATCTGGATCGCCCCAATCTTGAAATCATAACACATGCAACGGCCTCCCGCATTCTGTTCGAGGATAAGAAAGCGGTCGGCATTGAATATAAACAAGGTGAGCAGACCCGGGAAATCAAGGCGAGCCGCGAGATTATTCTCGCAGGCGGTGCTTTTGCCACTCCGCAACTCCTGCTTCTTTCCGGAGTTGGGGCCGCAGAAGATATCAAGCCTTTCGGTATCGATATGGTGCATGAGTTACCCGGCGTCGGAAAAAATCTGCAAGATCACATCGACTATGTATCCTCGTATCGCTCAACATCAGATGAGACTCTTGGGATTAATTTCAGAGGCGCCGTCAAAATTGTGAAAGCCATCTCGGAGTGGCGAAAACAAAGGACAGGCCTTATCGCCAGCACATTAGCTGAATCAGGTGCTTTTCTGAAATCCTCTCCTGATCTGGAAATACCGGATTATCAGCTTCATATGGTCATCGGAATGCTCGATGATCACGCCAGGAAAACCAATTTTGGAAACGGTTTCAGCTGTCATTGCTGTGTTCTGCGACCCAAAAGCCGAGGGACAGTTACCTTGAATTCAACAAGCCCGACGGCAGCACCGCGCATTGACCCCAAATTCCTCGATCATGAAGACGACCTCAAGGTTCTGCTTGCAGGCGTTAAGGAGATGGAGCGTATTATGCATGCGCCGGCATTTGATGCCTATCGCGGGGAGCCTCTTTATCCAGTCGATCTTGAATCTGATGAAGCCCTTATAGAAACCCTGCGGAACCGTTCGGATACGGTCTATCATCCGGTGGGAAGTTGTAAAATGGGAACCGATGACCTGGCCGTCGTGGATCCCGAATTAAAAGTACATGGCCTTGAAGGCTTAAGGATTGCCGATGCCTCTATCATGCCAACACTTATCGGTGGTAACACCAACGCCCCCACCATCATGATCGGTGAAAAAGCATCCGACATGATCAAAGCAGCCGCAAGCCAAGGCAGTGTGGCCGCTTGACGAGAAAAGAGGGAGCCGAAAACGGCTTCCTCTTCAACCAGGACTTGACGCCGATCTCCCCGCCCTCTTTTATGATCTCCTAACGCCAACTGTATCGGGATACAGATCTTATGTTTGTCCAGCTTTTCTTTGGAACAGCACTTATTGTTCTCTGTGTGATTAATCACGCGTTGTGTCTCGAACTTCTGCTGCGCCGATTGAAAAACAGTGGACCCAAATGGGATCTGAAATATCCGATTTTTGGTCACGTTGTGATCATGATTGTTGTCGTTTTAGGCTTGTTTATGGCGCATACGATCGAAGCCTGGATTTGGGCAATATTTTACAAAATAGCGGGCGAGACCACCTCTCTCGAAGAAGCCGTCTACTTCTCTACAGTCACGTTTACAACATTGGGTTTTGGAGACGTGATCCTGTCAAACGAATGGCGACTGACATCGGCGCTACAGGCAGCAAGTGGCATCCTCCTGTTCGGCTGGAGTACGGCCTTTCTTGTCAATGTCCGAGGGTTCTTCTGGCGAAAGCAGGGCATGGTTCATACACCGCCGCATGACTATGAAAGCGGAAAGCCGCATTAAAAAAGCCTCGCTGGAAGGCGAGGCTTTTTGAAGGAAAAAAGGTCTGTTATTCCTTGACCATATGCACAACCCGCTGCGGGAATGGAATTGAAATTCCTTCTTTATCAAAGGCTTCCTTCATGGCTTTGGTCATATCAAATTTGAGGCCCCAGTAATCCGCACTGTTGCACCACATACGAACAGTGAAATTCACAGAAGAATCAGCGAGTTCTGCGACAGCAATCATGGGCGCAGGATCTTTAAGGGATCTGGTCTCCGCTTCAATCAGAGCATTCATTACACTGATCGCTTTATCCATGTCATCTTCATAGGCAATGCCCATCACCAGATCGACCCGACGCGTATCATGGAAACTGAAATTCTTGATGGCCCCGCCCCAGACGGAGGCATTTGGCAGGATGATCTGCACATTGTCAGGCGTCGCCAATTCTGTTGTAAACAGATTAACCGCCTTCACTGTGCCACCATGACCTCCCGCTTCCACATAATCGCCAACCCGAAGGGGACGGAAGAACAGAAGCATGACACCGCCTGCAACATTGGACAAGGTTCCCTGCAAAGCAAGGCCGATTGCCAGACCTGCCGCACCCAGAACCGCGATAAGGCTCGCCGTCTGAACACCAAACTGCGCAAGAACCAGCAACATGGTAATAACCAGAATGGACATTCTGGTGAGACTACCGAGGAAATTGACAACCGTAGGATCAACACCCCGTTTATTCAGCATCTTCGCGACCGTTTTCGGCACTCTTTTGGAGATCATATTTCCGATGATCAGAATAATAATAGCCCCGATAACATCGAGACCATAAGCAGTAATGACAGTAATCAATTCCTGCATTATCTCTTCCAGATTCAGCTTTTCTGCCAATTCCATATCAACCCTCAGTTTGTTTGTATATCCCTGTAAAACAGCTTGTATATTCTCAGTTTCAATACAAGCTGTCCATTATATTATACGTACACGAATACTCTATTCTGAATAGTTTTTATTATAGTCCGTAGCGACCCCATATTCAGGATCTTCCAGAACCGACACTTCAACCAGTTTTCGGGCTTTATGCAGCAAAGCCTGGCAGTCCCGGCTCAGATGTTTTAAATGCAAAACCTTGCCTGCATTGGTGTATTTTTCCGCCAGGCTATCAATCGCTTGCAGCCCCGAATGATCGACAACACGCGAGTTTTTAAAATCAATCACGACATCGCCCGGATCATTGCGCGGGTCAAACAATTCCTGAAAACTTGCAACGGATCCAAAGAATAGCGGCCCTTCCAGTTCGTAGATTTTTGATCCCTTCGCATCAATCGTGCTGTGGGCATGAATTTTCTTGGCACCTTGCCACGCATAGACCAGCGCAGAAACGATCACACCTGCGACGACGGCAACAGCCAGATCACTCATCACTGTAATGGCGGAGACGAGAACCAGCACAAAGGCATCGGACAGCGGAATTTTATTGATGATGCGAAAGCTGGACCAGGCAAATGTCCCGATCACAACCATAAACATCACGCCCACCAGCGCAGCAAGCGGGATCTGTTCGATGAGCCCGGATGCAAACAGGATAAAACATAACAGGAAGAGTGCTGCTGAAATACCAGAAAGCCGCCACCGCCCGCCAGATGTCACATTGATCATGCTTTGACCAATCATGGCGCACCCGCCCATACCGCCGAAAAAGCCCGTGACTGTATTGGCCACGCCCTGCGCCACGCATTCTTTACTGGCGCCGCCATGGGTTTCGGTAATTTCAGCCACCAAGTTTAACGTCAGCAAGCTTTCGATTAAACCAATAGCGGCCAGGATCAGGGAATATGGTAGAATAATCCAGAGCGTTTCAGTTGTCAGCGGAACTGTCGGGATATGGAAATCAGGCAGACCACCTGCGATAGAGGCCAGGTCGCCAACTGTACGGACATCCAGATTAAGACCGATCACCAGCAATGAGACAACACCAATCCCAACCAGAGGTGCCGGGATAGCCTTGGTGAGTTTCGGCATCAGGAAAATAATGGCCATGGTGAGTGCAACAAGACCAAGCATCAAGTAGAGCGACATTCCGCTCATCCATTCCAGCTCGCCTGTCGTTCCGACAATCTTGAACTGACCCAGTTGAGCCAGGAAAATAACAATCGCCAGGCCATTTACGAAACCAAGCATAACGGGATGCGGAACCATGCGGATAAATTTACCCAATCGCAGAATACCGGCCAGGATCTGGAAGACCCCCATCAAAACCACAGCTGCAAACAAATATTCCACACCATGTTGTGCGACGAGGCTGACCATCACAACCGCAAGAGCCCCAGTCGCACCTGAAATCATACCGGGCCGGCCACCAATCAAGGCGGTGATCAATCCAACAATAAAGGCTGCATACAGTCCGACCAATGGATGGACACCA
The DNA here is from genome assembly GCA_039975135.1 of Sneathiella sp. GTDB lineage: Bacteria > Pseudomonadota > Alphaproteobacteria > Sneathiellales > Sneathiellaceae > Sneathiella. The sequence continues at coordinate 53,719 of JBDWHS010000034.1, read as the reverse complement.
GCAACGAATGCAAAGGCCACAGCTTCCGGCACAAGTGCCAAAGCCACCGTGAGCCCCGAAAGAACTTCGGTTTTCAGGCGCGCCACGACAGATATATCGGTTCCTGATTTCATATTTGGTGTTTTAACATCCACGTTACTGGTCCTGCTTTTACCCAATAAAAAAGCGCACGATAGATGTGCGCTGCAACATAAGGATGCCCTTTTATCTGAGTATGCATCGCTTAGCCAGTTAAATTAGCGGTTATCTGTTACGCATTTTTTGCATATGCATGAAAAATGCGACATCCAGAAGCACTGGATGTCGCATCGGAGCAATCGATAGACTATTTCTTATGAGGCGGGCAAGAGCACCTTGTCAATCACATGAATAACCCCATTGGATTGCTTCACATCCGCAATGGTGACATTGGCAACGCCTCCCTTACCATCCTTGATCATAACCTTTCCCTGATTATACATCGCTGTAAACTTGCATCCTCCAACTGTTGTCACTGTATGCATGCCACCGTCATTCGCCACCATCTTCACAAGGGCTGCAGACATAACATCTGCGGCAACCACGTGGCAGGTCAGGATTTTTACCAGTGTGTCTTTATTCTCTGGCTTAAGAAGTGCCTCAACTGTCCCCTCGGGCAATGCTCCAAATGCTGCATTCGTTGGCGCGAAAACTGTAAAGGGCCCCTTACTCTGTAAAGTATCAACCAAACCCGCTGCCTTCACTGCGGCAACCAGGGTTGTGTGGTCTTTGGAATTTACCGCATTTTCAACAATGTTCTTTTCAACATACATGGGAGCGCCGCCGACCATTGGGTTTTCGCTTTTTTTCATGCCATGATTATCGGCGCAGGCAGTCAATGTGCCGGCCGCGAGTAGCATGCCGGAAACAGAGGCGATACGAATTGCTTTGAACAAGGTTTTTCTCCTTCATTATTCCCCGCCCTGTGCGGAGATAATTGAAAGAACGAAAGCCTGTTTAAATAAGTTTCAAAAGGATCAGATTTTTTTCACAGTTCCAATTGCGATTACTGGTCCGGTTGCAACACCGGTTGGCGAGCCCCCGGTTGGCTCGAGGGAAATTGCAAGTGTTAGTCCTTCTCTGTATTTTTCCCGAAGCTCAGCAGCAATGGCAGGAGATTTCTCTCCGGCCTCTCCTACCAGGCCAATTGAAATAGCCGGGCCGCTGTCCGCAATGAACCAAAGCTCAAAATCCTTGCCGGCCGGTTTGGGCTGCCCGGCTGTATGTTTCACTTTCAAAACCCCTGTTGCCGTATCGTAAAGAGCAACAAACTGTGTGTCACTGTCTTTGGCTTCAAGAGACGCAACATAAGTCTCGCCCGGGACTGGCATGTTTGGCGGCATCAGCAAAGCAGAAGCAAGAATACCAACCAACAGAACGGCGACCGCTGCCACCTTTTTCCAGAAAGAAACCGCATTCCAAAAACCTGAAGCTATGGGCTCCTTCCCCGCCGCTTTCTCGGAAAAAAGCCGATTGCTCAAAGATGCCTTGAGGGAAGCCGGTGGCACCACTTCTGTAAATTCAGTATTGAGATCTGCAAGTCTGACCTCCCATTGTTCTACCAGTTGGGCAAAGGTTGCATCCTGAAGAATTCGCGAGGCGACCGCACGGCGCTCCGTTTCGTCCAGGACACCCAGGACATACTCCCCCGCAAGGGCGTCATCGTCCCTTTCGTCAAATGGAATATGCGTATCCTCAGTCATTCTTCCAGACATTCCTTCAATTTTATCAAACTGCGGCGCAACCAGGTTCGCATGGTATTTAACGGTACATTGCTTCGCGTTGCCAGTTCCTGATAGGAATAACCTTCCAGATACGCACCGCGAACAGCCGCTGACTTCTCTTCATCCAGCTGATCAATGCACACCTCTATCCGCCGCCGTTCCGAACCGGCTATCGCGCTTTCCTCAGGGTCGGGTTTGCTATCCGTAATTTCCCCCGCATCGTCCAGACTATCTTGCTTGTCCTCACGTTGCCGAAGGCGATCAATAGCCTGATTGCGGGCGATGGCAATCAACCATGACATAGCACTTGCTTCCGATACAGAATAGCGGTCAGCCCGATGCCAGATCTTGATATAGACCTCCTGTACGCACTCTTCTGCTTCCGCTCTGTTCTTTAATAAACGAAGTGCAACGCCAAAAAGTTTCGCAGATGTCTGATCATATATCTGATCAAAGGCCAGCCGGTCGCCAAGAGCAACCCGCGCCAGTAATTTCGATATATCATCAGACGTCAACAAATCTGGGCCTTTTGCACGCAGCAGGTAGGGTGATCGTTTAAGCCCGTATAATAGTAAGAGAATAGCCGTTTTTCAATCAGGTGTTTATGCACTTTTACAACATTAAGAGAAAACGGTGCTTGACTTTCCTCCTGAAAACCATCATACGGCGTTGGCGCAAATGACTGCGCATCTGAAAAAGCAGCATATTTTGTTGTTTTTCAGGAAATCGGGTTTAGTGAACAGTATTTCCGCGGCTGATTGCCGCTGCCGGTCTGATTGTCCTTAAGCAAGACATTCCGAGCCAGGCTGGGAGAAACGGTTCCCGCCTCAATGGCTTGTAATATATTATCTGGCGTATAAATGCCGGATTTGTCTGTTTAATAAGGACAGAATTAATGACAGTTTTTTCGGATCTCAACCTAGTTGGGCCCCTTCTTCGTGCCGTGGAAAAAGAAGGCTACGAAACGCCTACTCCTATTCAAGGCTCCGCTATTCCTCATTTGCTGGAAGGCAAGGATTTGATGGGCATTGCCCAGACAGGTGGCGGTAAAACGGCTGCCTTCGTCTTGCCTCTTCTTCAGAGGCTCTCACACGATCGCAAGCGTCCAAAACCAAATATGCCAACGGCGATCATTCTGGCGCCAACGCGCGAACTGGCAGGTCAAATCGCCAAAAGCATTCAGGGTTTTACCCGTGGCATCAAGCTTTTCCATACTGTTGTTTATGGCGGTGCCCCTTATGGCCCGCAGCTTCAGCAGCTAGGCCGTGGTGTCGACATTCTGGTTGCCACCCCCGGCCGTCTGATGGACCACATGAAGCGCGGTACTGTTAAACTGGATAATGTCCAGAGCTTTATCCTTGATGAAGCGGACCGGATGCTGGATATGGGTTTCATCGACGATGTTACCGACATCGCCAGTAAATTGCCTGAAGATCATCAAACAGTGATGTTTTCAGCAACCATGAGCCCTCAGATCAAGCGACTTTCCAAAGAATTGCTACGCGAGCCAGAATATGTAGAAGCACCGCGCGAAACTGTAGTTGCCGGGACAATTGATCATTCTGTTCTGAATGTTGCCTATCAGCATAAAAAAGATCTGCTGATGCATTTGCTGGCTCAGGAAGACAAGGAGCGGGTCATTGTTTTTGTTCGCACAAAAGCGACGACAGAAGCCTTGGCTGCGGATATCGAAGCTGAAGTAGAAGGTGTCAAAGCCGATGCCATTCATGGTGACAAACAGCAAAGACATCGCGAGAGAACACTCCGGGCATTTAAAAACGGGCGTTTTTCCGTTCTCGTTGCAACGGATGTCGCGGCCCGCGGTATTGATGTCAACGGGATCACACATGTGATCAATTATGACTTGCCGATGGAGCCGGAAAATTACGTTCACCGGGTTGGCCGGACAGGCCGCGCTGGCGCAAAAGGCGTCGCGATTTCCCTGTGTGAACCACGTGAAAGAAATCTCCTGCGCAATGTGGAGAAAACAATTGAGCAAAAAGTCCGTGTCGATGACGACCACCCCTTCCCGGCTCCCGAGCCAAAAAAGAAAAAGCATCGTCCAGGCGGACCCGGAAAATCGGGCAAACCATTCGGAAAAGGCAAGAAAACCTTCAGCAAGAATAAGGGTAAGCCAGGCGATAAGAATGCCAAACGGCCCGGTTCCTTTTCGAAGGGAGCAGATAAACGATCAGCTCCAAAGCGTCAAAAATTCAAGCGCGCCAGTTAAACATTGACGAACGCTTTCCTTATAGCCACCCTGATAAAAACTAACTATCAGGGAGCTGTATGGTGAGTCATCCGATTGAAGACCTGGCGATTGCCGCCTTATACAAATCCTACCCGGAGCCGGTGAGAGCAAAACTCCTCCAGCTTCGGCACATGATTTATACTTTGGCAGCCGATGACGAACGCATCGGTACGGTTGAAGAGACACTGAAATGGGGCGTCCCCAGCTACCAAACCAAGGCTCCCAAAAGCGGAACTCCCATTCGGTTACAATGGCTTGAAGCGAAAGCCCAGTACGGTATTTTCGTTCATTGCCAGACAACCCTCATCGAGTCATTCAAACCATCCTCCACGGACCTTAAATTCGATAAGAACCGGGGTATCCTGTTTCAGCAGAACGAAGAATTCCCTGAAGGTAATATCCAAGCTTTTCTGCGCCGCGCCTTAACCTATCACCTTGCCTCGTAAACCCAGTTTTCTACTCTCTTAGATGGGCAAGCTTGCGCCTCAAGGCAGCCCGGGCCTGCTGTACCCGCTTTCTGGCGTTGTCATTTGTAATGCCAAGGGCTTCACCGATATCATCATAACTCTCTCCCTTTACCAAGCGCATGACCAGCGGTTGCTGCATTTTCTCTGGTAGATCATTGATAGCCACAATAAGGCTCCGGCCCAGTTCAGTATTTAAAAGCTCTGCTTCGGGCGTAAGTTCAACAGTTTCCACCGCACTGGTATCAATTGTGACAATCTCCTTCACCTTATCACTCAGTTTGGATCGTCTTTTATTGGAACGATGAATATCAATACAGATATTGTGAAGCAGGCGGGCGAACCAGGCGCGCTCATTCGTAATTTGAGACGCGTTATCTGCATATTTTTCAAACGCCCGGATGGTTGCGTCGCTTAAGGCATCTTCGGCATCACTGGCACTGATATTCATCCAGACAAGACTCAGGCGGCGTAAATATTCCCGGTGCGTATTCCACGCGATCCAGAATGCCTTTTCTTCCAGGGCAGTGTCAGTGTTCTTTTTATCGCTAACCGCCTTTACGGGATCCTCCGCCAGGGAAGCGGCCGTACTATGCCACATTGGCCTCCCGTCAGATTTTATTTCAATCTCTATACTTCCATCGGCAGGCGTTACGGGCTTATACATTTGGCGTCCGGATTTATGCGACACAACCATATCCTCCACATATAGAGAAAATTGCAACTTTAAGGCTGTAATTTTCTCTATTTAGATGTTTATCATAATTATTTAGTGGATTTAAGTTGTATTTTGCACTTTTAAAGTGTCTTTTTAAATTTAATTACTCTTATAGAAAATATAAGAAACTATTTTTACAATGTAGAATAAAATATGAATACGTCAGTAATTTGCAATTATTGAATTCAAATAAAATCAATAAATATAAATATTCACAACAAATTTTACTGCGAGTACATTCATGACACAAAATAAAAATTCAAAAAATGACGAAAGCTCATCTTCAAATAGCGTAATTACTGACTCCGTAATTGCCTTGAACCAGATTGTTCTGGGCAGCGCTGCCTCGACTGCCATGTCGACGATGTATATTTCGATGGCACATGCGGCCGGTGTCGGTGCGCAAAACTCGGTTGCAAACCAGCAGCACCAGAACATTCTAGGGACTGCCGCGATCGCGGCCGGTGTTGGCAACCTCCTTTGGGAAGGCCTAACCAGAGATGTTAGCCAAATTACAATGAAAGATCGCCTTCACTATTGGCAGGAAATGATGTCCATCGCTGAAGGAAAAAAAGCGGAAGAAGAAGACGCTCAGGCTTCTGAAGGCGATCAAAAAGCCGCGGACGAGGCAGAAACCAAATCAGCCTCCGCAAATACAGAAAAGCAACCGGCGGCAGAGGGAGAAAAAGGATAATATCCCCGATATCAACTCATTTTCCCCAGGACAAATTAGTAACGGAGTATAAGCATGCCTGAAGGCAAAAATGATAAAGAACCAGCAGCGGCTGGTAAAGCACCTGCAGCGGGAGGAGGCTTCGCCTCACCTGAAGATTCTTCCTCGTTTGCAATGGGGTTGCTCTACCAGTTTGCCGCCCATTCGTCCGGATTGGCACTGGAGAATGCGACCATCAATGCCAATGTACTAAATAGTGTCAGTACAGCAAATGGTGCCGCCTTGTCGGCCCTTAAAAATGCCGAAGCCGCTGTCTTAAGCTCGCAGAAAACAACAATTGGCGAGTCATACAATGCCCAAACTGCAGCGATTACCCAGGCTTTGAATTCCCAGACTAACACAGCTATTACAGGTCTGAATTCAGTTGCAAACGCCGGTGCTACGGCACTCACAGCTCAAACCAGTCAGGAAATTGCTGGTATAACAGCCGATGCGATTGCGGCAACCGCTGTTGCTATGGATAGCATCGTCAAAAAAATGGGCGGATGACGCCCTTCTTTGTCAGGTTACAATGATCGGGCGGTTTTGTGTAATGATCAGGGTATGTTCAAACTGCGCGCAAGGTGAACCATCCAGTGTATGTAGAGTCCACCCGTCATTTCCCTCCCGGTAATGCCCCTGCCCGGAGGTCAGAAAAGGCTCGATCGTAATGACCAGGCCTTCTTGTAAAAGAGTTCTACCGTTCGGCAAGTATTTGTTATGAACTTCCGGAGGTTCGTGAATATTCCGCCCAACACCATGGCCGACCAGTCCTTCAATAATCTGAAACCCTCCCTTCAAAGCTACGTTTTCAACGGCTTTGCCAATTTCATTAATCGGGTTTCCCGCACGCGCCGCTTTCAGTCCGGCCTCCAGGGCCTGTCGGGTTGTTTTACAGAGATGGATCAATTCCGAAGGCACGTCTCCCACCGGAATGGAGCGACCTGAATCTGCCCAGTATCCATTTTTCTCAGCAGAGACATCAACATTAACAAGCTGCCCTTCCAGCAAGATACGGTCTCCCGGAATACCATGCGCGGCTTCATCACCAACACTGATACAGCTATAGCCTGGAAAATTATAAGCCAGCTTGGGAGCAGAACGGGCGCCGTTTTGCTCCAGCATCTCCGCAACTCGCCGATCCAGGTCGAGAGTCGTAATCCCCGGGCGGACTGTGCTTTCCACCTCATCCAGAATAAGACGAACAATTCGGCCAATTTCTTTAAGCCCGTTTATATCCTCTTCACTGCGGGCAATCATAAGCTGATTTCTTCAATTTCATACATCCATATTAACACACTGATTTTCCAAGACTTTCATTCAAAACATCCTATCATTTGAATGAGAGTTTTCGCACCTTAAAAAAAGAATTTCACCTATTTCTTTCACATTTTCTCAAAAAAACGCGTCTTCTCGCTGTCGAATGAGAAACATCTCGCACTTCAAATTCAGCCTGATGTATGGAGGAAAACCGTATGGCCGAGAACACACCGGTAAACAGTCAGATCACGGATGCCGTTACCCAGTCCAACCTGACCGTTCTAGGTACAGCGCCTGCACAATCCATGGCAACTGCATATCAAATACTGGCCCAGTCGGTCGGTGTTGCCATGCAAAATGCAGTCGCTAACCAACAGAACATGAATACCATTGACAGTGCGATTGTTTCTCAGGGGATCAGCCTTCTGTTCAACCTCGACGGAGCGGCGGATGCCAGTTCAGTCAAGGCGGCACTCGCCAGCAATCCAGACGCTGAAATTCTATCGACGTTACAGGCTTTGGTCCAGGAGCTGAAAGCCGCAAAACCCCAGCAGTCAGAATAACCATCGACTTGGTCATCCTGATATTTATTTCAATTCGTAAAGTTTAAGGAGTTACGAGAATGCCCGGCAATACACCCGTAAACGCCCAGATCACAGACTCGATCGCACAGGCAAATGTGACAAATATTGCAGAAGCACCAGCGATGTCCATGGCAAACACCTACCAGGTTTTTGGTCAGGTGGTTGGTGCCAGCATGCAAAATGCCGTTTCAAATCAGCAGGGTGCAGCAACAATTGATCTTGCTGTAACCACTCAGGGAACCAGTGTTCTGTTTAACCTGGGAGCGTCCACCGCTGCCAAGGCCACTTCAGAAATTCTTGCCGGCAATCCGATAGCGGAATCTCTCACAGCACTGCAGGCCGCTGCAGCTGGCATTTAATCCTTGTCATTTAGGAATAGCCCAATCATTAAAGGAGAGCCAAAATGGCTGAAAATACTTGGATGAATAGTCAGATAACGGACGCTGTTACTCAGTCGAACGTCAAAGTTCTCGGAGACGCTCCGGCCGAATCAATGGGCATGCTATACCAGATGCTCGCCCAAAGTACCGGTATGTCCATGCAGAATATGGTTGCCAATCAGCAGCATAAGAACTCTATCGATTCTGCGGTTGTAACAGGCGCTGTTACAGTTCTGTATACGCTTGATACGGCGACAACCGGTAAAGCAACGCAGGAAATTCTGAGCGGCAATCCCGTCGCTCAATCCATGGCATCCCTGAAAGGTGTTATGGCTGCATTTGGCGACAAGCCAAACCCAAACGCTCCTAGCTTTGGCGGCGGCGGTGCCTAAAGAGATTGCAGTCTAGCGCTGTACCATCCTGAACCTCACAACTCACCCCAGTTTACCGTCTTACTCGTGAGGTTCAGGAATTACTATATGAGGACGGACAAAAGATGGTGACAAAAGTGGATAACCCAAATGTCAAATCTGTAAACAGTCAGATTACAGATGCCGTGACGCAATCCAATTTGATGGCAACCGGTATGGCACCCGCCCACTCGATGGGCACGCTTTACCAGACAATCGCACAATCGACGGGAGCAGCTGCGCAGAATGCAGTCTCAAACCAGCAGAATGTGAACAGTATGAGTCTTGCGGCGCTCTCTCAGAACATTCAGCTTATTATGCAGAATTCTGGGCCACGGACCGTCATCCAGCCGATCATAGTGCAGGCTCCGGCCGCCCCGCAACCAACTGTTGATAAAAGTAGTTCTGACTAACAGGTAACCAGTATAATGCCGACCCCCTTAGTGTTAAATCAGGAGCATGGGAATGACTGAAAGTTCATACGTAAACAGCCAGGTTACGGATGCCGTCGCCCAAACAAGTCTGAAAGTTGTCGGGGAGGCTCCTGCCGAGGCTGTTGGTATGCTTTACCAGCAAATGGCACACAGTATTGGTCTTGCGCTTCAAAATGTCATTGCTCAACAGCAGCATAGTTACTCCATTCACAACGCCATTACTCTTGCTGCTTCAAGGCAGCTTCTTACAAGCGATCCAGCAGCGGCTGCCCGAGCGTCACAGGATCTCATTGCCGGGAGCGCCGTCACTGAAAATCTCGCAGCCCTGCAAGCGGTTGTGAATGAAATGGGAAAATAGGGTGACGATCGCCTCCGCTACATTGGCTGGAGAATAAGGAACCGTCATATGAATTAATTTATCTTTGAAGTTGGTCAGGTCCATGGAACGCAAACATCACAGCCCGGAGGAAATCAAACTCATTCTTCAGGAACTGGATAGAGGCTTGTCAGTTGACAAAGCTGTCTCCCTTTATGATGTCTCCAAAGCAACCCTTTACCGCTGGCGAAAAAAAGCTCAAGAGTCCGAAACGGCGCATGTCAAACGGTTGCAGCAGGCAGACGAAGAAAATGGCCGCTTGCGAAACCTTCTGGCTGACGCAGTTCTTGAAATCCATGCTTTGAAGGAGAAGCTGAATAAGGAAAAGTAAGGCAATCAATTCTATTGCCTTCTGCCCTGCCCCCTCTATAAAGGAGGTATGTCTCGCGATCCTTCCCATATCTTGCAATCAGTCTTTGGTTACCCTGAATTCAGGGGACAACAAGCGGCTGTCATAGATCATATTCTTGCGCGCCGGGATGCCCTTGTGCTGATGCCAACAGGCGGCGGAAAATCTCTTTGCTATCAAGTTCCAGCTCTCTGCCTTGACGGCGTCACTGTTGTAATTTCCCCGCTCATTGCCTTGATGCAAAACCAGGTCGAAGCGTTGAAACAGCTCGGTGTTCAGGCCGCGGCCCTCAATTCTTCTTTTTCGCCGGAAGAACAGCGCAAAGTACGTCAGGATTTGGAAAACGGTTCCCTCAAGCTTCTTTATATCGCACCAGAGCGCCTTTTTTCCGGCGGTTTTCTGGACATGCTCTCCTCTGCCAATGTGGCTTTGTTTGCCATTGACGAGGCCCATTGTGTTTCGCAATGGGGGCATGATTTTCGCCCGGAATATCTGCGTTTGTCTGTCCTGCATGATGCCTTCCCCAATGTACCGAGAATTGCGCTGACGGCGACAGCGGATACCAGGACCCAGAAAGATATCTCCGAACGTCTCAATCTCAGCTATGGAGAGATTTTCAAGTCGGGATTTGATCGACCGAATATCAGTTATCACCTGACCGAGAAAAAAAACGGCATTTTACAGCTCCTCTCCTTCATCCGGTCGGAACAGGAGGGCGTCTCCGGGATTGTATATTGTCTCTCCCGCAAGAAAGTGGAAAGCGTTGCTGAAAAGCTGGTGAGCGAAGGGCTCAATGCTCTGCCCTATCACGCCGGATTATCTGCAGATATTCGCGCCCGAAATCAGGAGAAATTTATCAAGGATGAGGGGGTCATCGTTGTGGCCACGATCGCTTTCGGTATGGGCATAGACAAGCCGGATGTCCGGTTTGTCGCCCACCTGGACCTTCCTAAAAATCTTGAAGCCTATTATCAGGAAACGGGCCGTGCGGGCCGGGATGGTCTACCTGCTATCGCCTGGCTTACATTTGGACATCAGGATATTGTCAAAATCAGGCAGTTACTGGGCGGCGGCGATTCTGCAGAACAACAGCGCATCGAGCATCAGAAATTCTCTTCCTTGCTGGGATATTGCGAAGCCCTGGAATGTCGGCGCAAAGTCCTGCTCGCCTATTTTGGTGAAACATTGGAGGAAAATTGCGGAAACTGCGATAATTGCCTGCAGCCTCCCGAAATATTTGACGGGACAGAAGCCGCACAAATGGCTCTGTCCTGCATTTATCGAACGGGCCAGATTTATGGTGGTGGCCACATAACCGATATACTGGTTGGTGCGGAGACCGACAAAATTAAAAATGCCGGGCATGACAAACTCCCCCTATATGGAAAAGGAGCGTCCTACTCTCGGGGTGAATGGCAAACATTAATCCGGCAACTTCTCTCGCTTGGGTATATCGCTGCTGATATCGAAGGATATGGCGGTCTTTCTCTGAACGAGACCTGCAGACCCCTCCTGAAGGGCCAGGAGAAATTCCCGGTGCGAAAATTCAACAGAAAATCAAAAGGTACGTCAAAAAGGGCGGAAGTTACACTTGCCACACCGGAAGATACAGAGTTGTTCTCCCGCCTGAAGGCTCTGCGGTTAACACTCGCCAAGGAGCAAAACATCCCGCCCTATGTCATTTTCCACGATAAGACACTGCTTGAAATGGTCAGCCTGAAACCAGCCACCCTCTCTCAGCTTGGTGAGATTCATGGTGTCGGATCCCGGAAAAAAGACAAATACGGTTCAGTCTTTCTGGACGTTTTACTGGAAAAAAAATAGCGGACTGAAATCAGCCCGCTATCTAACAAGTAGTCTTCTCAAAAAGCTTAACCCGCCAGCTCCTGCATGGCCTCTTCTGCATGCGCCCTGGCACCATCATTTTCCGACTGAATTTTTGAAATTGAATTCATAATGGAAGAAATGGCCGTAGATTGCTGATCTCCAAGAACATTGTTGGTCGTCAGGGAATCGGCTGTTGTCCCGATGGAGTTAATCAGATCGTCCATTGAGCTGACCGTCGCCTGCATGGTCTCCCGCCCTTTTTCAACGGCCGCTGTGCCGTTGTCCATGGATGAAATAATCACACTGATCTCTTCTGTCAGACGGTTGATCCGCTGGCGAATATCATCCGTGGCTTTGGCTGTTTGCGTGGAAAGACTTTTCACTTCACCAGCAACAACAGCAAATCCCTTCCCTGCTTCACCGGCTCTTGCCGCTTCGATTGTCGCGTTCAATGCCAACAAGTTGGTTTGTGACGCAATATCTTCAATGGATTGAACCATACCGGCAATCTGTTTTGACGCTTCTGTCAACGCACCGACACTATCCGTCGCACTTCCCACAGCAGAGGCAATTTCTTCCATATTATTCGCAGTTTCATCAATAACCTGACGGCTTTTGGCCGCGGAAGCTTGTGCTGTTTCAGCACTCTGTTTGGCGTACTGACGATTTTCCGTCACCTGGCTCGTCGCATTTTTGACAACTTCAACACACTCAGACATCGCCTGCGCATGGCTTTCTATTCCTTGCGATTTTGAGACAATTTCAGATAGATATTCAACGGCCTTGCCACATTCTTGTTGAGGCTTTCCAGCTCCGTCTGATGTACTCGTAAAATCGTTCACAATGCTCTCCCAGTCCAATTCTGCAGGGGGCCCGTCCAAGCTGCAAGCCCACCATTCATAAAACACATTGACTGGTAAGCTAAAAGCGAGTGGTTAACATTCTGTAACCAGCGTATAAGTTCAGTGAATTTTCGACAATTATTATCTATCTTTCGAATTTCGGAAGGAGAAATTCGTTACTCGGCCGCACTTTTCATACCCAAAAGAGTGTATGTCATGCTTTCCCTTAGATTATTTTCAAAATCAAAACGAAAAGGACTCATCTCAGGATGTTCCAGTACCTCGGCCAGAACCGGAGAAGGATCCGACATTTGACCCCACCCAACGACAAGGCAATGTAACAGAGTTAAAACAGCGATGCCCTGCCCCTCAGTCAGGAAAGGCAGAGCCTGTTCAACCAGTCGGCTGGTGCCTTCAGAACGTTCTTTCAAATTCTGCTTGAAAGCGAAAGCCTGATCATAGGAAATATTTTTCTCAAGAACCAAATGCAGTAAGGACTGTAGCCGCTGCATGACTTTCCGTTCCCGGAGTGTTTCAATTAGAATCTCGAGGAAATCCGGGATTTCCAGGTCAGTTCCAGCCTTGGTTAAAGCCTGATCGAACTCGGACAGCCAGTTTTCAAATTCTTCAGTCGACAATGTGAGAAAAATCTCTTCCTTGGTCTTAAAGTACAGGTAGACTGTTCCTTTTGCCAAGCCAGACCGCTTTGCAATGGTCGCCATATTGACGTCAAAAAAACCGGCTTCCATAAATAAGGCACGTGCAGCGACAAGAATGGCATCCCTTCTTGCTTCTTTTTGATGTTTGTTTGTCGCGCGCTTAACAATAATCTCATTCATACCAATTTACCCCTGAATCAGTTCCGCACTATCCACCGAAAGCAGAAAAAAGGGAAGATTTTCCGCATCGAGGTCCTTCTATTGACAAAGGATACTCTATCCTTTCTTATTATGACCAGTGGTCATTAAGAACTGGGACGGACATGATATGCTGACACTCACAATAAACGGGCGAAAACAGGACGTTGATGTTGAGGAAGACACGCCTCTTCTTTGGGTTATTCGGGACACAGCCAAGTTGACCGGAACCAAATTCGGCTGTGGTGTTGCCGCCTGCGGGGCTTGTACCGTGCACATCGATGGTGATCCTGTCAGATCCTGCTCTTTCACGGCAGGGGATGCTGTCGGCTCAGACATCACAACAATAGAAGGTATATCAGCAGGAGAATTGACCGCCGTCCAGAATGCCTGGATCGCAGAGCAGGTTCCTCAATGCGGTTATTGTCAGTCCGGTATGATCATGGCGGTCACAGCCCTTTTGAACGAAAACAAAGCACCAACGGATCAGGATATCGATGATGCCATCACCAATATTTGCCGGTGCGGCAGTTACCCCCGCATCCGCAAAGCTATTCATGCAGCAGCAAAACAACAGGCGGAGGCATAATCATGGCTGGAAAGCTGATAACACGCCGTAAATTCCTGATTGCTGGTGCTCTTGTTGGCGGCGGTATTGCTGTTGGATACGGGCTGGGAGATGATGCTCCAGAAAATGCCGCCTTCTCGGCGACAACCAATCAGGGCGAGTTTGCCCTCAACGCCTATATTAAAATCAGTAAGGACGGATCGATTACAATCGCCATTCCGCAAGCTGAAATGGGTCAAGGCGTCTATACATCTCTGGCTATGCTGGTTGCAGAAGAACTGGAAGTTGATCTGGATGCCGTCCAGGTGGAAGCCGCCCCTGTTGATCCTGTTTACGCCAATGTCACCGCAATTATGGACACGCTTCCTTTCTCGGATGGTCACCATCAGGGAGAGGCTACTGTCGGCGCCTGGGGTATGGGAAAATTGGGCGGCCTGCTCGGTATTCAGGCGACAGGCGGCAGTACCAGTGTTCGAAATTCCTGGGGGCCCATGCAGCAGGCCGGCGCAACCGCCCGTCACATGTTAATCCAGGCGGCTGCCAGTAAATGGGGCCTTTCCGCAAATGACTGTAAAGCCGAAGCGGGCAGCGTTGTTCATACGGGAGGGGCGAAAAAAGCGTCTTACGCGCAGTTGGTGGAAATTGCTGCCCGTCAGGATATGCCAGAGGATCTTCCGCTCAAAGCTGCCTCCAACAGACAGATTATCGGAACATCACAAAAGCGGGTCGACATTCCAGCTAAGGTAACAGGTTCTGCGACTTTTGGCGTGGATGTCGACTTGCCCGATATGACTTATGCCGCTGTTAAGCTGTGTCCCGTCTTTGGCGGAACGGTGACGTCTTACGATGAGGGCGCCATTCGCTCCATGCCAGGGGTCATAAAGGCCGTAAAATTTGAAACCGGCGTTGCCGTCATCGCGGATAGTTTCTGGCGAGCCAAAAAAGCGGTTGAAGCTCTGCCTGTTACCTTTGATGAAGGGGAAAATGCCGCTCTCTCATCCGAAACAATTTTTGGCATGTTCGAAGCAAGCCTGGGCGGCCCGGAAGGCCGCAGTTATGCGGACGAAGGAGATGCCACTGCCGAGTTTGAAAACACCTCTAGTCCGATTTCAGCTCGCTACAAGGTTCCATTTCTCGCCCATGCCTGTATGGAACCTATGAATTGCACGGCCCTGGTCGGAGATAATGAAGTAGAAATCTGGGTACCGAACCAGTCTCCAACACTGGCAGCCTGGTTCGCAGAAAAAACGGCGGATGTACCCGCTGAGAATGTGAAAGTCAACATAACCTATTTGGGCGGCGGCTTTGGACGACGCATAGAGATTGATTATGTTATCATGGCAGTCACGGTGGCAAAGGAACTTAAAGGCCGACCTGTCAAGCTGATCTGGACCCGGGAAAACGATATTCAACACGACATGTATCGTCCTGCCGCTATGGCCGATTTCAAGGGAAGCCTGAATGGACAAGGGCAAATCAACGGCTGGCATAACCGCGTCGCCAGCCCTTCCGTGACCCGGTCTTTTACCAAAAGAATGCTCTCCTGGGCGGATGCCGATATGCCGGACAATACGACCGTCGAAGGAGCCGCTGATATTCCGTATGCCTTTCCTCATAAACTGGTTGAGCATATCCCGACACCAACGCCGATCCCGGTTGGATACTGGCGTAGTGTCGGCCATTCTTACACAGGCTTCTTTACGGAAGGCTTTATGGATGAAATGGCCATCGCGGCGAAACAGGATCCGCTAGACTTCCGTCTTGCCCACCTAAAAGGGCATGAAGATTTCACAGCAGTCCTTAACAAGCTGAAAGATGTCAGCGACTGGGGACAACCAATGGCAGAAGGTCGCGGCCGCGGTGTTGCTCTTCATGAATCTTTTGGATCTATTGTCGGACAAATCGCTGAAGTGACCATCACATCTGACAATTCACTGGCCATAGACAAGATCTACTGCGTTATCGATTGCGGAACGGTTGTGAATCCCGATACCGTAATGGCCCAAATGGAAAGTGGTATTATCTTCGGTTTGACTGCCGCTTTGTACGGCGAAATCTCGATCGAAGACGGTCGCGTCATGCAAAGCAATTTCCCCGATTATAATATGATGAAATTGTCCAATTGTCCTGAGATTGAAGTCCATCTCGCACCATCGGGCAGGCCGCTGGGCGGCGTTGGTGAACCTGGCACTCCTCCTGTAGCAGCTGCCCTCGTCAATGCGATCTATGATGCAACGAAGACTCGAATTCGGGAACTTCCACTCACTAAAAGCGACTTCGACGTATAAGTTCCCTGCGCTCACAGGAGAGTGGATCTGATCGGTTCACTCTCTTACAATAGCGCGGTGAAGTGCTTCAGACAGCCTTACCTTGGTAAAAGGCTTATACAATATTTCGACATCTTCAGGCAGATCATCTTTTGAGCGAATAGCGCTGCCTGTAAAGCCTGACATCAGCAATGCAGGCATGCCGGGAAAAAGCCCTTTCGCTGCATTGACAATTTCAACACCGTTCATGCCCAGCGGTAATGTCACGTCGGAGAGCAGAATGTCAGCCCTCCCCGTTTCCAGAATATTAAGGGCTGTTGCACCATCCTCACATTCGAATGTTCGGTATCCAATGGATCTCAACTGACCAACGATAAGTTGGCGGACCTGAGGATTGTCTTCGATGACAAGAACTTGCTCGCCCGCTCCCTTTACCAGTTTTGGAGTCTTCACCGCTTTGTCAGCATCACTATTCTGGCGCGCGCGCGGCAGATAAAGTTGAATAGATGTTCCCTTGCCAAGCTCACTATAAATCGTGATATGGCCACCGGATTGCTTAACGAAACCGAAAACCATACTCAGTCCCAGACCACTTCCCTTACCGACTTCTTTCGTCGTAAAAAAAGGCTCCAGGATACGATCTCGAATTTCTTCCTCAATGCCCTGACCTGTATCGTTCACAACAACACAAACGTAATCCCCTTCCTTCAATTCGGGAACGGTTTGCGTATATTCTGCATCCAGATGCGTATCAAAACATTCAATCAGTAACTCGCCGCCGCCCGGCATGGCATCCCGTGCATTAACAGCCAGATTGAGGAGAGCGTTTTCCAACTCGGCGGGATCAATCAGGACAGACCAGCCATCTGTCAGATTTGTCCGAACATTCACGACCTCCCCAAGAGCCCGCTCCAGCATACTCAACATTTCAGTGACAACCTTGCCAGGCTGAACAGCAATGGGGTTCAAAGTTTGCTGTCGGGAATATGCAAGAAGCTGATGGGTCAGGGCGGCCCCTTTTTGAGCGCCTTTGATAGCGTCCATCAAATTCTTCTCGGATTGACCTTCCAACAGGTTCCTCTCCTGAATAAGTTCCAAATTTCCCAGAACGACGGATAGCAGATTGTTAAAATCATGCGCGACCCCGCCTGTCAGTTGGCCAACAACTTCAAGTTTCTGAGACTGTCTCAACTGATCCTGAATGGTATCCGCTTCTTTTTGAGCTTCTATCTCGATTGTAATATCTGATGATGTTCCCCGGTATCCGCGAAACTCGCCCATGTTATCATATCGCGGCTTGCCACTGGCCGACCAGTAAAGCATACGCCCACCCGGATCCATACGCCGAAATACAAAATTCCGAAATGGAAGCTGCTTGGCCAGTGTTTGCCGATGCTGGTCCCAGTCACAAAAATCTGGATCAACGCCCATAACTTCCCATCGGGTCTTTCCCAATATCTGATTCAAATCCATTTTGTTGGTTGAACTGACATCCCGTGACAGGAAAACATACCGGTTTTCATGATCTGTCTCCCAGACCGAGTCCGATGAGACAGACACAAAATCCTGAAAGCGCTTTTCACTCTCTTGAAACGCTGTAAACACTTTCGCCAAATTGGCGCCGACTTCATTAAAATCAGCAATAAGAGAGCGTGGAAGGGTAGGATTGCTGTCTTGTCGTTCTGTCTTTCGTGCGAACAGGACAAGATCTCTCAGGGGCTCTAGAAAAATAGTTCGAGTTGCCATCGCCGCTATAATTGAAAGCATAAGAACCAAAAACACGGCGATACCTGCCGATATCAGATAAAATTCCTGTAATTCCTTTTCCGATCTTTTCTGAAACCCGTTGATGACAGAGAATTCACTCCCCTCCAAAGAGCGCTGCATGAGGGTTTTATCAAAAAGATGATACTCTGATGCAAGCGACTGTACTGCAGAAGCCAGGAACTTTCCATCCGGCCCCAAGAGGCCCGGAGGACTATTTCCTGCAGCCGCAAGAACATTACCTTTCCAAAGCAAGAGCGCAAAATCCGCATCTGTCTGCCGACGAAACTCCTGCACAAGTTCCTGATTGTCACTTAAAAAGAAACCGCCAACGAGATATCCGTTCACTTTCCCGGTAAGGCTATCAAGCATCTCCCGCTTGTAATAAACGAGTGTTGCAAGGGGACCTTCAAGACCGCTCTCCTGTGAAACCCAGTTCCAAGTGTTGTGATCGGAATAAGACGCCCCAATCTTTGCCAGAATGGCGTCCATCGGAAAGAGTTCATTATGCAGGTTAATATCGGCGCGTCCGTCTTGTGACAGGAGTGCGACAAAGCCTATCGTACTTTGCTTCTTGGCGTAGAAAACGCTTCTTAGATAAGAGAGAATATTGTCTCTATCGCCCGTCTTATTCAAATTGCGGAAATTCGGATCCTCTGATGCCAGATCGATAACATGTCGCAAACTGTCCATCTGCCCTTTCATCACTAACCCGCTAATGGAATTGCTATGTCTGTGTTGATGGGCTCGCTGCTGCTCCACAATCAGACCGGTACTTTGATAAGTAACGAAAAAAATGACAACAGCGACCGAGGTGAGGATCAGAAACAGGCCCGTCGCCATGATGACAGAAAGACGAAACTCTCGCTTTGTTCCGACGCTATTTTGAGTATCTGAAGGCACGGTTTTTCAGCTCTCCAATTTGCGCTTTGTCCATTGACTGATCAACCAGCCGAATATCCCCGGAAAAAACAACTGGTACTTCATCCGATTTTCCGATCTGATCCAGATAGATAGCTTCGGCCATCGCAACGCCATTGTCATCGTTCATTCTCATAACCGTGAAATTCAGCTCTCTCCTCTCTATCGCTGCCAGTTCACTGCCGCCGCCCCCCCATCCATTGGTCATCACTTCCCCTAGCTTTCCGGCTTCTTTTAAGGCCTGAATCACACCAAGGGCGATGTCGGTGGAGCTGCTGAATATAAAATCCAAGTCCGGCTGGCTTTGCAAAAGATCTTTCGTTGCAATGTAAGATTTTTCCTGATTAAACCCGACATAGTATGAGGCTTTCAGAACCATTTCAGGATGTTTCCTCATTTCTTTCAGAAACGTCCCGCCTCTCATATCATTGACGTAACCGCGGGGGCCATACAGGATAGCATATGTCCCTTCACCTCCGGTTCTTCGAATATACTCCTGTGCCAAGATCTCTGTACCAATGACATGATCAAACCCGACATACTGGAAAGGCTGCTGGTCCTGAAATGTTTTCAAGGGCGTTGTGATGTTCTGCAAAATCAACTTAACGCCCTCTTGCCTGATAACTTTGCGTATCAATTCTGTGTGACGGGCAGCATTGAGTGTAAAGATGACATAATCCACTTTCTGCCTCAGAAACTGCCCCAAATTTTGAGCTTGTTCGGAGATCGCTGTATCGGGCGTTGTAAAATGAGAGACCAGTTCATAATTGGGCGCAATTTCTTGCAAGCGCGCTTCCAGTGATGTAACGCTCCGGCGCCAATAGTCGGACACTTGCAAACCTGGATAAATAATTCCGATCCGAATGGGCTTTCGAATTGCCTCATCCGTGATTGCTCCCTGACGGACACGATCAATAAAACGCTTACTGATTGTCTGTTGGCGGGGATACTGCTCCAAATACTCTTCGACAGTCCAATAGTCAACGAAACGGTCCGCCGCCTTTGCCTGACCCGCCGAGATCAACAGCAGCGAACATATTAAGAAGGGCGCCAATCTCAATATGTAGAGCCCTGATACCATTCCATCCTCTCTACCTGGCTCATCCAGAGCCTACTTCGTACAGTCTGAGAAAATTATCACCAATTGGTATACAAGTCCTTACGAAGTCACTAATTAAGAGTTTGAAATTCTGTGAAAATGAGGCATATTCTCCTAAGGAGAGTACACCTTATATATGGTTCTACTTTTGAAGCATAAATTCACTCTCCTAATAAATTTAAAGTAAATAAGAAGAAACCAGATGAATGGATCCCTTGACGGCGTTCTTGTCGTGTCACTTGAGCAGGCTGTAGCGGCCCCTTACTTGTCTTCCAGGCTGGCGGACGCTGGTGCCAGAGTCATTAAAATAGAACGTCCAGAGGGTGATTTCGCACGCCAATATGACTCTGTCGTTCACGGACAGAGCGCCTATTTCGTCTGGCTCAATCGCGGAAAAGAATCAATCCAGATTGATATCAAAAACTCGGACGATCTTGCTCTTCTGAAAACCATGATCAATCAGGCAGATATTTTTATTCAAAATCTCGCTCCAGGTGTTGTGGATAAATATGGCTTGGATAGCGATACACTTCGAAGCACACATAACCGACTGATTACAGTCGATATTTCAGGATATGGTGAAGAAGGTCCATATGCGGATATGAAAGCCTACGATATGCTTGTTCAGTCCGAAACAGGACTGGCTGCCGTTACCGGCTCTCCAGACCAGCCGGGACGCGTTGGCGTTTCCGTATGTGATATTGCGGCCGGGATGCACGGGCTCGTTGCCGTTCTTCAAGCTCTTTACGAACGGACGATTACGGGCGAGGGAAAAGCCGTTAAATCGACATTGTTTGCGGGCATGGCAGACTGGATGACCGTCCCTCTTCTCCATCAGGAATATGGCGGAAAAGCACCTGGTCGCGGTGGCCTCAGCCATCCCTCTATCGCGCCCTATGAAGCTTTTGAAACGGGTGATGGCGGACAGGTTGTTATCTCCATTCAAAATCAAACCGAATGGCGAAATCTGTGTGAACAGGTTCTCCGCGCATCCGCCATGGCCGATGATCCCCGTTTCAAAACCAATATCGACCGGGTCGCGCACCGGCAGATTTTGCATGAAGAAATCGCCAACATCTTCCAGACCATGACCAGGCCGGAAGCCGCCGCCCTCTTAAAGAATGCGCGTATCGCCTTTGGCTCGCTGAACAGCGTTGAGGACCTGACGTCTCATCCTCAACTGGAACGAAGTGAAGTGCAGTCACCTGGCGGCCCCATCAATCTAATTGCCTCTCCCATTCAGTATGCCGGTCAGAAAGACAAATTTGGAGCGATCCCGGCCCTTGGAGAACACAACGACTCCTTGCGTCACGAGTTCGATGAAGGAAGTTCGAATGCCTGAAAGGACACTGGCGCTACAGGAAAAATTCGGACCAACCTATAAATGGTTCGCCGGATTTGCAGTAGTGTTAGGCCTGCTAACGGTTATTTTTTCATCCACGATGATCAATGTCGCCTTAACCGATATTATGGCGGCGTTCAGCGTCACACAAGCCTCTGCCCAATGGATGGCCACCGCCTTCTTTTCCGCCTCCTGCATCGCAATGCTGACAACCGCATGGCTTATGAGCGCGATTGGAGCCAGAAAGACCTTTCTGGTCGCCACCAGTATATTTATCGCAGGATGCGTGCTGGGTTGGCTGGCCCCCAATTTCAATACACTCATTCTCGCCCGTCTTTTGCAGGGGGTTGGAGCAGGTATTACTCAACCCCTGTCCATGACACTTGTCTTCGTCTTGTTCCCTCCCGAGATGCGTGGGCGTGCCATGGGTTTGTTCGGAATGGGAGTGGTATTGGGCCCGGCCCTTGGGCCTCTCATCGGCGGATTTGTAACCGATAGTCTGGGATGGCAAATGACGTTCATCGTCGCCATTCCTCTCTCCACAGTAGCGGCGATACTGGGATGGTTCTTCCTTCCTGGAAAAAATAGGGACCACACACCGACTTCATTTAATTTTTACAGTCTGATCCTCATTGGTGTCGCCGTCGCCAGCCTGCTGATCGGCTTGTCCAATAGCCAGTTTCATTATTTTTCCCATATCACCGTTTTCCCTTACCTGCTTCTTTCTGCGCTCTGCCTTGTACTCTTTCTCAAGCGCGAAATTACCTCGCCCGCTCCTTTGATTGAGCTGAAGATGTTTAAAGATCCAAGGCTTGTCTCTTCCGCTCTCATCGGCATTATCATGACAGCGGGTTTGTTTTCCAGCGTCTACACCATTCCACTCTTTGCCCGAACCGTTCAATCAATGAGCGCGACAGATGCAGGTTTTCTGCTCTTTCCTGCAGGGATTGCCCTGGTCATCGCTTTTCCAATTTTTGGAAGACTGGTTGACATGATGCCGAGCTACCGTCTGATCATTTTCGGGCAAGTTCTTTTTGTCGGTTCCATGGTCGCTCTTGGTATTTCAGGAACGGCAGCCAGTTACCTGGCTCTGGCTGGCTGGGTTCTGGTGGGGCGTGTCGGGCTTGGTGCCATTATGCCGTCCAACAGTACCTATTTCCTGTCGATTGTAGAAGCTGAACAGGTTACGCAGGCCTCCGGTGCGCTGAACTTCGTTCGGGTTCTGGGCGGGACGATCGGGGTTAATCTCACGGCTCTGCTGATTACAGATCGAATGACGCTCTATACCAATGAAGCACAGTCTGAAGGGTTTGAGATTGCCGCCGCTGCTATTGAAATGAGCATCTTTGCGGAGACTTTCCGGGACTGTTTTCTTGTCACTTCTTTTGTGTTTTCTGTTGCCTTGATCCCGGCTCTATATATCGCTTTCTCTCCGCAGAAACTCACAACACAAAAAAGCCCTGCCGAATAAAGGCAGGGCTTTTCTTTGATCACGAACTTTAACAATTAGACATCGTTAAATGTTTTGCCTTCTTTTGCCAGCCGCTCCAGAAGCGCAGACGGCTTCCAGTAATCACCGTATTTTTCCTGATACTCGAGCAGGGTTTTGTAGACATTTTCTAGCCCGACCGCATCGCCGTAGCGCATCGGTCCGCCGCGATAAACCGGCCAACCATAACCATAGACCCAAATCACATCGATATCACTTGCCCGTGTTGCAATCCCCTCTTCGAGGATTTTGGCCCCTTCATTGATCATGGGATAGAGACAACGTTTCAGGATTTCATCATCTGAAATTTCCCGGCGCTCGATACCAGCGTCAGCAGATGCTTTAAGGATAATGTCTTCGACAATCGGATCCGGGGTTGGTGTCCGGCTACCGTCTTTATACAAGTAATAACCTGACCCTGTTTTCTGTCCAAAACGTCCCAATTCACAAATTGCATCAGCAATCGGGCTTGTATCGCCTTTGCCCTGACGAATGCGCCAACCAACATCATTGCCCGCCAGGTCCGACATGGCGAACGGCCCCATAGGTAGACCGAAGTCAAACAGAACTCTGTCTACATCCTGCGGCAAAGCCCCTTCCATGATCAGCTGGGTCGCCTGTTCACTGCGGCGATGCAAAATACGGTTTCCGACAAAGCCTTCACAAACTCCCACCATAGCAGGGACCTTACCGATTCTTTTGGCAAGCGCCATACAGGTTGCCATGACAGATTTGCTGGTTTTTGTCGTCCGGACTTCTTCCAGAAGCTTCATTACGTTAGCCGGGCTGAAGAAATGCAAGCCGATAATGGATTCGGGACGCTTGGTAACATCTCCAATTTCCTCAACATCCAGCGTCGAGGTGTTGGTGGCAAGGATTGCGCCATCCTTACAAATGTTATCCAACTTGCCAAACAGCTCTTTCTTCACGTCCATATTCTCGAAGATCGCTTCGATGACAATATCGACATCCTTGAGATCTTCCAGACTAATCGTTGGGTTAAGAAGCGACATGCATTTGTCCATCGCCTCCTGGCTCATCCGACCTTTTGCGACCGTAGCGGCATAGTTTTTCTGAATGAGAGTAACGCCGTTATCCAGCGCTTCCTGATTATTTTCAACAATCGTCACTGGAATACCAGCTTGCAGGAAATTCATGGCAATACCGCCACCCATCGTTCCCGCTCCGACGATACCGGTTGTCTGGATATCAATCAGCGGTGTACCTTTCGGAACATCTGGAATTTTCGCGGCTTGGCGTTCTGCGAAGAAGAAATAACGCTGGCTGAAGGACTGTTCACCCTGCATCAG
The DNA here is from genome assembly GCA_039975135.1 of Sneathiella sp. Classification (GTDB taxonomy): domain Bacteria; phylum Pseudomonadota; class Alphaproteobacteria; order Sneathiellales; family Sneathiellaceae; genus Sneathiella. The sequence goes on along the minus strand of JBDWHS010000034.1, from coordinate 29,753 downwards.
TTCCATGAAAAGTTCCCGCTCCCGTGCCAATCCTTCCGGAAAAGGAAGATCAACAGAAGCCTGCACTGCTTTGATACAATTTTCCGGCGCTTCAAAATTCCGGGTTTTGCGGGCGATTGATTTGCGGAATTCATCAAACATTCCGGGATTGTCACGTGCTTCCTGAAGTTTGTCATCCCGGTCACTGATTTTGACAAGCGGTCGACCTTCAGCAACCACTTTTTCAGCGAACGCAATCGCAGCAGCTTTCAGATCCCCGTCAGCAACCTCATCAACCAAGCCAACATCAAGCGCCTTTTTCGCACCGATTGGAGCACCGGATGTAATCATTTGCAAAGCCATTGGAATGCCGACAACCCGCGGTAATCGCTGTGTACCGCCGGCGCCTGGCAAAATACCCAGTTTCACTTCCGGTAAACCGACTTTTGCCGTTGGCGTTGCAACGCGATAGTGACAGCCCAGTGCAGTCTCCAGACCGCCGCCAAGCGCTGTGCCATGAATGGCCGCGATGACCGGCTTGCTGGACAGCTCTATCGCGCCAATTACCTGATGCAAGCTAGGTTCTTGTGGTGGTTTGCCAAATTCAGTGATGTCAGCGCCTGCTATAAACGTACGGCCTTCACAAAAAAGGACGACGGAGGAGACGCTGTCATCCTTGTTTGCCGCTTCAATTCCACCTTTGATGCCTACCCGGACACCGACACTCAATGCATTAACAGGAGGGTTGTTAATTGTCACGACACCGACGGATCCTTCCGCCTGATAGCTGACAAAATCTGTAATTGCAGTCATTCGTTCTTATTCCTTTCAAGGTCTTTCGACTGAGGGCGGGCCTTTACCCGCGTGTTGGATCTTCAGAAACCTGCACCAGGAGTTTTCCGAAATTTTCGCCTTTCAGCAATCCCAGGAATGCTGTTGGAGCATTTTCAATTCCCTTAACAATATCTTCTTTATACTTCACCTGACCAGACGCAATCCAGGCTCCCATATCCCGAAGGAAATCAGGCAAGCGATCAAAATGATCTGAAATGATAAATCCTCTCAAGGTCATTCTTTTTACCAGCATATCACCAAAGAAGGCTGGAAGCATATTCGGGCCTTCTGGATGTCCTGTCATATTATAATTGGCAATTCTTCCGCATAGAGGAATACGCGCGAAATCATTGAGAAGAGGAACAACCGCATCAAAAACAGCTCCACCGACATTCTCATAATAGATATCGATGCCATCCGGACACGCCGCCTGTAATTTACTGACAAAATCAGCGTCTTTGTAATTGAGGCAGATATCGAAACCGAGTTCCTGTTCGACATAATCGCATTTCTCTTTCGAGCCTGCGATCCCGACAGACCGGCACCCTTTAATTTTAGCAACCTGTCCAACCACGCTGCCCACTGCGCCGGACGCTGCCGCCACAACAACGGTTTCACCTTCTTTTGGCTGGCCGATATCAAGGAGGCCATAATAAGCAGTCAGACTGGGCATTCCCAAAACACCCACCGCCGTTGAAATCGGTGCCGCAGCGGGATCAAGCTTCATAATGCCTTCCCCGTCGGAGAGGCTGTAAGCCTGCCATTTGGTCATACCCATCACATAATCCCCCTCCTTGAAGGCAGGGTTATTGGATTTCGCGACAACAGCCACACCGCTTCCCAGCATCGGCTCGCCGATTTCTGCACTTGCTGAATAGCTTTTGCTCGCATTCATTCGGCCGCGCATATAGGGATCGAGTGACATATAGATCGTTTTCATCAGGAACTCGCCAGCTCCCGGCTCCGGAATGGCTGTTTCAACAAGCTCAAAATTATCGACTGTCGGCTCCCCGTGAGGGCGGGATTTCAGCAGCCATTGTTTGTTCATTTCTGACATTATTTTTCCTGTTCTATTTAAAACTAAGGATATCAGTTGATGTGATATCCGAATAAAGCCGCTCAACGAGTTGTGCACGGTTCTGCAAAACGGCGGATTGGTTGATATATTGCTTGTCTGTTATTTCATTCTTGTCCGCACTGAGCGGAACCGCCATCACAAGTGCCCTTGCTACAAAACGGCTTTTCCCTGGGTTATTCTGATTGTAAGCCGCCAGCCTCTCCCGGAACAGCGCTAACAGATTTTCTTCCTGTACGGTGGAGAGGACATCATTTGCATCATGACCCACCCCGGCTGCTTCCTTGAGAATACTCTCGCTCGGAACAATCAGAATTGCCATATTTTCGCGGTCATGCCCGGCAATCACAACATCCCGGGCCACCGGATCAAGGGCATCGATTAACGTCAGCCTCAATGATCCTGTTTCTACCCAGGTACCGTTAGCCAGTTTGAAATCTTCTGAAACACGGCCGCTGAAAACAAGCCCTTGTTCCAGGTTACCGGTATCTTCGAATTTCACAGCATCTCCGATACAGTAAAATCCTTCCTCATCGAAATATTCTTCCGTTAGATCAGGTCTTTTGAAATAGCCGGTATGGACATGAGGGCCCTTGATCCGAATTTCATATTTATCAGAAACCGGCACCAATTTTACATCCACACCAGAATATGGCACGCCGATCAAGCCGACTTTCTCTGTCTCCCAATACACGGCCGTCCCGGTTCCAGTGGTTTCCGTTGAGCCCCACCCCGTCGCAAAGGGCATCCGAACCCCGGTATATTGAATAGCGAGAACCTGCATGCGCTCAAATAGCTCCTGAGACAAAGCTGCTCCGCCATATCCGCATAATTTCACGCGTTCAAAAAACGCTTTTGCCAGATCGTCATTCTGCTCCAGTTCATCAAGCAGAAAACTGAAAGCTGTCGGCACACTGTTGAAGCGCGTTGGCTTAACCCGTGCAAGGTTTCGAATGGTTTTATCAAAGAGGCCGGGAATAGGCTTGCCGTCATCCATATACAGGGTACCAAGTAACCGCATAATGCCAAAGAAATTCACATTCCCGCCATAGGTATGGTGCCAGGGCAACCAGTCGAGGATGGTAACGGGATCATTGATCGGATCTTTCGGCTCGCTGATAAGATCATGCATCTTCTGGGAAGAACAGATCATTCGGTGTGTATTGGGCACAGCCTTGGGCATCCCTGTAGAACCACTCGTAAACATGATCTTGGCCAATGTGTCACCATTAACCGCCGCCACGGCCTCCTGCACAGCCCCACCATCCCCCTCACCCAGCAGTTTTTCAAAGGCGATGCATTCCGGCCTGTCTCCCGCCACAACGACAACGTCCAGATCCCCACTATCAGCAACATCCAACGCCGCGCCGAACAGAGAGGCATCTTCTGCAAAGATCATTTTGGGACGCGTGAGATCGACTGCATATTTGAGTTTCGCAAAATCACCGCTCATCAGGGAAAAGGAAGGTGAAACCGGAACAATCGGGACCCCAATCTGAAGAGCGCCCATAGAGAGCAAGGCGTGGGCAAAGCTGTTACTGGATAACAGCATAATCGGTGTGTCAGCCGAGTAGTCGTTCCGCAGAAGCCAACTGCTGATCTGGTCCGCTTTCGCGCGAGCCTCACCATAAGTCAGCTCTGGCCAGTTTTCTTCAGGCCCGCATCTAACAAGGAATGCTCTGTCAGGGAATGCTTCCGCCGCCCTGAGCCAAAATGCCGCAGCGTTATTTTCGTAGTCTCCGATTGCAATATTGCTCTTAATCAGATAAGAGCCGTCATTCACTTTTTTAACGGAGATATCCGGCAGAGGCCGATTGAGCTTTCTGAACGGGATTGTTTGAGACATGCCGACCGTTTACTCCCTTAATTTTTGTTTCAGTTTTTATGGGCAGACTGTTAGTCTGACGGATATTGACAAATTGTCACAAAAATTTCCAGCGTCAGCCGCAAAAAAATAATAAGGCAAAGGATAGCGAACGATGACGGATGTAGCAGACGGCCCGGCAGCGCCTGATCGTGCAAGCAAACGCAAGGCAGAAAAGAGAGAACGTCTGCTGGCTGCAGCGCGCAAATTATTTATCTTGCGCGGGTATCATGAGACACGCCCGCAAGATATCGCACGCGAGGCTGACGTTGCCCATGGAACCTTCTATAGCCATTTTAATGACAAGCGTGAAATCTTCATGGCTTTTGCCAGCGAAGCTCAGGAAGACCTGCATAATTATGTTCAGGACCGTATTCCAGAAGTCGAGAATTTTGAAGAATATCTCTATTATTCACTGACCGCCATTCAGGAATTTGCCGAACAGAACCCTGGCTTGCTGAGAGCAGCTCTTGTCGATACTAAAGTTTTTGATCCAACTGATTCGACCAGTAAAGTTGTGCGCGGCAAATTTGCTTCCGGCTTTATTCGTGTGCTCACCCGGGCAAAAGAGAATGATGAACTGTATGAGGATGTGGATCCGGAATTGATGGGTCATGCCATGATCGGTCTGATCCAGTCATCCGCCCCTCAATCTTATCGGATGGGGAAAAGCCGCGAAGAATTTGTCCGTCTTATGGCCAGCCTGCTCTCCCGCGGTATGATCCGCAATCCCCAGAAACTAAGCTAACCCCAAGGCCCTTTCCGCCCGCGCTTGTCTGGCCTTTCCGTATGAGGAACAGATCTGCTACTCGGCTTCGCAATGGAGCGGTCGCTAGACGACCGAACAGGGTCCGCTTTTGCCCTCCTCGATCCGAAATCCTCCATCTGGCGTAACTTTTCCACTCTGTTTGCTGTGGAGGGATGGGTTGAAAAAAGACTGTCCGCCCTCTTTCCATGCAACGGATTAATGATAAACAGACTTGCAGAAGCCGGGTTCCGCTCGGCGACCGTATTTTCAACGCGCGCCGCTCCCTGCTCCAGTTTCAGCAAGGCACTGGCCAGCCATTCCGGATTACCACATATTTCGCCAGCGGCTTCATCTGCGGAATATTCGCGGGTACGACTGATAGCCATCTGTACCATCATAGCAGCGAACGGCGCCAGGATCATCAACGCGAGAGATCCGACAATCCCGATATTGCTGTTCCGGTTACCGCCAAAGAAGAGGGCAAAATTTGCAAGCATGCTGATCGCACCGGCAATGGTTGCCGTTACAGTCATGGTCAGGGTATCCCGGTTTTTGATATGAGCCAGCTCATGGGCCATCACCCCTGCAAGCTCCTTCCGGCTCATCAATTGAAGAAGGCCGGTTGTTGCCGCAACCGCCGCATTTTCCGGGTTTCGCCCCGTTGCAAAGGCATTTGGCTGAGGATTATCTACAACATAAACACGAGGCATCGGCAGAGAAGCTTTGGTCGCCAGGTCTGCCACAACGCCAACAAGTTCTGGCGCAGTTGTATGATCAACTTCACGTGCGCCATATATCCGAAGAACCATCTTGTCTGAATTCCAATAGGCAAAACCGTTCATAGCAATGGCAAGGAGCAGAGCAATAAACATACCGGTTTCGCCCCCAATCAGAAAACCAACGCCCAGAAACAGGGCCGCAATAGCCGCAATCAACATCCCCGTTTTAATGAAATTCATCCAAAACCCCTTGTATATCCAGCGGCACTGCATCCCTTTAAATATTAGGTGGCATTTAAATAATTCAATATTGTCTGCGAGCTTCAACATGCAACTAAGGTAGGCGCAAACCCGACATGATAGGTATTATTCCGCGCAAGTAAAATTCAGCCCTGCCTGATTTTCAGGCAGGATTTTTCTTCGCCTGTCAGGTCGCACAGACCAGTACCTTTTGATCCGCACAGGCAGCCCGGCGATGCATAAAGGCCGCCCGGTAGTCTTCGTTTTCATAAAGGTTGAGAGCCGCAGCCGCATTTGGATAGGCACCAACGGCAACCAGATCCCAGTTTTCATCAGCCCCAAGGAATGAGGCTTCAAACGGGGCGAGTAACAAAAAACGACCGCCAACCTTCTCCACAGTCGGAACACTCACAGTCGCATAACGCTGAAAAGCCGCTTCTCCTGATATGCTTACTCCCTGTCCTTCGGGGTAGATTGCCTCATCCCGCATTTTGAAAAAGTTGACGAAAGTAATCGGCGCGTCGTCAGATCGTCGAAGAAGATGCAGCCATTGCGTGCGTGTAGGACATGTCCCATCCTCGCCGTTTCCATACCAGGCGATCAGCCGATCGACACGCGCATCATTCTGATTATTATTCACCATAATTCAAACTCCATTTTTTTACATATGTAAAAAATTTGACTTACGCACCCTATTTGGTAATTTTACATATGTCAAATTTGAAAAAATCAGAACGAACGCGGCAGGAAATTCTGGATATTGCCTGGTCGCTCATTGCAAAACGCGGCGCGGAGATTTCCCTTGCCGAGATTGCCAAGGCAGCCAACATGACCCGGCAATCGATCTACGTTCATTTTGGCTCTCGCGGTGGCCTGCTAACGGCGCTTGTTCGCCGAACCGACGAGCGGGAGAAAATCTGGGAGGCTTTTGAAGCGGCCATGCAACGACCAACGGCATCGGAACGCTTTGATGCTATTCTGGATGCCTGGTTGATCTTTTTAGAGAAAATCCTGCCCGTTGCCCGTGACTTGATCCGCCTTCGGACGAAAGACGCAGAAGCCGGGGATGCCTGGGCGGATCGAATGCAGGAACTCAGGCTATTCTATGTGGGCATTATGCAAAATATGAAGGACGATAATGCTCTTTCAGATCTATGGACTCCTCAAACTGCCGCGGAATATGTATGGACGCAAAGCTCCGTTCAAATCTGGGGATTGTTGACCGAAGAGTGTGGTTGGTCAGCCAACGTCGCCCGCACCTCCATAAAATCAACGGCCCGACAGGTTTTGCGCGCTCCGTAATATTAACGCTGGCCAACCTTGAATTTTCGGTTATATAGTGGCCCTTCCTGGGGGAGCTCCGATGACGGGGCTGAGATTGGGCTGATGCCCTAGACCCTTCGAACCTGATCCGGGTAATGCTGGCGAAGGGAGTGGATATTGATGCGTTGGTCTCATGGACCTTCTGTGTCCTCACACCTCAATTCGACCCTCATTTCTCTGATCTCCAATTGTTTTTACAAAGACCAATGGAGTGAAGAATGCTAGAGAAAACTTCCAAGGACAATTTCAAAGTTACAACCGGGGCTTTGCCCGCCTCCAAAAAGATATACACCCATCCTACACTGGCACCTCATTTGAAGGTCCCTCTCCGGGAAATCACAACAAGTGATCCAGAGCAACCCACTGTTCGGGTTTATGACCCTTCCGGCCCCTATACTGATGAGGAAGCCGCTATTGATCTCGAACGGGGATTACCGCGCCACCGCCTGGGCTGGTACGAAGCACGGGATGTTGAAAGTTATGAAGGGAGGGTAGTTCAATTTGAAGATAATGGCGGCGCAACCGGGGAACGACTGGCACGGTCGTTTCCTTTGGCTCATTCCCCATTACGCGGAACGGGCAAAACACCCTTAACCCAATATCAAGCCGCCAAAGCGGGTATCATTACTGAAGAAATGATTTATGTGGCGGAGCGGGAAAATCTTGGCCGGTTGGCTATGTTGGAAAAAGCGCGGGAAAAAGTCTCTGACGGGGAGAGCTTTGGCGCTGAAATACCCTTGCATGTAACACCGGAATTCGTGCGCAGTGAAATCGCCAGAGGCCGTGCCATCCTGCCTGCCAACATTAACCACCCGGAACTGGAGCCGATGATTATCGGGCGGAATTTTCTGGTCAAAATCAATGCCAATATCGGTAATTCAGCAGTGACATCCTCTGTTGCAGAAGAAGTCGACAAAATGGTATGGGCAACCCGCTGGGGCGCGGACACCATTATGGATCTGTCAACGGGACGGAACATCCACAACACCCGGGAATGGATCATCCGCAACAGTCCCGTTCCGGTTGGAACGGTTCCGATTTACCAGGCGCTTGAGAAAGTAAATGGCGTTGCCGAAGATCTGACCTGGGAAGTTTTCCGCGACACCCTGATTGAGCAAGCCGAACAAGGTGTAGATTATTTTACCATCCATGCCGGTGTCCGGCTTGGCTACATCCATCTAACGGCGGACCGGGTTACTGGAATCGTTTCCCGAGGCGGATCGATCATGGCGAAATGGTGCCTCCACCATCATCGGGAAAGCTTCCTCTATGAACATTTTGCCGATATCTGCGATATCTGTGCCGCTTATGACATCAGCTTTTCCTTAGGAGATGGGATGCGCCCCGGCTCCATCGCTGACGCCAATGACCGCGCGCAGTTTGCAGAACTGGAAACCCTTGGTGAGCTTGCAGAAATTGCTTGGGAGAAAGGCTGCCAGGTCATGATTGAAGGCCCTGGTCATGTGCCCATGCACAAGATCAAGATTAATATGGAAAAGCAGCTTCGGGAATGCGGAGAGGCGCCGTTCTATACACTCGGCCCTCTCACAACGGACATTGCGCCCGGCTATGACCATATTACCTCTGGTATCGGGGCTGCGATGATTGGCTGGTATGGCTGTGCCATGCTCTGTTATGTCACCCCAAAGGAGCATCTGGGTCTACCAGACAGGGATGATGTAAAAGTGGGCGTGGTAACTTATAAAATTGCGGCTCACGCAGCGGATCTGGCCAAGGGGCATCCTGCCGCCCAAATTCGCGATGATGCATTGTCCAAAGCCCGTTTTGATTTCCGCTGGCTTGATCAATTTAATCTGTCACTCGATCCGGCAACCGCTCTTGATTACCATGATCAGACATTGCCAAAAGAAGGGCACAAGTTGGCACATTTCTGTTCCATGTGCGGTCCTAAATTCTGTTCCATGAAAATATCGCAAGAGGTCATTGATTATGCCCAGAAGCTTAATGACAAGGAACAAGGTATGGCCATGATGAAAGAAACATTCAGGGAAAAGGGCAGCGCCTTATATCTGGATGCCAATGAGGTTGCCACAAAAAATCCTTGATCTGGCCCTCTCACCGCCCTAGCTTCTATCTATGTATAAGCTAGCTCTTTCAAAGTATTGAAAAACAATACTGAAAGAGATCCGAGCAAGTCACTCGGAGGCGCTCTGTGTCCCTGAACACAGAAAAAGCGGCAGGTGTGGGCCTGCCGCTTCTTTTTAAGTAAAAGACGGTTGCTTTATGCTGACAAGACTGACTTGATCGCGTCTACCGCGTCAGCCCCTTTGCTCGCATCGGGGCCGCCAGCCTGCGCCATGTCAGGGCGGCCACCGCCGCCTTTACCGCCAAGCGCTTCTGATCCAACACGAACCAGATCCACCGCACTATGCGCGTCTTTCAGATCATCCGTCACGCTCACAACAATGGAAGCTTTTCCGTCATTAGCTGCGATCAGAACAATGACGCCACTTTTGAGGCTTTTTTTGAGTTCATCAGCCATTGGTTTCAGGTCTTTTGGCGGCACATCCTCCAGAAGACGGGAGGCAAATTCAACATTCCCAATCTTTTCATTGGGCTGTTCGGATTGCCCGCCGCCTGTTGCCAGCTTCTTGCGCGTGTCTTTCAGCTCTTTTTCAAGCCGTTTACGCTCTTCCAAGAGGCCGCTCACACGCGCTGCAAGCTCGGCAGGTGACGACTTCAGAGCCCCTGCTGCGTCATTCAAAATCTGTTCGCGCTGGTTGATGTAATCGAGAGCTGCAGCGCCTGCAACCGCTTCAATACGCCGAACACCAGCCGCCAAACCGCCTTCGCTGACAATTTTTACAAGACCAATATCACCGGTTCTCTTCACATGCGTACCGCCGCATAGTTCTGTTGAATAGGAACGCCCGGCTCCCTTTTGCTCATCAGGACCGCCCATGGAAACAACACGGACTTCGTCTCCGTATTTTTCACCAAACAGCGCCATAGCCCCTGCTTTAATCGCTTCTTCAGGTGTCGTCAGATGAACCTCCACATCCGCATTGACACGGATGTGATCGTTGACGTCCGTCTCCACCTGACGCAGTTCTTCTTCACTCACCGGTTTTGGATGTGCGATATCGAACCGAAGACGATCCTCTGCAACCAGAGAGCCTTTCTGTGTCACATGGTCGCCAAGGCGTTGGCGCAGCGCTTCGTGAAGCAGATGAGTTGCTGAATGATGGGCCCTCAAGCGCTCTCTGCGAGTACCATCAACATGCGTTTCAACGACATCACCGACTTTGAGAGACCCACTTTCAATGACCCCCATATGGATAAACAGATTTTCTTTTTTCTGGGTATCCGTAATTTGGATCTTCAAGCCACTTTCAGAAGATAACAGTCCTGTATCTCCTTCCTGGCCACCGGATTCTCCATAAAAGGACGTCTGGTTCAGAATAACCATCACCTCAGCCTCGGTCTCAGCCTGATCGACTTCCTGACCATCCATCAGAATAGCCTGCACCTGTCCTTCAGCCGTTTCAGTCTGATACCCTAAAAATTCAGTAGCCCCTTCCCGGTCATGAATATCGAACCAGATACGATCCGTTGCCGCATCCCCTGTGCCGGTCCAGGCGGCACGGGCCGCCTCTTTCTGTTTTTGCATGGCCGCATCGAAACCGGCTTCATCCAAATCCCGCTCCTGGCCGCGCAGGATATCCTTGGTCAGATCAAGCGGGAATCCGAATGTATCATACAGCTTGAACGCTACGTCTCCCGGAAGAGCTTCCTTTTCACCCAGTTTGTCTGTGGCATCGCCCAACAATTTCAGACCACGGCCCAGCGTTTCCTTAAACCGTGTTTCTTCCAGCTTAAGGGTTTCTGTGATCAGGGATTGAGCGCGGCCAAGTTCGGGAAAGGCTGCGCCCATTTCCTCGACCAGTGTCGGGACCAGTTTGAATACCATGGGATCTTTCGCACCCAGGATATGAGCATGACGCATGGCCCGGCGCATAATCCGGCGCAGTACATATCCGCGCCCCTCATTGGACGGCAGCACGCCGTCGGCAATCAAGAAGGAGGATGACCGCAAATGATCCGCAATAACCCGATGGGAAACAGCCAAATCTCCCTCTGCAGAGACGCTGGAAATATCAGCCGATGCCTGAATAATCTTCTGCATCAAATCGATATCATAATTGTCATGCTTGCCCTGCAAGACAGCTGCCAAACGTTCCAAGCCCATTCCCGTATCAATGGATGGACGCGGCAAATTGATCCGTTCATCCTTTGTCAGCTGGTCATATTGCATGAAAACCAGGTTCCAGATTTCTACAAACCTGTCCCCGTCTTCTTCGGGAGAACCTGGAGGTCCGCCCCAGATATGATCGCCATGGTCATAGAAGATTTCGGAACACGGACCACATGGTCCCGTATCACCTGCAGCCCAGAAATTGTCAGATGTCGCAATCCGAATAATCCGGTCATCATTCAATCCAGCAATTTTTTTCCACAGATTGGCAGCTTCATCATCGTCATGATACACGGTGACAATCAGCTTTTCCTGCGGCAACCCATACTCTTTGGTCAGCAAATTCCAGGCAAGTTCAATGGCATTTTCCTTGAAATAGTCGCCAAAGGAAAAATTCCCCAGCATTTCGAAGAATGTATGATGACGTGCAGTATAGCCGACATTTTCCAGGTCATTATGTTTCCCGCCAGCGCGCACGCATTTTTGGGAAGACGCCGCACGGCTATAGGGACGTTTTTCCTGCCCGGTAAACACATTTTTGAACTGAACCATGCCCGCGGCAGTAAACAGCAAGGTTGGATCATTTTGTGGTACCAGCGGTGAGCTGTCCACAATCTCGTGATCATTTTTGGCAAAATAGCCCAAAAATGCCGATCGAATTTCTTTTGCTGTTGTCATTGTCTCAAACTCCGTCGCCCTGGCGGCAGACCATCAAATTCAGGCATATTCAGTGATAGTGTAGCTTTGCCTTTTACCGCGCCCATTGTGTCCTGTCCAGACGGGAAGCACTGGTAAAAAGGTCATATTCCTGATATGGAGTATCAAAACCTGAACACAAGAATAAACAAGAACACCCTTCAGAGCCTTTTCGGCCGACCGATAAGATGGAAATACTTCGTGACATTTATTGATAAAGACCCCGCCGCCGCCATAGATCTGATCCAGCAAGGCTTCGAAAAATCCGGCTATATTTGTGATCGGCATATTGCAACTTCAATTTATCTCTCCCAGAAACTGGATAAACCTATTCTGGTGGAAGGTCCTCCAGGTGTTGGTAAAACAGAATTGGCAAAGGCGACCGCAGAATTTCTTGGCGCTGATCTGATCCGTTTGCAATGTTATGAGGGGCTGGACGAATCCAAGGCGCTCTATGAATGGAAATACGGCAAGCAGCTTCTCTATACTCAAATCCTTAAAGAAAAGCTGGGTGACTTGCTCGAAGATGCCAAAGGGCTTGATGCTTCTATGGACAAGCTGCATCAATTCAGCGACCATTTTTTCTCGGAACAATTTCTGGAAGCCCGCCCGCTGTTGCAGGCACTTAAATCAGAGACGCAAACAGTTCTACTCATCGATGAAATTGACAAATCCGATCACGAATTTGAGGCATATCTACTCGAAATTCTGTCAGATTATCAAATTACGGTTCCTGAAATCGGAACGATCAAGGCAAAAACCAAACCTGTTGTTTTCCTGACCAGCAATAACAGTCGGGAAATGGGGGATGCGCTCAAGCGTCGGTGCCTGCATCTGTATATCCCTTTCCCCGATAGCGACAGGGAACGCCAGATCATCAAAGCCCGCGTGCCGGAACTTGATGAAAATCTGCGGAACCAGCTCGTCTCTTTTGTTCAGCAATTGCGAACGCAGGACTTGAAAAAACTGCCAGCCGTCAGCGAAACCATCGACTGGGCGCGCACTCTGATGCTCCTTCACACGGAACAGCTCGATACGGATCTCGTCCGCAATACCCTGAACATGCTCCTCAAATTTGAAGATGACATTGATAATATGGACAGCGAAGTGCCGAAGATGGTGATCGAGGCAAAGAAGGTTAATCGCTAATGGATCGCCCTCTCGCCGAATTTGTCGACATGCTACGCTACGCCGATGTCCCTGTTTCCATTGGCGAGGCATTGGATGCTGGCCGGACGATTGAACTGCTGGGATATGAAGACCGAGGATTGCTCAAAGCGGCGCTGTCACAGGTTATGGCGAAAACCATTGAAGAGATGGAAAGCTTTGATCAGTGTTTTGATGAATTTTTCACAAGCAATGTCAAACTGGACCTACAAGACAACTCTTTAGCCGAAGAAGAGCGGGAACTCGCTGAAAGCTCAGACGAAAATTCTGCCCTGAATGCATTAGAGGATATGGATACCCCACCGCCCGCTGCGGGTAACGCAGAGGGCAGCGGCGGCGGAAGCGGAAGTTCGGACGAACCTGATGAGGGAGAAAGCTCAGGCGAGGGCGATCCCCGCACCCTGACCGATATGCTGGTACAGGGAGATCGGACAGAGCTCACGCTCGCCATGACCGCGGCAGCGGACAGGGCAAACCTCTCAAACATTGTCCTGATGACTCAACGCGGCCTGTTTTCCCGCCGTATCATGGAGGAAATGGGTCTCAATGATGTAACCCGGGAAATTTCCCGTCGCAGACGGGAAGAAGACGAAGAGGGGGCAAGTGATTTATCGGGACGGCTCGATATCCTGTTTGATGCGGTTCGCGATATGGTGGAAAGACAGCTAGCCCTGACCGCCGACGGCAAAAGCAATCAGTTCCGTCAGGACGTCCTCAAAAAGGTAAAATTGTCCAATATCGAAAACCGGGATTTTCGGCTGATGCGGGAAATGGTCAGGCGGATGGCCAAACGGCTGACTGACATGAATTCCCGCGTCAAAAAAGTTAAAAATCGGGGCCATCTGGATATCCGTAAAACCATGCGACGGAATGTTGCTTATGACGGGATTTTATTTGAAACACATTGGAAGCAGAAACAAAAAGACCGACCGAAGGTTCTGGCGGTTTGCGATGTCAGCGGATCAGTCGCTGCTGTTGCCCGCTTCCTGTTACTTTTCCTCTATAGCATGAACGAAGTGCTTCCCAATGTTCGCTCCTTCGCTTTCTCCGGCGAGCTGGGTGAAATAACGGATATGTTTGACCGTTACGGCCCCGAAGAAGCCGTACCTCATGCCATCGAGAAATTTGGCGGGCGCTCTACTGATTATGGCCGCGCCATGGAAGATTTCAAGGACATGGTTTTTGGTGAAATTGATAGCCGAACGACGGTTATTATTCTGGGAGATGGCCGTTCAAATGGCGCAGATCCGCGCACCGATATTCTCAAAGATATCAAAACCCGCGCCAAACGGGTTATCTGGCTCAATCCGGAAAGAAAATCGGTTTGGGGCAGCGGGGACTCGGAAATGCTGAAAATCGCCCCATATTGTACAAAGGCAGAGGTTTGTAATTCCCTCAATAAACTTGAACTTGTGATCCGGGACTTGCTGAAGACCTCTTCTTGAGCTTGGAGGTTTTTTTTATGCCACTCTCTATCCTGTTTCTTAGCGCTGCCCTTAGTATTACCAGCACCGATATTCTACGCGATGAATTTGGCATCTATGACGATCACATGCCCCCGGTGTCCGTGACACAACAGATTACCAAACGAAATTTCTATCAGCGCCACAAACGCGACGGCATATTAGCTCCCCTCACCCAAAGAAATTCCAGTGGACATATCCGAGCTGAGAATAGTCAATTTGGCAGCAAACCTATTGCCAGGGGCTCTACACTTCCGCCTCGCAGCGGCAACCCTTTTCCGCGTGCTCCCTCTCGCTTTTCCAGGCCCTCTTTTTCCATCAGGTAGAAGTACCGCTCCTTCTTTAGTCTGTCCCTTTTTAACCAGCAATGCTAACTAGTTGGCGGGACGTATATAAAAGCAATAAAGGCAATGCTCGCTGATGTTTGACAGTATTGAATTTCCCTTGTTAGCAGGCTTGATCCTGGCTCTTGCCAGCACTGGCGTTATTGCTGGTATTCTCGCAGGCCTTCTTGGAGTGGGCGGCGGAATTGTTATCGTCCCGGTTCTGTTTCATCTTCTCACCTTCTTTGATGTGGGAGATGACATACGGATCCATATCGCGGTCGGCACATCTCTCGCCACCATTATCCTGACCTCCATATCTTCAGCCTGGTCCCATCATAAAAAAGGGGCCATTGACTGGGATCTGCTCAGACGATGGGGACCCGCCATTTTTCTCGGCGTGATCGGCGGTACATGGGCTGCTGGCATTTCTGATGCGACACTTCTGACAGCCGTTTTCGCAACACTGGCATTGATTGTCGCGGGCAATATGGCTTTTCGGCCGGCTGACATGCATCTTTCCAAGTCCCTTCCCGGCTCTCCTTTCAAAGAAATGATCGGAGTTTTTATTGGCTGGTTTTCTGCCATGATGGGTATTGGCGGCGGCACGTTTACGGTTCCTATCCTCACCCTGTTTCAATATCCTATCCGCAAAGCTGTCGGGACGGCTTCAGCGATCGGATTGATTATCGCGATCCCGGGAACTGCCGGTTTTCTGATCTCCGGCATGAATGCTCCTGATTTACCGCCTGGCAATCTGGGATATGTCAACATTCTGGGTTTTGCCGTGATTGTACCCATGACGATCCTGTTTGCCCCACTCGGTGCTCATATCGCTCACAGCATTAATACAGAACGACTGAAAAAACTCTTTGCTTTCTTTTTGTTCATCACCTCGATCAGAATGTTCTACGATCTGATTTAGTCAAATTGAAGGACCGCTGGCCGATGTCCATTTCTGAGAAATTGAAGGCAGCCCGACCCTATCTTGCCAGTGATCTTGAATGGGTAATCACTTCCCCTTTTCTGCTCGAAAGAACGCCTGTTCCCGATCTTAGTGCCGATCCCCAAACTCAGACTTTAATTGAGAAAATCAGAAAAAACCCCTCTCCACTAGCTGATTACCTTACGACAATCAAGCGCCATACGCTGGGCACCTATTTTGAGCATCTGGTTTTCTTTTGGCTTGAAAATCTGGATGACGTGCACATTCACGCAAGCAATCTTCAAGTTCGGGACGGCAAGGAAACCATTGGTGAACTTGATCTTCTCTTCCGATATCAGGGGCAGGATTACCACTGGGAACTGGCTGTTAAATTCTATGCATTGACCGGAGCCTTTGACGCTGAGGAAAACTGGGTTGGCCCTCTTAAAAAAGACACTCTCAAACGCAAACTGGATCGCCTTTACAGCCATCAGCTTCCGTTGATTGACCGCGCAACCACGCGCCGATCTCTCGACAAGCTCGGCGTGAACGATATCCAATCGCATGTATTTCTGAAGGGCATGCTCTTTACACCGCACGCTTCCCTGCACAAAGAAGTACAGTTTCCGCGTCGTGTTTCGAATGCCTGCGCCACGAACCCCTGGCTGGAGCTTGCAGATCTTGAAGACTGGCCCTTTGAGCCCAACCGACATATTAACATCCGGCCGAAGGCAAGATGGTTCAGCACCCTTCAGGAAGAGGATTGGCAAGAAGCTGCGTGTACTAAAACATTAATTGAGCAAGTAACGAAAGAGCTGCTCAAACACAATATTCCGCAGCTCCTCTCCATAGGAGCGCCTGAAAACGGGAACATCATTGAACGCTCCCGTCTATTTGTGATGCCAAACGGTTGGGCAGAAGCTCCTGGGACCAGCCCTGAGATTAGGGCCTAGTTCTTCTGCCCAAACAAATTGATCATCGCCACGCCGCAAACGGCCGCAGCCAGACCAACGCCCATGACAGGCGTAACGCTTTCATCCAGTACGACAACTCCCAGCATGACCCCGATACCAACCCGTAAATAGGCTTGGCTAGCAACCCCGAGGGAGCCCAGTGTATTCACCAGTCTGAAATATAAAAGCAACGCGATCCCGGTACAAAAAACAGACAGAATAAGCATTGCCAAAACCGATAAAAGAGAGGGCGATAATGTCCAGGGCTGATCGACAATTAGGCTTGCCGGGATCAAGCAAGCTGCTGCTGCAATCATCGTGCTCGCGGCTGTCACTGTCGCAGGCAAATGTGAAAATCGCTTGCCGTGAATAGCAGCCCCGGCATAGAGAACGGCCCCGCCGACAACGGCAACCTGAGCGAAAACCGCCTGTCCCATCCCATTCAGCGCGTCCACGCCAACAATCAGGATCACTCCTCCCAGCCCCAAACAGGCACCAATCAGTTTGAAAATATTAAGGCCTTCATGGCGCGTGACCAGCAACGTGATAAAAAAAACAAAAATCGGCGAGGTGGAATTCAAGACGGTTGCCAGACTGCTCTCCACATATTGCTGCCCCCAAGCCAAGAGCGTCCAGGCGCCGGTTGCTGTCAAAAAGGACTGAATAAGCAATCTGAACCAGGTCTGAGGATCTCGCGGCAGCCGCTCTTTTTTCGCAACGATCACACAGATAAGAAACAAAGCTGCGATGCTTACTCGCGCTGCAATCAAGGTCACCGGCGGAATGGTTTCGACAGCAACTTTTAATAAAAGATAAGATGATCCCCAGAGAGTTGCCAACAGAACAAGCAAACCCAGTTCAAAACTTTTGGGACGCGCAGCAATGTCACTCATGTATCATGCCACCTTTTGCTGTCGTCAGGCGCTTGCTCACGTTCTTTCAAGCCATAATCGCGAATAACACTGGCAATCCGAAGACGATAATTGCTGAAATATTTTCCTCGGCCCGCTTCCTGTGCCGCTCTATGTGCCTCCAAACTACGCCACCTCAAGACGGCTTCTTCATCTTCAAAAAAAGAAAGAGACAAAATCTTATCTGGATTAGTCAGACTTTGGAAACGCTCAACTGAAATAAAACCCTCTACCTCCTGCAGAAGCGGTGCAATACTGGCAGCTGTTTCGAAATAAGCTTCTTTATGCTTCGGATGAGGTTCAACCTCAAATATGACGGCAATCATCTTCTTATCCTTTTTTATACGGTGCCGATGCCAACTTCAGAAAAGTCCTGTCTTCCCGAAGAAGGAACTTTTCAGCTTTGGCAAATGCATAATTTTCACGTCCAAGCGGATCTTCAGACAATCGTGCCCGATAAGCTTCGTATGCCGCAAGACTTTCTACAGAATAAACCCCATAGGCCAATGTACTCGATCCTTCATGGGGGGCGAAATAACCAAAGAGGTCAGCACCGCATCTTGGAATGGCTTTCCCCCAGTTTCTCGCATACTGCTCGAACTGTTCTTTTTTTGTCGGGTCAATGTGATAGCGGATAAAACATGTGATCATTCTTCTCTCCAATCGTTGAATGCCTGACTTGTTTGCCACGTCAGAACACATAAATGCTTCGATTACGATCGAACTATGGCGATTTATCCGTGACAGTCTGGGTGATCTGCAGTTCTATGGCCTTTCCAGCTAAAAAGAGGTCATATTCATGGAACAGCTTTCTCTCTACCTTCCCGGTATTCTTCTCGCATTCGGTGCTTTTGCCGTCGGTATGTTTAGCCCTGGTCCCAATATTCTCGCTGTTATTGGCACATCGATGGGACAGGGCCGCAAGGCAGGGAAAGCCCTCGCCCTCGGGATTGCCAGCGGCTCATTCTTATGGGGGATGTTGACCTGGACGGGCCTGACCTCCTTGCTTCTTCTGTATGCCTCCCTCCTAACTGTTATCAAGATCGCCGGTGCTCTATATCTCTTGTGGCTTGCCTATAAAGCCTTTCGATCCGCTGCGAGGCAAAAAGACACTTTGGCAAACCAACTGACGGTCTCCGGTGGCTCTTTTGCCTATTACAAGCGCGGATTATTGATTCAAATGACCAATCCCAAAGCAGCTCTAAGCTGGATCGCCATCATGTCCCTGGGCCTTCAGCAGAACGCCCCTCTCTGGGTAGGCGTAGTGATTGTCGGTGGCATGACGGTTCTTTCCATTGTCGGACATCTGATCTATGCTGTTTCTTTTTCGGCAGCACCAGTGGTGTCAGCTTATTTGAAATGCCGGCGCTGGATTGAAGCAGGCCTTGGCACTTTTTTCTGCTTCGCCAGTTACAAGCTTTTCACCAGCAAGTTTTCATCAGGCTCTTAACGGATCCATTCATCAACGGAGAGGCTCATGAAAGAAGGACCAGACATTGCCCAATTAGGATCCCTGATCGGGGATCCTGCTCGGGCCAATATGCTCAATATTCTGCTAAACGGAAAAGCCCTAACGGCAACTGAACTGGCGCTGGAAGCTGGCATCACACCGCAAACCGCGAGCAGCCATTTGAAAAAACTGGAACAGGGTAATTTGCTCAGACAACGCAAACAGGGGCGGCATCGGTATTTTTCACTAGCCGACGAAGATGTTGCCACCTTGCTTGAAAATATTCAGGGCTTTATCGCCAAACAAACCCCTGCCCGCATCAGAACTGGTCCAAAGGATCCAGCCCTTCGCAGATCCCGGGTGTGTTACAACCATCTGGCCGGAGAACTGGCTGTTCATCTGTTTGACAGCTTGAAAAGCCGGCATTTGATTTCGGGGGATCCCGACGGCCTGACACTCACCGACACAGGTGTCACCTTCTTTCAAGATTTCGGTATCGATATCCCTGACCTTCAACGCAAGCGCCGCCCACTCTGTCGCAGTTGCCTAGACTGGAGTATGCGGCGTAGTCATTTGGCAGGTAGCTTGGGGACAGCATTACTGGACCAGTTTTACAGCCTCAAATGGGCCAGGCGTGAAGAAGGAAGCAGGATCATCACCTTTTCAAAAGCAGGGGAGAAATCGTTTAAAACACACTTTCCGGTTCTGGAGCCTCAAGACTGAGTGAGAGATGTGATCCGTATTGTTAAAAGCGACTGGGACACTTCGCTGATCCGTCTTTTTAAGTGATCAGCATCCGTCACCCGGTAGTAATATTGGGGAGACGAGACACAGGATTTGTATAAAGCCGTCATGCTGGCGGGCGCGCCATAATCAATAATATGAAAAGAGACACCCTTCGTTTTTAACCTCTGGCAAGTCTCGGTAAAAAGGCGATTTTCATCGACCGACGCCGAATGGGCCGTGCCCGCTACAAGAAGAACAGTTTTTTGAACAGCACCATCAAAATTTGCCGGAACACCCGCAGATATACTCCAGTCGGTTTGCCAGGAAGAGGAAAGCATTCGTTCCGCCCATATCATGGCTCTTCCGCCTGCATTGCCACCATGCCCTTCAAGCAAAGGAAGAGCGCGCGACACTACTGAGATCTCATTTGTCAGAGGAATAATGGGCATATCGGAACAGCGCGCCGTCGTCGTGATCGAGAAGAGCGATTGGCTACTCTGTGGATCGATTTCCTCTTCGATATCAAGGACAAGAGGAAATTTCCGCACGCTGGGCGGCGTATCATTTTCTCCGGCAACCCCGCTTCTCGGGGCAACACACCAACGTTGCTCTTCAAGCGGACCGGTCCATCTGACTGTTCCGGGAACAGCAGGCGGAAGATCGGTCGGCCAATCCGCTTCTGCGACCCAATCCTTGCGAGGGGCGATATTGATCAGCTCATTTCCAAAAGGGATCAATCCAACACGGAGGGGATTGTCGCCCCTCTTCAATCGATTAAGTTGTGCTAGAAACACATCAACGGCACCCTTCATAGCAGGTAGTTTTCCGCTTTCTGCCGCCTGTTGGGATCGGTCCAGCAAAATGACGATTTCCGCATTTTCAACACTTGCAGTTGCGGATGTCTGAGTCCTGCTGATAACCGGCTCAAAAAAATTGAAACTCGCCATTAATGTGGTTGGCACAGAAAGCTCCAGATTGAGCGAAACCCCACCATCTTCCGCTGCCATGATTGAGAGGTCAGAAAGACCCAAGGCACTCTGCTCCAGAACCGGAAAAGGATTGGTTTTAAGATCCGCTCTTACAAAATCCGTGACCCATATCTTCAATTCATCAGGCGAAAGAATGCCGTTATTTCTGGCCGCCAACAGGATTGCCGCTTCGGCCGCTTTTTGTCCGCGTGTCTCAGCCGTAAAATATCGGGTGAGATCAAAGGCAAGAGCCAGGCTGCCAAAGAGCAGCAGAAAAACAAACAGGAAAAGAACAGAAACACTCCCCCTGCTGTCTTGCAAAAAAAAATCAATGACTGAGCAAACCTCTTTCATTCCCCATCAGCCTCGGCAGCAAAATGCGGGTAAGCGAGCTGAGCGGCGAAAGATGAAATGACAAACCGCTCCTTTGGTAGAATGGACGTCAAATAAAAAGCCGATTTTAGAGTAAGGCATAGCCTGATTTGAAAAAATTGCTGACGAGGCGCTGCCGGATTTACATCGCTAATCAAATAGTGCGGTAACGCCCCTCCTTCCGAACAGCCTGCTTGTTCTCCTCCGACCCTGTGCATCCAGACAAGCTGTTCCTCCCCCGAAGGGAGGAGCCGAATAACGCGGCTCGTGAGCTCCAAATCAGACGCATCTATGGCTTCCAGAAGAGACTGTGCCTGCCCTAACGCGCCTTCAAAGTCGGCTTCCTGAAGAACAGATTGGCGGCTCAACCGGGCCGCCAGACTTGCAGAAACCAAATCCACTTGATGAAGGGTTTGCACATACCGGATCATGTCTGTGCCGGCAAATATCATAAGGATAAGCAAGGGCAGAATGATCGCGACTTCGACAATCATATTCCCCCTCCTGTCCGATAGAAAATGCCGCTGGGTCTGCCATTTTCGCTGCGCGTCTCTCACGATGCCATTCCGTTCAGAAAAACGTCATCCTGATGAACAAGCGATCGTGTCAAGGCTGCATCTCCCAGAAACAACGGAGCAAAAGGAGTCTGTGTTTTAAAACGATAGGAAAGATCATAGGAATATGTATGTCTTCCAAGACCGGGAACGAGCGTAACCGAAAGCTCCAGGGCGTCAGGATCGATCCAGCCTGCCGCCTTCTGTTCGGTCAACTGAATGAGCTGCACTTTCAAACTATCCATGTCATTGGGCATGGCCTCATAACGCAGGGAGGTAGACAACAACGCGAGAGAAGAGCGCAACAGGCTGTCGGTAATAAAAAGCCGGCCCAAATCGATTAGGACAAAACAAAGCCCCAGAATAACAGGCGCCAGCAAGGCAAGCTCCAGTCCGGAAGATCCGCATTCACAGTCTTTTATACTGCTTATAGACGGTTTCTTCTTACACACTCTACTTCTGCTCAAGCCCTTGCCCTCCCCTCGCCAGTAAATACCGGAGACCGTTTTCGCCCTTGAGGTGACGGGCGATTTTGTAATGCTGAAGATTGTTGCGCACTATTCCGTCCGAGAAATCCAGGGAGAGAATCTGTTCAGCCGCGAGATCATCCCCTTGCAATCCAAAGGCGAGGGCTAGATTTTGGCGAATTTTCACCGTTGATTTTGGGCCAAAAGCAAGGGCGCTCAAAACGGTAATCGCCTTGTCAAATTGCCCTGCGAGCATAAGAGAAAGACCATAGTTATTCTGAAGCACAATATCGGAAGGATCGGTCCGGATTGCTTTTTTGTAATAGACGTGAGAGCGGGATGTTAAACCTGCCAAATCCAGCGTAATTGCCAAGCCCTTCAAAGCTTCAATATTTTTGGACTCATGCGCCAGGCAGGTCTCAAAATGCACGCGTGCTGCGACAGGCCTTGATAACTTTAAATGAGAACGCCCCAACCCTAAGGAGGTAAGACAAGGATCTTCGCTATATTCAGCCGCCTTTCTATATGCATCAATAGCGCCTTTGGCATCGCCAACACCATATAAACTATCGGCATACCGCCCCCAAAAGGCTGGGCTTTCGGGATATGCCTGGATGAGATGATAATACAGCTCTGCCGCTCCCTGATAATCGCCACTTTTGAAAACAGCCTCAGCCACACGCTCACCTTGAACCGATTTTTGCGAATTCAAGGGGCCCAGTTTTTGTGACGTCATCCAGGAACTGCACCCACCGAGCAAAAGGGATATCATCATTAAAACGCGGGCGCGCCTCATCATCCTCCACCTCCTATTGAACGAAGAAGGGAGACAAATCCGGGCCCTACCGAAAGGGCCACGACGGGCGGCAAAATACATAGCATCAACGGTAAACTTAGCCAAACCGGTAGCCTTGCTGCTTTTTTTTCCAGATCCAAAAACACCCGCTTTCTGCTATCCATCGCAACAGTTTTGAGCGAGGCTGAAATAGGGGTTCCATATTTTTCGCCCTGCTGAAGAGCAATCGACAGATAGCGCAATGTTTCTGAGCCGGTACGGCTCACCAGATTAGCAAAGGCCTGCCTTCTCTCAGGTAATACGGCTAGTTCGGCCACCAGTATCTCCAGCTCCTCAAACATTTCTTTAGAATAGTCAGCAATGTGGCGGCGCGTCTGAAGCAAGGCAGCATCAAAGGTCATGCCAGCCTCAACAGAAAGAACCAGCAAATCGATCACGTCCGGCACAACCCCCTCAATCTTTTTCTGCCTTTTGGTTTTCAGAAAATGGGTCAAATATCGTGGTGCCACTCCACCGCCGCCTGCGAATAGGCAAAAAAAGACTATGCGGGAGGCATCCTCCATCTCTTTTGGAAACGCGAACAGCTCCAGGAGAAAATACAAACCGGCCCCTGAAAGGATACCAAAAGGCCATCCGAAGGAGAGAGTAGCGGGCACTTCTTTCTTCGGTACTGTTATTTCTGGGGCAGGAAATCTCTCCAGGCTACTGTCAGTGTTCCGAAGCATTGGCAAGAAGTAACTCAGAAAATGTCTTGCGGTGTTCCCCCACCTTCGGCTGTTTTGCTGGTTGTCAGAAGGAGCTTCTTTACCCTCGACATCGAGCTCCCCCAGAAGTAAAGCCTTTCTTTTTTGCCAGACTTCATCTCTTCGTTTGACCAATCCTGCACGAAAGAGGCGCACAGCCACAATCACGCTTGTAGCAATGCCCATAACCACACCGATCTCAACAACGTTGACAGTGCCTGACACGCTCATTTTACCAGCCCGATTTGCCAGCGCATCATCAGAAAGCCGATCACCAAACTACTAACGCAATAGAGAAGAATATCAAAACCCGTCTCATCATTGATCAGAAAATTAAATTGCGCTCTGTTCAGAATGAAAAGCAGAACGCAAACTGCAAGAACGAGTGCGCCAACAATTTTAGCCGAGAGCCTGGCTTCCGAAGTTGCTGCCTGTATTTTCTCTTCCTGTTCGAGCCGCTCCCGCAGGACTTTGCTTAGGTTGTCCAGAATATCCGCATATTTCCCGCCAGATTTCCGTTGAATGGCGAGAGTTGCCGCCAGATATCGAAATTCTCTGTTCCCAACAGACTGCGACGCCTCAATAAGGGTTTGTTCGAAAGAAAGGCCAATGCCTATTTTCTCGGAAATCTCGCTAAAATGACGAGAGAGCGGCATCGGAAGTTCTTCAGCAATAAGACCGATATTTTCTTCCGGTGCAACACCAACACGGGCGCCTCGAACAAGCAGGTCAAGAGCTTCTGGAAATTGCGCGGAGAGTTTTCTCTTTCGGGCATTTTGGAGGCTGGAAAGAAGGAAAAGCAAACTTGCTGCAGCAGTAGTCAGCATAGCAGATATTATGAAAACCGGCCTGCCGACGTCTGTTAGCAAAAGCCCACTGCCGCCAACAGCGATACTCAAGTAACAACTCTGCCCAACGCTCCAATATCTTTTGAAGATTTTGAACTGATTTGTCTCGGCTGGAATAAGAGCAGCGACGGGTTTCTCAACTTCCGCCATTTCCGGTTGATCTGGCGCGAGCCTCTCTATCAATGTCCGCCTTGGCCAAAAATAACCGACGCCTGCACTCACCAAAATTACGCCTGTTACGAATGCTATCAACAGGCTGGTGATCACACCTTCTGCTCCATAAACCGACAAGGCCTCTACCATCCCAGCACCTTTCTTAGAGCTTCGCCCAATTTGCAGCGCTGTATTTTCTTTTCGCAATGAGGCCTAATTTTCTGGTGCTGAAACTCGCCTTCAAAAACATCCGGCACAGATGATTTATGTTCTTCGAAATGAAAAAGGTCCTGAGTGACGATCGTCTCGCCTTCCACGCCAGTAACCTCAGTGATGGACTGCACATAACGATGCCCCGTATAACTTCTGCTCAAATGAATAACCAAATCAAGAGAAGAGGCGATTTGCCGTTTCACCGCATCAGGATTGAAATTAGCCTGATAAGACAGGAGCAGATCTTCTATTCGTACAAGCGCATCTCGGGCGGAGTTAGCATGAATTGTCGACATGGAACCGTCATGACCGGTATTCATTGCCTGCAGCATTTCATGGACTTCAGCACCTCTGACTTCACCAATAATAATTCTGTCCGGCCTCATTCGAAGGGCGTTTCGCAATAGATCCCGCTGAGAAATCTCGCCGCTTCCTTCTACATTTTTCTGCCGCGTCTCAAGACTGATTACATGCGGTTTCTGAAGATTAATCTCAGCTGCATCTTCAATAGTAACTACTCTTTCTGACTCGCCAATTCTCCCGGACAGAGCATTCAAAAACGTGGTTTTTCCGGCTCCCGTCCCACCGGAAATCAAAATATTCAAACGAGACGCTGCAGCTATTTCCAAAAAATCTGCCATTTGCGACGACAGACTATCCTTCTCTACCAGATCCATGAGACAAATTTGCTCGGTTGGGAATTTGCGAATGGAAATAATCGTTCCATAAACCGACAGAGGCGGCAAAATGATATTGACGCGACTGCCATCGATCAGACGCGCATCCACCATAGGATTGCTTTCGTCAACCCGGCGCCCTGCTGAAACTGCGATGCGCCGCGCAACGCTCATAAGGTGATCTTCGTCCCGAAAACTCAGTTCCGTGAGTTCCAGCCTGCCCTGCCGTTCGACAAATATTTTTTCAGGCCCGTTCACAAGGATGTCTGTTACCGCATCATCCCGAAGAAGCTCTTCGACAGGGCCAACCCCGATCATGTCATTCAATAAATCACGTGCAATGCTGCCCTGTTCTTTCCAGTTCAAAGGGATTTTTTCGCGATCAACAATATCAGCAACTGCCTGTGTCACTTTATCAATCAATTCGTCTCGGGATAAACTGGCCGCGATGGAAGGGTTGACCAACTGAAAAAAATGTTCTCTCACACTTCCGGTAATTTCAGAGGAGATACTAATTTTGCTCTTCCCCTCTTCGTTCTGCGAACTCCGCTTCGGCTCTTCTGGCCCCTCCCACTCATCGGGTTCCTCTTGAAGACCTAGTCCATAATCCAGGATCTTTTTTCCAAACATTTTAGCCTCCGAAGAATTTGAAAGGTAATTTCAGAAAGGGTGATTTCGCTTGTGGCTTTGATCCGACCAGGCTAGCGGCCAACAATTTTATTTTCTGGCTGGCCCTGGAGTTATTTCTCGACACTGGAACTCCATCAAGCGAGGATTGATTAAAGCCCTTTCCGTCATAAGGAATGATCTGTTCCAGCGGATGGCCAATAAATTTTTCAATTTGCTGGGCCGTCGGACTGGATTTGAAGGATGGTCTGCTATTGTTCAACACAGCAATAATCTGCGGAACCATCTCATAAGCCTTTATTTTTTGAAGTAAATTTCTGGCATTCCTCAAGCCTGTCAAACCTGGCTCCAAAATCAGAATGCAGATATCGGACGACATCAGGACAGGCAAAGTTTCGATCTCTGATCGATCCGGAATATGGTGCAAAATAAAGTGATATTTCTGTCGTAAGCTGTCCGTCAGTGCCCCGATACTTTTGGAATCAACGAGTCCGCTGTCCTCACTCTCCCCTTCAGAGCATAAGATATTCAGTTTTTTGTTAACCGATAAAGACAGCCGTTCAAGAACCAGATCATCCGCGCGCTCTGGGGATCTTAACAAATTGGAAAATCCGGCCCCGGCAGATAACCCGAAATGGAGAGCCGTGTCCCCTTGCAGAATATCCAGATCGACCAGCATGACCCTTCTATTTTCTTCCCGGGACAAAATGTCCCCCAGAGCACAGAGCAGCGAAGTTGTCCCGATTCCCCCAGAGGCTCCGTAAACACTAACCACTTTGCCTGTTTTAACCTCAGCTGGATGATGGTTTTCTCCTGCCTTCATGTGTGAAAGAGCAGAGTAGAGCATGGCTTGCGGAATGGGTTTAATGAGGTAATCGGAAATCCCATAGCGAAGGAGATTTCGATATAGCCCGACAGTATCACATGTTCCGATGACGATAACCTGGATGTTTGGTGCACAAACGTTGGCGAGCGCCTCCATATCCGATAATGGCATCTCGGATCGGGAGATATCAACAATCAGTATGGAGGGCGAGGCCGCCTGGCTATAGCGTTTAATGGCAGTATGGACATCCCCTCGCGTTATTTCATGTTTCGGAAAACCCAACCTGTTAAAGCAGCGTTCTAGCTCTTTTTCACTTTGCTCATCCAGGACAAAGGCGCTGATATCAACCAACGCTTCATCTGCTTCTGTATAGTCGCGAATCCGCATCATCTGTCACTCCTCAGCCTTGATAAAAGAAGCTGTTTTTCCTGCCCTTAAGTCCCGCAAAGGCTTTGCTTCATAAAACCCGGTGGGCGGTGCTAGCGGCCTGGCATGCCTTAACTCTTCAAGCGAAGAAAGGCTGAGAGCCCGATTCACAGCAACAGCACATCCAGGCCTTGTAAAATCAGGCCCCTTCGCGCAATCTGCGTAAAATGCGACCAGCCGTATAACATCCATACGAACGGCAGCAAGCTGAGGTGTCGGATCAATTGCCGACAGTGTCACAGGGAACGGAAAACGGATTTTTTTTTGGTAATGAACGAGATGGGAATTAAGGTGATCCCGGGCAGTCGTTGTGTAAGGAGACAACCTCACAGACTGAACATCCGTCCCCTTTAAATCCATCAATAGCTTTCGGAGGGGCGTCCTTTTCTTATCCGTAAATTCTCCCGAACTGGCGTCAAAATACAGCGCCCTGCTTGCCACAGATCTCTGGATAGAAACAGGCTCTGCTTTTGCCATTGAAAAGACTGGCGGAGGTGGGAATGAATAACAGCCCGAGAGAAGAAGTAGCAGAGGGCCGAACATTAATATTCTTGAGTAAACCATCATGCTCCCTTCAATATATAAAGCCAACAGGGCCTTGCAGGCCTTTGCCATTGGGCTGGCGCAAATGTTTCAATTCGGCGCCTTTTCCGTCTCTAACGGCCTTTTTATTCAGGGAAGGCCCATGCGGGTCTTCCGTCTCAAGGCTTGTCAGAGGGGATTGATAAACATCCCGATTAAGAGGCCTGACGATATTTGCCGTTGCAATGATGACCAGTTCCGTTTCCGCTCTCTGGTAATGGCGCGATCGAAAAAGAGGACCCAGAATATCGAGATCAGCCAATCCCGGCACCTCTCTGACCACATCCCGGTTTCTATTCTGCAACAACCCGGCAACCGAAAAGCTTTGCCCACTGGCTAATTCAATTGTTGCTTCAGTTCGCCGCACCGCAATTGCCGGGATACTGATATTCTGAAGCGTAATAGCGCCAGCAGAAGAAAGTTCACTCACCTCCGGCCGGATATGAAGGCGGATACGATTGTGAGAAAGGACGGTTGGTGTCATATCCAGAATGACGCCGTATTTCTTAAACTCTATGGTAATTTTTTCATCATCCGCCGCAACAGGAATGGGAAATTCGCCCCCCGCAAAAAAACTGGCTGTATCACCGGATCGGGATGTCAGATTGGGCTCTGCCAGAACTGTCACAAGATTATCTTCGGCCATGGCATCAATCACAGCATTGATCGATCCATCACTCCCCTTCATACCAATTAGTGCACTGCCACCCACTCCGCTAAGAGACGGGTTTGGTATGATTTGCCCGCCGCCGACAGCAGGCGTTCTACCCGTCAGTAACCCCACCGTAAAGGAGCCTGGATTGAGAAGAAGATCCCAATTAATGCCAAGTTCTTTCGTTGCCTGGCGGTTCATTTCCATGATGCGGATACGCAAGTTGACCTGAAGTGCCGTTTTAATTTGTAGACGATTGACGATTTGCTCTCCCTTTTCCAGATATCCGCTGACCAAAACTAAAATCTGATCCATGGCAGAAGGCGAGGATACAGACCCGCTTAAAATCAGCCGCCCTCTTGAGGGCATAATACGCATTGGATTTTCTGGAAATTGAACTGCCAACATATTCCTGAGCTCAGTCAAATCACGAACAACTTCAACATGACGATCCAAAATGATCCGATCATCTTCCGTGAGAGCGACAATATGAGTTCTTCCAGGCTTCTTGCCGTAGATAAAAAGACCGTTCTGCCGCGTCATCTGTATGTCCGCGATGCCCGGGTCCGTTATAAGAACATCCAGAACAGGAACGGAAAATCGATGTAATTTTCCTTCATTGACGGAGAGTTGCAATGGAGAGGCTACCGCAGCGGCACTCCATATGAGCATGATTATTCCGCCCCAGTAGCCAGCCTTCAGACCGTTGAAGAAACAACTCATCCCTTGTCTTCTCCCTTTACGTTTGAAGAGGGGCGATCATGAGTTCTTCCTCGATAACCGGGAACAGCACTTTCATGTATAGACATCTCCCGTCCGCGCTGTATGACAACCGATTGGAAAAGGCGCTCGCCTTCATCCACCACATGCTTCAGCCTCTGGCTGAATGCGCGCAAATCGGATGATCCGAGCAACGGTAAGGGGTTACTCCTCGCTTTGCTCGACCGTAACAAGGCCGTTACAGATCCAAGTGCCTGAGCCAGCGAAACACGTTCAATTTGAGCTTCGGGAATTTCCAGAACATAGAGATCATAATTTCCTGTTCGGTCAGCCCTCAGTGGCTTTCCTCCCGCCGTCGGCTTACCGATTAATCGAATATTCGATCCAACGAGCCCCGTAAGGGGCCCGGAATCTAAAGTTTCCAACTCACGGTTCTCCAATTTAACAAGCAGATCAATTCGATTGCCTGGCTGCAGAATATCCGCCAAAGATCCGTTTCTCTGACGAAGAACGGATC
>JBDWHS010000033.1:0-13886 GCA_039975135.1 Sneathiella sp. | reverse complement strand
AGCTGCAATTCTGTTTCCCGATCCGCTGATTTTCAAAGTCGATTTCAAACGCCACGGAGATGTTATCACCCGGGGATAAAACAGCCGTTGCATCCCCTTCCGAAACAGAAATCTCTTTCAGGACCTTGATATAAGTGCGCGGAAGTTCCTGCTCAACAATATCAGCACATTCAATCAGGAAAACAAAAGGGGCTGAGGAGCCATCCATAACGGGGACTTCAGCGGCATCCAGTTCAACAATGGCGTTATCAACACCGCTGCCGGAAAAGGCTGCCATCAAATGCTCAATTGTCGCAACTTTTACACCAGCTTCATTTTGCACGGTTGTGCACATAATCAAATCGGACACGGTATCGAAGCGGGCGGGAATATCAGCGCATTCCGGGGCAACATCTACTCTTCTGAAAACAATACCTGAATTAGCAGCCGCTGGATGGAGGGTCATGTTGATCAGCTCACCGCTGTGAACGCCAACGCCTGTACAGCTAATGCTATTGCGTAAAGTCTTCTGATAAGTCACCATAATAACGCGACACTTCCTTAAATATTATCGGTATTTTATTTCTAGCGACTTGCCGCGCGCAACTCAAATCACTCTTTGTTACCAAATATTTCTGTATTGAAACAAAAAACATTCCGAATATTAGAGAACGCAAAATAAAACCGAAGACCAGATCCAGTCTTCGGTTTTTACCCTCTTCAAATCAGTTTTAAAAACTGATCAGTTTTTTCAGTTAGCCTGACGGCGCAAGAAAGCCGGGATATCCAGAAGATCCTCATCTTCTTTCTTCTGCTCGATCCGGACAGAAGGTGTCAGTGCCTCTTGTTTCGGCTGAGAGGCTTCTTCTGATTTCGGAGCCACAGGAGATGTCGCTGCAGGTTCCCGGCGTTCGGATGCTGCAGGGCTCGAGTGCCTTGCTTCCGCTTGCCGTTCGGTCCGTTCCGCTTCGGCTTTACGTGCCATACGTCCAACACCGGTCATTCTTTCGAACAGGCTAGGGCCTTTCCGCTTGCGGCGTGGTTCCGCCGCCTGCTCAGCACTGAAGCGGGCATCGGGGTTGATGAGATCTTCGGGGCGTTTTTCCACCTTAATCACCGGCGGCGCCTTAAAGTGAGATCCTCCGCTTTCAGCATCCGAGCTCAAAACATCACTCTCTTCCATCTGCAATTCAATGTCGGAAAGAAGATCCGGCTCTGTATCAAGGGCAAGGCTGCTATCAGAAATCATTCCCTCAGCCGTCCCGCTTTCAAGAACGCTCTCTTGACCTTCAACCTGCCCGCTCAACATTGGTTGACCGGCTGACAGTCCGTCAGGAACGGAAGCGCCAAATCCAGATGCTGTGATTGTTTCTGCTGCCTGAGTGGCTGCAGACATTCCACTTTCACTCCCACTCCAACCGGTTTCGGTTCGGGGCGTCTCTCCAGAAATTTTCCGCAAAGACGTCACATTCGGCGCAATCGGTTGCATGGCATCGGCAGCATCAATTCCCGTTGCAACCACAGAAACCCGCATGGTGCCTTCCATTTCGGAATCAAAGGTAGATCCCACAATGATGTTGGCTTCCGGGTCCACTTCGCTGCGAATGCGGTTCGCGGCCTCATCGAGCTCATACAGGGTTAAGTCCATACCGCCGGTGATATTGATCAGAACGCCACGCGCGCCCTTCATGGAAACATCATCCAGCAATGGATTAGAGATCGCGGCCTCAGCAGCCTCGACGGCCCGGTTTTCACCTTCTGCTTCGCCGGTCCCCATCATCGCCTTGCCCATTTCACTCATGACGGTGTTTACGTCAGCGAAATCGAGATTGATAAGGCCTGGCATGACCATCAGATCCGTGACACCCCGAACACCGGAATGCAACACATCATCCGCCATATTGAAGGCATCTGCAAAAGTTGTCTTCTCGTTGGCAATCCGGAAAAGGTTCTGATTAGGGATAATAATCAGTGTATCAACGAACTGTTGCAATTCTTCAATGCCCGCATCGGCAATCCGCATGCGATGATTGCCTTCAAACTGGAAGGGTCTGGTGACAACACCAACCGTCAGGATACCAAGATCCCGGGCAGCCTTGGCAACAATTGGCGCGGCGCCGGTTCCGGTTCCGCCGCCCATTCCGGCCGTAATGAAACACATATGGCACCCTTTCAGATGCGATACGATTTCTTCGATGGCTTCTTCTGCCGCAGACGCTCCAACATGAGGCTTGGAGCCTGCACCCAATCCTTCTGTGAGCTCAGCTCCCAGTTGAATTCGATCTTTGGCGAGATTTTGTTTCAAAGCCTGCGCGTCGGTATTCGCAACAACGAATTCGACCCCCTGAAGCTCTGATTTGATCATGTTGTTGACCGCGTTGCCACCGGCACCACCAACACCCAACACCAGGATTTTAGGCTTCAATTCTGTCTGGTCTGGTACTGATAAATTTATCCCCACAGTACTACCCTCCTTCTCCACGCAAGCTAATAGTTAATTAATACCAAATATTGTGGCTAATGGAACCCTACTTCTTACATATTGATGATTTTTCTCCATTTTTTTCACCTCAAAAGTTCTCTTTGAACCAGTTTCCGATTCGCAAAAGGCGGTTTTTGGGGGTTTTTTCAACAATTGCCAAATTGGCTTGGTCATCGAAATTTTCCCGTGCTGCGAAGGAAAGCAGACCAGCGGCCGTTGCAAATGCCGGTCCACCAGTCGCATCCGCCAGTGATTTGACACGTATAGGTTTACCCATACGCACTTGCTTATCCAATATCCGGCTTGCTAAATCCTGGACACCAGCCAACTGAGAGGCACCACCAACCAGAACCGCGCGGCGTCCCGCAACCTTGTCAAAACCGGACTCGGCCAGCCTGTCGCGGACCAATTCTAGAATTTCCTCGATCCTCGGCTTGATGATCCCGACAAGCATGGAGCGCGGGACATGGTTCGCAACCTCATGGTCGGACTCACCGATCAGAGGCACATCAATAATTTCTTTTTCGTCAGCCGGGCTTGCAAGGGCGCTGCCATAGAGTGTTTTCATGCGTTCGGCATTGGCGAGGGTCGTGGACAGGCCGCGTGCAATATCACTGCTCACATGAGCTCCGCCCACCGGAATAACCTCGTTATAAACCATCTCTCCATCATAGAAGACGCCAAAGGATGTGGAACCGCCGCCCAGATCAATAATGGTAACCCCCAAATCCATCTCATCCTCAACCAGCGACGCCAGACCAGAGGCATAAGGCGCAGAGACAATCTGGGAGACTCCCAGATGGCATCGTTCTACACAATTACTGATATTGCGAAGATGGCTATTTTGCACGGAAACCATATGCATACTGACACCCAGACTATCGCCATACATGCCGCGCGGATCCCGTATGCCCCGATTACCATCGACATTGTAGCCTACCGGCAGGGCATGAATGACCGTTCGGTTCTCAGGCTTATAACTCTCTTTCGCTTCTTTCAGGGTTCTTTGCAGATCTTTTTCGCCAATTTCCTGACCCGCCAGAGACATGGTAACATCGACAGTCTGAGAGGCAGGCTGCCCGGCAGAGACGCTGAGAAACACATTACGGATCGTCTCTCCTGCCATGCGTTCAGCCGCATCAACCGCGGACCGGATAGATTCTTCCGCCATCTCCATATTGGTGATGGTACCGGCACGCATTCCACGGGCTACCTGATGCCCAATCCCCTTGATCCGCAAACCACCCGTCTCTTCGACAGCAACAAAGCAGCAAATCTTTGTCGTTCCGATATCCAGTGCTGCCAAAGGCCCGTTTCGTCCTGCCGCCATAAGCTCTATCTGTTCCCCGACTGTTTCATGACTGATCCTTAGGTCTCTTCACCGGCAACCCGCCGAAATTCTGCATCATCTGGCTTGAGACGCACATATGTTTTCCTTGTCGAGCGGAGATCAATAGATGTCACACCCTTATTCAAGACACCCTTCTCCTGCTGCATTTTGTCCAGTTTAGCCCAGGCAGCTCCGCTATTTTGTTCCGGTAGCAATACAATAATGCCGTTTTCAAATTCCAGGTTCCAGCGACGATCCCGAATGCGAACCGCGTTGTTCAAACGGGTAAAGAGCGTGGGCGCCTTGGCCAGAACATCAAACAATGCGGCAGCGTCCTTATTGGCTCCTTCCCCTACCACTTTTGGCAGGTAGCGGAATTCTTCATTGTCTTGCTCTGAGATAACCGCGCCATTGCGATCTATAACGGCTGTCTCGTTACGCCGTTGCCAGCGAGCAAAAGGACGCCTTTCCGTAATACGAATAAAGATTTCATCCGGAAAGCGACGCATGACAGAGGCCGTTTCAACCCATCCCAGACTTTCAATCCGACTGCGTGCCTCGGAAGGGTCGAACTGAAGAATATTGTCACCACGCTTCAAAGACAGAACCTTCACGATATCTTTGGCTGACGTCCTCTCCCGACCGGCAACGCTGATCTCCTGTACGGACAACCCCATCGCGATCACGGCACTGTCTGCTGCTTCTTCAATCCAGGCCAGCGTTCTTTCAACCACTGAATTTTTGACGATATAGTATCCCGTGAGCCCCACCGGCACTGTAATCGCCAAGACAAGGGCTGCTGGTATTGCATAGCGGCGCCACTTCGGTTGTGGGCGCCGGCGGCCTGCCCGGCCTGAGGATGTTTTGGTCTTTCCCAGTGCTTTTAGCAAATTTGCTATCCGACCAACAAACCGGAAAAGGGCCATAACACTCCCCCAGAATGTTGACAAAACAGAGGGAGCTGAGACTACAGGCTTTCTTTTTGCAGTCCGGCGAGATGTCGCTCGTGTTTTTTTGGCTTTTGCGGATTTGGAGGCCCGTACTGGACGATCCCCAGCCGCTAACTTTATCTCTCGCATGACGCATCCTCCACCATCCAGCGCACCAGATCTTCAAATGAAATTCCGGAATGGGCCGCTATTTCAGGCACCAGACTCAGTTCTGTCATACCCGGCTGTGTATTTGTTTCCAGAATATAGAAATCGCCGCTACCATCCCCTTCATCATCCAAACGAAAGTCTGATCGGCTCACCCCTTTGCAGCCCAGAACCTGATGAGCCTTCAGTGCCATATCCAAGACTTCTTCATACCGATCCGCTGGTAAAGGCGCAGGCATCAGATGCTCCGCCTTGCCCGCTGTATATTTTGCTTCATAATCGTAAAATCGACCCAGTGGCTGAATTTCAACCGCACCCAGAGCCTGATCGCCCATGACAGCCACCTGAATCTCGCGGCCTGGAACATAGCTTTCGATGAGAACTTCATTACCAAATGTCCAGGGAATATCCTTCAAGCTTCTATTTTCATTTTCCAGCAGAATTGTCACGCCGACACTAGAGCCTTCGTTCAGCGGTTTGATCACCAAAGGCTTCGGATAATCTGCACCTTCCAGAATTTCCTGGCGGCTGAAAATCCGCCCGTCTGCGCATCTCAAGCCAGCAGAGGCAAACAGTTTCTTGGCAACCGGCTTATCCATCGCCACTGCAGAAGCCATGACCCCGGAATGAGTATAGGGGATGCCCAGTATTTCCAGAATTCCCTGAATAAGACCGTCCTCACCGTAGCGACCATGAAGGGCATTGAAGCAAACATCGGGTTTGAGGGTTTCCAGGACAGAGGCAATATTCTGTTGAACATCAATCGGCGTTACCGAATACCCGCATCGCTGAAGCGCCGAAGCACAGGCTTCACCACTGTCCAGAGAAACCTCCCTCTCAGCTGACCATCCCCCCATCAATACCGCGACATGCTTCATTCGCTTTTACTTCCTTCTTTTTTTGCAGCGGCTCCGTCCGGCATCTCGCCAAGACGTACTATTTCCCAGCGTAAGATCGTATCGAAGTCTTTAAAGACGCGGCGGCGTGCTTCCTCAGCAACCGCTTCAATATCCGTTGCCGTTGCCCCGCCTGTGTTAATCAGGAAATTGCAGTGCTTTTCTGAAATCTGTGCCGCCCCGATTTTCAGACCCCGCGCTCCGACAGCGTCAATCAGTTCCCAGGCTTTTTTACCCGGCGGATTGGCGAAGGTGGATCCGCCTGTCCGGCTTTTAATCGGCTGACTGTCCGCGCGGCTTTCAGCAATTTTCGTCATTTCCCGGCTGATGGCTTCCGCATCCCCTTTTTCAAGCTGGAAAACCGCTTCGGTAAAGATCCAGCCTTCGGGAATACCGGAGTGACGATAGGAGAAACCCATATTTTCATTATCAAGTTCATGGCGAATGCCAGCCCGATCATACGCCACAGCGGAAATCAGAATATCTTTGACTTCTCGCCCATAGGCGCCCGCATTCATTCGAAGCGCTCCGCCGATACTGCCGGGAATACCACTCAGAAACTCACCCCCTGTAAGAGAGTTCTCTGCGGCAAATCTGGCGACATTCATATCCAGCGCCCCGGCACCGACCCGCATCCGATCACCCTCCATCAGCTCCATACCGGCAAAATGCCGACCGAGCCGAAGAATGACACCCCGAAATCCACTGTCCCGGACCAGAAGGTTTGATCCTACTCCCAATGCAAAAACCGGAATATCCGTCGGTGTTTCTTTCAGAAAGGTTGCCAGATCGGCTTCATCTTCGGGTTTGAACAGAGCATCAGCAAGCCCTCCAACCTGAAACCAGGTGACTTTATCAAGGGCAACATCCGCCCGCACCCGACCGCGAACGTCAGGCAGACGATCCAGTAAGGAGGGGGTGTGACGCAGGGCTGGTGTCATTCAGCATCCTCCAGATCCTGCCGGGCTGCAAGTTCAGAGGGGAGCTTATTGGCCCACTGAGTGATTGATCCAGCCCCTAAGCAAACAACCACATCGCCTTCATTGGCTTCTTCGCAAATCAGATCTGCCAGATATTCTGGCCCTTTCAAGGCAAGAACCCGGCGATGTCCTCTGGTGCGCAAGGCTTCCACATAACTTTCCTGGCTGATCCCTTCAATCGGATCTTCGCCCGCTGCAAAAATATCTGCAACAATCACGCTGTCTGCATCATTAAAACACGTACAGAAATCTTCAAACAAATCCTGCAAGCGAGAGTAGCGATGAGGCTGAACAACGGCAATAATCTTGCCTTCATAAGCTTGGCGCGCTGCACTCAGCACAGAGGAGATTTCTACGGGGTGGTGACCATAATCATCGATCACTGTTACCCCGTTCACTTCACCGGTTTTGGTAAAGCGCCGTTTCACTCCACTGAATTCTCGAAGCGCCGTCTTCAAGTCAACTTCATCGAAACCCATTTCTTTACCCACCGCAACAGCAGCCATGGCATTTTGCACATTATGCGCGCCGGGCATCGGGAGTTCGAAACCTTTCATTATTCTGGCATCTCCGCCAATCCGCTCACTTATCTCAACACTGAAACGAGCGCCGCCTGCTTCGAAACGCACGTCGATCGCCCGGTAGTCGGCTTGTGGTGACATCCCATAAGAAACAAGACGCCGATCCGAGATACGGCCGATCAACGCCTGCACTTCAGGATGGTCAATGCAAAGCGCGGCAAATCCGTAAAAAGGGATATTTTCAACAAAGGTCCGGAAGGCTTCACGGACCCCGTCAAAGTCGCCATAAAAGTCCAAATGTTCCGGGTCGATATTCGTCACGATTGCAATGGTTGCAGGCAGCTTGATGAAACTGCCATCAGACTCGTCAGCTTCCACAACCATCCAGTCACCCTTACCCAGACGGGCATTCGTACCATAGGCGTTGATAATCCCGCCATTGATAACTGTTGGCTCCATCTTAGCGGCATCCAGCATAGCCGCCAGCAGGGATGTTGTTGTGGTTTTGCCGTGCGTTCCGCCAACGGCAACCGCCCAGCGAAGACGCATCAACTCCGCCAGCATTTCAGCGCGCCGAACAACAGGAATGAGATTGGCCCGGGCTTCCTTGACTTCCGGATTATCGGCTTTCACAGCAGACGAGATCACGACAACACGGGCATCACCCAGATTTTCCTTGTCATGACCAATCAGGACTTTGATCCCCAGACCTTCGAGGCGTTCCACATTGGGGTTACGCGAAAGGTCCGATCCCTGCACCTGATAGCCCAATGTATGCATCACTTCGGCGATACCGCTCATCCCGATCCCGCCAATTCCGACGAAATGAACCAGTCCTATATCCAGGGGGAGCGCTCTCATGCGACAACCTTTCCATCAAGACGGGATTTTCCGCCTTTTTCATTACTCTTTGTCATCTCAACCATGTCGGCCAACTTCTTGGCAGCACCGACCTCACCCAACTGCGCTGAAGCTCTCGCCATGCAAGTGAGCTTATCCGGGTGCCTGAGCAATTCCGCAAGATGGGCGGAGAGGCTTTCAGGCGTGAACTGATCTTGCAGGATCAGACGGGCGGCCCCTTTGGCAACCTCATTTTCCGCATTTTTCAGCTGATGATTATCCATGGCGAATTTATAGGGAACCAAAATTGCCGGCCTGCCAGACACTGTCAGTTCTGCAATCGTTGACGCGCCAGAACGGGTTATGGCCAGGTGACAGTTGGCCAGTAACTCCGGAATATTCTCAAAAAAGGCCGATAATACTGTCTTCACGGGAGACTGCTCATAGGCTTGCGTTACACGTTCCAGATCTTCAGAGCGACATTGCTGTATTATGACCAACCGCTTCTGGAGCATCTCGGGAAGCGCGGTCACAGCAGCAGGCACAACATCCGATAGAACGGTCGCCCCTTGGCTACCGCCAAGAACGAGCAATCTGATTTCTTGATCCTGCTTAGGTTCATGATAGGCAGCCCCATACAAATCGAGAATTTCTTGCCGAACCGGATTACCGGTAAAGCTCATTTTACCAATGACAGCCCTGTCTGCACTTTCTGTATGCAGAAAGGATGTTGCAATCTTTGCAGCCATCCCGGCAAGCAACCGGTTCACCCGACCCAGAACAGCATTTTGTTCATGCAAAATAAGCGGAATTCGAAGAAGAGCGGCAGCGGCGGCGGGCGGCATGGAGGGGTATCCACCAAACCCGACGACGGCCGAAGGTCGCAATTTCCGCAAAATGATTAAAGATTGCACCGTCCCGACACAGAGTTTCAGGCCGGCCTTCACCTTCGCCAGAAGACCACCGACGGACGGCGAGGCCGACCTGACCGACAAAACGTCAACGCCGGGAAACAGCTCTTCATAACGCCCGCCGCGCTGATCAGTCATCAGCGTTACCCGAATGCCGCGACTAATCAGTTCCTCCGCCAGAGCACGCGCCGGAAAAATATGTCCGCCCGTTCCCCCGCTTGCCAGAACAATATGCTGTGCGCGTTTCGTCACGTCATGTTTCTCCCGCGCCGACACGCCGCCGACTGAACGCCAACAGCATGCCCATCAGAAAAGCCAGGGCAAGCATGGAGGATCCGCCATAGGAGATAAAAGGCAGAGTCATCCCCTTCGTTGGCATAAGCCGCAGATTGACGCCTATATTTATGATGGCTTGCAAACCAAACTGGGTCAGCAAGCCTGCTGCTGCCAGGACGACAAAAAAATTCTTTTCTTCCAGCAGACGGCTAAAACCACGAAGCACAACAAATGTAAAAAGCGCCACGACAATCAGGCAGAACAAGACACCAAACTCTTCACCGACAACGGCAAAAATAAAATCGGTATGAGCATCTGGCAAAACCCGTTTTACAGAACCATCTCCTGGTCCGACACCAAAAAATCCGCCCCGCTGAAAGGCTTCCATCGCCCGTTCGATCTGATAATTACCACCGCCGGATGGATCCAGAAAACGATCAACGCGACTGGTGACATGTGGGAACAAAGCATAAGCTCCTGCGGCACTGGCAATACCAACGCCCAAAAACAGAACAACCCAGATAATGGGAAGGCCCGCAAGGAAGAATTGTGCGAACCATACGGCAGAGACAACAAGTGTCATTCCCACATCAGGCTGGGCAAGCAGCAATCCAATGACCAAACCGAAGAGCAGCATAGAGATCAGATTGCCGGGAATTTCGTCGCTTTTGCGCTGTTGGGCAAACATCCAGGCAGCAACAACCGCAAAAGCAGGTTTCAGAAATTCTGTGGGCTGCAGGGTAAAACTGCCAAACTGCAACCAGCGTTTTGCTCCCTTGACTTCCGGCCCTATCAACAAGGTGGCAAGGGTTAGCAGAAGGCAAACGCCGAACACGATGACAGCCATCCGCCGGACCCAAAGCGGTGACATCAAAGAGATGCCGAATATGATCGCCAGTGCCATGGGCAGATATAAAAACTGCCGCTTCACAAAATGAAAATTCTCAAGACCGATCCGTGTAGCGACAGCCGGGCTGGCAGCCAGAACCATCATGCCACCAAGCGCGAGCAGAAGAGCAACTGCGAGCAAAGTCCAGCGATCAACCGTCCACCACCAGCGCCCAACAACAGAACGATCAAGCCGGGTAAAGGTTGTCATGTATTTTCCTCCCCTACCAACTGGCGAAAGGCATCGCCGCGCGCTTCAAAGCTGGCAAACTGATCGAAACTTGCAGCAGCGGGAGACAAAAGAATAACGCACTCTTCGCTGCCACCTTGAGCATCTTCTTTCGCCTGCCGGACAGCCGTTTGCAGATCATGGCATTGCAGATTGTCCACTTTGCCTTCAAGGGTTCGGGAGAAATCACTCTCGGCTTCCCCAATAAGATAGGCTTTACGGATTTTCGGAAAGTAAGGAGCAAGACTATCAATACCGCCCGCCTTTGCCCGCCCTCCACAAATCCAGAATATGGTGTCATAGGATGCGAGGGCTTTTTCTGCCGCTTCCGCATTTGTGGCTTTGGAATCATTGATAAAACGGATCTTGTCGCGATGCGCCACTTGTTCCATGCGGTGCGCCAATCCGCCAAAAGTCCGGAGGCCTTTTTCAATCTCGTCATTGTCCAGCCCCAATGACCGAACAACTGCAACAGCGGCGGCTGCATTCTGCCAGTTATGAACACCTTTCAAGGAAATGATATCCCGAATATCGACAGACCAGCCTCGCCCTCCTTCGGTTTGGTCATGCAATATACCGTCCAGCACATAAACACCGGTCTGCAAGGACCGCTTTGTCGAGATGGAAATGACTTTTTGCGATCCATGCTTGATCAGTTTTTCAGCCATGTCCTGACAACAGGGGTCATCGGAATTGACCACAGCAATGCCGTCTTCCGCCTGGTTTTGGAAAATCCGTTCTTTTACGGCCGCATATCCAGACATATCCCCATGGCGGTCCAGGTGATCAGGTGTAACATTCAGAATAACAGCAATATCTGCTTTCCAGGAAGGCGTGAGATCCAGTTGGTATGAGGAAAGCTCCAATATATAAGCACCGTCTTCGCCCAGTTGCGGCAAGTCCATAACGGGTATGCCAATATTTCCGCCTAGCGCTACTTCGTGCTCATTAACACCTAGGATATGATGGATCAAAGCAGAAGTGGTTGATTTGCCATTGGTGCCGGTAATTCCGACAATCCGGCCTTCCGTAACCTCATTCAGGAAAACCTCCACATCCCCGACAATGGGTGTCTTTTCTTCCTGCGCCCGGCGAACAACCTGATGGGGCTGAGGGTGTGTGAGCGGAACGCCTGGAGAGAGGATCAGCGCATCTGATCCTTTCCAGGTTTTCTCCTGAAAGTTTAAAACAGACAGGCCTGCCTGACGGGCAGATTGCCGCCTTTCCTCATTATCGTCCCACACAGAGACACGCGCGCGCCCTTCATGCAACCGTCGGGCCGTTGCAAACCCGCTTTTGCCCAATCCAAAAACGGCTATATTTTTGTTATGATACGCGTGGCTCTTCATCATCTCATTATCTCAGTTTCAGGGAGGCTAGTCCGATCAATGCCAGGATCACGGCGATGATCCAGAAGCGAATAACAATCGTCGGCTCCGCCCATCCTTTCTTTTCATAATGATGGTGCAGCGGTGCCATGCGAAAAACCCGTTTTCCTGTCAGTTTGAAAGACGCGACTTGAACAATGACGGAGACAGTTTCCAACACGAACAGGCCACCAATAACAGCCAGAACAATTTCATGGCGCGTGACAACACTGATAGCCCCCAGCGCCCCACCCATCGCAAGAGAGCCGGTATCGCCCATAAACACCATGGCTGGCGGCGCGTTAAACCACAGAAAACCTAGTCCGGCACCAATTAGTGCGCCGCAAAATACCAGAAGCTCACCCGCTCCGGGGATCGCACGAATTTGCAGATATTCGGAAAAAACCGTATTACCAACCAGATAGGCAATCAAACCGAAGGAAGTGCCAGCGATCATCACAGGGACAATGGCCAATCCATCAAGGCCGTCAGTCAGGTTCACAGCATTGGATGCTCCCACCATCACCAGCATGCCAAAGGGAATATAAAACCAGCCCAGATCCAGAAGAACATTTTTAAGAAAAGGTATGGTCAGCCCAAACGCAATATCAGGATGACTGGTTTTAACAATCCAAAGAGTTGCCGCAAAAGCGATTATTATTTCCAGCAATAGCTTGAGTTTTCCGGGAACACCTTGAGGATTATGGCGACTGACTTTCAAATAGTCATCCGCAAAACCGATCGCCCCAAAGCCCAGCGTAACCAGCAGGACGGACCAAACATAGGCATTGGTCAGATCTGCCCAAAGAAGCGTTCCAATCCCAAGGGCTAGCAAAATCAGGAACCCCCCCATGGTTGGTGTTCCCTGTTTGGTGATGATATGAGTTTCCGGTCCGTCAGTACGGATTGGCTGGCCGCGATGCTGCTTGCTTTTAAGCCAGTTAATCACGGTAGGGCCAAAGATAAAGCTGATCATCAAGGCCGTCATCAAAGCGCCGCCGGTCCGAAAAGTCAGATAGCGGAACAAATTCAAAATGGCGAAATCATCTGCGAGCGGATAGAGGAAGTTATACAGCATTCTGATTTCCTCTCTTACCGGACGATAAATCTTCCGACGCCCTCATCAACGCTTCCAACACTATTTTCATCTTGCTTCCTAACGAGCCTTTA
The DNA here is from genome assembly GCA_039975135.1 of Sneathiella sp. Lineage (GTDB taxonomy): Bacteria > Pseudomonadota > Alphaproteobacteria > Sneathiellales > Sneathiellaceae > Sneathiella. The sequence continues at coordinate 920 of JBDWHS010000033.1, read as the reverse complement.
ATCAGTACAATATCCCCGTCATTCACAGTCTGCAGAAGCGGGGCTGTCAGTTCGTCAGAACTGTTTCCATAGGCTGCTTGCAATCTGGTCGGAAGAGCATCAAACAAATGCCGCATATTCGGGCCGGAGGCATATACCATATCAATGCCGTTCGCCAAAAGGTCATTCGCCAAATTCCGGTGGATTTCTGCGCTTTTCCCCCCGAGCTCCAGCATATCCCCCAATACGGCGATTTTGCGCCCGGGATCTGCAACCTTTTTACCGCCCAGCACCCGAAAAGCTGCCTGCATGGCAACCGGACTGGCATTATAACTTTCATCAATCACTATATAGTGTCCATCCTGGCAGTTCAGAGAACATGTTGCCCCTCTGCCCGCCGGTGGTGCCAAACCATCCAGATCTTTAAGAGCGACCAAAACATCACCGCCAACAAGCTGAACAGCCCCGAGCACAGCCAAAATATTCTGAACCCAGTGCCGCCCTGGCACTGGAATGGCGAAGGACAGTTTCTGACCAAAAACTGAGGCAGAAATGGTACTGGATGCTGGCAATAACTTGGTTTCTTCGAGATGAATATTGGCGGTATCCTTCTCGCCAAAATAGGCAATATTCAGCGACCCTTTCTCCCCGGCCAGTTTTGAAAGCAAGTCACAGTGAGGATCATCTGCATTCAGCAGTACCGTCCCGCCCGATTTGACGCCCTCGAAAATCTCTGCCTTTGCCCGCGCTATTTCCTCGGTATTCTTGAAAAATTCCAGATGGGCCGCAGCGATAATCGTGATGATGGCAACATCCGGTTTGACCATTCTGGACAGCGGGCCCAATTCGCCTGCATGGTTCATCCCAAGTTCGAAGATAGCAAATTCCGTCTCCTTCGGCATGCGCGCCAAGGACAAGGGAACGCCCCAATGATTGTTGAA
>JBDWHS010000032.1:0-20875 GCA_039975135.1 Sneathiella sp. | reverse complement strand
TTTGGCTACGAAGAGAACCGGCAAATCCTTCATGATGTCTCTTTCACGGTGAAAGCGGGCCAGAAAGTGGCGATTGTCGGTCCTTCCGGAGCCGGTAAATCAACCATCTCCCGCATTTTGTTTCGCTTCTACGATGTGAATAGTGGTTCGGTGACAATTGACGGGCAAGACCTTAAGAATGTGACACAGCAATCTTTGCGCGCCGCCATCGGGATCGTGCCGCAGGATACTGTGCTGTTTAACGATACCATCCGCTATAATGTAGGATATGGGCGGCCTGAGGCAGAGGCCGCCGAGATCGAAGAAGCTGCAAGGCTTGCCAGTATTGATGGTTTTATCGAAAAGTTGCCGGAAGGCTACGAAACCATGGTTGGGGAGCGTGGGCTGAAACTGTCGGGCGGTGAAAAACAACGGGTTGCTATTGCCCGGACAATCCTGAAAGCACCACGTATCCTGCTCTTTGATGAAGCGACATCGGCACTCGATTCCCGTACGGAAAAGGAAATTCAGGCCAGCTTGAAAGAAGTCTCCAAAAACCGCACAACGCTGGTGATTGCTCACCGTCTGTCAACGGTTGTGGACGCGGACGAGATTATTGTGCTGGAAGCGGGATGTATTATCGAAAAAGGAACCCATCAGGCCCTGCTCGAAAAGCAGGGACAATATGCTGACATGTGGGCCAGACAGCAGGAAGCTGCCGATTATCAGGAAAAGCTGGAACAGGCGCTGACTTAAGATCCGGTTTCCTGTCAGGCGGTGACCCTGGAGTGCTCTTTTTAATCACCGCCAGCTGCGTTCCTGTTGGTTTAGAGACGAGGCTTGGGTGCCGGTTCTCTACCTGAATCTCCGGAATTGGGTTCTCCCTTCGGCTCGATTAAAAGAACTTTAACCTCGTTTTCCGCGCGTGGCCGATGTACCACTCCTTTGGGGACAATGAAAAGTTCACCTGCCTTGACAGGGTGGGAAGGCTCACCGTCGATATCGATCATCATTTCCCCTTCCAGCACAAAGAAAAAATCATCTGTCTCGTCGTGCTTATGGAAAGGATACTCGCCTTGAAATTTCACGACCATCACATCATTCTCATTATAGTCGGCAACAACATGTGGATCCCAGTGGCTGGAGAACAGGGACAGCTTCTCTGAAAGTTTAATCGGTTTCACTCGGTAATCCTTTTCTAAAATGGCGGGTGATCACACGCTTTAAAATGAGGAGCGTGCGTTCAGTTTTCAACAGTGGATAGCGGAGCGGAGGTGCCGTCAGTCAGTCAAGAGGTTTTAGCTGGGCTCCAGCGGGCAGCCCTCGACTGTGACACGGTGCATATACCGGCGATGGCCCTGATAATCGTTGATGGCCTTGTGCCAGGTAGCACGATTGTCCCACATGGTCACGTCACCTTCTTGCCATCTCACGCGGCAGTGAAATTCCGGTCGTTGGCAGTGGGTATAGAGCATTTGCAGGATCGCATCGGATTCAGGCTTTGAAAGCCCGTCGATATGTGTCGTGAATTGCGGATTGACATAGAGCCCTTTGCGGCCGGACAGCGGGTGCTTGATTACCATCGGATGCAGGGCATCCTGCGTCGCCTGATCGGCATTGCCAACCCGTCCGGTCTTTGCAGCCTCCGTCTCTGCCCGGCTGGCGCCGAAGACATGACGGGATGAATTCCAGGCATAAAGACCTTCCAGCATCCTTTTGAAGAGATCGGATAGAGCATCATATGCCGCGCCCATTGAACAGAAAACGGTGTCCCCGCCAAAGGGAGGGGTTTCTATGGCATGAAGGATGGATCCAAGCGCCGGGATCTGGTCATAGGCATGATCTGTATGCCATTCTTCACCGATGGCACCGGTTTGATCCGGCTCCTTCACCACAAGGGCAATTTCCGGATGGGTGTCATGGGTTTTGAAAAACCGATTAACATTAATCTCTCCCCACCGTCTGGCAAAGTGAAGATGATCGTCAGGTGTAATGTCTTGCGCCCGAAGCGTGACGACTGAATAATCGGTGAAGGCCTGCTTGATGGCCTCAAATTGGGCGCCATCTTTCAGGTTCGCGTCAAATATTTCGGCGCCCAGGCCACCTGTGAAGGGTACAATCTTCATTGTTTTTCCAGTTTATTGTAAAGATAGACCTCATTGAACGCAGATTTATCATTCATATCTGTGTATTATTCAGGCTAGCAAAAACAAATATCGCTGTCATCGTTTGATGAACATTTTGGTTCTTTTTGCTTGCTGCATGCGCTATACGGCTAAGATATAAAGAGTTAATGGAAAGACGAAATCTATGGATACGCTCAAAACAGTGCTGGTACCGATAAATCGGGAAGGATATCGCTTTATTGGCATCTTTGCTGTCATTACGCTGCTGTTGTTTCTGTTCACCGGATCGTTTCTGGGATGGATCGGCGTGGTTCTCACTCTCTGGTGCGTCTATTTCTTCCGCGATCCGGATCGGCATGTCCCCACAAGGGAAGGCCTGATTGTCAGCCCGGCTGACGGTGTGGTGCAGATGATTGAACGCTCTGTCCCGCCTGAAGAGCTGGGACTCGGGTCTGATCCTTTGTTGCGGATCAGCGTCTTCCTGAATGTCTTTAACGTTCATGTCAACAGGGTTCCATTGGGCGGCACAGTCGTCAAGCAGGTTTACCGTCCCGGCAAATTTCTCAATGCCGCTCTCGATAAAGCGTCTGAAGAAAATGAGCGCCATGCGGTTCACCTCAGAACGGATGATGGAAAAGATATCGTTTTTGTTCAGATTGCTGGCCTGGTTGCGCGGCGTATTTTGTGTCATCTGACCGATGGCCAGGAAGTCAGAACCGGGGAGCGTTTCGGTTTGATCCGCTTTGGTAGCCGGACGGACATTTACCTGCCAGAAGGGGTTGAACCCCTGGTTGGTGTCGGTCAGAATATGATTGGCGGCGAGACACTTATTGCGGATCTTACAGCCGACAACAAAACGCCCATTACGGTAGAGGTGCGATAAATGGCCTTCAGTCGGCGCCGGAAACTTCGGGAACTCCCGATCAACTCTTTGATCCCTAACATGCTGACAACTCTGGCGCTTTGCGCCGGGTTGACATCGGTCCGCTTTGCGCTTGAAGCGCGGTGGGAACTGGCGGTTGCCGCCATTCTCGTCGCCGGCGTTCTGGACGGTCTGGATGGCCGGATGGCCCGGCTGCTCAAGGGAAGTTCCAAATTCGGCGCTGAACTGGATTCTCTGTCTGATTTTGTCAGCTTCGGAGTCGCCCCGGCGCTGGTGCTGTATTTATGGACATTGGACAGCGGCCTTGGCGGGCTTGGCTGGATCGTTGCGCTGATTTACACGGTCTCTTGCGGCCTCCGGCTTGCGCGGTTCAATACCATGCTGGAAGAAGATGTGCCCGCTTGGGAATCCCGCTATTTCACGGGTATCGCCGCCCCGGGAGGAGCCGCGATCTCCCTGTTGTTCATGGTGGTGAGTTTCTATTCTGACTGGGAAGTGTTCACATCGGGCATCCTGAATGCCGGGTGGTTGCTATTCATGGCTTTCCTGATGGCCAGCCGCATTCCGACATTTTCGATAAAACGGCTGCGGGTTCCGCGTAAGTTCATCATGCTATTTCTGATCGTGTTCGGTGGAATGGCTGCTGTGATGGCAAGCTATCCCTGGGAATTCCTGACGGGTGTGGCAATTGTCTATCTGGGTACCATCCCCTTTGCGGTTGCTACTCATAAACGGCTGGAGCGCGATGAGGTTCGCAAAGAACAGATGAAGAAAACCGAGGTCGTGGATATCACGAAACCGGAAAAAGAAGACAAGTCCAATTGAACTTAAAGAACCCGCGATCACCCGCTTCGCCTGTTTGGGGAAGAGGTGAGCGGGCTCATATCTCATTGATGTTTAAGCGGTATCCGCTGCCAGTTCAGGCTTTGCTTAATGCCATGCCCTCATTCCGCTTTTTGCGCCGCCATCCGAAAAATCCCAGTAATGCCATACCGGCCCCATAGAGCGGGAGCGCGGCAGGTAGCGGAACCGCTGATACCGGATAGGCTTGCCAACTAAAGGTAGTCGGATCCAGCCAATTCGTTGTGAAGTTGTCGCCACCTATCGTTTCAATACTACCATACCCACCTTCGAGCAGGGAGAAGCTGAAGGCATTGATGATGCGGTCCCCAATAGGGAGTTGAATATCTTTTACACTATAGGCGGTCCAATTGACCAGTTCATCATCCATAAACACTGCATAGGATTGAACATCATGTTCTTTGCTAAACCCATTCTTGACATCGCCTAGGTATATGGTCAGGGAAAACATCTCTGGATAGCCCTTCCAAATTTGCCCCTCATTACCTTCGAACTCATCCATGTAGGTATCATCAAAAGTGAAAGCTCCGTAGAAGCGCCCGGCGTCATCCTCGTAATTGTCGGTTTGAAATAAAATACCCTTAAAATCCACCTGCCAGGTTGCGGCTTGACTGATGCCACAAAAAATAAAAATAGGAAATATTGCCAAAAAAATCGTTTTATACATAAATACTACTCCATATTCTTAATATAAATGTAATTAAGTGAAGTAATAAATGATTGTCGTTTTTATGTTTTCAATTGATCAAAATAAAAACCCCCGCAAATTACATGCGGGGGTTCTGAATAAGCACGCTTGTCTGAGTTTTTATTCGGCCGGCTGCATCGTCTGATCTTTGAGGCGCTGCCGCTCTGCTTTGCGATCCCGGCGTCTTGCGAAGAAATCACTCACATTGGCACCGACCATCAACAAGCTTGGTGTGACGATCAGTGTCAGCGCCGTGGCGAAAGTCAGACCAAAGGCCACCGCCGTGGAAAGTTGCACCCACCATTGAGAGGAGGGGGCACCGGTCACGACTTCCCGTGTGAAGAAATCAATATTGATCTGCAATGTCATGGGAAGCAGGCCGAAGATCGTTGTGATCGTCGTCAGCATCACCGGACGCAGACGTTGCGCCCCGGTTCTGAGGATCGCTTCCATGGCATTCATGCCTTGCCGCCTGAGGTGGGCAAAGGTGTCGATCAGCACGATGTTATTATTCACCACAATCCCGGCGAGCGAAATGACACCCACACCGGTCATCACGATACCAAAGGGCTGTCCCGTGATAATCAAACCAACAAACACGCCGATGGTGGACATGATCACGGCTGTCAGAATAAGGAAGGCGTGATAGAAGCTGTTAAACTGGGTGACCAGAATAATCGCCATCATAAAGAGCGCGACGCCAAAAGCCTTGCCAAGGAAGGCTTGGGCTTTTTTCTGCTCTTCATCTTCGCCTTTGAATTTGAAGCTGACAGCTGGGTCGATATTTGCTTCTTCAACGAGCCATTTCTGGATTTCCTGAACTTTCTCGTCCACCAGAACACCTTCGCGCACATTGGCCTTCACGGTCATGACGCGTTTGGAGTCAATCCGGCTGATTGTTCCGACCTTTTGCTGAGGTGTGCGGGTGACAAAGTTGGAAATCGGGACCATACCATTTGCCGTATTAACACGCAGGCTATCCAGTTGTTCAAGGCTGCGATAGCTCATGGGGAAACGAACACGGATTTCAACTTCGTCATCCACTTCCTGCGGGCGATATTCATGAACCTTGATACCGTTGGTGACCATCTGAATGGTGTTACCCACTGTTGTCACATCAGCCCCAAACCGTCCTGCCTGCGCCCGGTCCACATCAATTTCCCATTGGATGCCCGGGATCGCCCGGCTGTCTTCAAGGTCGATCAGATCCTCAACATTCTGTTCCAGATATTGCCGGATTTTGGCAATTTCGGGAGCAATTTTCTCGGGAAAACGCGAGGAAAGCTCGATTTGGACATGCTTGCCCGTTGGTGGGCCGTTATCGGGTTTGCGAACCTCAACAGCGATACCGGCAATGGATTTGGTTTTCTCGCGGATTTCAGCAAAGACCTCGGCTGCGGGGCGGCGCTCTTGCCAATCCTTGAATTCCATTTGCAGAACACCGATGACGTCTTCGGAAACATCCTGTCCGTCGCCGCCACCGCCGGTTTTCGCATAAATCGACGAGAAATCATCCAGTTTCAGGACTTCCCGTTCGACAGCCGCTACAAGATCGTCTTTTTCCAGGGTTGACATGTTACCGCGCGCATGGACATAGGCCAGCGCCATTTCGGGCTCCACATTGGGGAAGAATTCAACCCCGTTGCCATGCTGGGAATAATAATATTGCACGCCGATCAGCGTTGCCACGGCCACCAGCACAATTTTCATCGGGTGGCGCAAGGCGAAGGACAGACCACGAACATAAAAGCCCGTTGCTCCGCCGATGCTTCGAATATCGCCACTTTCAGCAGCGGCCAGAGCACTGAGCGTTTTGGAGTTTACCGAACCGGCCTTACCAAAGACGGAGCCGAGGGTCGGTACGAAGACCAGCGCCATCAACAAGGAACCGCTCAAGGTGGTAATCAGGGTGATGGGCAGGAATTTCATAAACTCGCCCACAACACCCGGCCAGAAAAGCAGTGGCATAAAGACGGCGAGTGTTGTTGCTGTCGAGGCAATGATCGGCCAGGCCATCCGTTTGGCCGCCAAACCATAGGCTTCAAGACGGTCAAAGCCTTCGGCCATCTTGCGATCGGCAAACTCAGTCACCACAATCGCCCCGTCCACCAGCATACCAACGGCCAAAATAAGGCCGAAAAGCACGACGATATTGACCGTAAAGCCGAATAGATACAGATACAGAATGCCGATCAGGAACGAGCCGGGGATGGACAAGCCGACAAGACCGGCCGTTCGAACACCCAAGGCGCTGATCACCACGATCATCACCAGAACAATGGCACTGATAATGTTATTCTGCAGATCCTTCAGCATATCCCGGATATCCTGGGATTTATCCTGACTGAACGTCACCTCAAGGCCAGCAGGCCAATGTTTCTGTTCTTCCAGAACCAAGGACTGAACATCTTCGATGGTATCAATGATATTTTCGCCCAGGCGCTTTTTGATTTCCAAGACAACAGCAGGCTGACCGTTCAGACGGGCATAGCTTTCCGCATCCTTAAAGGTGCGGCGGATATCCGTAACATCCCCAAGGGTGACGACCCCTTCGCCGGAGGCTTTCAGGGGAATGGAAAAGACATCTTCGGCTGTCTCAAACAGTCCTGGCACCTTGATGGAAAAACGGCCTTTGCCTGTATCCATGGAGCCCGCGGCCACAAGACGGTTATTGAGCTGTACGGCATTGATCAATTCGGAGTTGGAAATATTGTAACTTTCCAGCTTCACCGGATCGATAATGACTTCCAGAACTTCTTCACGGTCGCCGCCAATATCCGCCGCCAGAACACCGGGCAGGCTTTCAATGTCATCCTGCAGATCCTTGGCAATCCGGATCAGGGAGCGGGTTGGAAGCTCGCCCGACAAGGTTACCACCAGAACGGGGAACAGGCCAACATTGACCTCGTTGACTGTCGGGTCATCAGTCTCTTCGGGAAGTTCCTTCTTGGCGATATCGACCTTTTCGCGCACATCATCGAGAGCCGCATCCGCATCAAACCCGGCCTCAAATTCCATGAGAACCGACGCATGGCCTTCGCCTGCGGTGGATTTCATTTCCTTGATGCCTTCAATGCTGCGCAGTTCGATTTCCATCGGGCGCACCAGCAATCGTTCCGCATCCTCGGGAGAGATGCCCTCATGGGTCATGGAGACATAAATGATCGGAATATTGATATCCGGATCGGATTCCTTGGCAATATCCACATAGGCCACGAAGCCTGCCACCAGGATCAGGACAAGGGCGCTGATAACGGTCCTGGATCGGTGGATCGCGGCGTCAATGATGGCGTTCATTACTGAGCTCCAGCCGTTTCAGTGTTATAGATGACTTTCTCACCGGCGCGGACAAATTCCTGTCCGACAGTGATCAACCGGCTTTCGGCAGGTAATCCGCCAATCCAGGCACCGTCGGATCCGTCGGACAAAACCTGGACCGGATGGAAGATCACCATATTACTGTCATCCACTGCCCGAACACCCAGTTCTCCGGCATCGTTCAGTGTCAGAACAGCAGGGGATATAAAATGCGCCATGACTGTTTCGGTTTTAAAAGTTGTCTCGGCTGTCACACCGGCGCGCAGGCGATAGTCATCATTCTTGACCAGAAGCTCGACGCGGAATGTCCGGGTGGCAGGATCTGACGTTTTTCCGATAAAACGGACGGTTCCAGTGACGACTTCGCCGGTGACCAGCTTGGCTGTCCCTGTATCACCAACTTTAATGCGATTGACAACAAGCTCTGAAATCTGGCCTGTGACCAGAGATGGATTTTCATCGACGATGGTGACCACCGTGTTGCCATCCTTGATATAATCACCGATTTCAGCCTGGCGCTCCTCGATGATGCCATCGAACGGCGCTGTGATCACCAGATCTTCCAGCAGAATACGCACGGATTTTGCTTTCGCCCGAGCGCTGTCCAGCTGGGCTTGTGATCCTGCCAGAGTTGTTGCTGCGCTAAAGCCTTTTTTATTCAGGGCTTTTGCCGCTTTATATTCAATTTGTCGCTGACGGATAAGGGCTTCGGCCTCAGCCAGCTGAGCCAACCGGTCTTTCACGGCGAATTTGATCAGGACATCGCCTTTTTTAACCCGTTGCCCGCGTTCGACCAGAATTTCCACAACCCGACCCGGTGTTTCGGCTTTCAGCTCGACCGTTCGGAGGGCTTCGGTCCGCCCTCGAACAACAACCTCCTGAACACGCGGGCGTGCCTGGAACATCTTGACCTGGACTTCAACAGGTCCCGATTGTTTGGGCTGCAAGGCCGAGGCAATCTCGCTTTCGGTCTTGACCTCCGATGTGGCTTCTACAGGCGCGTCGTCCTGGAACTGGCCAGAGACGATCCAGCCGGTGACCCCGACAGCGATGACGGCAGCGATTATGACAGAGCGGTTCACGCGATTACCCCTTTTATTTTCTGAATTCCATGCATTTCAACTCACTCCGCAGCCTGTTGGTTCAAAAGCGCGTCAGCTTCGATGAGATGTCGGTTTTCTTGCATATAGTTGATGGCAGCTTGCCGGATGGTGACACCCATCCCACACAAAAATTTCTCAGAATGTGAGTGCTTCATATCACAGTCAGAGGAAAGATCTTTTATATTTTGCTCGTAAGAAGCGATAATTGTATCGATGATATTTGAAGTGGTGCGCGCCGGTAACAGATGGGCAAACATCAGAGTTGTCAGCGCTTCAGACCGGAACTTGTCATCTGCCGGCTTTTTCTGTAACTCGCCGATGAAGAAAAGACGGCCTTCTGTTGTAATGGAATAAACCTTCTTGTCCGGCCGCTTACTCTGGGCTTCCGCCCGGCAGGAGACAAAGCCGTCCTTCGTCAGCTGATTGAGAGCTGGATAGATTGAACTATAGCCAGCGTCATACATCTGGCTGAAACGTTCCTGAAAGGCTTTCTTTATTTCATAGCCTGTCGCATCACCAAAAGTCAGGATGCCGAGGCACAAAGTCCGTACATTCATACAAAATCCAAACCACATCTGTGGTCCATAGCAAAAAGGGAGAAGCGCCCCCGGAGCTTTAAGATGTTTCGATATATATCATTCCGACATATATCGGACCGAAATATTTCGATTTGGTGAACACTTGTCTGTGATAGATGTCACGAAGCAGTGAACAGAATACAAACGTCTTATATTTCAATGTCTAACCGGTTAGAAGAGGTATACGGCGCACACGCAAGGGTATGGCAGCCCCACTCTATACGCCTGTCAGGTGTTAAAAGGCGCGAATCTCGTTCTTTTCCGGAAAATGGAACCGCTTCTTTATAAAGGGAGTCAACAGATTGCAGGTCAATGACCGTGCCCGACCTGTTCCTAAATCCGTTTCAGATCCGGCCCCGCCCAAAAGTGCGGCTCATTACACATCACTTTGAGAAGGAGGAGCGGGTGGTTCTGATCTGCGATCTCGAACGAGGTTGCTGACGGAACGGTCTGGGCCATAACAGCGAAAAGGACCACAAGAAACGTTGCCGTTAAAGCAGAAAGAATTTTCATATACATCATCTTGCCCCTTTTGTTGAGCGCCTGTTCAGTCATTTAATAGCCCTAACTTGCGGTCAAAAAGGGTTTTAAATAAGGCAAAACGAAGGCAAGTTGTATTGAAGGATGTCCGGAAGTCAGGATTTATGCGCCTTTCGGCGGGCACGCAGTTCTTTGATGACAATCAATTTCTCGTCATTACTCATATGTATCCAGCCGCCGATCTCAAGGCGGGACCTGAAGCATCCTACGCAATATTCGTTTTTCATATCCATGGTGCAAACGCCTGTACAGGGCGAGGGCAAATCGGGAACAGAGCCTTTTCGAATAACTTTACGGTGCATGGTCAGGCATTCTTCTCGTGATCAGACAGGATTTTGGTCAGCGCATTGAGCGGCAGCAGGACGCACAAATGACGGCTTTTGTGATCCTTGACCGGTTTGAAATAACTGAGCTGCTCCCAGGGAAGTTCGGCGTCGTCGGCACCCTCTTTCAAAAGCTTTTCGATGACCTGCTGGATATGGGCCACATCGTCCAATGTCATGCCAATGGCCTTTTCCGCGAGCAGGGAGGCAGAGGCCTGGCAGAGCATGCAGGAGCGGTTTTCATGGACCAGTTCGGTAATGTGGCCATCTTCAAGGCGGACCTGAAGGGTAATACGATCCCCACAGGTGGGATTATCCAGGGTTCCCTCAGCATCGGGATGATCGAGCGTGCCGGCCCCATGGGCATCGGCCGCCAGGCGCATCAGGTTCTTCTGGTACAATTCTTCAATCACGCGTCGTTGCTCCCGCTTGTGTGCTGACCGGTGACCCGGGCCAGGATTTCTGGCGTATCTATATCGGCAAAAATACTGGAACTGTCAATTTCAACAGCATGCACCAGCGGCTCATTCTCTTCAATCAGGGCTTTTGCCCCCATATCACCGGTGATTTCCCGGATGTCATCCTTGAACTGGCTCGATAACAACGCGGGGTTACCGCGCTTGCCGTCTGTGGCAGGGATAATAATCGCCCGGCCTTCCACTGGATCAAATGCGTCAATCAGCTGATCAAAGATATCGGTGGTCACGAAGGGCATGTCGCCTAGGCAGACGAGAATACCATCATACTGATCCTGCAAAACCCGGAAACCCAGTTTCAGGGAGGTTGAGAGGCCATCTGCAAAATCGGGGTTCTGTACACTGGGAACATCCAGATCCCACACGGTCTTCAGCACATCATCCGCTTCATGGCCGGTGACCATCAGCAGATGATCGGCCTTTGAGGCGAGGGCCTGCTCGGCAACTCTGCGAACCATGGGTTTCTCGTCGACAAGTGCCAGCAGTTTATTCTCCCGGCCCATACGTCTGGATTGTCCGGCAGCCAGTAATAGAACAGCGATTTTGGGTTTACTCATACTCGATTTTCCTGGTGTTCCGGCGCGCGGTTGCGGCCGACTTGAAATCTCTTTAAGCAGGCCGCCTTCGCCCATCTCCATAATATCCTCAGCCGAAACGCGGATGTCCGCCAGGAGACGCTCCAGAATCCAGTCAAACCCGTTCAGCTTGGGAGAACGGGTGCAGCCTGGAAGGCCAATGACAATCGTGTCTTGTATATGGCTCAGAAGCAATAAATTTCCAGGGTCAACCGGCATGCCGAAATGATCGATGACACCTCCGGCTTTCTCAACGGCGAGAGGGATGACATCGCGGGTATCTGTAATGGCGGATGCCCCGAAAATCAGTATGAGTGCGCAACTCTCCTTTCGCAATTGTGTAATGCTTTCAGAGAGCGCTTCTTCATGATGCTCCGTGATTTTTCGAACCGACAGGCTGTTGTCGCAGGCCAGCAGACGGTCTTCCAGCACTCGTTCGGATTTCCGGATCAGCTTGTCAGATGTGCCGGGCAGGGTTGTCGAGATAACACCGATTTTCTTGCGCTTGAAGGGCAGTACCTCAAGCAGCGGGACCGGATCCATATCCGTTTCCTCCCGAACCCTGGAAAGATAGTCAGCCCGGGTTGAGAAGGGGATGATTTTGATGGTGGCCAGCATCTGATCCACACCCACTTTCTCAAAATCTTTGACAGTCGCCACTGTAATCGAAGGGTCTATTCTATTGATTTTATTGAGAAGTTGCTTGTTAATACGGGCAACGCCTGCAGCTGTTGCAAAGAGATTGCTGCGGCCGGTAAAAGGTGGCTTTGATCGTGTCTGTGCGCCGATCAGGCAGGTTGCGATACTGGCCGCGGCATCATCTTCTATGACATCCCCGTCTTCCAGTTTTGCAGCTAGAACCGTCATGTGGCCTTCGTGCTTCAATACGGACAGAATATCTTTGTCCAGCCGCGTGCCCTTTTTAAGCCGTCCGAGCGAACCGCCATCCACGGCATGGGCGAGGATAGCCTCTTCTGCCTCTTCCAGTGGCAGCCGGTCAAATTTCATGACAGATCCCTGCCGCGCAATGTCGCGGTCATTTCGGCCATAATGGAAATGGCAATCTCGGCCGGGGATTGTGCGCCGATATCCAGGCCAACAGGGCCATGAATTTGTCGTATATCCTGATCGACAAAGCCTTTTTCTACGAGCCTTTCATGGCGTTTGGCCTTGGTCCGCGTACTGCCGAGCGCCCCGATATAGAAGACATCGGTCTTCAGGGCCGCCTCCAGCGCGGGGTCATCCAGCTTGGCATCATGGGTAAGGGTCACAATGGCAGAGCGTCTGTCGGGGGCAAGATCGGGCAGCGCCTCATCGGGCCAGCGGTCATCCAGCTTGATACCCGGAAACCGAAAGCCCGAGCCGAAACTGCGCCGTGGATCAATTACCGTCACATCATACGCCGCAGCCGCAGCCATGGGAGCAAGCTTCTGGGCAATATGCACGGCACCCACAATAAACAAGCGCAGAGGCGGGTTGAAAATATTGAGGAAAACCGGTCCGTCTTCGCTTTCCACTTCCCTCGGCTTGTCTGTATTAAGTGCTTTTCTAGCTTCTTCTAAAATGAGTGCATTTTCTTTGTTTTCAAAAGGGTATAGAAGTTTGCTCGACCCATTTATTAGATTTGTTGCCAGAACAACCTGTCGCTTGTCCGCTTTTGCCTGTGTCAGTTCGGTTAGAATATCAATTTTCATATCAGGCCTTTACATCACACTTTCAACAAACACGCGGATTTTGCCGCCGCACGCCAGACCGACTTCCCAGGCCTGATCATCGCTCACTCCAAACTCCAGTGTTTTGCAGCCGCCATTTTCCATCATCTGCAGGGCTTCCTGAATAACGGCACCCTCGACGCAGCCACCGCTTACGGAACCCACCATATTGCCGTCCTGATCAATGGCCAGCTGACTGCCCGTCGGACGCGGGGCAGATCCCCAGGTTTGAATAACGGTGGCCAGGGCGACCTTTTTTCCGTCCTGTTTCCAGGTGAGGGCGCTTGCCAGAACATCGTCTGTATCGGCTTTTTCCAGTTGGCTATTCATGCGACAAATCTCCTTTGGACAGGTTGGCTTTGATCGGGACTGGACAGGATCTCAGACAGATCATGCAGGCTTTGCAGATTGTGAACGGTGCGGAATATATCGGTATGGGGCAAAATCGCTTTGATCCCGGCTGCTTTGGGCTCGAACCCGTCATAGCGGAGCAGGGGGTTCAGCCATATGAGCTGGCGGCAGGATTTATGCAGTCGCTCCATCTGGAGGCCGAGGCCGTCCCCGGTATCCCGGTCCAGCCCGTCTGAAATCAGCAGAACAACGGCGCCCTGTCCCAGAACCCGGCGCGACCAGTTCTGGTTAAACTCGGCGATGGTCGCCCCGATGCGTGTGCCGCCAGACCAGTCTTCAACCTTCTCGCTCACCGCATCCAGCGCTTCATCCACGTCTTTATAGCGCATAAACCGAGTGATATTGGTCAGGCGGGTGCCAAACACAAAAGTATGAACCCGATCCCGGTCATTGGTCAGCGCGTGCATGAAATGCAGCAGCATGCGGCTATACTGGGTCATGGAGCCTGAAATATCACACAAGACAACAAGCGGCGGGTGGCGTCTCATCGGAGATTTGTAGCGCAGCGGGATCAGCGCTCCGCCGGTCCTTTGGGACGCCCGCAAGGTCCGCCGCATATCGACTTTACCGCCGTGCATATCGGTGACAAGGCGGCGGGTCTTAACCTGGCGGATCGGCAGTTTCAGTTTTTTAAGCGCGCGGCGGGCTTCTTCCAGCTCCTCTACGCTCATGCTTTCAAAATCCTTGTCCTGCAACAGCTCACTGTCCGATGTGGTCAGCTCTGCATTAATCTCGATTTCCTCGCCCTGATCCTCGGTGGCGCTATCGGGCGCTTGTGACGGGGCGAGGGCTTGGGACAGACGTTTGGCGATCTCGTCTTCTTCGCTTTTTACCTTATCGAGAAACGTGGTCGGCAGCATCATATCCATCATCTTTTTCAGGATCTCAGGATTGCGCCAGAAGATATGAAAGGCTTGATCAAATAATGGCCACTGATCATGACGATTAACGAAAACTGAATGCAGGGTCCAGTAAAAATCCTCCCGCCGTTCCAAACCCGCAACTTCCACCGCCCGGATCGCCTCAAGCACCCGCCCCGGGCCCACAGGCAGCCCGGCCCGCCGCAAAGTGCGGGCGAAATGAAGAATATTCTCGGCAAAGGTGCCGCTCTGTGAGGCTTCCGTCACGACCATTACCCCGGTACTCTAGCCTCATTCAGGCAAGTCTCGAAGTGATCCAGGTCACCGTAGTGATCCAGAATATGGGATGCTCCGGCGTTTTTCAGGGTTTCTGCCGCCACCCAGGAAGAGATCCCGATGAAAGGAATTTCCAGAATTTTTGCGGTCTCCACATCCCAGATACCATCCCCGATGGACACCATATGATCAAACCGATCGGTGCTGGCATGCTCTTTGGCGGCGTCAATGGCGGCAGTGACGAGGGTTAAGCGGTCCGAATGGGTATCGCCGAAGGCCGTAGGATGCTGATCGGCGGTGATGCCGAGGGTGGAGAGTTTAAAGGACGACGACACCCCCCAGCCACCGGAGGCAAAACACACCGTCCAGTCCGAATGTCCAAGCAGTCTTTCAAGCGCCCCCAGACTCCCCTCGACCGGCGCAAATTTATGCGGCGCTGCCGTATGGGCGTCTTCCACGAGATCCAGAAATGTCGATTTGATCGCAGCGACTTCTTCTTCATGACCCGGACGGCCGTGGATACGCTCGAAAAACTCGGTATTGATGGCGTGATCGGTCATATGGGTAAAGTTGCCCCAATGCTGTTCCGTCAGCTCTGCTCCCACATGGGTTTCATGGGCGATCTTGAACAGGCTTTCATCATGGCCTGCTGAATGCATCAGCGTGCCATCAATATCAAAGATAACGAGATTGCGCCTGCGTTGATCACCCACCGGACTGCTCCATCTCTGTATTGATCTGTTCTATGATATCGGCCGCTTCGCTGCCCTGAACCCTGGCGATGTCATCCTGGTATTTCAGCAGCACCCCGAGGGTGTCGTTGATGACATCCGGATCAAGGGAGATGACATTGAGTTCAGTGAGGGCATTGGTCCAGTCGAGGCTTTCCGCAATGCCCGGCAGTTTGAATAAACCGGGATCTTCGCGCAGTTTCTGAACGAAAGCGACGATCTGTTCGGATAAACGCTCATCGGCACCTGGCAGTTTGCGGGCGATGATTTCCTTCTCTCGCGCCGCATCGGGATAGTCGACCCAGTGATACAGGCAGCGGCGTTTCAATGCATCATGGATTTCCCGCGTCCGGTTTGAGGTGACAATCACAATCGGTGGCTCGGCCGCTTTGATGGTGCCCATTTCCGGGATCGTTACCTGAAAATCAGAGAGGATTTCAAGCAAGTATGCCTCAAACGGCTCATCGGTTCTGTCCAGCTCGTCAATCAATAGAATAGGCGCGCCTTTCCCTGTGTCTTCCAGGGCATTGAGCAAGGGGCGCTTGATCAGAAATTTTTCAGAAAACAAATCCTTGCCGAGCGCGTCTTTCTCGGCGGTCTCGGTAGCTTCCGCCAAGCGGATTTCAATCATCTGCCGGGCATAGTTCCATTCATACACGGCAGAGGACACATCGAGCCCCTCATAGCATTGCAAGCGAATGAGCGGACGGTCCAGTTGTTCGGCCAGGACTTTGGCGATTTCCGTTTTACCGACACCGGCTTCTCCTTCAAGGAAAAGCGGGCGGCCCATTTTGAGCGACAGGAACAACACCGTCGCCAGGCTTCGATCGGCAACATAATCGGCGTCTTTAAGAAGGTCATGAACAGCATCAATGCTGTCTGGAAGGGACGTTGACATAGAAGGCTATATCCTTGGTAATTTTTTGGTCAGGATAGCGGGTTTTGTTTGAGACGACAATCATTGCCCCATTGATTGCAGATCGCCTCAAAAAAAGGAAGAGGAAGCATGCCGCTTCCCCTTCACATGTCGTAAAACCGTTTTGGCTTAAGACGCAGCGTCGACTGCGCGGGCGGCCATGACGGAGATCAGATGCGCCCGATACTCAGCGGATGCATGAATATCGGAGTTCAAACCAGCCGCTTGTGTCTGAATGCCGGAGACAGCAGAGCTGCTGAAATTGCCCGACAAGGCGGCTTCCATATCACTTTGTCGGAAGACGCAAGGACCGGCACCGGTAACAGCAACGCGGGCACCGCCGGAGGTCTGGGCGACAAAAACACCAACCAGCGCAAACCGTGACGCCGGGTTGGGGAATTTGGCATACGCTGCTTTCTGCGGCACCGGGAAGGTGACTTTGGTGACAATCTCGTTCTCTTCCAGCGCGGTTTCAAACAGATCCGTAAAGAACGCATCGGCGGCGATGGAGCGACTGTTGGTATGAACCGTAGCCCCCAGCGCCACCAGAGCGGACGGATAATCCGCTGCCGGATCATTGTTGGCGATTGAGCCACCGATCGTGCCGCGATTACGCACTTGCGCATCCCCGATATTGCCTGCCATATCAGCAAGCGCCGGAATGGCAGAGCGTACGTCACTTGAAGAGGCAACCTCTCCATGGGTGGTCATGGCGCCGATTGAAACTTCACTGCCACTAACGGAAATGCCTTTCAGTTCAGCAATGGCACCAAGATCAACAAGTTTGTCGACATCGGCAAGACGAAGTTTCAGGGTAGGCAGCAAAGACTGGCCGCCGGCGAGGAGTTTATCTTCCTCACCAAGGGCACTGGCCGCTTCGCTGACACCCGATGGGCGTTCATAGTCAAATGAATACATTTTTTATCTCCCTGCTCAGGCGTTCTGGGCCGCACGCCAGACTTTCTCTGGTGTAGCGGGCATATCAATTTCAGTGCCTAAGGCATCTGTTATGGCGTTCATCAAGGCGGCAGGGGCTGCAATCGCACCCGCTTCCCCGCACCCTTTCACACCCAGTGGATTACTGGGGCAGGGGGTGTTGGTCGCTTCCACCTTGAAGTTGGGCAGATCATCCGCCCGGGGCATGCAGTAATCCATGTAGGAACCGGTCAGCAACTGGCCGCTATCATCATCATAGACAACCCCTTCCAGCATGGCTTGTCCGATGCCTTGCGCGACACCGCCATGAACCTGACCTTCCACAATCATGGGATTGATGATGTTGCCAAAATCGTCGGCGGCCGCCCAGTCAACCACCTCAACCACGCCTGTCGACGGATCGATTTCCACTTCGGCAATATGGGTGCCGGCTGGGAAGGTGAAATTGAGCGGATCATAGAAGGCATTTTCAGCAAGCCCCGGTTCCAGATCTTCTGGATAGTTATGGGGGACATAGGCCGCAAAGGCAATCTCGCCGATGGTTAGTTGTTTGTCGGTGCCGGCGATGGAGAAAACGCCATGCTCATGTTCGATATCCCCTTCAGAGGCTTCCATGAGATGCGCGGCAATCTTCTTGGCCTTGTCGACAATCTTGTCGGCCGCTTTCACGATGGCAGAACCACCAACAGCGAGCGAACGAGAGCCATAGGTTCCCATGCCGAACGGCACCTTGGTGGTATCACCATGGACGACTTCCACACTGTCAAACGGCACGCCAAGTTTCTCGGCGATCAATTGTGCAAAGGTCGTTTCATGGCCTTGGCCATGGCTGTGACTTCCGGTGAAGACAGTAACAGAACCCGTTGGATTAAAACGAACTTCTGCGCTTTCCCAAAGGCCGACGCCAGCACCCAATGAACCAACTGCCGCAGACGGTGCAATACCGCAGGCTTCGATATAGGCCGCAGATCCGATCCCGCGCAGTTTGCCGGATGCTTCTGATTGTGCTTTACGAGCGGCAAAGCCGTCATAGTCAATCATGCCCTTGGCCGTATTCATGGTGAGCGGATAATCGCCGGAATCATAGGTCATGATCACGGGTGTCTCATACGGATAGGCATCCGGTGCAATGAAGTTCTTCATCCGAAGTTCCGTCGGATCCATCTTCAGATCCCGCGCGGCTCTCTCCATCATCCGTTCAACCACATAGGTGGCTTCCGGACGTCCAGCGCCACGATAGGCGTCCACCGGTGTTGTATTGGTGAAACCGGCCTGAACTTCCGCATAGATGCAGGGCATCTTGTATTGGCCGTTCAACAAGGTTGCATACAGATAGGTTGGCACCGCAGAGGAGAATGTGGACAAATACGCGCCCATATTCGCCTTGGTAGAGACCCGAAAACCCAGGATATGACCGTCATTATCGAACGCCATTTCAGCATGGGTCGCATGGTCCCGACCGTGAGCGTCCGTGAGGAACGCTTCAGAGCGATCGGAGGTCCATTTGATCGGACGCCCAATTCTCTTTGACGCCCAGACTGTCGTGGTTTCCTCAGCATAGACAAAGATCTTGCTGCCGAAACCGCCGCCCACATCCGGGGCAATCACCCGAAGCTTATTCTCTGGTGCAATGGCAACAAAAGCCGACAGGATCAACCGGGCAACATGAGGGTTCTGACTGGTGGTATAAAGCGTATATTCACCGGTCCCCGCATCAAATTCACCCAGCGCGGCCCGAGGTTCCATCGGGTTTGGTGCAAGCCGGTTATTGATCAGATCCATTTTGGTGATGTGAGCCGCGCCCGAAAAGGCTGCATCTACCGCGGCCTTGTCACCCAGTTCCCAGTCATAACACTGATTGCCTGCTGCTTCTTCGTGAATTTGTGGAGCACCGGATGCCAGCGCCTTGCTGATATCCGTGACCGATTGAAGCTCTTCATACTCGACGTCAATCATTTCAGCGGCATTTTTGGCTTCTTCCACGCTTTCGGCGACCACAAACGCTACCTGATCGCCCACATGCTTGACAGTATCGACCGCAAGACACGGGTGAGGCGGGGCCACATGAGGGCTGCCGTCTTTACTGGTAATGCCCCAGCCACAGATCAGTCCGCCAACACCATCGGCGGCCATATCGGTGCCAACAAAAATATCGACAACACCGGGGGCTTCTTTCGCTGTGCTCAAATCGATGCTTTTAATTTTCGCAAAAGCATGCGGGGATCGCAGGAAATACCCGAACGTCTGCCCGTGCCTGTTGATATCGTCGAGGTAATTACCGTTGCCGGTAATAAATCTTTGGTCTTCTTTTCTTCTAACTGAAGCACCAATTCCATTTTCTACTGACATAGCTCACTCTCCCATAGTCTCCGATGCTGCTTTCACAGATTTGACAATATTATGGTAACCGGTACAGCGGCAGATATTGCCTTCCAGTTCCTGTCTGATTGTCTCCTCGGACGGGTTGGGATGACGCTTGACCAGATCAACGGCACTCATGATCATGCCCGGCGTACAGAAACCGCATTGCAGGCCATGATTTTCCTTGAAAGCGGCCTGCATGGGATGCAATTCATCGCCCTTAGCAAGACCTTCGATTGTTGTGATTTCAGCGCCGTCGGCCTGAACGGCCAACATGGTACAGGATTTCGCGCTTGAACCGTTCACATGAACGGTACAGGCACCGCATTGGCTGGTATCGCAGCCCACATGGGTACCGGTCAGACGCAAATCATCTCGAATGAACTGAACAAGCAGTGTGTTGGGTTCTACCTCTTTACTGACACTCTTGCCGTTCACCGTCATCGTAACGGTTGTCATTTTATTCCTCCCTAAGCTCAATTGCTTGGCCTTGAAACGGCCAGTTCTTTAAATACTCGCCCCGTAAAAGATCAAGATTTTATTCTCAACCTGAAGTGTTGTCTTCTTTGACCGGTCGGTCAAGAAAAGAACACAATAACTCCCTCAGGTGCCATCACGCTCCCGTGGAAAGATAGTATATGACGGCGACAGCCAAAATGGCTGCCGGTATCAATATTGCCGGTCGCATAAGACCCGGCTTTTCCGGTGTCGCAGGGGTCTCTTGTGTATCTTCAGCCTCCTGCTTCATATTGGAAGAAGCCACAGCTGTACCCTCTACATCATCAGCCGCTGTTTCAGCCTGTTCGGCTGCGGGTTCACTGACCAGTTCGTTGAATTTTGCGAAAAACTCACCGGCCAGTTTCTTGGCAGTGCTGTCAATCAGCCGGGAGCCGATTTGCGCCATCTTGCCGCCGACCGATGCTGTGGCCGTATAGGACAGTAATGTGCCGCCATCAGCATCGGTAAGCTTGATATCTGCGCCGCCTTTGCCAAAGCCTGCAGCGCCGCCCTTGCCTTCACCAGTAATGGTATAGCCGTTCGGTGCATCGATATTGCTGAGTGTAACGGCGCCTTTAAACTTGGCTTTCACCGGACCGACCTTCACCTTCACCGTGGCGGTAAAGCCATCTTCGCCTTCTCTTTCTACGCTTTCGCAGCCGGGAATGGCCTGTTTCAGAATGTCGGGATCATTCAGCGCCTCCCAAACGGTGGCTTTTGACGC
>JBDWHS010000031.1:0-20262 GCA_039975135.1 Sneathiella sp. | reverse complement strand
CCGCAACGCTTCTTTAAAGGCCGCAGAACCCGCACGCTTGTTGTGGGCACGCCCGGCAAACCTCTCTCCAAATAGTTCGGGAACAGTTTTATGCTTGCCAGTATTGCCACAACCACTCTTTTAAGCCTTGCCGGGGCCGCGCTTGTCATCCCCGCCTCGCGGCGTCTTCTGCTGGGCGATGTTGAGCAGGACTGGCTGGCCGGTGAGCTGGAATTTGACCGGATTATCGAGGACGGAATGACCGTTCGCTTGAAGAACGGTCATTTCTTCCGTGCCTTCACGTTAAAAGGTCTTCCTTACGAGACCAAACCTCTTCAGCAGCAAGAAGCTTTGCTGGAGGGCCGTGCGGATCTCATCCATCAAATCGGCCAAACCGGCTCGACATTCCGCCTCTTTGGCATCAAACGACAGGAAGATGTAAGTTTCGAAGCCAACTGGCCCTCCCCCGCTCTCAAAGAAATCGGCGAGGCTGAACAAGCCACCTACAAAAGCGGTTATGATGTCTACTGGTATCTGATCCTCGAAGCCAAAGATCCCATTTCGTTGGAGAAAGCTTCCAGTAAAGCTCAGACTATTCTAGCCGATTATGACATTGCCCCTGTTAGCAGCCCGGATAAAGCAAGCGAGGCCTGTTCTCTTACGGGGTTGATCAGCTATTTGACGACCGGAGAATTGCGCTTTGATTTGCCAGCGATTTCAAAGGCGATCTCCGGCAATGTCCCGGCTTCCGATTTGCAGTTTAAAGCTGACGGCACGATTGAGACGCAAGCGCCCACAAAAAAACTCAGTAAAGCGCTCGCCGTGTCTTCCTGGCCCGAACTCCTGCAAGGCATGATCCTCACCGAGATTATCGCCCTCAATGGCGATATTGAAGTATGTCAGATTGCGCGCCCACTTCAGAATGAGCGCACCATCGCAGGGCTTTTGCGCAAATCCAATGAGCTTTCCACCGGCATCATTGGCAATGTCCAACATGCCTCCGAGAATAATGCTGTTGCGGAACTCTTGAGCAGTAATGCAGCCACGCTTTTTGAAACACAGTTTCAGATTATTGCAAGGGCTGACACAGAAGAAGAGCTTTCAGCTCTGGTGCAAGATATCTCTGAAGTCCTCTCCCGCCGCCGTGTTGTCTTCTCTGTGGAGACCTCCGCCGCTCCCGTCTGCTGGTTTAACCGCATGCCCGGGCGGAGCAAGCTGGTGCGCCCTCTTCGCTTGCTGGACCGCAACATCGCCGCTCTTTGGCCGTTGCAATATTCTCCCAAAGGCATGAAATCCAGCCCCTTTGGGGGTCAGCCAGTGCGGCTGTTTAAAACGCCATCCGGACAGTCCTATTCGTTTCAGTTTCATGCGTCAGAACAGCCGCAGTCCCCCGGCAATTACATTGTCTTCGCCCCGACCGGCGGCGGTAAATCCACACTGATTTGCCATCTGCTGGGCGGCACCGCCAAGTTTGCAGGCCACCGGAACTACCTGTTTGATAGTAAGGAAGGTGCCCGCTTTATGATTGAGGCCATGGGTGGGGTATATCAGTCCTTTGAGAAGCTCTCCCTTAATCCTCTCGATACAGCGAGGGATAACAAAACCTCTCGCCAGCAAATCACCATGATCATGCGGGCCATGCTCGGCAATCAATATAAAGAAGACATGGATGATGCCATTGCTCATGCCATTGATCTGGCCCATGTAGCTGAATCACCCAATAGAACTTTCAGCGATATCTTTGATTGTGCCTTTCCAAAAAACTCAGAGATCTACAAGGCCTTTACCAAATGGGTCATGGATAGCAAAGGCAAGGAGGGGCTGTACTCCCATGTCTTCAATGCTTCGCATAACAGCTTGAGCTCTTACTTAAAAGAGTCCCACCTGGTCGGGATCAATATGAACGAGGCGCTTGAAGACCCAATTCTTGGGGCTCCTGTTGTCGCCCATATCTCAACGGCCATTGCAGAAGCAGCCAAAGTTAATAAGGGAAGTTTCTCTATCTTTGTCGATGAAGCGGCGAACCTGCTTCAGAATAAAGGCTTCCGCGATATTGTCCTGCAAATGTACCGGGAGTATCGAAAACTCAACGGTGTGGTGGGCCTTGCCTTCCAGGACCCGGCCGCTCTGATCAAATTCCCCGATCATCAGGGCATTATCAACAATACCCAGACTTTGATCTTTCTGCCCAATTCCCTCGTTAAAAAAGAAGACCTTGAGCCGTTCAATCTGAACGAAGAGCAGATTAGTTTTATCACCGGTAGCGGCCATTCAGGGGCAGGCCGTCAAGTTCTCATCGTCAAGCGAGACGCCACCACCGGCTATGACGAAAGCACCATTCTCAATGTGGATCTCTCTTACCTCGGAGACGCCTTACGCTTCTATCGCGCCGGGGCAGACGCCAACCGGGATCTCGACGA
This sequence comes from Sneathiella sp., assembly GCA_039975135.1. Classification (GTDB taxonomy): domain Bacteria; phylum Pseudomonadota; class Alphaproteobacteria; order Sneathiellales; family Sneathiellaceae; genus Sneathiella. Next base: position 17,863 of record JBDWHS010000031.1, on the reverse strand, counting down.
CTTACAACAGACATGGGGTTCCCAATGGCACCATCACCTCTAGTGGCTCAGCCACGGTCTTCGACCGTTTTATGCCAGATCAACGAGACGCTTTGCGGAAGGACACCCAATTGATGACACCCAATACCAAAACGTGGAAAATAGCTTGTCTAACCGCTGCCATTCTCTCAGCCCCAGCCATGATGACTGCGTTCAGCCCAACTCCCGCCACTGCCGCTTTATCGGTGATTGACTCCTCCAATCTTGCCGAAGCGATCAAGCAGATCAATGAACTTAAAAAGCAATTGGATGAGCTTAAAAAGGCGAATGAATTCCTTCAGAAGCAAGTGGATGCGATTGGCGAGCTGGGAAAGATCAGCATACCGGTCCCAAACCTTGGCAAAATTGCCGGTGAGATCCGGAGCTTTGCTCAATGTATGACGCCCGATTTTGAAAGCTTGATGCCTTCCGTTGATATGGAAGACGTGAGCCTTGGAGATCTCTGCTCCGTCAGTGACCATTATAAAAACACGCTGTGGATTACGGCAGAAGAGAAGGCCAAGCTCAAAGGCACGGAGAGACTGGAGCGCATTGAAGAAATCCGCGTCCGCCGGGAAAATGTTCTCGTCGAAGCCGCAGCGGACGGTCTCGCCCATGCGGACACAGCCCTTGAAGGCGCTCTTTCTCTCAACAAAACCGCCGCAGAAATAGAAGCGGCAGCCAATGCGGCTGACAATGTAAATGCGCGCCTGGCTGTGCTGGCACAATCCCAAGCCGCCCTTATTCGGGCGCAAGGACAAACCAACCAGCTCCTCGCCCAACAGCTAAGAGTTCAATCTGCCTTCGCTCTGGCGGCCGGTGTGGATGTCACCAATGAGCTTGCTAACACAGAAGAGGACGAGCAGTAATGTCAGTTCTTCTTCAGCGCCGCCTTTTTGGCAAGATAGGCTTCATCCTCAGCGACCATTTCCGGGGAACGCCAGTCGGGAACAATACAGCCTTCCCAAAGACCTCTAGCGCGTTTTTTGATCCAGCCACATTGCTGTTTGCCCCATTTGTTCCATCCATTCCAGGGAACGGTTGTTGCTTGAGAAGGTCGGGTAATGCCCGACAAATTGTAAACCCACCATTCCCAGAGATGTTGATTATCGTGAGCCTGTTTGATTTCGGTCGCGCGAGGATGTTTTTCCAAGGCAGCAAGAGACTGTTTAACAGTTCTGCCCTTAGATTGTTCTTCCCACTTCAAAAACGCGGCATCAAACCCGTTATCCAGATCCTTAAAGCTCTTTGCAGAATGCATAACGGACTTGGCATAGTCTGCGTCAAAGAAGTTACGCCACTGAAAGACAATCTTGGTTGTCTTGTGAACAGAGCGCGGTCCTGGTCCTTTGGCCTCTGCATCAAAGGAGCCCACTGATATGGCCAGCAGTACGCCTACCAATAACAACGCCCAACAGCTCGATTGCCTGACCTGTGACATGGTCGTGACATACCAGGATTTAGCGGGCGGATATGTAGAAACCATCTCGGCAACCATGCTGCCGCCCATGTCCGTATTGTTCGCGTCGGTTTGTACGTTATGGGTTGTCATCCAAGGATACAAATTTCTTCTTGGCACAGCACAACTCCCTGATTTAATTCGAGAAACATTCTTTATCTGTATCGCACAGATCCTCCTTTCGGTCCAGTCGGAAGGGTTGATTTTGATGGTTTTTAACACCACTCTGGATCTGCTTGGTGGAGCCTCTTATGCCGTTCTTGAGAGTGCAATTCAGGATACACCGGCTGCTCAACAATCCACGGGATTGGGCCAGCTTGTCGCCGTCTCAGAAGCGGGCATGCGCACTGTTATCAATGTGGGCTGGGAGATCGCCACAAGCTGGTCCTTTACCAATATGTTGGCTGGCATTTATGCTCTTGTTCTGATCCTCCCCTACTTCATGATGATGATCGTCTACTTATCGCAGACAGTCATTGCGGTGTTTCGGGTGATGGTGATCTCGGCCTTCTTCCCTTTTCTTATTCTCTGCTTTGGTTTTGGCTGGAGCCGACAAATGGCTTTCGCCGGTTTGAAGACTCTGATGGCGGCGATCATTGTTCTCTTTGCCGCCTCCCTTGCCCTGGGTGTCGTAATGTTTGCGGTCTCCTCTTTGGAGATCACCGCTCCCGATGCGGATGTGGAAGCCAAGATCGGCTGGAATAATGCCGATTATTTACTCGCCGTTGCCCTTGGCTGGATGGGCACTGCTTTCATGACGGAAGCGGTTGGTATTGCCAACTCAATCACCGGCTCCGCCTTGTCCAATACCTCCGTTGGTATCCTGTCTGCAGGTATGGCGGGATCTGCGGCTCTTGCCGCAAAGACCGCCATGAAATCCCCGGCCGGAATGATGAATGTGGCCGGTTACGGCGCGGCGGCCATTGGCGGCGGTAAAGCAGGCATTCAAGAAGCCATCGCCAACCGGGCGGCGGGACTAATCGACAAATACAAATCTGGCTATCGCGGCACTGCGTAAGCCAGCACAACAGGAGATTTAACATGCAATTTATACTCACCTTTCTCGCCGTTCAATCCATGTGGGGCCTGATTATCCGACTGAGCATAATCCTCACCATCGCAATGGCTTTCTACAAAGGCTATGAAGCTGTCGTGGGGTGGTTCGTATGAAGCAATTTATTATCTTGATGGGCTTCGCTCTCTTGCTCACCGCCTGCTCCGCCAAGGTCGAACTCCCCGGAGATCCAGAGGGCGTTGACGAGATGCGCAAAAGCCCCTGCGCCTGCATGAAGCTCGATTACAAAGGAGCATCCTACAAATGGCTCGGATAAAGCTCTTTGCAAAACGCGAGGAGAAGAGCCAAACCCTCCTTGATCGCGCCGATCACTCTGCCATTCGGGCCGCAGATCCGTTTGACTTTCAAGTGGCTCATAAACGGCTGGCCTGGACCACACGCCTCCTCGCAGGCAGTCTGCTGGCCTCATTGGTTTTTAACGGCATTCTGGTCAATGCGATCTCTAGCCTGTTTCCCTTGAAGGAAATCCAGATTGCGCTCTTGCGAGCAGATCCGGCGGACAACCGAATTTACCGGGTGGAACCCATTGCCCAAGATGTACCCGGTTTTGATCTCTTTATGGAAATGGCGGTTCGGAACTTCACAGCAAATGTTCTTAAAATCGACACGGTCCATGCCAAGCCCGACATCATCGCGACCCTGGATACATTTGCGACCCGGGAGTTTAACGGCAAGTTCTACCGGCAACGGGCCGCTGCTGTTGATGAGGCCATCGAAAAGGGCCTCAACCGCTCGATCACCATCGAGACGGCGGCGCTGTTGAGTAACTTCAGAGGCGTCCGCAATTACTCGGTGGATTTTATTCAGACCGACAAAAGAGACGGCAAAGTGATTGAAACCCGCAAACTCCGCGCGGTGTTGAAAGTCACTACTCAACCGAACAGCGTCAAAACCAAAGATAAATTCAACAATCCTCACGGCATTCGCGTGATGGATATGGCACTCAAAGAAAGGCCAGCCTTATGAGAACCCTCAGCTTTATTTTGGCCATAAGCACCACTATAGCGGTTAACAGTTTTGCGCATGCACAAACAGTGATGGGCAATCAGGGCAGAAATGCTCCGCAAACCCCGAACCAGGTGCAAGCTCAAGCGCCGCAAATGCCTGTCTCGAAGAAGGTCATCAAACAGGCCAAACAACAGATAGATGGCAATTTTAGCTCTTTGAACCGCTCGGCCGCTGGCGGACAGATCCAGCCGGTTTGGGATGAGACAGAAGCAACGGAAGGCTTTTTTCAATATAAGGAATGCACAGACTGTATTTATAAAGTTCGCGTACGCGAATTTATGGTCACGACCGTGATCCTGCCAAAAGGCATCAAAATTCATTCCTTTGATATTGGCGATCCAGCACAGTTCACCGTGCAGCAACGAGCCGACAATATTTTGGCAGTGCAAGCGGCAGGCGGCGGGATTGACAGCAATCTCACCATCTACACCAACGAGGGAGAGGTCTTCCCTTTCTATCTCCGATCGGAGAATTTTAATTCCATCAATGTACCGGATCTGGTGGTCCGCATTACAGGCAATCGCCTTCCCAAAGTAGAGGTGATCAAAGCAGCGGTTCCAGTGGAAGCGCCTACTGCACCGGATGCAAAAACCTCCGCTCAAGAGAAGGATGCCGGCAACATCGCCGGCACAAAAAAGGAGGCCGCGTTAGCCGGCTTAAAAAAGAACGCCGGCACCACACAAAGCCATCAAGGAAAACTCAATTCAGAAACGACACGAAGTGTCCGAAGCGCCCGAGGTGCTGCTTTTGATGCGGATAAGTTGCGGGGGTGGGATGAGTATGAGCTTTGGGGAGATGATGAGCTGCGCCCTGAAATGGTGTTTCGGGATGATCATTTTACCTACATCAAGTTTGGCGATAGATGGGCAGATGTGGATCTGCCGACCGCTTATGTTGTGGTGGATGAGATTGACGAGCTGGTCAATACGCGCGTGCAAGGCACGACCTTCATTATTGAAAGCACAAAAAAACTCATCACGCTTAAATCTGGCAAGAAGTTTCTCTGCATTCAGTATGAGGGAGAGGCTTAATGAACACGCTCTGCGAGCTGGTTCTGGCGCTCGGCTTTACCTTGGGCGGAGCTTGTGAAGATCCGAACGGGGACGGCATGCCGCTTCCCAGCGAAGACGGCTCCGCCTGGGAGTTTAAGGCAGCACCGCCTCCCCCCGCTCCCAAGCCGGAGCCAGTCAAAGTTGCACCGCCAGCTTTTCCGCCGGTGGTGATCGAGAAAACAGTGCTGGTACAAGCCCCGCCACCTCCGCCGAAGCCGAAGCCGATTGTGGTTTACCGGGACCCGCCAGCTCCGGATCAAGTCGCTCTTGCTTTGCAAGCAACACTTGGCAATCGCCTTCAAGGATATGTACCACTCGAACAGAAAGCCGTTTTAAATCTCCCAGAGGGATCGGGGGCGGCGCTTCCCTCGCCCACATCCGTCTCTCTTCCGGCAGTCTCAGCCCCGATCTCTCCTAGAGTGCCGGGACTGCTGGATGCCCCTCTTTCTCCGGAAGAATACCAGGAAGAGAGGCGCGAAGCGTCCGATCCAGTCAACAACGAGTGGATCGTAACAGCAGACCGATACATCACCGGGATTTTGGAGACCGGCATTAACTCGCAGCTTGATAGTGAGGATGGTGGCACCGCCATTATTCAGACGAGCGAAGATGTATTTGGCTATCATGGCCGCAACATCCTCATCCCCAAAGGATCGAGAATGATCTGCGATTACGGCTCTCCCAAAAAGCAAGGTTCCACCCGGCTTGCTCTCGAATGCAAACGCATCCTCATGGGAGAAACGCGCGCCGAGATCTTTGACCTGCAGGCCACGGTCGGCAATCAACAAGGCCATGCTGGCATCACCGGCGAAGTGGATAACCGCTGGTGGGAGAAGTATGGCTCAGCCGTTCTTCTCTCCACAATCTCTGCAACCGTCCAGGGCGTGGCTTCCATTGCCAGCAACACAGCAGGCAGCGACAGTGGCACCAACGCTTCTGCCGCTCAAGAAAGTGCTGCGCAACTGAGCGAACGCTTTGGAGAGATCTCCGCCTCCGTCCTGGAACAAACCGTCAATCTCGCCCCCGTTATCCGGATTATGCAAGGCACTCGCGTGCAAATCCGCCCCCGCTTCGATTGGTACATCAAGCCGCAGGCTTCACAGACTTCGCCTGTTTCCAATCTGAAGGCAACTACCTCTGCGACTTCAACTAACCCTCAATAATCCCTCCACGTTGATGAAAGGAAACTCAATGCAGACTCGAACTGACTCCAAAATGAGGAAAGGATCACTGATCCTAGCCTCTCTCACCGTCGGAGCGGGGCTTTTACTAGCCCCTGCCTCCTACGCTAACACATCTCCTGATCCTGCAAATCAGGCAGAAAAAAGCTTGCAAAAAGCTGCCCAAGAGACCTCGGTCTTCTCTGCCTCTTCTGTTGCTTTGATTGAGCTGGTTAATCAACAGGCAACCCCGATTGTTTTGTCCTTCAAGACCATCAAGGATCTACCCGCCGATGTCTCGGCGGATGGCGTCAAGATTAAAGGCTACTCCCAATATGTGGAAGTAGAGGGGAGAAAGGTCGGGCAGGTTATCATCACGGGGTTGGAGAAAGAAGGCCGGTCAGCCACACTCGATCCCAACTCGTTCAACTCACAATTTGATCTGGAAGAAGCAACCCTTGCCCCCGATCGCAAAATTGATGTGGAGGGAGATCGGGCGGCGCTTATTGAAGCTCTGCGCCTCTTGAACAAGGAGCCTGAAGAAGAAGAGGAGGAAGACAAACCAACCTCGCAAGCCGAAGGCCCTGCGGATACCGCTCAAAATACGGGAGGAAACGATCAGGCCAAGAGTTACGAGACACCTGAGCGTCTTGAGATAGCGCCAAATCCCACTGTAACAGTTGAGACGACCACAAGCGGTTGTTCGGTCCGCGTGGATTATCCGCAGCTCGTTGCCGTGCAGCAGTCAAAGACTGTTTATTATGAGGATGGCATTCAAACCAGTGAAGATGAATGCAGCGATAGCGAAGTTCGCTATCCGCTCCAGAGGTCTTATGAAGTCTGCTCTGACACGGTTGATTTGCAAGGTATGACGGCAAATGCGCAATATACCTGGTATTATGTGGATCAGGGGCAAGCCCGCCAGGATGTTTCGGATTGTGAAGCCGATCCGGAAAAAATCTTCCCGATCACAGAAAAGCAAAGCTGCTCTGTCAGCCTCGATTTTGAGAATAAACAAGCCGTCATCCAGACAGCGCTTATCTATAACAATGTCAACGGCCTTGAAACCAAGGTCCGGGATTGCGAGGCCTCCCTCTCTATTCCGCCTCTCCCCCTCACTCAGAATACAGACACTTGCGCCCTCAAGCATAACTTTGCGGGCGGGTATTCCGAAGAAATGGGCACCTGGACCTATGAGTATGAAGGCGTGATCTATCAGGCCACGCTCTGCACGAATACAGAAGTGACGTTCACACACAACAAAGTTTACAAGACAGCTGGAGGAACAGATTTATGCAGCGTCTCTGTGAATATGGAAAGCCGCGAAGCGGTCCCCATGTATCGGTTGCAGATTGAGCGAGAGGGACAGGCCGAATTTATTTCTGAGTGTACCCCCGATGAAGCCGGTGCGTTTAACATCACGGCCACTACAGACGGCTGTTCAGATCCTTCAATCTGGGATCATGATCTGGCGGGCGGGATCTCCTATGCGAAGGAACGCTTCTACTACGACAACCCGAGCCGCATTTACGTCACAGAGTGTCTCCGTTCAGAGACGACTTATTCTCATAACGTCTCCACGACCGGCTGGCAGAACCATGATGACACCAAATCAAGCTACCCGCTCTCAACGGTAACTCTCAACATTGATGAGGTGCCTTATGAAGTAGCATCTTCACAAGTGCTGCCAGGAGCCTCTCTTTCTCCTTATATCTATCAATCCACCCACGAGGATATTATCAGCAACAGCTACGCGGGCTGTGATGTGATCCGCAATACGGCAGAGGTTGAAGAGTATAAGCGTCCGGATGGCACTGATTATTCTGAGGTTATTGGAGAGGGCACACCCATTGGCCCATTGGACGTATGTGATCCAGAGGTCACCACAATCACCTGGAACAAACTCGAAGAGTTTGATCCATATCTTGCCAGTACTTATTTGACCAGGACAACTTGTTCTCAAACTGATCAGGGCGGCGGCACGAGTTATTATCCGTGCGACAAAAAGGTGTATGAGTGGAAACGGGAAGGCATCTTTGAAGGGGAGCGCATTCGGACCCGGGAAGATGGACAAGCTCTCACTGAGACATCCTCTCGTACCTATCAGATCGTCTGCCGTGAGAAGAGTACCTATACCAGAGGCCCTCTCAACCCTCCTCTCGCATCCTGCAACACTATAGGCGGTAGCTCGACCTGGAACGCAGAAGAGGGCTGGTAATGAGCGCTATCCTGACCAAGATTCTGGAGCCGCTCTCTCGCTACTACGGCGATCCGGACATTATCGAGCTGCGCATGAAACAGCCGGGCACTGTTGTTCTGGATCGCCGAGGCAGTGGATTAGAGGAGGTGAGCGATCCGTCGCTCACCCTTCATGTGATTGAGCGGATTTGTCAGTCCCTCGCCAACAAAGCGGGACTGACATTCGATCCCGATCAGTATCCGCAACTTTCAACGGTGTTGCCGGAAGGCCATCGTTTTGAATGCATGATGGGGGCGTCGGTGCAAACCGGCGTCTCCCTCGCCATTCGCTGCAAACACGTCTTCGAGGTTTCCTGGGAGGCCTTTGGCATTGACGAGACTTTGCTGGGCTACATTACGGAAGCCGCCGCTCTTGAAAAAAATATTATTATTTCCGGGGCGACCAATACGGGCAAAACCACCTTTGTGAACAAGTTCCTCAAACTCTTGCCTGCCAATCGGCGTGTCATCACAGTGGAGGATACGCCAGAGTTGTTTGTTGATCATTTCTGGAACGGTGTCTCGCTCCTGGCTGCGCGCGAGGGCGGCACCGGATCAAGCCTGATGAGCTGGCGTCAGATTTATGATCATCTCATGCGCTCCACACCGGACAATATTATATTCGGGGAGATCTCTACACAGAACGCCTTCGCAGCTCTCGGCGCTCTTAACTCTGGTGTCACCGGGTTTCTCTGTACCATTCATGCGGAAAGCCCGGAACAGGTCGTGAACAGGAAGTTCGATCAGAACACGGCCTGGAGCGGTCAGCCCCTGCCCCGCATTCCCGAATTCCTCGAAGATCTTGTCGACAGTATTATACAGATCAAACGCGATTATACCGGAAAACGGCAAATCACCGATATTTGGGAACCCCGCAACAACCGGTACATCCTCAAAGACGGACAATCTCAGACTGTACCGCAGTCTTCGACTGTTTTTAATCCGCAAGCAACATCCTCTGCTGTTTCACATGAAGAAAATCCAACGCAATTGGAGGTGTCTTTATGATCCGCTTTTTGATGTTGATCTGCATGATTGGCCTACACGTGTCCATCCTGTTTCTTTGGAATAAAGCCAACGGCTTTAATCCTCTGCAAAAAGACTGGTGGCTGTGGCTCATTGAAACTGTTCGTGTCACCGGAAGCTTACCCCACGAAATGCTGGTTCCGATGATAGCCTGCGGCTCCGTCAGCGTCGCCATACTGTTTTTTTTGGTCTACTTGAACAATCGGGCGGGTGCCGAGACAAGGCATGGCAAGCATGATTCAAAAACTCTACATGGTTCGGCCCGTTGGGCGGAACGGAAGGATATTAAAAAGACTGGCTTGCTTGGTAAAAAAGGAGCTGTCGTCGGCGGCCTAAAAAAGGCAAACAGCACACGTATCCTTCGTCATGATGGGCCGGAGCATATTCTTTCTTTTGCCCCTACCCGGTCGGGTAAAGGTGTTAGCTTGGTGATCCCTACTCTTTTGTCTTGGGAGGAGTCTGCTCTCATTCTCGATATCAAGGGCGAGAATTATGCCCTCACCGCAGGATGGCGACAATCCATTGGTCAACGGGTGTTACGCTTTGATCCGGCCTCGCTCGAAGGCTCCGCCCGCTATAATCCGCTTGAGGAAGTGCGTACCGGGACGGATTACGAGATTGCTGATTGTCAGAATATTGCCTCGATGGTGATCGATCCGGATGGCAAGGGTCTCAAAGATTACTGGACGCAGTCAGGCTGGGAATGGCTGGCCGCAAGTATTTTGCATGTTCTTTATTATGTGAACTTCAATGAAGGGCGCACGGCCACTTTGGCGGATGTGCATCGCTTTATGTCCATCGGTCATGACGGTGAGCTGACCGATGAAGATGGCGACGAGGGTTTTGACCGGCTCTGTGACGAGATGGCCGCCTTTAATCATAAAAGAGCCATTGTGGATGACGAGATCTTCCGCGCGGCCGGAGCGATGAAGAAGAAGGCCAGCAATGAACGCTCAGGCGTTCACTCCTCTGCCAAGGTTCAACTTGCGCTCTATTCGGATCCCATTGTCGCCCGGAATATCTCAAAGTGTGATTTTAGGATACGGGATCTGATGAATGCGGAGGAGCCAACCTCTCTCTATATCGTGATCCCGCCTTCTGACATTGATCGTCTGAAACCGCTTGTCCGGATCTTGCTCAATCAGTTCCTCACCCGTCTCACATCTGAGATGGCATTCGAAAACGGTAAAGCTGTCAAGCATTACAAACATCGGCTGCTGTTGATGCTTGATGAGTTTACCTCTATTGGTAAGCTGGAGATCTTTGAGCGTGCCCTCGCCTTTATGGCGGGTTATGGCCTCAAAGCCTTTATCATCGTCCAGGATCTCACCCAGCTTCAAAAAGCCTATAGTCGCGAAGAGGCCATCACCTCCAACTGTCATATCCGCATTGCCTATGCGCCCAACAAGATCGAAACCGCCAAGCTTCTCTCTGACATGGCGGGCAAGACGACGCTCGTTCAAAAGAAGAAAAGCTCTTCTTTCTCCAGCTCCAAAATAGGCAGTAACACCTCTACCAGTATCAATGAGGTGGCAAGGCCCCTTCTCACGCCAGATGAATGTATGGAGTTGCCCGGCCTTCAGACCGTAACTGGCCTCTTTGGAACGTCGGTCAAGCCTGGTGACATGCTGATTTTTGTGGCCGGTCATCCGACCATTTACGGCCAGCAATATCTGTATTTCCAGGACAGGGAATTGCTCAAAAGAGCCCGGCTAGTACCGGCAACTTCGTTGCCCGGTCCGGAGAACGGCAACGCTTCTGCGCCTTTAACAAAAGCTCTGGATCAAGACGGACACCAGTCTGGCCAGAGCAACACTCAATCCCAACCAACACAACCCGTACAGGAGTTTCCCTATGAATATCCCTCCAGTGACTAATGGTCTCGAAGAGAATGATCTCAAAGAGACCGAAACCCGCACCCAAATGGATAAAAAAGAGGCGACAGAGAACTCGACTTCTGTCGATCCCGATGTCGCTGACTTTATGGGGCTGGTTCAGGAAGACGCCCTTTCTCAAGAAGAAGCAATGCTGAGCACCCTTGTCATTGATCCGGAAACCGACTGTCTGCTGGATGAGGAGGAGGAAGTTGATGAATAAGCAAATTCCTTTCAGAGAAGCCGTCGCCGAAGAGATGATCAAACATCTAGAAGCGGGCACCGCACCCTGGCAAAAGCCATGGAAAGCAGGTGTGATCCAGTCTCGCCCCTTCAATCCAACAACCGGCAAGCCTTACAAGGGTATCAATTCCTTTTGGCTGGAACTGGCCGGACATAGTGATCCTCGCTGGATGACATTCAATCAGGCCAAAACGCTTGGCGCATCGGTGCAAAAAGGATCGAAAGCCACCCGCATCGAATATTGGCAATGGCACGAAGAAAAGCCAATTCTCAATGAGGATGGCAAACCAGCTTTGGATGAGAACGGCCTTAAAAAGACACGCCGCGTCCGGCTCGACCGGCCCCGCGTGTTTCATGCCGCTGTGTTTAATGCGGAACAGATTGACGGACTAGCGCCTTACAAAGCACCGGAGCCGGATTGGGATCTCAATCGAAAAGCAGAAGAAGTCCTGGCTGGTAGCGGTGTCCTGATCCTCAATGATCAGTCTGATCAGGCTTATTACCAACGCGGTACAGACCGCATTCACATACCTGCCAAAGCCGCTTTCAAAGAGGCTTATGAATATTATGCAACGGCCCTCCATGAAGTCGGTCATGCAACCGGTGCGGAACATCGCATGATCCGCGAGAAAGGACCCTTCGGCTCTGAGCTATATGCCAAGGAAGAGCTGATGGTCGAAATGGCAAGCTATAGGGTGAGCCAGGAGCTGGGGCTTGGTCATTATCCGGATCGACATGCCTCTTATGTGGAGAGCTGGCTTTCAGCGATAAAGGAAGACCGCAACTTTCTGTTTCAGGCGGCGGCCGTCTCCGAGAAAATCCGGACCTGGGTAATGGAGCCTGAACAGCGCAAAGCCCTAGAGCAACAAACGCAACAAGCCTTCATCAACTCAAAAGCCGATCTAAACGCTCACCTTACAGCGGGACCCCATCAGGAGGAACAAATGACAGAATCAAAGAAACGTATTTATCTCGCTGTTCCTTTTGACGAAAAAGACGAGGCCAAGGCCCTTGGTGCCAAATGGGACCGAAAAGCCAAAGCTTGGTATGCACGGGCAAATGTCGAGATCGCCTCTGTAGAGAAATGGATCTCAAAAGAACCGGCACCTGTTAAAGGGGCAACAGATCCAGCCACAGAATTCACCGATTTCCTTAAAACACACGGAGCGACCCTAAAAGGATCTGTGATCCTGGACGGTAAATGGCATCGGGCCTCCCTTGAAGGAGAAACGAAGAAGCAGAATGTCTCTTACCGGGTTTTTATGGATGGACATCCAAACGGGCAGATCCACAATTTTAAAACCGGAGAAACCCACCAATGGGTAGCGAGCGGCACTCAGCTTAGTCCTGAAGAGAAAGCGGCTCTGCTTGCAAAAGCCGCCACGAAAAAACTGGAGAGAGATCTAGAGATCCAAGAGATCCGACGAACCGCTGCCAAACGCAGTTACGGGATCTGGATGAATACACCAGCCTGGGCCAATGACCAGAACTCTGCTTATCTCAAAAAGAAACAAGTGCGCGGCTATGGCATTAAAGTCAACGACAAAGGGGAAGTGATCATACCGCTGCGCGATACGGATGGCCGCATTCATTCTCTTCAGACAATTGGTAAATCTGGCAAACGCTTTATGGAAGGTGGCCACAAAGAAGGTTTGTTTCATGTGATAGATCCAGCCAACAAACTCCGCACGAAAGCAGACACGATTTTAATTGCCGAAGGATATTCCACAGGCGCAACCGTTCATGCTGCGACAAAGCAGCCGGTTATTGTGGCTTTTGACAGTGGCAACCTCAAATCTGTCGCCCAGAATATTCGGATCGCTCATCCTGAAGCCAAGATCGTCTTTATGGCGGACAATGATTATCCCCTTCTTGAAAAGCAGCCGTTTAAAAATGTCGGGTTGGAGAAGGCCAAGGAAGCGGCCCGAGACGTTGGCGGTACGGTCATGACTCCCGTCTTTAACGACAAGGAGAAAGAGAAGGGTCTTACGGATTGGAACGATGTTTCCCTTGAACGAGGACCAAAAGTGATCTCAGCGCTCCTCCGCAGAGATCCCAACAAAGCTCTCAGATCTGAAAAGGCCAAAGACCATTCCCTTGAGATGTCTCTCTAGAAGCCCAAGCGGGCGGCTGGTTGCAGCCAGCCGCCCTCCCCTAATCCAACCATCAAAGGCGCTAAAATGTCTACCGTATTTGTTCCAATAGACACTCCTTCAGTCCTCTACGGCATCAGAAGTTCCGGGGAGATGATGTATCTCACTCTCGCAGAGATTTTACAACTTCTTCAGATCGCTGAGTTGGAGGAGGATTTTCCGGATTTGCCCAAAGACTGGAAAGACCAGGTGCTCCCCGCCCACCGTCAATTACCCGCAAAGGAGAAGATCAGTGAGTGATGTTGATTATCTAAAACTGGCCGAGTTGGAGAGTGTTCATCGTCCGGCGCAACCCGGCCAATGTTCGACCATGCTTTTTAACATGCGGACCGATGAGGCGCTTCAGGCGCTCGATGTAAAGACCCTTCTCAAATGTATCAAGCATGCTGAAGAGCAGGAAACCATTCCCCGCCTTCCTGTCCATTGGTGGGCAGATATTTGGTATCAGTTCGGCGATTTATGAAATCCTCCTCCTTTAAACATTTAGGCAAAAGCAAAGAAAGAAGAAACACATGCTAACCAATGCAGAAAAAGTGGGAACTCATGTAGGACAGCGTATTCGGGAGCGGCGCGTTCAGCTGGGCTTAAAACAGGCACAGATTGCGGCAACCTTAGAGATCTCCTATCAGCAGTTCCAGAAATATGAGACCGGTATGAATAGAGTCTCTGCCGGGCGACTCTTTGAGATCGCTCAAGCCCTGCATTGCCCTGTCGCCTGGTTCTTTGAAGATTATGCAACAGACATAACTCTGTCTCCTCTTCCTCACGGCGGAGCCAACCGAGCGACTGTCGAACTCGTCAGAAATTTTAACAAGATCGAGGATCCTCGCTTAAAAGCAGCTATCCAGTCCCTCGTTAAAGAGATTGCAGAGGAATAGACTATGCCATCTCCTATTCTTCTACCGGTCAAAGCGCATGTTTCTCCTCTGGAGAAAGAAGCCATTCAGCAAAGAGCCGACAATTGCAATATGACCGTCTCGGCGTATGCACGGCGATTGCTTACAGGCCAACCTCTTCCCAATGTTCAAAATCAACTTAAGATCAAGGAGCTGCTGAATACAGCCGCTGATCTAGCCAGGCTTGGCAATCTGTTCAAACTCGCTCTTGATGATGACGATTTTAACATGCTTCAGAAACGTCATGGCAAAGATGCTCTTACAGTCATGCAGGAAATCCAAGCCAACAATGAAGCTTTGAAAAGAGCAATCAAGGATCTCATCAAAAAATGATTGCTAAACGAGTAGCCCGGAAATCTCTCAGCAGTTACGCAAAACTTGCCAACTATATTGCAGCGGCCAATGATCCTGGCGAAAAGCTGGATGCCTTGTGGATCCGCAAGTGCGGCGCAAATGAAAACATTCAAGATCTGGATCTCGCGATCCTGGACATTGAACATGTGCAGTCTCTCAACACCCGCTCAAAAGCTGATAAAAGCTATCATCTGATTGTCTCCTTCAGGGATGAGAAGCCCTCCCCTGAAGCCTTGCGAGATATTGAGGCAGAACTTGCCAAAGCCCTGGGGTTTGAAGAGCATCAGAGGATCATCGCCACACATCAGAATACCGATAACTTCCACATGCATATTGCTTATAACAAGATCCATCCGGGAAACCTCAAGATCCATCATCCTAAGCAGGATTTTAGGAAGCTCGAAAAGTGCTGTCGGGCTATGGAAAAGAAATATGGCTTAAAAGTTGATCTTGGCAAGGAAGATAAAGTCCAAGAACAAAGCCTCTCACCCAAAGCGCGTGATTATGAAGCAATAACCTGGGAGCAGAGCTTTGAAGGCTATGTGAAGGAGCAGAAGCCTGCCCTTATGGAACTGCGTAAAGTTGCCAAAGAGTGGCAGGACCTCCATAACGGTTTTGCCCAGTTCGGCTTGGAAATCTGTAAGCGTGGAAATGGTCTGGTTATCAAGGAGAAAGGTTCCGATCGGGCGATGAAAGCAAGTGCATTGGATCGATCGTTTTCTAAAGCAGCGCTTGAGAAAGAATTTGGGGCTTACAGAGCGCCAGGATGGATTAAGCAACTAACTCCCAAACGACGATACAAACGGCAACCCATTACCAAATACCCAAAACAATTTGTTTCGTGGCACAAGTACCTCGCGCGAATCAACCACAAGGAATCCCTCACAGGGAAAGCTTATCGGAATTGGCGTGAATTTTTAGCGGTGGATTCAATATCGGACCCACTCGCGATGGCGATCATCATGCATCATAAAAAGATGTTGAGAAGTGCAGATCAATTATTAGCTACCAAGTTTACAAAATCACAGCAATCAATGCAATTCTCAAAATCGTATAATATATAGTACCATATTCAATTGAAAACGCTGCTATTTAATCCCCACTATTACACTTCATCCACACTAATTATGTTTACCACCGTTATCAGCATTGGTTCGATTTTCGGCCCTTACCTTTTCCATCAATTCACATGTCTGGCATTTTCCGCATTCAGTGTATTCACCATCTGTAAAAGAGGGTGTCCGGCATGTCCATGCCATCTTTACAAGTTCTGCAGGAAGGTAGCGAATTTCGTCGAGTTTATCGATAATCGGAAAGCGGAGTGTTTTTGGCGGTTCTTGTGGAAAACAATTGGCGGCCAAGCAGGCCTTCACGTGAGCCCAACGTTCCAACCAATGGGGTTCCTCTGAGCAAGCACCGATCGTCCAACGATCAGGCATCCGATTATTGTTCGCAAAATAGGAATGGCTAACAATGCCTGCTTCGAAGCCGACAGTCACAATATCATAGCCAAAGAACAAAAACCCACGATGATCGACACCAGATTCAGAGTATTTGACCTTTCGATATTTCTCTTCGCACCAGCCAGCTCAAAGACCAGATCATCAGATGTGATACCAGGTGCGAGTTGCAAAATGTCAGTACCCGCATCATATTCAACCGTTTGCTGAGAATATGAAGTGCTGTACTCCGTACTCCAATGACCAGAGCTTTCACCCGTATCCACCCAAACCTGCGTCTCCACTTGAGTCTCTACAGTCTCAATACGCTCGTCAAAGTCATAAATCTCATCTTGACCATCTCCAAGTGCAAAATAATATTTATCATCACCTGCACCAGCTCTCAGGACATCATCACCAGTGTGACCTCTCAGAAAATTATCGCCATCATCCCCTGTAAGAGAGTCTGCAAACTCGGAACCATATGCATTCTCTATCTCTGAAATATCGTCGCCTTCAGCATCACCGCCAGCATGAAAGTTGGTTTTCAAATTAATCTCAACAGCGGCCTCTGAAGCTAAATAGGATACGGCATCAATACCAGCCCCGCCTTTTAAGATATCGCCTCCCTCACGCCCGTCCAATACATTATTATTAGAGTCGCCAGTTAGCGTATCGCTAAAACTACTACCCTCAACAGCCTCTACATTATAAAGAACGTCTCCAGTCGCATCCCCACCAACAGCAAAACCTGCATCAAGATCAATCTCCACCGCTGCATTAGAACTATTATAAGAAACCCAGTCGAAGCCACTGCCGCCATCCAGGGTATCCGCTCCTCCTCTTCCCTCTAAAATATCATTGCCAGCTTCGCCCTCCAGTAGATTATCAGCTGCATCAGTTCGAATATCATCGCTGTGGTCGCTACCAGCAACATTTTCAACATTTGTAATCACATCACCAAAACTATCTTCGCTACCGAAAAGTCCTAAATCCTGTCTAATCGAGTAGGATTGATCATATGTAAATTCAACAGTTTGGCCATTCGCACCGTGATGGCCTGCAACCACTTCAAGACCGGAGGTCCACTGGGCTTCTCCACGCAATTTGCCGTCAACATAAAACCTAAGCTGCCCATTCGATTTCTTGTACGCGAAACTTAAATCCGCTCCATCTGATAGATCACCTAAGAAATTATAACTTCCTATAGCGTCACCGGAAGAGTCATAAACTGTAACTCCAGATCCGCCAGAACTAGTATCAACAGTAACCACATTAGACAATCCTATTGGAGAAAGCTCTGCGTTAAGATCGATCAGCTGCTCGGAAATAAAAGCAAAAGATTCCGTTGAATCCCCATTAGATATCCTCAATGTCGATGCATTCCAGTCGTCAGTATTTTCTTCAACTTGTGCGTATACTGTAGTCAATGCAGGTCCATCGTGTGTTGCAATCGTCTTCTCTGAATTAAAAGACACTGAAGACGATGTATTTCCAAACTTGAGAGCGAAATGAGCATAAGAATCTTGGGCAATTGACTGAATCTCAAAATCAACATCGACGCCACCCGTACTAAGTCGATAGGAAAGCTCATCTATGCCATCCCCGCCTTCAATGGTATCAGCTCCACTCCCTCCACTCAGATAATCTCCAGCAACACCACTGGTAATTTGATCATCACCATCTCCGCCATATAAACCAACCCGAATTGAACCACTATTGCTTAATATATCATTCCCAACATTACCAACAACAACCTCAGCATTTGCTTGACTAGCCTCGAAACTGACCCCTGCATCAGAACCCACAATTACATAGTCAAATCCTCCTCCGGCATTAATATCGGCAGCGTTATCCTCTGCATCAAT
>JBDWHS010000030.1:0-5798 GCA_039975135.1 Sneathiella sp. | reverse complement strand
GTTCCTCTTCCGCCAGCTGTTATGCTGTTCGGTGCTGCTCTTGCTGGTCTTGGCTGGCTGGGACGCCGCAGAAAAGGTTCCGCTCTTACTTCATAAGTGAAGTGAGACATTAAGATTGCGAAGCGGCGGGTTTCTCCCGCCGCTTTTTTTTGCCCTTTATTCTCTCATATGAATTTTCTTTGAACCGTTGAAAGTATTTTTTCGACTTACAAGTGTCGCCATTGGCCTTTGTTTAATGTGTCTCGGCTTTGGTGGCTGTATAACAACTTTCACATAAAGGTTTTAGGAATGACCAAAGGATCGAAATTAGTGGTTGCTGCCGCAGGCTTTCTCGCCTGGACATTCACAGCAGCCCCAGCTTCTGCCGCTTTCTTTAGCGGTTTTGAAGCGGACGCTGGATTGTCAGCAGGACAATGGACTGTCATCAACCCCTCTTTTGAGGGATGGGATGTCGTTGATGGGCCTGGCATTGAAGTTCAGAATGGTTTTGTTGGCGGAGCATCTGCTTATGAGGGCAATCAGAAAATCGAACTGGATAGTCACGGTGGGCAGAATACAAACTCATCTATCACACAGACAGTGGCGCTGACGGCTGGCACATATGAGTTTTCGTTTGCCTATTTAGGTCGTACAGGAGATGAGGGAACAAATGGTATCGGCTATAGTTTGGCGCCAGGGTTGAATGTAACGGGTATCACCGGTGTGAAGGCCGATGGCTGGCAGGTTATTTCTCACCTTTTTTCTCTCGATGTTGATTCCGATGTGGCTATCAACTTTTGGGCGGAAGGTTCGGATGATACATTGGGGGGATACCTTGATAACGTTCGTATCTCCGCGGTTCCTTTGCCACCTGCGCTTCTACTGTTTGGATCGGCTCTTGCAGCGTTAGGCTGGCTGAGGCGCCATAAAAACAGAGCTTCTAGTAAGTCGTGAATTTAGGAGTGCAATTGGGAAGCGGTGTTGTTTGGGCATCGTTTCTCTAGCTATCTTCAAATGGAAGTCTAGGTTAGGTGATCAGAGAGAGAGTTGATTCGATTTTATTGTAATAAAAAAATTACAAAAATCTTCAAAGGAGTAATTATTATATTACAATAAATATAAATATATTTCTCTAAGTATTAATTAAAATACTAAGAAAGATGTCTATGATATTAAATTGATTATTGTTTTCATTTTAATCTTCGTAATTGCTTTCTTCTTGATCTTTTGTTCCAATTTGAGGATACTCCTTTTCAGTTGATTGTTCGAAAGAATGATTAATAGGATATCCCCCCCGATATCCGAATTTTCAAGTACCAAGTACCCTAGTATCAAGTACTTTAGTTGAGTATTCTGTACCGATTAAATAGTATCAAGTACCCTAGTACCCCTCTGATATTTGAGAAATCTGATATCAGCCGATATGATCCCGGCACACACCCCTCGTGCCGGGTCATTTTTTGCCTCACGGTACATACCAATCCCCCTTCATGGAACCGATACAGAGTGACCGTTTTTCTAGAAGCGGATTGGAATTTTAGGTGATTTGGCAGGGAGTCTGAAAAGACCCGGCATTTCGGAGGCGATCAGAAGAATACGAACTGATAAGTGTTTTAATTGTATTCTCGACACAACTTTCACAGAATAGAGATGGGCAGGGGCCTTTATTCCTGAGGTTGAATCGCAAAAAAGGTAATGCATGTTGAACGGATTGCATACGAATCTCAGGGCCATTCGTTTCAATACTGAGAAATTGTTAACCATTTAATATCGATATTGGTTAATGCATTGCGGCATGTTTTTGGCAGTTTTTTGCCGTTTTGTTTGGATCTTTTATATATTGTAAAAACATGATCTTTCCAATATTGACAATATATGTCTCAAATATTATTCAATTTATTAAGAAGAGATTAAGAAATCTCGTTGACGACGGTTTCTGTGAAGTGATGAATGAGCGGGAATAGCGGGGGCGATGTCGTCAAGGGTGTACTAGAAGTAAGATGTTTAACGAAATTTAACATTGAAAATATGGGGTATAGAAATGTTTAAAAAAGCAAAATTGCTTATTGCAGCTGCAAGTGTTTCAGTATGTGCTTTGGCAGCCGCACCTGCTTCAGCTGCTTTCTTTAGTGGATTTGAGGGTGACGCGGGTCTTTCGAACGGTCAGTGGACTGTTATGAGTCCCTCTTTTGATGGTTGGAACGTTATATCAGGCCCGGGCATTGAAGTTCAAAACGGTAATGTTGGCGGTACAACTGCTTACGAAGGAAATCAGAAGGTAGAACTGGACAGTCACGGCGGGCAGAACACAAACTCCCGGATGGAACAGACAGTTTCTCTTTCCGCTGGTCGTTATCAGTTCTCTTTTGCCTATTTTGGGCGTACGGGAGATACAGGAACAAATGGTATTGGATATAGTCTCGCGCCAGGTGTTCTTGATGTATCTAACGTAACAGGTGTGAAAGCTGCTGGCTGGACCATTATTTCACACATGTTCACTCTCAATGCAGACACAGATGTAACGATGGCATTCTGGGCTGATGGCAAAGACGATACGCTAGGCGGTTATCTGGACAATGTCCGTATCTCTGCTGTTCCTCTTCCGCCAGCTGTTATGCTGTTCGGTGCTGCTCTTGCTGGTCTTGGCTGGCTGGGACGCCGCAGAAAAGGTTCCGCTCTTACTTCATAAGTGAAGTGAGACATTAAGATTGCGAAGCGGCGGGTTTCTCTCGCCGCTTTTTTTGGGTTTTTCGTGAGTGCTATTTGCATGATAAATACGGCAGGCTTGTTCGGAATTTTTATCGGATAGGGAAGGCTGTATCTATTTTTTCCTGTAACTGGTAGAGATAGCGATCTTCGATGGCGATCTCTCGCAGGTGGTCAACGGTGTTGTCCAGATATTCCCGGCATGTTCCAAGGTAACCGGCACCGGTCGCGATCAAGCGGATTTTTTCCTCTAATCCCATATCTGAAACATAGCGCTGGTGGGATCTGTTGACGACGAAAGTAAGCCCGCTCACGGTCTGATTTTTCAAATTGAAGTTGCGGTGAACCGCGGAGTAGGCGCCTGAGAGCATTTCTCGCATCCACAGGATTTTTGTTTCGCTATTTACTTTTTCCGGTGGAATAAAAAAGGCGCGACCATTGCACGAGCCACCTCTGTCTAGGGCCAACATCAAGCCCGGGTTTTCGGCGCTTCCACGGCCCATGGAAAGTTTCAGGCAAAAACGCCGCCGATAGCCGAAAAGTCTCGCTGGCTCGGAGTGATCGAAATGAAATGCAGGGTTCCATAAAAGAGAACCATATCCGAAAACCCAGAGCCCTTCTTCAGGGAGGGAATTGAGAAAGGCTTGTCGACTTTCTTCACGTTCTTCATGGGTAAGTGCATCATAGGGGCCGTATTTCCGGGCTTCCTCTATCAATGCATCCACTCTTTCGCGGGTGAAATCTTCTCGCTTCAGCATTTTTCCCCTTTTCTTGTTTGCATCAGCAGCCCCGCCTAGACTGTTGCAGAGATCTTTTATCACGTCAATTTGTGGGCCTTTAATTCCTGATAAAAAGGTTCCAGCTCTTTGGCAAGCCGCTCTTGCTCTGCAGACAGGACAACCTTCTTTTCCGAATAGGCAGAGAAGCCTGTGCTTTTTTCAACGGCATTGTACCAATGTGCCCCCCAAATACCGTCTTCCGGGAGAGGACCCGCTTTCCAGGATAGCATGGCCATGTCGAAGGGTAGATTGCAGGCTTCGCAGAGGCGTTCCAGCATCTTGCCGGGGTTTTTCTGAATATCCTCACCTTCAATAACAACAGGCCTTATCGCTGCCTGCTTGCTGAAATAACGATAAAGTTCCAGCTGCCGTTTGAAACCTGTCGCCTCGGCAGAGACGCGGTCCATTTTTTCCGAGAAAGACGCAATGACGAGGCGAGGGTCTCTGATCAGAAAGCAATGGGTGTGGTCCATTAACCCCTCGAGTTCGATGTCAGGCAGCATATGTTGGGTCATATGTTTTAGATACAGAACGGATTTTTTGTGCGGAAGAGCCCCGTTAATTTGAGAGATAACGGTCTTCCAATCGGACGATTGGCTGGCGATGATCTCATCGCGCATCGGATGCTGGAGGCCTGTTTGCGTGAGATAGTAGGCGTAGAAAGGCTCGTCGACGGGATGGCAATCAGATCGACTGCTAAAGGAACGCATCATTGCAGTCGAAATATTTCTAGGGCCGGACCATACGGAAAGGCGCAATGGAAACTCTACTTTTGTCATGACGCCCTCTTGGGAGGTTGGATCGAAGCCTTAAACTTCGATCCAATCAATATTAGAGGCCGAGGATAAGCTTAGCCATGATATTACGCTGGATTTCGTTAGATCCACCATAAATCGATACTTTACGGGCGTTATAGTAGCGCGGGGCCACATTGCTCGCGTAATCGGATCCAACCGGCTCATCATTCCGTCCGGAAAGCAGCGGAATAAAGGGAACCGAGTAAGTACCGACGGCTTCGAAAGCCAAGGCAACCACTTCCTGATACAGATCCGTTCCTCTGCATTTCATCAAGGAAGATTCGGGTCCCATATTTTGGCCGTTACTCAGTTTGCTCAAAATACGGAGTTCCGTCATTTCCAGTGCCTGGATATCGATTTCCAGTTTGGTCAGCTTGGCTTGAAAAGCAGGATCTTCAATCAATGCTTCACCGCCAGCTTGCTCTTTGGCCGCAATATCACGCACTTTCTGAACGCCGCGTTTGAGGCGACCGGCATAGGCATTCCCCCGCTCGAATTCGAGCAGGTATTTGGCGTATGTCCAACCTTTGTTAGCCTCGCCCACCAGATTTTCCTTGGGAACTTTAACGTCATCAAAGAAAACCTGATTGACTTCCTGTGCTCCCTCAACCGGGAGATCTGTTGTCTGGATGGGATCAACCGTAATACCAGGCGACTTCATGTCAATCAGCAGGAAGGAAATACCTTCCTGACGCTTCCCTTCACTGGAGGTTCTTACCAGACAGAAGATCCAGTCGGCATACTGTGCCAGTGTTGTCCAGATTTTGGAACCATTGCACAGGAAATAATCGCCCTTATCTTCTGCCTTCATCTGCAGGGAAGCCAAGTCGGAGCCCGATCCTGGTTCTGAATAACCCTGACACCACCAGTCTTCATTTGATTGCATGCGGGGAAGGAAGCGCTGCTTTTGCTCTTCGGTGCCGAATTTCAAAATGACGGGGGCGCACATCTTTGGACCAAAGGGAATAACGCCGGGGGCGTTGGCGTTGGCCATTTCCGTTTCGAAAATATATTTCTGTGTTGTCGTCCAGCCCGTGCCGCCAAATTCCAGCGGCCATTCTGGCGTCAGCCAGCCTTTTTTAGACAAGGCTTTCTGCCACCGTACATGATCTTCACGAGGAAGGTAGCTGTTCCGGGTATCCGCCATTTTCTTTCGGAGATCTTCGTCAAAATTATCATTGATAAACTCAACGACCTCCTGGCGAAACTCATTGTCTTTTGCGGTAAATGAAAGATCCATGATTTCCTCTTTGTTTTTTGCTTTTATCTGCTGGCATCACAATTGTTGAAATTGTAGCATTCTATGGCAAGGACCATAAGTAATATATCGCCACAAATCTGGAGAAGAAATGAAAAAAACAGTCAAGCAGATGGTTGCGGCCGCAAATGAAAGAATTGAAACCCTCTCTGTAGCAGATGCAATCGCCCTGCACGGAAAAGAGAATGTCACATTTGTCGACATCCGTGACGTAAGGGAATTGGAGCGTGAGGGGCAAGTGCCGGGCGCCGTTCATGCACCGCGCGGTATGTTGGAATT
>JBDWHS010000029.1:0-274696 GCA_039975135.1 Sneathiella sp. | reverse complement strand
CTTGATGCCAACGAGAATAGCAAGGAACCACAGAAGATTGATGAAGCGGGCTTAACGATTGATGCTGTTATCGTGATGAATCTTGATCCGGTTTGATGGCGGATCCGGAAGATAAAATATATGCCACTATAACTGACTTGATGGTAGCAATGCAGGATAGCAAGCTGCGCTTCCTATCTCTTCGTCAACCAATTCAGTGGGATATCATCTGGCATATTGAGCAGGCTCAAATGGCCGAGCTGGTCGTTGATATAACAAGCATTGCCAATGCAACCAATCACTCTAGAAATTCGATTGCAAAGCATGTCGAAACACTTCGTGAAAATGAGTTTTTGATTTTGGAAAAAGATCCCAAAGATAGTCGTCGGACTCTCATTGTTCCGACTGAGAAGTTGAGGCTAGAGCTCAAAAACTTCACGAGATCTATATCGCCATTCATCACCGAGGCGAGTTTCAATATCCAGCGCGAAGAGTGGATCAAGAGAAGTAAGAATTAAAAAAAACGCATATAGGCACAACCTTGTGCGCGATAGTTCTTGCAACTTTTTGGTTAATCCCTGAACCTACAAAAATGAACATAAGTAAGGGCATAAACTCATATTACGAGCGCAGCGGGCCTGAGGTAGGCGAGCAGGATATCTTTTTTGTTGAACAAAAGGATTCCGGTGCGGAGTCAGAAGGCGATAGTTTTGTGTTAGAAACTCAGCCGGAAAAGCCATTTATACAGCGAAAATTGTACAGGGTAAGCTTCATCTGATATTTTTTTTCTTGCAATTGTACGATAAATACGTACAAATCGATTTATCAATAATCAAAGTGAGACGTGGATATGATACTTCAACCAACAATACGGAGTTATACAAACGATGATCACAGCATTGTCGATCATCAGTATCCATCCGAAGTAGCCTTTATGCAGCCTGATATGGATCAGTTAATGTTGCATCTTTACAGTGATCACACATTCAAACTGGTGGGTGGACTTCCAGACCTAAACCAGCTTCGCAATTTCCACCAGAGTATTCTGTTTAATGTTATCGACCGTTTGCCGGATGTGAATTCTTTTATGATCACACAGTACGACAACAGAACTCTGCTTGGCAGAGATTTAACTCGTTCTGTTGTCGCTGAGTGGGATAATATGCTTGAGGCAGAAGTAGTGGGTAGAGCCTATCAATATTCACGCGAAAGCAAACTACCCCGCCTGGCGTTTATTGAAAAAACGGACTTTGGTATCACGCGCAGCTTCCTTCAAGTTGTCTGGCCCCTGAGCGAGGATGGCGAGGTCACTCAATTTTTGACGGCTGCCCGCTACATTAGTGATTTCAAGATCACGCCGGGCGTTGGCGATCGCGGCATCCAGATCGGTCCATACAAGATACGCTCTCCGCTTATCCGCAGTGGGCGGGAAGACCTCCGAGCCATCAAAACAAAGCACCGCGCCGGTATGCCCATATATCCTGTGGCTAAAGCCAGTGGCGTACAATTGTTCCAGGTTGTGGCTGACAATGTAATCAACACCATTATCAATTGAAAGCAGAGCTATCAATCGCGGCAAAACCCATGAAAGGCCTTTTTTCCGATGCGCTTTTTTAACACAAAGACCACCACGATACACGAAGGAGCCGGACAGGTTGAAATCGTCGGGAAAGTCCAGCGCCAACCGACCGAACCTCGGATTGTCCGACCATATCTTTCCGCTTTTCTGCATTTCCACAAAGTCAGTGCTTTGAAAGTGCCGGGCCGCGATAACAGCGACGACATCACCGCTTCTATCGCGAACCTCGATCCAGTAGCTGTTGGACTGATCGCAGTGGGATGGGTCGAAGGTTGAAGCTAGTAGAAAATGATCTGGGTCCATACCACGCCGAATTCTGGCCCATTCATCCAGATCGTAACGAATTGAATAGTAGTAACCGGAGGCATTCATAGCACTGATAAGTGGACGCATTAAGTTAATTATCTGACCTGACTTAACCAGCTCATTTTTTTGATCGTTGGAATTCATATCAAGAGCTCCTAAAAAAGTAAAAGGAGATAAAACTATACGCTCAAGCAAGGTTTTGAGCTAACTGATGTGATCAATATTTTAAACGATTGATACACAACTGTTTGATTTTTTAACCGCAACGAATGACCAGTTTAAGAGAGAAAGGGGG
The DNA here is from genome assembly GCA_039975135.1 of Sneathiella sp. Taxonomy (GTDB): domain Bacteria; phylum Pseudomonadota; class Alphaproteobacteria; order Sneathiellales; family Sneathiellaceae; genus Sneathiella. The sequence continues at coordinate 272,537 of JBDWHS010000029.1, read as the reverse complement.
CAGTAATGAAGGCAATCAGTATTTCACAACCATTCTGTCACCATATTTTGACGGCGGGCAAGGATGTAGAAAATCGTGATTGGCCAACCAGTTATCGTGGAGACATCCTTTTACATGCCTCTCGCAAAGTGCCTGTGACACACCAAGCGTATGTCAGGCGTCATGAGCTGTTCACTGGTGGGATTGTGGGAATCGCAAAAATTATTGATTGTGTAGAAGTAAGCGCCAGCGAATGGTTCTCTGGACCTTATGGTTTTGTCATGACCGGACAAAGAGCCATACCATTCATCCCGTGTCGCGGGGCACCAAAGATCTTTGTTCCAGACCTATATGATGTTGTGATGGCAATGTATCAAAACGATCAAATGCCCCAACAATTGGCGGCACAAATACTTGGTTTGAGTCCCGGTCATATCGGAGATATCAAGCGTCGAAATCGAGGCGCAGCATGAAGGATATAAAAATGTCAAATGACAAGCAAACGTTGTCACAAAGTTATTCATTGCTGGCGGAGCAAGTAGGCAAGCTGGGCATGTTTATTCAACAGATTGGTTCGTTCAAAGGAACTGCGAGCGAAAGAAGTAACCTTCTCATAGATGAGGTTCGAAATGTTCGCAGGCAAATTGACCATATGGAGAGCCTGTGTTGTTTCGGTGAACTACATCTTGAAAATGAAGGGCGGCGTGAAAAACATTCATTTGTCAGCGGGCAGTCAATCTGGTTCGACGCGAATGACGTTGATAACAAAGACGATGAGCCCGTAACCCCTTTACCAAACGTCAGTGAGTATCTTGAATGGTGTGTTGAAACAGCAGGACACCCCAACCCTCATCGCTTGTACGGCACTATTTCATTCGGCACCTTCTATGCGGTGTACTCGCCGCGATATGAGCTTCAACCAAGTAAGGTCGAGTTTTTCACGAACGAAGAGCTGGCAAACACAGCGGCAAAGGCCGCGAACAGTAAGGAACGGCTATGACTGATGATAACAATGAACTCAAAAGTGACCTCGGGATCGTTGGGAAGCAAATTGAGCGGACTCTCGAAAAACTGACACATCCGCGCCACCCTTACGCACTGATTGTCTTTGCCGGGGATGAGGCCATCCTGCAAACGAATGTTGACAGTGTGGAATCAGCGATCACCGGCTTGGAAGAGTTTCTGGTCGAACACCGGTCAGGACAAAACCAGCGCCGACAGAAGCTCAACTGAACACGAGGTCGTATCATGAAAGCGCTGTCTTTACGTCAACCACATTGTGAGGCCATTTTGTCTGGCGGGATGGATGTTATAAATCGTTATCAGCCGGCGAGTTATCCGGGTGATATCCTGATCCACGCCTCCAAAACAATTGATCCAGCGCATAGGACCAAAGTTAAACGATTGAACCTCAGAACGGGTGGCATTGTCGGGATGGTTGAGATTGTGGACTGTGTAGAACAGAGCGAAAGCATTTGGTTTGATGGCCCGTATGGTTTGGTCCTGCAAAACCCTCGACCCATCCCATTCATTGAATGCAAAGGGGATAGGAATTTCTTCAATCCCTCTGATATCAGGCGTCCGGTTATTCAGATGATTTTGCGCAAGGAAATCACCCATGAAATGGCGGAACAGATTTTGGGGCTTTATCCGCACCAGGTCCGCAATGAAGTCTTTCAGATGGAACGATATGGTTGATCGCCTCAAATGCGGGGCCGCTACCGGCGGCCCGTCATGTGCGGCGGCGTTGATTTCCGGAAACGCATAGGGAGATAGCACAATGTCAAAATACGCGGAAAGAACAACCGTTTCTTCCGATCAATCGAAAGCGGAAATAGAGCGGACCTTATCCCGGTACGGTGCGACTGGATTTATGTATGGTTGGGATGAAACCAGCGCTGTGATCATGTTCAAAACATCAGAGCGACAGGTCAAATTCGCTCTCCCATTGCCAGATCGCAATGATAGAGCATTTACCCATACTGAAGTGAAAAAAGAGAGGCGCTCTCCCGAATCCACTGACAAGGCTTATGAGCAAGCCGTTAAACAGCGTTGGAGAGCTTTGGCTCTCGTTGTAAAGGCAAAACTTGAAGCCGTTGAAACCGGAATAACTGGGTTTGATCAGGAGTTCATGGCACACATCGTCCTGCCTGATGGGCGAACAGCGGGCGAGGTAATGATACCAGAAATCGCTCTTTCATATGAGACAGGTGACATGCCACCTATGTTACCAGCGCCAGGAGGAGACTAATGAAGTTATATAACAGGGCTGAGTTCCTAAAACTTCCAAAAGGAACAATCTATGCCAAAGGCGAAGAATGGGCGTTTGATAGTCTTGCCGTAAAAGGAGAATCGTTGAAAAACGATTGGTGGTATTTCGATCCTTCAGGAATAGAAGTCAATGACTCAGGCGAGATGATCGATCGATTTGAGAATATGAAGCGTATTGGTACCTCATATCCAATGGATGATTGCTTCTACCGAGACGGTATGTTCGAAGAAAATGATCTTTTTATGGTCTTCGAATTGGATGACTTGGTTCGCCTAAAAGGGTTTGTTGAAGTCGCGATCCAGTTGATGGAGAAGGGGGGAGATTAATGGCCCGGAAATCGATTATTACCGAAGCTGAAATGAAGCGCGCGTTGAGTGCAGCGGGCAAGTCCGGCAATGTACCCCGCGAATGTATTCTGACTAAAAATTCCTTCAGAGTGATTTTTATCGAGAAGGAAGAAGGTGGGGTGGCCAATGATCATCCAAAATTAAAAAGCTGGGATGAAAATTGAAGATTGAATATCCGGGACTGCTTATTGAGAAACTCCGTTCTGGCAACTGCCGATATCGAGTAAGAGTTGAAGGCAATCCTCGTAAGCGGATCCGGCTGAGCGTCACGCCAGACGATGACAATTTTCTCGAACATTACAGGGCTGCTCGCGTTGGTATAGAAATCAAGCCAGAGACACCTGCAGAAGAGCGGGCGATCCATCGTTCTGTGGCTTGGTTGGTGTACCAGTACCTGGATGATATGGAGCGTAAGACAGAGACCGGACAGATATCGGCAAAGACCTTAGCCGCCAGAACAAGGATCCTTCATAAAATACGGGATGGTGAGTGGCGGGATTTTCATATGGAAGTTCCGCGAAAAGAAATAATCAAACTTCGGGATGATTTGGCATCTACACCAGCGCTCGCAGATAAGACGGTGGTAGAGTTGCGCCTTATGTACCGTTGGGCTGCAGAGCGGGAGATGCTTCACAAGAACCCGGCGCGCGGTATTGGCAAGATCGATGTGGGGAAGGGAGGTGCTGTCGCCTGGACTGCAAACGAACTTCGTACTTTTCGGATGCACTATCCCCTAGGATCCGCGCCTCATCTTGCTTTAACACTCTTGATGTTTACAGCGTGCAGAATTGGTGACGTTGTCTGGTTGGGCCGCGATCAGGAGAAAACGATAGACGGCATTCGATATTTATCCTGGCAGCCTGAAAAGAAAGGTGCGGCAGAGGTGAGTATTCCAATGCTCCCGCCTTTGGTGAAAGCAATCAATTCACAGAAGGTGGCCGGTGCGGCCTATGTTTTAAAAAGTAACGGTAAGCCCTACTCCTCAGGTGACAGTTTGTCAGCAACGTTCGTTAAATGGTGTAGAGAGGCTGGTCTGGCCAACAGGTCAGCGCACGGCATCCGGAAGGCCGTTGGTGATCTGCTGGCAGAGGAGGGGTGTACCCAGCACCAGATAATGGCCATTCACGGGCATAAGAATGCACTCACATCTGAGGTCTATACTAAAAGCGCAGATCGCAGGCGGCTTGCAGCTGATGCGATTAAGAAACTTGAGGGAATGGAGTGGTGAGTGTACTATCACATATATTGTTTGAAACGCTTTCTATCTGAACCGAGCGCAGAATGTTATACCGGCGGCACCGTTGTAAATGACTTTATCCCAGCCTTTACCATCAAGGACGTTCTCACACTCAATTTTTCCTTGAATAGCATCTACTGCCGTAACGTAGCTTACATCATCAGTTAGCTTCGCTTTTTTCTGGCAGAATCGAATATCTGCATTTCCATCGTAAGCGAAATCTTCCCAACCGCTACCTTTACTGCTCGCACAGCTAACATTTCCAGGATTAATTCCAACAATATCAATTACCGCTTTAACAGGTTTTGAATTGGTTGTTTTCATGCAATACGTTATGTTTGCGCTTCCATCATATCCCCAATCCTTCCAATCTGTACTTCGATAGTGCTCAGAGCATTCCTGCCTTCCTTTAAATGCCTGAAGATCAGTGATCCACTGAGCAGCATAGGCGTTAGCGGACAACAAAAGCAGAGGTGTCGCAAACAATACTATTTTTAATATCTTTGTCATAAAACCCATCCCCCTTTAAGTTCTTCCATATCAGTATTATTAAATCATAATATACAATGAAATAGAGAAATGGAAGCGTTGTTAGGATTGGCTTGAATCACTCTCGAAACAGAAGTATGGAGCCTAAAGTGTCCCACGCAAGATTATTACATTAAACGTGGGACACATGCTATCTCTCAAGCATTTGATTTAACGAAGTTTTTCACTTCGCCAAATCGGTGTTGGCTCCCCGAGCAGGACTCGAACCTGCGACAGGCTGATTAACAGTCAGCTGCTCTACCAACTGAGCTATCGGGGATCAGTCGGCCCGATCATATCGGGTTCGCGGCTTATAGCAATTGCAGATTATCCTGCCAAGCCCTGATTTTCAATTTTTCAAAAAAAAATATTTCTTCTTCACTCTTTACATGTTTGAGGGTGGTGTTACGACCGGGCCGGTGCACCCGTTTCCAGTATGATAATGTCCCCAAGACGATAGCGCTCAATCATCTCATAACGGAAATCAAAGCCTAAACCAGGTTCTTGCGGGACGGTGACATAGCCATCTTCCGCAGTAACAGGTTGATCTATTAAACAAGCGAAATTCAACACATCCTGTTTGGGAAAATACTCGACATATCGTGCAGAAGGGCAGGCCGCTACAAGATGGACATGGAGGTCATGAAACCAACACGGTGCCATTTCCAGACAATGTTCTTCTGCAACAGACGCAATATTCAGCCACTCGGTAATACCGCCGCAACGAGGTGCTTCAGCTTGAAAAATGTCGGCAGACCCTTGTCGCGCAAAAAAATCGAACGGACTGGCGTTGAAGTAAAATTCCCCTGTAGCAAGCCTGACATTCAACTGTTGCTTTAGCTCTCCCATTTCGAAAAGCAAATCCGGCTCGAAAGGGTCCTCGACCCAGTAAGGATTTAAGTCTTTGTAGAGCGTTACCGCGGGGAGAGCCTCTTCAACGGTTTGCCAGCGATTATAGGCGTCGAGCATTAACTCCGTCTTGTCGCCCATCCATTTGCGCGCCAGCTCAAGTCGCTTGAGATCTTCCGGCAAAGTGCCAAAGGCACATTTAAGCTTGATCGCTACAAAGCCAGCTTGGAGATAGCTGTCTATCTCTTTTTCCAATGCATCAGGGTTGTAGGAGCCGGTGAGATAGCCACCTGAAGCATATGCAGGGACACGCTTGACCGTGTCTGCCGTTAGGGTCTGGTATAGAGGGAGTTCCTGAACTCTTGCGTTTCTATCCCAGATCGCAATATCAAGGGCGCTTATGGCATTTTGCACGAGTCCGCCGCGTCCCTGGATTCGAGTTATGAATTTCAGTCGGCTTTGTACATCCTCCGGATCGGTTGAGGAGGTGCCGAGAACTGTTTCACAAAGAAGTTCTTTACAGGCAATTGCTGCGGACAGGCCACCGCCTGTTCCGATATAGCTAAACCCGATCCCAAACGAGTCATCCGAATAATCAAGACGAACAAGCAGGTAATCTCGAAATTTGATCTTCAGTTGCGGAGCCCAGACCGCTTCTTTCAGGGGAACGCGGACAGGCATAATTTGAATTTTACAAATATAGACCGACATTGAATATCCTTTCATTGATATTCATGAGATTTACAAATTTGATATTGACTGTAAAATTCATAATTTGACCTCTAATATGAGAAAAAGGAATGTTACATATGAAAAAACTCCCATTGCCTTCGTTAAATGCATTGCGGGTTTTTGAGGCTGCGGGGCGGTTGGGGAGCTTTTCAGTCGCTGCTGAAGAATTACTGGTAACGCAAAGTGCTGTCAGTCGGCAGATTATCCTTTTGGAAGACGAGCTGGGCTGTTCTTTGTTTTCGAGGAGCCGGTCCGGCGTCACATTATCGACCTATGGGCGAGAGTATCATGCAAGAGTATCACGCAGTCTTCTTGAGGTTTCGGATGCCACAGAAGCCATAAAACTGAAGCGGGCGGGATTGAATATTCTCCGTGTCACAACACTCCCGACGCTTGCCAGTCACTGGTTGATACCGCGATTGCTGGATTTTAAAAAACGACACCCGGGAATCGCGGTGGATGTGTCCTGTTCCAATATGTTGGAGGATTTAACAACAAATGCGTTTCAGGTCGGTATTCGTTTGGGAACGGGGCATTGGGACGGTCTGAACGCAACCCCATTGTTCGGTGAAGAACTTGTATCGGTTTGTGCTCCGAAGGTAGTTCGGGAGGACAATGCCGATATCCGAAAGCTTCTTTCTGAAACGCCACTACTGCAAACAACAACGCGGCCGGACGCCTGGCCGCAGTGGCTGGAAGAGCATGGTTTTGAGAAAACAGATGTCAGCGAGAACCTGATTGGATTTCAGGACTTCTTTATTACGCTGCAGGCTGCCATTTTGGGGCATGGCCTTGCCCTAATTCCGTCCTTTCTAGTTCAGCGAGAATTGTCTGAAGGATTGCTTGTCGATCCAACAAAACTGAGGATAAGCAGTGATCGGCAGTACTATTTTGTCTGCTCTGCCGACAGCATGGAATCTCAGCCGGTCACTCACTTTAGAAACTGGATGTTGTCACAAGATCCGCTTATGGCGTGACGTATGCAGTCGTTTGAGGGGCGGAGTCGCGTTGGGGCTCTGCACTAATTCGCTTTTTCCTGCCTTTTTCCGGATCCTCAGATTTGTTCGTCGCTTTTTTGCTCTTTCTTGCTCTTTTTATCTGGGGATTTCTTTTCTGAAGTACCGACTGCTTCAGCAGGCTTGCCTTCGTCTTTCTCGTTTTTTCGCACAACAATAAAGGCCCAAATGGAAGCGGGAATCCAGCCAATCAACATGATTTGCAAAAGTAGACAGATTATCGCTTCTGTTGTTTTTTTCAGGTGGAAGAAGACGAGGAAGGGCAGGAAAATGAGGATCAGGATGTGCATATCAGTACTCCAGTCATTCAATTCAGGGATCTGGAAACCAGGCTCGTCTTTTCCAACGGTTTTCATTCCATTCACGCCGTGACAGATTGACCTGCAAGGCAAGGTAAGAACCAGGAAAGAAGCTCATGGCACAGATTTTCAAATCAGTTGACGATCTGGAACGGATAATTGTGCAGGATTCTGCATACATTAAGTCTCTGATGGATGCTGAATTGATAGGGCTGGTCCAGAAAAGAGGTTAAAATCCTGGAAGGGCTCCGGTAAAGAAGAGGAAAACCGTTTAGCTGTCCGCCAGCTATACGGCGGTCCACAGGCTTTCCTCTGCTTAAGCGTCAGGTGATAAGGCGTGCTGTGATTTCGATCTCGGATCCCAAATGAACAAGATCGTTGTTATTGAGTAGAGCTGGTTCATGGGGTTTGAGAAGCCGTCCGTTAAGTTTCGTTCCGTTCGTTGAATTTCTATCTTCGATAAAGAATCGACCGCTTTTCAACTGAATACCAGCATGTTCCCTTGAAACGCTGGAGTTTGGAATCACAAAGAGCGAATTGGCAGGTTCTCGACCGATAATCTGCATGCCGTTTTTCAAATCGGATTCGGCCATCGTTATCAGGAACGTTTCTCCGCTTTTTAGATGCCTGCCATGCAGCTGCAGCGATGCGGAGCCTGGATCAGGCTGCTGTGATGGAGAGACAGGAGCTGGAGACGGAGAGGGCACCACACCGCCATTTGCAGGGGCTGTCTTGTTACGGCGAGAAAAGATGATAAAGCCGATAATGCCACCGATACCAATGACAGCGACAGCAGCAACCCCTATGAGTAGTCTTTCAAATGTTTGTTGTAGCTTCTGATCCGAAGACAGGCACTGATCCGTGGAAATTTTGTAGGAAATTTGCTTCTTATCCAAGACGGTGATGAGGTTGCTGATAGCTGAAGCATAATAGACGCCGGGTGCTTGCGTTTTAACCTGAATACTTCCTTTTTTCGTATTTATGAAACCCTTGCCTTTCAGGGAAACTTGCGTGTTTACGCCGACAAGTCTGCCGCACGTGTCGGTAAGCGGACCGCCGCTATTCCCCCAACTGACAGCGGCACTATGTTGTATAATGTCGAGAGACATCCCCGCCTGCCGCCAAGGCTCTCTGCTTTGGCGTCCAAGAACTCCTTTTGTATAGGTGGCATTTGCGGATAGATCTGCGGATTTAATCATATCTCTATTGGCTGCACCCGGATAACCGATTGCAATAACTTCACCCCCCTTTTCTGGCGGGGTTGGTGTAAAGACGAGACTTCTTATTGCTGTTGGAACAGGGTCTTTCAATTTAAGGATCGCAAGATCCAGCCCTTCACTGCGCCAGATAACAGTTGCGTTGGGCTGGAGGAGAGCGTCCCGAACATTTACAGTTTCACCATCCAGATTAACATAAATCAGTTCGCCGTCTTTATTTCTAGCGGCCCCGGCGATCACATGGTGGTTCGTTCCGATATATCCCTGATCATTGATAACAAAACCGGTTCCTGAGCCAAGCCCTGTTATTTTCCCTTTCTTTCCGGCTTTGAAGTTATAGATTTGAACGACACCGCCTTGCATTGTCTCCTCTATGGTTTGAGAGAATGACACGGATAGGGTGGACAGCAAAGCAACAGCGGAAACCAGGGTGATTTTTAGAAATGACATTTTCTGTTTACTCCGCTGTCAGTTTTAGTTTTGCGCCGCCGATAGTCAGTGTAGAGCCGTGGGGCAGCGGCAAACTCGTACCCGCAGATACGACGGTTCCATCTATTTCTGTACCACCTGCTGAACCGAAATCTTCGACAAGGAAAGTGTCTCCCTCCTGCCTGATTTTTGCATGGGTTCTACTTACCGTTTTGTCAGCAATAACGATTTGGCAGGAGGCTGGATTTCGTCCGATGAATAGTCCGTCAGGGGCTTGCTTGAGCGCTTTTCCGGAAATTTTTACGGCAATGGGCGTTCCGTCAGAACCAACACCAACCAGACTCAAATCGGGTACAGGAGCGGTCAAGTCAGCAACTTGGTGCTCTCGTCTGACAAGTTCTGTTTTACGTCTGCCCGCCAAAATCATCAGGAGGACAACGATAGAAGCTGCAATGCCGCCGCCAAAAAGAATGTAAAGTTTATATTCGGAAAGGAGTGCCTCAAACTGATTGATTTCGTCGTTTTTCTTTTCAAGATCTCCAGCAAGGGTCTCGGTTACCTTAGCGGCATTTTCTTGTGATTCCAGGCGTCTCTGCTCTGCTTTGTCGGCCTCCTTTTTGGCTTTTTCTGCTTGTTTTTCTGCTTCTTCAGCCTTCTTTTTCGCTTTGTTGGCCTGCTCGGATGCTTTGTCCGCTTTTTTCTCTGCTTCCTTGGCTTTCAGGATCGCCTTGTTCGTTTCGGCTTTGTTTTCCTTTACGGCAGCACTGCTATATTCGCATTTAGCTGCGGCGGTTTTGGGCGTAACACCGAGATTGGAGAGGATTTGAGTTATTGTTTTAGGCGACATTGAGGACATGACAGGTGAAGGGGTTTGCAAGGACCAGAGTGTTGTCTGTGAGGCTCCTGCAGAGGGAAGGTACATTCCCAGAATTTCGCCGCACCGGTTTAGGACGGGGGCACCGTACGCTCCCCGACCAGCTGTCGCCGTAAATGTAAAGTTTTTGTCTTTGATCGTCTGTGTTAAACCAATTGCCTCAGAAGAGGCTGATTGTATGACAGCTTGAAAAGCCGGAAAGCCATCGCTCGAATTGTCTCTTTTTGCTTCCTTGCCGACGCTCCAGAAACCTTGCAGTCGAATTGGTTCCCCGCGTTCAGGTAGAGCAATGGATATAAAACCGGAAGAGGGGAGTTTTCCGATTACTTTCAGAACTGCAATTTCTGGCGAAACCTCTTGTGGTAAAATTTTCGCATCGAGCTCCTGGCCGTTCTCCAGTCTGATCCTAATCTGATCTGCTCCAAGAGTGATATGCTGAGTTGTCAAAACAACTTTAGGAGCACCGGCTAGAAAGCCTGATACCTGATTAAGGAGCTTGTCATTTTTATAGGCAAGAACCTGAACTGCCCAGTTTACTTTTTCTTGCGCGCCAGCCGAGAAAGACAGTACTGGAATGATGGACAGAAAAATAGCCATACGCCAGCATAACTGGCCTAAAGACGCTATCTTTCTCCGAACAACCCTGGCGTTTGTTTGCAGTCTCAATGTTTCGTTCCCCCCAACGGTAAATTTTATGCAGACATTGCTATCTGGACGGCTCCAAGAAAAATCTACATCTATCGATTTGCAATGGATTGGCGTGTTTTGTCAATGATCTAATATTGAATATTACGATTTACACGGATCAATGAATTAGACATAATTGGTATAGATGGGTACGCTACTGTCGGTATTTTACATTGCATATCTACGCTTTATTTTCTGGGCCGGATTTAGCTTTCCGGGCTCATCGTATTTTTGCCAATATGAGAACTGAATAGCGATTGAGAATTTGACTTGATGAGTCCTCCTGCGAGAGGCTAATCAGGAATGGGGGAATGGCGTGGGCGGCGAACAAGACCTGCCAGTCGGGTTTAAAATTGATGAGTTTTCTATTGAACGGGTACTCGGTAAAGGCGGGTTCGGTTTTACATATCTCGCGCATGATTCAGTTTTAAACCGGCATGTTGCAATCAAGGAATATTTTCCGTCTGAATATGCTGCAAGGGGGGAAGAAGGGACAGTTGCCCTTATTGCCAGAACCGAGAGTTTCTCGGATGGTTATAAATGGGGATTGGAACGATTTATTGATGAAGCGCAGATACTGGCGCGCTTCCAGCATCCCAATGTTATTCGGGTCGTTCGATATATTGAGAAGAATAATTCAGCCTATATTGTGATGGACTATGCAAGAGGGGACACGCTTGCAGATGTGATAAAATCTGAAGGCCCGCTCTCCGAAGAAAGAGCCTCCAGATACTTGCTTCAAATTCTGGATGGTCTCGGGAAAGTTCACGAACAAGGCCTTTTGCATCGCGATATCAAGCCTCACAACATTATTATTGACGCGTCTGACAACCCTGTCTTGATCGATTTTGGAGCTGCGCGTCAGGCCATTGGGGCAAAGAGCAAATCACTTTCTACAATTGTAACACCGGGATTCGCGCCGATTGAGCAATATTGGTCGAAGGGGAACCAAGGCCCCTGGACAGATTTGTATGCGTTGGGCGGTGTAATTTATGCCTGTCTTACCAAAACGATCCCTCCTGAGGCCCCTGGCCGGAATTCGAAGGACGGTTTTGTCCCGGTTGCACAAGCCTGTGACAGCCAGCTTAGCCAGAGTTTCTCGAACGCAATTGACTGGATGCTCAGGGTTGATGAGACAGAACGACCTCAGGATATTGGGGCTTTGATCGACGTCCTGAAAGGCCAGGCTGATCCTCCACTTTCTCTGGAGGGTGTCAAGACGATAAAGGCCTCGTTCGAGGATGGAGATGAGAGCCGAGGCGATCTACTATCCTTGGGCAGAGAGACCATACGTGATACCGGTGGATCATTGCCAGATATAGGCGGAGAAAGGCAGGCGACAGAGAAGAAAAGCAAAATCCCGTTCGTTATTGCTGGGGGTGTCGGTATATTGCTGGTTATTGGTGGAATATTGGCATTTCAGTTGAATTCCATGTCGCCTTCTGTTGAAGTTGTTCGAAAACCTGAACCGCCGAAAACATCTTCATCGGACGTAACCGAGAAGAAATCGGCCCCCAAGCCTGTTGCTGAAGCCAAGCCTGTTGAAAAGAAAGTGGTGCCCAAGGCGCCGCCGAAACCTGCGCCGGCGAAGGTACAACCAAAAGTGAAGCCAAGTATTGAGCCGAAAAGGGCTATTCCAAAACCGGCACCGACTACTCCTCAGCCCACGGTGGCGGAGCAAAAGATGTTTAACCTCGCTTCGAAGATAAATATTCCAGAAGCCTATACGCTGTATTTGCGGAATTATCCAGATGGATTTTTTGCCCTGAAAGCGCGCCAACGCCTAGGACGCAAACGATTCAAAAACTAACTGAAGGGGAAAGAGAATGACAAACAAGCCATTTGATGACATGCCGACCCAACGCCCGGGCGCGCAAAATATGGGTGAGGACACTGATCCATTTGCGGCCAAGACTGTTCGTGTTGGCGACATGTCTCGCGGAACTTCAGCCGGCAGTGAAAATGTGACACGTTCTGACACCGGTAAAGATAAGGCACCGTCAGATTTTGATGGTGGCGGAAAGACAGTTGCCTACCGGCCTGGAAATTCCTCACCACAAGAGAGTGGCTCTCCCGCATCGGGAAATACGGGTGCTGCAGATGCCAATGTTCCGGTTGTTGGTTGGCTGGTTATTCTGAAGGGGCCCGGTGCGGGAAATGCAGTTTCGCTTGGTTATGGGTTGAATTCGGTGGGGCGCGGTACCGATCAGAGAGTCAGTCTTAATTTTGGCGATGAAAAGATTTCTCGCGGAACACAATTCAGCATTGCCTACGACCCGAAAGGCAGAAAATTCTTTGTACAGAATGGAAGTGCCCAGAATCTGACATACCTGAACGGCAGCCCTGTACTGGCTCCCTTGGAAGTCGAGGCAGATGCGTTGATCGAAGTTGGCGATACAACGCTTCGTTTCTTGCCGTTATGCGGGGAAAATTTCGACTGGGAAGATTTGGATACGGCCGACGGAAGCTAGGATAATATGCCGATGCATTTGGACTGTCATGCTGATCAGTGGCTTGGATTGCGAGAGAATCAGGAAGATTGTGTTCTGGTAGAAACTCTGATCGGCAAGACCGGTAATCCAAGATATTTGCTCTTGGTTGCCGACGGCATGGGTGGGCATGCTGCTGGGGAAGTCGCAAGTCGTCTGGTTGTGGATGACATGTTGAAATCTGTCAAATCTGCGAACAGAGATGCCAATATAGAGCCGGTTCTGAGGAAAGCTTTGCAGGATGCAAATGACATACTGGCTGCTGCAATAGAAGAGAATATTGATTACTCCGGGATGGGGACGACCCTGGTTGCTGTTGTTGTCGATGACAAGAATGTTTGTTGGATCAGTGTCGGAGACTCGCTTTTTTATCTTGTCCGAGACGGCCAAATTCGACGTTTGAACGAAGATCATTCCATGGCGGGCCTTGTCGATCAAATGGCTGCTGCGGGTAAAATAAGTCAGGAGGAGGCTGCGTCTTCTTCTGACAGGCACGTATTGAGAAGCGTTATATGTGGAGAGGATATTCCTCTTATAGATGTCGGATTTCTCGAGGGAGGCTTGCAATCAGGAGATCGCTTGATTGTTGCTTCGGATGGCATCGAAACGCTTGACGAGAAACAGATTACCGCATTGAGCATTGCAAGTGCTGGGCGGGAGGCTTCCTTTCTGACGCAGGCCATTCTGAGTTCGGTTAAAGAAGTAGAGCGAAGGCATCAGGATAATGTTTCCCTGATTGTCGGTGTTTTTGAAGATGAGATGAGTAAGCAGGGAAATTGGTTCAGCCGTTTATGGTCTGCAATTTCAAAAAGATAATGAATAAAGGATTGGGTAGAATGAAAAATAGTCTTCAGGCGAAAACTGTTCCCTTGGCATTGGTATGCTGCCTGGCGCTTGCCGGGTGCCAGACCATGACCAAGCAGCAGACAGGCACAGGGATTGGCGCTGCTATCGGTGCAACGGTTGGTGCACTGGCTGGCGGAGATAGCAAAGGAGGCCGGATTGCGGGTGTTCTGATCGGCGGCCTGGTTGGTGGTTTTGTCGGAAACCAGATTGGTGCCTATCTCGACCAGCAAGATAAGGAAGAGCTGGCCCGCAGCACGGAAAGTACATTGATTTCCGGTGAAGAAAGTAGCTGGAAAAACCCGGATACCGGCGTTGAAGGCTCGGTAAAGGTTGTTGCAGAAGAGAAAAACAAGAGTTCGCAAAATATCGTTGTTCTCAAAGATCGAATTACAGAAGTTCCTCCCATGGAGTTGGTCGGGGAAAAATTCCAGGTTGCCGCGAGTTCGAATGTCAATATGCGGGGAGGCCCGGGCACGGATTATAAAGTTGTGTCCAGTGTCGCTCCAAACGAAATTGTTGATGTTGTTGGACGGGTTGATGGAAAAGACTGGGTTATGGTTGCTGACAACGGTCTGGGAAGTGGATTCATTGCTGAAAAACTCTTGAAGCCAACCGGCCAGATGACGTCCTCTTCTGTCAACGCATCGTCCGCGGAGGCCGCTAATACCGAAACAGTTGCTGTCCAGGTCGAGCAAACATGTAGAACGGTTGAGCAATCTGTTAAATTGGCAAACGGCGAGATCAAGAAAACAACGATGGAAGCGTGTCAGAAAGCAGATGGTAGCTGGGCTGCAGTTTGATCACGAACACTGATAAGAAAAGGATGAGTGTAATGTTTTACTGTCGATTGATATGCGCAGCCATTGCGCTCATCCTTTCATTTTCACTGAGCCTTGCAAATGCGGCTTCACCTCTTGATCTCAAAGGAGATGGTTTCACTATTCGATCAAAGGCAGACGCCTGGTGTGGTCAAACGGTGGTTTTAGTCGCTGAATCAGATAGCCACGAGCTATATGCGGGCGATAGAATTAAACTGCAGGTGAAAGGCGTTGGCGTCGCTCGAGTTGCTATGTCTTTTACGTGCGCCGCTGTAAAAAAAATAATTCTGATCGGGCGCTCTAAAGGGCAACTTTACTTCTCCGGTATTTCGGAAAGCTCGAATGACTGGATTCTTGAAGGGATTTATGCGGCGCCTTCGACACGACGCCGGTAATTTTTTTCATACCCGCTGACTGGATGCGCTTAACACCGTAATTCGTGATACTGGGGCTACGGTTCAAAATCTGAGATGTGGAAAGCCAGCTCAGTCAGCAAACAATTATAAAAAGAGCTCATGGCACAGATTTTCAAATCAGTTGACGACCTGGAACAGGCAATTGCGCGAGATTTTGCATACATTAATTATCCGCCTGATAATTGGGTGAAACCTGTCACAGGTGCTTCAGGGCAGGCCGTCCTTGATGTGGCCGTGATTGGAGGCGGGGCTTGCGGCCTGGCGGCGAGCTTCGGATTGATCCAGGAAGGGATCCGGAATATTCGGATCTTTGACGGCAACCCGGAGGGGCAAGAAGGCCCTTGGGTGACAACAGCTCGCATGAAAACATTGCGCTCCCCCAAGCATTTGACAGGGCCACATATGGGATTCCCCCATCTGACATTCAGGGCTTGGTTCGAAGCCGCGTATGGAACGGATGCCTGGGAAGGGTTGGACAAAATCCCCCGCGAAATGTGGATGGCGTATCTGATCTGGTATCGGAAGGTTCTGGCTTTGCCGGTAGAAAATGAAAAGACGCTTGTGTCGATTGACCCCAAACCAGACTATTTTGAACTGACTTTCGATATCCCAGGGGAAAAAGAGACGGTTTTTGCCCGTCATGTTGTGCTGGCGACAGGCCGGGCTGCGTCCGGCGGTGTTTATATCCCGAAAATTGCAGAAAGCCTTCCAGCTGAGCGTTTTGCCCATACCGAAGATGACTTTGACTATAGCCGTTTGAAAGACCAGAAAGTTCTGGTGATTGGCGGAGCTGCATCGGCGGCGGACAGCGCCGCAACTGCCCTTGAGGCAGGGGCCGCAGAGGTTCATATGCTGATGCGGGCTGAGCGGATGCCGCAGCTCAATAAATTCAAGTCCATCTCCTATCCTGGCTTCTTGCGCGGATTTTCATCCCTGCCTCCTGCTGATCGCTGGCAGTTTCTAAAACACGGCTTTGATGCTCGTGTTGCGGCACCGCGTTCCTCGATGCTCCGTCTCAAAGCATTTGATAATTTCCATCTTCATCTGGGATCTCCGGTGGATCGCTTTTCCCTGTCAGTTAACGAAGTCCAGGCGCATGTACCAAGTGGTGATATCTCCGGTGATTTTGTTATTTTCGGAACAGGCTATGCCATGGATCTGGAGGCGCAGCCGGAACTGGCCGTTTTTGCCAAAAGCTGCCTTCTCTGGCGGGACGTGTTTGTGCCGGATGGAGCTATGGAGGACAGAACGCTCGAACAATATCCCTATCTTGGTGATGGGTTTGAGTTCTTGGAAAAACAGGAGGGGCAGGCGCCGTTTCTAAGCCGTCTGCATTTGTTTAACGCCGCGACAACTATGACACATGCGCCTATCAGTAGTGATATTCCCGGTGTTAATACAGGGGCCGCACGTTTGGTGGACCATATCAGCAAGGCTCTGTTTGTGGCTGGGGCAGCTGCCCATTTCGCCGATTTTCACGCTTATGCGGAACCTGAGCTTCTTGGGGACGAATGGCGGGAGAAGTGATGCGTTAAATGGAGGCCTGGACCGGAATCGAACCGGTGTTCACGGATTTGCAATCCGCTGCGTAGCCACTCCGCCACCAGGCCTCTTTCTCAGGAGGCTAACCCTGAAAATCTCTGGCGTTTTAGGGCTTTCCGGTAGTTCTGTCAACATATGAAATATGCTTTTTTGCATGAGAAATGATTGGATTTCCAAATCAATTCCTCATTCGATCCCGGAAGAGAAGGCCGTTCGCAATTTTCTCAATTGTCTCAACGGTGCCGGCCTTCCTTTCGGTTTCTAGATCAAAAATTTGACCCGCTCCGACAATCTACTTACCGGGGGTCAGAGGGATTTCACAAGGGATGACAGGACAGTTTCAAGTGGAATGGTGCCTGTGCGATGATCGATTTTGACCTCTTCCGTAAAGCATATATGCCCGGAGTTGAGCGCTTGGGTCATCTCAGTGAAACCAGCGACCGCAGGTGCCGACATCCCGGAACCAGATAAGGCCTCAGGCCAGTCTGCAATCGGGATGGAGTCTACAGAGACAGTCTTACCCAGCATTCTGGTCAAATTCTCGGCGACATCATTGGGGGAATATAATGCCGGACCCTCTAGCTCCACAACTTGAGACTTGTCTCCGTTTTCGCATAAAATAGTGGCCGCAATGTACCCCACATCATCTGTCGCAATCATGGGAAGCTTCCGATCAGGCGGCGATAGGAAACTTGGTAATTTTCCCTGTGTCATTGCAGTTCTGACCATCGGTTCCCAGTTCTGCATGAAATAGGCAGCACGGAGAAAGGTTGTCGGTAGCCCTGCCTGACACAAATATTGCTCCAGTATCCTGTTCATGGCAATCCATCCTGCACCTGTCGGTTTCTCGGCCCCAATGGATGAGAGAGCGACTATTTTTGAAAGCTGTGCCTTCGTTGCGGCCTCAGCGATGGTATTTGCGATGATTTCTGCCTGGGTAAACAGATCATCTGATGCATAATGCTGTGGACTGACGATATAGGCACCCCGTGCACCTGATAGCGCATTTTCCATAGAGGCTGTATCCGTTAGGCTGGCAATTGCAACCTCTGCACCCCTTTTTTTCCAGATATCTCCTTTGCTTTTGTCTCGGACAACGACGCGTACAGATTTGCCGGCTTCGAGTAAAGCACGAGCAGCAGCAGAGCCGGTTCGACCGCTCGCACCCGTGACAACATATATTTCGTTACTGGTCATAATTTTCTCCTGTTATCGCACCCTCTCGGTGGACTTGAGAACAGGGTTATATAGACTGTCTAATTATTACACCAATGCATCAGGAGTATAACGAAAATGCATGAAGTGGATTTTAATGCGATTGATCTTAATCTTCTGAAATTATTTGAGGCCCTTGTCAAAGAACGCAGTGTGACTCGTGCCGGTCAGACGTTAGGGTTGAGCCAACCCGCTGCCAGTCGGGGTTTAGGGCGCCTGCGCCGCTTGCTAAATGATCGTGTTGTCGTGCGCGCCTCACAGGGGCTGGAGCTGACCCCGCGAGCTGAGGCCTTGGTCGAGCCGGTGGCAAGATTGCTTGAAGATGCACGATCAATCGTTGTGCCTTCAACATTTGAGCCGAGCAAAGCATCAGGCCGGTTTACGATCGCTGCCAATGATCATGTAACACTGTTGTTGATGCCCGCACTCCTCTCGAAATTGGCACATTTAGCGCCGGGGTTTGATTTAAAGATTCCGCCTACATCGGGGGATAATGTTAATTTGATTACACGAGGGGATGCTGACCTGGCGATTGGAGTGTATGGGAAGTTGCCTGCACGATTTCATCAACGTTTCTTATATGAAGAGGATCTGGTTTGTCTGGTTCGGCGCAATCATCCTGTTCTCGCCGCGGGACTGACGCAGGAGCACTTTATTTCATTGCCGCATATCTCTGTTCTCATAACAGGATATGGTGAAAGTATGGTTGATGAAGTGCTGAAAAAGAAAGGATTGAGCCGACGTGTCGCCGTCCGGCTTCCACACTTTCTGGCGGCGCCTATGCTGGTGGCAGAAAGCGATATGGTGTTATCGGTTCCTCGTCGGCTGGCGTATCGGCTTGCGACGTCAGTTCCTGTCGAAATACTTGAGTTGCCACTGGAAATAAGCAGTTTTACCCTATCGATGATTTGGCATGAGAGGCGTCAGGATGATCCGGCTCACAAGTGGCTTCGCAACTCGATTTTGAGCACGATTACCTAGGCGCGAGCGTTGGCTATTCTATCATGAGCTTGTTTGAAACAAATTCTTACGGACGTGTTCAAATTCCCCTTTTATTTTCACCAGTGCTTTTCCGCACGCGTTCAAGGACCGGTTTGTACTGAATGATCAATGGCCTTAGCAGCAGGTTCGCAAAGGGAAGCAAGATGAAAACAGGAATTTTGGTATCGGTTATAATTATGGGATGCGCCGCTTTGCCCGTTGCCGCCCAAATCAAATGTTTCGAGCGCGATAAGGTTACGTCGCATTTGGACGAAGCATTTGCCGAAGCCTCCATTGCCGCTGGCATGACGGAAGATGGATCTTTGCTTGAAGTCTTTTCAGACATACATGGTAAGACCTGGACTATCCTGATTTCGACAACTTCGGGTCTTGCCTGTATCATGGCCTCTGGGCATGATTGGAACCGTTTGAAAGCGCTGGAAAAGAAAGCGGAGCAAAAACAGCCCTCCGAGGATCTTTAGAAACCGGCCATGTTTACGCCCCTCTTCACGATTAAAGGGGAGAGTGGCTCCTTCACGTTTTATTAAGAATGATAACGGTAACTTCAATATTAATAATCATTAATATAAAAGAGCTGACTAAAATATCACGTATCGAAGCTGGAGATGTAAAAAGGTGTCTCAAAGCACGGTTCTTTCTTGCCATTACAGGTTAAAGTTCAGTATAAACGCGGCGATCCAATGGTCGTTTTAGGGCCAGATGGCTTGACGCTGAGTAGAGGAACGATGGGAATTCAATATGACTGAAAATTACGCCGAGGCACGCCAGAGTATGGTGCTCAGTCAACTTCGCCCCAACAATGTGACGAGCGACAGTGTTGCTGACGCGATGAATACGATTCCGCGCGAGGAATTTGTGCCCAAGGCACTGCGAGGTGTCGCCTATATGGATGAGGACTTGCAGATCGCTGATGATCGGTATCTTGTTGAACCGCGGGTTTTCGGACGGATGCTGCAGGAAGCCAAGATAAGCGATACAGATGTGGTTCTCGATGTTGCATGCGGCACCGGATATTCGTCCGCTGTTCTTGGAAATCTTGCACAGGCTGTCGTTGCTATCGAAAATGATGCCGCGCTTGTCGAGCAGGCATCAGAAATTCTGTCTCGGCTGGAAGCAGATAACGTTGCAGTTGTTGAAGCACCACTGGATGCTGGAAATGCAAAACAGGGACCTTATAACGTCATTCACATCAATGGTGCGGTGAAAGCTGTGCCGGCGGCATTGCTGGGCCAGCTTGCGGAAGGCGGGCGGTTGATTTGTGTTGTTGGAACAAATCCGGGGGTTGCGACTTTATATAGTCGGCTTGAGGGGGATGTGACTCCGAAAGCACTATTCAATGCCGCTGTTCCTGAAATTGAATGCTTGAAAACGGAAGAAGCTTTCAGTTTTTGAGGCAGACAGTTATGATGTTGGTCACATTTTCAGTGATTTTGTCAGTAAAAAGTTTGTGTGTTTATGGGCAAGCGCTAGAAAGACTGATCGATACACTGAAGGGGGGAGAGCATGTCAGTGATGGATGGAATTCTGCCCCGCGACCTAACAGATGAGCGTTTAGAAGCTCCAGATAACCTTTATAAAGGGCGTGCAGAATGAAAAAAGCGATCGTGACGGTAACCTCTGTTCTTGTAATGTCGATGGTTGCCTCCGCTCCCCATGCTGAAACATTGCAAGAAGCACTGGCAATTACCTATGCTTCCAATCCCACTCTGCAGGCTCAGCGAGCCAGTGTGCGAGGAACAGATGAAGGTGTTTCTCAAGCCTTGTCCGGCTGGCGCCCGACGGTAACCGTTGTTGGTGAAGGTGGGACTGAATATAATAAAAGTTCAACAACAGATGTATCGGGCGGCGACAGGACGATTAACCCAAGCTCATTGTCCCTTACTGTGACACAACCTGTTTATACAGGCGGTCAGACAGTTGCCGGAACTGCCGCCGCTGAAGCGACTGTGAAGGCTGCACGCTCTACATTGGAATCGACAGAACAGACAGTTTTTCAATCTGCTGTAACGGCCTATATGAATGTTGTTCGTGACCAGGCGGTGGTTGAATTGAACCGGAACAATGTTGGCGTATTGGAGCGGCAGCGTGAGGCGGCTCAAGATCGTTTCGATGTCGGGGAAATTACACGAACAGATGTGGCTCAGGCTGAAGCCCGCCTTGCTGGTGCCCGTTCGGATCTAGTCCGTGCGATCGGTAACCTGAAAGTCAGTGAAGCAAATTACGAGCGTGTCGTTGGTCAGAAACCTGGCGACCTTCAGAATCCTGGAGTGCCTGCCAATTTCCCGGAGTCGATTGAGGCTGCATTGGAATTGGGAATGACTAATCACCCAGATATTCAGGCAGCTAAATTTCAGGAAGAAAGCTCTAAGCATAATATCCGGGCAACGTCGGGGAAGTTGCTGCCAACATTCGCCGTCACCGGTTCTTTGTCACACAGCGATAATCAAGCTGCTGAATCACAATGGTCTGAATCCGGATCGCTGTCAGCGCGATTGACAGTTCCGCTTTACCAATCGGGTTCGGTTTATAGTGAGGTGCGGCAAGCTCGCCAATTGAACAGTCAGCGGAAAATTGAAATTGAAGCTGCTGTGCGGGAAGTTCGGGAAGCCGTGAGGCGGTCTTGGGAGCAGCTGGAAGCCGCACTTGCGCAGATTACATCTAATGAAGAACAAGTTCGGGCTAATACGATTGCATTGGAAGGTGTGAATCAGGAAGCCCAGGTGGGATCCCGGACGACTCTGGATGTGCTCGACGCAGAGCAAGAGCTTCTCGTCAGCCAGGTGAATTTGGTAACAGCCCGACGCGATGTGAATGTTGCGCGCTATGATGTTCTTGCCTCCGTTGGTAATCTGGGTGCCCAGGAGTTGGGTCTTGCCGTGGAACTGTATGATCCAGAAGCGAACTATAAGCGGGTGCGGAACAAATGGACGGGAACGGACGGCGGTCTCGACTGAGCCTTGTCTCGGCCTGTCTTCCCAGCATCGTTTTAAACATTCATTAAGTATATAGGGCGAAAGTGTTTCTGGAGGCTGGCCTTTTGTGCCATTCTTCGTTAAGTTTCAAGGCTATTACTTAAATCTTCTTTGGTGATTTAAACGATGAGTGACCCGAAAGCAGAACAAGAACCGACGATGGAGGAAATTCTGGCCTCCATCCGGCGTATTATTTCAGAAGATGGCGAGGAGGAAGACGCTCCTGCCGAGACTGAAGAAGCCGCGGAAGACGTTGCTGCTGAAGTAGAAGCTGCGCCGGAGCCAGAGCCGGAAGCCGAGCCAGAACCTGAGCCAGAGCCAGAGCCAGAGATGGAAGCAGCTCCGGAACCAGAGCCAATTCCTGAGCCTGAGCCTGAGCCTGCTCCCGAGCCAGAACCTGAAGAAGACATTCTCGAACTAACGGACGAAGTGAATGAAGACGGTGAGATTCTTTCTCTTGAGGAAGAGGAGATCATCGTTGAAGAAGAGCCGGAAGCTGAGCCTGAACCCGAAATGGAAGCTGAGTCGGAACCAGAACCAGAACCGGTATTCGAGCCAGAGCCAGCTCCGGAAGCTGATTTGGTCGATAGCAAGCTTGACAGTTTGCTGGAAGATCCTGTTGTGGCCGCTGCAACAAGTTCCTTTGCCAGTCTGGCAGGGGCGGTTTCCAGTTCTCGCGGAATGCCCATGGGCAACGGACACGCAACTCTTGAAGAGTTGGTACGGGACCTCCTGAGGCCAATGTTGAAGGAATGGCTGGATGAGCATCTTGCCAGTATCGTCCAACGGATTGTGGAACGCGAAGTGAGCAAGCTCGCTGACCGGGCAGACGACAAGGATTAAGTCTTTCTGCCGGGCCGCGAGCCGACTATACTGGAGGGCAGAACTCCGGGGGCTGCGTTGCGGTCTTTTCACCCGAAATTGTAATTTGAGATAATAAAGAGAGCTCAGCGATGCTGGACAAATCTTATCGACCGCAAGAGGTCGAAGGCAAACTCTATTCCCGATGGATGGAGAGCGGCGCGTTTGCTTGTGGACGCAATGAAGGCGATGACGCCTTTACCATTGTCATTCCGCCTCCCAATGTGACTGGCAACTTGCATATGGGGCACGCCCTGAACAACACGTTGCAGGATATCCTGGTCCGTTTCGAAAGAATGCGGGGCAAGGATGTACTCTGGCAGCCAGGTACAGATCATGCCGGTATTGCGACCCAGATGGTTGTGGAACGCCAACTGGCGGAGGAGGGAATTACCCGCCATGATCTCGGCCGTGATAAATTCATCGAGAAAATCTGGCAATGGAAGGAAAAGTCCGGGGGCTCGATCATCGGACAGCTTCACCGTCTTGGTGCCTCCTGTGACTGGGACCGGGAACGCTTCACCATGGATGAAGGGCTCTCCAAAGCCGTTCGTAAAGTCTTTGTCCAACTGTATAAAGAGAACCTGATTTATCGGGACAAGCGGCTGGTTAACTGGGATCCTAAATTCCACACGGCGATTTCTGATCTCGAGGTTGAGCAGAAAGAAGTGAACAGCCATATGTGGCACTTCAATTACCCGATTGAAGGTGAAGACGGCAAATTTATAACTGTTGCAACCACGCGGCCGGAAACAATGTTGGGTGATACCGGTATTGCTGTTCATCCGGAGGATGAGCGCTATTCGGATCTGGTTGGCAAGTTTGTGATCCTGCCGATTGTCGGGCGCCGCATTCCGATTGTCGCCGATGATTATGCAGATCCGGAGCAAGGCTCCGGTGCCGTTAAGATCACACCGGCCCATGACTTCAACGACTTTGAGGTTGGCAAGCGCGCCGGCCTCGAGGTTATCAATATCATGGATGAAAATGCCTGCCTCAATGACACCGTGCCTGAGAAATACCGGGGCATGGATCGCTTTGCCGCCCGGAAAGAAATCGTTGCGGATATTGAGGCTTTGGGCTTGCTAAGCACCATTGAAGATCACACCCATATGGTTCCCTATGGAGATCGATCCGGTGTGGTGATTGAGCCGTATCTAACCGATCAGTGGTTTGCGGATGCGGCAACCCTTGCTCAACCGGCTATCCGCGCGGTGGAAAGCGGGCAGACGAAGTTCGTTCCTGCGAAATGGAGCAATACCTATTATGACTGGATGCGTAACATTCAGCCTTGGTGTATTTCCCGCCAGCTTTGGTGGGGGCATCGTATCCCGGCCTGGTTTGGCCCGGATGGTATGATCTTTGTTGAAGAAACCGAAGAAGAAGCGCTCGCGGCAGCGAAAGCCCATTATGGCAAGGATGAAGAACTCATCCAGGATAATGATGTTCTGGATACCTGGTTCTCTTCTGCCCTCTGGCCGTTCTCGACACTCGGCTGGCCCGACAAAACACCGGAGCTGGAAAGATATTATCAGACCGACGTTCTGATCACCGGCTTTGACATCATCTTCTTCTGGGTTGCCCGGATGATGATGATGGGCTTGCATTTCATGGATGACGAGCCGCCGTTCCACACCGTTTATATTCATGCGCTGGTGCGTGATGAGCACGGTGCGAAGATGTCCAAATCAAAGGGTAATGTGGTAGATCCGCTGGATCTGGTTGATCAATATGGCGCGGATGCCTTGCGTTTCTTCCTCTCCGCCAGTGCGGCGCAGGGGCGGGATGTCCGACTGTCTGAACAGCGCGTGGAAGGCTACCGGAACTTTACGACCAAACTCTGGAATGCCGCCCGTTTCTGTGAAATGAACGAGTGCACGGTGCCGGACGGGTTCGATCCGTATAGCACACAGCAAACAGTTAATCGCTGGATCGTCGGCGAAGTTGCGAAATGCGAAGCCGCCGTGCGCGAAGCCCTTGAGGGAAAGCGCGATGGTTATCGTTTCAATGATGCGTCAAACGCCATCTATTCCTTCACCTGGAATGTTTTTTGCGACTGGTATCTGGAGTTTGCCAAAATTCCGTTCCAGGGCGATGATGCAGCGGCCAAGGCAGAGACGCAGGCGACAGCCGCTTGGGTGCTTGATCAAATCCTGAAAATCCTGCATCCCTTCATGCCTTTCGTCACCGAAGAGATATGGGGAACACTGGGTGTTACTCGGGATGCGGATCTGATTGTCTCTGAGTGGCCTGTCTATCCGGAGACTGCTGTGGATGCAGACGCGGAAGCCGAGATGACCTGGCTTCAGGATCTGATCAGTGGCATCCGGGGGGTTCGTTCTGAAATGAATGTGCCTGCCGGTGCCAAAATTCCGATGATCTTCAACGAAGGCAGCGCGGATCACAAGGCGAGACTGGAAGCTCACTGGAATGTCCTCTCCCGCATGGCCCGCCTGGAAAGCCGTGAAGTCGACAGCCCCCTGCCCAAAGGCTCCCTGCAGTTCGTCCATGACGGCGCCACGGTTGGCCTCGCGCTCGCCGGTGCCATGGATCTGGACGCTGAAAAAGCCCGCCTCACCAAGGAAATCGGTAAAATGACTGGCTATATGACCGGCCTCAATAAAAAGCTCGGCAACGAACGCTTCGTCAGCAGCGCCCCCGCAGACGTGGTCGCCGGCGAAAAAGCCAAACTCGCCGAAGCCGAAGTGAAAATGGCCAAGTTGAAAGATGCGGCGGAGAGACTGAGTGAGCTCTAAATGCTGGTGTTATTGAGATGATAAAGGCGGCCCTGATGGGCCGCCTTTTTTGTTAGATTTATCTAAATTCAGTTTGTCGCTAGCCTGCAGCATTTTCAGCACCGGCCTTGCTGCATTCATAATTATTTGGATCGGCAACGTGTTATGCCCTTCAGGACCCTTCATTTTACAATAGCTGTCTGGCGTTTGATCTGTCATAAGCAAGTCGAGAGATTTACGCGTACTTGCTCTTGCTGAGCAGGTTATATTTTTTGAATCTGTATCATCCTTGCGGAGGCCATGCAGCTTGCGATGATCTGCGCTTTGTTGTTTTTAATCGCGAATACTTTCGCTGTTGCCGTGGTGGTTGATCCGCTGCTGCCAACGGTTTTGCCGTTGGCGATGTAGATGTCTCCCAAGCCAGGGGCGATTAAATTGGTGGTAAAATGTGTTGTTGAGCCGAGCCAGTCTGATCCGCGTTCTGCAACGGCAGCACTGACAGCGGCCATATCTGCAAATGTACCGGCAATACCGCCCATCAAGCCGGCCCCGTCAAACGTTGTTTCTGTTTTGAAAGCCATCCTGAGGATCGCGGATCCTGGTGCGAGTCCGACGACATCCACACCGATTGTCTTTGCGAGAGGCATCTCCTCAAGTCTCTTGATTTGGTCAAGATAAGGTTCACGCCTGACAGCTGGGAGGTTTGATCCAAAAATTTGATTTAGTTCATCAAAATCCATTTGATTCACACTTTCATTTTTATGTGTTGTTATTCGAAAAGTGCTTTTAGCAAATGTATAATTTCAGAGATGAAGGGTCATAGATATAGATGTATTTGAAGAGTAAATTTTCATTTTTGAAGGGCGAATTCAAACACCAGTGAGTATGCTCAGTATTGATCAGAAATAAGTCTGGCAATCTCGAGTGCTTGTTGGATGTCATATCGCCGCTGCTCTGTCTTCCGTCGGATCAATGTCACATGTCGGATAATCTCGGTACCAGGCAAGGGCGTCTTTATCAGTCCAGTTTCCTCGACCATCACGGCGGGGAGTTCGCGAGGGATGATGGCACCAGCGATTTTGCGGCGGGCGATGGCGAGGAGGAGGTCGAGGGTTTCGACTTCCACAGCGATATTGGGCGGATGGGGCAAGGCTGATTTCAGGATGCGCCCCATGGCATAGCCTTTAGGATAGCCAACGAGTGGGTAGTCTCTCTCCAAAATTGCGCAGCCGGCTTTGTTCAGCGCGGGCATCAAGTCTGGATGATGGATGAGGGTCATGCTCTCACTGTGCAATCGCGTTATCTCCAGAGCATCCGTGTTGACCATGATATCATAGACAAAGCCGATATCGGCCTCTCCCGTCTCGACGAGGGAGACAACGTCTTCTGAGCTGCGGCCCATGATTTGCAGGCGGATTTCGGGATGGCTTTCCGCATAGGCCTTGACTAGATCAGGAAGGAAATAGCCGTTGAGCGTATGAACGGCAGCAATCTTTAGGAGGCCCGGCAAGACTTTGTGAGATCCGAGGAAGCTCCGGCATATATCATCGATGGCAAGATAGTGCGTATCGAGAGATTGTTTCAGGGCAGCTCCTGCAGAGGTGAGGGCGACACCGCGCCCATGCCGGCGGAAGAGGGAGCCGAATTCGGCTTCCAGTTCTTTGACTTTCCGGCTCACGGTTGGTTGGGCAAGAGAGAGGATCCGGGCGGCAACAGAGAGGGAGCCCGCATTGGCGACAGTCAGAAAAATCCGTAAACCTTCATCTCTGTTCATGTCTCTCTTCCCCCATTTTGCATCAAAAAGAATACCAGATATAATAATTTTAGCATATCTCAATTCGAACTGTGCGCTATTCTGAACGGAACAGAGCAGGAGACGATTATGCAGCAAAAACCAAAATCCTATTATGCCAAGCGTGCGGATGCTGAGATGGCGGACAATCTGGAACAGTCTGATTTGACCGTTCAGCAGCAACTGACGGTGACGTCCCGGATGATGGCCCTGGAAGGCCATGATGCCGGGGTGGCTGGTCAGATCACGGCAAAGGCTGAGGAAGAGGGAACCTTCTGGACTTTGCGGTTCGGCCGAGGTTTTGACGAGACGACACCAGCCTCTTTTATCCGGGTCGATGAAGATTTGAAGACGGTCGAGGGAGAAGGCTTTGCCAATCCTGCGGCGCGCTTTCACCTGTGGGTTTACAAAGCCCGCCCCGATGTAAATTGCATCGTACACGCTCACCCACCCTGGATTTCAGCCTTGTCCATGTTGAAACAGCCCTTGATTGTGGCGCATATGGATCAAACGCCATTTTATGATGATTGTGCTTATCTGGCGGACTGGCCGGGACTGCCCATTGCCGATGACGAAGGCACCATTATCTCAAAAGCGCTTGGCGAAAAATCCTCGATTATTCTGGCACATCATGGATATCTGACAGCAGCCAACACAGTCTCTGAGGCTTGTTTTCTCGGCATCTATCTTGAGAGAGCGGCGCGGATGCAGGTTCGGGCGGCAGGTGCCGGGACGATCACGCCTGTGGATGCAGCGCTGGCAACCGAATCCCGGGATTTCTTCAAATCTTCCAGCGTGATTGAGACGACCTTTGCATATTATGCTCGTCAGGTTGTGGCGCATTTTGGGGATGAGTGTCTCGAGTGAAGGATTTTCATTGCAGAAACAAATCTTTTTGGAGTTGATTGAATAGTATATTGAATATTCTAAAATTAAGGCGGACACTGGCGTTTCTGGTTCTGAACGTATCGGATAGAACGAGTGTTTTAACAGCTGTGATCAGGAGAGTGTCTTGAGTGTCAGGATTTTCAGGATTTCGAGAATAGCTTTGTTCTGTTTTGCAGCTTCGGTTGGAGCCGCGTCTTCGCAATCCATCGAAACAGAACAGGATGGATTTCTCCTGGAACTTGGCGAGAGCCGCAAAGCTGGAAAGTATGGCGATGTTCTGAAGCAGGTTGAAGTTTTTGAAAGGCGAGAGGAAGAATTAGCAGCGCCGGTCTTATTTTTTGAAGGGGAGGCTCGCTATCATACGTGTCGCCCAAAGAATGCAGCTGCCGCTCTCAGTCTATATGTGGAAAAAGCCGGAAAAAATGCCCGTTACTATCGAGAGGCGCTTGATCTATTGCTGAAAATCGATGAGCGAGAGGCGAGCGACCATTGTCAAATGTTAGCGAAAGCCGTGCTCCAGAAAGCCAAGGATTATCTGACGGCAAAACGGTTTACATTCGGATTTTACTTTGAGACTGAAAAAGGGGGGCAGGATCGGTATACCTTCAAAACCCGGACCTATATAAATCCGGGCTTTGAAGCAGAGAAGAAAACATCCTGTTACATCCAGTTCAAGCAAGCATGGCAGGAGAAATTTGCTTCCCTTCAGTCCACCGTTCAAAAAGGTCGAGAGATTACCATTCAGTTCTGGAATGTAAAAAATGCATCACCGAAGCTGGAATATGGAGGAGTTACCGAGGATAGGCGGTTCTACAAATATCATGTCATCAACGATTATCAGTGGCGCAATGGCAGGATCCAACCAATTTATGTTGGAACACTCTATTCCCGCTTTTCAAACTCAAAGATCAATCTGCCAGAAATAAATGATTATTTCGTGACCCTTCGTAATGCCTGTCATCAAGCGTGAGGGAGGTCTGAGGTTCCCGTCACAGTCTTTTCTCTGGATCGAAAGGCCCTAATCTTGTAGATCAATAGGATGACATCAAACAATTCTCCCGCGGTTTCCAGTGGGTATTTTCTGACTGTGCTGGTTCTGATCAGTATGGCTGCACCGCTCGGCATGAATATCATTCTCCCGTCGATTTCCTCTTTTCAAGTGGCATTCGAGACGGATTATGCGCGCTCGCAGCTGACATTGACCGTTTATCTGGCGGCCATCGCGATCGGACAATTGATCTATGGTCCGCTCTCTGATCGGGTCGGACGGCGACCCATTGTTCTGGCGGGACTTGCGATCTTTATTCTGGGGAGCGTGATTTGTTTTTTCGCCACCTCTATTGAAATGATGATTGTGGGCCGGATGGTTCAGGCGGTCGGCGGTTGTGCCGGAATGGTGATGGGGCGGGCGATGGTGCGAGACCGTTATGACGCGGATAAAGCTGCCTCCATGATCGCCTATATGACCATGGCGGTTGTTGTTGCCCCGTCACTTGCTCCCATGCTGGGCGGTATTTTGGAAGATCAGGCAGGCTGGAGGGCGAGTTTTGTTTTCGTGATGGGGTTTGCTGCTGTTGTTTTGCTTATTTCCCTAAAAGGCGCGGAGGAAACGTTGATCGTCTCCAAGCGCCGCAGGTCCAATTTCGGTACGCTATTCCTGTCTTTTTATTACCTGCTCAAAAACCGGACTTTTCTATCCTATGCGCTGCAGGTCAGCTTCAGTACAGCCGCCTATTTTACGTTTCTGGGCGGTACGTCTTTTGTTCTGATTGATTTGATGGGGGGAACAGCGACAGAGCTTGGTCTCTATTTTGTAGTGGTGTCGGCATTTTACATCGCTGGAAATTTCGTCACGGCAAAGCTCACCTCGCGTTTTGGTATTTTCAGATTGATTATGGCAGGAACGTGTGTTGCTCTTCTTGGGCCCGCTCTCATGCTGGTCACAGAATTGACGGTTGGTCTTGTGCCACTGACCTTCTTTGGCTTCATGTGTTTTGTGGGGTTCGGCAATGGCCTTTGTATCGCAACTGGTATCGCCGGTGCCATCAGCGCTGACCCGGAGCGGGTCGGGGCGGCAGCAGGGCTTGCCGGCTCGATGCAAATCGGTTTTGGGGCAGTCAGCACATTTGTAGTTGGCCTTTTACTGTCGGCTTATGAGACGACACCGCTTCCTTTGATCCTGGTAGTGAGCTTCTGTTGCGTCAGTGCTTTCTTTGCGCTTCTGCTGGGAAAAGAGAAAACCGTCGCTTCGGCAATCTCATAAACTAGTTTTTGAGCTCTTTTGACCTTTACCTGACGTTGAATTTCTCTGATACTTGGGCGCAATAAAAGTATAAAACAGGGAGAAGTGGGGAATGTATATTTCTCAATTGCTGACGCGTGCTGTTCAGGCGAAGGGCGAGTCTATTGCGACAATCTGCGCGGATCGGGTCCATACATACGGGCAATTCCAGAACCGGGTTCAGAAATTTGCCGGAGCTTTGCGGACACTTGGCATTACCGACGGAGAGCGGGTTGCTATCTTGGCGCATAACTCAGACCGATATCTTGAATTCTATTATGCGACGCCTTGGGCCGGCGGCGTGTTCGTTCCGGTCAATACCCGATTGGCAGTTCCGGAATTTGCCTATTGGCTGAATGATTCCGGATCCGAAATTCTGCTGGTAGATGATGCTTTCGCAGGCGTGGTGGAGGAGCTTAAAAACCTCGTCAGTAGCCTTCGGGAAGTTATCTATATCGGAGACGGTGAGACACCGGACGGGATGAAAAATTACGAGGAGATCCTGGCCGCGGCGGACCCGGTTGATGATGCCGAACGCGGCGGTGATGATCTGGCCGGGCTGTTCTATACGGGCGGTACAACTGGCGTTTCCAAAGGGGTGATGCTGAGTCACCGGAACTTCATTGTCAATACCCTCAATTCAATGACAGCCTTTAACTTTAATGAACACAGTCGCTGGCTGCATGTCGCGCCGATGTTTCATATTGCTGATGGCTGTGCGGTTTTTGGCGCCACGATGGGTCTCAGCAGCCATGTCTTTATCCCGGGTTTTACACCGCAAGGCACCATGCAGGTGGTTCAGGAACATCGCGTGACAACGACACTTCTGGTTCCGACCATGGTCAATATGCTGGTGAATGATCCAGCCCTCGCGGACTATGATATGAGCAGCCTGAAAGATATTATTTACGGGGCTTCTCCTATGCCAGAAGCCGTGATTGTCAAAGCTCTGGACGTTTTGCCGGAGGCTGGCTTTACTCATGCCTATGGCCAGACGGAATGCGCACCGCTGGTGACCTATACAGGGCCGGAATTCCATGTTTTGGAAGGCCCGAATGCGGGCCGTTTCAAATCGGCAGGGCGTGCGGCCTATGCTGTTGATGTGCGGATATTCGATGACAAGGATCAGGAGGTCCCTCGCGGAACCGTCGGTGAGGTTTGTGTGCGCGGCGAGAATGTGATGCTGGGCTACTGGAACAAACCCGAACAGACGGCAGAAGCCAAGCGAAATGGCTGGATGCATACGGGGGATGGCGGCTATATGGACGAGCAGGGTTTCGTCTATATCGTGGACCGGGTAAAAGACATGATCATTTCCGGCGGCGAGAATGTTTATTCAGCCGAAGTTGAAAATGCTCTTTATCAGCATGAGGCTGTCGCCGAATGCGCGGTGATTGGTGTTCCTCACGAAAAATGGGGGGAGCAGGTTCATGCGGTTGTTCGTCTGCATGAAGGCCAGTCGGCATCTGATCAGGAAATCATGAACTTCTCACACACTCTGATCGCCGGATTTAAATGTCCGCGCAGTGTTGATTTTGTGACAGATCCGCTTCCATTGTCGGGCGCTGGAAAGATCCTCAAAAATGAAATTCGCAAACCTTATTGGGAAGGGCAAGGTAAATCGGTGAGCTGATTTACTCAAGCTTTCAAGAAAAAAGCCCCCGGGGGTTCCGGGGGCTTTCATTGGAGCAGGAAGCTTAATAGAGAGCGACCGGGTTGATAATCATTTGCACAGTCCCGCGAACGCGTGGTTGGCCGAGGACGAACATAAACTCAGTTACGCCATCCTTCACAAGCGGTCCCGTATTCATGGTTTCCAGAAGGTATATCCCGTTCTCCTTCAACAGGACAACGTGACCCCAGAAAGGACGCCCTTTTTTCTCTGGCGGAACAACGTCAATACCCCAGGTATCAGCGCCGACTGCCATGACATTTTGTGCGGCTAGCCAATCTGCTGCATCTTCGGAGATACCAGGCTCTCCGCTCGCCCAGGCTTTCGGGTTGCTTTTCATCTGGGCATCTGTCCAGCCTGTATGAAACAGGACAATATCGCCTTCTTTAATTTCCATGCCCTGTGCTTTGGACGCGGCCTGGATATCAGCCGCGGTAAAGAATTTGCCTGCAGGCAGGGAGTCCATTTTGAAATGCTTTGCCATATCAATGATGAGACCGCGGCCAACCATTGGCGGTACATTATGGGTCCCCATTTTGGTCAGGCCTGTAATGGCTGCAAAGTCTTTTTCGTCATTACAGTTGTAGTAAATACCATCCTGACCCAGATGGCCGAGACCATCGAGCTGTGAGCCAATGCCAAGCCAGAGCTGCATCAAATCATCGTTATAGCTGCCGTTATAAGCAAAAAGCCGATGGCCACCCTGCTGATTAGGTTGAACAACTTGCAGACTTAAACCACGAGGTGGGAAAGCAGGGGTATTCGCGTCAATAACAATACCAAGCGGTTGAGCTTTCCCCCTTTTGATCAGTTGGGTAGCGAGCAGAACCCGTTCTGGGGTAACCAGATTGGCGGATCCAATCTCATCATCTTTTCCCCATTTCGAAGGTTTGCAGTCGGCGGCCAAGGCCACGCTACTGGCCAGAAGTGATACACCAACGGCTGCTGCTGCGAGTGATTTTAACAGAGTCATTCGTCTCCCCTTTATATTATTATTTTCTTGAGAAGAAAATTCTAATGGTTAATAGCACGAACGACAAGAGGGAAACCGAGTGGCAATAATCTGTTTTGTTGTGGTCCTTCTATTGAAAGCGGCAGGAGCGGATTTCAACCCGTCGCGGTGGGAGTTGTTTGCCTTCATTTTCTCCCATTCCCACAGGGAACAAGCGGTTTCGGTCTACCCCCAGTTTTTCAAAAAGCCGGGAAACTGCGCGGGCCCGTTTGTCAGAAAGCCGCTGATTGAGACGATATCCACCGGAGGGGTCGGCATAACCAGTGATTACGACAGATTTGCCGTGCTCGGATTTATAGCGGGACGACAGCTTTGCCAACGCATCCAGAATACTCGCATTATCAATATGATAGGCAGATGTTATGTAAGGAATAATATAGTCTGGTTCCTGCTTCCAGCAATGCTCGGGAATGGGTGTGTCTGGGAGGGGCGGCGTTGATGTCGCCATACCCGATGTATGGATGACAACTGGCTTCTGGTTGAGGGTGACCAGTTTGTCTTGAGTGGACTGGAGATCTTTTGAAACGCCGAACAAGGTTTGGTTGGAGGTAGCGACTTTATCCTCAAGTTCTTTGATTTGCTGCTCGAGCGCCTGAACGGACTGTGAAACACTTTCTTGAAAACCTGGATTATTGTTTGGTGAAAAGGCACCGCGCGGAACCGCCAGTGAGCGGCCACTTGCCCCGTTAAAAAACAGATCATAGCGAGAGGTCGTTGCCAGATGGAGCAGTTTGACCTCGCCGTCATCCGCCTGGAGGGTGACAGGAGTGAAGTCATAAAAATCCAGCAGGCCGCGGATAAACAGAGCGGTCAGGCTTTTGGTGTCCACATCGGGTCCAGCTCCAACCTCAGTCTGCAGGCAGTCCCGTTCTAGTATAAGGGCCAGAACAGGCAGAGGATCAGCTGTTGGCA
This sequence comes from Sneathiella sp., assembly GCA_039975135.1. Taxonomy (GTDB): domain Bacteria; phylum Pseudomonadota; class Alphaproteobacteria; order Sneathiellales; family Sneathiellaceae; genus Sneathiella. The sequence goes on along the minus strand of JBDWHS010000029.1, from coordinate 238,618 downwards.
GGGAGGCTGTTTGACCCCTGGTCTGGAGAGCGCAATGACGGGCTCTCTGCGCTTCGCTGCCTGCATGATAGGTCATCCAGACGGAGATCAGGACAAGCAGGAACGTGGAGATGAAAAACCGGTGATTGCCGATATTTCTGAATGACAGGAAATCCTGGAAGACTTCTTTTGACGTGGCAATGGGTTTGGTTTGCTGAACCGGCTCGGACTTGCCTTTTATGTCAAAGAGAGAACGGGCGAATTTCTCGCGCTTCTTTCCCAGACTATCCAGATGCCAGCGATTGCGCGCGGGAAAACGGATAACCACCATCATCAGGCAATTGAGAAGAAAAACCAGCATACTGAGGCCGATCAGTTTTAGCCGCTGTCCCAGTGTCAGGCTACTAAGCTGTGTCGCCCGGATCATGTGGATCAGCAATATGCCGACAAAGATAATAAACAGAACAAAGATATAGAAAGCCCACAAAACACAGAGTAGTAAAAGGGTCGTACCGCCGAAGCGCACCATATTCAGGAAAAGATCTTCAATGCCCGCAAAAGCTAGATAATTGACATCAAAAACCCCAAAGACGGCAGTGTTGAAAAGCAGGCCGAAGAAAAAGAAATATCCCGCCAGAACGGCCAGGAGAAGAGGGATGAGAAGGGTAAGGTTATGAGAGTGATTTACCCGCATATGGATGTCACAGAACAATTCTCCACTCAGTGAGCGATTGCGACAGCGAAGGCCGGACCGTGTTCTTCCCTGACATTGCATGATGACTTCCTTGTATGTTGACCTCGATCGATCATCCATAAATGGTTTTAAAATACTAAAATACAAGTATAGGTAGAGTTTAAAATTTCTGAATAAGGGTAAAGGGGGTTTCCCTCGCTATCTCCTTGCCCTGCGGATATGAACGCGGTAGGTAAGAGAGTAATGGAAGCTTGAAGAGACTGAGCCTGAGGACATAACAATGCCGCATTATAGATCAAGAACGTCCACACATGGCCGCAATATGGCGGGAGCCCGCGCATTGTGGCGTGCCACCGGAATGAATGATGATGATTTTTCCAAACCGATTATCGCCATCTCAAACTCCTTCACCCAGTTTGTACCAGGGCATGTCCATTTGAAGGATCTCGGCCAGATGGTCGCGCGTGAAGTTGAGAAATGCGGCGGCGTCGCCAAGGAATTTAACACCATTGCGGTGGATGACGGTATTGCCATGGGTCATGATGGCATGCTGTACAGTCTGCCGTCCCGCGAGGTGATCGCGGATTCCGTCGAATATATGGTCAATGCTCATTGTGCAGATGCCATGGTTTGCATCTCCAACTGTGACAAGATCACACCCGGCATGTTGATGGCGGCAATGCGGCTTAACATTCCTGTTGTTTTTGTCTCCGGCGGCCCGATGGAAGCGGGGAAGGGTATGGCGGATGGCAAGGAGATTGGCCTTGATCTTGTAGATGCCATGATGCAGGCAGGAGATCCGACCATCTCTGATGAAGAGGTTGCTGAAGTAGAACGTTCAGCGTGCCCAACATGTGGATCTTGCTCAGGAATGTTTACTGCCAATTCTATGAATTGCCTGGTAGAGGCTTTAGGGCTCGGGTTGCCCGGCAATGGCAGCCTCCTGGCGACCCATAGTGACCGGAAGCAACTGTTTCTCGATGCGGCCCGTACCATTGTCGATATTACGCGGCGGCATTACGAAATGGATGAACCGGGTCTGCTTCCGCGTGACATCGCCTCTTTTAAGGCTTTCGAAAACGCCATGACACTGGATATTGCCATGGGCGGTTCTACCAATACGGTTTTGCATTTGCTGGCCGCTGCGCAGGAAGGCGAAATTGACTTCTCTATGGAAGATATCGACCGTCTGAGCCGCGGGGTGCCTCATCTTTGTAAAGTGGCTCCTAGCACGCAGGATTATCATATGGAAGACGTCCACCGGGCGGGCGGTATCATGGGTATTCTGGGCGAATTGAACCGAGCCGGGCTGATCCATAATGATCTCCCAACCATCCATAGCCCGACCATTGCAGAGGCATTGGAGCTCTGGGATGTGGCAACAACCCGCAGTAACACCGTTCAGGAATTTTACCGGGCAGGTCCGGGTGGCATTCGGACGACACAGGCTTTCAGCCAGTCCAAACGGTATCCGGATCTGGATGTGGATCGGGAAAATGGGTGTATTCGCACCAAAGAACATGCCTTCAGTCAGGATGGCGGATTGGCTGTTTTGTATGGGAACGTTGCCCATGACGGCTGTATTGTTAAGACTGCGGGCGTGGATGAAAGCATTCTCAAATTCTCTGGAACGGCCCGAATTTTTGAAAGTCAGGATAGTGCGGTTGAGGCTATTCTTGGGGACAAGGTCAACGAGGGAGATGTGGTCGTTATTCTGTATGAAGGTCCAAAAGGCGGGCCAGGTATGCAGGAAATGCTCTATCCTACGACCTATCTAAAATCGAAGGGGCTGGGCAAAGCCTGCGCCTTGCTGACAGATGGTCGTTTCTCTGGCGGAACTTCCGGCCTTTCCATCGGTCATGTTTCTCCTGAAGCGGCTGAAGGCGGTAACATCGGTCTGGTCCGCGAAGGGGATACGATCGATATCGATATTCCGAACCGAAAAATCGATCTGGCCATCTCGGATGCTGATATGGATGCTCGGCGTGCTGAAATGGAAGCCAAGGGTGCGGATGCCTGGAAGCCGACAGAGAAGCGTACACGTGTTATCTCCAAAGCCCTGCAAGCCTACGCAGCGCTCACGACCAGTGCAGCCCGCGGCGCCATCCGGGATGTGAGCCAGCTGGAGAAATAGATAATCTCCCGGGAATGAAAAAAGCCGCTGATTATTCAGCGGCTTTTTTAATGTCTCCCGTCGGGTGGCGGATTTACTCTTACGCGGATCAGGCTGCGGGACTGTGCAGGCGGCCGTTGAACCATGATGTGCTAGACAGAGACCGTGCTGTTTTTGCGCCGAATAAAACGGCCAGATCAACCAGCGGCTCCAGTAGTACAACCAACATGTAGGCACCGCCGAAAGAGGCAATAGATGTCAGGCTTTCAGCGCCGAAACCCTGGCCGTAGACAGCCCAGAAAGCAACCCAGACAACAACACCACCCTGATAGGCTGTCGACAGTGCGAGAGCCTGCGTATATTTGAGATCAACATAGGCTGTATCCTTCGCAATCAAACGTTTTGCGAGCAGGCTCATACCCCAAAGTGGGATCAGCAATGTTGTTAGATTCATGCCATATTGTGGCAAGTCGAATGGGGCAAAGAGCAAACCCTGCAACAACAGGCCCATAGCGAGACCAATCGCTGCCGCACCACCGCCAAACAGAAGAAAGAGGGTTGAGCCCAGAATGAAGTGAACTTCCGAGACGCCAACGGGATAGTGCGGCAGGACTTCGAAAAAGCAGAAGACCAGCACTGTGGTAATGACGCTGCGCACTGCCAGAGCTGCAAGTCCAGCGTCTTTTCGGATGGTCTCCAATGCCATTTTTCCGGCAAGCCCGATTGCGGCGGCGGCAGTGGCATAACTTAAAGTGATTTTTGCGGCATCCACGATGCCCGGTTCGATATGCATGTTTGACTCCTCTGCACGCCCACCGCGTGCGATTATAGGGTGTAACCTTTGTTTTCTATTAGGATGGCAGGTGTTCTGACTTATGACGGGCTGTTTTTCAGGGTCTCGCCTTTCAGCACGGCCTGTTAAACATGGGTCACATACAGTTGCGGGGGCAGTCACGGCTTCAGTCCCTGATGGGTACGCCTTACCGTGTTCCCTTTTACACCTCCGTTGCGGTTGGCGCGGGAGGACCATCTCTGCTGTTTTGAACGAAAAGGTGAGCGGAGTAAACTCAAAAACGATCCGATGATTAAAACGAGCACGGCATGCTGTTATGTGACGGTCCAAAATTTACGGAAAACTGGCGGTTTGCATGGATATATTCCAGTGTGGGTTGAGTTTTGTCTAAAAGGTCAGGTAGCATAAATCTCGCTTGATACAAATTCTGGGGGATCTATGCGTAGGATTATTGGTGTGAGTTTGATGGTTGCAGCCGCCTTCTTTTTACAGGGCTGCCAGACGACAGGAACGGGGAAACTGCCTGAAGGCGCTCTATCAGAAAAAGCAGGAGCAGCTTATAGAAGCTATCGGTATAGTGGCGGGTTTAAAGCGTTCAAAGCCTTTGTCATCAGCCCCGATGGGCAGAAATGGGCAAGCAGCTGGACTCATTTTACACCCGATGACGCCATTGATAGCGCTTTGAAGCTGTGCCCGGACACCAGAGGATGTCGCCTTTATGCAATTGGCGATACAATTGTCTTTCACGATACAAGCGCAGAAAAAGAAAGAATTACAGAAGCTTATAAAAGGCAGTTTGCACCAGATCGGGCAGAAGATGTCTTGAAAAATCACAAGCGCCTCAAAAGCAGAGATATTCTGGAAATCCTTTCCGAGAACTCAACCTTCGAAGGAGAAACTTTTTCAACCCAGGAATTTTCTCTGAACTTTGATCAGGATAACAAAATTAGGTTTAAATTGCTGGATATTAGGGCGGCGGTGAAAAAGGGGGATCACGGTACCTGGTGGATGGCAGGGGATAGCCTTTGCCAGCGCTTTAAGGTTTACTACGCTGCCAAACCGCAATGCTATTCAGTCTATCGGCAAGGTAACGAGCTGGCACTTGCAAACAGAAATGGCGAAGTTATCGCGACTATGGAGGCTGTGAAGCCGATTGCTGATGGTTCCAAAATACAGAAGAAAGCATCTGTCAAGAAAACTCAGCTTATTACAAGCTGGGCGCTGCTGCCTGAAAAACATCAAAAATCCATTGGGCTGATGGTCGGATATAGTGAACTTTGTGAGGAATTTAACGGAACCACGATGCCGCGTCAGGATGTGGCTGACATTAAAAGATTTTTCTCTGGATCTAATCAATTTGAAAATGGCTATCGTGCTCAAGCCTCGCTCATTGGCTCCGATTTCGTCACCGGCCTTGATCGATGTGATGAAATAAACGACCGTCTGGAAACTCTGAATGAAAGCTTGGGTAAGGTTTCTGTGAACTGACTGGTCTTAAAGAGCTTCGTTGGAGGGGAGTGTCTCCTCTCCCTCCAGCCCAATCACTGCTTTGTATAGAAACGAGGCTGAACTGGTACTGATGGCGAGGACGAGAGGGATGATTATCAGGTTGTAGGCAATAAAGATGAGAAGTTTAAGAGCCGCAGGCATAAAGATGGTGGTGAGGATCTTGAGGCTGAAATAGGCCGCGGCCGTTAGAGCGGCAATGACAATGGATACAACAACGATTGCAACGATAAAGGACCAGGTGAGTTTGAGACCTTCATTGAGGAATAGCCTAAGCCGCAAAGGCTGATCCAGGGCGATGGCCGGGTAGATAAACACAAGCGTGACCAAAAGCGGTAGCAGAAGTAGGATGAAGGCAGCGAGTGCCAGTTCCTGCGGCAGGGTTTGCACAAGAATACTGCCGGTTAATTTCAGAAGATAGGCAAAAAGTACGGATGCTGCGCCAAATTTGAGTTCCCGCATACCAAAGCCGTAAAAAAAGCCGCTACGGGCTTGTTCTGATTTCAGGACTGAGTAGCGGTGCCAGGCAACGGCGAACATGGCATATAAAAATGGCTCCAGTATATCGAAGACCAGTGCGACGAGACCCCCGAAAATGGACTGGGCCCAGACAAGCAGAGAGACCAGAAATAAAATTGGCAAAACCCGAAAGATGCAATCGAGGAAATTGCCAAATACAAATTTGACGGCCTCGAAAATGCAAAGAGTAACGCTTGCCTTTGTTGTCATGATGCTTCCCATTTGTACGGCCTAAATCCCGAGTTCCGCCCGTTTTGCCTTGGTCAGTTTCGCTGAGATGAGCGTCCAAGCTTCTTTTATATAGGCCTTGATGTCGTCGTCAGCCATCGCAGCAGGTTTTGCAAGTTGTACCCATTTGGCGCGCGCCAAGTAAGGGGCTGGGATGATATCATTCTGTTCGATTAGGATAGAATAGGATAAGTCGCTGCATTTGAAAGAAATTTTCTGGTCTTCACCGGGACCCCAATGAGAACAGATGGCGAAAATTTTACCGCCGACTTTCCAGACGCTGGCATTACCCCACTGAATGACATTGGTTGTCGCTGGGAGTTCTTGACAGAAAATGTCAAATTCTTCACGGATCATGGCTTCCCCGGACGCTGCATGGTGATACTGGTTGGTTGATCATAACCTTTATGGGCATTTTCTGCTGTTTTTTTAAAACCCATTAGGGAGAAAAAGGCGTGATTTTCCAGAAGTTCGATCCGGGTTTCCAGCTCAAGATCAGGTTTGTCAGCCTCGTTTGCAAGTTGAATGCAGGCGTCAATGATTTGTTGTCCGATCCCCTGACCTTGCTGAGATGTGTCAACCGCGAGCTTGCCAATGTAAAAGCTGTCTTCCTGCTCGCGAACAAAAGCACAGCCGATCAGCCGATCTTTTTCCAGCGCCAATAAAAGGGTCTCGTCCTTTGCTTTTTGCTGGAGGAGGCTTTTTGTCAGTTTATGCATGGAAGAGGGGGGATCTATCCGATCCTCCATATAGGCATATGCTTTCTGGATCAGTGCGAGTAAATCAGACCATTGGTTGAACGTGGGTCCACATTTTGTAACAGTTATCATTGGCTCTCTGGCAAGTTATTTTTTGCAGAGTAACCGGCCCTTTTCTGTAAGGCAAGGCGAGGTTATAACCTCAGCTCCTCCAGAGACGTCGCATTTTCAAGTGTCTCTATATGCTCGTCTTCAGATTGAGTGACGAAATCAACGAATGCTAATAGCTTATTGATATCTTTCCCATTATCGGAAATAGGGCAAATGGCCGTAATAACTTTCATAAACTCTTTATGGGGGCCGACATAAGGAATGAAATTAAAATTCGGCTGGCCTGTTATTACAACTTTTTCGAAAACAGACCAAATCTGGCTACCCGGCTCACGGCCTGGGAAATCACGCCAGTTTTTTCCCATGCTGTTGCCGTTACTTCTCTCAAGGATTTTCTCGCCAGTAATCCGTTCGACAAAATCCAGTGGCTCCTGAAGGACGTGTGTGACAACGATCGAGGGAAGCAAATGTTTAATATCGGCAGGACTGATATCCGACCAACTGGGCATTGGTTTGCTGCCTTTACGGCTTTCCCAATATTGAAAACCTTCTTTGACCAGTGTCGTCAAATTCGGAAGCTCATGACTCATTAACATTACGCGCAACACTTAATTCAATTATTTAAATAAATACATTCCTAATATTGTAACGTTCAATATCAGAAAGATAGGGTTTGCGTCAACTTTTAGGTTTATGGCGTGAGAATTACGTCAGCGAGCGGCTTTTGCGAGGGGAGATTTTGTGTGTTGCAGGCGTGTTCGCGAGGGCGGAAATACAACACTCGCAGTCGTCCCCTGTTCAAGCTCGCTTTCCAATGCAAACGTTCCGCCATGGGCTTCCGTCAGGAGCCGGACAAGACTTAAGCCAAGACCTGTCCCTTGGTGGTTTCTGTTGTAGGAAGACTGCACTTGTCCAAATTGCGTTTGAACATGGGCAATGTCTTTTTCAGCTATTCCGATGCCATTATCAATAACACTGAGTTTAATCGCGTTATCGTTAAGAAGTCTTATCTTTGTACAGACCTCACCACCAGGATCCGTAAATTTAACAGCATTGGAGAGCAGATTGGCAATAATCTGTTTAATCCGGGTTGGGTCTCCCGTCATGTTCGGAAGGTCTGGGCTGATATCCACTTTTAAGGAGACATCCCGGGTTTTTGCCTGAACGGACAACATATGGATGCACGGGTCGATTAAGCTTTTGAATTCCAACTCATTTTCGGCCAGCTGAATTTGATTGGCTTCAATTTTGGCGACATCCAGGATGTCATTGATCACTTGCAGAAGATGGACGCCTGCCGAATTGATGTCGCGTGCATATTCAACGCGCTTCTCCTGGCTCACGACCGTGAAGTCATCCATCATCAACAACTCGGAGAATCCGATAATCGCGTTGAGCGGGGTCCGAAGCTCGTGGCTCATATTAGCGAGAAATTGAGATTTCGACTGACTTGCATTTTCGGCAACTTCTTTGGCCGCTTTCAGCTCGGATGTTCTGGCTTCAACTCGCTCTTCCAGGATTTCATTATTGTGCCGGAGGATTTCTTCCGCTTTTTTCTGTTCGGTAATATCCGTGTAGCTGACAAGCAGCCCGTCGCTCGTTGGTTGTCCGTTGACTTCGATATATCGACCATCAGGGCGTTTACGGATTTCGTGGTAGGAGTCAAAGTTGAGCGCTCTCTTCATAGAAGCTTGGACGAAATCCTCTCCGCTTCCGTTTGGATATTCCAGGCGTTCTACATTGAAGCGAATAAAATCCTCAAGTGATGTCCCGGGGGTTTTGAAGGATTGTGGGTAATCCATCTTGAATATAAATCTGTGATTGCAGGCGACGAGATTGAGTTTGCGGTCGAACAGGGCCAAACCGGTTCTGACGCTTTCCATGATGGTTTCGAGAGAATGCGCTTTGTGTGATAGCTCAATTTCGCGGGCAGCCAACTCGTTGGTGCGTTGCTTTACTCGGTCGTCCAGCTCGTCATTGGATTTTTGTAATGCCTGCTTTGAGTTGTGGAGTTCGGTAATATCTGTATAGGTGGTTACAAACCCGCCGTCCGGAACAGGCATGCCATCGATTTTTAAAACAACGCCATCGGGGCGCACACGTTCAAAAGAATGGGGTTCGCGTTTGCGGGCCAAGACCATCCTCTCTTCAACGAGGGTATCAATGTCGCCCGGACCATATTCGCCGCGCTCTGCATTGTAGCGGAAAACAGCCTCAAGTGTTGTGCCGATTTGTGTGAGTTCGTTGGGAAGTTGCAGCAAATCCCTGAAACGTTGGTTGACAAACACAACCTTGAACTCTGAGGACATGACGCTCAGCCCTTGGTCTAGATATCCCAGACAGGTCTCAACCAGATCTGCGTCCCACTTGTCAGACACGCGCTCTATACTCCCCCGTAAATCAGAATATTCTGCTATGTGATGTTAATCACAATAGACCACTGACTATTTAATACAAATTATGTCCTAATTTATTCCTAACATGGTGAGTAAGGCAGGGGAAAATACGCCAAAATGACGATCAAACGACTTTTAGATCCACCCATATTGGTGTGTGATCGGAAGGCTTTTCCTTTCCCCGTGGCTCTTTGTCGATCCCGACATTTTCCAGTTTGTCTGCGGCTTCGCCTGACAGAAGTAAATGGTCAATTCGAATGCCATGGTCTTTTTGCCAGGCGCCGCGCTGATAATCCCAGTAGGTGTAATTCGCATCTCGCGTAAAGGCGCGGTATGCATCTGCATATCCGAGATTTAGGAGTTGGCGGAAGCGGCTTCTGCTTTCTGGCTGGGTGAGGGCATCCCCCTCCCAGGCTTTTGCATCATAGCAATCTTCATCCTGCGGGATGATATTATAGTCCCCGGCCAGGACAACAGGTTCTTCCCAGGTTAGAAGCTCCTTGGCCCGCTCGATGAGCAGATCCATCCAGCGCAATTTGTAGGGAAATTTCTCCGTATCAACAGGATTGCCGTTGGGCAAATAGATGGAGGCAACGCGAATGCCCTGAATTGTTCCTTCGATATAGCGTGCCTGTTCATCCTCGTCATTTCCCGGCAGGCGGCGCATGACATCTTCGATGGGATGCTTGGACAGAAGGGCGACCCCATTGTAGGTTTTTTGCCCATGAGTCTCGATATTGTAGCCCAGCTCAGCGATTTCTTCACGCGGAAAGGCATCATCGACTGTTTTCAGCTCCTGCAGGCACAGGACATCAGGAGCCTCATCTTTGAGATAGTCAAGAAGACGGGGCAGGCGCGCTTTTACTGAATTAACATTCCAGCTGGCGATTTTCATGGGCAGGCTCTGTTCTTGCAATTATTCGAAACAGATTCATTGATGACTGTTTTTCAGAGTGAATGCAAGGGATGTATTCCAGCTTGCGCTTGCCTCAGACAGAGAAGGAGGAGCCGCAGGAACAGGACGCTGTCGCGTTGGGGTTTTTGATCTGAAAGGAAGCGCCAATCAGGTCACTGACATAATCGATTTCCGAGCCGGCGAGATAGAGCAAAGAAATGCTGTCTACAAGCAGGGTTGCCCCTTCTTTTTCAACAACGATATCATCAGGGTTTTGAGTGTCATCCAGATCAAAGCTGTATTGAAAGCCTGAGCATCCTCCGCCATTGACCGCAACCCGAAGCATGTTTTTATCAGATTTTAGTTCTTCAACGATCGCATTGATCCGATCTGCTGCGGAAGTAGAGAGTTTAACGGGCGGTTCTGTTGTATCAGCTGCAAACATGAAACGGACCTTTGATGCCGGTAATAAAGTGCGACTTGGTAGTTTACTCTGTAATGATGTATTAATCCTTGATCCATTTGTCAATCTCCAGCAGGGAGCCGAAAAGACCGATTATGGCGGAAAATCAAATAGCACATGTCCGAAAGGTGATTGAAACCGTCTTCAAACAGGTGATAGAAAAACAAAAAATGTCCCCATCCTCCCTGGAAAAACTGACTGTCCGGACTCCAAAAAGTGAAGCGTGGGGTGATTTATGTTCGAACGCCTTGCTGCTGCTCTGCGGGGATGATGAAACGGCGCGGCAGCGGGAAGCGCGGGATTTTATAAAGTCATTGGAAGCTTTGCCTTTTATTGACACTGTAACACTCGCGCAAAATGGATATCTCAATATGACGGTCGCGATGACGGAGTGGGCGGAATTGTTTGTTGATATTTTGGATGACTATCCCGCTTTTATCCAAAGTGCGGTCAGTACTGGATTGCATGATCTTCAGGCTGACATTGCACCGAGACAGAATGACCTGGTTTGTGCCAGGCTTACCTGGAATGCGGAAGCACTTGAAAAACTTGCCAGGCAAGTGGGCTCTTCTTTGACCTGCCGTGAGATTGCCGAGCCGCAACAGCGTGGTTTTCCAACAGAGACAGCTATAGCCCGATGTTCGGAGCAGGGGGCAAAGCTTGCCGTTCTCTCCAATGGCGTGGATTTTGCGGTGAATTTCAGCCCGGTATTGGCTGCGGACCGATCTTACGATAATCCGGCTTTTTGTCTCCCCTATTGTATTGCACGCATCCGTTCGATGCTTGAACATGCAAGTGTGAAAGATGAAGGCAGTACTCTGTTAGCGGATGTGTCTGTCACGGATTTTGCTTTCAAGACAGCAATTGAACAAAAACTTGCCAAAATGATATGGCATTGGCCGGAAATGATAGAGATAACTCTGGAAAAAGGGGAGATCCTTCATCTGCTATCTTTCCTGCATGAAGTATCCCTGCTATTTTTCCAGCTGGTTGAACAGATGCGTCCGCAATCTTCGGAGTATCTGATGGAGCCGGGGCAAGGGGCGATGCGCTGTCTGTTGTTCCGGGTGATCGCCAAAATAGTAAGCGAGGGGCTGATGCTTCTTGAATTCGACATCGCAGAGGAGTTTATTTAGGTGAGCGATAATCATAATTTTGATGAACATGAAGACTTCTATGAAGATGAAGATCTTCCGGGATTTAACCGCTGGAAACTGATCGGCGGTGCGCTTGCTGTTGTGATTGTCGCAGGATTTGGTATTGGCATTTGGTATGCCTATGATCAGGGTATCAAAAAAGGCGTCCAACTCGCACCGCCGATTATCAAGGCGGATACGGCGGAGGTTAAAAAAATCCCTGAGGATCCGGGCGGAATGGATATTCCGCATAAGGACAAAGAGGTCTTCAATGTTCTTCAGCCTGAAAAAGAGGAAAAAGTTGAAAAACTGATGACCCCGCCTGAAGAAGCAGTTCGCGAAGCGCCTCCTGTTGATGTGAAAGAAACAGTGCGTGAAGAAGGACAGAAAGAGCCCGGCAAGTCTGCTGAAACATTGATGAAAAAAGCAGAAGATGCCAAAGAAACGGTTACCAAAGAGAGCGCGAAAAGCACTGAAACTGCCAAAGTGAAAACACCGGAACCGGTTACAAAAGCGGCCGAAAATCCGAAGCCAGAACCAAAACCTCAACCGGCACCGGAAACAGCGGGTAAACCTGCCAAGAAAGCGGTTGAAACGGCGAAAGCGACTCCGACAGAGAAAACCAACCCCGGCGTTTCAGGTGCTGCAAATTATCGGGTGCAATTGGGTGCTTTCCGGTCTGTCGATGCCGCTGAAAAAGCATGGGCAGGGTTGCAGAAAAAACATCAGGACTTGCTGGGAGAAATACCACACCGTGTCCAAAGCGTTGAAATAAAAGGAAAAGGCGTGTTCCACCGGCTGCAGGCTGGTGCGTTTGCGGACAAGATAGGGGCAGGGGCTCTTTGTACGAACCTGAAAGCCCAGAAACAGGATTGCCTCGTTGCCAAGAATTAGAAGTGGTATTTCTATGAAACCGCTTATTTTTTCTTGTGCCGGACCAGTCTTGAGCGAGGAAGAGCGTGATTTCTTTCGCCGGGAAAACCCGCTTGGCTTTATTCTGTTCGCCCGCAATGTCGAAAATCCTGAACAGGTGAGAACGCTGATCGATGATTTCAGGGAGGCTGTCGGTCGCAAGGATGCTCCGGTGCTTGTGGATCAGGAGGGGGGGCGTGTGCAACGCCTTCGAAGCCCCTATTGGCACGATGCGCCAGCCTTTGGGAAAATCGGCGCCTTGTATCAGAGTGAGCCGGAAAAAGGCAGGCAGGCTACGCGCCTCGCAACCCGGTTGATTGCGCTGGATTTGCAAGGCGTGGGAATTACTGTTGACTGTTCTCCTTGTCTGGATCTTTCGTTTGAGCAAACATCCGCTGTGATTGGTGATCGATCTTTTCATCAGGACCCGGCGATTGTTGCGGAACTTGGGGCAATCGTCGCCGAAGAGTTTATGGCCGCTGGCATCACACCGGTAATCAAGCACATGCCGGGACATGGACGGGGAGAGGTTGACAGTCATATCGAGCTGCCTGTTGTGAGTGCTGACCGAGCGGATCTCCTAAAGACTGATTTTGCAGCTTTCAAATCCCTCAATCAACTTCCGTGGGGCATGACGGCACACATCGTTTTTGATCAGATTGATCCGGTGCGCCCAGCCACTCAGTCTTCGATTGTTATCCAGGAGATTATTCGGGGAGAAATCGGCTTTGAGGGGCTGTTGCTGACAGACGATCTGAATATGCAGGCGCTTGACGGCTCACTTGCCGAGCGCGCGACACGAGCCCTGGAGGCGGGAATTGACATCGTACTGCATTGCTCCGGAATTTTAAGCGAAATGAAAGAGGTGGCTGCTGTTTGTTCTTCTATCAACGAGGGGACGCTTGCCCGGTATGATAAATCAAAAGAGGCAGTGGCGCAGGCGCCTCAGCTTTCCAGTGATACAGAGCAATTGAAAAGCGACATTGAGCGCCTGCTGGCAGAGCTGGATCTATAGCCTATGAATATTGATAACATTCTTTACCAGATTTCCATCTGGCTGATCCCGGCATTGCTGGCCATAACTCTGCATGAGGCCGGACATGCTTTCGCTGCCTGGAAACTCGGAGATAATACGGCAAAATCCAGAGGGCGTGTGACACTCAACCCGATTAAACATATTGATCCGGTGGGTACTCTCCTTATTCCGGGCATGCTTCTGTTTCTGAAAGCGCCATTTTTGTTCGGTTACGCCAAGCCTGTCCCAGTGAATTTTATGGCGCTTCGAAAGCCGCGGCGGGATATGGTTCTGGTGGCGCTTGCTGGGCCTGGCATGAATTTCCTGCTGGCCTTTCTCTTTGCGGTCAGTATTCATATGACACCGCTTTTACCTGATGACATGGGGCAGTGGTTGCTGGAAAATCAACGAAATGGCGTCATCCTGAATGTGGTTCTAGGCGTTTTTAATCTGCTGCCTATTCCCCCGCTGGATGGTGGTCGGGTAGCGGTTGGTATTCTGCCAAACTTTCTGGCAATTCCGCTGGCCAGACTGGAACGGTTCGGGTTTTTGATTTTAATCGGGGTCATTATTCTGTTGCCGATGATCACGCGGGCGCTGGGGGCTGAAGTGGACCCGATCCGCTGGGTGATGAATGAGCCGATTGCTTTTATGGTGACAACAATTGCCAAGCTGGCTGGTCTCACGTAGATTTCTAGGCTTAGTCGATGCGGGGAGGCTCTTTGACAGAACCAAAGGGATTATTTGACAAAAAGAAAGGGTTCGAAGCGGATACCGTTCCGCCCAAGCCGACCAATGCCCTTGTCGTGGATCTGGACGGGTATGAAGGGCCGTTGGATGTTCTGTTGACCCTGGCGCGGGATCAGAAGGTGGATTTGCTGAAAATCTCTATTCTGGAGCTCGCAGAACAATATCTTGTTTTTATCGAAGAACTCCGGAAATTGAGACTGGAAATCGCGGCGGATTATCTGGTGATGGCGGCGTGGCTGGCCTATCTTAAATCCCGGCTTCTGATTCCAAAAGAAGAGGAAGAGGGTCCCTCCGGCGCTGAAATGGCCGAGAGACTGGCGTTTCAATTAAAGAAACTGGAAGCCATGCGAACGGCTGCTGAGAAGCTGATCAATGGCACCGTAACCGGCCGGGACCGATTGCACCGAGCTCAGGCTGAAGGCGTGACAGTTATTCGTCATTCAAAATATGAATGCACCTTGATGGAGTTGCTCCAGGCTTATGCGGAACATGAAGACCGCAAAGGAATTCGCAATCCCCTTCGTCTTATGCGAGAGGCGGTCTATACGGTCGAGGCGGCGCTGGAGCGCCTTGAAAACATGTTGGGTAAATTGCCGGACTGGACAGATCTGCGGGCTTATCTTCCGAAGGGACTGAAAGATCCTTTCGCGGTTCGCTCCGCCGAAGCGTCAACCTTGCTGGCGAGCTTGCAAATGGTGAAAGAGGGATATCTTGAACTGCAGCAAGGGGAGACGTTCGGTCCGATCAAAGTGAGATCCCGAAAACAGGGGAGAGATGAATGAGCGTCAATCCGGATCATGTTCGTATGGTGGAGGCGTTGCTTTTCGCCGCTAAAGAGCCGCTGGATGAAGCGAGTATCGCTGCCCGTTTACCTGAAGAGGCTGACCTTGCCCAATTGCTGGACGTTGTCGAAAAACAGTATCAGCATAAAGGCTTCAATTTGGTCCGGTTGGCGGGCAAATGGACCTTCCTGACGGCACCGGACCTTTCCTGGCTTTTGCAGGATGAAAAAGAGAAAACCCGAAAGCTCAGCCGGGCGGCGTTGGAGACATTGGCAATTATCGCCTATCACCAGCCCATTACCCGAACGGAAATTGAGGAAATTCGCGGTGTGGGGTTGAGCAGGGGTGTGATGGATGTCCTGTTCGATGCCGGCTGGATCCGCCCCAGAGGCCGCCGCCGCACTCCCGGAAAACCGGTGACATACGGTATCACCGAAGAATTCCTGATCCATTTCGGTCTCGATGATATCCGGGATCTCCCGGGCTTTGATGAACTCCGCGCTGCAGGATTACTCACCACGGAACCATCCGGTCTTTTCGATGATCTGGTTGGCGAAGAGGGCAGCGTTGTGCGAGATCCTGAAGAAGAGGAAGATTGACTAGCGTTTGGCGGAAACCGTTTGACAGGTTGCTTCGGTAAGCTTCTCCGGCAGTGCATCCTCATCAAACCAGCCCCACTCTGATAGAGCATCGGGTTCCTGGATCTCCGGTTCACCGTTACTGATGACAGCAGTATAGACCGGAGCGAGCCAGTGTTCACCTTTGGGGATATCGATATAATTCACCAGATGGGCGAGCGGACCGAGGGTGATGGTAATGCCGAGTTCTTCTGTGACTTCCCTGCAAGTTGCATCCTCTGTTGTCTCACCAAAATCAACCTTGCCACCTGGAAAGCCCCAATGTCCGGCTTCAGGCTCTCGTAATCTTTTAACCAGTAGAATCTGATTTTGGGCATTGCGGATGAGGGCACCGCAGCCAACGCGAGGAGAGTGAGGCATATCTTGTTTCAGTCCGGGTAAGAGGCAGGATTAGCTGAGTTGGAGATAGCGCTGCAACATCAGCGCGAGCTCTCGAATAGAGTGGGGATCTTGCGGTTTGTAAGTAGAGCCTTTGACGATCGCAGAAAAGGCGAGGGTTTTACCAATACTGCTCAAGGCAAAATGAACTGTTTCAAGATCCAGCTTTTCAAAACCCTTGTCTTTTCGTTTTTGGAGTGTCTCTAGAAAAAGCCTGGCGCCTGTGAGGTCCATGCGTCTGAAAGGCTCGACAACACTTTCATCCTCTCGCCCCAAGGAGACATAGGCGCTGAACAGGCCCATATTCCGATCAACGGCCCGGCCATCACCAGCAACGAGTCGCTCGCAAAGTTCCTGAATGGTCCAGTCGGGTTCAGCCGTTGCAAAAAAGATTTCCCAGTTGGATTGACCACGGAGTGTGTATTCCTCGATCAAGATTTCGAAAAACCCTCGTTTGTCACCGAAGCGGTGATAAAAACTACCGACAGAGATTCCGGCGGCCTTGGCGATATCGGCAATCCGGGCCCCCTGATAGCCATCCCGCGCAAAAATGCGAAAACCAGCCTTGACCAGCCGATCTCGTTTCTCCCGGCTTCTTTCCTGGTAGACGGGGCGCTCATTCACCCGTTTTGATGTTAGGCTGTCTGACATTGTGTCCTAGTTTCAAGCTTTTTATAATTTTTAAGCACAGAATGGAGGGAAAAGTCCAGTTTTTGTCGGAAGTTCAAATTTGTGACGTAGGGGAAACAGGGCTGGAGGCTGTAAAAATAAAACCCGAATTAATATTCGGGTATTGATTACCCGTATAAAATATGGGACCCTCCTGTTGCAAATCGATCCATAAATGACAAAGAACGAACAGGGTTGATCAACCGGGAGGAAATCAAATGGGAAGTAAAGTCTTAAAGGCGGCTCTTGCAGCGGCTACTGTGCTGGGCGTTTCACTCTCCGCACAAGCAGCTGATATCAAGCTGCCAAAGACAGTTGTCTGGACCGCGTATAATACCGGAACAAGCGGCTACAATCAGGCCGTTGGTATTGGCAGTGTTCTGAAAAATAATTACGGGGTTAACTTGCGGGTTATTCCCGGGAAAAACGACGTTTCTCGCCTGTCACCCCTGAGGAGCAAGCTGGCGCAATTTTCGGCAACCGGCTCTGACAGTGTCTATGCGCAGGAAGCTGTTTACACATTCGGGACAAAAAAGTGGGGCCCGCAACCTATTCGGTTGCTGATGCATAATCTTGCTGATGGTTGTGCCGTCTCTATCGCTTCTGCCAAGGACGCGAATATCAAGACAATGGCGGACTTGAAAGGCAAACGAGTCGCCTGGGTGCGCGGTGCACCGGCACTGAATCAGGCCGTTAAGGCCATGCTGGCATATGCGAACCTGACATGGGATGACGTTAAAAAGGTTGAAGTTGGCGGTTATGGTGCGTCTGTTGACGGGCTGATCAACAATGACCTGGATGCATTTTTGGGTGCGACATTTTCAAGCACCATGCTGAAAGTCGAAGCCTCTCCGCGCGGTCTCTACCATCCACCAGCCCCGCATCTGGACGCTGACGGTTGGAAACGCCTGAACAGTGTTGTGCCCTGGTATGCACAGCATCGCTGCATGCAAGGCGCTGGTGTCCCAAAAGACGGTTATGAAGGCGTGGCGACAGCTTACCCAATTCTCGTCTCCACCACAGATGTTGAAACGGACGTCGTCTATAATATGACCAAGGCCATGTATGATCATTTCGATGATTATAAAGCGAGTGCACCGGGTGCCAATGGCTGGGCATGGGAACGCCAGAAGCTTGAAACTGTTTTCCTGCCGTTCCATGACGGTGCGGTCAAATATTATAAAGAAGCCGGAAAATGGACAGATAATGCTGAGGCCAATCAGCAGAAAAACCTCAAGCGCCAATCCGTCATCACTGAAGCCTGGAATGCCTATAAGAAAACGGCGGACGGGGATGACGACGCCTTTAACAAAGGTTGGATGAAAGCCCGTGCCGCTGCATTGACAGCCGCAGGAATGGCCCCGGTTTTCCAGACTTGGTAAGATAACCTGATGATGAAGCCGCCTGGTTTTCCGGCGGCTTCACGCCTCTATATTGTTAATTTGTTATTGCTCTCGTCGGCCGATACAGGCCGCCTTGAGCCTTGCCGCAGGTATCTCCAATGACTAGCCAAGCCGCGCCCGTCCAAACTGAAGTTCAGGATGTAGAAGATCTCGAAACGGCCCGTTATCGCAGGTTGCCACCTGTCTGGATGGCCATTGTTCTTCTCCTGACAGTCTTTTCTGTTCTTCTTGCCGTGAACCAGTTGTTCCATCTTGGGATTTTTCAGATGTCGATTGGTAAAGTACTGGTCAACAACCGGTATATGTATCTGATTTGTGGCGTCATGATCTCCATGCTGTTCCTGGTGATGCCAGCCTTCAAGAAGGCCTCCAGAACGTCGGTTCCCTGGTATGATATTCTGCTGTTTTGTATTACCCTTGCCTTGACCGGGTATTATGTATTTCATGCGGAAAGTATTCTGGATGAAGCCTGGGAATATAATCCGCCTGAACATGGCAAATATATCAGCCTGTTTTTCTGGGCCTTGATATTGGAAGCAGGACGCCGGGCCGGTGGGCTTGCAGTCTTTATTATCGTCGCGGTGATTTCTCTCTATCCGATTTATGCGGATATGATGCCTGAAGTCGTCTCGGGTGTTGGTCAGCCCTTCCTGAATGTCGGCGCCTTTCATATGTTCTCGGAAGAGAGTCTGCTTGGCATTCCCATGAAGGCTTTCACGATGCTGGTGTTCGGCTTTCTGTTGTTCGGTGTCGCGCTGATTTATACCGGGGCAGGGCAGTTCTTTATCAATTTTGCCTTTGCACTGCTCGGCCATGTTCGCGGGGGACCTGCGAAAGTTGCGATTTTTTCAAGTGGTTTGTTTGGCTCCATGAGCGGCGGGCCGGTGACCAATGTTCTGACAACAGGATCGCTGACTATCCCGGCGATGAAAAGCATCGGTGTCAGGCCAAAAACAGCAGCAGCGATTGAGGCTTGTGCCTCTACCGGCGGTGTAATGATGCCACCGATTATGGGGGCAACGGCCTTCATCATGGCTGACTTTCTGAATGTCCGTTATATTGATGTTGCGTTGGCAGCGGCTATTCCTTCGTTGCTCTATTATTTTGGTTTGTTTATGCAAATCGACGCCTATGCGGCGGAGAATAAACTGAAAGGCTTGCCCAAAGAGCAGCTTGTTTCCCTCAAAGACGTGTTTAAAGACGGTTGGTACTATATCGCCGTGTTTGTTTTTCTGGTTTGGATGCTGATTTTTCTGAAACGGGAATCTCATGCGCCTTTTTATGCAACAGCGCTTTTGTTGATGATTAACCAGTTTAACCCGCGTCACCGGCTGAATTGGGCCAAGCTCAAGGAAATGATTTTTGCCGTTGGTGGATTGCTCGCAGAGTTGGCGGGATTGTTGGCTGCCGTTGGTTTGATCGTGGGCGCCTTGCAGGTGACCGGCATGACGGGAACCCTGACCAACGATCTGGTTTATCTCGCGGGCGGACACCCATTTGCTCTGCTGGTGATGGGGGCGATTACGAGTTTTATCCTGGGTATCGGGATGACTGTAACGGCAGCCTATATTTTTCTGGCGATTATCCTGGCACCGGCATTGATCAATAGTGGTTTGGATGCCATGAGTGTGCATATGTTCCTGCTTTATTGGGGGATGCTCAGTTTTATTACACCGCCCGTTGCGCTGGCTGCATTTGCGGCTTCCTCAGTTGCCAAATGCCAGCCGATGGAAACGGGTTTTGAAGCGATGCGCATTGGCTCGATTATCTACTTCATTCCGTTCTTCTTTGTCTTTAACCCAGCTTTTCTGGGGAATGGGTCGCCCGCCGAAGTCGCCATTGTCTGCCTCACGGCAACGCTCGGGATTATTCTGGTTGCCGGCGGATTGCAGGGCTATTTGATTGGTATTGGTTCCCTGACACGCGGCACCTTCGGGATGGGCGCGCGGGTCCTTATCCTGCTTGCTGGTATTGCTCTTGCAGTTCCAGGGGGCGGCATGTTGCCCTTCTCTCATCTTCAATTGGCGCTGGTTGCGCTGGTTTTGGCAGGCACGGGTATCGGCCTGGCTGTGATGAGTGGGCGAAAAGTCGCCCTTTAGAGGTCTCCCTGTAGAAGGCTGCCGATCCGTGGTGATTGGCAGTCTTCTGTCTTTCTGGCTGATTCTCTAAAAAAACGCTCTTGGGTAGCGTCTTTTTAGAACTCCTACCCCAATAAATGTCATGTTCGATTTCCATCAAACATTTATATGCCTGCTTTGCAGCATTAAAATTCGAAATACTGCTCTATCCCGCACCATTCTTCGCTTTTTTTGTCATCGACCTCTTGTTTTGAAAATCTTGATTTACTAGCGTTTCGCAACTGCAGCATAACAAGAATAAGAACAATCAATCAGGAAGAAGCAGCATGACTTTGACAATCGCTCGGTCGACAACCGACGTTCGATCCTGCATTCAGGGTTGGCGCGAAGAGGGCAGGACAATTGCCTTTGTTCCCACAATGGGTTCCTTGCATGAAGGACATCTCTCCCTTGTCCGGAGGGCACGTTTGGAAGCAGATATCGTCTGTGTGTCGCTTTTTGTTAATCCTAAACAGTTTGGCCCGAATGAGGATTTCGAAACCTATCCCAGGGAGGAAGCCCGGGATATCGAAAAGCTTCGCACCGTGCAGGCAGATCTGCTCTTTGTGCCCGCCGTATCGGATGTCTATCCGGAGGGGCATAGCACAAACATCGATGTTGGTCCTTTGGGGGAAATTCTGGAAGGAGCGCATCGACCCGGCTTTTTTAACGGAGTTGCCACTGTCGTCACCAAATTACTGCTGCAGGTGTTACCCGACATCGCTATTTTTGGAGAGAAAGACTATCAGCAGCTTCTAGTGATCCGGAAATTTGTTCAGGATCTGGATATTCCGGTTCGCATTCTGGGCGGCTCTACGGTGCGAGAGGGCGATGGCCTGGCGTTATCTTCACGGAACGCCTACCTGTCTGAGACTGAACGAAAGGTCGCACCACTGCTTCATCAAATTCTACAGGAAATTGCGAAGGCAGAACAATCGGGTAATCCTGACGAGGCAAAGGCTTTGATTAAAAAAGCACCGACGCGTTTCAGGGAGGCCGGTTTCAATAGACTGGATTATCTTGAGATGCGCCATGCTGAAACATTGCAGCCATCTCCTGAACGAGACACTCCCAAAAGAGTGCTTGCCGCCGTTAGTCTTGGTCAAACACGCCTGATTGATAACGTCCCTGTTTAGGGGGTACCCAACCCTTTTATAGAGGCAGATGTATCGGTTCATGTCTGCGGCGACCAGCAAACTAAGCGGTTGCCTCGGCAAGGTCTATTCGTCTAAACTTCAGTCTTATATTTTATGTTTAAAATATATTGGCATGCGTGAACCGAAATCTCTCTTCCGAGATGTCATGTGCTCATGTTCAAAAGGACACTAAAAATAAAAGTCGCAGACGGTTCGGATATACTTGCGATATAGGGGGCGGAAATGTTTAAGGGGAGTGTTTTATCACTCGCACTGCTTTTGCATCAAGTGACGTTGAGACTGTGTCTGTTGCTATTGGCACTAGTGTTCGGGACGCAAGTAACGGTTGTTATACTGCGCTATCTGTTTGGCATAGGCTTTGTCGAGCTTCATGACTTAATACTCTATTGTTATGCGGGGCTTTGTGTTCTGGGCTTGCCGGTTGCTTTGCGTCTGGACAGACATGTGCGTGTTGATGTTTTCCGCCCAACAGGAACATCCGTTGTCGCTCGCCGTATTGATTGTGTCAGCTACCTGATCTTATTGGCCCCATTTTGTTTGCTCACCCTCTGGCATGTGATGCCATTGGTTTCCTATTCCTGGGAAATCCAGGAGGGGTCACGTGAGACCGGCGGCCTGCCAGGCTATTTCATCGTGATGACAGCCTTGCCGGTTTCCTGTGTTCTTATGCTTGTTCAGGGGCTTGCTCTTTTTCTGGACAAGAGCCTTATCCATACCAGTGAGGCGCGGTAAATGAATCCGGAAATTATCTGGTTGCTGATTTTGTTCGCGACCCTTCTCGGCGGTATTCTGTCTGGCATCCCCGTCATTCTTGTCTTGGCCGGTGGTCCTTTACTTGTTGCCTTGAGTGCCTCTGCGCTGGGGCATTTTGATTTGACATATCTGGCAGCTTTCCCGCAGCGCGCCCTCGGCGTTATGAATAATTCACTGCTGATTGCCATTCCAATTTTTGTGGCGATGGGCGTCATATTGGAGCAGTCGCGACAAGCCGAGAAAATGCTGCTGCATATGGCGAAGCTTTTGGGGCAAACCAAATCAACACTGGCATTATCCGTTTTGTTTGTGAGTGCTTTGATCGCAGCCTCTACCGGGATCATCGGTGCAACAATTGTGATGTTGGGCGTGATCAGCTTGCCTGCGATGTTGAGGTCCGGCGTTCCGGTTGGAACCAGTTCCGGTTTGATTTGCGCTGCCGGGACGTTGGGGCAGATCATTCCGCCTTCGATCGTCTTGATTTTGCTCGGCGACCAGATTTCCAATGCCTATATTGAAGCCCAGCAGATTGCCGGTAATTTTGCGCCGGATCCTGTCAGTGTCGGGCATTTGTTCGCCGGGGCCTTGATCCCTGGATTTCTACTGGTCGGGCTTTATGCAGTTTACACACTAACCAGCTTGTATTTTAAACGTCATCAGGATGCCCCTGATATTACCGGCGATTTTGCACCAGCGCAGCAGGTAGAGGTGGATCCTGATGAAGATGTGTCGGCTTGGACGCTGCTGGTCGATATTTTGCCGCCCGTTCTTCTGATTGTCGCTGTTCTGGGCTCAATCCTGATGGGAATTGCGACACCGACCGAGGCAGCCTCAGTGGGCGTTGCTGGTACTTTGCTTATTGCAGCTGCCAATCTGGAGGGGGCTCCCCGCCATCTGGCGACTATAAGCAAGATTGCCGCGGGCATGACTATTGCGGCTGTTATCTTGCAGCGGCTTGACTATACCCGGATTGATTTTTCCACCGGGGAACTGTTGTTTACGCCAGGCTCCTTTATCGGTGTGCTCCTGGCCATCGGTATTCTGGTAAGTCTTCTTTATTGTGCCTATTGGCTGCTTCGGGCAGGCCTGTTGATTGATGCCTTGAAAAAAACCGTCGAGATATCCGCGATGGTTTTTGGGATTATTATTGCGGCCAGCATGCTGGCCCTGGTGTTTCGCGGGTTCGAGGGGGATGAATATGTGCAAGGCCTGTTTGCTGCCGTTCCCGGTGGAGAGTGGGGGATGCTGCTGATCACCATGCTGGTGATCTTTCTTCTGGGCTTTGTCCTGGAATTTGTCGAGATCGTTTTCATTGTGATCCCGATTGTGGGGCCGATCATCCTTCAGGCAGATTTTAATCCGATCTGGTTTGCAATTCTGATCGCCTTGAATATTCAGACCTCGTTTCTGACGCCGCCCTTTGGTTTTGCACTTTTCTACTTCCGATCTGTTGCACCGCCATCGATCAAAACTCTGGATATTTATAAATCTGTCATTCCGTATGTGTTGCTTCAGATCGTTGCCATCGGCATTGTGCTTGCTTTTCCGCCGCTGACGACCTGGTTACCAAGTATTTTGTTTAAATAATAGAAACGACTTTACCGTGGAGGGAAACATGAAAAGAAGAGACTTTTTAAAGACGGGTGCCGTTGCAACATCTGCCGCCGTCATTGCAACGCCGGCCATTGCGTCCGGGAAAATTGAATGGAAACTGCCAACATCATTTCCCGCGCGAGCGCCGGGTGTTGGCACGAATTCTGCGACCTTTGCCAAGCGTGTGGCAGAAATGTCGGACGGACGCCTGACATTCAAGGTCTTCTCTGGCGGTGAACTTGTTCCGCCGTTTGCGGTGGAAGATGCCGTGCAACAAGGGACGGCGGAAATCGGTCATTCAACACCTTTCTATGCTGCTTCCAAAAACTCCGCGAACCACTTCTTTGGTGCGATACCGTTCGGCTTGACTACTGCGGAACATACAGCCTGGCTGCGCTGGGGCGGCGGACAAAAATTGTGGGATGAGCTTTATAGTGAACGAAATCTGGTGCCGTTTTACTCTGGAAATTCGAGTGTTCAATCAGCCGGTTGGTTCAAGAAGGAAATCAAATCCCTTAAAGACTTGTCTGGTTTGAATATGCGTATCGCCGGTATGGGCGGTGAGATCATGCGTAAACTGGGTGTGAATGCTGTTTTAATGCCGCCGCCGGAAATCTTTCCTGCTTTCAATTCAGGTGCGCTGGATGCGGCCGAGTGGGTGGGCCCTTATCTTGATCAGGGGTTTGGTTTAAGCAAGGTCGCTAAATATTGCTACTATCCTTCCTTCCAGGAGCCAAATGCTTCGTTGGAAGTTGTGGTGAATAAAGACGCTTATGACAGTCTGCCAAGTGATCTGAAGGCGATTATCGCCAATGCGGCAGAGGCCGCCTCGGTCGAGACGCTGGCGCAATTCACCTATTTTGATGCTATCGCATTTGAAAAACTGAAAGCACAAGGCGTCATTTTCGGTGAATATCCGGAGGACGTTGTCAAGGCACTGAAAGCAGCTTCTGCGGAAGTCATGGATGAGCATTCTGAGAAAAATCCGGATTTTGCCCGTATTCGTGAAAGCTATGACGCGTATCTTGCTAAGGCCATCGCCTTTGGTGGTGCTTATATGGGATCGACACTGCGTCAGCGCAGTTGATAACTGTTTGTATCTTGTTTTTTGATCGCACCGGATCGGTTTCTTCTGATCCGGTGCTTTTTTAAGGGGGCCCTTACGGATTTCCCTTGAACAATATTCAGGAAACAATTTCGTGAAGATTGCGGCCAATTGCCGCCTATGCGACTGATTATTATTTACAGGGGCGATCGAGAAGCTTATTCAAGTCTTTTGGATTTTGAATTAGCTAAGGATGCTCCGGTTTGGCTCTCGCCGATCAGATATACCGACCGAAAATGCAGAGAATACGTCTTCCTTCTGCTATGAACTGGCTCGGGACAGGTGTCTCGATGCTGGTGGCGGGGCTTGTTGCTGTGCCGGTTCTAGTGATTGTCGGCTTTGTGTTTCTGCCAAGCGGTGATATCTGGGATCATCTGGTGGCAACTGTCTTGCCAACCTATTTGCTCAACACAGCGCTTCTTGCTATGGGCGTAGCTGCTTTGGTCTTACTCATTGGTGTGAGCACGGCCTGGCTTGTTACCATGTATGATTTCCCGGGCCGAAAGTATCTGAGCTGGGCGCTGTTTTTACCACTGGCCATGCCAGCTTACATCATTGCCTATACCTATACCGGCATGTTTGATTTTGCGGGGCCGGTTCAAACGGGCCTTCGGGAGGCTTTCGGTTGGGGGCGAGCGGATTACTGGTTCCCGCCTGTACGAAGCGTGGGCGGTGCTATTCTGATGCTGGGGCTGGTTCTCTATCCCTATGTTTATCTGGTCAGTCGTGCGGCCTTTCTTGAACAATCCATTTGCGCTTTGGAAGTGGGGCGGACGTTGGGGCGCCGACAATTTCAGGTCTTCTGGACAATCGCCTTGCCGCTTGCACGGCCTGCGATCGTGACCGGTCTTGCCCTTGCCTTGATGGAGACACTGAGCGATTTCGGAACCGTTCAGTATTTTGCCGTGGATACATTTACCACAGGCATCTACCGAACCTGGCTTGCGATGGGCGAGCCTGTTGCTGCGGCACAATTGGCGGCCATGCTGATGGGATTTGTGTTTTTGCTGGTTATATTGGAGCGGATCAATCGGGGCCGGAGAAAATACCATCACACGACCGGTCGTTATCAGGAAATCAGGCGTCTTCCTTTGAACGGCATGACGTCATGGATCGCTTTTACAGCTTGCTTTGCACCGATCTTTTTCGGATTTCTTTTGCCCTCCGGCTGGTTGCTGAACGAAAGCCTTGGCTATCCTGCCTCGATCCTGAATGCTGCCTTTCCGGCATTGGCGGGCAGCAGCATATTCGTGGCGGCCACAGCCGCAATAACAGCACTGCTGATTTCAATGGTCCTGGTGTATGCCAAGAAAAGTGGCAACAGCCGTAAAAAGTCGGTTGTGAAAACCGCCATCGTTCGCCTTGCTGCAATGGGATATGCCATTCCAGGCCCCGTTCTGGCCGTTGGTATCCTGATCCCGTTTGGTTTCACCGACAATGCGATTGACAGCTTCATGCGGGAGACATTTGATATCTCAACAGGACTGATCCTCAGCGGAACCCTGTTTGCGCTGATGTTTGCCTATGTGGTGCGGTTTCTAGCGGTATCCCTGAATACGGTGGAGGCCAGTGTTGAGAAAGTAACGCCCAATATGGAACGGGCCGCCCGAACAATGGGAATTATCGGGATCAAAGCTGTTTTCCGGGTTCATATACCGATTATTTCCGGCAGTTTGATGACAGCGACTTTGCTGGTCTTTGTTGATGTGATGAAGGAATTGCCAGCCACCCTTATTATGCGACCTTTTGGGTTTGAGACGCTTGCGGTTCGTGCTTATGAACTGGCATCGGATGAGCGGCTGGCTGAAGCTGCCGGGCCGTCGCTCGCCATTGTTTTGGTCGGTATCATACCTGTTGTTATTTTGAGCCGCGCCATTGGCCGCTCGCGTCCGGGACAGACGCCCGGTCAGGATAGTTGAGTTATGAGTAATCTGATTATCAAGCATCTCCAGCATTTCAATAATCGAAATTTCTCGGTTCAGATTGACCATCTTGAGGTCGAAGAAGGACATATTGTCTGCTTACTCGGGCCGTCGGGTTGCGGTAAATCAACCACCTTGAGACTGGCTGCCGGACTGGAAAACCCGGATGAGGGTGAAATCTGGATTAATGGGGATCAGGTTGCTGGCGGGCATCATTTCGTAGGCGCTGAAGATCGCCGGGTCGGCTTGGTTTTTCAGGATTATGCCTTGTTCCCGCACTTGAATGTTTTGGACAACGTGACCTTCGGACTGGATCACATGACACTCGCCGACAAAAAGCAAACGGCGTTGCATATCCTTGAAAAACTCGGTCTGATAATGTCCGCCCGTAAATTTCCCCATACCCTGTCCGGCGGGGAGCAGCAAAGAGTTG
This sequence comes from Sneathiella sp., assembly GCA_039975135.1. Lineage (GTDB taxonomy): Bacteria > Pseudomonadota > Alphaproteobacteria > Sneathiellales > Sneathiellaceae > Sneathiella. The sequence continues at coordinate 211,460 of JBDWHS010000029.1, read as the reverse complement.
CGCTTGCTCGGGCTCTGGCACCGAACCCGAAAATCATCCTGATGGACGAGCCATTTTCGGGCCTGGATGTGGTCTTGCGGAACAAGGTTCGCGATGAAACAGTCGCGCTCCTGAAAGAAACGGGTACAACCGTGCTTCTGGTTACTCACGATCCTGAAGAAGCCATGAGGATGGCAGACAAGATTGTGTTGATGAAAGATGGAGTGATTGAGCAGCAGGGGAGTCCGCGTGAGCTTTACAGCAATCCGGCGAGTGAATTTGTTGCCTCCTTTCTGGGAGACGTAAACCGGGTAGATGGCATGGTTCGGGACGAAGGGGTTCATACGGAACTTGGTGTCGTTCCCTATACCGGCTCCGCCGCCAAATGCTCTCTTCTTGTTCGGCCAGAAGCCATTCGCCTGACGGAAGATCAGGTGCCGGGAAAACCGACAGGGAAAGTGGTCAAGTCGCGTAACCTTGGCCCTTTTAGCCTTATTGATCTGGAATTGCCTTCAGGCCTGCGGGTTGTCGCGCGTGCGGCCAGCATTTTGCAACCTGCAGACGGGCAAATTTGCTCTATTTCTCTGGATCTGAACCAGGTCTTTCAGTTTGAGCATTAAGCAACCTGTGATGCTTTTATATTCGAAGCTGTAAATGACTTTTTGAAATTAGCTATCGTATAATCAAACATTCACCGCTATATAAGGGGTAGGGAGGATGCTACGGTACGGCAGGGCAGATATTAGCTCGAGCCGGATTTGGCATCAAAAATTTTATTTTATGTCGTCTCTATAGTGAGATCGGGAGTTACATCATGAGTATAGGTCCTTGGCAAATTATTCTGATCCTTGTCATTGTGCTCATTATCTTTGGTGCCGGCAAATTGCCGCGTGTTGCAGGAGATCTTGCAAAGGGTATCAAGAACTTTAAAAGCGGTATGAACGAAGATGACTCAAAAGAGGAAGCCAAGAAAGAGCTGGATACCTCTGCGAGCGCAAAAGACACTGCCGATGAAAAAGACAAGGCAGCTCAAGGCTGATCGGGTCAATACGGTTTTCTGATTTAACAAGGGCGGAATGGTGAGCCATGTTTGATATTGGCTGGTCTGAGATGGTTTTTGTAGCCATCATTGCGGTGCTGGTAATCGGCCCCAAGGATTTGCCGCGAACAATTGCCACTATCGGAAAATATATTCGTAAAGCCCGTGGACTTGCCAGGGATTTCCAATCGGGTATTGATGATCTAGCCAAAGATGCTGAGTTAGATGATCTGAAAAAGAGCATTCAAGGTGAGACGGATTTTGATATCAAAAAGCAGATCGAGGATGCGGTTGATCCCACTGGGGATTTCAATACTATGTTCGAAGATATCAAGCCTGAAATCAAAGACCCACCAATCTCTGATGCAGACAGTTCAGAGAAGACAGCGCCGGCGACCGTTGAAACACCTGAAAATTCAATTGGTGGCGACATGGCAGATAACGCCAAACCGCCCCTAGATACAAAAGTTTCCTGATATTATGCAATCAGAGTCTGATATTGATGACAGCAAGGCTCCCTTGATGGAGCATATCATCGAGTTTCGTAATCGCTTGGTTTATGCCGTGATTACGCTGCTGGTGACTTTTATCCTGTGTTACATTGTCAGTCAGGAATTGTTTGCCTTTCTGGTTCGTCCTTTGGCAGAAGCCATGGGGGATGATGTGGAAGGCCGCCGGATGATCTTTACCGGCTTGCATGAAGCCTTTTTCACCAATATCAAAATCGCTTTCTTTGTCGCGCTCTTTGTTTCTTTTCCGATTATTGCGACACAAATCTGGGCATTCGTTGCACCAGGCCTCTATAAACACGAAAAGAAGGCTTTTCTGCCTTTTCTGGTGGTAACGCCGGTTCTGTTTTTCCTGGGCGGTGCGCTGGCCTATGAGATCGTAATGCCGCTCGCCTGGAAATTTCTGCTGAGTTTTGAAACCAGTGGGGATGCCTCCCTTTATGCACAGGGCTATGCGGCTCTCATTTCCGAATTTCCAGCGATGCAACAATATTTGCCAGCGCCATCGGGACCAATGGCCCTCCCCATTCAGGCGGAGACACGGGTAAGTGAGTATCTTAGCCTGTCGATGAAACTGATTTTTGCATTCGGGCTTTGTTTTCAGTTGCCGGTGCTGCTGACCTTGCTTGGCCGGGTTGGCATCGTCTCTTCGGCAGGGCTGAAAGCAAAATTCAAATATGCCGTTGTTTTTGCCTTTATTGCTGCTGCGATCCTGACGCCACCAGATCCGCTGTCACAGATTACACTGGCCATCCCCATCATTGTTCTATACGGGCTGTCGATCCTGAGCGTTCGCATGGTTGAGAAAAAACGTGAACAGCGGGATGCAGAAGATGATGACGACTTGGATTAGCGGATACTCCCTTGCATTTACGCAACAGCTGCGCCCCGTGAAATAATTTTATCTCCAACAAACGGCTCGGCTCTGGACGAACAGAGCCGGGGCGCTTATACAACTATCACTGCTTACTCCTGTTTCGAATGGCCTGAAGATGCTTGATTTAAGATGGATTCGTGAAAACCCTGAGGCTCTGGATGCTGCGCTTGCGCGGCGCAAGGTCGAGCCTCTGTCTGCTGAAATTATTGCGCTAGATGAAAAACGGCGGCAGCTTCAAACTGAATTGCAAACATCACAGGCGCGACGCAATGAGGCCGCCAAGGAAATTGGCAAGACAAAAGCCGCTGGCGGGGACGCAGATGCGCTTATTCAGGAAGTCTCGCGGCTCAAATCCTCTGTTCAGGACATGGAAGCCGGCGAGCGGGATCTGTCGCTTGAGATGGAAGCATTGCTCGCAGGTATTCCAAACATCATGAAGGATGATGTCCCTGATGGAGACGATGAAGAGGACAATGTCGAGCTTCGTAAAGTCGGTGATATTCCGAGCTTTGATTTCGATCCCAAGGAACATTACGAGCTTGGTGCGGATCTGGGGCAGATGGATTTTGAAACCGCCGCCAAACTTTCAGGCAGCCGTTTTGTGGTCACCAGCGGCAAGATTGCCCGATTGGAACGTGCCCTTGCTGCCTTTATGATCGATATTCATACACAGGAAAAAGGGTATCTGGAAGTGTCACCGCCGACAATTGTCCGCGATCATGCGCTTTTCGGAACCGGTCAGTTGCCAAAATTTTCAGAAGATCTGTATCAACTGGATACCGGTAGCTATCTGATACCGACGGCAGAAGTCCCACTCACCAACCTGGTTCGCGAAAGCATCCTGAACGAGGCGGATCTGCCGAAACGCTTTACCGCGCATACGTTGTGTTTTCGATCTGAAGCTGGGTCCGCCGGTAAGGATACCGCCGGAATGCTTCGCCAACACCAGTTTGCCAAAGTCGAGATGGTCTCCGTCACGACGCCGGAACAATCCGACGAAGAACATGAACGGATGACAGCCTGCGCAGAAGATGTTTTGAAGAGACTGGGGCTTGCCTATCGTGTTGTGGTCCTCTGCAGTGGGGATACTGGTTTTGGCGCGCGTAAAACCTATGATATCGAAGTCTGGCTGCCAGGTCAGAAAGCGTATCGTGAAATCTCAAGCTGTTCTACTTGCGGCGACTTTCAGGCGCGCCGGATGAAAGCCCGTTATCGTCGGGACGGAGAGAAAGGCAATCATTTTGTTCATACTCTGAACGGGTCGGGGTTGGCTGTCGGCCGGACTTTGATTGCGGTGATGGAAAATTATCAGCAGGCAGACGGATCCATTACGATCCCTGAAGCCTTGCAACCCTATATGGGAGGATTGGATGTTATTCGCTAACGTCCGCTTCTGCCCATCAATCAACAAGAAGAAAAGGTGATATCTTGCGCATATTATTGAGTAATGACGATGGATTTAATGCACCGGGTATGGAGGTTCTTAAAAAGATCGCCTTTGCCTTGTCTGATGATGTTGTCATCGTTGCCCCGGCAAAAGAGCAAAGCGGGGCTTCCCGGTCCCTTACATTGCATGATCCAATCCGCCTTATTCAATATTCCGATACCGAATATGCAGTAGAGGGAACACCGACAGACTGCGTTATGATGGCGCTCAATCATATTTTTCCCAATGACAAACCTGATTTGATCCTTTCCGGGGTTAATCGGGGCGGTAATCTGGGAGAAGATGTTCTGTATTCGGGGACAGTGGCTGCTGCCAGTGAGGGAACCTTGCTTGGCGTTCCTTCTATTGCGCTGAGCCAGACCATTCTGGATGCTGACGAGATTTATTGGGAGACGGCTGAGAAGCTCGCACCTGAAATCATTCGCAATCTGCTGAAGCTCGATTGGGGAGAAGATGTTCTGATGAATATCAATTTTCCGCCCGTTGCTCCTGAAGATGTCGATGGGATTCAGGTAACCCGGCAAGGCAAAAGAGATCTGACAAACCTGCTGATTGATGCCAGAACAGATGCCCGGGGTCGGGATTATTTCTGGTTAGGCTATCGACCTTCCCTTGGTGATCCTTCGGAAGGGGAAGATCTGCAAGCTGTATCCCACAGAAAAGTATCCGTGACACCACTCTGTCTTAATCTGACTAAAGATCCATTACTGGATGCTTTAAGCGACGTTCTGGCATAGGAAACAGGCGCTTGTGAACGAAAACGCTGCACAGAAAATCCGGTTGATCATGGACCTCCGCAGACAGGGCATTAACGATACAGATGTCCTGTCCGCTATTGAAAGAGTTCCTCGTGAAGAGTTTATTCCAAAGACTTTTCAGGATAGAGCCTATGAAAATATTGCTCTTCCCATCGCTAATGGGCAAACAATCAGTCAACCCTTTATTGTGGCTTATATGACCGCGATGCTGGCCCCCGATCCCCGCCGTAAGGTTCTGGAGGTTGGAACGGGATCAGGCTATCAGGCTGCTGTTCTCTCTCATTTGTGCCGGCGCGTTTATTCGCTAGAACGCTACAGATCCCTCCAGGTTGGCGCAGTGAAGTTGTTTGAAAAACTGAAGTTGAATAACATCACTACTCGCCTCGGCGATGGCTATAAAGGCTGGAAGGAGCAAGCTCCGTTCGAGCGGATCATTGTTACAGCTGCCGCAGAAGAAGTACCAGGGGTATTGGTGGATCAGTTAAATGAGGGCGGAATAATGATCTTGCCGATCGGTCCTACGCCATCTGATCAGAGCATTCTTCGCATTCAGAAGGACAGTGCTGGCAAGATCCAGGAAGATGAACTTCTACCTGTTAGATTCGTGCCTTTAGTTCAAGGACTTGCTGTTGAAAGTTGATTAATTACTATATATAGTAATTTTGTAATTTTCTTGTGATTCGCTCCTTTTTTACCTATATTATATACCATGATGGCATGCAGCTTACGCGTTAGAGTTCGGTCGATTGCTTGTGGAATGGCCCTTGCGGGCCTATCCGGCTGCGCTTACGATCTTTATTTACCTCCGGAAAAGGTTGCTTCCAAACCTGCTTTGGCCTCTTTTCAGGAGAGTCAGCGCCTTCCGGCCAAAGCGGTGGTTGAGGTTCCAAAAGATCCTGCGCCATACTATTCGAACCTTGCCTATCAGCTGATCACTGTCCGCCCTGGAGATACGCTATCAAGCATCGCCGCGCGGCAGGAAACGCCGGTATCCTCCGTTGTCGCCTTAAATCAAACGGAGCCTCCTTATGTGATCCAGGTGGGACAAAAGCTCAAGGTTCCGCATTTTAAAATTCATAGGGTGAGAGCGGGAGAGACGCTCTATGCAATCGCCAAGGTTTACGGCGTGTCCATGGGGGAAATCGTCCACTTCAATACATTGAAGACACCGTTTACTTTGAGGCCAGCGACGACACTCAAAATTCCGCAAAAAGGCGGCGGTGAGTTACGAGTGGCATCAGTGGATGCCAAAACATGGCCTGTGACCCGCGCCGCGCCGCGCATTGATACGGAACAGGTTGTTGTCAGCCGGCCCAAACCAACAAAAGGCAACAAGGACCTTGCGGTCAAGAAACTGCCGGCGCCAATTCCTGCCAAGAAATCAAAATGGGCGTCGCCTGACAAGGTAACCAGTCCTGTTGGGCCGATTGCGTCTGTGCCTCCCGCGCCGGAGGAGGTTGTTCTGGGCGGAACAGCCATTGCCAAGGCAGATTTGCCGCCGATTCCGCGTGAGAGATACAGCATCAAGCATCCACCCACTCGGTCCGGTAAAGCCTTCACTTGGCCGGTGAGAGGAAAATTGCTGTCCGGATACGGCAAGAAGAAAAACGGTTTGCGGAATGATGGCATTAATATTGCCGTAAAACCGGGAACAGCGGTGAAGGCGGCTGAAAATGGTGTTGTCTCTTATGTCGGCAACGAAATGCGGTCCTTTGGCAACCTGATCCTGATTTCTCATGCCGACGGGTATGTGACCACCTATGGGCACACTTCAGAGATACTGGTGAGGAAAGGCGATATTGTTCGCCGGGGGGATATCATTGCCCGAGCCGGTGCAACGGGGGATGTCCGCGTTGCTCAGTTGCATTTTGAAATCCGCAAGAAAGGCGCTGCGCTAAATCCGTCAGCGCTGCTTGTCGACAGATAATTTTCCGACCTTAGTCCAGTTTGGTTTCGGTGCGTCCCGCAAGATCCTGAATATACTGCCAGGCAACTCGGCCAGAACGAGAGCCGCGGGTCCGGGTCCATTCGATGGCTTCGCGGACCATTTCTTTGTCACTGATTTTGATGTGATAATGGCTGATATAGCCTCGAATCATATCCAGATATTCATCCTGAGAGCAGCTGTGGAAGCCAAGCCACAGGCCGAATCGATCCGAGAGCGAGACTTTTTCCTCAATGGCCTCTGATGGCATGACGGCCGTTGAGCGCTCATTCTCAATCATATCCCGTCGCATCAGGTGGCGCCGGTTCGATGTTGCATAGAAGATTACATTTCGCGGTCGCCCCTCTAGTCCACCATCAAGAACGGTTTTGAGAGATTTATAGGTGCTGTCATCACCATCAAAAGACAAATCGTCGCAAAATAGAACACATCGCCTGTCCGTCGCCTGCAAAGTGCGCATGAGATCGGGAAGGGAGGGAATGTCTTCCCGGTGGATTTCAACAAGGGCAAGAACATCACCCAACTGCTGGTTCACCAGGGCATGAGCGGCCTTGACCAGAGAGCTTTTTCCCATGCCGCGCGCACCCCAGAGCAAGGCGTTATTGGCGGGCAGCCCTTTCGCAAAGCGCAAAGTATTGTCGAGCAGGATGTCTTTGACCTGATCAATGCCTTGCAGCATGGACATATCAACATAATTAACTTTGGGAATGACTCTGAGAATATTCTGTTCGGCATGCCAGACAAAGGCGGTTCCACCATCAAGATCGGGAGAGGGCAGGGCGGGTGGTGCCAGACGGTCCAGGCCATTAGCGATACGGGTGAGTTGTTGAAGAAGAGCGTCTTTGTTCATGGGACCTGATTGAAAATTGAACGAGGAATGCCAATCTATCCCAATAACGAAAAATGCATAGCCAAAAATATGGGCAGGAAACTCTGTCCGATGCAGAGGGTGACCTGTATAGACGGTTTTGCATATTGAGGGATGGAGGTGTTTTGCTGCTTGCATTGCAAGGCAGGGGCACTATAACAGTCGTTCGAATATTTTCATGTACAGCCTGCGTTTCGGGCGGTATTCGGTTTTTTAGATCGTATTTAGAGGGTCAAACTAATGAACCAGGAACTCGTGCAATTTATGCCGCTGATCCTTATCGGTGCAGTTTTCTATTTTCTGCTTATCCGTCCGCAGCAAAAGCGGGTCAAAGAACATAAAGCCATGGTTGAAGGCGTTCGTCGGGGTGACAGTGTTGTCACGGCTGGTGGTATCATGGGGAAGGTAACGAAAGTCCGCGATGACAATGTGGTCCAAATCGAAGTTGCACCAGAAGTGCGGATTGATGTGGTCAAATCAACGCTGACTGATATTCGCGGTAAATCAGAGCCTGCTGAGGGCGCCGCAAAGGCACCTGCTGCTGAAAATAATGGCGGCGGCGGTTTGCTCGGAATGTTCAAGAAAAAATAACGGACATCAGTGATGGTTAGCTTCCCCAAGTGGAAGACCGTTCTCGTTCTGCTCGTCAGCGTTCTGGGAATAGTCTATACGATCCCCAATTTTGTGTCGCCGGACAAGTTGACAGGGCTGCCTGAATGGGCTCCCAGCCAGCAAATTAATCTGGGGCTAGACTTGCAGGGGGGCTCTCATCTGCTGATGCAGGTGGACACCGCCGACGTTAAAGAAAAGATGATGACGAGCCTTACCGAGGCTGTTCGCGCTAATCTTCGTGGATCTGAACCCAAGCTGGGTTTTAGAAACCTTAAAGCAAATCGGTCGGATGTGACCTTTGATTTGCGACAAGAAGAAGATCGGGATGCTGTTCGGGAGCGTTTGGCTCCGATTTCGGTTCTGATGCCAAATGGGCAACGCAGTCACCTCATTTCCATCAGCGATGCAGGAAAAGTCTCTATAACCCCGTCTGAGCAGGCCATCACTGATCGGATCGGTGCGGTTGTGTCCCAGGCGATCGAAATTGTCGGTCGTCGGGTGAATGAAACGGGCGTTAATGAGCCGACTATCCAGCGACAAGGGGCAGATCGGATTCTGATCCAGCTGCCTGGCCTTGGAGATCCTCAGCGGATTATTGACCTGCTGGGCCAGACGGCACAGATGACCTTTCATCTGGTTGATCTGTCTGCCTCGGCGTCCAGCGGCCGTGCGCCAGCGGGCGCAAAAATCCTCCCATCTGCGGAAGAAGGGGAGCCGTCCTACGTGATCAAGAACCGGGTCATGGTATCCGGCGAAAATCTCGAAGATGCACAAGCGACTTTCCAACAAGGCCAGCCTGTTGTCTCTATCCGGTTTAATGGCCTTGGCGGCAAGCAATTTGGTAAAGTCACATCGGATAACGTCGGACGGCCCTTTGCGATTGTCCTGGACGGGAAAGTCATCAGCGCTCCCCGAATTAATGAACCTATCCTGGGCGGAAGCGCAGTTATCAGCGGTGGGTTTAATATTCAAGGTGCACAGGACTTGGCCTTGTTACTGAGAGCCGGTGCCTTGCCTGCCCCGCTTAAAGTAATCGAGCAACGCTCCGTCGGACCAGATCTTGGCGCTGATTCCATCGCGGCTGGTAAAATGGCCGGTATCATCGGGCTTGTTGCTGTTGTGATCTTTATGATCATTACATACGGTTTCTTTGGTGTTGTGGCCAATGTGGCTCTCGCGATGAATATGTTCCTGATTGCAGCCGGACTTTCCGTTCTGGGCGCAACGCTGACCCTTCCCGGGATTGCAGGTATCATCCTCACTGTCGGTATGGCAGTGGATGCCAATGTGCTGATTTTTGAACGGATCCGGGAAGAATTACGAACGGGTAAATCTCCGCTCGGTGCTATTGAATCTGGCTATAATCGCGCTTTTACCACCATCATTGATGCCAATGTGACGACCGGGATTGCAGCCGTGATTTTGTTTGTCATGGGCTCCGGACCGGTTAAGGGCTTTGCCGTTACGCTTGGGGTCGGGATTATCTGTTCCATGTTTACGGCGATTATGCTGTCGCGGATGATTATATCCCTCTGGGCTCTGCGCACCCGCCCAAAAACGTTGAATGTGTAAGGGAGAGATCGGATGTATAAACTGAAGCTTGTCCCTGCGGGCACGAAAATACCGTTTTTGAAGTCACGTTTTATTGCCTTTGCTCTTTCCATTCTGTTGATGATTGGATCAGCAGGCATGTTCTTCGGCCCCGGCTTGAATAAAGGGATTGATTTCGAAGGTGGTATCATGATCGAGGTGGGCATGGTTGAAGCGCCCGATCTTGCACAAATGAGGAAATCTCTTGGCAGCCTCGGCCTTGGCCAGATCTCCCTTCAGACTTTCGGGGCACCGGATGATATTCTGATCCGGGTTCAGCGGCAGGAAGGGGACAGCGAAGCACAGAAGAAAGCTGTCGAGATCGTCAAGGCCACTCTCGAGCAGGAATATGGTGAGGATGTTTCCTATCGCCGTATCGAATTTGTCGGACCCACGATTTCAGCTGAACTTGTGGATACGGCGATCCAGGCCGTTCTGGTATCTGTCGTCGCGATCCTGATTTATATCTGGCTGCGTTTTGAGTGGCATTATTCCGTGGGGGCGATTGCGGCCCTTGTGCATGACGTTGTGCTGACCATCGGTATGTTTGCCGTGACGGGTATTGAATTTAACCTGGCTTCTGTGGCGGCGATCCTGACCATTGTCGGCTATTCGATCAATGATACCGTTGTAGTCTATGACCGCATTCGGGAAAATTTCCGGCGTTTCAAGAAGATGGAAGTCAGGGATTTGTTGGACCTTTCTATTAATGAAACCCTGTCTCGGACCGTGATGACCTCTGTGACCACTTTGCTGGCACTCGGGGCTTTGTTCATTTTCGGCGGCGAGGTTATCCGCGGATTTGCCACGGCGATGATTTTCGGTGTTGTGATCGGAACGTATTCTTCTATCTTTGTTGCAGCCCCGCTTCTGTTGCAGATTGGCCTGACCCATCACAATGAAGAAGATGAAGGCTTTAAACCCAGCGATGATACGGCGGATGCAGAAAGCTGATCTTCTGGACGACTGACCGATAAAGGACACAAGCCCATGCAGGATATATCCGGCCTTCCCAAAGAGGGACAGCAGCTTATCAACTCCTATGGTGAGGGTGGCTACCGGGTGAGTGGTGTTCGTTATGAAGGGTCCGTTCTGGTTTTTCCGGATAAGACGGAGCCTTGGTCTGTTGCTTCGATGGAGGATGTCACGCTTGATAGTTTACAAGCGATCAGGGAGGCCGACCCCGCGGTTGAAATCCTGCTCATTGGTTGCGGGACCAGCATGGCGTTTATTGAGGATAGCATTCGTGCTGCGCTTCGAGAGAAGGGTATCACCATTGATGCGATGGATAGCGGAGCTGCTGCGCGAACCTACAATGTCTTGCTGCTGGAGGGGCGGCGGGTCGCTGCGGCGCTGATCGCCACATGAGGGACCGGCTTGAAGCCGGAAATATGCTGAACAACCGGTTCAGCCTATCCCTCCTTGTTTTTGGCTATTTGTTCCTCGTTCCCTATCTCCACAAAACGATCTTGCATGGCCTTCCTCTGCTGGAGCCTTATGCCCTCTCTCCCTTCAGTCTGCCTGTTTCCTGGTATAACGGTTACGATCCCGTGTTCTTCGAGGTTCTCTCAGATCTTCTGTTACTCGAAGGCTTTCTGAGCATGCTTGTTCTTTGGTGGGTTTTCATTCGAAAGATCGGTGACTTGACCTTGCAGCGACTGCTAATTGTCGCATTTTCAGTTGGTGTCTATACGCTCAATAATGTGTTATCTCACTATTTCGCCACTTGAATAAGCCCTTTACAGTTTCGCCCTCTGCTGCCTATATTTTGATAATGCAGTTTTTTATAATAAATAAAAACAAGAAAACGGGACGAAAGAAGGAGTGGGGAAGACAATGGCTGCTATTTTATCTAATCTGAGAAATACCGTGATTGCCGGTATCATACTGACAATCATTATGGTTGCGATCGTTACGGGAATGACGGGCGAAGGGCTACAGATGGGACATGCCTGGGGTGCGTTTTTCTTGCGCTGGCTGCATGTTCTAAGCGGCGTGATGTGGATCGGACTTCTGTGGTATTTCAATTTTGTTCAGATTCCGAACATGCCTAACATTCCCGATGAACAGAAACCGGCAATCGGCAAGGTGATTGCACCTGCCGCCTTGTTCTGGTTCCGTTGGGGAGCGATGGCGACAATCGTGACAGGTCTGCTTTTAGCCTGGGCAAACGGCTATCTGATGGAGGCCATTACGCTGGGCGGTATTGAAGGCTTTGCTGTTGCTAAGCATGTTGCCATTGGTATCGGCATGTGGCTGGGGACTATCATGTGGTTCAATGTATGGTTTGTGATTTGGCCGAACCAGAAGAAAGCTCTTGGGATGGTTGAAGTGGATGCGGATACAAAAGCGGCCTCCGCCCGGACGGCCATGCTTTTCTCCCGAACCAATACGCTTCTGTCTATTCCAATGCTCTACGCGATGGTGTCAGCACAGAATATCTATTGATGAAGAAGTTGCTAGCATTGAACTGACCGGCATGGGTCCCTAACTGCTACAGGGAAATATACTCTAGATTTTTTGGGGACCGCATGCTTGTTCTTTTTTGGTTAGCAATGAGTGTAATCTGTCTATTTGTTTGCTCTTGGATGGCGAAAAATCGTAATCGCAAAAGAGGGTTTTGGGGAGCGTTGGGTTTCGTTTTCGGGTTTCTTGCTGTTCTTGCTTTGGCAATTCTGGGAAACTCGGGACCGGATCTTAGAGCCGGAGATACTCCTAATGCGGAAAGTAAAGGACGAGGGTAAAGAGTTGTACTGCTTGGATGGCGTGTGAAAATGCAGAAGGGCGCCGACTAATATCGGCGCCCTTCTGCGTTCTTTTATATCAATCAGGCTTTCGCGAGATTTTCGTTTGCAAAGTCCCAGTTGATCAGGCTTTCCAGGAAAGTTGCAATATAGTCCGGGCGACGGTTTCGGAAATCAACGTAATAGGCATGCTCCCAGACATCCATTGTCAGCAATGGCGTTGCACCGCTTGTCAGTGGGCATTCTGCGTTAGGCGTTTTGGTTACTTTCAGCTTGCCGCCATCCAGAACCAACCAGGCCCAGCCACTACCGAACTGAGTGGCACCGGCTGCTTTGAACTCTTCAACGAATTTGTCGTAAGAGCCGAAATCTTCATCGATCTTGGCAGCAATGGCGCCCGTCGGCTTTCCGCCGCCGTTTGGAGCCATGGAATGCCAGTAGAATGTGTGGTTCCAGATTTGTGCGGCGTTATTGAAGATGCCGGCTTTGCCTGCGTCACCCGCGGTTTCTTTCATAAGCTCTTCCAGAGATTTACTGCTATCGCCATCCAGAAGGTTATTCAAATTCACGACATAGCTGTTGTGATGTTTGCCATGATGAAAGTCGAGTGTTTCTGCAGAAATATGGGGATCCAATGCATCTTGTGCATACGGGAGATCAGGAAGTTCAAAAGCCATTATATTCCTCTAGCCGGTTTATGGAACGCATACGCTCACTGTTGTTTAATGGAAGAACGGCCCCTGAATGGAGCCGCTCGGTTAATTTCATGTGGTTGTTTATATCGGAAAAAACAGGCCTGAACATCCATTTTTTTTAATTATTCTAAAGAGTTTCTGTTACATAGATTACAGAATATTGTGAAAGGCATGGAAGACGTGAGAAGCGACAATAATACTTCCCTGATGGGGCAGGAAGTGCATCAGTATGATTATGATCGTTGGCTGACGACATTGTTCGCTCCTGCGGAGGTGAGAGAGAGCCTTTTCACGCTACTTGCTTTCAATATAGAGCTTTCCCGTATTCGCGAAACTGTCTCGGAGCCGATGCTGGGAGATATTCGTCTTCAATGGTGGCGGGAGGCGATTTCCGGGTTACAAAATGGATTTCCCAAATCTCATCCGGTGATTGAAGCTCTGGATTTTGTCAATCGGCAGAAATCTGTTGATTTTGGCTTGATGCTGGACATGATCGATATCCGTTCAAAAGATCTGGATCCGGCACCGATGACAGACGATACCGACCTTCTGGCTTATGCAGACGGGACTGGTGGAGCCTTACACCGGCTCATGCTTCCACTCTTGGGGGTAGAAGCATCTTCAGCTGTATTGGAGGCGGCTAATCTGGCGGGACGGGTTTTTGCCCTGACAGGTATTATACGAGCAATTCCGTTTCATTATCGTCATAATCTGGTCCTTCTGCCGGTAAACCGGATGGCGGCAATTGGCGTAACCCGCGATACCGTTTTTCAGATCGAGCATCAGGATAACTATCGAGGGATTGTTGCAGAGCTTTGTAAACTGGCAGAGAAAAGCCTGCAGGAAGCTCATCTGGCTGGAAAGAGCATGTCGCACGACGGGCGTCCAGTGCTCCTGATCAATGCGTTGAGTGCACTTTATTTAAAGCGATTGAGAAAAGCTGGCTTTGAACCAGCACATCCTGGCCTGACGATCGGAAGCCCCAGAAAAATACTGGGGCTCTCTCTATACAGAATGAGAAGAGGGTAGAGAGGTCTGGTCTAAAGATTGCCGAGGCGCCAGGTTTGCGCCTGAATAAAATTTTGTGCTAGAAAACGGTAAGTGACCTTCAACTGGCGCTCAACAAGTGGGTCTTCTTCTGCTGACAGATTCTTCCAACCTTCAATCATATCATCCCAGATCATAAAGCGTTGATGCAAATCATCCCTGATACGTCGAATATGTTCGATAGTCGGGCCGTAGTTTTTCAGGATTGTCAGGACTTCGCAAGTCTGGGCATCCATCTCATCAAATGTAGAATCAAATGAGTTAATCACAGGCTCGATCAATGCATAAATTCGAGACAAATCCTCCATCATCCCGCGGTCCCGTTTATAGACGGATCTAAGCCGATCTATATTTGTACCTATTTTTTTGATGTGACTATAATGGCTGCGAAGAGCTTCAATATAGGCAAGCTCGCGAATAACATCGTCCACCTTCTCAACCACATCATCTTTGGTGATTCCCAGCTTCGCTGCAATTTCCTTGAAAGCGTTTTGCACCTTATTCTTGGTTTCCGGGTCATTGGCAATGGCTTCAAGTTCACCCATATTGGTGATGATTTCTTCGCTACCAGCCAGCCAGGAAATGAGCTGCATGGTAATGCGGCCACGCGCAATCTGTTTATGGATCTCTTCGATACACCACGAGGCGGACCCGTCAAGGATTTCCGTTGGGATGGAATCGTTTGGGTGAATTTCTCTAACAAACTTCAACGAATTGCTGATTGTATTAAGCAGTTCGGCATCTGTGCTATCCTTGTCGATCCCAAATTCCTGACAGATTGACCGAATAGGAATGGCTCCCTTCATTTCGCCGAGTTCGACGAACAAGGCGGCTTCCTTGGTGTCATGAGTCAGTTTGAAATGGGCGCCTTTGACACCAAAGATCTTGTGTTCAAACGCAAAGTGAGTGCTGGGACTCACATCGCCATTTTCATCGCTTGCTTCCGCTTCAGCCATAATCGATGTCAAAATCCTGTGTTATTCGGGCTTACATACTATTCGGCATCAAGATCCGTTGATCTGAACGTCTTTAAAAACAAGGATATTCCGACATCGTATATAAATAGTTACCAAATGTAAGAATGTGCGGAAACAGTGTCAGAAAGAGAGAGTTTCTTTCCAGGCATCAAAGGCAGCAAAGGCCCGTTGCGTATAAGCCTGTTTGCGTTCTTTTTTCTTTACTCTTTGTTCCAGCGGCGGAAAGAGGCCGAAATTCACATTCATTGGCTGAAATGTTGTCGCTTCAGCGCCGCCTGTTATATGGGACATCAGCGCCCCGAAAGCCGTTATTTGCGGCGGGATTGAGAAATCTTTGTTCAGATATTCAGCTGCCATGAAACGGCCGGCCATCAACCCGACAGCAGTGCTTTCGACATAACCTTCCACGCCGGTTACCTGCCCGGCGAATCTCAAGCGGGGGACGGATTTGAGGCGAAGTTGCTCATCCAGAACAACTGGGCTGTTGATGAATGTGTTTCGGTGTAAGCCGCCCAGGCGGGCAAATTCGGCCTTTTCAAGGCCCGGTATTTTCTGGAAAATACGCACTTGCTCGGCATATTTGAGCTTTGTCTGGAAGCCGACAATATTATAAATCGTGCCCAGTTTGTTATCCTGACGTAACTGGACAATGCCATAGGGTTTGACTTCGGGATTGTTAGGATCTGTCAAGCCAACCGGCTTCATAGGGCCAAAACGCAAGGTCTCTGGGCCGCGTTCTGCCATTACTTCAATCGGCAGGCATCCATCAAAATAAGGTGTGTCTTTTTCCCACTCCTTGAACTCAGTCTTGCCGCCTTCATTCAGGTCCTGAATAAACTCGTAATATTGCTCTTTGGTCAGAGGGCAATTGATATAATCCGTTCCTTCGCCCTTGTCATATCGGGACTGGAACCAGGCAATATCAAAATTGATGCTCTCCTTGTGAACAATGGGGGCAATTGCATCAAAGAAGGAGAGTGCATCGGCGCCCGATGCGTCATGAACAGCCTCTGCCAGTGCAGGGGAGGTCAGCGGGCCTGTAGCAATCAGAGTATTGCCCCATTCTTCAGGGGGCAGGCCTTGAACTTCTTCGCGTTCGATGCTCACCAGAGGATGGTTTTCCAGCTTGTCCTGAACGTAATTGGAAAATTCAACCCGGTCCACAGCAAGCGCTCCGCCCGCGGGGACCTTGTTGACATCCGCACTTTCCATAATGAGAGAACCCAGCTCTCGCATTTCCTTATGCAGGAGGCCAACGGCGTTGTTGTCAGCATCATCCGAACGGAAAGAGTTGGAACAGACCAGTTCCGCCAGACCGTCTGTCAGATGAGCATCCGTCCCGCGAACCGGCCGCATTTCATGCAGAATAACCGGGATGCCTTTATTGACCAGCTGCCAGGTTGCTTCTGATCCGGCGAGGCCGCCGCCGATAACATGAACCGGTTTTTTTGTCTCTGTCATATCTACTCTTTACATTGCGGCTAATCAGGCTGCTTTGGTCTTTTTGGATTTCTTGGCTGTTTTAGCCTTTTTTGCTGGTGCTTCCCCTACAGTGACCGGTGGTCTCTTGGCAAGGATTTCCTTCAAATAGCGACCGGTGTAGCTGGCCTCAACCTGAGCCACTTCCTCTGGGGTGCCTTCCGCAACAAGATACCCACCAGCGTCTCCGCCATCCGGCCCCATATCAACAACCCAGTCTGCGGTTTTGATCACTTCAAGGTTATGCTCGATCACGAGCACACTGTTTCCGGCATTGACAAGAGCCTGCAAGACCTCCATCAATTTGCGAACATCTTCAAAATGCAGGCCTGTGGTCGGCTCGTCCAGGATATACAGGGTTCGCCCTGTTGCCCGGCGGGACAGTTCCTTGGCGAGCTTGACGCGCTGCGCTTCACCGCCTGAGAGTGTCGTTGCTTGCTGGCCGACATGGATATAGCCCAGTCCCACTTGCTGCAGCGTTTCGAATTTTTCGCGGATGACGGGAACGGCTTTAAAGAAGACAGCAGCCTCATCCACTGTCATATCAAGAACATCGGATATGCTTTTGTCTTTAAAGGCAATTTCCAATGTCTCGCGGTTGTAGCGTTTCCCTTTACAGACGTCACATTGAACATACACGTCCGGCAGGAAATGCATTTCAATCTTGATAACACCATCGCCTTTACAGGCTTCGCAACGGCCGCCCTTGACGTTGAAGGAGAAGCGGCCGGATTTGTAGCCGCGGGCTTTCGCTTCTGGCAGTCCGGCGAACCATTCGCGGATAGGTGTGAAGGCACCGGTATAGGTTGCGGGGTTGGATCGTGGCGTCCGGCCGATCGGGCTCTGGTCGATATCGACGATCTTATCGAGCCACTCAATACCTTCAATCCGGTCATGAGGTCCTGGGTGATTGCGGTTATTATTCAGTTTTTTGGCAATGGCTTTATACAAAGTCTCAATGATCAGGGATGATTTGCCACCACCAGAGACACCGGTCACACAGGTAAAGGTACCCAGTGGAATGTTGACATTAACCCGCTTCAGATTGTTATGCCGAGCACCGATGATTCTGAGTTCCCGCGCGGTTTGCGGTTTGCGCCGTACCGCAGGCAGAGGCACTTCCATCTCTCCTGAAAGATACTTCCCGGTAATGCTTTCTGGGTTGGCCATAATGTCATCAGGCGTGCCTTGTGCAATGAGCTTGCCGCCATGGCTTCCGGCTTTAGGACCCATATCGATCACATGATCGGCGGTCATGATGGCTTCTTCATCATGCTCAACCACCAGTACAGAATTTCCCTGGTCCCGCAAATTAACGAGCGTTTTCAGCAGTCGCGAATTGTCTCTTTGATGCAGGCCGATTGATGGCTCGTCAAGAACATAAAGAACACCGGTCAAACCGGAACCGATTTGCGATGCAAGCCGGATACGCTGGCTTTCGCCGCCGGACAAAGTGCCCGACCCACGGGAGAGAGTAAGATACTCAAGGCCCACATCCACCAGGAAACCCAGCCGCTCATTAATCTCCTTCAAGACACGCTCGGCAATGGATTTATCTTTGGGCGACAGAACATCATTCAGGCTGAGGAACCATTTCCGGGCATCCAGAATGGATTTTTCGGAAACCTGCCCGATTTGCAAGCCATCAATTTTAATGGCAAGTGCCTCTTCCTTCAGGCGGTGGCCACCGCAGGTTTTACAGGCCGTCTTGTCCTGATATTTTTCAAGATCTTCCCGCACCCAGCTACTATCGGTTTCCCGCCAGCGTCGCTCAATATTCGGGATAACCCCTTCAAACGGCTTGTTGGTCTTGTAAGTGCGCATACCATCATCAAAGGTGATTTGGATTTTCTGATCTCCCGTGCCTTGCAGGATGGCTTTCTGCTGCTCTTCCGACAGTTCCTCCCAGGGGACAGTTGTTTCAAAGCCGTAATGCTTACCCAATGCTTCCAGGGTTTGCATATAGTAGGGAGCCGGCGTCGCCGAACGGGACCAGGGGGCAATCGCGCCATCGCGCAAAGACATTGTCACATCCGGAACGACGAGATCCGGATCAAAATACATTTCAGTTCCAAGGCCGCCGCAAGCTGTGCACGCGCCGTAAGGGTTGTTGAAGGAGAAGATTCTGGGCTCGATCTCCTCAATGGTAAAACCGGAAACAGGGCAGGCAAATTTTGCGGAGAAGATTTTCCGTTCCTTGTCATCCGCATCTTCAACAACAAACAGGCCATCCGCAAGTTCCAGGGCTGTTTCAATGGAATCAGCCAGACGGGTTTTGATATCATCATTGATCACAACCCGGTCTACAACTACGTCGATATGGTGTTTGAGCTTCTTATCGAGCTCCGGAACATCTTCGATTTCGTAGATTTCTCCGTCAACTTTGACACGCTGAAAGCCTCTTTTGCGCAAATCAAGAAACTCTTTTCGATATTCTCCTTTACGGCCCCGGACGATGGGGGCGAGCATGTAGAGACGCTTGCCTTCTCCCAATGCCATGACCTGATCCACCATCTGGCTGACCGTCTGACTTTCAATTGGCAGTCCGGTTGCGGGAGAGTAGGGAACGCCGATCCGCGCAAACAGCAATCTGAGGTAATCGTATATTTCCGTGACCGTACCAACGGTCGAGCGCGGGTTTTTGGACGTTGTTTTTTGTTCAATGGAGATTGCCGGACTAAGACCGTCAATATGATCCACATCCGGTTTTTGCATCATTTCCAGAAATTGCCGAGCGTAGGCAGAGAGGCTTTCCACATACCGTCGTTGCCCTTCCGCATAGACGGTATCAAAGGCGAGTGAGGACTTACCCGACCCTGAAAGGCCGGTGATCACTACAAACTGATCGCGCGGAATGTCGACATTGACATTCTGCAGGTTATGTTCACGTGCGCCGCGGATGCTGATTTTCTTCTGCATTGGTTTCGATTACCCTGGAAACTGCCTGATCATTAAGGACGAGAATTTATCTGTGTTAGCCGCAAATTGCCAGCAGCAATCGGAAAAAATGTTGTTATTTTGTTCTTCTGGACATTTGAATGGATTTCTACTGGTCAGCAGGAGAATGAAAGGATAAAGTGTCGCAAATTTTTTAACACTGTACTATCGAATCGAGAGCTGAAAAATGGCAGGTAGCGTCAATAAAGTTATTCTTGTGGGCAATCTAGGAGCGGATCCGGAGGTTCGCCATATGCAGAACGGTAAGCCGGTCTGTAATTTGCGGATTGCAACCTCTGAAAGCTGGCGCGACCGGGAGAGCGGAGAGCGCCGGGAACGGACCGAATGGCATCGCGTGGTTATTTTCAGCGAAGGTCTGTGCAAGGTTGCCGAAAACTACCTTAAAAAGGGCTCAAAAGTTTATCTGGAAGGACAGTTACAGACTCGTCAGTATGAACAGGATGGCATGACCAAATATTCCACAGAAATTGTTCTGCAGGGCTTTAACGCGACACTGACCATGCTTGATAGCGCGGGTAGCGGCCAAGGTGGAGGCGGTGGCTTCGGCGGTGGCAATGGCGGTCAGGGCGGTGGCTTTGGCGGTGGAAGTCAAGGCAGCGGTGGCTTTGGTGGTGGCTCTGGCGGCGGCAATCAGGGCGGCGGCTTCGGTGGCGGCTCTTCCGGCGGTGATTTCGACGATGATATTCCGTTCTAGGATGCTGATCGGCAGGTGAAAAAAAACTGCGGAATAAGGTTTTTTGATTAGGGTGAGGGTGGTGACACGCCTCGCCCTTTTTTATGGGCGATTGCATGAAGAGGGGGTGGGGTTGGGTCAGCCTGTCTTCTTTTACAAGACGGCGGCATCTGTCTGGCAGGGCAAGAATAGAGAACACAATACTCCTTAATGATGATTTAATTTTCATAAATACACTTATATAGAGTATTTTGAGGAGTGATAAAAATGAAACCCATGAACCTGAATGATATCAGATTCTCCGTCCAAATTCTTGACTATAGACTACACTTAGATCCGCTGATCGAAGATCTTGAAGACGGACGTTCTCATGGTTCTCTCCTCATGGATCTGATGAGAATTGGACAAAAGAGCTGGGCCGAACCTGAGGATGATGGCGGGCCGGATCCTGCGCGCTTTCACTGCGTTGGGCCTGATGAAAAAATTGATCGTGTGATCGCCGCAAATAGAGGCTCGGTTGTTGCTGCTGTCGTGACGGGAATTGGTAACTGGCTCCGCCGGAGTTGTGGGGGCGATGATCACGAGTTATTGGAGAAAATCCTGCAAAATCTTGACCTTGAAGACAGAGCAAAGAAAGAGGGAGACGATGAGCTATTGGGCCAGGAAGGCACCAGTATGCTGACTTTCCGATACCTGAACACGCTTCAGATGCAACTTCAGCATATCTGCCGATTAGGAGGGCGTAATCTATTATCACTAGAGGAAAAAAAGGCTTTTGATACCAATATAAGGGAGTTGGATGGACTTATTTCCGAAATTCAGGGGCGCCTCTATAAAGCCTTTTGGGAACGGTTTCCTTTTCCGGACGAATCCAAAGTAGTTTCAGCAAGAGACAATACTCATAACTGGATAGCCCAGCCCAACGATATGACCGATGAAATTGCGAGGACCTTTTCAAGGCGGGTTATTCCTGCTCAAGCAGGGCCGACACCGAGAGTGCAGAAGAGGCAGTGCGAAGAGAAGAAAGGCGATAGAGAAGAATAGCATCTGCATGAAAGACGGCTCACATTTCTTCGTTCAGGTGTGAGCCTCCTTCCATATGGCAGAGATTAAACTTCTGGATTTTACTTGACGCACTGCAATATTTTAACATAATCACTGTTATGCCAAAAAAAATTGATATAACAGAACGTCAAGAAACCATCGCCGATGCTGCGATTTCGGTTATTGAGGAAATGGGCCTGGAGGGGGCACGCCTTCGGGATGTCGCCAAAGCGGCGAATGTCACGACAGGAGCTGTCACCCATTACTTCGATGGGAAAGAGGCAGTGTTGGAAGCTGCGCTCCAACAGATTGTGAGGCGTACGCTGGCCCGCATGACGAGGAGCGAACATCGCAAAGGGACAACGGACCTGCATCGCTTTATCGAGCAGGCCTGCCGGTATCTTCCTCTTGATGAGGAGGGGCGGAGAGAATGGCGGGTCTGGATGGCTTTCTGGGGGCGGGCGATTGTTGATGATCGCTTGCGAGCTATTCACCAAGGCTATTATGCAGCCTTTGTGGAGGGCGTTTCAAAAACGCTGATACCCCTTTGTTCCGGAACTGTACCGCCTCGGCAAGAAGCGGTGTCGGCTTGTGCCGACGCACTTATCGCAGCCATTGATGGTATCGGTACGCGGGCAACACTTGATCCCGACCATTGGCCTGAAGCTCGGCAACGAGAAGCGCTTGACCATCTATTACATCCGCTTCTCACTACCTTTATTGGTCGCGCCCAAGCGCTTTAATCGTGAAAGATAAGGAAAAACCATGCCTGTTCAGGATATGAAAACAGATGACCCGCTTGATGATTTTGAGGCTCGGGAGGTCACTCTCGAAAAGGCCACGAAGACCGTTTATGTTACCGGTGAAGGCTCAGGGGTCATTGTGATGACAGAAATGCCAGGTATTAGCCCTCATGTAGCGCGTTTTGCCCGGTGGGTTCGCGATGCAGGCTTTACAGTTTATATGCCGTCGCTTTTTGGTCGTGACGGAGCCGTCCCGACAGCAGAAGAGGGGGCGGTCGTTTTCCAGCGAGCCTGTGTCAGTGCTGAGTTTCGGGCCTTGGGCGGTGGAAAGTCGAGCTCGGTGACACGTTGGTTGATGGCATTGGCGAGGCAGGCCCATACTGAATGTGGTGGCCCTGGGGTCGGTGCCATCGGGATGTGTTTCACTGGTAACTTTGCTCTGACCATGATGCTGGAACCTGCCATGCTGGCGCCTGTGCTGTCTCAACCCTCCCTGCCGCTGGACAATCCCGCTGCTCTCGAGATTTCAGAGGAAGATCTGAAAGCGGTCAGTGAACGGCTGGAAAAGGAGGATCTTTCTGTGCTGGCTTACCGATTTGAAGGCGACAATTTCTGCCAGGCTCAACGCTTTGCTGCCTATGAAGAGGCTCTCGGGGATCGCTTCGCGGGACATGTTTTACCCGATAGTGCGGCAAATAAGGATGTCCCTTCTTTTTTTGGCAAACATGTCACAACGCCTCATAGTGTTGTCACAGCCCATTTGATCGACCGGGAAGGGGAGCCAACGATCGCCGCCCGTGACGAAATCCTGGCCTTCTTTCAGGAAAAGCTGAACTAAGGATGTTTGATTAGGGAGCCCCGCTCTCTTTTGAGAGTAGTTTCAGTTGCGTTTGCAGCCAGCGCCTTGTCGTTTTCTGTTGCGCAATGCCGAGATCAAGCAGGGAGATCCGAAAAGGGTCTGCAGCGCGTTCAACCATTCCGATGCGAATGTCTGAAAACTGTTTCAATTTGGATTTGGTGCGCCGAAGTTGTTCTGACAGTTTTTGCCTCCTGGCGACGGCGGAAAGCAACTCGAAAAACTGTACTTTGACAAGTAAGGGGTTGCCGAGAAAAAAATCATAAGCAGGTGTATCTTCTTCGTTTGCTGAAGAACTCAGCCATGCCATGAACCAATCCTGGCCCTTCTTGGTGACGGTGTAGATTGTCCGTTTTCGGTTGCTTGGGCTAATATCCTCGCGGCCGGCGATCAGTCCGTCTTTTTCAAGTTTTCGCAAAAGCGGGTAGAGGACGCCGTCATTAATGGTATCAGATGGGGAAACGCGAGGGGCCAGTAGTTGCTTTAATGCGTAGGCATGGTTGGGTTGTTCCAACAATAATCCAATGAGCGCTTCCCGCAGATTTGTCGACATAACACGCCTTCATACTGAGTTTTTAGCATGGTAGATTTTATGGGAAGACAAGGCAAGAGAGGCTCAACCGTTTTGAGCCTCTCCTTGTATCAAACAGCAGCATGCTTGGAGGGTGATGGTTGCCCGAATTCATCGGTTGTTAGAAATTCAAGTGCTTGTTTTCTCAGCTCTGGCGCATTTAAAATACGGGTATGTCCATAATCTTTTGTTTTGAACAAAGAGGATCCGGGGCAGAGCGCATGGATTTTGTCTCCCTCCGTATGCGGAACAAATCTGTCCTTCTCATCATAGACCAGACTTAGCGTTGCCCGTGGATCTGAATAATAACCCGAGCTTTCCAACTCGCTCCACGGGATTTCAAACTGTCCGCCGATGACCGTTTTGTAGAGATCCAGGAGGCTTTTTCTTGGGTTCAGTTTTTGCTGTACAGCCCGAATGGGTGGGAAGGGATAGGAGGGCGCACAGATACACATGTATTTTTCTGCTTCAATGCGACCAAGTTTACGGGCTGCCATCATCGTCATACCGCCGGCGGAATGACCGATATAGGCATAGACTTTTTCGTTCAGAGAACGGGTCACGTCGGTGATATCGCGTATGAAGTAATCCCATTGTGTTTTGTTTTCCGGGGCATTCCCGTGACCGGAGACATCGAAAATCACACACCGAAAGCCTTGTCTGGTAATCTCCGAGGCCAGCGGCGCCATCTGGCTCGCCTGTCCGCCCCAGCCATGGACCAGAATAACAAGCGGACCATGCCCCCATTCCCAGGCTCTAATGTTATTGCAGGAGCCCAGAGTGAGCGTACGCGCTTTTGATAGCATGGCCTGAACTTCTTCCGGGATGGGAAGTGGTTTTGTTTGCCCGGCAACCGTTCTCAACAGGCGGATGCCGAGAGGATTCGGTAGAATTTTAAGCATGACTTTAACAAGGGTATTCAACATGCGAGCCTCAATATAAAGAAGGGGGTGAGTGTCGGCAGAAGAGAGCCGGTTCATGTGGGCTGCACCGTAGGCAGTGCCCAGTTTGTGCGGTAGACGGAAAAAGCTGCAAAGACCCCATAGATCATCATCCCGGCTGCAACCAGCATAAAGAAATGTCGAGGCTCTGCCTGGATCTGCGATAGGACCCAGCAGCCGATGGCGACGACGATCAAACGAACAGTTCCCGCAAGAACCGGGCCGAGTACTTTCCGTGCGCCTTGTGAAGCAAAGAGCAGACAAAGGCCCAGACCAAAGAAACCATAGGCAGAGCCTGACCAGATGAGATAAGCATTGGCGATCGTTGTAATGTCAGGATCTGCGGTGAACAAGCCGGACCAAAGGGCGGGAAAAAAGACGACAATCCCGCCGATCATGCCCAGAAGAAGAGCGGCGAGCAAGCTACTATAGGCAGCCACTTTGCGGGCGCGGAAGATGTTGCGAGAACCAATGGCCATTCCAACGATTGGGACACATGCCACACCAATACCAAAGGCGATGGGGATCAGAATCATTTCCAGCCGTGCACCAATTCCGTAGCCTGCAAGCGCCTCCCGGCCAAACTCACCAATGAAAGCAGTTGTAACAAGAACTGTGAGGATTGTCTGAAGCGGAGATATACAGCTGACCAATCCCACCTGCAGAATTTCGTGGAACAGATCTTTTTGCCATTTAATTGTCGAGAATGTGAGAGGAATTCTCGCATTCCCGGCGACCAGGAACCAGGTCAGAAAAAATGTTGATCCAGTAAATGCCAGTGCGAGACCCAGCGCAACGCCAGCCATTCCCATTTTTGGAAAAGGCCCTATTCCAAGACCCAGTGCACCGCCCAAGAGAGCCTGGGCGATCAGGGCAAGCATCAGGGTTTGGGATGGCAGTTTCATATTGCCATGGCCCCGGATGATCGAAACGAGCATGCTGGTTAGCCAGACAGAGACCGACCCTAAAAAGACAGTGCTGGAGTAATACAACGCTTGTTCAAGGACAGCCCCGTTCGCCCCGAGAAGCCTGTAAAGCGCTGGGCCAAGCACGAGCATGATGCCCGTGAATAATAGTCCGCCGATCAGCCCGATCGCCAGGGCATGCCAGGCAAGAGCAGCGGCGCGGGCGGTGTCTTTCGCCCCGAGCGCCCGGCTGATGGCAGAAGAGACGCCTCCGCCCATTGCTCCGTTGGAAAAGGACTGCTGCAAGATAACAATGGGAAACACCACGGCTATTCCGGCAAGGGCCGAAGGGCCGAGCAGGCCGATATAGGCTGTTTCTGCCATTGCCGTTACGGTTGTTGCCAGCATGACCAACATATTGGGAAGGCTTAGTCTGATTAGGGTCGGAATGATTGGATCGGTATTTAAATCGATCGGGCTTGCTGTTTTTTTGTGTCGCTTTATTTGTTTTTTTTGGTTCGACATGATTTGTCCTTATACCTATATTCTAGGTATATATTTCGTATCATAAGAAGCAAAAATTTGTCAAATTTCGCTGGGGAAAAGATTTTCTAGAGAATAAAGTACACTAATAAGGTTTTTATCTTAATATTTATGCATCCAATGAGGGATGTTTGGGGGCGTTTTCTTCGAGACTGAACGATGATGTCGCAAGAACATTCCTCCAACCTTCCCAAGCAGGCCCGGCGCTGAGAAGAGATCGGCAGGAACTGAAAGAGGAGGATGGAAGGGACAGTCGTTAGATTGAGTGCCGGCTAATTGGCCGAATATCTATCCGGTTCTGAATTGTTAGTTTTCCAGCTTATCAATCGCAGCATAGACTACCATTTCAACAAGCATTTCATCCCGTGCCAATCCAGAAATAATCATCGCAGCCCGGTTGGGGTAGGGCGCCTCGAAATAATCGGCGTAGACTGCATTGACAGTGGGTAGATATGCTTTGTCAGTTACATATATCAGCACTTGAGTGACATCGGAGAGAGTGGCTCGCGCGCTTTCAAGGGTATGTTTGAGATTCTCCAGTGTTTGTCGGGCTTGAGGCTCGATACCGCCCTCTACAACCTTTCCTGCTGAATCAATTGGGATTTGTGCTGTAAATAAGATGCCGTTCCCGATTATTGCCCATTCAAGAGGAGAGGGGGATTGGTACAGGTTGGTTTTGACTGTTCTGATCATTCGTTATCTCACTGCGTTATTTACGTTAGGGTGCAAAAGATTTTCTACTTTTCATCGCTGGCCAGCCGTTTCTCGTATGTACTGGCGGCTAGGAAGCCAAGTTTTCGAAAGGGCTCAGGAGGTATCCAGGTCGGTGATCCAAACAGGTCGGGTACATCAATGGAGTTTTGGCCATATGCCTGACTTGCCAAAGCTGTTCCGAGCAGCCATCCTTTCACAATCCCGACCCCATTGCAGCCGCTGGAGCAATATAAGCCAGCTTGAAGTTCTCCCCAAAGAGGGGCGCTGTTGGCCGTCAGGGAAGTCGTTCCTCCCCACCAGCTCTCCAAATGCTGCGCGCTTTTAAGATTTGGAAAGCGTTTCCGCAGGCTTTGCGAGAGAGTTTGTTCCGTTTTGTTGGCACTCTCTTTTTCGTAACCATACATACCGCGGACCAATAACCGACCATCTTCCGTTGTTCGAAAAGTTGTGCCCAGGCGATGGGCAGGCAGCAGTCCCCATTGGCCTGAGGAAGATGTCTTTATGCGCTCTTCCGTATCCAGAACCGGAGTGATACCAGCGTAGGTAAAAATGGTGATGCTGCGGGATTGTCCAAATCCCAGATTTTTTACAAAAGCATTATTTCCCAAAAAGACCTTTGGTGCTTTTAGACTTCCCTGTTTCGTTTGTGCTTTCCACCCTGAGCTTGTCTTTTCAAGGCTCAATACCGGGCTATTTTCATACAATATTATATTTTTGGGCAGGTTGCGGGCCGCAGAAAGGACAAGGTCCACCGGATTTGCCAGCCGGTTTCCAGGAATGCTGATGCCGCTGAGGTAATATGAAGACCCCGTGATCTCTTTCAGCTCAGAAGCTGTCATGGGTTTGTGGGGCTGCCCACTTGCACGAAAGTAGGATGCTAAATCAATCAGCGCCTTTTCTCCACGCCGGGTCGCTGCGGCTTTGAAGATATGGTCGTCTGTTTTCGGGGTTGATGGATGAGCAAACCCCATTAAGTCAGAATGTGCCTGCTGAAAAAGTCTGTATATTCTTGACGTTTTCTCCGGATTTAGCGATCCAAATGCATGTTCCAGGACAAAGCCTGAATTGCGTCCTGACGACCCTTCACCAACACTTTCTGCATCCAGTAAGCATATTCTGGACAGGGGGTTTATTTCACTCAGTTTGCGGGCAATTGCAATACCTGTGAAGCCTGCTCCGATCACCAATGCATCGCAATCATGATTGCCCGCCAACATATTTCTGCCGTGAAGGGGCGGGGTTGTGGTGGGCCAATTGCAAGGGCGTAAATATGAAGGGTAGCTCGGTGATGGCATTCTAGTATCCCTCTGCTGGCAAACTGATTTTGAGTGCCCGGACTGATACGAACATGGCGTTTCTTTCATTTGGTTCCGGACGTCACCGGTGTATCAGGTTGTTCTAAAAGAGAAATTTTAAGTCATAATAATTTTACAATTTATACAAATAGGAGATATAAATTTATATGTAAATAAAAATGTATATTTTTATAGCAATTATCGAAAGTATATGCTTTTATTTGCATGAAATTTAAATATTTTTTCAAATGTGATGATGAGTGATTTGGATAAATCGTTATGGGGTGGTGGCGATGATCTGGAGGAAATATCTTCCGGAGAGCGTTGGTATAATCATGTGAAATGCCCTGACAGCAAAACTGCAATCTCGGGACAGAGTGTGGGATTGGTAGGGTTTCGTTGTGATGAAGGTGTTCGGCGGAATAATGGACGCCCAGGTGCTGCAGACGGGCCTGTGGTTTTCCGTCAACAACTTGCCAACGTTGCTTGGCAAGCCGGAGATCTTAGCGTTGTTGATTTCGGTGACATATGTGCGGCTGATGAGGAGTTGGCGCTTAGCCAGGAAAAGTTGGCGCTGCAAATTGCAAAGATACTGCCGAAGGTAGATCGGCTGCTTGTTGTTGGTGGAGGGCATGAAACCGCCGTTGGTAGCTTTCGAGGTTTACAGACAGTTTTAGGAGAAAAAGCGACAATCGGAATTGTCAATCTTGATGCACATTTTGATCTCCGACGCCCGAGCCAGCGAGGAGCGTCTTCCGGAACGCCCTTCTTTCAGATACAGAATCTCGTTGGAGCGAAAAATTTCCACTATTTTTGCATGGGAATTGCGACGGAAAGCAACACGCGATCGCTCTTCAATCGAGCAGATAAGTGGGGTGTTCGCTATTACCTGGATACAGAACTGGCGTCTATTGATCCGGCACGGGTCAAGGCCGATCTGCAAGCATTCGTAGAGCCACTGGATGCACTATATCTGACAATCGATATGGATGTATTACCTCACTATCAGGCTCCCGGTGTCAGTGCGCCTGCTGTACGGGGCGTCAGTTTGAGCGTTATTGAAATGATCATCGATCAGGTGGTTGGTGTGGCGCATAAATGCAATTTTGGACTGCCATTGGTGGAAATAGTGGAGCTCAATCCCTGTTTTGATCAGCATGGAATTTCAGCACGAACCGCCGCTGTGTTGGCGGATCGCATGCTTAAATCGTCCAAATGTTCGACCGGGCTCAAAAGGCCCACAATTTACAACTCTAATCAGGGAAACAGAAAGTATGAGAAAAATATTTAGAGCGGCGGCGTTGTCTGCTGTCTTCGCGACAGGTCTGGCCGTCGGGGCTGTACAGGCGCAGGATCGGGTTTTCTTTGGCATCGCAACAGGCGGTACGGGCGGAACCTATTATCCTTTGGGCGGTATGTTGGCTCAAGTCCTTTCAAACAATACGGATCTGGCGGGTAAAAAGCTGTCAGCGACCGCTGAGACGGGTAATGCCTCTGTCGCCAATGCTGGGCTTCTGGGCCGTGGTGCAATTGAATCTGCTTTTGTTGCAGCTGATGTTCTGGATGCTGCATACACTGGTAAAAACCAGTTCAAAGGAAAAGCGCTTCCAAATTTGCGGGCATTGGGTGCTTTATATCCGGAAACTGTTCAACTTGTTGCACAGCCTGGCATCAAGAAATTTGAGGATCTAAAAGGTCTCAGTGTCAGCTCCGGCTCTCCAGGTTCAGGACAGTGGCAGTTGCTTGGTGATTTATTGGCGGCTCACAATATGCAGCGAGAGGACATAAAGGAGGATTATTCATCTTTTTCCCAATCAGCAGAAAAACTCAAGGACGGTAATCTGGATGCCTCTTTGATTACGGCAGGCTCGCCGACAGCCTCGATCGTAGAGCTGACAAACGGACATAGTGTAAATATTGTTCCTCTGACAGGGCCAGCCATCAAAACACTGCAGAAAACACAACCTTATTATGCCTCAGCTATATTGCCGGGTGGCACATACAAGGGGATTGACAAGGATGTGGAGACTCTTGCTGTCCGTGCTGTCTGGGCAACGCATGCAGATTTACCAGAAGACATCGCCTACGCTGTAACAAAAGCGCTTTATGAAAATGTTGATACATTGGCGAAAGTACACGTGAAGGGAAAGGAAATCACCCTTAAGACTGCTCTTCAATCCGTGTCTATTCCTCTGCATCCAGGTGCTGAACGGTATTTCCGTGAAAAAGGCATTATTGAATAAAGCGCGCTTGCTGCTGAATGTCACCGTTCTTTTTGCGGTGACATTCAATGCACAAGCGGTGTCACTTAATATTGAGAATTATCGATCCGGCGAAGATCTGGGATGTGTGGACTTGCCAGAAGATGGCTTCATACTTTCTTTTGTTCATTCTGTTTCACTTACACCTGTTGAAGATGTGTATCTGATAAAGAAAAATGCCGGAGGGGATCTTGAAATCAGGCAAACACAGGAACGTTTTGTGGCGCATGGCCAAGGGCTGCCATCGCTGCAAAATGAACCAGACGCTGTGGGATTCAAGACGGAAAACGGGATGTTTATCCTCCATCTTGACAGGCAGATCAAAGACCTGATCGTCCGGTTGGACAAACGATATAAAAATCGCCTCGATACGGGTAGGGAAATAACAAACCTGAACCAGTGGCCTGATGATATTGGACTTCGCATGCAACCGGTTACGGACTGCGAACAGGGATAGCAAGATATGAAGAATTCTGAAACCGCTACAGCTGAAATAGCGTCCGCACAGGAAAATACTGGGATGCATCAAGAAGACTTGGATCAGCTTGTTAAAAAATACGACAGTGAAAGTAACTTTCGCAATGCAAGGGGGCTTTTGAAATATTTCATCACAGTCACATGCGTCGTATTGAGTGTTTTTCATATCTACACAGCTGGTTTTGGGCTGCTCAATGAGATATCGCACCGAACTGTCCACATGACTTTTATTATGGGGCTGCTTTTTCTCGTATTCCCAAGGCGAGCATCGAAACGCCCTCTTGTCAGCGGCGGATTGGGGCTGGCATACGGCGCCTTTTATGTGATTGTTGCTCATCAGCTGGCAACGGCTCTTCAAAACCAGATACCGGATTTTCTCTTTTTTGGTATTTATGGATTTGCAATTGTGATGGCATTCTCGGCTCTTCCGCTAAAGATGCTGGGTGGGCGCAGTGACAAACCAGGCTGGCTCGATTGGCCCCTGGCGATTGCAGGAGCGACGTTTTCCGGATATCTGGCTTACTTCTTCGATGATATTTTCATAACAAATGTTGGTTTTCCGCAATCCATGGATTATGTGATGGGCGGTGCTGCGATCATGTTGGTTATAGAGGGTGCACGCCGTACAATGGGGGAGAGCCTGTCGATAATTGGTGTTTTGGCATTGTCATATGCAATGCTCGGACCTGAGCTTCCCGGAGTTCTGGCGCATCGGGGATATGATATTGTTCGGTTGGTTGAACATCTCTATCTAGGAACAGAAGGGATCTATGGCATCGCAATCGGAGTCGTTGCCACCTATGTTTTCCACTTTGTACTTTTTGGTGTTTTGGCTCAAGCTTCCGGTTTGGGGCAATTGTTTATCGAACTGGCAACTATTCTGGCAGGACGCTATTCTGGTGGTCCGGCTAAAGTTTCTGTTGTCTCATCCGGCTTCTTCGGAATGATTTCAGGTTCGCCTGTTGCAAATACAGTGACAACAGGGGCCTTTACGATCCCGATGATGAAAAAATACGGCTTTAGCGGTCGTTTTGCGGCGGCTACAGAGGCAGCCGCTTCTTGCGGCGGACAAATCACGCCTCCCATTATGGGAGCCTCTGCTTTTGTGATGTCGGAGATGTTGGGAGTTCCTTATAACGAACTCATTCTGATTGCTGTTATCCCAGCCGCTTTCCACTATCTGGCAACCCTGTGCATGGTTCATTTTGAAGCCAGAAGGCTAGATTTAAAAGGTATGCCTTCCTCTGAAATTCCGCGTCTCGGAACTGTTTTTGCGCGTCATTGGCATCAGGCAATTCCACTGATCGTGATGGTGACTTTGTTGCTTATGCAATATACCCCGTTTCTCGCCGCGTTTTGGGGAATTATTCTGACGGTTATATGTTCCTATATTCCATTACTTTTGAAGCCTTTCGGGTTTGAAAAGATGGACAGAGAAAGCGTCTTGACGCCTAAGCGATTGGTCGCAGGTCTAGAAGAGGGAGCTAAACAGTCTATTGCTATTACAGCTGCCTGCGCCTGTGTTGGATTTCTGTTGGGGGTGACAACGCTGACGGGACTAGGATTCAAATTCTCTGGTGCGATTGTGGGGTTGGCAACGGATTTCGGTACATGGATTATTCCATTCATTCCCTTTGACCTTGCAACGCAAAGTGGAGTTACTCTGTTTGCAGCACTGATCCTTGTTGCATTGGCATGTATCCTGATGGGGGCAGGCATTCCAACAACGCCGACCTATATCATATTGGCTTCTATTGTTGCTCCGGCGCTGGATGATTTCGGCATAGCGCTGCTGGCCTCTCATTTCTTCATATTCTATTATGGTGTTCTGGCTGACGTGACGCCGCCTGTTGCGCTGGCAGCATATGCCGGAGCAGGAATAGGCGGATCAGATCCAATGAAAACAGGGGTGACTGCTTTCAGATTATCAATGGGCAAGGCGTTGGTACCCTTTATGTTTATCTATGCATCCAGCCTTCTGTTTTTGGATTTCCAACTAACAGAATTCCTGTTTGCTATGTTCAGTGGTATTCTCTGTATCGTTGCGTTATCTTCCGCCTATATTGGGTTTTTCAATGCGCCACTACAAAAAGTCGAAAAGATTGTTCTCACAATTGCGGGCTTGTCACTTGTGGGAAATGTTCCATGGCTGATTGCGATAGCGAGTTCCGTTGTTATTGTCATTTTAGGCAGGAATTATCGTATGGGTATGGTGGCTGGCAGAGCGGTTAAGGTGTAAAATATACAGGATGTTTTGGGAAACATCCTGTTTGGGAGAAAAGCGTGAGCGAGAAAGATTATACCGTTCCGGCTCTGCAAAAGGGGCTGCAGATATTGGGGATGTTTGATAGTCACCGTAGAAGTTTGACGCAAATTGAAATGGCGGATGCATTAAATGTCAGTCCAAGTTCACTTTATCGAATTGTCCAGACACTGACAGGTATGGGGTATCTAACAAAAATTGGGACGAACACATATGAGCTTGGATCACAGGTTGTATCCCGTGGTTTCAGTTATCTGGCCAGTCGGGAAATCGTCGAAATTTCCGCACCTTTCATCACGAAATTGAGGGATAAGACCTCCCTGTCCAGCCATTTGGCGATCCGGGAAGAGACTGAAACGCTGTATGTGTTCCGCGCTCTTGCTCTACAGAGGGTGTCGGTCAATGTGCCAGTAGGCACGCGATTTCCCTGTCATACGACAGCGATGGGGCGTGCGTTACTGATAGACATGTCACCTGCGGAACTGGAAATCCTATATCAGGGGCAACGTTTGGACGGGTATCCGGAGCCGAGCCCACAAACGTTACCCGATCTGATCGCGTTGTGTGATCGGGAACGTGAGCGGGGATTCAGCGTACACTATTCTGACCATTCGACAGCTATCGCAGTGCCTGTTCGGAGTTTTACCGGAGAGGTCGTTGCTGCGGTCAATGTTTCAGGACCAGATACTATCATGAAAAAAGCAGGGATCCATGGGCAGCTTTTCAAATCACTGGAAGAAACAGCAAGTCAAATTATGAAGGAAATCGGCGGCGAATAAAGAGTCTTATAGGGCTTTTCTCTCAAACTTCTGCCAATTTCGTAACCGTCCTGTCGTCAGTTGCGTTGCCGGTATTGAGGGTTGACGCAGGTTCGAACAGCATGACCTCGCAGATGCCGCCCACGGCGACCGGACAATGTTCAACACCGTGAGGCACGACGATAAATTCACCTTCTCCCACCTGTTCGTCCCGATCGCGAAACTTCATGAGCATAGTGCCGCGATGGACAAAAAACAGTTCATCTTCTGTGCTGTGATGATGCCAGATGAACTCGCCTTCCAGCTTGGCCAATTTCACCATCATGTTATTGACCCGCCCCGCTATTCGTGGGCTCCAGGTTTCGGAGAAATGGCTGAATGCTTGGCTGAGGTTCTTCGTGCCGTAGGGAGATATATGTCGGTTTACGCTCGCGACATCCTTGAGGATGCTGCGCAGCTGGTTTTCCAAATTGGTTCCTTCAGCCGGGTATTCACCATCCAGAGCGGCTGTTCCGATGGTAAAGCCTGCGGCACCCGCGCCGTGAACCTCCTTGATTTGAGCGCTATCACCGATGGACCCTGCCATAAAGACCGGTTTGTCTGTTGCTGCACAGACGGTTGTCATCAGTTGTTTCACGTCAGTCGGCGAGCGATAGGCCAGAAGGTCATACCCGTCAATCCCCTCCTGCTCGTCGAGAGATCGGACGCTGGCGACGATATCGTCAATGCTACCTTCCAGAATGCTGGGATGCCCCGTGATTTTGCCTGGAAAAGGAAAATATTGAACACCTGATCCTTTTAGAATGGGAAGGACGGCATCCACATGTGTTCCGCCCAGTAAGACATCAACACCGATATCCACAGCCGCTTTCGCCGAAAGTATCTCACTTTCCTTGCTGAGGGAGACAACCTCCAGATAACTTGTCGATCCCCCGGACTTGATCACGGCGTTAAGCCGTTTGAGGCGGTCGAAGGGAAGTCCCACATCCTTGAAACCGATATGGTGAACTCCCGCTGCCAGCGCCGTGACAAGATGTTGTTCTGCATCTTCTACAGTTTTGTCATTGCGGGTAAGCATAAAAATGAAACGCAGTCCCATGATGCTGTCTCCTTCGTATTTCTCAGATGTCAGTTTATCGGGGGCTTTCCATAATCACCATCAGATTGGACGTTTCTGTCAATGTTTCGTAGGAATGTTCGATATCGGCTGGATAGCGGTAATAGTCACCTGCGTTTAACGTCTCGAGACTGTCCAGAGGTCCCAATTTGACAGTGCCGCTTGCAACAAAGGCATGCTCTATGGTGCCAGGTGGATGAGGCTCGGATATCCGGATTGATTTCTCTGCAATATCCAGACGATATAAATCCCGGCGACTGTTTGGCGGGCAATTGGAGAGGACCGTCGTTGAAAGGGAGGCAACGGATGAATCAAGTTTGACCCCTTCATCTGCCCTGATCAGTGAAAATTCAGGTTGGGATGTTTCAAACAGAAAACTGAAAGGTATCTGCAGTGCAACAGCAATCGACCAGAGCGTTTCCACACTGGGGTTGCCCTGTCCGGCTTCCAGTTGTGACAAGGTCGATTTGGCGAGACCAGCCTTAGTAGCCAAAGCCGACAAGCTCAAACCGACACGCCCTCTTTCTCTTTGAATAGCCTGGGCGATCATACTGTTTGGCGTCATGTTATTTCTCTGTTCGATATAATGAACTTTGTTCGTCTTGACGAACGTTCGGTTTCTTGATTATATAGCGTAACGCCGGTTTTTTTAAAAGAAGAGTACATTATTTTGACGAAAAGTTCTGAAGTAAGTCTTGCTCAAAATTTAAGTGCTGACAGCATTTCTTCCCGAACGGAGATCTTGCAGGGGATCAGAGATGCACTTCCCGTTCTGGTGGCTGTTATTCCCTTTTCGGCGGTTTTTGGGGCAGTTGCAATCGAGAGCGGTTTAACATTTATCCAGATGTTGGTGACGTCCCTGTCGATTTACGCGGTTGCCAGTCAATATGTGATGCTTGATCTGATGGGGCAGGGCGTTCCAGCCTGGTCTGTTATTTTGGCGGTTTTCGCCGTCAATTTCAGGCATGTTCTATACTCGGCCTCCGTCGGGCGGCATATGGGGACTTTTTCGAACTTGCAGAAGGCGGTGGCTTTTTTTCTGCTGGTGGATCCGCAATATGCAGCATGTGAAGCGCGCGCCGCAAAGCAGCGATTGCGCCCGGCTTATTATTTCTCTTACGCGGCCACGGTCTATCTCACCTGGATTGGCGTGAATTGTATCGGTGCCCTGTTCGGCTCTTTTATTGAAGATCCAACGGCGTTCGGTCTTGATTTTATCCTGCCGCTTTATTTTACCGGCCTCGTGCTGGGATTTCGCCAGCGCGCCGGGTTTTTACCGGTTTTGGTGGCCAGCGGATGTGTATCCCTGTTGACATATTTTACCATCGGGAGCCCCTGGCACATCACGATAGGGGGGGGCGCAGGTCTTGTCGTCGCTGCCGTTTTGAGTAAACCTGTTATGGCTGAGGAGGTTTAGAATGCCCGATGTCATTCTCCTGATCCTTGGTTGCGCTTTCGTCACATATTTGACTCGGATTAGCGGACATCTTGTCTTGTCCAGGTTCGGAGCGGTTCATCATCGGGTGGAAGCGGCCCTCACAGCTGTACCGACCGCTGTCTTAACTGCTCTTGTTGCTCCTGCAGTTGTCACGACAGGGATCGCGGAGACGCTATCCGTCTTTGTGGCGATCCTTTTTGCCTTGCGGTTTTCTCTCATGATCAGTGTTGCTGCGGGCCTGTCCGCAGTTGTTTTCCTGCGCCTGCTGATCTGAGGCCTCTGACAGCGGTTCAATAGCCTGATACAGACTATTCAGTTGCCGGATCACCAAATATTTGATATCCCATATTCGAGATATTTTTTCATATATGGGAATTTAATGGCTGCTCAACTGACAAATCGCCTCTCCGCGCGCCTCAAAGAGCTCCGCAGTGACAAAGGTTGGTCATTGGAGCGTCTGGCGGAGTTTTCTGGAATAAGCCGGGCGACGTTATCGCGCATCGAAAACGCGAATGTGAGTCCAACAACTGACATTCTGGGAAAGCTCTGTACTGTTTATGCCATGAGCCTCACCCGCTTGATGGCATCCATTGAAGATGATTATGCACCCCTGATCCGCCCCCATGAACAGAAAATATGGACCGACAAAGCCAGCGGCTTTAGCCGGCGATCTCTCTCTCCGCCAGCTGGTTCACTGGCAGCTGAAGTTATTCACTGCATATTAGAGCCAGGGGCCAGTTTATCTTACGATGCGCCGCCCATAACCGGTCAGGAGCATCATCTTGTTATGCAAGAGGGAGAGCTTCTCCTGATCGTCGAGGGGAAAAAATATGAATTGAAGGCGGGAGATTGTTTGCGATACCAACTCTTCGGTGCAACCGCCTTCAAGGCCGATGACGTAACCGGTGCAAAATATCTAATGGTCCTTGTGTGAGGAGGAATCGATGACCGAGACGATTGAGATTTTGGAGCTTCGCGATGGAGAGTTTGAACCGGCTCTCGAGGATCTTGGCGAAATCCTCAAAGCATGTGTGGAAGCAGGGGCTAGTGTCGGCTTTATCGAACCTTTTTCCAAGGCTAACAGCCTGCATTTCTGGGCAGAACAGGTGTTTGGAGAAGTAAAGGCCGGTAGGCGGTTTCTGTTGGCTGCTAAGGTGCATGGCCACATTGTCGGGACGGTTCAGCTAATCGTTGGAATGCTACCCAATCAGGCCCATCGCGGAGAAATTTCTAAGCTCCTGGTTCACCCGGACTATCGCCGCCGTGGTTTGGGGGGATTATTGATGAGAGCGGCGGAAGAGAAAGCCCTGTTGCAGGGGAAACAACTACTGACACTGGATACCCGAACCGGTGACATGGCAGAACCGCTTTATGTATCGCTTGGATTTGAAAAGGCAGGCGTTATTCCTGGATATTGTCGATCACCGGAACAAGGAAGCCAAGTGTTGGATGCAACAACTTATATGTATAAATCGTTGTAATATATAAAAAATGCAGATTATCTTGTTGCTTCAATTTCGCTGAGGGTTGACGCGATTTTCGCGGCTAGCTCGGCTCTTTTAAAGGGTTTCTGGATCAGGGGGATCTTCTCTCCCTCATCATTCGTCAGCGGATCTTCTGTATAGCCAGACATGAATAATGTTTTCAGTTTGGGGTAGAGCCTTCGGGCCTCGCGGGAAATGCTGGGGCCACTCATACCGCCAGGCAACATGACATCCGTTAGTAGTAGATCAAATTTTCCGTCTTTTTTCTCAAGAATTTTCAAAGCCTCCTGGCCGGTCCCCGCTTCCTGTAAGGTCGCCCCCATGGCGGTCAGGAGAGAAGCAGAAAGCTCCCGCATCGCAGGATCATCTTCTACAAGCAAAATGTGGTGGTTGATGACTCGAGGTCCAGCTTGTTCTTCCTTGTAAAGAGGGGCCGGTAAATCTGACTGCGGTAGATAAATCCTTACTGTTGTTCCTTCAGAGGGGCGGGACTGAATGGTAATATGTCCTTCAGACTGCTTGACAAAACCATAAACCATGGAAAGACCCAGGCCTGTTCCCTTGCCGACTTCCTTTGTTGTGTAGAAGGGTTCAAAAACATGCTGAATGTCGTCCGGGGCAATGCCGCTTCCATTATCCTGAACCGACAGCATGACATAATTTCCCGCCTTCAGGTTTTCAGTTGGGGCGGCGGCTGTTTCGTCGAGATAAGTGTTTTTGCAGGATATAACCAATAGACCGCCGCCGGGCATGGCATCCCGTGCATTCAAGGCCAGATTGAGAATGGCGCTTTCAACCTGACTTGAATCGGCAATACAGGGCCATAAGTCCGGGTCAGAAGAAATTTGAATATCAATCGCCTCCCCTAGGGTTCTCGCCAGCATATTGGTTATGCTTTCCACTTGTCTGTCGAGATAAGTGGGGGTTGGGCGAAGTTCCTGTTTACGGGAGAAAGCAAGCATACTTTTTGTCAGCATCGCCCCGCGATGCGACGCCCGCATGATGGCCTTGAGTTGATCGTGTTCCGTCTTTGAGAGTGTTTGGGAAAGATCCAGTAACAATTCGGCATTTCCCTGAATAACGGCCAGCAGATTGTTAAAGTCATGAGCGACACCGCCAGTCAATTGGCCAATGGCTTCCATTTTCTGGGATTGCCGGAGCTTATCTTCAAGGGTTAATCTGTCAGTAATGTCCTGAGAGACGCCGAAGACCGATGCCACCGCACCCTCTTCGTCAAATTCCGCTCGCATGGAACCCATCATGGTTTTACAACCTCCCTCCGACAGATTGATCCGGATGGTGAAGACTTGTGTCTCCTGCGTATCAGCTGTTTTATAAACGGTATCGATCATTGTCTGTCGGTCCCGTGGATCGACAAATTTGACCGCTTGATCCATATCGATTTGATCTTTTAACGGGTCAAGGCCGTGGATCCGATATAACTCGTCGGACCAGACAACTGTCAAATCATCCAGCTTAATGCGCCAATGCCCTAAATGCCCGATTTCCTGGGCCAGCGACATTTCTTTTTCTTTCTGAATGAGGGTTGCTTCATAGGATCGCCGCTTGGACATGTCCTTGATAATATTCATGGTACCAATGTTACCGTCCCAGGTGACGACCTTGGAATACATTTCAGAATGGAAAATGCCACCGTCGAACCGGGAATGGCGGGTTAGAATGACAGTTGGACTGCGGCCACTCATCACCGCTTGTCTGAGATTCATAATCCGGGCGCGCTCGTCCTTATGGATAATGTCTATGCTGGGTGTACCAATCATGTTGGACTTGTTATCGCTTTTAAAGATCCGAACAGCACTATCATTCACATAAACGATTTTGCCATTTACCTGTACAACCAGTGCATCGGGTACAAGCTCGAGTAAATCCCGGTTTTGTCTTTCACTACGGCGAAGCGCTAAGGCCGTTGCTTCTGCTTCCGTGATATCGAGGATAGAGGCAAAAATGGCATTCTCACCTCTGTAATTAATTCGGGTGTTGGAGGATAAGACGGTTTTACGATTACCTTTGAAGGTTCTGATATCCATTTTCATGCGAGAGACAACACCGTCCACATCCAACTGTGCCAGGAGTTTTTTACGATCCGTGAGGTCATGATAGAAATCGCTGGTATGCTTACCAGCGAGGGAGTCGTCCGGTATTTCAAATAATTCGTGGGCAGAGGAGCTGGCATACCGGTAGATGCCGTCTACTGAAATCAACAAGGGAGTTGGCGATCCTTCCAGCAGGTGGCGGATCCAGGCTTCATTCTCCTCTGCTTTTTGGCGGGATTCAACGAGTTCAGTTATGTCCGTCCGGACAGCGACGGTATTGCCCGATGGTGTTCTGTAATGTGTAAGCCGTATGGTATGGCCATCAACAAAGATTTGTTCCGTAGAATACCGGTCGATTTTGAGTTGATCTCTTTTGACGGCTATCCAGTTTTCACCACCTCGGCTTTCAATATCCAATTCACTATTGGCCCATTGAACACGGAGCAGTTCTTCATAACTGGCGCCGATCGAAAGAGCATCGGCAAATGACGGGAAAAGCTTTTCATGCGGTTGATTGTAAGCCAGAACCTTTTCATCTTCGCTATATACAATCAGGCCATCATCAATCGCATCAAGAGCCTCCGGTAGGGTCTCTGAGGCTGAAAGGGATTGCTGTATAGTCACAGTGCGATAAGCGAGTGCAGGGCAACTCATCTCCAGTAGGGTTCGATGTTCAGCAAGAAGGAGTGATTTATTCTCCTGCTCAAGCATCAGACAGGCAAACTGATCGTCGGCCACTTCCACAGAAAACAAGATCCAGGTGCTTCCTGTGCTATCATCCAGTTGGGTATCCCAACCCGTATTTTGTTCAGCAGGGGGCGAAACAATCAAACCCGCAGGGTGCGTTGTCAGGGCATGAAGAGTGCCATGTTTTTTAGATCTGAGATAGAAGGATAGAGAACGGGCAGGGAGGCCTGAACACATAATAGCCAGACCTTCTTCCATGGAAGAAGTAGCATCCATTAGCCACCGCGCGTATTTTTGAGTCACCTCGGACGTCGTTGGGCATTGACCCATTCTATCTTCACTCCATGCCTTCACGCTCTGATATTAGTTTACCAAAACAAAAAATTGAACAAAATAGCGTATTATTCTTCGCTTAGTGTTTGTCGTAATATTTCAATTTCTGCTTCGCTAAGGACACGAATACCGTTTTTTTCAAGCAGTGCCGTCGTAATGCCCCTTCCAGAATGACGATTGCCTGCAAAATTCCCGTCATAGATAAATCGAACCCCGCAGGAAGGACTTCCATCTGTCAGGATGGCGTATTGGCAATTTTCTCGCTGTGCCAGAATAAGCGCTTGCCGGGCAGCTTCCTGATAGAGCTCTGTTACATCTCTTCCAGTCTCTTCGATAATTTTTGCTTTGCCGAGGAGAACGTCGTCACCGGATTTTCCTTGTGCAATTTCCGCGGCAGGGCGGGGCACTTGAAAACCTGCTGCGAGCTCCGGGCAAAGGGGGACAAGACGTCCTTCTTGCTGCCATACCTGTAACACTGAATGGTGATCCAGCTTGCTTGTGCCATTATAGCGAACTTTCTGTCCCAGCAGGCAACTTGAAATTAGAATGCGATCCATGGCGGGACCATACTGGATCGCATTGCAAGGTGCAATTGAAGGAATAGAAGCCGATCTTAAAGCATGCGCCGCAGGGTTCCATGCTTATCAATGAATTGATGTTTAAGCGCGGCACCGGCATGCATAAGAGCAATGATCCCAACACCATAAGCCGCATAATAGTGCACAGTAATCGCCTGATCCCGAAGGTTTTCAGAGATTGTGGTTAATGCAGGAATATCGAACAGGCTAAAGAAAGTGAACCCGCTGCCAGCCGATGTTGAAATCACATATCCTGTTGCCGGAACACAGAACATTGCCAGCAAGAGCAGAAGATGAACAATCCGGGCCCCTAGCTTTTCATAAACCTTCAGATCGGTTTGCAAGGGCGGTGACGGGGAAACGATTTTCCAAAGCACAAAAACCGATGCTAGAAAAAGAACCAGCATGCCGATGGCGCGGTGTAATTCCAATCCCTGATGATACCATTTATCATAATAACTCAGGCCGACCATCCACCATCCAAGGCCGATTAATCCGATAATGCCGCCAGCAATGAGCCAGTGAAGCACCTTGCTCACTAGCCCATAGCGGGATGTTGAATTTTTCAACATGATCAGACTATCCGCTTATTTGTTACGGATGGCTTCAATCCAGAGATCCAGAATTACAGTCTCTGCAGCAGGACCAAGATTATAGCCCATATTGAAATCTTTACGGGTCAATTCGTAAGAGCCTTCGAAACCAGCGCGGTAGCCACCCCAAGGGTCATCGCCTTCACCAATCTTTTTGACCTCGAAGGAGATGTTTTTTGTGACGCCATGCAGAGTAAGATCACCAGACAACGTACCGCCATTTTCGCCGCCTTTATAGCCCGTGCTGACAAAAGTTGCTGTCGGGAATTTGGCAACATCAAGGAAATCGGAGCTTCTTAAATGCTTGTCGCGTTCGGCGTGATTGGTATCGATGCTGGCGGTATCAATTTCAAGAGAAATTTTCTGATCGCCTTCTCCTTTTGAGGAGTCGTATTCCATCGTGCCTTTTAAGGTATTGAAACGGCCAGATAGCCAGCTATAGCCCAGATGTTTGGTTTTAAATTCGACAAATGAATGTGTGGGATCGATTGTATATTCCGCTGCTTGCACGCCCGTGGCGACGACAGACAAGGCAATGGCGGCAATACCCGCGCTGATCAGGCTCTTAAGTGGTTTAAATGTCATAAAAAAATCCTCCATGTTAAACAGACTTTTAGTGTCGGGATCTTCCACATAGGTTACTGTGACGGACTTTACCAGACTGGCAAATCACAGCTTCGTGAAG
Source organism: Sneathiella sp. (assembly GCA_039975135.1). Taxonomy (GTDB): domain Bacteria; phylum Pseudomonadota; class Alphaproteobacteria; order Sneathiellales; family Sneathiellaceae; genus Sneathiella. The sequence continues at coordinate 168,923 of JBDWHS010000029.1, read as the reverse complement.
AAATTTTGCGTCTGTGACTAGAATCACAAGGAGGGTCCGGGATAATGTCGAATGACGTTACCTCGGCGTAATCTGATTGTTAATTCTTCGGGTTATTGAGGGGATCGAATTTTGGTGATAAATCCTTCAACTTCGGATTTGAGGTCCTCTGATTGACGACTGAGCTGTTGAGCCGCTGTCAGAACTTCATTTGCAGTGCGTCCTGTGAGGGTGGCACCATCATTGACTTGTCCGATACTACCCGTCACTTCACGGGTTCCCGATGACACTTCTGCGACGTTGCGGGCTATTTCCTGGGTAGATGCATCCTGTTCCTCGACGGCAGCGGCAATCGAGACGGCCGTGTTGTCGATATCCCGGATAATACGCTCCACTTCACCAATTGCATCGACGGCTGTATTGGTCGCCTGCTGCATTCCGGCCACCTGATCGCTGATTTGCTGTGTTGCGCTGGCGGTCTGATTGGCAAGCGATTTGACCTCGCTTGCCACCACTGCAAAGCCTTTGCCAGCCTCCCCAGCACGGGCGGCTTCAATGGTTGCATTCAGCGCCAGGAGGTTCGTTTGCTCAGCAATATCGCTGATCAGTTTGACAACTTCACCAATTTCCTGCGCCGCCACTTTCAACTCGGAAATATCACGCCCTGCATGTTCTGTTTGGGCAACGGCATTTTTGGCGGCCGCGGATGATTGCCCTGTTTGGGTGGCGATATCCCGAACAGAACCAGAGAGTTCATCAGCGGCGTTCGCGACGGCCTCAGCATTGCTGTTGGCAGATGTGGCAGCTTCTGCAACGATCTGGGAGTTGTTTGTTGTCTCATCTGCCGTTTTGGTCATTTCTTGGGCTGCGCCTTCCATTTCACTCGCCGATGTTGAAACCGCTTCTGCCACTGCGCGGACAGATGCTTCAAAATTATCGGCCAGGGAAAGCATAGCTTTGTGCCGTTCAGCCTGAGCTTTTTCTTCAATTTCCCTGTCACGCCGGCGTTGTTCTTCTTCTTGTGCGGCCTGGGCTTGTTGACGTTCTTCTTCTTCTCGTTTCTCGCGTGCTGCCTGCTCCTGTGCCTGCTTTTGCAACTCCTGAATTTCGTGGGCGTTGTCTCGGAAGACCTGGACGGCTTTGTTAATCAGGCCAACTTCGTCTTTCGTCGTCGCTTTAGGGATATCCACGTTCAGATCCCCATCCGCCAGCCGTTGTATGCTGTCCGTCAGTTTACGTAACGGTGCAATCGAGAACAGAGCCCACATGGCAAGGCTGCCGCCAAAAAGAAGAGCAGCGCCCGTAAGAACAATCATGAGGAGTTCAAAATTCGAGGCAATTTCTCTCGTATCCGCCGTAACCATCTGGTTGTTGGCTTCCTGCAGATCAATAAACTGGTTAATCCGTTTCAGCCATTCCGTGAAGGCTGGCCTGGCTTTCGACAGTAATAGCTGATTGGCTTCTTCAAGTTTTCCTTGCGTCTGCAGGGTAATGATTTGCTCAACCAGGGGAAGGGTTTGCGCTTCAATTGCCTTGATGCTTTCAAGGATGTCGCGCTCTTCTGGTTTGATATCAGTGCGTTCGGCAAACATGTTGTCCAGCGGGACAGCTGATTTAATATAGTCATCCGCCAGTTTTTGGATATCGTCTTCCGTTGCTTTCATATCGGCCATATCGGTGATCAGAACCACATCTCGAATGGCGATGGACCGGTCATGAACGCTGCCGCGAAAGTTAATGGCATAGCGTTGCTTTACACTGTTGAAATCATTGATGGCCGTCAAGTTCTTATCAATTCGGTTAACTTCGTTAATCCCGATAATCGACGTTGCGACCATCAATAGAAAAACAATGCCAAAGCCAACTTTCAAACGTGTGGAAATCTTTGCATCTTTGAGTGCGAACATAGTCTGAAGCCTCATACACTATACTTTAAAGCCAATATTCCATGCCGATATTTAAATCGACTTTACCCTCGCGCCCAAGAGATCTGATTTTCTAACAGGCAAATATGAAAACGGGGTTAATTGAATGAACTTCCAAGGTAATATGTTCTTTTACCTCTCAGGTAATTTCGCTAGGCTTTTCCCATAAAAATAAAATGGGAGACTATCTGTGGCACCGACTGGATATAATACATCTTTTCAATCCCTTGATGACATTATCGCTTTTGAGCGGGAGACAGAGGAAACCTGGCTGGCACCGGGAACTATTTACAACGCATTTTGCCAGACCGTTGAAAAGTTTGGTGATAAAACGGCTCTTACGGCGCTGCCATATGGGGATCCTATGGGGGAGGGAGCTTCCCTTAGTTTTAAAACACTGTTGGGCAAGGTCAATCAGACGGCGAATATGTTCCTGTCCGCGGGATTGGCAAAGGGGGAGACTGTTTGCCACCTTCTACCGCTATCGCCGCAGGCTTTTTATACCCTTTTGGGAGCTGAAGCCGCCGGTATTGTCAATGCCATCAATCCTTTGTTGGAGCCGGATCATATCCTGGGGATTGCCGAAGCGGCCAACGCAACCATACTGGTCGTGCCCGGGCAGACTCTAAGTGAGGAGATCTGGGAAAAGGCCGCTTTTGTAAAGGAGCGATTGCCGGCATTGAAAGCGATGTTTGTCGTGGGCGGCGGTGCAGCCTGTGACAATGTTACCGTTTTTGATTTTGACGCTGAAATGGCTGGGCATTCTGGGGATGAAATAAAGAACCTACCGGTGCGAGCGCTTGATGATGTCGTTGGGTATTACCATACTGGCGGGACGACCGGTGTCCCGAAACTGGCCCCGCACACCCACCGGATGCAGCTTATTCAGCTTGCTTCAACCGGATTTCTGATGGGTATGAGTGATCAGGATACTTTGCTGGCGGGGCTCCCGCTTTTTCATATCAGTGGCTCCATTGTGACAGGCCTGGTACCGATGATGGCGGGGGCAACTCTGGTTATTCCAAGTCCCATGGGGTTCAGGGATCCATTGGTTATTGGAAGTTACTGGCGGTTGGTTGAAAAATATAAAGTGACCATTTTGGGAGCGGTTCCCACCATGCTCTCGGCCTTGTTGAATGTGCCAGTTGAAGAGAGTGACATTCGCACATTGCGCGCTGGCATGACCGGAGGATCCGCTGCTCCGGTGGAAGTTCTCAAAGCCATATCGGAAAAAAGTGGGGCACCCATGTTGGAAGGCTACGGGATGACAGAGGTGACGTCCTTTACCACGATGCAGCCTCGGGATGGGGAGGTTCGGTTTGGCTCTGTCGGTATGCGCGGACCATATGTGGATATCAAGGCAGTGGTGATCGACGATAACGGTCAGATTGTCCGGGAGGCGGAGACGGATGAAATCGGCGTTATCGTCATGAGAGGCACCTGCGTTATGCCGGGCTATGTTCAGAAGGCTCACAATGCGTCTGCTTTTGCCGGCGACGGGTGGATCAATTCCGGAGATCTGGGACGTATCGATGCAGAAGGGTATATCTGGTTGACCGGGCGGGCTAAAGACCTGATTATCCGAAGCGGGCATAATATTGATCCCTCCTTGATCGAGGAAGCCTTACATGAACATCCCAGTGTTGAACTGGCAGCTGCAGTCGGCAAGCCTGACAGTTATACCGGTGAAATGCCGATTGCCTATGTCCAGTTTAAACCCGGCATGCAGGCACGCGAGGAGGAGCTCAAGGAGTTTGCCCGTGAAAGAATTGCAGAGCGCGCCGCCAATCCAGCCGATATTCATTTTGTTGATATTATGCCGCTGACAGGAGTTGGAAAAATCTTTAAACCGGCGCTCCGTGCGGAGGCTATTGAAAAGGTCTTCTCTCAGGAACTGGATGCTCTGGTGTTAGGGGATATTCAGTATACCATTACGGTTGAAAATCATCCCGCTCATGGCATGATGGCGCTCATTGGCCTGACAGGCGTAAAAGACAACGCGTTAGCTGCCGATATTGGATCAAAACTTGGTGCCTATACGGTGCATCATGATATTAAGTGGACCTAAAAGTGCCTTGTATTTCTTCAGTTGCTGTTCTTGTTCCTGACTATGATCAGGCAATAGATTTCTATGTTAATTGCCTGGGATTTCAACTGTTGGAAGACGTATCCCTGTCACCGACCAAGCGCTGGGTTCGCGTCCTGCCGCCGGGCGCTTCGGAAACGGCACTCTTGCTGGCTCAGGCAACAACAGATCAGGAAATCCAGTCGATCGGCAGCCAAGCCGGTGGGCGGGTTTTCCTGTTCCTCAATACGGATGATTTCGAACGGGACTACACGGCGTTCAAGAACGACGGTGTCGTCTTTTTGGAGCAGCCACGCTATGAGCCTTACGGTACTGTCGCCGTCTTTCAGGATCCGTTTGGCAATCAGTGGGATTTGATTGAAGCTAAGTAGTCACCGGACCTTCTGATGCCAGATGATGCCGGGTATGCGGTGCCAGCCAATTGACAGTCGGCAAATCGGCAATAATCCCATAGGGATTAATATCGCCGTCATTGCTATAATAGCCATCCAGTATTGCGCTAAAATCGACGGTTTCAGAGACGCCGGGGAGGAGATAAATATCCCGGGCATAAGCCCAGAGGGAAGGATAATCCACCAGGCGTTTTCGAGTGCAGCGAAAATGGGTGGCATAGACAGCATCAAAGCGGACAAGGGTCGTGAAAAGCTGAAGATCGCTTTCAGTAATCTGCGAGCCGCACAGATAGCGAGATACTGATAAGCGATCTTCCAGAAAATCCAGGGTGGCAAAGACATGATCAACAGCATCTTTATAGGCTGCCTGGCTTCTGGCGAGCCCAGCCCGATAAACTGCATTGGAAAGACCTGTATGAATGCGGGTGTTCAGGCAGTTTATCTGATGAAGCTCGGAGGAAGGCACTAACTGGATACTTGTTTCTTCCATAAGATCATCCAGGCTGCGCATAAGGGGAGAAGAGCTGTTGCAAATGATGCGCTCTTCCTTGCTGTCCCAAAGAAGCGGGACTGTCGCGCGGCCTGAATACGTGGGGTCGGTAAGGGCATAAAGCTGATGTATGTGGTGAATGTTTTTACCTTCCAGCCCCGGTATTTCACTCCCGTCAACAGCATACCCTTCGATGCGAGGACCCTTGGCAATAACAAGCGGTAGCTTCTTGTTTAATCCTTTCAAGGCACGCACCAGTATGACCCGATGGGACCACGGGCAGCTCAGTGAGGCTATCAGATAATATCGTTGTTCTCGTGCGGCAATACTGGATAAAACCCCTTGCGATAAACGCTGGTTAAAAATGCTCTCGGTCCGGGTAAACGCCCCTTCTCGAAAGGCTTTCTCTGCCTCTTCTGTCCATTTTCCGTCTATCAAAGCACCCATAATTTCCTCGATGTTGTCTGTATAGGTTCTATTGTAGAAAGAGCGGATTTATAAATATGGTGCAAAATAGGATATTTTTGGTCTATTATTGTAACCATGAAAAACCTGCCTCTCAATGCGATTAGAGCGTTTGCCGCAGTCTATGAAACTGGCGGTGTGCGTCCGGCTTCTCGTCTGCTTGGAGTTACGCATTCTTCTGTAAGCCGTCATCTTCATGAGTTGGAGGCATGGATTGGTCTTGCTCTTCTGGAAAAGAAAGAGGGGACACGGAAAATCAGTTTTACTCCAGAAGGTGAAATGCTCGGCCGAGACGCTTTTGCGTCTATGGCGTCCCTTGAGACAACTGTTCTTTCTTTGCAGGAACGGCAAAAGCAAAATACGGTCGTTGTCGAGACAACTTCCTCTATCGCGATCCGTTGGCTGCTGCCTCGCTTGAATGCTCTTGAAGCTTATGACAGCCGGCTCGAGGTCTCTGTTCTGATTGATCAACGACAGAAATCGCCTGAAGAAGGCGGGGCGGATTTTGCGATACGCATGGGCAAAGGCCCTTGGAGCGATGTGGATTGCAGATCTTTTATGGCGGACAGATTATTGCCTGTGATGGGTCCCGCATATTGGAAAGAAAAAGGGAGCCCTGATCTGCTACGTCAGCTTACGGGGTTGAAATTTCTTCATGATCGCGATCCTCATTTATCCTGGGAGGTTTGGAAGCGGGCCTGCGGCATGGAGGGGCTGGAGACGAGGGCGGGGCCGCGCTTCACCTCATCGGATCTTGTGATCCGGGCAGCAGAGCAAGGGCTTGGTGTTGCGCTTGCCCCATACCGTCTGGCAGAGGAGAGCTTGAAAAGCGGAACGCTGATTGCTCCTTTTGAGGGCGGCGTGATGGCGCTTCCGGATTTTTACTGGCTTGTCTTACCAAAACGTAAGCAGCCTCGGCGGGCTGTTGTATCTGTTATGGAATGGATTGAAGGAATGAGCCAAGAGGTTTGAAATGGTTATTTCTCAAAAGTGCCTTTTACAAGAACCTCCTTATCACTCATCATCAACTGACCTTTGGCGAGCATGTGGGTAATCGACATATCAGAATCCAGGATAAGCAAGTCTGCATCCATCCCTGTTTTTAAAGCGCCTTTATGATTTGAAAGGCCGAGGGCTTGTGCCGGCGCACTGGTGAATGGAACAAGGGCAAACTCCAGCGGGATTTTTTCATGCGTGATCATATCGCGAAGTTCATTGAGAAGGGGATCGAAACCCGCGACACCTATTCCTTTTAAATTCCCTGCTTCATCGAAAACCGGGATAGAGCCATTGGCATCGGAACTGACGCAAATTCGTGATATATCCAGTTTTTCTGTCTGGCAGCGAGCGATGGCTTCACTGGTCTTGACACTTCCTTTTGCGCCCCGTTCCGGGTTAATTCCGGCAGTCAGATCAATAAACCCGCCCTTTCGAACCCAATGAAGCGCCTCTTCAAACAAGGCTTCCTTACGATTGACATGAGTTGGAATAAACTGACGAATGGGAATGTCGGTGCTTTTCAACACCTGGCCGAGAAGGTCGAACCCGTTTTTCCCGCCGCCCAGATGAACAACAACAGATCCGGCCTTGCCTGAGGCCAGGCCTGCAACGCGTGCATCACTGGACATACGGGCCAGTTCCTGAGGGGCAGGGTGTGAGGATCGGTGGTCGGAAATTGCTGTTTTCAAACCAATCACAGGATCCATAAAGAGGATGTCATTTCCAATACTGTTGGTCGCAGAAGGGCTTGGTACTGCGTAACCACCAGTGAACATATAAGCAGTGATGCCTTCTAAACAGAGTGCTTTCGTTTTCGCAAAAAGGCTTGCTGTATGGCGGGTCGTACAGTCGGTGCCGAGCAAGCCAACAACAGTTGTAACACCGCCGCGCACCAGATCACTTAGCAGAACTTCGGGTGTTCGGGTCGCAAAGCCACCTTCACCGCCGCCGCCGATCAAATGGACATGCCCATCGACGAAACCGGGAACGACACTGGCTTTTTGCGCATCGATTGTTGTCAGGCCTGGAAGGCCAGTGATGGTGAGATCATTCTCAATGGCGGCAATTTTCCCGTTTGCCAACAGGATGTCACATAAACCCCGAAATTCCGGTTGATACAGATTGGCATTTTTAAGCAAAGTAATCACGGTCGGTATCCTTTTGTGGCGCGCTGTGCATAGTGCTACCGACCGCGATAATTTGGCAAGGGCTATCCTGTTAGCTTATCAGGATTAAAGGAGGCGCGGCTCTATCTGTTCCTCAATATAGTGCCAGTTCTGCGCCTTCTCACTGTTGATATGAATGCCGCCCACCCATTTATCGACCTTGTTGACTTTTAGCCAGTTTTCCTGGCCTTGCAGCAGTCTTTCACCAAGTGGTGTGAGCTTGAGAATTTCTTTCCCATGGTCACCAGGACCTTCCATATATCCGGTAACCTCCAATGCTGGGTTTTCGGCACTCCAAAGAGAGTTGAGAATGGCAAAAAACATGATATCACCATGATAAGGCTGAGGATCCCGATCCGCCATTGCAAAAAGAAACGCCCGCCTTGCCAGCAATGAACCTTCTTTGGCAATGATATCCAGTGCCAATCGTTCCGTCAGACCAAGCCCATTTTCCGGAGATGGTAGCTCCGCGATGATCCGCCAAAAAGCCTTCTGCATTAGAGGAAGGGGTGACTTTTCTTCATTGATAAGCGCCCACAACTCCCGTGGGTCATTACCCGTAAAGGCTTCCCACATTGTCGCGCCAAAGGAGATCATGGGGGGCGTAACGGAGAGGCGCTGTTGATATAGCAATGCAAAGCCTTCGGGTTGAAGGATTTGTCCAAGGCCGATGAAGCGCTTGATCCCGGGAAACCGATCAACCTGAACAAGCGACAGTCTGAAAGGCAAGTTAGGGCTTTTGCGTGCCATATGGTGCAGGAGATAGGCTAAGCAAAGCTGATCATAAGCATCATGCTCGAACCACAGAACCACCTCCTCATACCGGGTATCAAGTGCGAGCAAAGCTTCTTCTTCGTCGACAAGGCTGCTTCGAATTGCGGTGCGGCGATCTTCAGAGATGTAAGGCCCAAGCGTCTCCGTCATGTAATCTGTGCGAAGTTTTAGCGATTTTTCTTCCAGCCGGTCACATAGAACAGGTCCCATGGAAAACGGGTTGATAACTTCCATGAAGGTGCCTTCGATACGGGCATCTTGCAATGCTTCCTTCAGGTCACTGCCGCAACGGATATGAAGTGTCTTATTGTTTGCGAACGAGATTCCTGCCTCTATATCGCGGGCGCTGGTTTCCATAGCTTTCAAATGATGCTTGAGTTTCGGCCAGCTGGCAAAGCCGTTTTCGAGTGCCAGAACATGCTGAATATCGGCGAGGCTCATTTCTGCCAGACTTCGAGCCCCCGATTTTGCTTTGGGATGTAAGGAGGCAATGCGGTGCAAAGCAACAGGATCGTTTGTCTTGAAATCTTTAAGAAGTTGTTTGGCTGTTTTCTTGAGCCGCTCGAGTGACAGTTTCTGGCCGTCCATGTTTGTAAACATAATGACCTGACGGGCATCCAGCAATGTGGGTGAAAATCCCTCTTTTTGCCCGGCTGGATGGCGGGTGCGAAAAACCTCCATTGCTGATGACAGGCCTGCGTTATAGTCGGCCAAAAGCTTTTCGGCTTTCAGGTTCAGTTCGGTTCGGGTGGCATTCTTACTGGGGAGGCTAGATATTTGCACACTGACGACAGGTGCTTCGTGAGTATTTTGCATACGAATTTCCTTTGATTGCCGTATCCGCCAGACGTCAAGAAATCGTATGAGTTATCACAATCATTCTCGTCCTTGCCGGGCTTGGCCCTTTCCGCGGATGGGGTGCATACAAGGAATGCGCGGGCAGTTTAGGCAGGATCAAAGGGGCTTGTCAAATTTTGAAATAACTGAAATACGTTTGGTATTTCAGTGTGTGGGATCTATCAGGCGAGCCCGGAACGGCATTTCGCCATTGAGTAGTACGAGATTGAGGCGAATGCTGCGATCAGTACCGCCTGGGAGGTCCAGATTTTCAAGCTCTATGTAAATTTTTGCATCTGCCATGTTAAGATGTTCTTCGCTAAGGATCGAAAGAGAATCCAGTTCGACAAACTTGTTTGGGGATATCTCTGCCATGATATGAGAAATACCATGGCGATCACTGCTAACTCCTGTGATTGTCAATTTGTCGAAGGCTGTATTGGTCAGGGTAAAACGCAAAACTGCCTTACTGCCGGTTTCATCCTTCATGTGGGAGATCACCGCATTTTCAATTTTTGCATCCTGATAAACAGCGCCGAAATCTGCAGACCAGACATTTGTAGCGATTGCAAAGCTGACGATAAAACCAAAGAAGGCTAGGGTGAATTTACCCATGAGAGATTTTTCCCGAACTGGATTGACGAACTGGCTCTCATATAAGTGTTTAGGTGATTAAAGGTAGTGATGACGGGCACACTCCGTGGTAATACCCTTCACAGGCGTGTGATGACAGTCATTTAGTTTATGCCGTATGAAGCTCTGTTGGCCACTGATAGTCTTCACTTAACGGCTGCCGAAAGGTGACTTCTTCGATGTATTTTGCGACCAGTTGTTCATTGAAAATCTCATGACTGCGTCGCCAGCCATTTTCGGCAATCTCGCGGGCTTCATCATCATGCAGGTTAAAATATTCTATTTTTTTGATGAGATCATCGAAGTCATCGTAAAACGCAAGCTCGTCTTCTTTAAAGATCTGTTCAAAACCCGCGCGCCGATGGATTAGAGTAAGAAGGCCATTTCCTGTGTAATGTGACATCCTGTCTGAGCTGTAGAGAGGATCTGCGAGACCTTCACCTTGGCTCAGGTTTAGCCCCATGCGAGCGTCAGCCAGATTTTTTTGATACGTAATCCCGAATACTGGGGGAACGCCGTTTAAGCCTCTGATGTTGACGCTTCCTTTCGGGAAATGGTTCAGGATACGGGTCGCAACCTGGAAGCGCTCGCTGTCCGGGCTCGCATTGCCCATTCCGTAGAAGAGTCTATAAGTTGGGTTGGCTGTTTCAAATGCCCTGAAACTGTCGATTGATTTATCAACGATATTTGGGAAAAAGCTGACAACATTGTTTTTGCGTGCGAATTTTTTGAGAGGGTCTCCAGCTGTTGTTATGAAGATGGCATCTGCGACATCCACACGTTTCATAATCCGGTCTGCGTTGTCCTGGTGCCAGATTGCATCCACATTGCGAACGGCAATTTTCACGTCCGGGACATGCTTTTTGATCTGCTTCAACGTGCGCGTGAAAATAAGATCCGAATGGCCGACGACGATAAGGTCCGGATAGAATTCCCTTGCCGTTTCCAAAAGCCTGCGATTAGCAGGAAGAACGCCAAATTTCCGAGACTCAAACCAACTGGAGGAGCGAGCAATATCCCGGTCACTGAATTGGTAAACCTGATGGCCATTGCGGATAAATCCGTTAGCCAATTTGCGATTGGAATCATAGAAGCGCGATCCATCATATTTTTCGTTGAAATTGCCGACATAGAGCACGCGCATCTTTATACCATATTTCCAATTGGTGACTTGTTGGGTTTTGAAAAATGATTAGGGGAGCAGAGGGGTTTTCGCAAGTGAAAAGTCATATCCGCCATTTAAGGAAATATTTCTCTGCTTTCCCGATGAGCCAGCTGACAGTTAGTCCAAGAATGGACAAAATAGCGACACCGGCAACCAGTTGATCCATCGCCATCAGATTGCCTGCAAGCAGGATATAGGCACCAATGCCATATTCTGCGCCAATCATTTCTGCGGCCACCAAAAGAATGATGCCGATCGACGCTGAAATTCTGAAGCCTGACAGAATAGCGGGAAGGGCTCCTGGCAAAATGATTTTCCAGACAATCGACCACCACCTCAAATTAAAGGACTGGCCCATGCGGATCAGACCGCGATCCACATTATCCACACCGCCATAGACTGCTATGACAGTTGGAAAAAAAGTGCCGAACAGGATGGTGGCAATTTTTGATTCTTCACCAATACCAAACCAGATGATAAAGAGGGGAAGAAGCGCAATTTTCGGAATGGGAAAAATCGCGGCAACCAGAGGAACAATGCCGCCGCGCGCCAGTGTGAATAGCCCTGCAGCCAGACCGAAAGACAAACCAAGCAGGGTTCCTGAAATCCAGCCGATGACAAGCCGTTGAATGGAGGCTGATAAATGCAGCGCCAGATGACCCGAATTTACAAGATCCATAAAGGCATTGAAGGCTTCTGATGGCGCGGGGAGAACCAGTGGGCTGATCCAGCCCATTCGAGAGCCGGTTTCCCAAATACTCAAAAGACAGATAAAGAGAATAGGAGCGACAATTCGGACAGGTTTTGGTGAAAAGCCGCCACCGCGATAGGGAACCGGATTTCCGGATTTTTTATCGAGCTTTTCAGACATGGACGAGTTCCAGATCTGCAGCCCGGGCTTCATCTCGCATGAGGGACCAGAGATACTCCTGTTTTTCCTGCAGCAGAGCCGGATTTGCGGCTCGCTCATCCAGCGGAATATCAATATCAACGATTTCCCGAATGCGCCCCGGGCGTCTTGATAAGACCACAACTCTATGGCCCAGCCTGACCGCTTCGTTCAGGTTATGGGTGACATAACAGGCCGTGTAACGCTCCTTCAACCAAAGATCTACAAGATCATCCATCAGTAATTCCCGCGTCTGACTGTCGAGAGCTGAAAGCGGCTCATCCATCAACAGACAAGCGGGATTGACACTCAATGCCCTTGCAATGGCGACCCGCTGTTTCATGCCACCGGAAAGTTGGCGGGGAAGAGCGTCGGCGAAATCGCTAAGCTTTGTGCGTGCAAGGACATCTTTGATAATAGCATTTGCCGCATCTCCGGAAATGCCGTGATCTTCCAGAACAAGACTGACATTGCCAGCAACCGTCCGCCAAGGGAGCAGGGCAAAATCCTGAAAAATATAGGTAAGTGGATTGAGGCTTTCCTTGGGCGGCGAGCCAATTTGCACAACGGAACCGCTGGTTGGCCTCTCCAATCCGCCCATAAACCGCAGGAGAGTGGATTTACCGCAACCACTAGGGCCAATCAGACAAACGATCTGTCCAGCGGAGATCTGGAAATCGATATCGCTCAGAATTTCCATATCATCATAGAAATGGGAAATGCTGTTCAGATACAGGTCCATAAAGCGGCTTTCTTAACGAAAACAGGCGGTACGAAAGAGTCGAACCGCCTGTGAATTGCAGATCAGTTACTGAGCTGTTTTAATGAAGCTGGTATCTACCATTTTCTCAAATGTCAGGCTGGCTGGCGCCAGTTTGTTCTTCTGAAACCAGGCTAGCTGTGCCTTGACGTCATTCACATTCAGTGAAGCGCCTTCGTTCAGATAAACCGCACCTGCCTTGATTGACGGTGCTGCTTTTTCGCGGGGGCGAGAAGCGTAGACGTATTTATGAATGAGATCGACCATGGCTTCCGTTGCGGCGGGGTCTTTTCCCTGATCCTGCATGACCGCCAGATAATCTGCGATGCCGCGTGAATAGGCTTTCAGGAAGCGTTTCACCATATCCTGATTGTCCGTGGTGTTTTTGGTCGACGTGAAAATTGTGGTAACTTGATAGTCACTGATATCCTGGATCTTGCCGATGATTTTAGCGGCACCACCCTTTGCCAAACCTGCGGCAATATGGGGTACGATTGCCATGGCATCCACTTGCCCGGATTTAAGCGCGCCAATCATAGAGCCGACTTTTTGTAAGGGCTTCAATTTCATGTCAGATGCGGCAAATCCATTATTTTCGGCGATGATACCAGCCATATAATGAAAGGAAGAGCCTTGTTGAGTCATCGCCCAGCTTTTGCCTTTTAGATCCGCGGGCGTTTTAACACCCGCTTCAAAGGCTTTGTTGGACACTAGAATGGTGTTTCCGGGTGCCCCTTTTTTCTCAGCCATCAAGCCGCCAATAACTTTGAGGGCTCCTTTGTCTGCGAGGCTGTAAAAGCCACCGGTCAGCGCTGTGACGCCGAAATCAATATCGCCGGAGGCGATGGCGACGGCAATAGGCTGCGCGGCCTGGAAGAATTTAAGCTCGACATCCAGACCTTCTTCTTTGAAATAGCCTTTCTCAAAGGCGATAAAAGAAGGTGAATGGGACGTGAAACGCAAGGCGCCGATTGTTATTTTGTCTGCTGCGCTGGAAAGGCTGGCAAATCCGCTCAGGGCAACCAGGCCTGTCATGGCCCCCAGGATCATCCGTCGCGATAAAGAATAGGCAGTCTTGGAACTCATATGTTTTCCTCCCAAATCAGGAATAATATTGAGCCAGACCCTACGCGATTGGTTGAAATCAATCAATCCTGAGTTTGTGAGAATTGTTCTTCTGAAGGACAGGCAAGATACTTCACCAGATAGTCGATGAAAACCCGAACCTTTGCGGACAGATGCTGGCGATGAGGGTAGAGCGCGTGAATCTGGATAGGGCGATGTACGAAATTCTCCAGAATTCGGATAAGCCTTCCATCGATCAGGGCTTGCTGACAAGCAAAGAGTGGCAGTCCTGAAATGCCAAGACCTTGAATGGCAAAAGCCTCTTCCAGCTCAGCATTGTTACACAATATTCTGGGGGACAGCTTGATGGACATCTGTTTTCCGTTCTCATCGGTAAATTCGAGGATATCCGGCGTTTTCCGGTAGGAATAGGAGATGTAATCGTGATGGGCCAGTTCTGAAGGGTGTTTTGGTGTCCCGTTCATTTCCAGATAGGTCGGAGAGGCAACAATCACAGCCTCGGATGTCATGATCCGCCGTTTCACCAAATTTGAATCAATCAGATTGCCGCCCCGAATGGCAACATCAAAACCTTCGCCTATCACATCAACAATCCGGTCGTTTAACTCTATGTCCAGCTGAATATCCGGGTAGCGTTTTAGAAAGCCTGGCAGGATCAGTTTCAGACTGGAATGGTTGAGACTGATCGGAGCACTGACTTTCAGGTGTCCTTGCGGGCGTTCGTGCAACTGTAGAATATTCCTCTCTGCATCTTCCGCATCCTCAATGATCTGTCGGCAACGGCCAAAATAGGTTGTGCCGATGTCGGTCAGACTGATTGTCCGGGTTGTTCTGTTGAGAAGGCGGACCCCCAGCCGGCTTTCCAGACGGGTTATTTCTTTACTGATAAAAGACGTCGAATTCCCGAGACGACGAGCAGCTGCCGTAAAACCACCGCTTTCAACGACCTGAACAAAGACAGCCATGCCATCCAGAGCTTCCTTATTAGGCTTCATTTGGAAATAGTCCTTTTCTAAAACGTCTATTCAATAGCATGCATAAACAAAATAGGTAAGGAGTAGCGCAGAAATAACCCACATTATGAGGAATTTATCGTGAAGAACTTACTTGTTATCAGTAGCAGCCCCAATCTGTCCGCTTCCATTTCCAAAGAGCTTATAGACTATTTTGCAGATGCCTTATCGGGCGGCAGACGTGACATCTCTGTTCGGCAGAGGGATCTGGGTAAGACGCCACCGCCTCATCTGACTGAAAAGACCTATAGCAGCTTTTATACGCCGACCGATCAACTCTCGGCCGATCTAAAAGATGTAATTGCCTTGTCGGATGAACTGGTGGCCGAACTGCTTGACGCCGATACCATCATCATCGGGGCACCGATGTATAATTTCAATATTACCTCTCAGCTTAAAACCTACCTTGACCATGTCGCACGGGTCGGGGTTACGTTTGGGTATGGAGAAAACGGACCAGAGGGTAAATTGAATGGCCGTAGAGTCTATGTCGTTGTAACCCGCGGCGGCCTTTATAGCAAAGGCTCCGCCGCTCATATGGATAATCAGGAGCCTTATTTGAGAACCATGTTTGGATTTTTAGGTCTTGATGATGTGACTTTTATCTTTGCAGAAGAATTGACCTTGGGGGAAGAGATCAAGGCCAAATCAATCGACGCTGCCAAATCCAGACTGGCGACAATTGCTCAGAAAATGGCCGCTTAACCGCCAAGCCGTTTTCGGCCATTGGGGGTTATGATAGTTGCTTTCATTGAAAAAGTTGATGCTTTTTCGAATTGTACGCGAGGATCAATAAAGGGACCTTTAAGATACTTGAGAATTGTCTCCACTTCCGGATGGAAGAGTGTCATGGATTCCAACCGGCAACCGAGATCCTGCATTTTGGAGGCCGGGTGAGGGATATCCGGCCATTCGATCAAAGTCGGATAAGCACCGTCCATGGGCATGGAGCCATCTGTGGGAACTGACATGAGCCAGGAAAGGTCCCCACGAGTGAGGGTCATAGGCTTTCCGCCACCTGCCGGACCGTGAGCGAGGGAGGCTCTAATATCATGTGTTCTTAAAATCCAGGTCGCCAGCTTGGGTGAACGATTGCCGATCGCATCCAGCCCAAACCAGCGTGGATGAGAGAGTTTTTCAGCCGCCGGATTGACGGCGATGACTTCGAGGAAGAGATCAGACCCTAAGGAAAGTAAATGATTATGGGTTCCCATTTTGGGATGTTCGCCGCCAGCAGGGATTTTGATCCCCAGGCAATCTTCCGTATAGCGCAAAGCATCTTCGAGAGAGGTTGCAGAAACAGTAATATGGTCCAGCTCGAAAGCGGGTGCAGATATGTCAGTCATGAGAGTAGGTCCATTCGGCGAGGGACCCTGACTATAGAATAAAACTGTTTTCCTGACAAATACGGAGAGTGGGGAAGGTGAAGCGCCGTAAGATCAGCGCTTCACCTAATCGGTTAGCTCTCTTTCAGCGCGCTCTTCAGTCCAATGAAGAGGCTGATACACATAAAGAGCAGGACAATGGTGAACGGAAAACCTGTCGAGACCGACATGGCTTGCAAGGCCGTTAAGGCGCCTGTTCCGCCAACCAGCAACAATGTTGCGGCAACGAGACCTTCGAAGGAACACCAGAAGACCCGTTGGGAGACGGGCGCATCGGTTTTGCCGCCGGCTGTAATCGTGTCAATGACCAGTGATCCTGAATCAGAGGACGTCACGAAAAATACAAGCACCAGAACAATCCCCACAAAGGATGAGATCGTCGTGAACGGCAAGTCCTTCAGCATTTCGAACAATTTGAGCTCAAGCGCGGCACTTTTAACCGGTGCTGCGGCATCTGCAAGAACCTGAGCAATGGCTGTTCCGCCAAAGGCTCCCATCCAGATCACCGTGACGATGGTTGGAATAATGATTACGCAGAACACAAATTCCCGAACCGAACGACCCCGAGACACTCGGGCGATAAACATGCCAACAAAAGGCGACCAGGAGATCCACCAGGCCCAGTAGAAGGATGTCCAGCCTTGAGTAAAGTTGGTGTCTTCCCGGCCAAACGGCATGGAAAGAGGTACAATTTCGGTCACATAGGCAAGGCCGCCATCAATCATAGTCGAGAAAATAACGCCTGTTGGGCCCACAATAATGATGAACAATACCAACAACGCAGCCAGAACAATATTGATCTCAGAAAGAATTTTCACACCTCCATCAAGGCCGCGGATCACCGAAATCAACGCCAATGTTGTGATGAAAGCAATAAGAACGACTTTTGCGACATTCCCCGTGCCCCATCCAAACAGAAAGTTCAAACCGGCGAGTGCTTGCTCGGTCCCAAAACCCAGAGAGGTCGCAAGGCCGAACAGTGTGGCAAAGACAGCCAGAATGTCGATAACGTGACCGGGCCAGCCCCAGACACGTTCGCCTAGCAGAGGATAAAAGGCTGAGCGCAATGTGAGCGGTAGCCCGCGATTGAAGCTGAAAAACGCTAATGACAAGGCCACAACAGCGTAGATTGCCCAAGGATGAAGCGCCCAATGGAAGATGGTGGCAGCCATCCCAAGTTTGAGGGCGGCTTCCGCGTCGCCGGCTGCTGCCCCAAGGGGAGCCCAATCCGTACGGGCTGCTCCTTCAGCGACGGTACCTCCCATTGAGGAGGAGAAATGAGAAATCGGTTCAGAGACACCAAAGAACATCAGACCGATGCCCATACCCGCTGCGAACAGCATGGCAAACCAGCCTGTATAACTGTAATCCGGTTTCGCGTCTTTGCCGCCTAGTCGGATCTTTCCAAGCGGTGTCAGCATCAGTAACAGGCAGAAGAGCACAAAAATATTGGCAGCGCTCAGGAAGAACCAGTCAAAGGTTGAGGTGAGAAACGGCCGAAGCCAGCCAAAAAATTCAGTTGCCTCTGCCTGAAACATCAGGGTTACCAGAACAAAGAGTACGATGGATAGCCCGGAGATCAGGAAAACCGGATTATGAATATCAAGACCAAAAGGCGAGATGTTATCCTGTCCGACTTCATAATCAGTATCCGCTTGGTTCGGTGCATTGGGCGCACCCTCGTCTTGTACGTCTGCCATGAAATAGCCCTCCCATTATGGCACTGCAGATCGATGTATTCGATAGGATTGTTTTTTTATTAGTCTTATCTGTTTAGCACTTAAGCGTAGGCCGAATTGCCCTGAATGCGCCAGTAAATTCGTTGATTGCGTCACCCTCATGTCGTTCGAAGTATAAAGAAAGCCAGAATTGAGCCATTGTGGACAAAATTTTCTCTTCGGCAGGATAACCATTTGCTACTTCAGGGAATTTAAATTACGCAATAGGTTCTGAAACTTTATCCGGATTTCGAGAAACATCCTTATGAATGACATCCTGGCAGGATTTCTGGCTGCATTCAAATTGGTCATGACCCTGGATCATGACCTGGTTGAAATTTCCTTGCGATCTTTGTCGGTCTCTTTGTCAGCCGTTGCCATCGCAGCCATGATCGGGCTGCCGTTTGGCGCCTGGCTTTCGGTAACACGCTTTCGTTTTCGTCGTTTTGCCATTGCATTTTTGAATGCCATGATGGGATTGCCGCCCGTTGTCGTCGGGCTTGTCGTTTATCTTCTTCTGTCTCGCTCCGGCCCCTTCGGTGTTTTTAACCTGCTTTTTTCACCGACAGCGATGATTATTGCGCAGGTGATTATTGTGACGCCGATTATTGCATCTCTGGCCCATCAGACCCTGCGTGAGCTTTGGTTTCTATACCATGACCTCCTGATCTCCATGCATACCAGTAAATGGCAGCGGATGCAGACGCTTCTTTGGGATGGCAGGCGGGCATTGCTCACAGCAACGCTTACCGGGTTTGGCCGTGCGATCGGTGAAATCGGGGCGATTATGATTGTTGGTGGTAATATTGATCATTTGACCCGAGTCCTCACAACCGCGATTGCACTGGAAGTCGGAAAAGGGGATTTTCCACTGGCTTTAGGGCTGGGCCTTATTCTGATAACGCTTGCGATAACTGTGAATCTTTTCATTCACATTCTCTCCCGCACGGAAAGAGAGGGAACATGGTAGAGCGCCATAGCATTCTGCCTCTGGAAATTCGGGAGGCAATGGTTTCCAAACAGGGAAGCCGGATTATCGGTCCTTTGTCTTTTACAGTTGGGCCGACTGGATGCACGATCATTATTGGCCCCAATGGATCGGGGAAAACCACCTTGCTAAGACTGATGCATGGATTGGAGAAGACAAGGAAAGGCAAAGTTTGCTGGAGCGGATCTGCGGAAAATGTCTATGACCGCCAATCTTTTGTCTTTCAAAGCCCCATCATTATGCGTCGCTCTGTTCTGCGAAATGTGTCCTATCCACTTGAAGTTCGAGGCTGGCGGGCAAAGGACGCCTTGGCAGAGGCGGAACGGTGGCTACTGGAAGTCGGGTTGGAGACTGCGGCCGGGAAAGATGCCCGTATTCTCTCAGGCGGAGAAAAACAGAAAATGGCCTTGGCACGGGCTCTGATTACCAAGCCGGATGTTTTGTTTCTGGACGAGCCATCAGCCAATCTCGACGGGGCTTCGACCCGGGATATTGAACGCTTGGTCGTACTGGCTCAGGAAAATGGGGCCCGGATCGTGATGGCCACCCATGATTTTGGTCAGGCCCGGCGTCTTGCCGATGACATTCTCTTTCTGCATCATGGCAAAATATTGGAACATGGCTGCGCTAACCGATTTTTTGAGAAGCCGGAAACGCTTGAAGCACAAGGCTTCCTGAGAGGGGATATCCTGTTATGAGATATTTGAGTTTTGTTATTGTCCTGTCCGTAATGTTGGGAAGTTCTTTTTCATCTTTAGCCGCGGATTTGAAACTGGCTGTGACCACGTCTTTTCACAATTCAGGTTTGTCAGATGTTTTATTACCTCAAATAAAACGAGATCTCGGGCTCGACGTTCATCTTCTGGTGGTCGGGACCGGACAGGCTTTGAAACTCGGCCGGGCCGGGGATGTGGATGCTATTTTGGTGCATTCCAGAAAAGCAGAAGAAAGGTTTGTAGCAGAGGGATATGGAACCCATCGGCGGGAAATTATGTTTAATGATTTTGTCTTGCTGGGCCCTTCTGATGATCCGGCGAAATTGGCTGATGTGAAAACAGCTGCTAGGGCTTTCGCGGCCATTGAGAAAACCAAAACCGTTTTTATCAGCCGCGGGGATGATAGCGGCACCCATCGTAAGGAGCTCGCTTTATGGCGTAAGGCGGGTCTCTTGCCTCAGCAGTTTGAAGGAAGCTGGTACCGGGCTGTCGGTGCGGGGATGGGAACCAGTCTGAATACGGCAAGCGCGATGAGCGGCTATATTTTTGCCGACCGAGCCAGCTGGCTGAACTTCAAGAATAAAGGGGATTTAAAGCTCGTTTTCTCAGGTGACCCTGCGCTGTTCAATCAATATGCTTATCTTCCTGTAGATCAGGGACGTCACCCTCATGTCAAACGGGACTTGGCGCTCAAACTTGAAAATTGGCTGGCAAGCGGGCGGGGACAGCGATTGATCGGAGAGTATAAATTACAGGGAGAACCCCTTTTTACGCCAAATGCAAAAAATCCCGGAAGCTGATGGCGTTAGAGAGGCAGGGCGGTGGTGAATTTGATTTCTTCCATGGCAAAGTTTGAACTTACATCGGAAAGGTTTACGGAGCGGATCAGGCGCCGGTAGAAATCATCATAGGCCGCAATGTCTGGAACGATCACTTTTAACAAATAGTCGACATCGCCGCTCATCCTATAAAATTCAGTGATTTCCGGGAAAAGATCGACAACGGCGGCAAATTGTTTCAACCAGTCGGGTTCATGATGTCCGGTCTTGATATTAACAAAGACGGTCACGGGAAGGCCCAGCTTGTGCCGATCCAGAAGGGCTGTCTGTTTTTGGATATAGCCCGTTTCTTCCAATGATTTGATCCGTCGCCAACACGCAGTTCGGGAACATCCGACACGCTCTGCCAACTCTGCAGCGGGTATTGTTGCATCCTGCTGTAGATGGAATAGAATTTTTCGATCAATGGAATCGAACATAATAATTTTCCATGTATGTTTTTTATTTGAAACATATGTTTCGCATATTTCTTTTTTTACGTCAAATTCGGAAAAAAATCTCACTGAAGATAAGCCATACTTCAAAAAGATCAGCGACTCGGAAGTGGAGATGATAAAATGGCATTGAATACTTTATTTACAGAGCACCCTCATTCAGTCAACGAAACCTATTTCGAGCATATGCATATGTCTTCAAATTTTGGGTTCTGGCTCCTTCTTGCGGCGGCTTGTGCTTTTCTGCATGCCCTTCTGCCATTTGTTTGTGAAAAGACTGCCAGTAAAATCATTGGCAGACTGCATGCCCGCATGGTCACCAACAGGGTTGTTAAACCAGCCCGCTCAGCTTCGGTAAAATCCGGTGCCCAATTGGCTTTCGATAGTGCCGCTCTTTAGGCTGTAAACTGATCTCCGATCCCAGAAAGCCGTTGACCTGACGAACGGCACAGCGCATAAATCTCCCCTTGAGAGTTCTTTTGGGGAGACTGTGGTCATCCATAAGCTTTGACGTTTTTTGGCTGATGCGATGACTGTACATGGATCAGGAATGAGACCGATACTGTTCGTCAACGGCGCTGTTCTTGCCATTATTTCCCTGCCGCTCCTGCTGATTGAAATGCTCAACTCAGGGACAGAGCTTCCTTTTGTAAAGGCCTTTGCGTTTATTTTGTTTGTCGGGATGGGGCTGATCCTCGCCTCTCGCGGAACACCTATTAAATTTTCCCACAAACAGACTTTTGTTCTTACAGCTTCCATCTGGGTGTCTCTTGTCGTCGCGGCTGCCTTGCCCTTCTGGATGTCCGGCATGACCTTGACCGACAGTGTTTTTGAGGCAACTTCCGGCATTACCACAACGGGGGCGACGGTACTGGTCGGACTGGATGATATGTCTCACAGTATTCTGATGTGGCGTGCTTTTTTACAATGGCTGGGCGGAATTGGTATTGTGGTGACGGCGATTGCCATGCTGCCATTTCTGGGCATTGGTGGTATGCAGCTTTTTCGGACGGAAAGCTCTGAATCATCGGAAAAAGAGTTGCCATCGGCGGCCAAGCTTGCTTCGACGACTTTATGGGTCTATGTGGGCCTTACAGTCTTGTGTGCGCTTGCCTACAGTTTCGAGGGAATGACGGTTTTTGACGCGATCGCTCATTCCCTGACAACCGTGGCGACGGGCGGCTTTTCAACTCACGATCAATCTATAGGCTATTTCGACAATCCGGTTATTTACTGGACCTGTATCCTGTTCATGTTTCTCGGTAGCATTCCTTTTCTCTGGTATATCAAGGCGGTGCGTAAACAACAATTTGCCAGTGAGCAGCTTCGGATCTATGTGATTGGGCTGATTGTTGTGATTGCTACGCTGACTGTCTGGCTGATGGTTCAAAAAGGCGAAGACTTGTCAGAAGCGATCCTCCTCGCAACTTTCAGTGTGGTCTCTGTCGTTACAACATCAGGTTTTGCGATTTCTGACTATTCCGCCTGGGGCAGTTTTTCAGCCATGCTGTTCTTCTTCCTGATTTTTACCGGAGGCTGTACCGGGTCGACATCGGGCGGGATCAAGATCATGCGTTTTATTGTCAGCGCCAAAATGATCCGGCAGATCGTTCGCCGACAGATTTACCCCAATGGTGTTTTTGCCGAGAAATACGACGGTAAGAAGATTGGCGATGACGTGTTCGGAGGTGTGGCCAGCTTCGTTTTTGTTTTTGTTGCCTCTTTTCTCGTCTTTGCTTTTATCCTGATGCCTTTTGGTCTTGATTTCAAAACGGCTCTCAGTGCTTCGGCGGCGGCCATTGCCAATGTTGGACCGGGGATAGGAGAGGTGATTGGGCCCGCCGGGAATTATCAATCCCTTCAGGCCCCTGTTAAATGGATCTTGTCATTTGAAATGATTTTGGGGCGGCTGGAAGTTTTTACATTGCTCATTTTCCTCACCCCCCGATTCTGGAGAGCCTAAATCGGCTGCAGGAGCACCGGTAACATGGAGGCAACCAGTAATAGGGCCATAGCAATGTTGAAAACGGCAATCCGCTTTCCATTTCCCAATAAATGACGAAGCGCCACGCCTGAAAGGGCCCAAACACTGATTGTTGGTAAGTTGATCAACGCAAAGATACCGATCATCAGGAGAAGGCTGAACAAATATTGTTCAGGATTTGTGTAGGAAACACTCAGGATCAAGGCCACCGCCCAAGCTTTCGGGTTTAGCAATTGCAAAAAGGCAGCCTGCAGAAACGAGAGCGGTTTTCCCATTTGCTCGTTGTCCGTTTGTGACAGGGAACGGCTGGTCGAGATTTTCCAGGCGAGCCAGAGAATGTAGGCGGCAGAAGCGAATTTGAGAATTGTATAAAGCAATGGCACTTCCTGCAGAATTTTACCAAGCCCCAGCCCGACAAAAAAAACCATGCTCAGAAAGCCGATGTTGATTCCAAGAACCAGGGGAAGGGAGCGCCGGTAGCCGAAATTGACCCCAGAGGTCAGGAGAAGAAAATTTCCCGGCCCCGGTGAGATGGACATGACAAAGGCGAAGCCGATCAGGGCCAGAATAGTTTCAACAGACATATAGGAACTCCTTGGAAGGTTTCGCAAAATCTTGACAGCTATTGGCTTGATCGTCATTCTTCGAAAGTCTCTGTTTTTTATCATATCGTCTCAGAAGAGAAGAATATTGGATAATATTGATATTCTTTCAGATATTTTTGTGTCGCTTAAGCTGACCAGCTATCTCTCCTTTCATACGTCCTTCCAAGGGGACTATGCGATTGAGTTGCCGGCAGAGAAACGGGATATCCGATTTCATCTGGTGAAGGAGGGGGTATGTTGGGTCAAACCTGATGGTGAACCGGCCGTGAGGCTCACCGAAGGCGAGCTTGTCCTCATTCCCGATGGTCTTGGGCAGGTGCTGGCTTCTGATCCGCAAAGATCTCCTTTGCCTCTCGCCCAGGCGATGGAGCAGGGACGCTTCGAAAATGGTATTTTCCATGCGGGAGAGGAGGGACGACTCACTCGCTTGCTATGCGGTTTTTTCCGCTTTGATGAAGGGCTGGATCATCCTGTTCTGGCCAATCTGCCCAAAGTTATCATCATTCGGCCCGCCGATTTTGGTGCGGAGCCATGGCTCCTTTCCACGTTAAAGATCATTATCATGGAGAGTGACTTGATGGGGGCTGGGTCAGCGGCTGTTTTGCCGCGCTTGATGGAAATTCTTTTTATTCAGATTACCCGAAAACTTTCACTGTCTGAGGATGTCTATTCAAATGGCTTTATCAAAGCCCTGTCTGACACTCATCTTTCCGTCGCTTTGAAGCTTATCCATACGCAGCCGGAGATTAGCTGGACGTTGAGCCGTCTTGCGATGGAGGCAGGAATGTCTCGGGCGCGCTTTTCCGATCGCTTTACCCGGCAGGTGGGGATGCCTGCCATTGAGTATCTGACCAATTGGCGGCTTATGAAGGCCCGGCTTTTACTCCGCCATTCAGCGTTTGACATGGCGGAAATTGCAGGTCGCTGCGGCTACGCTTCTGTCCCATCTTTTTCCAATCGCTTCAAGCGGGCTTTCGGTATGGGGCCTGGCGCCTATCGCCATAACAGATCCTGATCTTTGGGTTTTATGTCTCACCCTTCGAACTCTTGATAAGCGAAGAGAGTATCAGGGTCATCGCGGTTTTATAGTCTTCTTCTGGCTGACCCTTTGCAATGGCGAGCGCAGCCCTGTCAAAGGCGGCAGAAATAAGAATGCTCAAGGCCTCCAGGGGGAGAGGCTGTGCAGGATGTTGATCCAGGGCGTAGGCTAAGCCCTGCCGTAATTCTTCTCCTCCTGCGTGTTTGTCAATCTGCTGCATTTCATCAGGCCCAAGGACGGCAGGACCATCCAATAGCAGGATCCGTATTCTCTCAGGCTTTGCCATCGCCTCGAAATACGCATCCATCCCTCGAACAAGCGCATCTAGTGCGCTTTTCGGATCCACACTGTTCTTTTCGATTTGACGAGATACGGCTTCAGCCTCCTGGTGAACAACGGCGCGAAACAGATCCGCTTTGTCATTGAAGTGGTGATACAGCGCGCCGCGGGTGACTTTCGCGGTTTTCACAATCTCTGGCGTGCCGGTTTCGGCATATCCTTTTTCAATAAAAAGTGTTCGCGCTGCCTGGATCAAGGAAGCACGTGTTGCCTTTGTTCGGGACATGTTGGATCGGCGTTCGGAATTCTGTTGCATACATACAGCCTGTATGTTAATTGATAAATTACATACACATTGTATGTTGGATTTGAAAGGAATGAAAGCCATGAAATGCACTCAATATTATCCTGTTATCATGACCGACGATGTGGCCAAGACAACGGCCTTTTATCGGGATAACTTCCGGTTTGATGTCAAATTTGACAGCGACTGGTATATCCATCTGCAATCCACAGAGGATGAAAAGGTCAATATTGCCATTCTGCAAGGCGATCACGAGACTGTTCCCGAACCGGCAAGAGGTCAGGTGTCAGGGCTTTTGCTCAATTTTGAAGTTGAGGATGTGGACCTAGAATATGAGCGTGTTCAAAAAAAGGGACTACCGGTTCTGCTGCCTATCCGTGATGAAGGGTTTGGTCAGCGTCACTTTATTACACAAGATCCCAATGGTGTTCTGATTGATGTCATCAAGCCGATTGCGCCCAGTAAGGAATTTCTAGCGCAATATTCGGCAGACTCAGTACCGGTTTGACAATCAGCTTTTCAGCTGCATCTCGAGCAGGGCAGAGAGATCTCGTCTCTGATCCACCCGATCAGAATAGGGGAGCTGCTGAAGCCCGAGCAGGGCGGCATATAACAAAGCCGAATTCTGGCGCGCGGTCTCTTTGACTTGCCCCAGGCGGGAGAAGAGCTTTTCTCCATATTCCAGACGCTGTCTGTCAACACGCGCCAGAATTCGGGCGGCTTCCTTGTCATACCGGGCCCAGTCGCGGATCGCTAACTCTGCCAGTGGTCCGCCATAAGGCTCATCAAGGTCACTGGTTGTAATTTCCACGAGCAAGCGGAGTTGATTTGCAGGTGGCGGTGCATTGTCTTCTACCGTGTTGATGATGTCAGCTGTCGCAGCCTCAACCCAGTGATCCAGCATGGCTGTTCTCAAAGCAGAAGCGTCTTTGAAATGCCAATAGAAAGACCCTTTACTGACTTTCAGGGAGCGGGCGATGGCTTCAACCCGGATGGCTTGTGGGCCTGCTTCCGTTAATGCCCTGAAGGCAGCTTGTATCCAGTCCAGCTGTGAAAGCGGCTTCTTCTCGTTTTTTGATGTCATGCAAGAACCATACGGTAGCGTATTGACAGAATCAATATCGAATTCTAACATACGCTACCGTATGGAAATAAATTGGAAGGCTCCAAAATGAATAAGTGGATCGCCGGATCTGGCGTGCTGTCTCTCTTTACTTTGGGTATTCATGTTGTGATGGGAGGGCAGGAAGTTCATGACCCAACTCTGCGAAGTGAACTGGCTCTCCTAATCAAGGCCGTTTGGTCGGTTGTCTGGCATTTCACAACGGCCATATTGGGTTTGAATGGATTGGCCCTGATCTATGCCGCGAAGAGCGAAGCCGTTCAAAAACCGCTGGTTCTTCTGGTTGTTGCTCAATATGCGGCTCTCTCTATCCTGTTTATCGGCTATAGTATGGCCTATCTGGGATCCCCGATTGAGATGCCGCAATGGACGCTTTTTGCGGCTATTTGTGCCCTGGGACTTTGGGGACTGCGACACTCCGTCAGAATTGCAGGAGCGGAGGGTGCAAGATGATTTATATCGGCATCTTCATTTTCGTTAGTTTGACGATTGCGTCTCTGCTACACGTGGCATGGGCCTTTGGAATTGTCTGGCCAGCCAAAGATGAGCAGGCCCTGATCCGCACTGTCATTGGACATCCGGATGTCAAAAAAATGCCCGGGACAATCCTGACACTGGCCGTTGCGGCAGGGATTGCGATAGCGGGTTTAAGCGGCCTTTGGGGCGGCGACATACTCATGCTGCCTTTGTCGGAATGGATGGAGGATATTGTTCTGTTTTGCCTGGCGGGCGTGTTTGGCCTGCGCGGATTGTCGAGTTATCTGATGGAGGGTCCTCTTGGAAAACGGATCGAGCCTTTCGCCACATTGGACCGTCGTTTTTTTGCGCCCCTATGTCTGGTGCTCAGCGCAGGATTTGTTATATTGGGCTTCGGATAATGTGAGCATAAAGGATGTGAAATGGACTGGCTGACACTTTCAAGCTTTTCCCTGGTGACTGCGTTACTGGTGATGTCTCCCGGGCCCAACGGCTTACTGATCACCAAAACGGTTCCGACATCAGGCCGGAGTGCAGGATTTGCCAATATTGGCGGATTTATGATCGCTTTTTTTCTGCATGGGGCTTTATCCATTTTCGGAATTTCCGTGATCCTGGTGCAGTCGGCGCATTTATTTATGGCGGTCAAGATTGCCGGGGCGCTTTATCTGATCTGGATCGGTATCAGGGCCTTGCGGGATGCTTTTGCAAAAGGAGCGGCTGTGCCTGATGTGAAACCGGCAAAGCGAACCAGAACGTTGAGTGTTGCCTTTGGAGAAGGTTTTCTGACCAATGCCCTCAATCCAAAAGTCTCCCTTTTCTATCTAGCGGCTTTCCCGCAATTCATCCCAATCAGCGGGAATGTGGTTGAGGCTTCCTTCCTTCTGGTTTTTGTTCATGCCGTCATATGTGCTGCCTGGTTCTCCTTTATGGTTTTGCTGCTGTCTCGGGTTACGGCCGTTGCAGGTGGCGATCGGTTCCAGCGATGGCTTAAGGGGGTGACTGGCGCGGTCTTTATCGGTTTTGGTGTCAAGCTGATGACCTTGCGCTCTTAACCGGAAAATGAGAAAAGGCGTTTATAAAACAGGGGCGGTCATTTCGGTTGATGACAAGATGCAGTCGACGTACGAATACCGGCTGGAAGCTCCGATGGGGAAGGAATTCTCGTCAGACTTCACTCCTCATTTGACGCCGCCTCAAATGCTTGAAATGGGTGTTTTTGAGGGAAAATACTGTAACGACTGTCAGGGTGAATTTCCGGATACGTGGTTTGAAACGGCCAAGCTGTCTGACAAACCGGATCCGTCAGTGAATTATTTTGGCATTAAAAGTCGGCAGCCATTGTCCGTCTGGCAGAATAAAGGCTGGATTGTTGAACCGGACCCGCGCGGCTGGTTTCAATGGTATTGCCGCTATTATCTGGGACGCCGCATTCCGGGGGTCGACGCCCATCAAATCAAGCGCTGGCGCAGTTTTGCCCGTCATGCAGGCCAGATCCGGGCAAATTGCGAACCTGGCGATATCTTTTGCCGAAGAAAGCAACGTCAGGCTCTGCTTCAGTGGGCTTATGATCCACTTATCTGACGGCTCTCTTTCGGAAGCGCACGGCCTCCGTCTCCCAGTTGCAGCTGAAGGATAACAGAATCGAGCCAATCGCCGAATTTAAAACCGATTGACGGCAGGAGACCGACCTGTACAAATCCCATCTTCTCATGAAATTTGAGAGACGCGTGATTGTCAGATCCCCCAACAATGGCGATCATTTGGCGGTAGCCTAACTCAATGCAGTGTTCGATAAGGTCGTGCATGAGCTGTTGGGCCGCGCCGGTTCCGCGGGCCTGTTTGGCAAGGTAGATCGAATTCTCTACGACAAATCGATAGCCGACGCGAGGACGATAGGCGGATGCATAGCAATATCCGATAAGATCTCCGTTCAGAAGGGCAACCCGATAGGGGTATCCCGACTCCTGAATAGCTTGACAACGCCTCAGAAGCTCTTTCGCCGACGGTGGTTCCTCCTCCCAAGAGGAAATGCCGTTTAGCACTTGTTCTTCGTATATCTTGTGGATGGCAGAGATGTCGGAAGGGATCACGTCCCGGATTTCCAAAGAGAGGGAAGGCATGGGCGGTTCTTTTGTTGATCGGTAGATGGATGTTCAGCTTACAGAGCCTTCGTCGTTGATCCAAGATGAAAATATCGATCATAGAGAATGCGTAAAATCTCACAAATGGGGTGATAATTAACAGATATCTAATCTATACTCGCCCGACATTCAGAACGACAGAATAGCAATCATCTTTTGAGGGGTTTGAAGATGGCGAATTCGGGGAGCAAGGCATCCTTTTCCAGGAAAGAGGGGCCGGGGCAGAAAAGAAAAGCGGAGCCTGCGCGGGAGCGACCTGATATCCGGCAGCCCGAGGCAGAAGAGCGGCCGCTTCCTGCGGCAAGTCTTCGGGAATTAACCCGCCGTGTTGTCCTGTTCAGTGTCCTGTTTATGATCTCTCTCCTCGCGTTGGTCTATGGTGCGTCGATTTATGATGGCGTGCGAGAAAATCCGTTTAGCGAGCAGGTGGGTCTTTGGGAAAAGATAGTGCAGTGGGACCCCCATCCGGCGCTGGCCAATCTCCCGGTCGTACCCGCGGGAGCGAAGGGTACATTGGTTTACCGGCCGAAAAATCTGGATTGGCTGACCTGGAAAACTGCAGCAGCACCGTCTGCTGCGAACGCTCAGCTTCAGAATGATCTGGATCTTAGCCAACAGACCATCGGTGCTCTGGACAGAACGATTGGAAAAGACCCGGTCCCGAATGTTGCTCAACAGCAGGCGCCTGATTTGAGACCACAACAACTGGTGGACCGTGGCGGTCAGCCGCTGGCACAACGTTCCTCCAATGCCGCCCTTCCTCAGGGTGCGCCGGGAGAGAATGAGATTCGCAGCGCCTATTGCCGCCCCAATGGCCTCAATTGCTGGATCGTCGGCACGGAAGGCATGATCCGCCAGACCGAAGATGGCGGTGAAACCTGGCGTGATCCAAACAGCTATACAGGGCAGGCACTCAACGCCGTCTATTTCAATCCTTCGAATAAGGGGCTTGTTGTCGCAGGCTCGAACATCGTTGGGGAAATTGATTGGGATGGCAAAGTCTGGCAGAGATCCCAAAATCTGACGGGAGACACCTATATAGCCATTCTAGTAGAGAAGGACGGATTGGTTAGCGGGGTTCTCGATGAGCACGGCGGAGTGCACGACGATCTCGGCCCCAAATTCAGCTTGCTGCCCAGTGATATAAAACCGCAACCGCTAAATGCCGGCTTTTTAGTGAATGAAAATGTGATCTGGGTTGTTGGAGACGGCGGCGTTGCCTGGACACTGAACGGAGGTTCGGCCAAGGCCGGGCAGCGGACCATTTTTGACACCGGTGTTAGCAATGATCTTACATCCGTTTATTTTCAGCAGGATGGGAAAATCGGCTGGATCACCGGAAAGTCAGAGGATCCGAATGCTGTCTACCCGCTTATTCTGCAAACACTGGATGGTGGACAAACCTGGGAGACGCTCTCTTACCGCCATACGCCTCCTCTTTGGGCACTTTACATTGCTTTTCCGCTGCTCTTGCTGTCCGGTATCGGTGCTTTCGTCTCTCTTCGTCAAATCAGATATGCGAAAGGGGCGGCGCAGGGAATTGAGGGGGTAGCCTCTACGGACAAGCCCATAGGATGGCATGATCCGGATCATTTGAAAATCAAGCCTCTGGCAAAGGCCATTTCGCGTTTTCTACGAAATGAAAATACCCGACCCCCATTGACCATCGCTATTACGGGAGAGTGGGGGAAGGGGAAAAGCTCGCTGATGAACCTCATTTCTGCCGATCTTCAGCGCTATGACACTTATCCCGTCTGGTTCAACGCCTGGCATCATCAGAAAGAAGAACATCTGTTGGCGGCGTTGCTGGAGAATATTCGGGCGCAGGCTTTTCCAGGATGGTGGCGACTGTCAGGACTCAGCCTGCGGGCGCACCTGATCTGGCGGCGCAGTCAGCGGGATTTTAAAGCCATCCTGGCGCTGATCGTGTTTGCCAGCGCCACTGCCTTGCTTATTTTTTTGGGAAGCGGTGTGTTGGAGCCGTTTGAGGCGCTCAAAGACGTGATTAGCGGCTATGTTACAGAGAGTTTTTATCAAAAAATTCTAGCGGGGTTTGGCGTCGGAGGTGGGCTGTTTTTTGTGATTGCACTTGTCCTGCGGTTTGCCCGGAAATTACAGATTGTGCCTCTCAACCCTGCCAGTCTGATGGCGACAGTGTCCAAGCGGGCGAGTGTTGGGCAATTTCGTGAGCAGTTGGGCTTTCGCTATCAGTTCGCTGCGGAGTTTGAAGATATCTGCATAGCGATGCGCCAGACAAATCGAACAGGGATGGTCATCATGATTGACGATCTGGACCGGTGCCGCCCCGAAAGTGTCTTGGAAGTGCTGGAGGCGGTGAATTTTCTGGTGACGGCTGGGCCGTGTTTTATCTTCTTGGGAATTGATGCACCCAAAGTGCGGGATGCTGTGGCCTTTGGTTTCAAGGATTCCGTTCTGAACTTATCGGATTTTGGTGAAGAGGCGCCTTCATCCTTACAGGTGGACGTGAAGGACCTCACCCGGTTTGCCGATAATTACCTGAAAAAGCTGATTAATATCCCGGTGGCGGTTCCCACTCTGAATGAAGAGGCAAGCCGGGATTTCGCCAATGCGCCGGATCAACGCGCTGAGATAACTTCTCCCTGGCCTGAACGGATTCGAACAAGCGTCCGACATATGGTTGATTGTCTGGGAGCCTTGATCATTATTGTAGCGACTGGCTATCTGCTGTTCCAGGCATCGCTTTTGCTCTCTATTGGAGAGGCGGCAGACGACACCAATGTGCCGAAAGAAGAGGCGTTGGTCAGGCAAATCGACCGGCAATTAAATGAAGTACTGGAGGTAAAACCAACAGAAGGGGTCGCGACATCGGAGGGCGCAGCTGGTGCAGATGTTGAGCGTCCCTCCGTCTCGGCAGACAGTCTGACGGGAGAGAGACTTGATATTCTGCTTTGGCTCTTCCTGATTTTGGTGCCACTACCCCTTGCTTACCTGCTTAAACGGGTCACGATGGAGCCTGACGAGACAGTTCGGGACACGAAATCTTTCCGCGATGCACTTCAGATTTGGAACCGGGCCGTTTTTGCTTCCAATCCGACACCCAGGGACATGAAGCGATACCATAACCGGCTGCGGTTCAATGCAATGCGGTTGCGCCGTGATGGTCCTGTTATCGGCTGGCTGGAAAAATTGTTCAAGGTCACGAGGGGGAGCGAGCCAGCAGTGATCGATATTCCAGAGCCGACTCTGGTTGCACTGGGTGCCGTAGAGAGTTTCCTTCCGGACTTGATAGATGGGGAAAAATTGTTCAATATCAATGAGTTCGAGAATAGTATTCGAGGAAAACTGAAGGATTTGAATGGTAGTTCTTCTGTCGCTGAGGCTCCTGGGGGAGAGTCGCAGGATATCCTGACCGAATTTACCGAAAACTTTCCGGATTTCTGGCCGCCCAGTGCTGAGCAGATCCGACAATATCGCGAACTTTCCCGTGTCCTGGATACCCGGCATCCGGATGCATTGATCTCGCCGCAGGAGGATGCGGTCCCACCCTCCGCCTGAGGGAGTATCCGGTTTGTCATTTCGCAGCCGCAATAGGTTGCGTCCGGCGGTTATATCTTGTAGAACCGTACGAGGCTTGTGGCCCGTCGGGTTGCAGGCTTTTAAAGTATATGATTGCTGTTCTTCGGGGGAATTTGAAGGACCGCCAACAAGCTGGATGTTACCTTGAACGACGTTACCCTGCCGCCAACCGATAAAGATATCGTACCAGTCACAATCGAAGAGGAAATGCGCAAATCCTATTTGGATTATGCCATGAGTGTGATTGTGTCCCGTGCTCTGCCTGATGCGAGGGACGGTTTGAAGCCGGTTCATCGGCGTATCATTTATGCCATGTACGAGAACGGCTATACGTCAGACAAACAGTTCAGAAAATCTGCCCGTGTGGTCGGTGACGTGATGGGTCGCTATCACCCCCATGGTGACAGTGCCATCTATGACGCAATGGTGCGTTTGGCTCAGGATTTCTCAATGCGGCTGCCGCTTATTGAAGGGCAGGGAAATTTTGGATCCATGGATGGCGATAAAGCCGCCGCCATGCGTTATACTGAAGCCCGTCTGCAGAAAGCTGCGGAAAGCCTGATTGATGATATCGACAAAGAAACAGTTGATTTCGTTAACAACTATGACGACAGCGAGCAGGAGCCGTCCGTTATTCCTGCGCGCTATCCAAACCTGCTGGTCAATGGTGCTGGCGGTATTGCTGTTGGTATGGCGACCAATATTCCGCCGCATAATCTGGGTGAAGTGATTGACGGGGCCATCGCGCTTTTGAACAATCCGGGAACCACCGTTGAAGAATTGCTGGATTATGTACCGGCTCCTGATTTTCCAACAGGCGGTGTCATTCTGGGCCGCTCAGGCTCCATCAGTGGACTGACGACCGGGCGCGGCTCGGTGATTATGCGAGCCAGGGTGGATATTGAAGAAATTCGCAAAGATCGCCAAGCTCTGATTGTGAGCGAGATCCCATATCAGGTTAATAAATCCCGCCTTGTCGAGCAGATCGCCGATTTGGTCCGCTCCAAGAAAGTGGAAGGTATTGGTGACCTCCGGGACGAGTCGGATCGTCATGGCGTTCGCGTTGTGGTCGAGATCAAGCGCGATGTGATGCCGGAAGTGGTGTTGAACCAGCTGTACCGCTTCACACAGCTTCAGACATCTTTTGGCATGAATACG
Organism: Sneathiella sp.; assembly: GCA_039975135.1. Lineage (GTDB taxonomy): Bacteria > Pseudomonadota > Alphaproteobacteria > Sneathiellales > Sneathiellaceae > Sneathiella. Next base: position 135,513 of record JBDWHS010000029.1, on the reverse strand, counting down.
TTGGCGCTCAATCGCGGCAAACCGGAATTGATGAATCTCAAGCAGCTGCTTGAAGCGTTCCTGGATTTCCGCGAAGAAGTGATTACACGGCGGACCAAGTATCTGCTTCGCAAAGCCAGAGAGCGGGCGCATGTCTTGATCGGCTTGGCTATTGCGGTTGCCAATATTGACGAGATCATCAAACTGATCCGTAGCGCACCGGACCCAGTCACAGCCCGGACTGAGTTGATGGGCCGGAATTGGGATGCCAGTGCTGTTGAGGGGTTGATCCGCCTGGTGGACGATCCGGAATACCCGATTAATGCCGATGGCACCTACCGGTTGTCAGAATTTCAGGCGCGGGCCATCCTTGATTTGCGTCTGCAACGCTTGACGGCTCTGGGCCAAAACGAAATAGGCGACGAGCTTAAAGGACTTGGCGACAAGATTATCGATTATCTTGATATCCTGTCCAGTCGCCCGCGCTTGATCAGTATCATCCAGAATGAACTGCTCGAGATGAAAGAGAAATATGCGACGCCAAGGCGGACCCGGATCGAAGACAACGAGTTTGAGCATGATATTGAAGATCTGATCCAGCGTGAGGACATGGTTCTGACGGTGAGTCACAAAGGTTATATCAAGCGGGTCCCTCTCTCGACTTATCGGGCGCAGCGCCGGGGCGGCAAAGGCCGGGCAGGTATGCAGACCCGCGATGAAGATTTTGTCACTCAGGTCTTTGTGGTGAATACCCATACACCGGTGCTATTCTTCTCGTCCTTTGGGCGGGTCTATAAAATGAAGGTCTACCGTCTGCCGCTCGGATCTCCAACAAGTCTGGGCAAGGCGATTATCAATCTGCTGCCCTTGGAAGAAGGCGAAGTTATCTCGACCCTGATGCCCTTGCCAGAGGAAGAGGAAAGCTGGAACGAACTGGAAGTCATGTTCGCGACAGCCAAAGGGAATGTGCGCCGGAACCGTCTCAGCGATTTCTCCAACGTGAAATCCAACGGTAAAATCGCGATGAAACTGGACAGTGATGATCAGTTGATTGGCGTTCAGATTTGTACGCAGGAGTCAGACATTCTGCTGGCTGCTAAAGGCGGGAAGTGTATCCGTTTCCAGGCGACAGACGTGCGGCTGTTCAAAGGCCGGGACTCAAGTGGCGTTCGCGGCATGAGACTGGCGAAGGATGACAGCGTGATGGGAGTTTCTGTTCTGGGCCATGTAGAGGTGGAGACAGAGCAGCGAGATGCCTATCTGAAATTGCGCCGTTCCGCTGATGAAGAAGGAAATGTTGCGGACTTTGGTGAGCTGGGCGAAGAGCGTTATCAGGAGCTGTATGACAAAGAGGAAGTTCTGCTCTCCATCACAGAAAACGGCTTTGGTAAGCGGACAAACGCCTATGAATATCGGGTAACCAACCGCGGCGGCCAGGGGATTATCAATATCGAAACCTCTGATCGAAACGGTCCGGTTGTCGCAACCATGCCGGTCACGCCGGAGCATCAGATCATGCTGGTGACAAATGGCGGCAAGATTATCCGTACGCCAATTGCCGATGTTCGGATTGCGGGCAGAAATACCCAAGGGGTGACGTTGTTCAAGACGGCTGATGGCGAACAGGTTGTCTCTGTGACGGCTCTGGAAGAGGGTAAATCGGACGAAGAAGAAAATGACATGGAAGAGGCGGAAAGTGGCAACGAGATGACGATGCCAGCGGACGCGTCTGAGGTATCGACAGACGAAGAGGATGAAGGTTCCTGATAGACGGGAGCCTGATAGAGAAAGCTAACAAAAGAAATAGCAAATCTGGAAGGAAACTCCAATGAGTGTAGAGCGTATTGGTTTGTACCCTGGCACGTTTGATCCCATAACTCTGGGGCATTATGATATTATCAAACGGGCTGCAAAGCTGGTGGACACACTGGTGATCGGGGTTGCAATGAACCCTGGAAAGAACCCGTTATTTTCTGTAGAAGAGCGGGTTTCTATGGTGCAGAAGATGACCAAGGAGTTTCCGGATACAAACTTTGAGGTGAAGCCGTTTAATAATTTGTTGATGCATTTTGCAGAAGCCTGTAATGCAAGCGTTATTATCCGGGGTTTGCGAGCCGTGTCAGATTTTGAATATGAATTTCAGATGGTCGGTATGAATAGCCGCTTGAATTCTGAAATTGAAACAGTATTTCTGATGGCATCGGACCAACATCAGTTTATTGCCTCCAGTCTGGTTAAGGAAATCGCCTTCCTGGACGGAGACATTTCTAAATTCGTGTCGAAATCGACAGCGGAAAAGATTGTTGCCAGGGTTGAAAAAATCAAGGCAGAAAAGATGAGTTAAACAAGCCTGCAAAAGGTAGGCAAAGAGGAGCAAAAATATGTCAGCAGATCTCGAAAACACGTTGTATCTGGAATTGAAAGATGGGCGTGTTGTGATTGAGATGCGTCCGGATCTGGCCCCAAACCATGTGGCCCGGATCAAGGAACTGGCCCGTGAGGGTTTTTACGACGGGATTGTTTTTCACCGCGTGATTGACGGCTTCATGGCCCAGACAGGCGACCCAAAAGGAAATGGTACAGGTGGTTCTGGTCAAAATCTCAAGGCTGAATTCTCTGGTGAGGCGCATCTGGAAGGAACTTGTTCCATGGCTCGTGCCGCGGATCCTGACAGTGCAGATAGCCAGTTCTTTTTGATGCTGGCACCGGCGCCGCATCTGGACAGCCAGTATAGTATCTGGGGACAGATCACTGATGGGATGGAACATGTCCATGCTATCAAGAAAGGCGATGGCATGATGAACGGCTCCGTGTCGGATCCAGACAAAATTGTCAGCATGAAAGTGGCTGCAGACGTCACTGAGTAATTTTCCGATGAATGGGAGACGAACGGCTTTTCACGTGAGAAGCCGTTCGTTTGTTTTTAAGCCATGCGCGTTGACGACTTTGATTTTACTCTGCCTGACGAGTTGATTGCCGATCGCCCGGTTACCCCGCGTGAGGCAGCCAAGATGCTTGTGGTAAAATCCGATCTGGTGGATCATCTGGTTGGTGAGTTGCCGGAATTTTTGACCGACAAAGATGTTCTGGTCTTCAATGACACAAAAGTGATTCCGGCTCGCCTGAAAGGCATGAGGCGTACGGCTAAAGTAGAAGTAACTCTTCATAAGAATGTCTCGGGGGATAGTTGGCACGCTTTTGCCAAGCCTGCCAGGAAACTTAAGCCCGGAGATCTGATTCAGTTTTCCGACGATTTTTCAGCCCTGGTCTCGCAAAAGCTTGAGGGCGGGGAAGTTGTCCTGTGTTTCAACGCAGCCGGCCCTATGCTGATGGAAAAACTGATGCAGTACGGAGAAATTCCACTGCCGCCTTATATCGGCTCTCTCAGGGCGGTGGATGAGCAGGACAAATCCGATTATCAGACGATTTTTGCAAAAGACGAAGGCGCCGTTGCCGCGCCAACAGCAGGTCTTCACTTTACGCCGGAACTCCTTGATAAAATTAAGGAAAGAGGTGTTACATGTGTTGCGACTACTTTGCATGTCGGAGCGGGAACTTTTCTACCGGTTAAAGTGGATGATACGGATGATCACAAGATGCATGCTGAATTTGGCATCATCTCCTCTGAGGTTGCCGAGATCATCAATGCCTGCCGAGCCCGCGGCGGCCGGGTAATTTCGGTCGGAACCACCTCGCTTCGTTTGCTGGAAAGTGCAGCCGATGACAGCGGTCATATTCATCCTTTTCGGGGAGAGACCGCCATCTTCATCACACCCGGTTATCAGTTCAAGGCTGTTGATGTCCTGATGACAAATTTCCATTTACCGAAATCAACATTGTTTATGCTGGTCAGTGCGTTCAGCGGCTTTGATGTAATGAAAAGCGCTTATGCTCATGCGATCCGGAGTAAATACAGATTTTATTCCTACGGCGATACATCGCTTCTCTATTTGCAGTCTAAGAGGGATGCATAAAAGGCAATCCATCTGGTAGGAGATTGTCTTCCTGACAGGAACGAGGGAATAATTTTATTTCTCTTCCGCACGCGCCCTGCTATATGCTGCTGCATGACACAAAAAGATTTTTCATTCGATATTCATGCCCGCGATGGCGCCGCTCGGCGCGGTACTGTTAAAACGGCTCATGGTGACATTCGTACCCCGGCTTTTATGCCCGTGGGGACGGCAGCGACCGTCAAGGGGATGACGCCGGAGGCGGTTCGTGAGACCGGGGCGGATATCTTGCTCGGTAATACCTATCACTTGATGCTGCGTCCCGGATCAGAACGGGTTGCCAAAATGGGCGGCTTGCATAAATTCATGAACTGGGAGCGGCCGATCCTCACGGATTCCGGTGGTTTTCAGGTGATGTCGTTGAACGAGCTGCGCAAACTGGATGAAAATGGGGTTGTCTTCAAATCCCATATCGACGGAAAGCGGTTTGAACTGACGCCGGAGCGTTCCATGCAGATTCAGAATGATCTGGATGCAACGATTACAATGGCGTTTGATGAATGTACACCTTACCCGGCTACCCATGAAGTTGCGGCGGATAGTATGCGTCGCTCCATGCGGTGGGCACAGCGCTCCCGCGATGCGTTTGAACATCGCACTGGATATGGTTTGTTCGGGATCGTGCAGGGGTCGGTATACGAAGATTTACGCCACGAATCCATTGATGCTCTGACTGATATCGGATTTGAAGGATATGCGGTGGGTGGTCTCGCTGTGGGGGAGGGGCAAGAAGCAATGTTCTCGACCTTGGAATTCACGACCCCTCATATGCCGCAGGACAAGCCTCGCTACCTGATGGGCGTTGGAAAACCCGATGATCTGGTCGGTGGTGTCATGCGTGGTATCGATATGTTCGATTGCGTTCTACCAACCCGGTCGGGACGCAATGCTCAGGCCTTTACGCGCTTCGGACCGGTCAATATTCGAAATGCGCGCCATCAGGAAGATCCGCGTCCGTTGGATGAAATGTGTGGCTGCCCTGCATGCCGAAACTATTCCCGTGCATACTTGCATCATCTGTTCCGTGCCAAGGAGATCCTGGGATCTGTCCTGTTGACCTGGCACAATCTACATTATTATCAGGATCTTATGGCGGAAATGCGCGCCGCTATTGAGGCGGGGGAGCTGGCGGATTATGCCTTGCGATTTCACGCTGCTCAGGAACAAGGCGATATCGAACGACTGTAGGGTTGATCTGGAGGCGATCTAAATCGCCATCCTTGTGCCTAACATCTCGTAGACCTTGTCTTCGGGCAAGGGCTTTGAGATAAGAAAACCCTGCCCGTAGTGGCAGTCGAGATCCCGATAAAGCGACAGTTGTTCTCTTTCTTCAATGCCTTCAGCCACTACCTCAATATTTAAGTTATGGGCAAGGCCTGCAATCGCTCGAACAATCTCGAGACTGTCTTCGTCATTGAGTACAGCATGTGTGAAAGAGCGGTCTATCTTGAGTTTGTCGATCGGAAACTGATGCAGGTAATTCAAGCTTGAATAGCCGGTCCCAAAATCATCCAAAACCAGTTCAAATCCCAATTCCTTGATTTCATGAAGGATGCCTTTGGCATGGGACGTATCTTCCATCAAGACACTTTCCGTGATTTCCAGTTGAACTTTTGACGTGTCTACATTTGTGTTTCGGGACATTTGCCGAAAACGATCCACGATATCTGGTACGGCAAACTGATTGGCTGATATATTGACGCTGATGAAGACTTCTGGGCTTCCGCCTTCTGCAGCGAGATTGTTAAAAGGCGCAACATGTCGGCAGGCTTCCTCAAAAATCCACTCACCGATGGGAACAATCATATTTGTCTTTTCGGCAATATCGATGAAATGGAACGGTGATAGCAGGCCTCGATCCGGATGGTCCCAGCGGACAAGGGCTTCAAAGCCCGCAGTAAAGCCGCCGCGCAAAGAGATGATTGGCTGGTAATGCAGCACAAACTCATTGTTTTCGAGTGCACGCTGCAGCTCTTCTTTTACCTGAAAATCCTGAACAAGTTCTGTCCGGTCGGCTTCAATCTTACCGACTGTTTTACTTCTGCGTGATGGGGTACGGCGCGTGTTTTCACTCGATCCGTAATGCCGATCTGTCAAACTGCTGCAGCGATCCATAAAAAAATTGAGAAAGAGGCTGACCATTGGGTCTGCGGCGTTGCATTTATCCTCGATTTCCTGCTGTGTCACAACAAGGATAAGGGAGTCTTCTTCTGCTGTTGCCGTTGAGTAGTGTGGTACTTCGTCAATAATGCCATATTCGCCAAACATTTCGCCTGGGCCAATGAGGTAACCGCCGCGGCTAGAAACGCGGTCTTCGACACGCACTTTCCCTTGTTCAACAATATAGGCGCAATGACCCAGTTCCCCGAGAGCGAGAATGGTTTCGCCTGCTTTTACTTCTTTGCGGTACAAGCTTGTGACTTCTCATCAGTTGCAATTGATCAAGGTCACAGCTTGACGATCTTCTCTTACTTTTTCGTTAAGCTGGCGAAAACAGGTGAAGAGGTTGACTATAAATCGCAAAAGTTGTTTCTTTGGTAGGGAAGGGAAAAGTAATCGAAGCTGTTATTACCCTTAAGGGGGGGCTTGGAAAGAGGCAACAACAGCTCCGATCAACCTTGGACAATTCAATAATTGCGGGTGAATATTAATATAGAGTTAAATTAAAATAAAAATAATATACTAATTTTCTAATATATTTTCTATGCCCTCCCAGGCTTGTCATTTTGATTGTCCTGCGGGTCCGTAGCAGTGTTTCCTTTTACAACCTGAATGGACGCTGGTGACTTTTTACCTCTGCTTTCCATAAGAACAGGCGACAGGATTTTATCAATAAATCTAAAAATGAATTCTACACTATATCCGGCCAGAAAGGCTGCAGCCAAGGGGCTTAGCGTATCAAAGCTGGCGTTTAGGGGAGCGCGCACTTCTCCATTTACATAATGGGATATCGTTGTATTTGGAGTCGCAGAAAAGAAATAACTGACCATCATACCGGCAAGGGGACCCTGTGCCAGTCGCAGACTATAATCGATATAGGAATTCATCGAAAAGGTTCTTGCTTCAATTTCCTTGGGCAGCTGCCGCAAAATATAGAAACAGGCGCCTATAAGACCGTAAAGAATGGGGAGGATGTCAGTCGTGATCGCTTCGAGTGTATTTTCAGCGGCGACAAATTGCGACCTATCTGCAATGCCAACGGAGTAGACTTCACTTGTATTGGATGCAATTGTCTGGGTAGGCCTGAAATCCAGAAGACGCCAAACTTGGTTCCATTGCACCAAATGGCCCATTGCCGCATCCTTCCATTCCGTATGATCGGAGATTTGTGCGCGCAGCAACTGGGTCTTGGAAATTCGCTTTCTTTTGGGGAGGTTCGTAGCGTTTGTACTTTGGGCGTTGGAGCTATTTGCCTGCACTTTTATTTTTACAATTTCTTGACGTAATTCCTCGATAGACTGACTTTGACTGTTAATATCTGCAAGGATGGATTGGCCAAAATACCAATAGACCTGTAAGGAGATTAAAACTAACAAGGTCACCATAGACAGGAATTTGTAGCTGGTTGCACATTTACGTGACAGCGGTGTTTTCCTGTTAGAAAAGAGAGAAAACCAGAAAGGTTGATGGACAGGGTCCGGATCGTATGTCGCCTTAATGCTGTTGATGGTAATTGGTTTCAGGCACTGCGCTGCCGCTTCGTAAGCACTCCAAAACCGGGCTTCCTCCTCGATTGTACTTTGTCCTTTCTCGAGGACGTCTTTCATCGTAACGATAGAGAGAATTGTATCGTCACTTAAAGGAACGGCATTTTCAGAGGCGGTCAAGACGAGTAGAAGGGCATCGTCCACGGCATGTTGTAGGATTTTTCTATTCTTCATAGCCGGAAGACGTGCTTTTTGATGCCTTCTTAAAAGGCGAAGGGTTCTGAAAAGCCAGTGCATCTATCACTCCTTGTCCGATTAGGGCGGATTATCGGGTTAAAACAATCACGATACCCATCAGGAACTCTCGTCCTTTAGGTCGCCGGGCGAGCTTTTTTCTTTAAGTTTGTTGATTGCGGATCGAGGTTGTGTCGCCATTGTCGGGGAGGGCTCCTCCGGTTTCGGAGACACGAGGGCCTTGTCGATAATTTTAAAGATAAACTCGACGCTATAACCGGCCAGAAAAGCAATGGCCAGTGGACTTAAAGAGGCAAATGTCGGATCCAGTGGCGACAAATCGGAATTTGCCACCGCGTGGGTTTGCGCTTCACTTTGGTCCGATGTAAAGAAATAGCTGACGAGGATGCCTGCGAGTGGCCCTTGCGCCATTCTCAGACTATAGCCAATATAAGAGTTCATGGAGAATGTGCGTGCGCCGATCTCCCGGGGGAGTTGGCGGAGAATAAAAAAACAGGCGCCAATCATGCCATAGAGTATTGGCAATATATAGCTCATAACTGCCGCTAGAAAGTTACCTGCTGCGACAAATTCGATATGGCGTTGAACAAGAATAGGATAGGCCGCGAAGTCATCTTCTTGCCAAGGCTGCAAGGTGATCAAATCCAGGCTACTCCATGTTTGATTCCAGTTCTTTAAGTGATGATAGGCCGCATCCCGCCACTCTGTGTGAACGACAATTCGATCCTTCAGAGTGGCCAGGTTGGCCTGTTTGAGGCGGGCTGCAGAACTGTCTGGATTACTCTCTTGTAGGGAAATTGTTGTCAATTCAGTGTTCAAGTCATCAATCGCCCGAGTTTGCGCGTCGATATCCTCCATAATGGACCAGCCGATATACCAGTAGATCTGGATGGCGATTAAAAAGGTGAGGGTAAGGATAGAAATAAATTTATAGTTGCTCGCACATTTGCGGGAGAGTGGTGTATTTTTTCGGGACAAAAACCCTTTGGAGTATGTCGGAGACGGCTCGTATGTAGCTTTTATGCTGTCAACAGTTGCGGGTTTAATGGCCTCTGTTACGCTTTGATAGGCAATCCAAAACCTGGTTTCCAGCTCTTCTGAGATAACACTTTCTGTTGCAAAAGCTTTCTTGGCGGCAACGATAACAGAAATGCTTTCGGTATCCAGAGAGAGCGTGTTCTCTGAAGCCGTCATAACAACGAGGGCCGCATTTCGGACGGATTGCTCAAGAGTATCATCTGCGTTCATTTCCTTTGTCTGGCGCGCGCGGCCATGCAGCACATACCGAAGAAACTTTCTGAAAACTCCCATCATCGCCCTTTCCTTAGATATACAGGACGTTTGAAGGGACAGGTTGTGAGCGGGGCTGGACGGAAAGCCTTGGGGGCTGGTATATATCGGATCCTATTTTTGCACCGGGGAGTGATCCGTGATTACAATTTATGGCATCCGAAATTGCGATACTGTGAAGAAAGCGTTGAAATGGTCAGAGGAAGAGGGGATTGAACATCGGTTTCATGATTTCAGAAAAGCCCCACTTGCGCCGGAGACGATTTCGCATTGGCTTGGCAAAATAGGCCGGGATGTTCTGATCAACAAACGTGGAACAACCTATCGGAAGCTGGACGATGAGGGAAAAGAGCAGCTTGAAGGTGAGGGGGCTGCTGCCCTGCTGGCAGAGCAACCGACTTTGATGAAGCGTCCGGTTTTCGATCTTGGGGATCGTTATGTGGTGGGTTTTAAGGACACGGAAAAGGAAACCGTTAAGAACGGAGCGAAATAAGACAGTTCGGTTTTTTATTGCAGTTTCTGAATGTAACAGAGGACATGGTCAATTTCGTGTCCGCTCTCGCTCAGGGGCAGGGCAATAACCCGTAAGGGAACTTCTCCGGTGATCGTCGGGAAGAATTCTGTCGCATGGGCGGGTTTGCGGCTGCTTGCAACGGATTGCCCGACACTCAAGATCCAATCGACAATCATCGGCGTGAATTCGATCCGTCCGAGAATCTCTTCTTCCGGTGTTTCGCCATAGGCGGCTTTACGAATGGCATGCGTGAAATCATATTTGACTTGAAGCCTACCGACATCCCGATTGCAGTGGACCAGAATACAGTTCGGCCAGTTTTTACCAATAACAGCGGGCTCCAGCGCTTCCCAGGATGGGTAACGGCGACTACCCCCTCTAATATCCAGCCAATAATTGAGAATATCAGGCTGTGCAGGTTTGCGTCCCCAGCCTTCGGCAGCAGAGGTCGCACGTTCTGTTGAAGCCCGGCGCCTGTCAGGAGATCCTGGCTTCCAGCCCGTGCTGCGCGTCGTCGGAGAAGGCGGGGCGAAGGGGCGCTCCTGTTGATCTAAAGGGGCGGTTTCGTCAAACCGGTCGAGATCCTTGGCAAGGGCTGCCAGCCTTTCAGTGATATCACCGGATTTTACCTGCGGAGGCGTTGCGCTTTCCGGCTCCTTGGGTTTTCTCACTTTTATCTGTGTCAGCGACGCGGCATTAGATCCGCTGTCATTCTCATCATTATCTAAAAGTTCGCGCATAACCCTACACCCTGATTAATTTAGCGGTACAGTTTGTCTCTGACACAGGCACATGAAGACGGGATTAAGTCGGCGCCGTGAGTGTCGACATATTCGCTCAACGCTTCTTCCATGATTGTCTGAGCTGATTTTCGGGAATGAGCAGACATCAATTTAAGATGCAGATGCTGTTCCGGTGACATCCGAATACTCATCCTGACTCGCCCTAAATTATCTTTGCGAAGCCGGTCTGTTTCTTTCTGCTGAAGGAGCATATCTGTTTCCTGCTGACGTAACAGGGTATGAGCGCGTTCAGTTGCAGGCCCTGAGGGTTGTTCAGGCTCGGATATCGAAGGTGTTGCTGAGGCGGCAATAGCCGATGAAGCAGGAACGACGACCGGGACGCTTTGGCTATGCTCCTTGCTCACTGGAGAGCCGTTATAAATATCTTCAGCGCGTTTGGATTTTTCCAGCAATTCCTTTGGTGGCTGCGATGGGCTGGCAGGCCCGGCTGTGCCTTTGGCGCTGATCAGCGAACTGGATAAAAATGCTGCTTTCATTGAGGGACCTCTTTTCTTAGACAGACCAGGATATTATCCAAAAACAGAGTGGTGGTTGTTTTCGGAAGCACCTGGTTTGGCGCGATTGATTTCAGGGGAAAGCGCCATGGCCTTCTTTTCAATACGTCCCTGAATATACCCCCATAATTTTGTCACTTCGTCACTGGATTTGGATGATGGATTAAGTTCCATAACCGTGCGACCATCGATCATACTGGAGGCAAAATCTACCCGTTGATGGAGGATGGATGGGGCCAGTGTGCCGTGCTGTGACAGCGCGATGGCAGCTTCGCTGGTAATTCTAGCCCTCGGTGTTGCGCCATTGACCACAAAAACAAGGGGTGTATCGAGACCTTCAGCCAGTTCTACCGTGGCTCCAACGGCACGCAAGTCGTGTGGACTGGGCCGCGTTGGGATGATCAGAAGATCAGACAGTCCAATAACGGTGGCAATTGTCTCGGTGATTGCAGGAGGTGTGTCAACGATCAGCAGCTTGATCCCCATCTGGGACATGCGCGCAATGTCGTCTTTCAGTTTATCAATCGTGGTTCGGGCGAAAAGCGGATTTTCAGCTTCCCGTTCATTCCACCATTCAGAGAGGCTGCCTTGTGGATCAGTATCAACAAGCGCAACAGGACCTGTTCCTGCAAGCTCGGCCTGTACAGCTAAATGACCTGCCAGCGTCGTCTTGCCGGATCCGCCTTTTTGAGAGGCTACTGCAATTACTTTCATTCCTACTCTCCTGCCACACGGGACCGGTAATTTTTGAACATGGAGAGGAAGGCTAATGGGAAAAAATTAAATTTGATTTACGAAATATGAATTACTTAAATAAAACTGGCGGCATTTTCCGCTAAAATATGCACAAAATTTTATTTATTTGGATTATGGTTAATACTGATTAGTAATAGATTTATTCTTGTCCAATTTTTTAAGACGACTTGCACCAATTTCATCATGAAAGAAGTGCAAGTCAATTTGATTAGGCGAATTTCTTGAAATCCGGTGCTCTTTTCTCCATGAAAGCTTGCATGGCTTCCCGGGCCTCATCAGATGTGAGACGGCTTGCAAACGCCTCGTTTTCAACTTTCATCTGCTTCAGAACAGCGTCCGTGTCACCTTTCAGCAATGCTTTTGACAGTCGCAGGGCTTCCGGTGCTTTGGCAGCCAGTTTAGCCGCGGCGGCCAGTGCCGTTGCTTCCAGGTTTTCACCGGCGACGACTTCATTGACGATGCCGAAAGCATGCGCTTTTTCCGGAGAAAATTTGTCGCCGAGCAGAAGAAGTTCAGAAGCTCTTTGATGGCCGAGCATCTTAGGCAGGAGCATGCTGGAGGCGGCTTCCGGTACCAGTGCCAGATTGACAAAGGGGAATGAGAAAGAGGCCGTATTAGAGGCATAAACCAGATCGCAGTGAAGCAGCATTGTTGACCCAACGCCAACAGCCAGGCCGTTGACTGCTGCAATCAGGGGTTTGCGAATATTGGCCAAGGCATACAAGAAGAGAAGAACCGGTTTGTCTTCATCCTGAGAGGGGTTTTGCAGGAAATCCATCAAGTCATTGCCGCTGGTAAAGCTGTCCGCGACGCCGGTTATAACGGATACCCGGATTTCAGGATTTGTTTCGGCACTATTCAGGCTGTCGGCCAACACTGAATACATATCCTGGGTCAGGGCATTTTTTTTGTCCGCCCTGTTGATCCGGATGACCTGAATACCGTCATTGACGGTCACGTTCACAAATTCACTCATTTTTCTGCCTTCTTGTTATGCGGGGGTTATAGTCGTGACTTTAACTGATAAAGAGAGGCTGGTCAGCCATGACGTAAGGGAAGGTCTGCGTTTTATTGGCAGAGGGAGGCAGAAATTCTTTTCATCGATCGGATCCTCGTCTACGATATCTCCAAATTCCTCCCGTTCGAATAACGGCTTCTATGTACGATTCAATTTTTCTCATTCTCTGCATCTTTTTGCTGGCAGGCACCATCAAGGGCGTCGTTGGCATTGGGTTGCCGACCGCCTCCATCTCGATGCTGACACAACTTGATCTTGTGGCCATGCCGCAGGCTGCTGTCGCCTTGATTATATTTCCGGCCATGTTGTCCAATGCCTGGCAGGTCTATCGCACAGGAGACATTTTGCGAACGGCGAAACGCTTCTGGCCCTTTCTCGTTATCATGTTGGGATTATTATGGCTGTGTGCCCGAATAAGCACGGCCATTCCGGAGATAGCCTTCTTGGCTATTCTGGGCTGCTCAATAGCTCTATTTGCCTTGACCAGCCTGTTTGTTCATCCTCCCGTTCTGCCGGAACGGTTTGATCGCCCGGTACAGGTGCTGGCGGGTGGCTTGTCCGGTATCATGGGAGGGTTGACCGGCATTTGGTCGCCGCCAATGGTCATTTATTTTCTCTCTATCCGGCTCGCGAAGGATGATTTTGTTCGGGCATCGGGGTTTATTATTTTCTTTGGCACGATCCCGCTTTTCCTGGGCTTCTGGCAAAACGGACTGATGACAGGCACCCTTGCACTCACTTCTCTGGGCATGACAATCCCAGTTCTTGCCGGTTTTACATTGGGGGAGATCATTCGCCGGAAACTGGATGGGGTCAGATTTCAGAAAGTCCTGCTGGTCATTTTTCTGTTGATGGGGCTGAATTTGATCCGGCGGGCTATTATGTTGATGCTTTAAAGCTGAAACTGTTCATCAAGGATCCGCCTCTCCAGATTATGTTCAGGATCAAACAACAGATTAATCGTGATATCCGGGGCTTCTTCGACGAGGACAGCGGCAACATCCCGGACTTCCACAGCATCGGCGACGGCACTGACTGGCCGCTTCTTGGATTCCCGGATTTTCAGATCAATTTTAGCCTCGCGAGGCAAAATAGCACCGCGCCAGCGCCTCGGCCGAAAGGCGCTGATAGGGGTGAGGGCCAAAACACCAGCATTAACCGGCAGGATCGGGCCATGAGCGGATAAATTGTAAGCGGTACTGCCAGCCGGTGTCGCCACCAGAATACCGTCGCAGGTGAGCTCTTCCACTTTGACTTTGCCATCAATCGCGATTTCGATTTTCGCTGTTTGTCGGCTTTCCCGCAGTAAGGATACTTCATTGATTGCCAGGGCTTCCGTAATTCGGCCATGCATATCTGTCGCCGTCATTTTCAGCGGATGAAGTTGTGTGATGACACCGGCATCCAGGCGTTCAAACAGGTTGTCTTCCTCATAATTATTCAGAAGAAAGCCAACCGTTCCCTTATTCATTCCATAAAGAGGAAGGTTGGATGCCATATAGCGGTGCATGCTTTCCAGCATAAAGCCGTCACCGCCAAGCGCGACAATGACATCAGCCTGGCCGACGGAATACTGGCCGTATTGATGAACAAGGCGTTTATGTGCTCCTTGGGCATCCTCGGTCTCGCTGGCGGTGAAATGTATTTTCCGCAAAGTCATTATTTTTTTATCGTTTCGTTGGGAAAACAGAATTAGCCACCAGTGACGCTCATATGGCGGGAAACAGCTGGCCGGTCATCGGAATTGCGGTCGATAATAAAATCGTGACCTTTGGGTTTGCGGCCAATAGCTTCATCGATGGCAGCGTCCAGTTTCTCAAGGCCGTTTTCTGAGCGAATAACCTCTTTCAAGTCTGCACTGTCTTCCTGCCCCAGACACATATAAAGCATGCCCGTGCAGGTCAGGCGAACCCGATTGCAACTTTCGCAGAAATTATGGGTGAGGGGAGTGATAAACCCGATCCGTTTTCCGGTTTCTTCCACCTCTACATAATCTGATGGTCCGCCTGTCTGGTGACTGCTGGGGGTCAGGGTCCAGTTTTTGGCGATACGTTCTTTAAGTTCTGAAAGTGGCAGGAAACGATTGGAGCGTAATTCATCGATGGCCCCCATCGGCATGGTTTCAATGAATGTAATATCCATGCCCCGCCCGCCAGCCCAGCGGATCAGATCATCTGTTTCGTGATCATTGAAACCGCGAACGGCCACAGTGTTTATTTTAATGTTAAGCCCTGCATTTTGTGCATCGTCCAGGCCTTGCATCACCTTATCCAGGGCGCCCCAACGGGTGATTTCATGAAATCTGTTTGCATCTAGTGTATCCAGAGAAACATTCAGTCGGCGCACGCCCGCAGCATATAAGTCCTTGGCGTATTTGGAGAGTTGGCTACCGTTCGTTGTAAGTGTCAGCTCATCCAGCTCTCCGCTATCCAGATAGCGGCCCAGATTGTGAACAAGTTCCATGATACCTTTGCGCACAAGAGGCTCACCTCCGGTCAATCTGACTTTGCGGACACCTTTGCGAATAAAGGCGGCTGTGACCAATTCCAGTTCCTCAAGGCTTAGAACATCTTTTTTAGGCAGAAAGGTCATGTTTTCCGCCATGCAATATTTGCAGCGGAAATCACATCGGTCGGTTACGGATACCCGCAAATATGTAACGGCTCTGCCAAAGGGATCAATCACGGCATTCTTCCAAAATCAGATATAAAACTGACGATTGTCAGCAAACCAACATCTTACAGAGTATATCTAAATTTTGCTTTTGCAAGGCCGGCGCAGCGCGCACGATCACAGATCGTCAAATTAAGCCAAAAACTCATATATATTGCGTCACTGGCAGGAAGTAGTATTTGAGAGTTTTTGGCCTGAATCCTAGTTCGTCTGGTAGTATTTGATGTCACCATTGATAAACATCGGGTTGTCGAGCGCCCGTTTGGCAGCATCTAACTTCAAGAGACCGTAAAAACCCGTAACTTCCTCTTTTTGCCCGGAGGTGAGCGATACATCTTCATGATTGGTGGAGAAGGTAAGCTCCAGAATGGTTGAAAAAACCACCGGATCCAGACCAAGAACCCGGCAGGCAACGGCCAGAAGCTGGGGATCTTTCGAATAAAGGATTTTCTGCACTGTTCCGCGCCGAGTATTCAGAAGCTTGGCGAAAGATAACTCAAAAAGGTCAATCTCGCCCTGCCTCAGGGATTTGAGAAGAAATCCGTTGGAGAGTTCTCCCGCTGAAAAGAGTTTGTCCACCAATCTTGACGAGGGATCCATCTCCTCGGAAATGGACTGGATGACTTCTTTTTTTGTATGGCTGTCCAATTCCAGTAATGCTGGATCTATATCAAATTGCTCAGTAATGTAGACTCTCAATGCAACAGAAACCCAGTGATACATTTTTTGGGCGATATGCGGAGGAAGGAAGGGGCGATCCAGCAAGGGTTTCTGATAAGCAATAATAGTTTCCGACTTATTGCCTAAAAATTCTAACAGAGAATCTGGGATTGCAGCTGTATGGTTGCAGATCAAGCTGACGCAGACTTCTTCATTATCAGTCTCACACAGGGCCTTTGACACTTCTTCGCTGATATCCTGCCGGGCCGCAATTGCCAACTGGTGCTGAGCCGATCTTGTCCGAATAACTTGGACGAGATCTTCTTCAATCAAAATACCACAATCTTTTAAAATAGGCAGTGCAATTTCTATATCGTCATTGGCTAGAAAAATAGCAAGATCGTATGGTACCGCATTGTTTTTAGATATGTTTTTAGAAAATTTTGCACGAACGGATTTCTCTACATCAGAAGTGATCCTACAGAGAATATCGGCCATCAATTCTCGCTCAGCGCCCGAAAATTCAGCTTCCTCTTCAACAAGGAAATCACCGATCTTTTCATAAAGGAATTTACGCTGCGTAGGAGACTTATCCTCGGCCAACTCAACCAAACTCAGGATCTGATTTATGTTATGCTGTCCGTCTGAGCTCACTATTGCCTACCTACTTGAGAACTACAATTAACTAGGCAATAGTGTATTTCGATTGTTAAAAAAATATAAATTTACGGTAGTATAGCTGAAATAAATTATATTGGTAACGAGCGTCACAGCATGAGCGGTAACCGCACCGTGAAGCGACTTCCTTGACCGGGTTCACTCTCAACCGTGATGTCCCCATCCATTAATTTGGCCAGTTTCAGGGACAATGTCAGCCCGAGACCAACCCCGTCCTCCCCTCGACTATAGATTCCGTTATGAGCTTGCTTGAATGCTTCGAAAATCCGCTCTTGTTCGGATTCAGCAATGCCCGGGCCGGTGTCCCAGATTGTCAGATAAATATCTTCCTGCTTAACGAAGGTTTCAATACCGATCTGGCCTTCCGGCGGTGTGAACTTGACTGCATTCCCCAGAATATTGACAATAATTTGCAAACAACGGGTTGGATCAACGCGTAAATCGAAATCCTGATCAATTCTGACTTTATGAATATCGATATCTTTGTCTTCAGCTCGCCTCTGAACCAGAATGATGGCGTCGTCTACCATTTCTTTCAAAGATGTTTTGGCGATATCAACCGGGATTTTATCACTTTCAATGCGTGCAATATCAAGAATATCTTCGATCAGGCTCAGCAAATGCTGCCCCGAATTCAGGATATCTCCGACATATTCTTTGTACTTTTCACTCAAAGGGCCAAATGTTTCCATGCCCATGACTTCTGCAAAACCGATGATGGCATTCAGTGGAGTCCGTAATTCATGGCTCATGGTTGCCAGAAATTCATCTTTGGCTCGCGCCGCTGCAACGGCTTTTTTCGCCGTCATTTCCAGTTGCAGGTTCTTGCGGGTGATTTCGCCAATTGCTTTCTCAAGATCCGATCGTGAAGAGGAGGCTTCATCTTCAGCGGCAAGTCTGGCAGTAATATCATCGCTGGTACCGCGGTAACCAGTGAAGCGGCCACGTTCGTTGAAAACAGGAACACCGCTTATGTTAAAGATTTTTTGGGCGCCATCTGTTCCCTGAATAGTCATGGGAACGGAGCGAAAGGGAATATGTTTTGCAATGGCGCTTTCGGCTTTGCTCGCGCCATTTGTATCGATCATGAAGGTGCCGAGATCTGTCAGTAATTTCCCTTTAAGGAGAACCGGGGGAAGACCAACCGCTTGGACAACCCGATCCGACACGTATTTTAGATACCCTTCAGCATCGGTTTCCCATATCCAGTCAGAGGCCGCCCGAGTGATATCCAGGAAGCGTCTTTTTTCAAGCCTGAGCTTCGTTTCGGCATTGACTTGGCGAGTCGAGTTAATGAAGGTCCCGCAAATGGCAATGAAGGCGTTTTTCTTGTCAAAGACTGGAAAATGCCGAGAGAGGAAATATTCGGTGCCCTGACCACCTTCGACTGAGACTTGCTTCGTTTCAGTTATCTGATTCCTGGCAATGCGCCGGATAATGTCCAGATGGTCAGCGTGAAGGTTTGAGAAAATACGGTCTGTAGCCCGTGCGCTTGCAGACGGGCTGAACAGATTGGCATATCCTGAATTAACATATAGAACGGTACCATCTGGCCTGGCCATATACATAGGCTGTGCCTGCTCAAAAATGGCATCAAAGAAGTCCCTGCTGACAATGTTTTGCAGCGTAGAAGTCGTGGCTTTATTGGTCCGATCATTTTCGGAACGCAGTGAGACAACACTTCCCTGTGACGTTTCAGTCATCTATTCCCCCAATATGCATTCTGCACATTGTTTCTACATATTCCCTTGCGGGTTACAGATAGACGCGTTGGTCATCCAGCTTGTGATCCAGCTGCTCAATTGCTTCTGAATATCCGGTCGCCAGTTTCCAATGCTCTAGTACTTTTCTTGCCTTGCCCGGTGTGAGCTGATCATAAAATTGCATGACAGCTTCAATTTCTTCAGGGCTGCTGGATTGTTTACCTTCAGCGCCGTCTTTCTCCCTCCGGGTCAGGAGGAAAACCGCAGAAAAACTATTGCGGTCAAACTCGAGAGCCCTGCATGTGACGGCCATCGCTTCGGCGTTTCTTTCATGCAGGAAGCGGTTAATCTTTGGTGTGTCCAGCCCGGATTTAAGCGAAAGGCCAGAGACAAACAGTCTGATTTGTCGGCCTTTCAGGGACTGAATTAGAAACCTTTCGGTCAGTTCATTTTTGGCCGCAAGCTGTGCTACGAGCCTGTCTGCATGAGTTTCGCCAAACGCTGTTGCAGCAGGTTCATTATGGTAATCTTCCGTTGCTCCAGATATATGCTGATCAAGGAAATACTCATCGACCTCGAAATGATCGATTATATAGCGCCTCAAGGCCGCCGATACCCACCAGAACATTTTGTGAGCAAGCTCTCCTGGCAAATCCTGCCGAATAAGAAGGGGTTCCTGAAAACGGTCGATCCGCTTGGACTCTTCAACAAGGAAAGCCATCGCTTCCCGAGAGATTTCTGCATCTCCGTTTTTAATCAAGCCTTCAATAACATCCTCATCACCAAACTCGATAAGCAAGTCACTGAGATGAATGTTGATATCGTTACGCTCTGCAACGACAAGCAAATGTTCTTTGCTGCGGCTTTCGATGATCTCCATCAAGTCCGGCTCCATGAGAACACGGCTTTGAAAGAGAAGAGGGCGGGCGACCTCAATACTGTCATTGGCCAGCAATTTTACCAGCTCATGTGGGACTTTACCGGAGGCGGCCAGTCTTTCCGACAACGTACGGCGGACAGAGGTTTCGACTTCGCTGACGAGTTTGGAAAGAATATCCGAAATATGCGCGCGTTCCTGTTCATTGAGATGGTCTTCCTTGGCAAGGAAAAGGCCGCTCATATTCTCAAAAAGGCGTCTGCGCGCAGCTTTACTGCTGTCGCGGGATAGGACCATCAACCGGTCAAGTTCACCTTCTATACTCTGGGCCATACAACGTACCTGTTTTTCGAATATGATTTCGGATCTCAAGGAGTTTTTTGTCCGAATCATACCACTCAACTAAGAACAACGTGATCCCGAATCCCACAGATCCTCGCTTTTCCCGTAGAATCAATTTCTCCAGTTTGATCACATAAAATCAATAGTATTGTTAATTTTTGTAAACTTCTCATGAACATTTTGCTAAAATGTCACAGTAATTTGACAAAAATTCCTTTTTTTTGGCGAAATTGTCTGAGTGCATCAGGTTGAAAAACGAGCGCTTTTCATGGGTTTTGTATGCTTCTCTTTTTTGGGCTACCAGATGTTGAATTTCAGATCAAAAATACAGACGCTGAAGGACTGCCCGGAAAAAAACACATTTCCCTTCTAAGGATTTTTCCCCTTTAGGGAGAATTTTGTGAGATCGAAGGCGCGTAAATGAAATTGCGCCTGATTTGCAAGAATTTGATCGGCTTTACAATTCTTTAATTTTGTTTGGCCAGATTAACAGGCTGAAAAGTTGAAAACTCCAAGTGAAAGAGGTGGCGATGCCGCCAAAAGGGGATCTTGTGACTGAAGATTATCACGAACTAACCAGATTGATTGAGCGATTGCACCGCCGCTTTCTGGATGTCTTGCGGACAGAACTCACGTTGTTGGAGGTCACGGATATAAATGCCGTTCAGGCATTGTTGCTGGCCAATATCGGGGATGAAGAGATTAATGTTCGCGAATTGATGTCTCGCGGGTACTATCAAGGATCTAATGCTTCTTATAATTTGAAGAAACTGGTTGAAATGGGGTACCTCGTTCAGGAGAAATCAGAACGGGATCGCCGGGCAACCATGATCCGGCTTTCCGAGAAGGGGTTGGATCTGGTCTCGAAAATCACTCAGTCTGAAGAAAAACAATCTCAGATGCTCGCAAGAGCCAATCCATCGCCAGACCTGGAAAATACCCGTAAATCTCTGCGTCAGATCGAGCGGATCTGGACAGATTATATTCAATACGGAACTTCCTGAGCTCGCACTGACGAGCCTGACCAACCAAAATCTATCTTATTTGGTAGGAAAATATTGCCGGATACCCGGCAATATTTTCTCAGTGCGGCAAAAATTGCCGAGCGCATGAGCATTTCTTTTGAGTACTGTTGAACGTAAAAATAGCAGAAAATCAAGATTCGTGGAAAAATTGGATGATTGGCGTGAGAATTGCGTATCTCCAGTGATGAGAAAATCCTGAGCCGAATTCTGTGCCCGCTATTCAGGCATTCGTCTGTGGTTACCGATGTTATGGATTGCCAGTGAATTTGGACGTTAACGAATTAGTAACACTTTTCAGGATATGATCATTGCCGACTAACTTAGGGAAAGGAGTTGCGATATGGACGTAACCCCGATTTCGAAAGTAGGCTTAGGAATACCGGATCAAAGATCTGAACCCCAGGCCCAAGCTCCAAAAGGAGTTGCTGGCGCTGCGGAAGGAATTGCCTCAAAAGAGACTGATTCCGCCCTACAGATTGATGACCCTGTGCGTCGTGCCGAACAGGCAATAGGCGCTTTCTTCGAAGATGAAGAAGTTCCATCTAGTCGCTTTTCGATAGATCGAGATCACGACAGCGGACGTTTTGTCTATCGCCTTGTCAATTCCGACACTGGCGAAGTGATGAAGCAGTTTCCGGGCGACTATGTGTTGAAGCGCGTGGCCTATTACCGGGACCTCGAAGGTCTGGCCGTCGATAGCAAAGCCTGAAGACAGGGACAGCTCGTTCCTGTTTTCAGTGTTGCTATCCCTCTCTATCTGTAAGCTTTCTCCAAGCTTTTCAGACGACCTGATTGAGTGCGATTGCACCGCCCAGGGTTCTGTTATTTTGTGATGAGACACTTTTTGCCATGGAAGCGCCAGCCGTATATGTCGGTGGCGGTCCTTTTTTCTTGGCCACTTCATCTGCAACAGCTTTCACCAAGCCCTCTGTTACGGTTTTGACCGTGGATAGTTTTCTGAAATGTGTGTCCAGGGCTTCATAAAAGAGTTCGCTTGTTGCCTTCAACCTGTCTACATCAGCCTTCGGGAAGTTTTTATAGCGTTCAGGATTGGTTTTAATAAGCGTCATCTGCTGGTTATAGACCGCGACCAATCGCGATTTCTCGGACTGATGTTCCATCATGGCGGCTGGATTTTCCAGCTTCATCATTTCATTTTCAAATTCCAGAATTTGACAAAGACGCTCAATCTTTTCAGAAAGCTGCACCGGTGTCAGAAGGGTTGGCGTATTCTTTTCTGCATAAGACATCATTAAATCTCCTGAAGAGCTAGGATTTCTCTATAAACGGTATCCGCGATACCAACGCCGCCTTGCCGGCTCATGGACGTTGCATACTCATCATTGAGCATGGACCGAAATATTTTCTCGGATTCCCCGCCACCAAAAGTTTCATCGGTCTGAATTCCCGCTGACATATTGTTGAGGATTTGACTGAGAAAAAAAGCTTCAAATTCCTGGGCAGCGGCTTCTGCCCTGCGCTCCGTCTTTGTTTGTGGGCCGGGCGCATTGCTGGTTTGCAGCGGACTGGAGGATTGATGTTGAATGTTGGTCATTACATAAGCTCGATTTCTGCTTGCAGAGCACCTGCAGCTTTGATGGCTTGTAGAATGGAAATCATGTCGCGCGGGCCGATACCGAGCGCATTGAGACCGTCGACAAGCTCTTGCAAGCGAACACCTGAATTGAGGACGACCAGCTTTTTGTCGCCATCCTCTGTTACTTCGATTTCTGTGCGCGGCACCACTTCGGTATTGCCGGCCTGAGCGAAGGGCCCCGGTTGAGAGACTTGCGGTGTTTCCGTAATTTTGACGGTCAGATTTCCCTGTGCAATGGCGACGGTATCCACCTTGACCTCTTTACCGATCACAATGATGCCGGACTGTTCATCGATGACCACTCTGGCAATCTGATCAGGTTCGACCATTAGCTGCTCAATGTCAGTTAGCAGGTCGACCATATCATCGCGGTTACTACCGCTCAAATTCAGAACGACCGTGGAAGGATCGGTAGGCTTCGCGACTTTATTGCCGATATATTTGTTAATGGCCCGGGCAACCCGGCGAGATGTTGTGAAATCCGGATTACGCAGGGAAATACGAAGGCTCGTTAGTGACGCCATGTCGAAGCCCAGTTCTCTTTCAATTATCGCACCGTTTGCGATACGACCAGCTGTGGGAACCCCTTTGGTGATAGAACCGGCATCTCCCTGAGCTGAAAATCCTGCGACTGTAATTGAACCTTGAGCGACAGCATAGACTTCACCATCGGCGGCCATGAGCGGTGTTACAACAAGAGTGCCACCAAGGAGACTGTCAGCGTCACCGATAGAACTGATGGCGACATCAATGCTTGTGCCCTGGCGCGAGAAAGGAGGAAGAGTAGCCGTTACAACCACAGCGGCGACATTGTCGGTTTTTGTATTGGCGCCCCGCGTATTAACACCAAGCCTTTCCAGCATTGCTTCCAGGCTTTGTTGGGTGAACGGGGAGTTGGTCAGAGAGTCCCCTGTTCCATTTAGGCCGACAACCAGCCCATAGCCAACAAGAATATTCTCGCGAATGCCTTCGAATTCGGCGATATCTTTGACCCGCGATGCGCTGCCGGCATCCGTCGCAAACAAAGTCGCGGCAAAAAGGCAGGCAAAAAAGAAGGAGGGCAGGCGCTGCCCGACAAGAGATTGCTTTGCAATTATATAAACTGTTTTTAACATCGTTCATCTTTTCCGTTATCGGATCCTGACCAATGAAGGGCAGAAGAATATTTATGTAACAGTATCATGCGAGAAACATGCCAATTGGAAGAAAAGTTAAGGTATTGAAAAGTTTGAATTTTTTATGAAATGCTGAGAGCGGGGAAAGCCTGCTGGGAAGAAAATGCCGAGCAGGGTGGTAATTTACACAGTCAGTTGAAGCGGAAAAACTTGCCAAACGGGGCCGGGATACCTAAAACAGAGTAAATACAAACTGTTACAGGATCGAATATGCGAGTCTCCGGACCAGGTCGCGTTGGATCGACACAGAAATCCAGAAGCGGCAAGTCTGCTTCGAAATCCGGCGAGAAATTTACCGTCCCGGGAGAGGCTGCGGAAACGGTAGCTACCAGTAATGTCGCGTCGTCATCGCCGATTGCTTCCATTGATGCCATCGTTGCCTTGCAGGGCGTCGATGATTCGGTCAGCAGCAATAAAAAGGCACTGACCAAGGGGCAAGATCTTCTGGACAGGCTTGAAGAAATTCGCCACGGCTTGCTTGTTGGCTCTATTCCTGTTGAGAGATTAAAGCAATTGAAACAGACACTTGCCTCATATGATGTGAACTCTGCCGACCCTCGGCTCGCGGAAATCGTCCAGGAAATTGAAGTTCGGGCTGCCGTCGAGCTTGCAAAACTGGGGCATTGACACGAGGTTATCCGATAAAATCGTATCTTCGTCATATATTTTATAAATAATTTTGCATTATAATGGGCTCAAAGTAGTGTTGCAGCGCTTATAATGCGTTTCTATAATCACGCCGTTGAATTTTAGTACGCCATCTGGAGTAGCGTAATGAATGTTCATATATCAGAAGATTACAAGCCCACTGAAGACGAGCCGTTTATGAACCCTCGTCAACAGGAGTATTTTCGCAAGAAATTGCAAAAATGGCGGGCAGAAATTTTGGAAGACGCCAATCAGACGATTGCCAATCTGCAGGAAGAAACGGTGAAAGAGCCGGATATTGCGGATCGGGCCTCAACTGAATCCGAGCGAGCCCTTGAGCTCAGGACACGGGATCGTCAGCGTAAATTGATCGGCAAGATCGATGCGGCCCTCCGCCGGATTGACGAGGGAGCCTATGGATATTGCGATGAAACGGGTGAGCCGATTGCCCTGAAGCGTCTGGAAGCGCGTCCTGTCGCGACCTTGAGTCTGGAGGCTCAGGAACGGCATGAACGTCGTGAAAAAGTATATCGGGACGACTGATTCCAGATACTTGACATGAAGAAAGCGCAGGTAACACCGTGTCTGCGCTTTCACCATATTTCCCTATGAGACAATTTGTTTTAATTTCTGGCTGTTCGGGCGGCGGTAAGTCAGCTCTGATTGCCGAGCTTGGACGACTTGGACATGTTACCGTTGAAGAGCCGGGCCGCCGCGTTGTCGCGGAAGAATTGAAGGCCGGTGGCAGAGCGTTGCCGTGGATCGATATGGCAGCATTCGCTCACCAAGCTTTTGAAATGTCTGAAGCCGATTTACAGTCAGTCAGCCATCATTCGGGAATAGTATTCTTTGACAGAGGGCTGCCTGATGCTGCTGTTGCCCTTCAACATGCTGCGGGAATATCCCTGAGCCAAAATATGAATAAACTCAAAGCCTGCGCTGACCAGGTGTTCATGGCTCCGCCTTGGCCTGAAATCTATCAAACTGACAGCGTGCGTCAGCATAGCTTAGCCGAGGCGACAGACGAGTTTAAGCGGTTGGAAATCGCGTTTCGCTTTCTCAGGTATGATATTCAAATGTTGCCAAAAGCCTCAATCAAGCAACGGGCCCGATTTGTGATCGAGAAACTTTCTTCGCAATAGCTTTTTTACCCTCGTCCACGATAAGGTGATACGCCTTGATCCGGGAGCCACAGGTCTTTTGGCGGTGCACCTGTCTGCCAGAAAATATCAATCGGAATCCCTCCGCGCGGATACCAGTATCCACCGATCCTCAGCCAAATCGGTTTGGTTGCTTCGACAATTCTTTTGCCAACATAAATCGTACAGTCTTCGTGAAAAGCTCCGTGATTTCTGAAGCTTTGCAGGAAAAGCTTGAGCGACTTGGATTCAACCAGAGACTGATCCGGGACATAGTCAACAACAAGATGTCCGAAATCCGGTTGTCCTGTTACCGGGCAAATGGATGTAAATTCGGGACAGGTGAAGCGTACAACCGCATTTTCTCCCGCTTGTGGATTGGGGACAGCATCGAGTGGCGCTTCTTCCGGGTTGGCGGCAACCTTAACATCCTGACCAAGAGAGGTGGAAAATTCTGAATAAGGGTTCATGAGAAGCTCGCGTCAATTTCTATGTGATGACCTAATTATGATGCAGTTTCAGCGAGAGCAACAAAAAAAATGATCTTGGGGGTAAGCTCTTTCGATATGAGAGTGGTCGGGAGCAAAGCATTCTTCAGTCAGAGTGCCAAGTTGAATTTACATTCCTCTAGCACGAACAGCGACTGAAATTGAATAACGTTTTTGTTGTCAGAAAACAGGTGTTGGCTGATCTCCTGGAATTCCCGCATATGCATCAGTGTTAGTATAATGACGACATCCGTCTCACCAGAGACACTGTAAACCTGAGAGACAGCCCGTTCATTGCCCAACAGCGACAGCCAGTCTTTGCGTGCCGAGATACTATGATCCGCAAGTTTGACTGTCACAATTGCTTTCACATTACGACCCATCTTTTCCGGATCTGTTAACACAATCGTTTTTGTTATGATCCCATTGGCTCTAAGGCGACGGATCCGCCTCAGACAGCTTGATGGGGACAGGCCGACACGATCTGCAAGGTCGTTGTTTGCGATAGAAGCGTCCTTCTGAAGATAGTCCAGAATTTTTCGGTCAATACGGTCCATGATATATGCTCAAAAATTGCGTTTAATTGCTTGATTATTGCAATATTATGCAAACTTCGCCCCCCTATTTCAAGAGAGTTGAGGCAGGCTAAAGGGACAACTTGATTTAAAAGAGGTCCGTAATATGCGTTATACTGAAGCTCCCCGGTTGGATTTTCGAAGCGATACCGTCACCCGCCCGACATCAATGATGCGCGAGGTCATGGCGCAAGCGCGAGTGGGGGATGACTATTACCATGATGATCCAACTGTGTGTGAACTCGAAATCCGCGTTGCAGAAATGTTTGGTAAGGAGGCCGCGCTTTTTACACCATCTGGCACACAGTCAAACCTGATCGCCGTCATGACGCATTGTACCCGAGGCGATGCGTATATTGTCGGGCATCGGTCTCATAGCTATTTGTCCGAACTGGGCGGTGCGTCTATGGTTGCGAGTGTACAGCCACAGGTCGTTCTCAATCAGGCGGATGGCCTGTTGAAGCCCGAAGATATACAAGCCGCAATTTTACCAGCTTCCATTCTGGTGGCACCGGTTCGTATGATCGCCCTGGAAAATACGATGAATGGGCAGGTACTTCCATTAGACTATCTGGCCAGAATAGCGGCTCTTGCGCGTCAGCATGAAGTAGGCCTTCATTTAGATGGTGCCCGGGTGTTCAATGCAGCCTGCGCTCTTGACATTAGGGTTTCAGAAATTGCGCAGTATTTCGGCACTATCAGCTTTTGTCTGTCAAAAGGGCTTGGTACGCCTGCCGGTTCGCTTTTAGTCGGGTCACGGAAGAGGATCGAAAAGGCCCGCAGATACAGGCAATTACTGGGCGGTGGTATGCGGCAAGCCGGTATTCTGGCAGCGGCTGGTTTATATGCCTTGCAAAATAACGTTGCGAGGCTTTCAGAGGATCACCTTCGCGCAAAGAAACTGGCGGAGATGTTGTCTCAAATACCGGGAGTAGTGCCTGAGACGGTGCAAACGAATATGGTTTTTTGTGATGTTGATCCTTCTATTGCGGAAGATTTTACGGCCTTTCTAAGGGAAAATGGAATTGGCGTGTCTGGAACATCGAAACGCCTTCGTTGGGTCACACATCTTGATATTGATGATGCTTCTCTGGCCGCGACGCTCGATTTACTGGCAAAATATTCGGAACGTCACGACTGAAGAGAGAATACTGGATTAGAACGGGAAGACGATGTCAAACAGCTGCTGCCCGTAGCGTGCCTGCTGAACATCTGTCAAATGACCGCGACCACCATACGCAACTCTTGCTTCTGCAATTTTTGAGCTCTCGATTGTGTTACTGGAGGAAATGTCTTCCGGACGAACCACACCGGTGACGTATAGATCACGACTTTCAAAATTCACGCGAACTTCCTGACGGCCGGAAATGACCATGTTACCGTTCGGCAGGATTTGCGTAACGATGGCGGCGATTTCCATTTCAATGGTTTCATCCCGATCCACCTGGCCGCTTCCTGTGACGGAATGGGCGCTGCCAAGGTCCGCGAGAGAGGCCGGGTTGACCGCCTCTGGAAGGATTGCCGCAAGCTGGCTTTCCAATCCCAAGAGGCTTGTTGCGTTTGCTGTTTCTGAGGAGTCTCTGGTAGTCGTTGTTTTGTTCGATAGTTTGGCCCTATCCGAGATTTCAACAGACACGGTCAGAATATCGCCAATGCGGTTCGCCCGCTGATCCTTGAAGAAAGCGCGGGATCCTGGGCGCCATAAGGAATTCGCTTGTTGGATAACTGGTTCCGGCCGCGGCATCGGTAGAGAGACAGGTTGATAGTCCCTGTTGGCAACTGGGTTTTCGATATTTGATAAAGGAGGCTCAGCTCCGATGGATGCAATTCTGCTATAGGCGTTACAACCGGAGAGGCCAATCAATGCAATAAGCAGCAAGACTGCTCGTGTCAGGGAAGGGAGGATTGTATGGGTCATGTTCTAATCTCCATCAATTACTATTGCAGGTTGGCCAGGCGGTGCCCGGCTATGATGATACGAACTTCGTCGGCATTCAGGATTTGCGCCTGAATAACTTTACGGCTTGCGACATTCTCTACATTGATAATGTCACCCTCGGCGCCAGGTTCCAGGGCGCGGCCAGTCACGGCCAGGCTGATACCGCCTTTTTTAAAGAGAACTGAGACAATTTTGCCTTTGGGAATTGTGACAGGATCACCGAGATTGTTCAGTGTGAGACGAGCCCCAGGGCGAATGGCGCGGCGCGGGCTTTTGCCAATGATATCGTTGGCATCCGTTAGTGTATTGCGGCCGATTTTGCTGATCCGAACCAGTTTGTAGTCCAGGTCTTTTTCAAGGATTTTCTCACCGGGCTGCATCATCCGGGCGATAACCGGGATAAGGCGTTGGCGGTGTAACTTTCCAGTCAGCTTATATTGACGGGCATTGACTGAATTTGCCGGAGCCGCGAGAACTGCCACAAAATTGCTGCCGTTTTTACTATAAGAAAGGCTTTCGACGGCAATCGTTGGCTCTTCCTCCAGAGAGACTTGAATGTTGGGGTGCTGTGTGAACAGGGAAATTTCGAACTGATCTGACTGCAATTCGGTTTCCAGAGCAAAGTGCAATTCGTCGAGGATCTGTTGTTCCGAAATGCGGACCCCGGACCGATTGACAGTGACGCGTTGGATGGCGCGGGTCGGCTGCCAGTCCAGGCCATGCTTTTTCGCGACAAAGGCCAAAGATGAGGCTTTAAACACCATTTTTTTCCCAGGCGCAGGGGAGGTCGCGATGACGTAATCCCTTTTTTCCTGGACGCCATTGAAAACATCACCAAAGGTCACTTGATCGTTTTGAACAGTGATGGCAGATTTCAAGGTCACCGGTTCTGCATGCAAGGAGGCAGAATTTGCCGCCAGGGCGATAAGAAGTGTGAGTGTAAAAGTCAGATATTTCATATCCTGTCCTCTCAATGTTCAAGAGTTACCGATTATTAACGGAGCTGATTGGTCACAGACATCATTTCATCGGCTGTTGTGATCACTTTGGAATTCATCTCATACGCCCGCTGCGCACTGATGAGGGCCGTGATCTCGCTGACGGAATTCACGTTGGATGTTTCCAGATACCCTTGGCGGATCGTGCCATATCCGACAGACCCTGGAACACCAATGCTCGGCGCACCTGACGCAGGGCTCTCTGCATAAAGATTGTCGCCCAGCGGCTGCATGCCGGCTTCATTGAAGAAAATTGCCAGATCCAGCTGACCGACCGTCTGAAGATCGATCTGACCATCCAGTTTGACCTGGACTTCGCCGCTTGGATTGATCGTGACGTCAATGGCATCCTGCGGGACAGTAATGCTGGGAATAACAGTAAAGCCATCCTGTGTTACAATTTCACCGGTTGGGCTGACTTGAAAAGAGCCTGCGCGGGTATAGGCTTCTTCGCCGCTTGGCAGCAGAACCCGGAAGTATCCTTCACCCTGAATAGCAATATCATAAGTATTTTCTGTCATTTCCAGCCCCCCTTGATCGGTGATCCGATAGACGGAAGCTGTTTTCACACCAACACCAATCTGAATGCCAGAGGGAACAATGGTTCCGGCATCGGATGAAGCAGCACCGGCGCGCCGCATATCCTGATAAAGCAGATCCTGAAATTCGGCCCGCTGGCGCTTGAAACCAGTTGTGGTCATGTTGGCGATGTTATTTGAAATCACGTCAACATTAAGCTGCTGGGCCATCATTCCTGTAGAGGCTGTTCCGAGTGCACGCATTACAATAATTCCTCTCTTACTGGATCGCTGGAAGTTCTTCGATTGCTTTCATCTGCATATCATGCTCGGCATCCAGAAGTTTCTGGGCGGCTTGATAAGAGCGCAGAATGTCCACCATGGACGTCATTTCTAAAATTGGCTCGACGTTGGATTTCTCCAGGCTGCCTTGCAACACGCGCGCTGTTTCGGATTGTAGCGCCTCGTTTTCACCGGCGTTATAGTATCCGTCGCCCTGTTGTTTGAGCAGCTGTTCATTTTCAAAATAGACAATTTCCAGTTTCTGGATCTGACCTTCGCCGATCGTCAATGTGCCATCCGGGGCGAGTTCAATATCGGTATTGTTCTGGTTCAAGCGGATGGGGGAGCCGGTTTCATCAAGCAGGATGTCTCCGCTCTGGGTGACGATCGTTCCGTCTGCATCCAGTTTGAAGTTACCATTGCGGCTGTATCGGGTGCCGGCGTCTGTTTCGATTGAAAAATAACCATCACCGGAAATAGCAAAATCCAGCGGCCGATCCGTCCGTTGAATAGCCCCTTCAGTGTTGTCGTGATAGACACCATAATCCTGAACATAGGACAATTTGGGGGTTGAAGGCTTGTCGACGAGAAACTCTTCAAACAGAGGCTGGACACCTTTAAAAGCCGTTGTGTTTACATTTGCAATGTTATTCGCAGTAATGTCCATGCGCCGTTTTAGCGCCATCTGTTGGGACAATCCGATGTAGATTGCATTTTCCATTTTCTACTCCGCCCTTCTGGCAAAATTCCGTTTGCCTTTACTAAGCACAAGTCATGCCAAGAAATAATGTTATGTTTTTCAAAGAGTTGTCGGATTTTTACTGAAGGTGGGTGTCAATTTTGGTAGGAATATTCGGGCGGCAGGGAATAATTTTCCGGGTTCAGGGGCACTGCCGAGTGACAGGGACAGTGACGCGATCCTAAAAGTTAAAAAATATGTCCGGAAAATTGAACTTGGCAACTTCTTGTTAACCAAACTTAACTATGTTGTGAGGATCAAGATCCGCGCGGTTGTCAAAAGGTTGATTAATTCATGGCTGAAGATACTGAAGCACCAGCAGAAGGTGACGAGGAAGGCGCCGAGAAGGTCAAGAAGAAGGGCCTGAGTGGCAAAGCCCTTATTCTGTTTATTGTCCTGCCGATCCTATTGCTTGTTGGCGGTGGGGCTGGAGCTTACCTTGCGGGTGTTTTTGACAGCGAACCTCCTCCTGAAGAAGAAGTTGTGGAAGAAGAACCGGAGAAGGAAAAAGTTGTTGTCTTTTATGACTTGCCTGAACTGCTGGTTAACCTGAGTACAACTGGAACGGATACGAGCTTTCTCAAACTCGGGGTGGCTCTCGAACTGGATGATGAAACAGTCTTGCCAGAACTTGAAAAGCTGATGCCTCGGGTCATGGACAATTTTCAAATCTATCTACGCGAATTGCGTAAAGAGGATTTGAGAGGATCCGCAGGGATCTATCGATTAAAAGAAGAACTTCTTTACCGCATAAACAGCTCGATCAAACCGATCCAGGTGAAAGATGTGTTGTTTAAAGAAATGCTGGTTCAGTAACAGGTGTTATGAGTAATGGCTGACGAAGAAGAAGAAATGGATATGGCTGCCGCCATGGCAGCCGACGAAGACGGAGAGATGGACATGGCCGCCGCCATGGAAGGTATGGATGGCGGAGATGACGAGATGGATATGGCCGCTGCCATGGGCGGTGACGATGACATGGCTGCTGCCATGGGCGGTGATGATGACATGGCTGCTGCCATGGGCGGCGGCGAGGAAGAGGCACCAGGTGGTGCCAGTATCAATGAAGCCGCAAGTGGTCAGTCAGCCAGAGTTCTGAACCAGGATGAAATTGACAGTCTTCTGGGCTTTGATATGGACGGGGACGGATCCGGAGAGAAATCCGGTATCCGGGCCATTATCAATTCCGCATTGGTCAATTATGAACGTCTTCCCATGCTGGAAGTTGTCTTTGACCGACTGGTTCGTATGATGACGGTGTCTTTGCGTAACTTCACCTCAGACAATGTTGAAGTGAGCCTTGATAATATTACATCCATTCGTTTTGGTGATTATCTGAATTCAATCCCTCTACCGGCAATCCTGAGTGTTTTCCGGGCAGAAGAGTGGGATAACTATGGCTTGATCATGGTCGATAGTTCACTGATCTATTCGATCGTGGACGTGTTGCTTGGCGGGCGCCGGGGAACGGCGGCCATGCGGATTGAAGGACGGCCTTATACGACGATTGAACGCAATCTTGTGGAGCGGATGGTCAGTGTCATTCTGGCCGATATGTCGGCTGCGTTTGAACCTCTCAGCCCTGTGAATTTTAACCAGGAACGGGTTGAGACAAACCCCAGGTTTGCAACCATCGCCAGACCTGCCAATGCGGCCATTCTGATCAAACTCCGGATTGATATGGAGGATCGGGGCGGGCGCCTTGAAATGCTGTTGCCCTACGCGACCTTGGAGCCGGTACGAGAACTGTTGCTGCAAATGTTCATGGGTGAAAAGTTTGGCCGGGACAGTATCTGGGAAAACCATCTGGCGACAGAGTTATGGGCGACGGATGTCGATATTCTGGCGGTTCTGGATGAGCAGGAACTCTCACTGAATGAAATTCTGGCTTTGGATGTGGGGGATACCATTATGCTCAATGCAGGTCCGGCGAGTCCGGTCGTGTTGCGGTGCGGTGGTATCGGAATGGTGCAGGGAAAAATGGGTCGCTCCGGTCAGAATATCGCCGTTAAAGTTGATAAAGCGCTGAGATATCTGGGGTGACGACCATGTTGGATATGATCTCTGTACCGTTCTTGCTGGATCTGTTGTTGATTGGTTTGCTGGTGGCGACCATCACTTTCTGCGTCAGGCTGAACAAGAAACTTTCCGTCATGCGAGATGCTCAAGCGGAATTGCATAAAGTAGCAACGGAATTTGATCAGGCGATTGTCCGATCCCGCCTTGGTATTGAGGAACTGAAGAATGCCGGGCAGTCTGCGCAGACTGAATTGCAGCGGGAGTTGGAGATTGCCAAACCGCTGATCGAGGAACTGAAGCTGATCAATGCATCCAGCAGTCGGATTGCTGACCGTCTCCAGGAAGGGATCGGTGGTGCCAAGACCAACCAGATCCACGATACTTATGGTGATGAAGAAGCTATGGATGAAACTTCTGAAACCGAAGAGCGGAGCCCGCTGGAGCCTCGCACGGAAGCTGAACGCGAGCTTCTGCAAATGCTGACCAAATCAAGTTAGTTGAGTTAGGCCGTAACGATGAAAAGTCTTCGCATACTCCCTGTAACAGTCATTGCCATGATCCTGGTTTTTGGACTGAAATTAGGTTCCGTCTGGACAGATGCGCAGAGCGTCTTCTCACCGCTCGCCATACCGGAAGTGCAAGCGCAAGAGAAAGAGGCTGAGGGCGAAAAGGCAGAAGCTGAAAAGCAGCCGGAAGAGGGTGCCGAAGAGAAAAAGGAGGCGTCAGAAGAGTCTGAAAATCGAAGCGTCGATGTGACCGAACTCAGCGAAAGTGAAATCGAAGTTCTGCAACGCCTTGTTGAGCGCCGGGATATGCTGGATAAGCGCGACAAAGAACTGGATCTTCGCGACAATCTGTTGCGGGCTTCCGAAGCAAGGATCGATAAAAAAATCGCCAAGCTCAAGGATATTGAAGCCACCATTCAGGATCTTCTCAAGAAATATGACGAGCAGGAATTGAAGAAACTGAAAAGCTTGGTTTCCATTTATGAAAAGATGAAGCCCAAAGATGCCGCGCGGATTTTCAATAGCCTGGATATGGACGTTCTGCTGGATGTAACCGGTTTGATGAAAGAGTCAAAGCTGGCTGCCATCCTCGGTAAGATGGAGGGAGAGCGAGCTAAGAAACTCACTGTTGAATTGGCGACCCGTAAACAATTGCCTACCCTTGATCAGAAGAAGGGTTGAACGCCGGCGGACAAGGACGCTCGAAGCGACAGATTTACGGGGGGTTAACCAATAAGCGGTAGCATGTAGCCCCTATGGGATAATGGACAACAGGTGTGAAGATGGATCAATCAGCTTTTTCTCAACATCTTTCTGACCGGATCAGCGATATTCGGCAAAGCCAGGGAGACACCGTAGAAGTCGGAGAAGTCGCCGGGTTGCTTCAAAACCTGATGAGCAGTATTGAAGGGGACATCACGGCGCCTGAGATACAGGTTCATAATCAAATTCTGGAACTGGTGGATTACATCAAAAAGGCCCGAGAGGAGATTTCCGGCCTACAACCCCATGAAATTAATGAACAGCATATCCCTGCTGCAACAGATGAACTGACGGCGATTGTCGAGGCTACGGAAGAGGCCACAAATGTCTTTCTGGATGCGGCAGAGAAGCTTGGCAATATTGGTATGGAAGTCGGAGGCGAGCACGAAGAGAAGATCAACGATATCATCACGCAGATTTTTGAAGCCTCCAACTTTCAGGATATTACTGGACAACGGATCAATAAAGTGGTCTCCACGCTTCAGTATATTGAAGGAACTGTCAACAAAATGGCGGATTCCCTAGGCAAGCCCGTGCGGGCAGATCAACCCCGTGTGGATGTTTACGCTGATGCTAAAGCTCAGGACGAACGGGCGGATGCAGATCTCCTCAATGGGCCGCAACTGGATGGAGACGGAAATTCCCAGGATGATATTGATGCGTTGCTCGCAAGTTTTGATTGAGGTTGGTCTGTAAGCAATGAACGATTTTCCGGAAAGTGGGATTGAGCCCAAGAGAGCAGGAAGCAGTACAGCGATTATCTATGTTTCCCTGTATTTTCTGCTGCTCGCTTTCTTCATGTATCTTCATTCCATCTCTGCTCCGACCGAAGAAAAAGTGAAACAGGTGATCGGCAGCATCGATTTTGCGTTCAAAGGCATCAAACAGAAGCAGAAAACAGTCCGGGCAACCAAGCTGACGGGTGACGAGTTGGGGCTTGCAGTTTTTCACGCTGAACTCAAGAAAGTATATGAGACAGCCATTCCGCTGATTGAAAGCGAGATTAGCAAGGAAGGGACAGAGTTGCGTTTCATTTTGCCCGCTACACAGCTTTTTGCCTCTGACATTGCAACTCTGCGGGAGGCGCGCAACGAGTTGTTTGAAGAGGCTGCCCGTATCCTGATCAAGCGAAGTACTGTCGCCCCGACGGATATGGAAATCTTGATCGATGCCGGAGAACGACTGCCGTCAGGGCAGGATTTTGGTGCAGGTCTGGCAACCCAGCGCCTCAATGCACTCATCAATAGCTTCCTGGAAAAGGGCGTTCCGGCGCGTCATATCTTCATTGGCATGAAATCCGGCCAGACCAGTGACATCAGTTTCAGATTTTACACGCGTAACAGTCACCAAAGCCAATTCAGAAAAGAAGAAGGGGGGCAGTAATGCAGTTTCAATACAGCGCCCGTTCTGACAAAGGCCGCAATAGTACGATGTGGCTAACGTCCCTTGCCGATCTGCTCGCTTTGCTCTTGGCGTTTTTTGTCCTTTTGTTTTCCATGAACGAGGTGAAAGACGATAGCTGGCAGGATATCCTCAATACGTTGGGATATCGGCTGAACGAACAGACTGAAGCAGGGGATGAAGGACTCACGGCAGAGAAAAACGTTGAAGTTTTTTCAGAGCAGCGGGCGTTTGACCTACAATATCTGGAGAATATCCTGGGCGAAAAGATCCGGGCCAGCCAGGAACTCAGCGACGTTGAAGTGTTCAAAACCGAAGACCGGCTTGTTATTTCGTTTGTCGGGGATACATATTTTAACCCCGGTGCCAACACGGTGTCGGAAAAACTCACTGACGGTGTTCGGCTTCTAGGAGAAAGCCTGCGCTACGTCAAAAACCGACTGGAAGTTTATGGTCATACAGACCCCACACCAATGACAAATGCAACGTCTCTTTCGCGGAGTAACTGGGGATTGTCTCTATCCCGTGCGCTTTCAGTCGCCGACAGCTTGACCCGGGCCGGGTATGGTTTCCCCATTCTGGCCTTTGGTATGGCTGACTCGCGATATCATGAATTGGCAGATATTCCAGACGAGGAAAAAAGATTTTCCCTGGCGCGTCGGGTTGATATTGTCATCCGCGAAGCAAATGGCCGTGAGGGTGAACAATAAAAATGGTCCGGATAGCAGGAAAAATTCTGATCGGTGTTTGGGCGGCGGCTTTGTTGGATGTGTGGTCCGCTACTGCGCTTGCTGCCGGTAAGGTTGCCATCCGTGCGGGTGAGCATCCAACATATGGCCGCTTGGTGATGGATTGGGGTAAAAAGCAAAATGTTGACGCCAAAATCGAAGATGGGCATTTGGTCGTTCGGTTTCCTGAAGCGTTTGAAGCCGATATCAGTATCGCCTCCCGTATCCTTGATGGATATCTAGGAGCCGGAAAATTTGTCGAACAGAATAAGGCTGTCCGGTTTCCGCTAAAAGGGGAATTTGTCCTAAAAACAGCACGATATGGAACTGCGATTGCCTTTGATCTGAGCCCTAAGGGGAAGGAAGCAAAGGTTGCAGCCTCAAAGATTACTGTCAGAAGCGGGGAGCATGCAGACTATAGCCGGTTGGTTTTCGACTGGCCTTCCAAAACGGGCTATCAATTAAAAACTGATGAGGGCCAGGTCGTTTTGACCTTTGGCAAGGCAGGCGTCTTGCAGCTGGATCGCATTCGCCGTGACCCACCGAAATTTGTTAAAAATATTAAGGCAGCCATTCGAGACGGGAAAACCGAAGTAACGGTGACGACAGAACCAGCCATCTCGGCCAAGGCCTTTCTCAGCGGCAATAGTGTTGTTGTGGATATCAAGCCTGGACCCGCCAGGAAAGATGTTAGGACGGCCGAGCAAGCAAAACCCGCCGAGCCTGTCAAAAAAGTATCGAAACCAGTACGGAAAATCACGCCTCCTAAGCCTGTTCTGGATGTCGCCGCGCCGCGAGAGGAAAAAGTTGAGCCGACCCAGGATGTAGCCTCAGAACAAACAACTGAGAAGCCTTCGTCAAAGCCTCTTTCTCTCATTCCAGAAGCGGATAAGCCCGCTGTCGCTGTCCGAGAAGTAGCACCGCCGCCCACTGAGACACTGACAGTGGAAGTAGGTAAGTTGAAGGATGGCGTCAGGCTTATTTTCCCCTGGAAGTCACCTGCTGCCATGGCCCTGTTTGAGCGGTCCGGTAAATACTGGCTGACCTTTGACAAGCGGGTGAAGCTTGATTTCAAAAAACTGGTTGGACCGGTTAAGTTTCTTGTCATTCGCAAAAAACAAGTTCCTCATGATACGGCAACGGTGGCTGCCCTGACTGTGCGGGAAGGATATGCACCGACGGTAACGCGAACTGTCAATGAATGGCGGATTGATTTCCGTTTGGGAGAGGCGCCGGTGATCGAGAATACCATCGATATTCAGCCACAACCTGCTTTTACAAACGGTGCCCGTGTTTTTATTCCGGCGGTAAAAAATGGAGATCGCGTTTCGTTCATTGACCCGCAGGCGGGCGATGAGCTGATTTCTGTTCCCTTGCATACACCAAGCTGGGGAATGGGGCGAACCCGGACTTTTGCGCAGTTCACCGTACTCCCTTCCATGCAGGGGATCGGTCTAATGACCCGGGACACATCTGTCCAGGTGGCAGTGGAACGCAATGGTGTTTCCATTACGGCAGCTGGCGGTCTTCAACTGACGCGCACGATTTCAAAAGATGATCTGTTCGCAAGTGGTGATCAGACAGATCGTTTCTCAGGAAAAAAAGACAAAGCGCAACTGGTTAAACTCGATGAATGGGCACAAGTGCCACTCAAGGATTTTTGGGAAAAGAAGCAGGTCCTGCAAAAAAGGGTTGCCAAACTGCCCAGGGCAGGACGGAATAGAGCCCGCATGGAGCTGGCAAAGTTTTTGCTAGCTCACAAATATCATGCCGATGCTTTTGCCGTTCTGGAACGGGTTCGGCTAGATGATCCCAGGGCCGATGACGACGGTGTTTACCGGCTGGTGCGCGGCCTTTCCAAATTGGGTCTGAACCATTTGGAAGAAGCCAAACAAGATTTGTTTAATCCGGTTTTCGCCGGCGTGACCGAAGTTGCCCCTTGGCGGGCCAAGGTGGCCGCAGGTCTGGGAGATTGGAAAACCGCCTCTGTTGAAATCAAAAATGGCCGGGATGCATTCGGCGTGTATTCAGGAGAGTTGCAAAATGAATTCAGATTGCTGGAAGCGGAAGCTGCCCTTGAAGATTTTGACATTGAGGTTGCGCAAAAAGCCATAGAAGGAATCAAAACGTCTCTTACGGACGGGACGGATCCTAAAGTCGCGGCCACGCGGGAGTATTTTGAAGGTCTCGCTGCTTTGAAGTCCGGCGATATGGACAGGGCCATCAGCAAATTTGATCAGGCCATCGCCCTTGATTACCGCCCTGTTGAGGCTCGGGCACGATATGCGAAAACCAATGCCCAACTGGCGCTGAAAGATATCACACCGGAAGAGGCAATCGATCAGCTCCATAAGATGGAATTCGCCTGGCGCGGTGACGATCTGGAGGTTGATATCCAGAAACGGATCGGGGATCTTCATATTGCAATTGGAGAAATGCGCGAAGGTCTCCAAACCTATCGGCAGATTGTCAAAAGTTTCGCCAAAAACCCCAAAGCTCGGGATATTGCCCGAGAAATGGCAGACATTTTCAATCAGCTTTTCCTCGAAGGTGGGGCAGAGAAATTACCGCCGGTCAAAGCACTTGCCCTTTACTATGAATATCGCGAACTCACGCCTTTGGGCAAAAAAGGCGACCGGATGATCCGTAAACTGGCGGACCGGCTGATCAAAGTGGATTTACTGGATCAGGCCGCTCAGCTGCTTGATCATCAGGTCAATTTCCGTCTTAAAGGTGAGCAGAAATCCTATACGGGGACCAAACTTGCGGTTGTCCATCTGTGGAATGAAAAACCACAGGAAAGCCTGAATATCATTCAGAAGACCCGGTGGCGGGCTCTTCCAGATGGGGTTAAGCAGGAACGGTTGCATATTCGTGCCCGTGCGCATTCCGATTTAGAAAATTACGATGAGGCACTGGAGCTATTGTTGGATGACAAGTCTGAAAAAGCCGATTTGTTAAGGGCCGATATTTATTGGGAATCAAAAAACTGGGCAAAAGTCATTCAGTCGCTTGAAAAACTGATGAAAGACAGTGGGGCAGAAGCGGCTAAAAAACTCGAACCGATCGATCGGCAACGATTGATGCAGCTGGCTGTTGCCAGAAGCTTGTCAAATGACCAGGCCGGTATCGCCTCTATGCGGGGTAAATACCGTAAGAAACTAGTCGGGACACCGGACATAGACGCGTTTGACCTGATCACGGAAGATCCTGACGGATCGGAAACAGAATTCCGAAAACGCTCAACCGCCATTGCCAAAATCGCCCAGTTGGAGTCCTTTATGGCAGGCTATCGGGAGCGGCTTAAAAACGGACAATTCTGGGCGACAAACTAGGCCGTGTTATAGGACATATTTAATTGTCTGAAACTGTTGGCGATAGGCCTGAACTTCCGGCGCCAGTTTTTCGGGGTTTTCTGTGGTGAGAGCTTCGGACAGTAATCGGGCCAGTTCAGGTATGCCGGATGTGTCCATTCCCCAGCGGACAAGTTCCGGCGTTCCAATCCTGAGGCCATTCATATCCTCGTTTAGAGCGGGAATGGGAAGGCCAATGCCGCAGCTCAAAAATCCTGCCTTTCGGATATGTTTCGCCGCAGTCTGCCCACCGCCAAACCGGGCCGCTTCAATGGCAAACTGATGTGATCTTGTGAAGCCATTTATGCGCGCAAAAATTGGTATATCTTTGGCAGAAAGTGCTTTGGCGAAAACCGTGGCAGTCTCAACCATATCCCTGGAATAGGCTGCGCCATGCTCTTTCCAGTCAAGCATCGTTAGGGCGAGTGCTGCTGATTTGGCAGCATCGAAATTGGCAGTCATTCCGGGAAAAGCAATAGTGTCCAGTCGTTCAGCCAAATCGGCTTCATTCGTGACAATCAATCCGCCAGCAGGACCAGCGAGACTTTTATAGGTACTCATGGTCATCAGATGAGCCCCTTCATTCAGGGGGTTGGGCCAGGCACCGCCCGCAATGATGCCGCACTGGTGGGCGGCATCGAACAGCAGCGTTGCTTCGACTTCATCTGCAATCGCGCGTAACTCGGCGACCGGATGGGGAAACAGATTGAGACTGCCGCCAATGGTGATCAAAGCGGGTTTGATTTCGCGCGCCAAGCGACGAAGGGCATCGACATCTATGCTGTATCCGTCCACATTGACCGGCGCTGGAACGGTTTTAAGTCCGTAGAGACCAGCGCAGCCTCCGCTGTGGTGGGTCACATGCCCGCCAATGCTGGCGGGTGGTGCGATAATCGTATCGCCTGGTTTGCAGATCGCCATAAAAGCATACAGATTAGCGAGGGCTCCGGAGGGGACACGGATTTCGGCGTATTTGCTGTTAAAGACTTCCGCGCATAACTCCGCCGCGATGATTTCTATTTCTTCGATAGCTTCCAATCCGGTCTCATATTTATCCCCAGGATACCCCAGAGAAGGCCGTGAGCCCAGGCCAGCAGATAAAAGAGCTTCGGCTTTGGGGTTCATGATATTTGTCGCAGGATTGAGATTGAAGCATTCTTGCTCGTGGATGAGGCGGTTTTGCTGGGCCAGTTCTCCGATCTGACTGGCGATTTCATCATTTTCCCGGTCAGCTGTTTTTGCTGCAATCGTTTGGACCAGATTTTCAGACTGTGCGGGAACCCACGGGCGCAATTCAAGTGCTGTCATTTTTTCCTCCTCATCAGATGAAGACGAGCTAACCGAATTTTCTGGCCAATCGCAAACCAGTTTTGCTAATCTCTACCCCTAGAAATTCTATGTCTTAGTTGTTGCTGGTCCAAATTATGGAAATGCTGGAAGTCGGATATGCCTGTTTCACCTCCTCGGCCCAACGGGCCTCCTCTCAACGCGCTTCGGGCTTTTGAAGCGGCTGCGCGTCTTGGCGGGTTTGCGAGAGCCGCTGAGGAGCTTTGTGTGACACCTGGCGCGGTTGCCCAGCAAGTTCGTATTATGGAAGACTGGGTCGGGGTGGCGCTCTTCGAGCGACGCTCGCAAGGTGTAAAACTCACCCATGTTGGTGAGAGTGTGGTCGCAGATTTCAGTAATGCCTTTGACTGTCTGGGGCAG
This sequence comes from Sneathiella sp., assembly GCA_039975135.1. Classification (GTDB taxonomy): domain Bacteria; phylum Pseudomonadota; class Alphaproteobacteria; order Sneathiellales; family Sneathiellaceae; genus Sneathiella. Next base: position 94,212 of record JBDWHS010000029.1, on the reverse strand, counting down.
GCCGTACAGACTTTGCGGACGCGCGCTGTTCCCCAGGAAATCCGTATTGCAGCGTTGCCAGCCCTTGCACAATTTTGGCTTTCCCCGCGGTTGCCGGAGTTGAGAAAACTAATGCCGGATACCTCCATTTCGATAACAGCCCTGGAGGTGCCGCCTAATTTGAAGCGGGAGCCTTATGATTTCAGTCTTTTCCTTCGCCCCGAAGAGTCTGGGGACACCTTCCGAAGGATCTGCCAGGCCCGTATCTTCCCGGTTTGCGCCCCCGCCGTGGCAGAGAAACTGGAAAAGCCGACGGATCTACAGTCTGTACCCTGTCTTCAGGATGCCGTTTGGTCAAGCGACTGGCCCTGTTGGCTGGAGGAAACGCTCGGCGTCGGAGCATTCATCGCGAGAGGGCCGGTTCATTCGCTATATGGATTGGCTATTCAGGAAACCCTTGCCGGTGCAGGGGTCCTGATGGGGCATGAAGCGCTCGTTCAGTCATTGCTGGAAGTGGGGTCACTGGTGCAGCCGTTTGAGCAGATTGTCGCCCTTGATGAATTTCTCACGCTGGAGCTTTCCCCCTCCGCCCTCGGTAATGCACCGAGAGAGCAATTTATAGAAGCTCTTTTGGAGCGCTAAAACTGCTGTTTGTCATCCTTCAAATTTTCCCCGGGCAGAAGCTGAGCCGTTGCACCCGCCAGCTTTTCAAGCCAGCTTGCTGCCTGATCACTGGTAATGCTGGCACTGCGGACCAGTTCGTCAAAATGGCGTATTAAAGCCTGAACCCGTTCGCCTTTTGGAAAGACGAAATAACGCTGTCCCAGATACAGCGCAGCCCGGTGATGGCCGAAAACGAGGAAAGGGGCGGAGTAAGAAATACGAGCATCATATATATGCAGGCGCACACCGGGATATAGTTCAGCACAATGGCTGGCAATCGCTTCCAGTTGTTCGACCCGATCGGTGTGAGGAAGGCCTCTCCAGATACCGTTTCCTTCTGCAAAATCCTCCAGTATTTGCTTGGGGATTGCTATTTCAAGCTCGCTTTCGGCCCGCCTGAAGAAGGAGAGCTTCTCATCAGTATCAATTTGCGCCTGATCGGGTGTTTTTGAGATATGCCCGTCAAATTCATAGGCGATCACGGCCGTGGTTTTCATGGGCGTAGGGAGCGAAGAGGGGACATAGCGGATTTTCTGACCCAAGGCTTCCATATGCCAGCGAAGAATGTTTTCATCAAGTGGGTGCCTGGTTTGAGCGGGCGTGAGCTCGACGGCCTGTTCAAGAACCTGAGAGGTTGGACGCCGGTCGTTACTTAATCCAATTAACCAGTCGCTACTGATATTCAGACCTTCCGCTAGAATGGCAAGAGAGTGGCCATTGGGGAGGGTTGTTCCTCCTGGACGCAGTAGTTGTGAGATTGCGGATCGATCCAGACCGACCCTGTCCGCCAAAGCAGACCGGGAAAGATTGCTGTGTAACAGAGTTTCATTCAGGCGACTGCGAAACAGATCGGCGCGATCTCTTTTATCCATAAAGTTCTCGAGGTATTGAAAAAAATCAATTATACGGAAAAAAATTAATAATTGTATAATTAATTCAATACTCTCTCGTCGCCAAGCTTCTGCATTTTCAGTATATTTACTTATATTTCAATTTGTTATCGGGAGTATCGCGGGTGGAAAGTAAACAACGAACAATAGCAAAAGCCATCAGTTGGCAAGTCGTGGGGTTGTTCGGTATGGTTGCGATTGCCTGGATATTCACCGGATCACTGGATACATCCTTAAGTGTTGCAGTGTTTTCCTGCTTGTCCGGTGCCGTCTTTTTTTTCGTGCATGAGCGGGTCTGGCAGCGTGTCCATTGGGGGCTCAAAAGACCGGATTAAGGGCACGCTTTAAATTGTAAAGTTACCAGGCTGTCACGCTGCTGCTGAAGTCTCGGCAGATTGCCATTCTTTCAAGGACTGCCGAACAATCTGGAACGCGGAGGAAAGAAAGAGTCCCGCCATGATGCCTGCGACAATCAGATCCGGCCAACCGGTTGCTGTTCCCCAAACCCCGATGGCAGCCAGCATGACAGCAACATTACCAATGGCATCATTGCGCGAACAGAGCCAGACGGATCGCACATTGGCATCCCCATCCTTGTATTTCATCAGGAGTGCAACGCTCAGCAGATTGGCAATAAGGGCTGCAAAACCGATGACGCCCATCACTTCTGCTTTTGGAACGCCGGTTATGAAAACCTGATGCAGGGTTGAGCCAAAAACCCAGATCCCCATGAGGAACAGACTGAAGCCTTTTAACATGGCGGTTGACGTACGTACCCGGATGGAAGAACCAATGACGGCCAGGGACAGGCCATAAGTCACGGCGTCCCCGAAGAAATCGAGCGCGTCAGCTTGCAAGGCCTGGGATTGAGCCACATGGCCAGCCACCATTTCGACAGCGAACATGCCCGCATTAATGGCGATAACGGCCCACAGGCGGCGCTTGTATTCCAATGAGACACCATCGAAAGCCCCGGGCTCGTGATTACAGCATCCACTCATTTTAGGCCTCCTCCAAAAAAGAAGAAAATGCCTTTCTGTGATCTTACTCTATTCATCATATCGAACCTTCTTCACAACAGGTTCTCATTTACATAGGCCCTCTAGTGACTAGAGGTTCAAGGAAAAAATTCAATATCCGGTTAAAAGATCGGTTTTTCGAGAAAGGAAGCGCTGGACAGGCAATGTTCCAGGCGCATGTCATACTGTATTTCTCGCTTGTCACCAGGACATGTCTGTGCGATGTCACATGCAGACTTGGACAAGAAAAGCGATAGCGGGAGAGTGAAAATGAGTGGCTTGTTACCTGATGTGGATCCAGATGGTTTGCTTGAATATTCCGTTGTCTTTACCGACCGATCCCTCAATCATATGTCTGCATCGTTCCAGACTGTGATGACAGATATCTCCTCAACGCTCAAGCAGGTCTATCAGGCAGATCATATTGCTGTTGTGCCTGGCGGTGGCACTTATGCCATGGAAGCGGTCGCCCGACAGTTCGTGAGTGATAAAAAAGCGCTGGTGATCCGTAATGGCTGGTTCAGTTTCCGCTGGACCCAGATTTTTGAAGCGGGATCTATTCCAGCATCCGAGACAGTACTCAAAGCTCAGCAAACCGGAGACGCAGATGCCTCTGCTTTTGCGCCTCCTCCAATAGGTGAGGTTGTTGAGGCGATCCGGCTTGAAAAACCCGATGTGGTTTTTGCGCCGCATGTTGAGACATCTTCAGGTATTCTTCTGCCGGATGATTATTTGGCGGCTGTTGCAGAGGCTGTTCATAATGTCGGTGGTTTGTTCGTGCTCGATTGTATCGCGTCTGGTGCAATTTGGGTGGATATGAAGAAAGTCGGCGTCGATGTTCTGATCAGTGCACCGCAAAAAGGCTGGAGTGCCTCTCCCTGTAGTGGCCTCGTATTGTTGAATGATGCGGCGAAGGCGGTTCTGGACGGGACGACAAGTACATCATTCTCCTGTGATTTGAAAAAATGGCTGCAGATCATGCAGGCCTATGAGCAAGGCGGGCATGCTTATCATGCGACCATGCCAACGGACGCCCTTAAAAAGTTCCGGGACGTGATGAAAGAAACCGAAAGATATGGTTTCGACAAAGTCCGGGATGAGCAATGGGCGCTGGGGCAGGGCGTTCGCGACCTGCTGGCGAAAAAACAGTTTCGCAGTGTTGCGGCCAAGGGGTTTGAAGCTCCCGGAGTTGCTGTATTTTATACGGATGATCCAGACATTCACAGTGGCAAGAAGTTTGCAGCCCTTGGGATGCAGATCGCTGCCGGCGTGCCGCTACAATGCAACGAGCCGGCAGACTTCAAGACATTTCGTTTAGGGTTGTTTGGGTTGGACAAGCTTCATAATGTTGAAAGATCTGTGGCCAACCTGGACAAGGTTTTAACCGAAATCCTATAAGACAGTGGTCCATTCCTCTCATTTCTTCTGGCGCGCTTTTCGGACGAGCTTGGCATAGGATCCTCTTTCTCGTTCGAAAGGATCGCCTGGCTCGATGATCGTTTGATGGTAGGCATTCCAGTCCTCTTTCTGGAAATCCTCAAGTGTTTCGGTAAAGTCAAAATTTCGCAAAACCGCTTCACTATAGGTGTTGCGCTGCAGGGGTTGTACCTGCATGAAAGGCATTTCCCGTTTAAAAAGGATGGGGGTGTCGGTTTTGGTAATCCGGATATTGGTAAAGAGCGGGCCAAACCAATTGTCCGTTTCGATAATGCCTTCAAAATACTCGCAATTTCCGTTACCGGGCAGATTGACAGGGCGCCGAACAAGGAGGGACCAGTCGGGCTTAGTCCGAGCGATCATTCCGCTCCAGATCTTGACAACGCCGGGTTCAGGAGGGGCCGAGAGAAAGGGCGGTGCATACCCCTTGGCATGAGAGGGGCAAGAGGCATTAAAGCTGTCTGAAAAATCCGGATACTGGATTGCTTCCAACGGATACCAGTCGCCATCAGAGCCTAATTGCCAGAGAATGTCAGATCCGGTGAACAGTAGTCTGAAGTCCTGAGGGGGAAAGAGATACCACCCAAACGCAGAGGCGCTGGTCATTGGCTCGCAATAGCGAAAAGCTCGGGTGGGAATGAGCCCGCCCGCAGACCGGTCCGCCCTTTGCGGGACAGGACAATCTTCAATGAGGCGGTAAAACCGGATAATGGAATCCGGAGCAATATGCTGCTCCGGAACCATGGGTTTTTGAGTTGCCTGTTGTATCATGAGGCTTCTCCCAATGCCTGGATCAAACCCGGAATGCCGGGCTCATATTTCCGACGCGCACTTTACCCTCGTCTTTGAGTGCTTGAGGTTTTACTGATGGCTTGAAGGCCGGGCTCATATTTCCGACGCGCACTTTACCCTCGTCTTTGAGTGCTTGAGGTTTTGCTGATGGCTTGAATGCCGGGCTCATATTTCCGACGCGCACTTTACCCTCGTCTTTGAGTGCTTGAGGTTTTACTGATGGCTTGAAGGCCGGGCTCATATTTCCGATGCGCACTTTACTTTCATTTTTCAACTTTTGAGAGATTTTGGAAGGTTTAAAAGCGGGACTCATATTGCCTATTCTAACAATACTTGAATCTTTTGTTTGCGCGGATTTGTACCGAGATAATGTCCTGTTTTGAATAACATACTGACAGGTTTTAGAGGAAAGGTCATTGATCATTTTTTTCATAATATTGTCTCCCATTTAGTGACAGGCAAAGCGTAAGGAGGAGTTTTTTGGCTGTAAAGTTCAGTAAAGGCGAAGCCGAGAAAATCCATAAAGCTTCTAAAAATCGGAATATTTATATTAGATTTATTCAAGTTTTTTTAAAAATGGTCTGAATTATGATTTTTATTTATACAATTAAATCAATTTATTAATAAGTTTATTTACACTAAAATATTATTAAATATCTGATTTGATATATTGCTACTAAGAATATCGATTATAAAAACTAATATATATAACTTGAGCGCTTTGACGCTGTCATATGCCGCTTGTTAACAAGATTACGTTTTGAAGAGATATTAAGATGGAAGGTAGTCAAAAAATATTCGGGCGAGAATATTGGCAAACTTCTCCCTACACAATTAGTCGTATATTTCTAACCGGTTTCCCGCTTTTAGTAAGTGTTGTAGCAAATCTGTAACAGCAACTATAAAAAGAATTGAGAACAAATTTGAAAATCCTGAAAAGCGTTCTTTTAAAAAAGCCAAGTTAGAGTAGAGACTTCCTCTGAATAGCCGTCACAGTGTCAGGTTGTGGAAGGGGATAAAAACCGGTTAATTTCTAAAATATTGGGTAGTCCAAAAGTATCCCGAATCATCCATTTAAAGAAGGAGGGGGATCAGATTTTTTTGGCCAGAATACGGGAAAAAAGAGCAGGGTCTACATTGCCCCCAGACGCGACGGCAACAACAGTCTTTCCGGCAATGTCAGTTTTGCCGGAAAGAAATGCAGCGAGTGCGACGGCGCCACCAGGTTCGATGACGACCTTGAAATATTCAAACGCTGTCCGGACGGCTTGGGTTGTTTCGCTGTCTGAGACGACTAGTCCGCTTTTGATATGTTGCCGAAGAACAGGGAAGGTAATGTTGCCAGGCGTTGGCGTTACAATTGCATCGCATATGCTGCGATGATCGCCGCTGTTACTGACAGGATGCCCGGCAGAAAGGGAGCGCGCGGTGTCCTCAAAAAATTCCGGCTCGGCCGTATGGAGGATGGTTTGAGGGCTTTGTGGGGCAATAGCGAGGCTGATACCACTCATCAGGCCACCCCCGCCGCAGGGCGCACAGAGAAGATCAGCTGTCGCGCCGACTTCGGTGAGTTGGTTGATGATTTCCAGACCAACGCTGCCCTGTCCGGAGATAACATCGGCATTATCATATGGACGGATCAGGCAGAGATCCTTCTCCGCCGCAATAGCTGCGCCGATTTCTTCGCGGGTTTCTCTGTATCGGTCGTATGTGATTACATCCGCTCCGTATTCCCGAGTATTGTTCAATTTGATCTCAGGTGTGTCTTCAGGCATCAGAATAGTGGCTTGGCTGTTTAGCAGTTTTGCGGCATAGGCAATGCCTTGTGCGTGATTTCCACTTGAAAAGGCAAAAACACCGCGCCTCCGTTGATCGTCTGTCAGGCGGGAAATAGCATTATAGGCACCGCGAAATTTGAACGAGCCGGTTTTTTGCAGCATTTCACATTTAAGAAACAGGCGCGCACCCAGTTTCTCGTTCAGAGCCGGACTTTCTAACAGTGGGGTTTTGATGACAACGGATTTCAAAGTTTCATAGGCTTCAAGAACCGAAGCAGAGGAGGGAGCATCAATATTGGTCAAAAAACGGATCCATTACTTGAAGGGCTTCAGGTTCGTCGAGGAGGGGGACATGTCCTCGGTTCTCGAGAACCAGTGTTTGCATATTGGGGTGAATGTCCAGCATCTTTTGAAAAATTTCCGCACTTAACACATCAGACAGTGCCCCGCGGATTGCCAGGGTAGGGACTTCTTTCAATGCTGCAAAGAAGGGCCAGAGGTCAATGCTTTCACCGTTGTTGATCTGTTCTTTCAAGGCATCGCCGATTGCCAAATCATAATTGGCCCGATAATTTTCCTGTTCTTCGTCGAAAATATAGGAGGTTTTGCAGAGAGTCAGCCAGCCATCGTCGGACAGATCGGGATAGGCGGAATTATAAAGCACTTTTTGGGCTGTGACAGCCTCTTGCAGTGAAGAATAGCGGACGTCTTCTCCGACATAACCGGCAATGCGATCACCGCCTGCAGAAGAGACTTCGGGGCCAATATCATTCAAAAGGGCGGCTTTTACATATTGGGGAGCCAAGCCACCAAGACCCATCGTGAGCAATCCTCCGAGGGATGTTCCGACAAAAGCAGCTTCCGTCACACTGGTATGTGCCAAGAAGGTCATAATATCGCCCAGATAGGTTTGCGGATTATAATTGGCGGGGTCGGGGTCGTAGTTGGATTTTCCGCGCCCCCGATAATCAAGACAAAAGACAAGCCTGTCTTTTGAATAGCGTTCAGCAAACGCATGAAAGTCACCAGAATTACGAGTCAAGCCGGAAAGGCAGACAATGGGGCACTTATCTGCCGCTTTTCCATATTCCCTGTAATAGAGGGAAAGGCCGTCATTGGATGCGTAAAAACAATCTTGATAGCTCATGTTGCACCTTTTGCTTTGTCCCCCTAAAGCCCCAATATAGGCAACATCTGTGAAAGATTGGTTATCTGTGTATCGGGTGTGGACGGGATCTGTTCCTCTGCCTGGCCAAAGCGATTGCACCACAGGGTTTGAAAGCCGAAATCCTTGGCGGAGTAGGCATCCCAACCGTTGGATGATTGAAACGAAATATGTCGGGAACTGATATCGAGATCATCCACGGCCAACTGGTAGACGGAGGGATGGGGTTTGAAGACCCCGACGCTTTCGACAGAATAGACACCATCCAGAAGGTCGGATATTCCGGCATTATCGACAGCTGATTGTAGCATTTCCGGAGAGCCGTTAGAGAGGATTGCGGTTTTCAGACCCGCGGCTTTCAAAGCACGAAGGGTTTCCGGGACTTCTTCGTAAGCATCCAGTTTCAGATAAAGATCCATCAAGCGGTCCCGCAGGGCACTGTCCTGAAGACCGGCAGAGGCCAAAGCAAACTCCAGAGCATCCTGGGTCACTTGCCAGAAACTGGTATAATTGCCCTGAAGGCTTCGAAGCCAGGTATATTGAAGCTGCTTGGTCCGCCAGATGTCGGAAATCTGCTCCCATTTCTCGCCCAGGGCCGATTGTTCTTCTCGGGCGGCGGCATTGACATCAAACAAGGTGCCATATGCATCAAATACACATGCTTTTACGCCTTCTAGTTTTGTCACGATTTGGATCTCTTTCTATCGAAGTGGCGCGCCCTATCGATGTATGTTGAGCTTTCCAAAAGGGAATACAAGAAAAAGATCAAAATTTTCTAGAATGTGGGACGGCCCCGGGAAAGATCCGCATCAATTTGCACCATGCGATATCCGGTATTGCCAAGCAGCTGCCGGTAAACCTGTAGATTTTCCAGAACACGCTGAACGTAATTACGGGTTTCCGTAAAGGGAATGAATTCGATCCAGTCGATGACATCGATATCTCCGGTACGGGGATCTCCCCATTCGCGGATCCACCGGTTCACCCGTGATCCGCCAGCATTATATGAGGCGATAGCGAGAATATAAGAGCCGTCATATCTGTTGATGAGCGACGCCAGATAAGTGCTGCCGAGCAGCGTGTTATACATCGGATCTCGTGTCAGTTCCGATTTGGAATAGGAGACTTTCAGTTTTCTGGAGACTGCACGGGCGGTTGCCGGCATCAACTGCATGAGGCCGCGTGCACCCACGCGAGATACCGCATCTACAGCAAAGGCGCTTTCCTGCCGGGTGATAGCCAGAATCAGCGGCACCTCAATCGGCGGTGCTTCAGGCGCAAAATTGTTGGTCGGCCAACTGATATCCGTAAGCTCCGTACCAAGTTGGGAGGCTCGTTTGGCGACTGTCACAGCATAGTCAGGCCGGCCGATTTCAACGGCTAGAGAAGCCAGATAGGCGTATTCTTCTTTTGACGAGGACTGCTCGGTTAGGGCCAGCAAAAAAGGTCTCGCACGTTTGCTCTGCCCCAGTTCCGCCAAATGTCGAATGGCATGAACCAGCTCGGATTTGTCCATTTTTTGTTTAACGACCCCTCTTGGTGACGGGGTTCGCTGAATGACCGGCATATCCGTCTGACCAAGCTCATTGAGTGCGACCTGACCATAGAAGGTGGACGCATATTTTGTGGCTTCTCCGTACCAGTATCGGGCTGACTTTTCGTCCTTTTGGATGGCATAGGTCCGCCCCAGCCAATAAGCACCCCGTGATCGGCTAATCGGGTAGCTGACATTGTTATACAGTCTTTCGAAATGCCGTCCGGCAACGTCATAGTCATGGAGAAACCGAAGAGAAATCCAACCGGCTAACCATTCTGCAGCTGCAAAGTCACCACCACTTTTCAAGCCATGGCGGCTGGCCAGCTGATAGGCTTCTGAAATATGTCCCTGCCTGAGCAATTTTCGCGCCTGTATCTGACGTTCCCGCCACCACTTGTCGGGGCGCGGTGCAAAGGCATCCTGCATCAGCAGGATTTCCTGGGCGCCTTCATTTTTACCTTTGCGGCGGCGCCATTTTGCCCGGTCGAACTGCAACCCGGGATCTTTCAACAGGCTTTTTGGAACCTGGGCGAGGCCAGCATCGACATTTTTAGACATCCTCATGAGGCGAATACGGGCAATCGCTAGTTTTTCGACACCCTTGCCAACCCGATCCAGCATCCGGATCGCATCCGTTGCTTTTCTATCCCAAAGCAAGCGGTCCATACGTTTTTCATGCAACTCCTGGGTAAGCAGGGCTTTATGTTGCCGGATGATTTTTTTCTCAAATCGTTCGCTGAAAGAGCCTTCTATCCAGGCAGTCCTGATCCACTCCTCTCCTTTACGGAGTTGGCCATCCGCAACCAGTGCTTCCCCATATCGCAACATTCCCATCCCGGTGATCGGGGTCCGGTCAGAAAACCAGGACAAGGTCCGCTTTGTGGAGAGGGGATTGACCAGAGCTTCCTCCGCACGGCGCATCATCGTCCCGCGGTACGGCCAATCCGGATGATCAATCATAAAGGCTGCAATATCATCAAAACTTGCGCCGCCCTTATAGGTACGGAGCCAGTTCCAGCGGATATATTTTGCCGGCAACTTGTAGGTGGCCTTTTCTGCTGTTTTGAGAGCCTTGCGCCAATGACGGCGACCCATTTGGGAGAAAGCCTGTTGATATATTTTCAGATCAGCCTTGCTCAGCAAGCCTGTACTGTAGCCGGAAAGAGAAACCAGAAGGGTGGGTGGGCGTATTTTGGGAAGAGGGACGCCAGAGACTGCTTTGCCGGACACAGAGGCGGGCATTGCCGCCTGTTCCAATGGTAGTTTTCTGGGCGTTGGAACAGTTGTTGTTTTTTGACGGGGAACAGGAGCATGTTTGCTCTTGCGGTCAATGTCATCATCATCTTCAAGGGTGGAAATTGTCTGTATGGCCGGGTTGCCAGCTATAGAAGGCGCGCTTGAAAAAGCAAACAGGAACGTGCCACAAAGCAAGGCCTTGGCCAGTTTGTTCAGCATATGTGGCACGGTGTTTGTCTCCCCTCAAAGGCGGTCGAAGCGCTCACTCTATGTCAAAATCGTCAATTATTATTTAAACTTTTGTTTACCATTTCGTAAACGTGGTTAGATAAATTTGGCTCATTCAGGATTTTTGTGAGCTCTGCTTTCATAAGCCCTTGTCTTTCCTCACCATATCGGCGCCATTGCCCCAAAGGACTGACAAAGCGAGCGGCAATTTGTGGATTGGTTTTGTTCAATTCGAGAATACGCTCGCTCAAGAAAGAATAACCACGCCCTGACTTGGCATGAAAATGGACTGGATTGCCTGACGCAAAAGCGCCGACTAGCGAGCGAACCCGATTCGGGTTTAGCATGGAGAAGGCATCGTGATTGAGGAGCGCCTGAATATCCTCCATGGCTTGTGGGCGAGATGACATGGCTTGCAGACTGAACCATTTATCAATAACGAGAGCATCTTTTTCCCAACGGGCATAATAGTCCTTCAGTGCGGCATCCCTTTCCGGACCTGATGTTTCGATAAGTTTGGCCAGAGATGCTACCCGATCCGTCATATTGGCAGCATCTTTATATTGACGGTGCGCCAAAGTGACATAATCGGGCTTTTCGGTACTGCAAAGATAGGACAAGGCTGTGTTTTTGAGCTTGCGGTGGCCAATATCATCCTGTTTGCTATTTTCTTCGTAAAGCCTCTTAAGACCTGCTTCAAACCGCTCGCCAAGTGCGTGCATGGTCATCTTCCTGCAATGATGAATGGCATCGACATCCACCGTCGCCATTTGCTGGCCAATATAGGATTCCCCAGGAAGAGACATTGCCGCCGCCCGAAAAGCGGGATCCAGATTGTCGTCCGTCAGAAGCTCCCCAAAAGCATCCATGAAGATTTCTGGTGGGGTGTTAGCTGCTTTTTCGCTGCCGTAATCATTGATTTGATCCAAAAGGATGTGAGAGGCAAGGCGTTGCCCTGCCTCCCACCGGTTAAAGGGATCGCTGTCCTTTTTAAAGAGAAGCTCCATTTTCTCGTCCGCCGGACTTTTCGCAAGCTTGATAGGCGCAGAGAAATTACGAAAGAGAGACGGCGTGGGTTCCTCCGTAATGTTGTCGAAGACGAAGCTTTGAGATTTTTCCGTAAGGTTGAGGAGTTTTGTCCCCTCGCCAAGAAGGTCATTGCCAGACTGTCCCAGCAAACCGACGGCAACCGGGATATGAAGGGGATCTGTATTTTCTCCGGCTTTCTTGTTTTTTTGTGTGAGGGTCAGCGTATAGCGTTTCTCATCTGCATCATAGGCATGTGTCGCACTGATTTCGGGTGTGCCCGGCTGAATATACCAACGATGGAATTGCGTCAGGTCGATGCCGGATCCATCTTCAAGGGCGGAGATAAATGCTTCTGTTGTAACAGCCTGCCCATCATGTCGTTCGAAATACAAATCTGTTCCTTTACGGAACTTATCCGGGCCTAGAAGGGTGTGGATCATCCGGATGACTTCCGCCCCTTTTTCATAAACGGTGGCGGTATAGAAGTTATTTATTTCCACATAACTTTGAGGTTGGATCGGGTGCGCGAGAGGACCCGCATCTTCAGGATACTGAGCGGCTCGCAGCCGCTGAACATCTTCAATTCTTTTAACAGCGGCGGAATTCATGTCGGCTGAAAACTGCTGATCACGAAAGACAGTCAGCCCTTCTTTCAACGTCAGTTGGAACCAGTCGCGGCAGGTGATCCGATTACCCGTCCAGTTATGAAAATATTCGTGAGCGATAACGCTTTCAATACCGTCATAATCGGCATCGGTTGCAGTCTCTCGCGATGCCAAGACATATTTGGAGTTAAAGACATTGAGGCCTTTGTTTTCCATCGCGCCCATATTGAAATCACTGACAGCGACAATCATGAAGATATCCAGGTCATATTCCCGGCCATAGACCTCTTCATCCCATTTCATGGATTTTTTCAAAGAAATCATCGCATGGTCACATTTATCTTCGTTGCCTTTTTCGACGAAGATTTGCAAAGCGACTTCCCGTCCGCTCATGGTCGTGAATGTGTCCTCTACCAGCGCCAGATCACCCGCGACAAGGGCAAACAGATAGGCTGGTTTTGGATGGGGGTCGACCCAGCGGTAAAACTGTCTCCCATCCTTTAAAGTACCGCTGTCATCCAAATTACCATTTGATAACATTTTCGGATATTTCTGCCCGTCACCGATAATAGTGGTTGTATAGGTTGCCATCACATCCGGGCGGTCGAGGAAATAGGTGATTTTCCGAAAGCCTTCAGCCTCGCACTGGGTACAGAAATTTCCGCTGGATTTATAAAGGCCTTCCAGGGCGGTGTTTTGTTGAGGTTTGATTTCGGTGACGATTTCAACGGAAAAATGATCTCCGGGCGCCAGAAAACTCAATTCAGTTTTGGACAGCGTGTAATCGGTCGATGAGAGAGCAATACCATCGACTTGAATGCTTTTTAGAACCAGCTCTTCTCCGTTGAGGCGAACTTGGCGGGTGCCCGCTGTATTTCTGTTAAATTCCATTAAGGAGGTTACAAACGTGCTTTCCTCTCCCAACTCGAAGGTGAGTTGGACGTCAGAAATCAGGAAGGCCGGAGGCTGGTAGTCCTTGAGATAGATTGTCGAAGGTTGATTTTCTGACTGCTCGGAATTTGCCACGTTTTTTACCTTTTCAGATCGTTGGGTCGCACAGGATAACCACCTTGTGTGCGGGATCAAGTCAGCTTACAGGTAAGAGAAAAAAATGGTGAAACAATTCTTTTTCGGCAAAGATTTTGTTATCTTTGAAAGTCTGCTTTACGAAGAGATTTCGGAAAGGAGCCAGCCGATCATTTTTTCTTCTGCCGCGACAGGAATTTTCTTTGCGGGATAGACAATATAATACCCTTGTTCTTGAATTCGGTCATGACACCAGACTTCAACAAGAACCTTGCGCTGGATGTCCCGCAGGATCAGGAGTTCGGGGACAAGAGCAATTCCTTCACCGCTTGCTGCAGCATCCATCGCAAGGGCAGCCTGATTGAATCTGAGTGTATTTTGCGGCATGGAGACACCAGCCTCATCAAAAATGGTGGCCCAGTAATTGTGGCCACCATGAATGAGCCGGTGCTGACACAAGTCTGTGACTTTGTTGACAGGCGCCATTTTTGAATAATAGTCTGGACTACAAACAGCACACAAATTCATCGGGGAAAGCAATTGGAAATCCAGCCCCTCAAAGGGAGGGATGCCACGCCGAATGGCAATGTCTACGCCGTCATTCTTGAAATTTGCCAGTGCCTCTCTGGAATCAATGATGACTTCGATATCGGGATGAATTGCCGCAAATTTATAAAGCCGTGGCACGAGCCATTTCGAGGCGAAAGAGGGAGGAACACTGACAGTGATACTAGTAGTTTCGGGAGAAACATCTTGCGTCGCAGTATCAATGATGGAGAGAGCTTCCGCTATGGACTGGCTAAAGGATCTACCTTTTTCAGTAAGCGCGAGACCGCGAGCCTGACGGACAAACAGGGGCTCTCCGAGATCGGCTTCCAGTTTACGGATCTGCTGCGCGATGGCTCCTTGTGTCAAATGAAGTTCTTCGGATGCCAGGCGAAAATTCAGGTGCCGGGCAGCCGCGTCAAACATTCGCAAGCTGTTTAAATTCCGCAGGCGCATATGTTTAGATTCCAGCCAGTAGATTTTCTACAGTCTAAGGCGATGAAATATGATTGGTCAAGATCAATTACTTGGTTCACTGTTGTTGATGGTTGTTACCTATTAGAGAGCGTGTCTTTAGCGGGAAGTGAAAATAGTATCTGTTTGTGATGTCTGGATTTTTGAATGAGAATCCCCCTTCTCATTCAACACAGCGTTTGCTAGTTTTGTTGAAGGCACGTTCTTTATAATACAACCCAAAATTTCCGGAGATGATGGCATGAGTGAAAACAAAGTCGCAGTGATTACTGCCGGCGGAAGTGGCCTTGGCGCTGGCGCAGCAAGAGCCTTGGCAGCAGACGGTTTTAAAGTTTCCATTCTCTCTTCATCCGGTAAGGGCAAGGCTTTGGCCGAAGAGCTGGGCGGTGTTGGCTTGACGGGCTCCAACCTGGTTCCAGACGATCTGCAGTCGTTAATGGATCTGGCGATGGACCAATGGGGCCGCATTGATGTTCTGGTCAATTCAGCAGGACATGGACCGAAGGGCGCCGTTCTGGAAATCAGCGATGAAGACTGGCATTCAGGAATGGATTACTATTTGCTGAATGTCATCCGTCCAACGCGGCTGGTGGCGCCTATCATGATCAAGCAGGGCGGCGGCACGATCCTCAATATTTCGACCTTTGCCGCTTTTGAACCTGATCCGCTTTTTCCGACATCAGCAGTATTCCGTGCGGGGCTTGCTGGATTTAGTAAACTTTTCTCCGATAAATATGCGGCTGACAATGTGCGCATGAATAACATCCTGCCAGGATTTATCGATAGCCTGCCTGAGACCGGGGAAAGACGGGAACGCATCCCCATGGGCCGGTATGGTAAAACCGAAGAAGTATCCTCGTTGATTTCTTATCTGGCCTCCGACAAAGCGGCTTATGTGACGGGTCAGAATATCCGTATTGATGGCGGGTTGACGCGCTCGGTCTGATGCGCCTTTTCATTTGTCCTGCTTGGTGACATGATATCCTTAAAATACGACAGGGATGGATATCATGACCAGCTGGATTTATCCGGCCAATATCAAACTGTATGATGTGATTGGAGCATTTGACCAGCCCGAGACATATTGGCCGCGCAATTCAAAAGTGGAAACAGGGGATGTCGTCTACATATATCTGGCGGCCCCCTACAAACAAATCGCTTATGCTTGCGATGTCCTTCGAACGGACCTGACCGGCAGCAGCATTCTCGAACAAGTGAAACCGTTCTTTCGTATGCCTGTTGAAAATGCGGATCCGCTTAAACGGTTTATGCAGGTGAGGACAACGGCCCGTTTTGAGCTTGGTGAAGGCTCGCCCTTCTCCTATAAAAATCTCAAGGAAAATGGCCTTAGTGGCATGTTGATGGGGCCCCGGAAGCTGGAAAATAGTCCGGATCTAAGAATTTATATCGAAGGGCAGATATCATGAATTTTGATCAACTCTCCGACATTCTTGCTGTTGAAGACGGTGTTGAGGTGGCGACTATGATGAAGTCGCCCTGCCTGCGATACAAGGGCGATTTTATGGGGATGATGTTCGATAAAGAAGATTGCATGATCGTCAAAGTGTCACCAGAGCGGGTTAAGGAATTGATCGATCAAGAGATTGGCTTTGAATTTAACTACACCGGAAAGGCGTTCAAGGAATGGGTCATGATCCCCCTGGAGCTTTCCGAAGACTATCTTGGCTATCTTCAAGAGGCGCTGACCTATGCCCGCCTGAAAAAGAGATAATAGGCACAAGGGCATACAAAAATACCATATTTAGCATCATTGAAGCCTTTGCTTTAAATTCCTCCTTGCCAAGCCAGCAGGGGGCCTTATAACTCGTACTTTCGGCTTGGTTGGAACAATGAGGAAAGATCCAGGCCGAGGAAAATTGGAAATTATGTTTAAAGGAAACTGTCATGTTTAGAGGATCACTCACCGCTCTTGTCACTCCCTTCAACGGAGAGAGCGTGGATGAAAAGGCGTTCCAATCCTTTTGTGACTGGCAGATAAAATCCGGAACAAAGGGGCTGGTGCCCGTTGGCACGACAGGCGAGTCTCCGACACTCAGCCATCCGGAACATGATCGCGTGGTCGAGCTTTGCATCGAAGCATCCGATGGTCGTGTTCCTGTTATGGCGGGAGCAGGCTCCAATAATACAGCAGAAGCTATTCGCCTGAGCCAGCAGGCTCAAAAAGCGGGCGCAGACGCTGTTCTGGTGGCGATGCCCTATTATAACAAGCCGACCCAGGAAGGCATGTACGCTCATTATGAAGCCTTGAATAATGCCGTTGATGTTCCGATCTATATTTATAATATTCCGGGACGGAGTATTGTTGATATGTCACCGGAAACGATGGGTGCACTTGCCAAGTTGAAAAATATTGCAGGTGTTAAAGATGCAACGGGCGACGTGTTTCGTGTCTCCCAGCAGCGTTTGACTTGCGGGTCCGATTTTAACCAGATCTCTGGTGAAGACGGTTCTGCGATTGGTTTTAATGCCCATGGAGGGAATGGCTGTATTTCTGTGACTTCCAACGTAGCACCAGCACTTGTCTCACAAATGCAGGAAGCAAGCCTGTCAGGGGATCATGCAGAGGCGATGCGGATGCAGGACTTGTTGACACCCTTGCATCGGGCAATGTTTATTTTCGCCAGCCCGGCACCTGTTAAATATGCTCTGTCTCTTCTGGGGAAATGTAATCCGGATGTGCGATTGCCTTTGGTTGAAACGCCTGACGCTGTTCAGCAGGAAATCAAAGCAGCCATGCGTCATGCCGGAATTCTGGACTGAGAGCATCGAGGCTTAAGTTGATATGAGTAGCAAGACAATCGCTGAAAACCGGAAAGCCCGGTATAACTACTTTATCAACGAAGAGTATGAAGCGGGTATCATGCTTGTCGGCACGGAAGTGAAAAGCCTTCGTGCCGGCGGTGCAAATATCCAGGAATCCTACGCTTCGTTTGAAAATGAGGGGTTGTATCTTGTAAATGCTCATATTGCAGAATATGACTATGGCAATCGCAACAATCACGCGCCTTCACGCCCTCGAAAACTTCTAATGCACCGTAAGGAACTGGCAAAACTGGCAGCTCAGATCCAACGGGCCGGGAAGACTCTTGTCCCTTTGTCCCTGTATTTTAATGAACGGGGGAAAGTGAAAGTCAAACTTGGCCTGGCATCGGGCAAGAAGCAGCATGACAAGCGGGCAACTGAAAAAGCACGGGACTGGAACCGGGAGAAGCAGCGTTTGCTGAAAACGGGGGACTAGGCCCAGATCAGCGGCCAATTTGGCGGATATTCCCGAACAGGCAGCGCTCACTACTGAAGCGTATGTTGCGTCCCCGGCATCAGCTTCTCTAGATCCATCTCTGCTGTAAATTCGAGACCTAAAGATTGATCTTTGGCCCATACGACATGCCCGTTTCTCTCATCATCCAGCAAGAGCGACGAACGAAGTGTCACCAGAGTTCCGATCGGCAAATCGATTGGGATCCAGATACGGGCACCCCCTTCACTGACATCCAGCATATTTCCGTTCAGGCGGCGGCTATCGACGAGCAGTGTTGCTGGGCAGTTAACCTGCTGCCGCTCATGCTGGCGAATTGATTTGATCGGGATGCTTTCATCCTGACTGACGGGCAGACTGCCGGGGGGCAGAGCAGCGAGGGCATCCGGATTATAATGGCTGTCTTTTCTCTCCCGTGTTTTCACAGAAGCATGGATTTTCTCTGTTCCTGGTATTTGTTCTCTGGAAAAATGAGCGTCCGCTCTGGCAACAGGGCGCAAGGTTTTTCGCCCGAAAAGCAGGCGCATCAGGCGACGTGGCATTGTCTCTTCTGCAAAGCTTCCCAGTGGGTCCGGGGTGGAAAGGTCATTTAATTTATCTGTGTCGAAGGCAAGGCCGTGATGGGCGGCTTTGCTGACAAGCCAGCGCAAGGCAACGTCAGATAGCCGGCAATCTCTTTGACCGCCTGTGATATTGGGGTGCGTTCCGGCAAACCAGACCTGTTCGATCGCATCGAGGCTTTCAGAATTTGTCCCCGTCATAATGTTTGGGGTGAAGCGCGGGTTCGTCTCGTCCAACGCAAATGCCTGATATATGTTGTCTATCCCATCGCGCACGCGGCCACTGTGATATTCGGACCAGAGCTTTGTGAGCGGACCGAGAAGTGGGGTCGGGGCACCCAAGCCACCAACCGGATCCCAGCAGCCGAGAAATTTTACACGAACCTTACGGGATTGGAATTTAGAGCGGAGCTCTTGCCCTGAAAGTCCGTTTCGGGCTTTTTCAGTCAGACGGCTATAGGTATAGGCATCTGACACGCCGCTATATGATTCAACATTGAGAAGGCCGGAGATGCTGATCAGGTCTGCAAGGCATTGCAGAATAAAGCCACCACGCCCGGCACCGATCAGGTAGATCTCGTCATCTGACATGTAGTTGTGAATAAGGAACCTGTAAGCAGTCAATATTTCAGAATGCAAACCCGTTCCGAACAGCCGATGAATTTTTGTCGTTAGCGGGGGTAACGTGCGACTGTCACCTTGCAGGAAAGAAATTTGCTGTATGCCGGTATTGTCTTCAGATGCCAGACACTGATAGGCGATGGATGCGTTGCCCGTCACCGGTCGCTTACCGCTCCTCAACTGAGGGCTGTTCCAGCTACTGTCATTGAAAATTACCAGCTTTCGCGTCATCTTTGTCATTCCCAAAACAAAGCGGAGGACTTTTACAAAAATAGCGCTCTTGAACTATTCTGAACCGAAGATCAAGAGCATGCTCGAAAGAGTATAACAATTCGTTAATATTTTCAGAAAAATCGCAGTTTTCTGGTATTTTTATGATAGTGTATGCTGATATTAATGCTCATGTCAGGTGTTTTTTTGTGAAAATGTGATGCGACTCACGAAGTGTGACATGCTCTTATCGGGAGTAAGTCAGGCTGATTGCTCGACATCGTCATAGGGTTCGTAGTCTTCATAATCATCGTAATTTTCGTATTCATCGGCGGGTCTCTGGCTAGCGGCCCGGCCAATTTTTTCCTGCATATCTTTAAGCTCGATAAAGAAATCGGCCTGACGCCTCAATTCATCTGCAATCATTGGCGGACTTGTTTTGACAGAGCTGGCGACGGTCACCCGGACGCCTTTACGCTGAATAGCTTCAGCAAGACGCCTGAAATCTCCGTCTCCAGAGAACAGAACGGCATGGTCAATTTTATCACCAAGCTCCATCATATCGATGGCAAGCTCGATATCCATATTTCCTTTGAATTTGCGGCGCCCTGAAGCATCGGTAAATTCTTTGGTGGGTTTTGTCACCATCGTGTAGCCGTTATAATCCAGCCAGTCCACCAGTGGTCTGATGGGAGAATAATCCTGTTCTTCCATCAGGGCTGTATAATAAAAAGCACGAACAAGGCGGCCCTTGGAGGTGAATTCGCTGAGAAGTTTCTTATAGTCGATATCAAAGCCCAATGCGCGGGCAGACGCATAAAGGTTGGCGCCGTCAATGAAGAGAGCAATGCGTTCGTCGGCGTAAAAGGTCATATCGTATCCGGTATTCTTATTAATTTTTATTCTCGCGATCATCGGCAGTGTGTGTTACCGACACGTCTATGCATAACAAAATCACATTTTTTTAACCAGAAAATATTTCGCTAACTCCTTATTTTTTAGTAAAAAATGATCTATTGGCCACCAAAAAGAGCAGGAAATCTGCTGCTCTCAGATAGTTTTAAGGAAAACAAATGATCCTTGTTGGTATGGGGGCAAATCTGGAGCATCCTGTATATGGTGCGCCTTTGAATAGTCTGGAAGAAGCAGTGCGTGTATTGAAAAAGCAAGGCGTTAAAATAATCCGTCAATCCAGTTGGTATCGGACAGAACCGGTCCCGGTATCGGACCAGCCGTGGTTTGTAAATGCTGTGTTGGCCGTGGAAACGAAACTGGACATGCCTTCCTTTTTATCATTCCTCCATGAGGTCGAACAGGGGTTTGGTCGGGTGCGGGATATTAAGTGGGAAGCCCGTGTTCTCGACCTTGATTTGTTGGCCTATCATGAAGAGATAACCGAGAACACCGACCAGGCAGCGGGTGGGGTGGTGCCGCATCCTTTTATGCAGGAGCGGGCTTTCGTTTTAGCGCCGCTTTGTGAAATTCTTCCTGATTGGCAACATCCGTTATTGAAACACTCCGCATCTGAGTTGTTGGCCGCGTTAGGAGAGCCTCCGGCGTTTGAAATTGTGCCTGTTAAAGCTCCGTGAGCCCAAAACAGCCCTGATATCCATTTTTTCGGTATTTCCCTGATGGTTTATCTTGATTCTTGGACGGCGAAGGAATAAGAAGAAATCTAATTCATATACATTTGGAGTATTGTTTATGGCTCGCGTGACTGTTGAAGATTGCGTCCAGAAGGTTCCTAATCGTTTTGAGCTTGTCCTGATGGCAGCTCGGCGGGCGCGTGGTATCGCTGCCGGTTCCATGCTGACAGTTGATCGTGATAACGACAAGAACCCGGTTGTCGCGCTTCGTGAAATCGGTGACAACACGATCGATCTTGATGATCTGAAGACAAGCCTGGTTCACACACTTCAGCGCCGCGTTGAAGTGGATGAACCTGAAGAAGACAACATGGCTGCCCTGATGAGCTCCAGCACGGAGTGGGCGGGTGTTGTTCAGGATAGTGGTCCGGAAGAAACTTTTTCTGCCGATGAAATCGGTGCGACAAGTGGTGAAGCAGCGCCAGCGCCAGCATCAGACACACCAGAAGATCCGTTCTCCTGAGCGGATAATCTGTTCTGTCTTCAGGGGACGTGTTTGTGATTGTCACGGCAATCACCCGTCCCCATATTCATGTGGGAATTTAAATTCAGACGATGTGACCAGGAGTTCGGCCACGGATTGTGTAAATGTTACGGCAAGTAGAACTTGTAGAACGCGTTCTTCGCTATGATCCCCAGGCAGATGAGGACCTGCTGAACCGTGCCTATATTTTCACTGTTAAAACACATGGCAGTCAGATCCGTGCTTCAGGCGACCCCTATTTTTCCCATCCGATCGAAGTCGCCGGTATTCTGACTGAGCTAAAACTGGATACAGCGACTATTATTACCGCTCTCCTGCACGATACCATCGAAGACACAGTCGCTACGCAGGAAGAAATCGAAAAAATTTTCGGGACTGAAATAAGTGTCTTGGTCGATGGTGTTACCAAGCTGTCTCAGCTTGAACTTCAATCGGATAGAACAAAACAGGCCGAAAACTTTTCCAAACTTCTTGTTGCCATGTCGAATGACATACGGGTTTTGCTGGTGAAACTGGCAGATCGGCTGCATAATATGCGCACCCTGCATTTTATCAAGAAGCCTGAAAAACGCCTGCGGATTGCCACGGAAACAATGGAGATCTATGCGCCGCTTGCAGAGCGGATCGGCATTCAGAGCTTTCGTGATGAATTGGAGGATCTGGCCTTTGTTGAACTGAATAATGAAGCCCGAAAATCAATCATGCGCCGTCTGGATTATCTTCGTACTGAAGGGGAAGATCTGGTTTCCCGGGTTGTTGAAACTCTGAAAGATGATTTGAGCGAGGCAGGGCTCCAGGCTGATGTTGCAGGGCGGGAAAAACGCCCCTATTCCATCTGGCGCAAGATGGAAAAAAACAATGTCGCGTTTGAGCAGCTGTCCGACATTATCGCCTTTCGTGTTATCGTTTCGACGGTTGAGCAATGCTATCACGTTCTGGGTAATCTTCATGCGAAATATGCAATGGTTCCCGGGCGGTTCAAAGATTATATCTCGACGCCTAAGCGTAACAATTATCGGTCGCTGCACACAACGATTATCGGGCCCGAACGTCAGCGGATTGAAGTGCAGATCCGCACCAACGAGATGCATGAAACAAATGAGTATGGCGTTGCGGCTCATTGGCAATATAAACAGCAAATCGACAATCCGGCGAACGAGGGGCAGCAATATCGTTGGCTGCGTGAATTGCTGGAAATTCTGGAGGAAGCCTCAGATCCTGACGAGTTTCTGGAACATACCAAACTCAACATGTATCAGGATCAGGTTTTCTGCTTTTCACCAAAAGGCGATTTGATTTCGTTGCCCGCCGGTAGCAGTCCGGTTGATTTTGCCTATGCCGTGCATACGCAAGTGGGGGATACTTGCGTTGGCTCCAAGGTCAATGGCCGGATGGCGCCGCTGCGTACAGTGCTCAGGAACGGCGACCAGGTTGAAATTCTCCGCTCAAAAAACCAGACTCCATCGCCCACATGGGAAAGTTTCGTTGTTAGTGGCAAGGCGCGCTCTGCCATTCGCCGTTTCATCCGCCATCAGCAACGGGATCAGTATGTGGAACTTGGCCGTTCTATCGCGGAAAAAGCCTTCCGCACGGATGGCAAGCCGTTCGCGGAAAAAGCGTTGTCACCTGTTTTGAAAGTCTGGGGCCTGGAGACGATCGAGGATATTTATTATTCGCTAGGGGATGGTACTCATACGGGGCGACATCTTCTGGATATTGTTTTCCCGGGGGAGAAGAAAAAAGCGGTAGAAGAAAATGTGCCGCCAGTCTCCAAACCTCGCCCGGCGAAGCGCAAGAAAAACGAGCACGCAGTTCCTATTCGCGGACTTATACCGGGAATGGCTCTGCATCTTGCAGGTTGTTGCCATCCGCTGCCCGGAGACCGGATCGTCGGTATTGTAACCACAGGTAAAGGGGTTACGATTCACACGATCCACTGCGATACTTTAGAGCAATTTGCCGAGGTGCCAGAACGCTGGCTCGATGTGTCCTGGGAGCAGGAAAGCCAGGAGAGCGATCTCCTGATTGGCCGTATCGCAGTTGTCATGGCCAATGAGCCGGGCGCCCTTTCCAGCATAACTTCAACAATCGCTGCCAATAGCGGAAATATTAACAATCTGGTGATATCTAATCGAAGCCAGGATTTTTTTGAAATGCGGATCGATATTCAAGTCAGGGATGTCAAGCATCTGACGAATATTATGGCGGCCTTGCGCGCTGATCCAGTTATTAGCTCCGTCGAACGGTCCACCAACTGAAGAAAGATAGATAAAGATGACATCAGAGGAAGTATTAAGCCATTTTCGGGAAACAGAAGCTCTGTTGGAAGGGCATTTTCTCCTTAGCTCTGGTCTTCATTCTGATCGTTATCTTCAGTGCGCGCGGGTCTTGATGCATCCTGACCGCGCAGCGATTTTGTGCCGCGCGCTGGCTGACAAGGTGATTTCGTCCTTGGGAGAAGGCACTGTGGATATGGTGGTCGCGCCAGCAATGGGTGGCGTTGTCGTGGGCTACGAAATGGCGCGGCAACTGGGCGTTCCGGGTATCTTCACCGAGCGGGTCGAGGGTGAATTTACCTTCCGCCGTGGCTTTGATATTCCCAAGGGGGCACGTATCATCATGTCGGAAGATATCGTGACCACTGGTAAATCCAGCCGCGAATGTATTGATGTCATTCGCAAGGCAGGAGGCGAGGTTGTTGGGGCGACATGTTTGATTGATCGGTCAAACGGTTCGGCTGACGTTGGTGTGCCGCTTTATTCTTTGCTCGGGATGGATGTCAAATCCTATGAAGCCAATAATTTGCCGCCTCATCTTCAAGCAATCCCTGCGGTTAAACCCGGCAGCCGTGGCTTGAAATAGGGATTGTAATTCCATGTTCAAAAGGGATGTGAAGCCTAGCAAGATAAAGCAAGTCGGCAATTTCTTCTGGCCGTCTATCGGCTTCAAGAGATCAACACGGTATTTAGGATATCGGCTGGCCCGATTGCCGGGTACTCCCTATTCCCTGGCGGCCGGATTTGCCTTTGGTGCAGCGATTTCCTTCACTCCTTTCGTCGGCCTCCATTTCCTCTTGGGCGGCCTTCTGGCATGGGTATTTCGAGCAAACATCATCGCCTCAGCGATTGGAACAGCGGTTGGCAACCCCTGGACCTTTCCCTTCATCTGGACAGCAACTTACCATACAGGCGTTTGGCTCTTCGGACGAAACGGGACTGAAGAGGGACGTTTCAGTGCACAGACGTTGGAATATTTCGTCAATAATCTGTTTCACGACGGCTGGCACAGTGTCGCGGGTATTTTTTCAGACGTCCTTTTCCCAATGTTGATCGGCTCCATTCCGTTTTTTATTGTTTTCTGGATGATTTTTTTCTATCCCTTGCGCGCACTAATTCGTAAGTTTCATGTAAGACGAGCGGAGGCCCTTCTGGCTGCGCGTTCCCAACGCCTCTCTGCACAACAAACCGTAAACAAGGACACTCTTGAGAGCCGGGGCTGATATGAAACATCTGAGACTTGGTATTAACATTGATCATGTTGCGACCATTAGAAATGCACGGGGCGGCCAGCATCCGGACCCTTTAAGGGCAGCTCGAATGGCTGAGAAGGCCGGTGCCGACGGGATTACGGCCCATTTGCGGGAAGATCGACGCCATATTGCTGACAAGGATATCACTCTGTTGGCCGAGAATTTGACTATCCCGCTGAATTTTGAAATGGCGGCGACGGATGAAATGCTGTCGATTGCCCTGGCGCATACGCCGCATGCCAGTTGTCTGGTGCCTGAAAAACGGGAAGAGCGAACGACAGAGGGCGGCCTTGACGTTGCGGGCGGGCATAACATGTTGCGTACATATGTAACCGAACTACAAAGCAGCAAAATCCGGGTATCCCTGTTTATCGAACCTGATGTCAAACAGCTCGAAGCTGCGGCTCATCTGGGAGCGGATATTATCGAGTTCCATGTAGGACCTTATTGTGATGTGACTTCCGGCGATCTGCGTGCCCGGGAGTTGGATAGAATTCTCAAAGCCGCCGCTGTTGCCGAGGAATTGGGACTGGAATGTCATTGTGGGCACGGCTTGACCTATGACACCGTGGCTCCCATTGCGCAAATCCCTAATGTTGTGGAACTTAATATTGGCCATTTTTTAATTGGGGAGGCTATTTTTGCAGGGCTGGATCCGGCAATCCGCGAAATGCGCCGGTTGATGGATGAAGCGCGCGGACAGGTTTCAAAAGGATCAGCTCTGTGATTATTGGTATGGGAAACGATATCATTGATATCCGCAGGATTGAAAAAACAGTCTCGCGGTTCGGGGATCGCTTCCTCAACCGAATTTATACAGATCTTGAAAAAACAAAATCGGACAGGCGGCTCAACAGAATTGAGTCCTATGCCAAGCGTTATGCTGCCAAGGAAGCTTGCTCGAAAGCGCTGGGAACCGGGTTTCGGCAAGGGGTGTTCTGGCGTGATATGGGTGTTATCAATCTTCCGTCTGGTAAGCCAACGATGAAACTGACGGGCGGCGCGCTTCTTCAGCTCGAGAAAATCACACCCGGGGGAATGGAGGCTGTTATTCATCTGACTATTACAGATGAACCGCCTCAGGCACAGGCCTATGTATTGATCGAGGCCCTTCCAATTTCAATTAAATGAATTGGAACTCCATAATTACTTTTAATTCCGTTCCGTGATACATACCTTCAGGAACGGAAACAGGAAACAGTTAGGCGATTTTGATGAAAGAAAATGTGGCGAAAGACGAAGGCTGGTTTGGCGAGACCGTCCGCACTGTCATTTATGCGGTATTGATTGCCATGGTCATTCGGACCTTTGCATTTGAGCCCTTTAAAATTCCATCGGAATCTATGCTTCCTACACTCAAAATCGGGGATTATCTGTTTGTTTCCAAATATTCCTACGGGTTCAGCAAGCATTCCTTTCCGTTCAGTATGGGGCCATTTGATGGTCGCATTCTGGAAGACCTGCCCAAGCGCGGTGATGTGGCTGTTTTCAAAAAACCGGTTGGAGAACCCATCGACTATATCAAGCGGATCATTGGCTTGCCGGGCGATAGAATACAGATGAAGGGCGGCGTTCTGTATCTGAACGGCAAGGCTGTCAAGAAAACCCGGGTTGATGATTATGTGGACCGGGATCTGAATGGTAATGTCCGGCGTTTTGCCCGTTTCCAGGAAACCCTGCCCAATGGAACAACCTATATGACGATCGATATGGTTCGCAACGGTACTGCAGACAATACTGATGTGTATACGGTTCCAGCGGGACATATTTTTGGCATGGGTGATAACCGGGACAATTCGACAGACAGTCGTTTCCTGTCACAGGTCGGATATATTCCTGTTGAGAACCTCGTTGGCCGGGCAGAGGTTATTTTCTTCTCGCTGAAAGACGGAGCGAGCTTCCTGGAAATCTGGAAAGTGCCCTTTAAAACCCGCTGGGAGCGTGTTTTTACACTTCTGAATTAATGACCGATACTGCCGACGCTCTCAAACCCCTGATGGACATTCTTGGGTATCACTTCAAGAATACGAAACTGTTGACGGAAGCCTTGACGCATTCCTCCCTGACGAAGGGGCGACGGGTTCGCAAAGGGCAGATCCGGGATTATGACAGGCTCGAGTTTCTTGGAGATCGGGTTTTGGGGTTAGTGATCAGTGAAGAATTGTTTCACCGGTTTGAGGCTGCGGAAGCGGGGCAGCTTTCGCGGCGATATAATACACAGGTGCGTAAAGAGACATTGGCCGATATTGCACGGGATATTGGTCTTGACAATTACATTCTACTTTCGGATGACCTGAGAGATGCGGGAGGTCTGGATAATCCATCTCTTTTGGAGGATTGTGTGGAAGCCGTGATCGCAGCGCTCTATCTTGATGGGGGGATGGAGGCAGCATGTGGCTTTATCAAGAAG
Organism: Sneathiella sp.; assembly: GCA_039975135.1. Classification (GTDB taxonomy): domain Bacteria; phylum Pseudomonadota; class Alphaproteobacteria; order Sneathiellales; family Sneathiellaceae; genus Sneathiella. Next base: position 67,071 of record JBDWHS010000029.1, on the reverse strand, counting down.
CAATGGTGGCCTCGCCTTGAACAAACGGGTGCTGCCAGTAAAGATCCGAAGTCGGCCTTGCAGGAATGGGCCGCAAAGAGCGGTAAAAATCCGCCAGTCTATCGCGTCATTGCTGAAGAGGGACCGGATCACGCCCGAACCTTTACGGTTCAGGTCTCGGTAGAGGGATGTGAACTACAGGCAGCGAGTGCGCTGTCAAAACGCGGCGCCGAACAACTGGCTGCCGAAAAAGTATTGAAAGATCAAGATAATGGATAAGAGCGAAACCCCGAGCGATGAGACAAAATGTGGTTATGTGACCCTTTTGGGGGCGCCGAATGCCGGAAAGTCCACATTGCTCAATCAGCTCGTTGGCGCGAAAATCGCCATCGTCTCGCCGAAAGTGCAGACGACCCGCGCGCGGGTAACGGCTATCGCGATTGAAGACAATTGTCAGATGATTTTTGTTGATACGCCCGGTATTTTTGCCCCCTCCCGCCGCCTTGAAAAAGCGATGGTCAATGCAGCCTGGGACGGGGCACAGGATGCAGACCAGGTGGCCCTTCTGGTGGATGCGATCAAGGGCATCACCAAAGATGTCGAACGGATCATTGAAGGCTTGCAACAATCCGGGCAAAAGGCTCATCTTATTCTGAATAAAATTGACGCCATCAAAAGAGACAAATTGCTCGGACTGGCTCAGGAACTTACCGAACGCGGAGTTTTTGAAAAAGTTTACATGGTTTCTGCTCTGACAGGAGATGGCGTTGCCGACTTGCGGGCTGATTTGGCGAAAGAACTTCCCGATGGTCCCTGGCTTTTCCCGGAAGATCAGCTGGCCTTGGCTCCCATGCGCAGTCTGGCTGCAGAAATTACGCGAGAGAAACTCTTTTTGCGGATGAATCAGGAACTGCCTTATTCATTGACAGTAGAGACAGAAAACTGGGAAGAGCGGAAAGACGGGTCGGTAAAAATTAATCAGGTTATCTATGTCTCCCGCGCCAATCACAAGCCCATTATCCTCGGAAAAGGCGGTAAGACGATCAAGACAATTGGCGCGATGGCCCGCGAAGAACTTGAAGAAAGTCTGGGTCAGCGCGTGCATTTGTTCTTGTTTGTCAAGGTACGGGAAAAGTGGACGGATGATCCGGAGCGCTATCAGGAGATGGGGTTGGATTTTCCTAAAGACTGATCGATACTGTTCATTTTCTACATTGCGAAGGAGGGGCGTTCCCTTATATGCTGATGTGGAATGAGCGTTCAAAGGTAAGCGCTTCTGTCTGACCCCAAGCTCTCCTCCGGGACTTTTTAAAGGATAAACGGCATGATCGATCTGTATTACTGGCCAACACCTAACGGGTGGAAGATTGCCATTCTTCTGGAAGAGCTTGGTATTGAGTATCGGACGATTGACGTGAATATCGGTCAAGGTGCTCAGTTTGAGCCTGACTTCCTGAAGATTGCCCCGAACAACAGAATGCCGGCCATTGTCGATCACGACCCGGTGGATGGCGGGGAGCCGATTTCCATTTTTGAGTCCGGTGCGATCCTGACTTATCTGGCGGACAAGGAAGGAAAGTTCCTGCCAACGGATATCCGCGGTAGGACTGATGTCAATCAATGGCTTCATTGGCAAATGGGCGGTTTGGGACCGATGGCGGGGCAGGCGCATCATTTCCGTCTCTATGCACCAGAAAAAATCGAGTATGGCATTACACGCTACACCAATGAAGTGAACCGCCTATATGGCGTCATGAACAAGCAGCTGGCGAAACGCGACTTTCTAGCCGGTGACTATTCAATTGCCGATATGGCGGCTTGGCCGTGGGTTGCCCGGTATGAAAGACAAGGGCAGAATCTCGCCGATTTCCCCAACTTAAAACGCTGGTTTGAAACATTGGAAGCGCGTCCTGCTGTTCAAAAAGGATTTACGCACCGGCAAGAATTGTCATCCAAAGCTAATATCAAAGGGGATGAAGAACAAAAGATCCTGTTTGGACAAACAGCCAGAAAATCGTGACGCCCTATTCTTGTCTGGAGAGCTGGAGCCCTGAAAAGCTCCAGTTTGTAAGGCAAAACCAAAAAAAAATAATGACAGCCGGATGAAAATCAAAATCCGGAAACATTATGTTAAGAATTTTCCTTCCATGATAGTTCCGTAATAAACGAAATGCGACTGTGTAAGTCGCTGAGTTGATTGACAGCACGCTTATTCGGGAAGGAAAAAGGCAATGGGACAGTTAGATCACAACTATATTGAAAAGCAGGTTTCCCTGGCGGAAAATGGTTTGCCGGAAGAACAATATCGCGCCGGACTTATTTATTCCACCGGTGACGGAGTGCCGATGGATCTGATTACAGCGCATAAGTGGTTTAATCTGGCGGCGATGAACGGTGTTGTCGAAGCGCGGGAATGCCGAGCTGAAATCTCACAGGATATGTCATCAGAAGAAATCGCTGCTGCCCAGAGAATGGCCCGGGAATGGTACCTGTCTCACTGAGTTTAAGTGCGGATCCACTTTGAAGACGCATCACGACGCCAGTTCTTCCTGAATTTCCAGTGTCCTGTGTTTCGGAAAATTCAAGGTCACGGTTGTCCCGTCTCCCGGCTGGCTTTCAATCCGCATTTTCGCTTCGTGGGCATCACTGAATTTCTTGACCAATGTTAGCCCCAACCCGGTTCCTTCACACTGTCTGTCTTTGGCAATTTTACTCCTCCTGAACGGCTCATAAAGATGGGGCAGGAATTCCTGCTCAATACCCATCCCGAAATCTTTCACCATTAGAGAGACACGGCCATTATTCTGCTGCCAGTCAATTACGATCCGATTTCCCGGATCAGAGAATTTAACGGCATTAGAAGCGAGATTAACCAGGATCTGCTTAATGCGGATCGGATCTGCATAAAGTGCAAGGGCAGGCGGGTTGATCACGATATCTACCTTGATATTTTTCTCTTTGGCTCGCGCACTCACCAGCGTTTTGCAGGATTGGCTGAGTTGCCAGATATCAATTTTCTTTTCAATCAGGGTAACCGCACCCGCTTCGACCTTGGCCAGATCCAGGATCTCGTTGATCAAGGTTAGAAGATGATCTCCAGCGCCTTCGATATCAGCGGCATATTCCTGATACCGTGGATCAGAGTGATCTCCATATACTTCCGACGCGAGAAGAGAGGAAAAGCCGATAATGGCGTTCATGGGAGTTCGCAATTCGTGGCTCATATTAGCAATGAATTCTGATTTGGCCCGGTTTGCAAGTTCGGCGGCCTGCTTGGCTTCATTCAATAGCCTGGCATTGTGCTTTTCTTCTGTAACATCGCTTTGAATGGAGACGAAGCCGCCGTCGGACAGGCGCCTGTCCGTAATCTTGATCCAGCGTTGATCTTTGAGCTGAACGACAAATGTTCCTTCAAGTTTTTGTCTGTATTGGCCTTTGCAGGCGAAATAGTCTTCACTCGTCCCGTCTTCATCACGGACTACAATGTTCCCTCGGACGATATCAAGACGGCCTAGCTCCTGGTAATGAATTCCCGGAGTAGCTTCTTTCTCTGAATAGTTGTATAATTTCCGAAAATTGTCATTGCATGTGACTAGGAAGCCATTCCTGTCATAGATCACAAAAGATTCAGAAATATTCTCTAGAGCATCGAGAAGGATGCTCTCAAAATTGTCTTCCCCCGGCATGAAACACTCCCGAAACCCTGCCTGAATTTAGCTTATATATTCATTATGATGATCAGAAACTGATCTGCTAAGACGCCGTACTGTGTATTAGAAAAAAGGTATTATTGAATCCTTAACAGAAAGTTAATTTTATCTTCTCCTGATGTTAATGAAGTCCGGAAAAACGCGCATTAATTGCGACCTTAAACTGATGGTGATCAAGGACTTACACGATTGATTGCATGCAATTCACGAGGGTGAAGTATTTATTTTTTTAGCAAAAAAAGAAAATTCCCCAACATGACAAAAGCCTTGAGGTTTGAGGTCGCTTTTGAGTTTGTGAGGGATAGGGACGATGGAATGAAGCGTGTTAATAATATGATTTATATGACATTTTTGTGTCAGCCTGAGGAAACCAAAACTAAATTTCGCAACCGTAAATCTTCTTACAGCGTCTGCCTGGATCTGCAAGAGTATAGAATCGCTTTATCAGAATCCGGTTATTCTTATATGCCAGCGACACGCGCTTTAATTTAGCAATTGCCATTTACAGGCTATATTGCTAGAACAGGCGTGCTTGAGAAGGCTCTCAAGTCATGGAGATTTTATGAAAGAGATTGCGGTAATCCGCTCGTTCCTTAAATAAGGAACACACGAAACCCATAAAGGACGCTCACGCGGGATGCTGAGTGAACCTGTTTCTGTGCTCTGTTAAAATCGAGACACTTCCTTGAATATATCCAAATACGAACAGCGCGTGCTGCATGTGCTGGCTCAGGGCGGGCTGATCCGTCATGAACGTGCCGAAAATGGCAAAATACAAAAAATAATCTGTTTTACCCGGGACGGGCATGTTTTAAATGACTGCACGTATGACGTGTTTCAGCGTTTACGCAAACGACGCTTCATTCGCTCTCATGGAGGAGCGCCCTACCGCATTACGTGGCTCGGCAGAAAATCCGTCCGCGCGCAGCCTGATAACAGATAACCCCCATATAGAGTGAGAGGCTTTGAACAATGATGAGACATTATACCGAAGAAGATACGGATGCCCTTCTAGAGATTTGGCGAAAGGCGAATACCCTCGCTCATCCTTTTTTGGAGGAGGCATTTGTCAAGCAAGTCGCTAAAGATATGCGATGCATTTATTTGCCAAATGCAGAGACCTGGGTGATGGAAGAAGAGGGCAGGCCAATTGGTTTTATCGCTCTTGTGAAAGATGAGATCGGCGGCTTGTTCCTCGATCCGGATTTTCATGGCAATGGCTTTGGGAAAGCCCTGGTAGATCACGCATTAAGCCTCAAAGGCACGCTATCGGTTGAGGTGTTTGAGAAAAACAGGATCGGTCGGCGGTTTTATGAGCGGTATGGATTTATTGAGACGGATCGGTATCTTCATGATCTATCCGCTGAAGTGACCTTGAAAATGAGAGCGGCAAAACAAAGCTAGATAAAGGCGGGAAGGCATCCTGCGGAAGGTCTTCCCGCCTTTACCGCTACGGCATGAAAGCGGAGGCTGAACTGTCTGCAAACCCTTTGTTCTGCAGGGCTTTCGGGCGTATCAGGCTCTGGTTATCAGCAGACGTATAAAAAACGAAATCAACACACAATAAACTCTTTGACTTCCCCTTAAAATCTGCCATATTGCGCGCCGACGGTGAAGTGGCCGAGTGGCTGAAGGCGCTCCCCTGCTAAGGGAGTATGGGGTTAATAGCTCCATCGTGGGTTCGAATCCCACCTTCACCGCCATTTCCATTCCCAGCAGGTTTTTAATATTGAGAAGTTCCAAGCGCTTATTTCTTTGGATCTAGTTCTCTGTGTCTTCTATCGTCAAGCTGACCTCACATCCGGTTCCTCTGCCAATGCAGTATGGGACACCGTCAGAGCTGATTCTCGCCCGAATTTCAACGCTCGCTTTCTGTCCAGCCGATCCACCGCCGCGTGCTTGAAGGCTTTTAACCTCTTGCACAATGGAGGGAATGTGAACTTTGCATTTGGATTTCTTACCGTTGCGAGGCGTAACCGATAATATTCGAAATTTCGGCCCGTTCGGCGCTTTGACCAGATACCCTTTATGTGTTTTGGAGATTTCCTTTTGAGTTATAAAATTTTTAGCCAGGGAAGGGGAGGCAATGCTGGCTAGTCCTGCGATGATGCACCCAGCGAGTATGTTTCTGGTAATCATTGTTTTTTCCTCTCAAACGATTAGTTTTCCACTGTTAGGGTAAGTTTGCAGCCTGCCCCTTTCCCGATGCAGTATGGGTCGCCCTGGAGCGTGTATTTTTTCTGAATTTCGATGGTCGCGCTTTGACCTTTCTTTCCGCCGCCCCGTGCCTGAAGGCTCATAACTTCGTTGATCACGGAGGGAATATGGACCTTGCATTTGTATTTTTTGTCGCCGCTCGGCGTTGCGGATTTTATGCGGAATTTAGTTCCGTTTGGTGCTTTGACGAGATATCCCTTAGATGTGGCGGCAATCTCTTTTTGGGTGACGAAGCTTTTGGCGAGTGAAGGTGATGCTGCAGTTGCCAGACCGGCGACAATAAGCCCGGTTACTAGTATTCTGATAGACATGGTTTTTTCCCTTACAAAAGAATGAAAAGTGACTTATTTCCTTTTCATAAAAGTCAGTCGGGATATGTCTTTAAAAAGTTCAAAAACAGGCCGCTAGCGCGGCGACTATAGCCACGGGGGATTGCTGCCTTGTTATAGGGAGCCGCAAGAGACTACGCTTTAAGATAAAAGACGGGGTCATCAGCAATGGTCAGGCGGTGGGTAAGCCACCTCCTACATCTTTACTCAATGTACATAAAGTTTTATTTCCTGCATATTATGGAGAAAAGCAGTAAAATAAATATTTTCAACGCCTTAAGGGAAGTCGTTGGAAAATCCTACCTTCACCGCCAGTTTCTTGAAAATGTTGAGACTAAAGAGAAATCTGAAGTTTTCAAAATTTCCCGTTGGCATTCTTCCATTCGGTACGTGGAGCGATGGTTTCGATTGTATCCCAGTGCTCAACAATTTTTCCGTCCTTAAGGCGATAGAGGTCACAGAAGCTTGTTGGGATGTCATTTCGGCGACCTTCAGAGAGACTGAGAACAAAATTCCCTTCAGCCAGAAGATGATGCAGTGTTTCATATTGAAGGTCAGGTTTGCCATCGGTTGTTGCTTTAAGCTGAGAGAGTAGGGGAACTGTACCGTCTGCCAGATCCGGATTATGTTGGTGAAAATTCTCCTCTACAAAATCGCAAATCTGGCTAAAGGAGCGCTTGATCAACACCTCATTTACATAGCATCGTACCCGTTCCCGGTTGTCTTCAGTCCTGTCAAGATCGGTGATTTCAGTGGGGCCGTCCAGCATATCCCTGCCAGATTGGTTGGGGCCGAATTTGGGTTGTATGTTATCCCAGTGTTCTACGGCCTGCCCATCTTCAAAGCGGAAAATTTCGAAAGCTGCTTTTAAGTTGTTAAAATCATATTCGTTATGAGCAAAGGCGAAATTGCCATCCTCAAAAACGCGAACAAAACGGACTTTCGGACTAGTTTTCGATAGCCGGGAAAACAGGGCGCCAAGTCCTTCACTTCCTTCGTGGGTTTGCGGGTTATGCTGGATATATTTCTGTTCATTGACAACTGTTGCGGCCTCGGGATCACCGGTTTCAATGCCTTTCAACAGCTTTTGCAAAAGCTTTTTTTTTGATTTTGAGTTGTTCATTTCTCCGGCCGATCTTGATGATGTGCAAGGGGGCGGGATGAATCGAAGGTAATTGGCTCATCGAACGCAGCATGAAGCCAAAGCCGATACCGACTGATTTGCCCGCCGACAAGGTCAAAGAAGCTGAAAACGGTGCCGTTGATATCCTGCCCTGTCGCGGGGCGGCCCAGCCAGGGTCCGACATGCTTCCCTTTGAAGGACCACCAGGCCATCACGTCATCGGATCCGGCAACAATCCGGTCAATGGAGATGTCGAGCGCCTCAATATTGCGACGGAATCCTTTGACATGGGCAATAAGCCCATCCCGTCCGGGCGGACCGCCAAAGGCCTGATTGGCTTCGTCCACCATATCGGGATGCGCCAGTTTCTCAACCAGCTCATACCGACCTTTTAGGCCGACCTCCAGCAAATAGGTTTCCATAAGCTCTTTGGGTGTTAATGTCATTACGAGATCCCTCTGCCTTCCCTATATGTCCGGAAAAATAGGGAGCCTGTAATTCAAGCCAGAAATATAGTGTGTCAGAAAAGTTCCTGGCAGTCATCTTCTGGCATAATAGTCGGGATCATCCGCGATGGTCAGACGGTGAAGGAGGCGTTCGTGGCCTTCATAGCCGCCGGTTGCCTGATGCAGAACGGAACGATTATCCCAGATAACCAGCATATTCGACTCCCATTTATGCCGGTAGACAAACTCCTCACGCCCCTGCCATTGATAGAGATTTCGGAGGAGAGAAAGTGTTTCTTTTCGGTCGGTATCTGCGAGATCCAGTACATAACCACCGCCCATCAGACCGATTTTACCGCTTTCTGGATGCGGACGGATGAGTGGGTGTGTTTGTGTTTTACTCGCCTCGCTGGAAGTTTGGATATTCATGGCCCCGCTGAAATTCTGGTCTGAATATACGCCATCATTGGCATAGGCCTCATGGGCGGAGTGAAGGGCTGTCTTGCCGTCATATTTAGCCCGCATATCCGCGGGCATCGCTTCGAGTGCCATATGTTGGTTTGAGAAGAGGGTATCGCCTCCAGTTGGCGGGATTTTTATGCCATAGAGGCAGGTTGCCGCGGGGGGAACGGTCTGAAAACTCCAGTCGGAGTGCCAGTTGTCAGCAAAGAGTTTACCTGTCTCGTCCGCTTTCCTGTGAATGGCGGCAATCTGATCATGATCGTCGATTGGATTAATGAATGGATCATCCCCGATCGGACCAAAAGATGTCGCAACCCGAACCAGTGCATCATGATCAAGTTTTTGATCCGGAAAGGCAAGAACGTGATGATCCAGCCAATGACTTCGCAGCTCTGCGACTAGGTCCTGGGATAAATTTTTGGATAAATCGACATTTTTCACGACTGCACCGCAAGCCTGTCCCGTTTTGGTGACTTCAAGCATTTCAAGCTCCTTTTTATTGTTGGTCGGCGGACGATCAATTTTTATAAGGAAGAGATAACATTAATAATAGTTGTTGAACAACAACTATTTTGCTGGCATAAACAGGCCATTGAATAATAAGGACTTTTGCCGTGGAAAGAGGTCATGACTAAAAGATCACGCAGTAACAGAGAAAGACGGCAGGATTCCGATGCTCGCATCATTCAGGCTGCGATCGACTTGTTTGCGTCCCAGGGATACCAGCGGACAACCCTTGTTCAGATCGGCAATCTGGCTGGATATACAGGGACGTTGATCAGTAATCGATTTGGCTCAAAGGAGAAATTGCTGAGGGCCGTCCTTTCTTACATCCTGAACCGGTTTGAGGATGAGAACAGTATTGATATCCCGGCGGAGAGATTAGCGTCTGAAGGATTGGGCGGGAGTCAGACATTTGTGACCGATCGTCTGCTACAATTTGTGGCCAGTTATTTTCGCGATGTGAGTGATCAGGAAGGTAGGATCCGTGCCCTCTATGTGATTATGGGAGAGGCTTTGGGATCATTACCAGAAATTGAAGACGAGATTATCCGTGTCAATCACGTCTTCAGAAACCAGATCCAGACATTTCTTGCAGAAGGAGTTCGGCGCGGTGAGTTTGCTGCAGCGTTCAATATAGACGCAGCAGCCCTTGCGATCGTTGGCTTGCTAAGAGGCGTTGCCATGCAGATTTTAACAGAGCCGGAGCAGATCAATATTGGAGAGACAACGGCGTTCATGCAGAAGATTGTCCGGGCGATGGTTATATTGGAGGAGTGAAACGATAGTGTGGCGGAGCCAGAATAGAAGCCCACAATTAGCCGGAAAATTATGACTTGGTCGGTGACATGTCCGTTGGAAAACGAACTCGATTTTTATATTTCTATTGCCATAAGCTTCAAAATAATTAATGTATAAATTATAAAAATTAAAGCTTTACATTAATTAATGATCGATAAAGTCGTATTTTCATGTCATTAAATTCTCATCCTAACCGCTTCGCTGTGTTCCTCGCCCAAGTGACACTTCTGGGCGTCATTGCTTTACCGTTGAGCGCTGTCGCAATATGGCTTTTCTGGGATCAGTTCGCTAACCTTGCGATCGGAAATCTACAGCACCCCTATGATGTCACAGATTTGAGTCTTGAGGCACGGCTCGCGGGGTGTGCTCTATTTCTTTTTGGCGCATGCCTGCAGGCATACGGACTGCTTGGTGTTCGTCAAACCTTTCTTGAGGCCGCGAAAGGGAACGCCCTTTCTGCGCGTTCCGTTGAAGGGTTTCGCCGTTTTGCCTGGGTCTCGTTGAGTATGGTTTTCGTGGGGATTGCGCAGCATACAGGGCTCATCATCCTGTTTTCTTTAAGTGATCCGGCCCATCAGGGTGCCTTGTCGGTGCAAGTCGGATCTGAGGAAGTGAAAGCGCTGTTTATGGCGTTGCTTCTTGTTTTCATCGCTCATGTTTTCGCCGAAGGTCGCTCTGCGAAAGAAGAAAACGAAACATTTCTTTAGGGCAGGGATCTCATGAAAATCATTATCAATCTGGATGTGATGCTCGCCAGGCGGAAGATGCGTCTAAAAGACCTGGCGGCCAGGGTCGGCGTGACCGAGCAGGCTTTGTCTATGATTAAAACCAATAAGGTAAAGGGTGTACGTTTTCAAACTCTGGCAAAAATTTGCGATGAGCTTAACTGTCAACCCGGCGATATCCTTGAGTTTCAAAAGGAAGAAAATGATGGAAGCTAGGCATTCTCACACTACGACGATAGAAGCGGAATTCTGATTTTTTGGTTTCGGCAAAGACGAGCCAATACTAAGACAATTCGAATTCGACGCCACAAATCCCAAATCCATTTTCTGTCACCTCATATCCTTCAGCTGTTGCACGCTTTAGAATGCTGGATTTGTTGGTTGTCTTTATGCGCAAGCCACTGAAACATTCTGGAGCATTAGCCCCCTTCTTTGCCGTAAAAAAAAGATCACCATAATCCAGCGCAATCCGGCTTTCCGTCACGGAATGCTCCGCAGCCTTTCCCGTTAAAGCAGCCCATAAATTGGCTTTCTCTTTTGGATCGGTGCATTGAAATGTAAAGGCTGCAATATCCTCTATGACGGTTTGGTTGATGTAATCTTGCCAAGTGTCGCCAGCCCATTCATAGGCATCAAAGCGGTCGGTGCCGCCTTTATGATGATCAAACTCAACGAGGGTAAGGCCGGTCGCTTTGGGATTCAACTGAAGAAGATCGGCGCTTGCGCCCTCTCGTTCATGGACGGGAGGGATACCGAGGCGGAGAGCGGTTTCTTTTTTTATCTGTGTGTTTTCACAGTCAAAGATAGCCATATACCCCCCGATGCCACCTGTTCGATCCAGAAACCTATGAACCGCTGTATTTTCCTGAATGGGGGCTACCAGCTCGATAAAGCTGCCACCAATAGCGAATAGAGAGTTTTCGAGGCCGAATTCGTCCAGTTTGCTTTTGTGGCAGGGCTGTATATCGAGAATGCGAGACAATGCCGTTTCGTGTTTGTGTAGATCCAGCGTTGCCAGGCACACCTGGCGCAGGCGGGTATAGGGTTGGGCTGTCATTTTTCTCTCCCGTTTCTTTTTCTTGTAACTTTGCTCTTTCTGCAATGTTTAGGCAATGATTTTGAAACCCGGATCATCCTAGTGTATAATATTTTTCAGATTTGTAATGTGGAGGCTGTTTCATGCGTTGGGAAGAACTGGGCGAGCAGAATTGTTCTATTGCACGGTCGTTGGCTGTATTTGGAGATCGCTGGACCTTGATGATTTTGCGAAACTGCTTTCTTGGCGTGAAACGATTTGATGATTTTTTGCAAGATCTGTCTGTGTCTCGAACCATTTTGACGGATCGGCTTAACAAACTGGTTGAGCATGGCGTTCTTGAGAAAGTTCCCTATCAGACAAAGCCCACCCGATATGACTATAAACTGTCGCATAAGGGCCGGGATTTGCATCCTATCATTTTGGCGATTGCTGAGTGGGGAGATGCTTATTACGCCATAGACGGGGAGCCACCCATCCTGCGCCACCATAAAAGTTGCGGTCATGATTTCAATTCTAAGGCCGTTTGCTCCGAATGCGGTGAAGTGATCAAACCTCATGACGTGTCTGCCAGAAGAAATCCGAAAGCCAGAAAAACGGCTTGAAGCAGGGGCGGCTAGAAAGACTGAAAGAGATCGATTAGGTAAATGCGCGAAGAGATAAGGGGTCTATCTCTTCACGCACTCCAAGCTGCAGTCCTCAAGAAGCCTGCAGCAGGATAATTTCCCGCTCAACCGCATCCATACGGTCTTTGCCAAAAAAGAGCTCTTCACCGACAAAGACGGAGGGGCAGCCAAAAACGCCCATTTCGGCAGATTGCGCGGTGTTTTTCATCAACTGATCTTTGACATCCTGATCCTGGATGCGGCTCATAATATGGTCTGCATCAAAGCCGTGATCTGCCAGTGATTTTGCGATCACTTCCTTGTCACCCATATCCAGGTCTTTTTCCCACATATCTTCTAGAACCGCGTTAATATATTCTAGCAGAAAGCCTTCTTGCTCAGCAACAATTGCACCGCGCATCAGAGTGACGGTGTTGATGGGAAAGTGTGAATTCATACGAAACTTGGTGAGCGCGTGGTCCCGAACAAACCGTTCCATTTCCCGGCGGTGATATTGGGGTTTGTTTTTGACATCTTTGTAAGTGACAAAGGGAGCCTGATTGTTCGTCAGTTTGAATAGTCCGCCCAAAAGGACCGGAAAATACTCGAATGTGACGCCTGTGCGCTCTTCAATACCCGGAACAACTTTATGGCTCATATAGCTGTTGGGGCTGGCGAAATCGAAATGGAAGACGACTTTGGGTGACATTGTTTCTATCCCTCTTTTGTTTCTTTTCTTGTGGGTTGGCAGTTTACCAGCGTTCCATCCAGGGGCGCACATCTATTTCGAACGTCCATGAATCCCTGGGTTGGCAATGTAAATGCCAGTAATTGTCAGCAATATGGTCGGGGTTGAGAATACCATCCTCACTTTTCAGGGCATATCGGTCCGGGAAATTTGTGCGAATGAAGTCTGTATCGATGGCCCCGTCTACAACTACGTGGGCTACGTGAATACCCAAAGGCCCGAGTTCGCGGCCCATGGATTGAGCCATGGCTCTCAAGGCATGTTTGGAGCCTGAGAAGGCTGCAAAATTGGCCGCGCCGCGCGTGCTGGCTGTGGCACCGGTAAAGATCATCGTACCACGCGCCCGTTCCACCATACGTTTTGCAACTTCCCGGCCTGTCAGGAAGCCGGCAAAACAGCCCATTTCCCAAATCTTGTAGAATTTGCGACTGGTTTCTTCGAGGATGGAGGAGGAGACATTCGCCCCGATGTTAAAGACAAAAACCTCAATAGGGCCCACATCGGTTTCGATCTTCTCAATCAGCTGGATGACCTCTTCTTCCTTGCGGGCATCGCATCCAAAAGCCCGTGCCTGACCGCCTGATTTTTCAATCTCTTCAACAAGAGGGGCCAGTTTGTCGCCGTGGCGCCGAACGCAGCAGGTCGTATAGCCTTCTTTGGCAAAGCGTTTTGCAATTGCGCCGCCTGTTGCATCCCCTGCGCCAATCACCAATGCAGTTTTGTTTTTCTTCATTTTTTCTCCTGACCTGTTGGTGCGCCTTTTATTCAGTTTATAAACTAAACTAACTAACTTCAACATTATTATGGGTAAGCGGCACCGGTCAGGTGCAGTCCACTAAATGCTTGTAGAAATAGCTGTTTCAATCAGTTGCAAGGCGAGGTCAATGCTCTCCTCCGCAATTGGATCCGGTAAATCATAGGAGAGAACAGAGAGCCGGATATGGTCCGGCTCAGCCACCCGGGCGATCAGGTCGGATGTGGCTTCCAGAATATTCGTTGGAATTTCCGCCGGTGAGGCCATATCGCGCAACGCACGCCGAACACTTTGGCGATTGCTGGTGGCCGCGAGGATATACCCTTCGGAGACAATACATTCGGGCCTTAGCAAGATGGAAAGATGCTCTTTTGAATAGGCCCGATAGCGTAAGAGATGATCTTTTAGAACGGCACGTGTCTCCAAAGGCGTATTGGCTGCTCGCAGGGCCTCTCTTGTCACATCAAACAAGGCTTCGTAGCCAACGGCCATAAAGGAAAAGGCGATGGCGCCGATATCGGGAAAATGCCGATAGACTGTGCCGCGTCCCAGGCCGGAGAGTTTTACAATCTCGGACATGGTCGGAAGGCCCGGGCGATCAGTGCGGGTTGCCTGGTGAAACGCCTGCATGATCTGCTCTCTGTTTTGTACGGCGTCGCTCCTTGGCATGGTCCCTCCGGTTTGAGAAAAAATGGATCTCTATCTGGACAAATGTCCGTTTATGTATTATATGGACAAATGTCCGTTTAGGAAACCCATAATTTTCGGCTACAAGTTTGCGCATAGAAACAGGAGAAAAACCGTGTCACTGCCTCCCATCCTTCAGAACAGATTGTCTGTTCCTGTTATCGGGTCACCGCTCTTTATTATTTCGAACCCTGATCTAGTGATCGCTCAATGTAAGGCCGGGATTGTCGGCTCCTTCCCAGCGCTTAATGCACGTCCGGCTGAAGTTCTTGACGAATGGCTCAAAAAAATAACAGAGGAACTGGATGCGTATAATCAGGCCAATCCGGATAATCCAGCTGCCCCGTTTGCCGTGAACCAGATTGTACATAAGTCCAATGACCGACTGATGCATGACGTTGAAATGTGCGTAAAATATAAAGTGCCGATCGTCATTACGTCCTTGGGCGCGCGGGAAGACGTGAATGAAGCTATCCATTCCTATGGTGGTATTGTCATTCACGACATCATCAATAATTTCTTCGCCAAGAAAGCCATTCAAAAAGGCGCTGACGGCGTCATTGCAGTGGCATCTGGTGCAGGGGGGCACGCGGGCACACTCTCTCCTTTTGCATTGATCCAGGAAATTCGCGAATGGTTTGATGGGCTGGTTCTGTTGGGCGGTTCCATTGCAACAGGGGACGCGGTCTTGGGCGCACAAGCCATGGGCGCGGACCTTGCCTATATGGGCTCCACCTTCATTGCGACAAAAGAAGCGAATGCAGTTGACGGATACAAGCAGTGTCTTGTCGACAGCAATGCAGATGACATCGTTTATACAAATCTATTTACCGGCGTTCACGGTAACTATTTGAAGCCATCCATTATCAATGCAGGTATGGATCCGGATAACCTGCCCGAAAGCGATCCAAGTAAAATGAATTTTGGATCCGGTAGCCCCGGAAAATCCAAGGCCTGGAAAGATATCTGGGGCTGCGGTCAGGGCATCAGCGCCATCAAGGGAATTGAGAGTACGGGTGAAGTCGTTGAGCGTCTGATTGCTGAATATGCCGCTGCGAAAGAGCGTATTAACGCGGCCTGAATTTCAAACAGTAGCCAAAGAAAAAACCTCCCGGTAGACCCGGGAGGTTTTTTTGTGGAGCCCTGCTAGGATTTTATGTCCAGCAGGGTTGCTTGCATTTCATCCCACGTCACCAGAGATTTGATATTCGCTTCATAGGAACGTTGAGCAATCTGGTTATTCACTAAATCGGTGGCGAGATCTGTATTGGGAACTTCTACCAGTCCTTCGTTAGATGCCAGGGCATGATCCGGTTGGTAGGAAAGATTGGTCGCCGGGTCTTTTGGTTTGATATGAACTTGAGGTCCGCCGCCCGGTCCGGAGACCTGAATAGCATCCAGCGCCTGATAAGCTGCATTCTCTCCCGTTGCCCCCGGCGTTCCGACAGTCTGGGAATTTGCGATATTACTGGCGCCCGTTGCGACATGCCGTGTTGCGGCGCGCATCCCTGACAAAGCTGAACCAATCACTGAATCCATTGAAAACTCCCACTTGCATAAAATTTTAAACAAACTTTATGCGAAAATATAATTTCAATAATGCACTTTATACGAGTTGTTTCTTAACAAACCGTTAATTGCTGATGTGGGGCTGCTTTACTCTGTCAGTATAAGAACCACTGTTCCCACCAGGAGTAATCCCATAGTGCCGTTAAAGATCCGCCGGGAGAGGGAGGAAGACAGGAAGCGTCTGAGCTGAGTGCCGGCAATCACCCAAAAAACGATGGGTGGAATGCTGACGGCGGCATGTCCGCCTACTAAGAGAGCGATATCAAGAAGGGAAAGGCCAGGCCCGGTGCTGAATGTGGCCGGTATGGTGCCTGCGATAATCCAGGCTTTGGGATTGATATATTGAAACAGCGCAGCCTGGAAAAAAGTCAGTGGCTTGGCGACGGTTGTATCCGAGACTTCACCAGCGCGGGCGATGCGCCAGGCGAGATATAGTAGATAAGCGCTTCCCGCATATTTCATGATTAATTGTAATTGCGGGATCTGCTCAAAAATCTGACCCAAACCAAAGCAGACAACAGTCAGCATGAACAGAAAACCGAAGTAAACACCGAGCATGTGGGGAATGGTTTTACGAAACCCAAAGTTTACGCCAGAAGCGGCGAGCATGATCGTATTGGGCCCTGGCGTCGAAGAATTGATAAAGGAGTAGGCCATGAGGGGGTAGAGGGCTACAGACATTCAGGTCACCAGTTGATCATGAAGGGATGCAAAGGTGACCTTTTCTCATTTTTATGTCAATATTGCTGACTTATAGATTTGCCTTCGTGTGATAAAGGTCAATCCAGTCGACCAGCAGTTTCTCAAGAAAAGACCTGTTTCCTTCCAATCTCTCCATATCATCGTAAGTATTTTCAATGATAAATTTGTCTTTATTTATCATTATATTGAATGAATTACCTGAAAAATCACTTGATGACTTGTCTGCCGCCTTGCAACGGCTGTGGAGAAGTTCGGCAAAGGCAAGGCTTTGTTGGATTTCCGTTTCGAAAAAATCCTGTAACAAGGAAGTTTCCCGATCACATTGCAGGGCCGGAAAGCCGGTATCGGGAGAGGTTATAATTCGGCATTCCATCACCTCTTAACCTCTTCATAGAGAGGGTAAGCCGTAATAATACGGCCGTCTTTCAGCCGATATCCTTCAATTTTAAAACCATAACCAGACGGACCACGCCATTTTCGGCCCGTTTGAATTTCATTCTTTTGAAAAGCATGGAGGATGGCTTTCATAATCGCCGGGCGGGTCAGTTTTGCCGGAAACATACTGGAGAATTTTTCCCGCCACGAATGGGTCTTGCTTTCCCGAATTTCAACGAGAGCGGTATAAATCCCGTATTTATTAGGACCGGACAGGATTTTTTTGAGCCGTGCAGTGGGTTTGTTCTCTCCGTCAGCCAAATGATGAAAGCCGGTGGCTTTTCCCTTTCTGTTAATTTCACCGTTAAATATATGGGTGATATTGAGAGGGGGAGTGGTTTCGGACCAGTCACTAGCTTCGAAAGCAGAGGCAAAGTTACTGGCGATGAGGCCAAGGAAAAGGGCAAACAGAAGGGCAAACAGAAGGACAAACCTATTCTGCCTGCCCCGCGTCATGTGGGGCCTGCGCCGTTGACGTAACTTTCTACCAGACTGCGCGCAACCAGATTCCAGCCGTCGACGAGCACAAAGAAAATGAGTTTGAACGGCAAGGCGATCATCACCGGTGGCAACATCATCATACCCATGGACATCAGTATGGAGGCAACCACCATATCAATGACCAGAAAGGGGATGAACAGCAGGAAGCCGATCTCAAAGGCTCGCTTGAGCTCACTGATCATAAAAGCGGGAACAAGGACCTTCAGCGGCACTTCTTCCGGAGTGGCAACATCTTCGGTCGCACTTAAATCCATAAACAGAAGGACATCTTTTTCCCGCGCATGCTTGAGCATGAAATCCCGAAAAGGAATGGCGGTGCGCTCAAATGCAGTTTCTTCGTCAATCTGCTCGTTAATCAGCGGCAGGATGCCGGTATCATAGGCCTTCTCGAAGGTGGGGGCCATGATATAGGCGGTCAGAAACAGAGCGAGAGAGATGATCACAACGTTGGGCGGTGTGGTTTGAATCCCGATCGCACTTCGGAGCAGGGATAGAACAACAATCAGCCGGGTGAAAGAGGTTGTTACAATCAGAATGGCGGGTGCGAGGCTCAGCACCGTCATCAAAACGACTATCTGAACAATTCGGCCGGTAAGGGGACCTGCTTCGTCTCCCAAATCCAGTGACAGGGTCTGTGCAACCGCCTCAGCAGGAACAAACCAGCTGATCAGGCCGAGCAGGCCGGTGACGGAGAACATCAAGTAGCGCAGGCGAAAACGGTTAAGGTGGACGAGAAACGGCTTCATTGAGAGTCCTCAATCCGTTTGTGAAGCGGCGAAAGCTTGGGCATTCGGTGCTCCGGCTGCTGCGAAGGAGGGGTGTCTTCTGAGGACTGTTCAGGCTCTTCTTTGCGGCGTTTTTCAATAGGAATATTGGTTTCAATCACTAGGTCCCGCTCCGGGCCCAGCAGTACCAAATGCTCCTGATCATCACGGCGTACCAGCACCAGTTTGCGTTTCGCATCGACGGAGGTCACCTGGGTAATGCCAAGGCGTTTGCGTTCGCCGCGTTTGCTGTCAGCCTTGGGGACCACGCCGAACTTCCGGGCAATAAAGGCCAGAAGGGCG
Source organism: Sneathiella sp. (assembly GCA_039975135.1). Lineage (GTDB taxonomy): Bacteria > Pseudomonadota > Alphaproteobacteria > Sneathiellales > Sneathiellaceae > Sneathiella. The sequence goes on along the minus strand of JBDWHS010000029.1, from coordinate 48,674 downwards.
ATCAGACCCAGGACCAGAATAAGGACCGCTATATATTTTATATAGGGGAGTAGCTCCATAACCGGTTATTCCATATCTCGCCACTTTTAGTGGGGTTTTCTCAAGGGAGGTCTGATTTCAAGACCAGTAACATGTTTCAAGACTAATGGTATTCGTCTTAAAATAAAATTTATTCTTCCTGTTTGGCCGGTTTTCCCTCCAGCTGATCAATTCGGCCACTCACTTCCTTGTAGCGAAGCCTGATTTCAGCGGCTAGATTGTCCAAAGCATCCAGCACGCTCTTTAAGCCCTGAATAAGAGCCTCTTTATCCTTCTCAGAGCTTTCCTCTTGAACCCTGTTATGGAGGGAGAGCAGGCGCTCGGGGAATTTGGAAATATCAACAATGCCGCCTTCTTTGGCACGTTCGATATGGTTGACGATTTCTGCTTCAAGCGCTTGAATCGCCTCTTCCAGGGACGGCTCACTGCTCATCATCTGTCTCCGTATTGTCGAAATCGGGCACTCTTTGTGTCTCCCCCTGGGATCGGTAAAGATAGGACAGAATTTCAGAAACCGCCGCAAAGGCTTCTAGTGGAATGGGTGTTTCTACATCCACTTCTTTGAGGATTTGCGCAAGATCAGCATCTTCGCGGACTTTAACGCCATTCTCGAAAGCGATTTTCAGAATTTGCTCAGCGAGTTCCCCCTGGCCGGTTGCCGTGACAATCGGGGCCTCTGTAGAGCCCTTTTCGTGAGACAGGGCGACAGCAATGGGGCGCGTCTGCTTTCCCTCATCGTCGTTGCTGTCGTCAGACATTGTCTCTCCATTTTCATAGTGTTTTCAATCGACCCTAAAAGTAATGGAGGATATTGTCAAATAACGCTAGGGATCTGAAAAGCCAATCAGATTTCAAGTAGTTGTCAGGTTACTCTCGCTGCCGTTACCAGCTGTGCTGTTGACCGGATATCTCGAACTTCGGCATCTTCCAGCAGGCCTCGCGCCGCCAGTTCTATATGACACTCCGCCAGATTGTAGTGGGGGATCGAAGGGTATAGGTGATGCTCGATATGAAAATTGACACTATGGGGAAACAGGAGGAAACGGATCCAGGCGGGGCCGGTATTGGTGCGCGAGGCCTTCATCGGATTACCCAGATCACTGACCGCGCCATGTTCACAGATTGCTCGAAACCGGAGGATCGGTTGTAACAGAGTCAGCAGAGGGAGAAGCCAGAGGATCAGGTATTCTAGGAGATATCCGGAAAAGTAGGCGATAGTCGGCGCAACGATATGAAAAGTAAGGACAGCCCAGCGGTCCCGATTTGCCGCCTGCCTAAGGGCAGGGGAGGTGTCGTCAAGGGGGCGGTTCTTTTCATGCTGAGTGCCTGCTTGATCTTTATTCTGGGCAGGGGCACCAAAAAAATAGGCAAAGGTTTTAAAAGCTGTCCCGCCCGTCAGGTCTTTCAGCAATTTTTTCACAAGATAGGATCGGCCCCGTGGATAACCACCATGAAGGGGAATGTCAGGATCCTGTTTGCCATACAGATGATTGTGATGAAGGCGATGAATAACCCGATAACTAAAAAGGGAGATCCCGACAGGCGAGGCGATCAGGCGGCCAACAAGATCATTGAGCCAGCGGGTTTTGAACATCCGGTAGTGGGCGGCATCATGGGCCAGAACAAAACAGGCCTGTTGTCGTGTAGCAATGATCAGCAAGCACGGAATCACAACCCAGAAGTTCCAGAAATACAGGGAAAGGCCAACGCAAAGGGCAATAAGGCCCGCTGTTTCGAATATTGCCAGAGACGATTTGAGCGGATCAATTATTGTCAGTCGTTTGATAATTTCAGGCGGAAGTGATTTCGTGCGCCGAGTATCATTCCGAAATTCCTGACCAGACAAAGGCGTATTCATGATGTTCCCGTTCGATCATGGTTGAATAACAGTGTTATATTGAGGATAACGCCAAAAAGGAGCAAGGGGAAACATTTTTTCAACTCTCTGTTAGAATTCTGAAAAATTGCATAAAATCATACTGTTAATGGATTTATTGAAAGTGTGAAAAGGATTTGAGGAAAGCGGCGTCCTTCTTTTCTGTCGCGCTTGCGACCAAATGCCTCAAAAGAACTGAAATTCTCTCTTGCAAGTCTTTAAGTGAATGATTATGTTCCCGTTCGTTAATGCAGCGCCCGGATATATCCAAAGCGTCTTCGCATTACTTTTTGAATTGCAGTGAGGGGGCTCCCTCATTTTACAAAAGACAATTTAATCGACCAAACGCGCTGAGCTGGCGGGCCACACAGGACTGTGTGGCGTTGGATGTCTTGATCTTTTGTCCGCAGAGATTACGCGCACCGGATATTGCGGCGGCGTTAAGATAAGGAAATAACGAATTATGCAGTTGGAAAACACCCTGACCGGAAAAAAAGTAGCTATTCTTGTTGCAAACGGATTTGAAGAATCTCATATGACCGAGCTTCATAAGAGCCTGGTTGATACGAAAGCAGAGATCAAAATCGTTTCACCTGAAAAAGGTGTGGTCAACAGCTGGCACGACGGTAACTGGGGACATTTCTTTCCTGCAAACTCTCACCTGCCGACATCCATGTCTCATCACTTTGATGCTGTGATTGTTCCGGGTGGCTCTCGTCATGTCGCCCGTTTGTTCGCAAATCCTCAGACAGCCCGTTTTATGCGCGGCTTTATGGAAGACAACAAACCTGTTGCCCTGTTTGATGATGCAGTGAAAATTATTGCGGTTGATGATCTGCTGGAAGACCGGACTGTTGTGGCTGTCGAAAGCGTCAAGGCGGCGTTGGAGGAGAAAGAAGCCAAGATCGGTGAGGGCGATATCATTGTCGATGATATGCTGGTAACCGGTACCGTTGAAATTTTGCCGATTGTTGAGAAATTTGTCGAATGCATTCAGAATTATGTTCCAGAAGCTTGGGAAGCAGCATAACGCTCTCATTTTCGGAACTGACTGAACTTGAATGCCTCCCTTGCGGAGGCATTTTTTTTGTGCCGGTGCCGCGAACACTTACACCTAATATTTACGTTTTATTAACCTTTGAAAACTAGGGTAAGGGCAGAACAGTCTATGACGAGTTAAGTGAGTGTTGAATGAGTTTGCAGGACATCCCATTATTTTCGGCCCTGACGGAGCGCATGAAATGGTTGACCGCCCGTCAAAAGGTGTTGTCCCAGAATATCTCCAACTCTGATACGCCAAACTATCAGGCGAAAGACCTTAAACCTCAAAAGTTTAAAGATATGGTTGCGCGTCCGGAAGAAACAGGTGTGCATCTTGCGAGCACAAACAGCAATCATATCAGTGTCGAACAAAAATCTGATTTCAAAAGCAAAAAAATCCGGGACCCCTACGAAACCACACCAACCGGAAATGGTGTCGTTCTGGAGGAGCAAATGATGAACTTGGCGGAAACCCAGGTTCAGTATCAGATGACAACCTCTCTTTATAAAAAGCATCTCAGCATGCTCAAGACCGCCCTTGGTCGTCAATAAGTCGGAGCTTTAGGTAATGGATTTACTCAAATCAATGAACATTTCAGCTTCGGGGATGAAGGCGCAGGGTGAACGGATGCGTGTTATCTCGGAGAATCTGGCCAATAAGGACAGTGTTGGACGGAGCCCGGAAGAAGATCCCTATCGCCGTAAAATGGTGACATTTAAAAACGAACTCGACCGGGAAATGGGCGCGCGCAAAGTGAATGTGGACAAGATTGTGGAAGATAAAACAGCTTTTGGCCTCAAATACGACCCTAGTCATCCAGCCTCCAATGAAGACGGATATGTGAAAGTGCCGAACGTGAACGCACTTGTTGAGGTCATGGACATGAAAGAAACCCAGCGTTCCTACCAGGCAAATTTGGGTGTGATTGACGCGTCTAAAAAAATGATCATGCAAACGCTGGATATATTGCGCTAGTCGCTGAGCGTCAGAGGAGTAGAAAATGGCAGATTTTAATCCTGTTTCAGCCATGCAGGCTTATGGCAAAGCTCTGGATAGTGCATCCAACGTTAAATCTGGTGCGACAGCTGTCGGTGCGGATGAAGTCGCTACAGGCCCCAGTTTCTCCGAATTGGTGAAAGAAGCCGGAACAGATGCGGTTCAAGACGGCCTTAATTCAGAGACTGTCAGCTTGCAATCTTTGACGGGGGAAAGCGGCCTTGCGGATATCGTAACGGCTGTTAGTAGTGCAGAAGCGACACTACAAACTGTTGTTTCTGTCCGCGATCGTGTCATTCAGGCTTATCAAGACATCATTAAAATGCCAATCTAACCTCCGCCATTCGTTCGCTGGAGGAAATACCATGACACCCACAGATGTAGTTGATGTTGCCCGAGAGGGGATCTGGGTGTTGTTGATGGTCGCGTCACCAATCATGTTGGTGGCTCTCGGAGTAGGCTTGGTTGTTGCGCTGGTTCAGGCGCTCACACAAATCCAGGAAATGACCCTGGCTTTTGTTCCTAAAATTCTCGCGATTTTCCTGTCACTGATTATCTTCTTCCCGTTCATGATCACATCGATGATCGATCTTATGGAGCAGATTACTCAGCGAATAGCAGCCCTTTAAGGCCGTCCGGATATGCTAGAAGAGTATCTGACGGTCAATATTTTCGCGTTCTTGCTGGTTTTTGCCAGACTGGGCGCTGCTTTTATGACGGTACCGGGTTTCGGTGAAGGCTTTGTCTCTCCGCGGGTCAGGCTGTCTCTGGCACTGGCCGTCACGTTCCTGGTCACACAATTTGTTGCAGATAAACTACCACCGCAACCTGTTTCGGTAATCGAGCTTTTCCTGCTGTTGCTGGGAGAGACCATTATCGGACTGATCATGGGAGGCGCGCTTCGGATGGCGATTAGCGGTTTGCATATCGCCGGTACGATTATTGCTCAGCAAGCCGGCCTGGCTGCCGCTCAGTTCTTTGACCCTGCTCAAATGACACAGGGTGCCGTGACCAGTAGTTTCCTGACTATCATGGCCATGACTATGATCTTTGTAACAGACCTGCATCATTTGTTTTTGCAAGGAACCTATGCCAGTTACACTGTTTTTCCCGTTGGCGAACTGGCACCGTTTGGCGATATTGCCGACATGGTGATTGGATTTGTGGCCGGCAGCTTCAAGCTGGGTTTTCAGATATCAGCCCCCTTCCTGGTGTATGGCCTGACATTCTATATCGGTGTTGGCTTGATTAACCGCCTGATGCCCCAGGTCCAGATTTTCTTCGTCGCGATGCCGCTGCAAATCGGACTGGCATTTGCTGTATTCTCCATTACAGTTGGCGCAAGTATTATGTGGTTCCTGACATATTATGAGGAAACGTTGATCCGTTTCCTCGGAGAATAGGAATATGGCAGACGATCAGGACGAGTCGCAAAAGACCGAAGAACCGACCTCGAAGAAGCTGGAGGACGCCCATAAGAAAGGGCAGGTCGCCAAATCTCAGGAGGTCGGGCACTGGTTTATGACCATGGGAATTGCTCTGGTCGTGCTGATCTTTATTGCAGGTCTTGGCCAGGATCTGGCTTTTACACTCTTCAAATTTGTTGAACAGCCGCACAATATTTCGGTGGAAGGGCTTAATCTGCGCCGCGTCTTTGGGGATTTGGGGTGGGCGGTTATCGCCGTTGTCGCACCTGTTCTGGGTATTCTGATGCTGGCGGGTCTCGGCGGCACTGTTATTCAGCATCGTCCTGTTTTCTCCACAGAACGCATCAAGCCCAGCCTCAGCAAAATTTCACTGTTCAAAGGAATCAAGAGATTGTTTTCTCTTAAATCCTTTACAGAATTTCTGAAGGGTATCCTGAAACTTTCATTGGTGGGAATTGTCGGCTTTTTGCTGGTCATGCCGGAAATGTCAGAACTTCCAATGGTTATGACCTATGAAATCCCGGGTGTTCTTGATCTGCTGCAAAAACAGCTTTTAAGCTTGTTGCTGGGCGTGTCGGCGGTTATGGGGGCGATTGCCGGGCTCGATTTCATGTATCAGCGGTATAACCACAATAAAGAGCTCAAAATGAGCAAGCAGGAGATCAAGGACGAGAACAAGCAGTCGGAAGGGGATCCGATGATCAAGTCCCGCTTGCGGGCTTTGCGCATGCAACGGTCTCGTCAACGCATGATGCAGGCCGTCCCCTCTGCCGATGTGGTCATTACCAACCCGACCCATTATGCGGTTGCTTTGCGTTATAATCAGGATGAAGATCCCGCACCGATTGTGCTGGCATTGGGATCTGACAATATTGCGCTGAAAATTCGTGAAATTGCTAACGAAAATGAAATCCCTATCGTGGAAAATCCCCCCTTGGCCCGAGCGCTGCACGCTTCATGCGATATCGACGAGGTTATTCCTTTCGAACATTATCGTGCTGTTGCCGAGGTGATCGGATATGTATTGAAACTCAAAAGATTGAAATAGAGGTCTTGCGGTATGGGACCGGTTTACAAACCTGGACGAAACAGAGATAGGCGATTTTTCCTGGGCGTTGACGCCCGGCAATTGGCTGCGGCTTATTTTCTGGTTGCAACATTGATCGTTATTGCTGCCATTTTGGGGCAGGAATTGAGTTTCCTAAATTTGATGATCCTCAGCGCCATGGTTCTGGCGGCTATGGGCATCGGGCTTTGGTATTTGATTTTTTATGGGTTACGTCGGGCAGCCTCCGGTGACCTTGATTTGATCGCCGAGTTTGTGGCAGCCAGTCCGGAAGGGCGCCTGGTGACTACCAAGGAGGGCGCATTTGTTCTGGCAAATGACGCCTATTTTGACGTGATGCGCCTGGACCCGAAAAAAGGGAACAAGACACTCCTCGAGATCATGGATAAGGATTTTGCCGCGCGGGAGCAGTTAAAATCCCTGCAAAATGTTGCCAACAAAGGGGACCAGGTTGGTCTTCGCGTTGAAATGAAAACCGCAGATGGTCATTGGCTGGCCGTTCTTGCGCATCCATTGCGCGCGATCCCCGATTGTCTGATCTGGTATGTGGCGGAAACTACAACGCAGCATAAAATCGAAGAGGTCGAACGGAGCGAGCGGGAGAAGCTGTCGGAGTATTTCAACAATGCCCCTGTCGGTTTTTATTCTCTGGATGAAAGAGGGCGGATTCAGTTTGTGAACCGTATTCTGGCCGACTGGTTGGGATATCACCAGCGGGAGCTGGCAGAAGGCAATATTGCCTTTTCTGATATTATCATCAAAGGGGATGACCGCCAGCTGAACCTGATGGATAACCTGTCCGATACTGGCCACAGATATGAAGGCGAGCTGCAATTGCGTCGCCGGGATGGCACTGTTCTTCCCGTTCATATCACTCAGACTCTGGCCCGAGATGAAGAAGGAAAGGTGATTGGCTCGCGGAGCGTAGTCCGTGAACTTCTTCAGGAACAGCTTTGGCGGGAGCGGGTGGAAAGCGCTGAATTGCATTTCCGTCGTTTCTTTGAAGCAGCACCGATCGGCATTATTCTCCTAGATGCGAATGGAATGGTGGTGGAGGCAAACCCGGCCTTTCGGGTAATGACTGATACGGTTGTTGACAATGCTGTTGGTAGTCATGTGACAAAGCTGGTCGCGGAGCAGGATTATGATGCCCTGAATGACAAGATTGAAAAAGCGTCGGCCAGTGATTCCGCGTTAAAACCGGTTGAAATGAAACTGGCAGATGGCGAACGGGTTGCCAATTTCTATATCAGTGCAGTCGCCGGACCAGAAGGTAATGCGGACAGTTTATTGATCCATATCATCGATACGTCGGCACAGCGGCAACTCGAAGTTCAGTTCGCTCAAAGTCAGAAAATGCAGGCCGTTGGTCAGTTGGCAGGCGGTATCGCCCATGACTTTAACAATCTCCTGACCGCGATGATCGGCTTCTGCGATTTGCTTCTCCTGCGTCATCAGGTCGGGGATCAATCCTATTCAGATATCAGTCAGATCAAACAAAATGCTAATCGCGCGGCTGGTCTTGTCCGTCAGTTACTGGCCTTTTCCCGCCAGCAGACCCTGCGGCCGAAAGTCACCGACCTTACAGAAGTTCTAGCCGATCTGTCCAACTTGCTGCGCCGTTTGATCGGTGAAGCGATTGAGCTTGAGATCAAACATGCCCGTGATCTCTGGCTTGTCAAAGTGGACCAGAGCCAGTTTGAACAAGTGGTGATCAATCTGGCGGTGAATGCCCGGGACGCCATGTCCGGAGAAGGGAAACTCTCCTTTAAAACGGAAAATTATGTCGTCCGTGACCGCGGTAAGGACGCCCACGAGCTTGTCCCTCCCGGTGACTATATCAAGATTAGCGTGACGGATACAGGGACCGGTATTTCAGAAGATGTTATCGAGAAAATTTTTGACCCGTTCTTCACAACCAAAAAAGTGGGGGAGGGAACTGGTCTGGGCTTGAGTACGGTTTACGGCATCATCAAGCAGACCGGCGGATTTATTTTCGCTGAGAATAATGATGGGACGGGTATTACTTTCAACATTTACCTGCCCAAGCATATTGAGGCAATACAAGCAGCCCCGGCTGATCAGGAAGAACGCCAGATCAGCCACAAGGACCTGTCCGGTGTTGGAACGGTTCTGTTGGTGGAGGATGAAGATCCTGTGCGTCTGTTTGCTTCCCGCGCCTTGCAGAATAAAGGCTATGAAGTATTGCAGGCCGATTGCGGAGAGACAGCCCTTGAGCTCTATCAAAATCATGAAGGGGACATTGATCTGCTGATTACAGATGTGGTGATGCCCAGCATGGATGGCCCGACACTGGTCAAGAATATCACCCAGCAAACACCAGATCTTAAAGTAATTTTTATTTCAGGATATGCCGAAGATGCATTTCGGAAAGATCTCGATTTTGACATTAATAAAATAGAGTTTCTGCCCAAGCCCTTTTCACTGAAAGAAATCGCCGAAAAGGTCAAGGATGTGATGACACAGGAAGCTGCTGAATAGGAATTAGGTTGTCACTGTATCCAGAAGTGCTTCCCAGTCAGGGGCGCTTTTACCAGATTTACTGAGTGCCTGAGCCCCGAAATACAGATTGGTGATGACAATCGATTGTTGTTGTCGCTCGTTTTCTGTCTGCTGTGTCGCGAGCGTGTCTTCACTGAGTGCCGTATAAACGGCCTGTTGCATGCTGGCACACATTCTGGCTGTGATTTGCGCGACCTCTGCATCTGTGGGTCCCAGCTCAACAATAGCATTGCACATGAGGCACCCCCGCCGATCTTCCCGGGGAATATCGTCATTCAGACTGCCTCTGAAAAGTTTGAGCAGCCGGGCGCGTCCTGTGCCGATCGAAGGATCGCCGAGCAGCGCAACACCGCCGCCAATATGAATGTCCTCATATCGTTTTAGCGCTTCCAGATAGACAGACTTTTTGTCATGAAAAGCCTTGTAGAAGGAGCCGCGGGTGAGGCCCATAGCGCTCAGAAGATCCGGCAGATTGGTAGCGCCATATCCGTTTTCCCAGAAAATCTGCATCGCACCGTCTATGGCTTTGTCCCAATCAAATTCACGAGGTCTTGCCATTGCTCATCTCCGCGCTAGCTGTGTTCACAAGGGTCTCACAAAAACGTGTTTTGTACCAAATGGTTCCTAATTATATATCTACAAGTGTCTCTTGGCAAGCATCCCTCAAAATAGCTGCCAAAAGAAATGAACAACCCTGAAAAGCGGGATAGTCTCGCTCTAACTGGAGATGGAAAATGCGTAAATTAATGACACGTGCTTTGGCTGGTATCGCCCTGTCGACTGTGATTTTTACCTCTGCCCTGGCAGCCGGTGTTGATGTAAATGCAACGACCACAGGTCTTGCAATGCGCGGGTTTGACCCGGTTTCTTATTTCCAGGGCGGTGCTCCGACACCTGGAGATCTTAAGCATACTGCCGTTTATAACGGAGCCACCTATCGTTTTGCCTCCAAAGCCAACAAAGCGACATTTGAAGCCAACCCGGAAGCTTACGCGCCTGCCTATGGCGGATATTGTGCCTTCGGTACGGCTATGGGCTTTAAATTTGACGGTGATCCGAAAATCTGGAAAATTGTTGATAATAAACTTTATCTGAACCTGTCCAAAGGCGTACAGCAACGCTGGGAAGGGGAACAGTCCGAGTTTATTGAAAAAGCCGATGTCAACTGGACAGACATCAAGGACAAAGCGCCTGAAGAACTGACGAATTAATCAAATCTGATCACGTTGATTTTATCATGGCAGGGGATGAAACATGTTATTCCCATGCCATGTATTCAAAAGTCACAGGTTCACAACATAAGGAACAGATTATGTCATCAAAAGTCATTACATCTCTCGCCCTCGCCGGTGCCGTCGCAACGGCCGCTACTTTGACAGCAGGAACTGCTTCTGCCGCTAAAAAAGAGAAGTGTTATGGAGTTTCACTTGCCGGCGCGAATGATTGCGCTGCAGGCCCGGGAACATCCTGCGCCGGAACATCGACGATCGACTATCAGGGTAATGCCTGGACACTCGTTCCAAAAGGAACCTGCGCTAATATTGAGTTGCCCAAAATGGCGGATGGCTCGGCACGGACAGGATCTTTGAAAGCGCTTGAACGCGACTTGCCAACGTCATAATCAATATCTGGATGGGAAAAGGAAACGGATATCTTTTCCCATCCTTTCAAATTCGACTGAATAGCGAACCGGTGAGGAAGATGATATGTTCAAACTGCCGGCAAAAGCTGGAGTAGGGTTCAAGCCAGACCATTTCAGTGATATTCAGTTTTCAGGGTTTGACGGTGGATGGTTTGAGATCCACGCTGAGAATTACATGGCCGATGGCGGCCCTTCCCATACGATGCTTGAAAAGATACGCCGGGATTTCCCGATTTCCTGTCACGGAGTTGGTTTGTCCATTGGTGCCGCGAGACCGCTTGATGTTGATCATTTGAAGCGCCTCAGGAAATTTTGCGACCGGTATCAGCCGGAAGCCTTTTCTGAACATCTTGCCTGGAGCAGTCATGATGTCGGTTTCCTCAATGATTTATTGCCGCTCCCTTACACCGAAGAAACCCTGACTACAGTATCTTCGCATGTGGACCAGGTGCAGCAAGAGCTTGATCGCAAGATGTTTTTGGAAAACCCCTCTTCATATTTGTCCTTTGAAGAGAGCACGATTCCTGAGACCGATTTTCTGGCGGAAATTGCTGCCAAAACTGGATGCGGCCTGCTTCTGGACGTTAATAACGTTTATGTTTCTGCGAATAATCTGAATGTGGATGCGGCGCAGTATCTTGCAGATTTTCCCATGAGACGCGTTGGCGAAATTCATCTGGCTGGATTTTCCGAAGATCCGACTACTCACTCTGGGCGCCTGTTGATCGATGATCATGGCAGTCCAGTTGCCGACCCTGTCTGGCAACTCTATCAGGATGTGATGGATCGGATCGGGCCTGTGCCCACGCTTATTGAATGGGATAACAATATTCCCGATTGGCAGCTGTTGAAAACAGATGCGGATCGCGCCAATGAAATTTTAGAAAAGGCGACCTTAAAGCAGGAGGTACTCCATGCCTCTTGAAAGGGACCAACTCGACTTTACACAATCCCTGCTCAATCCGGATGCTGACATTCCGGCAGGCATATTGGGGAGTGAGGATATTTCAGCGCAGCAGCGCTTTGCGGTTTATCGGAACAATGTTGTCTCCAGTCTGATCTCTGCCTTGAAAACGGCCTTTCCGGCGGTCAGCCGGATTGTCGGTGATGAATTTTTTGAGGCTATGGCGGCTGTTTTTGTTCGTACCCATCCTCCGTCCTCTCCGCTCATGATGTTTTATGGGGAGGCATTTCCAGCCTTTTTGGAAAGCTTCGAGCCGGTTGCCGAACTGCCTTATCTGTCCGAAGTCGCCCGATTGGAGCAGGTGCGCCGGCAGATCTATCATGCAGCCGATGCATCGGCACTTCCCGCTGATTTTCTGTCAACAATCCCGGAAGACAAATTGCCGGGCCTTGTTTTTGATCTGCATCCAGCATCAGATGTGCTGGCCTTTGACTATCCGGTTTTTTCAATCTGGGCTTTAACGATGCAGAATGCTGATCAGCCTCAGTCAGACTTACCGCCACATGGTGAGGACGGCGTTGTCTGGCGGGAAGGCGATCAGGTGTTGATGCGCACGCTCAGCCCCGGCGGCGCGAGCTTTTTAGCGGATCTCGGTCAGGGAAAAACATTTGCCGAGAGTGCAGAAGGTGCCTCGGGAATACTGGATTTTGATTTGGCAGACACCCTTGCGGCGCTAATCGAATCCCAAATTGTCATCGCTGTTAAATAAAGGAGTTGAGACATGATCAAAGTGATAGATCGCCTTGCTGGTATACATAATGCAGCGTTTGAGACATTGGAAAAATCCCTTTCAGGGTGGCTGCCAGGGCTTCTGGCCCGGTTGATTTTCTCCAGTGTGCTTCTGGCTTTTTTCTGGAAGTCGGCATCTACAAAGGTGGGCGACAGCATATTCCAGCCTGCCGACGGGGCATATGCACAGATCTTCCCCAAGACCCTGGAAATGCTGGACTATGATACGAGCGGTTTTTCAGCGTTTCATACGCTTGTCGTTCTGCTTGGGACCTATGCTGAATTTATCCTGCCACTTCTTATTCTGCTGGGGCTAATGACCCGTCTGGCATCCCTGGGTATGATCGGCTTTATTGTGGTGATGAGCATTGTTGATGTTTTTGGCCATAATCTGGATGCCAAATCCATTGGTAGCCTGTTTGATCGCTTTCAGGACGGTATTATTTTTGATCAGCGTCTGTTGTGGATCTTTCCGCTTGTCTATCTGGTCGTCAAGGGCGCTGGGCTGGTATCGCTTGACGGTGCAATTGGCCTGATACGCGGAAACGAGAAAGCGGATCCAATGCCAGGTGAGGGAACTCTATCCCGGTAACCGAGGGATTGCCGGGATATCGGAAGAAGGGCCCGAGAAAACAGGGCTCTTCTTCCGATTGATGATCGGTCTTAGTAATCCTCATCCCCCAAAATCACCACGCATTTCCCGTCGACTTTACGTTGGATAACGGCATCCATCGCGTCCTGAAACTGATCCAGACGGAAACGGGCGCCAATTTCGGGTTTTATCTTCCCTTGTTTATATAGATCAAGCACACCGGCAATCATTTCGTCGACAATATTAATATTGTCAGCCCGGGCCACACCCGGTGACCAGCCATAGAAATGACCCAGATTGAACCCCATGGCGGAGATGTTTCGAAGCAGGAGTTTATTGGCCGGGATATCGGGAATGGTGCCGCAGGCATAGCCAATGGTCAGCAAACGGGCTTCCCATGCCATACAGCGAATGGATTGGTGGGTCACATCACCCCCAATGCTGTCATAGACCACATCAACACCGCGTCCGCCGGTGATCTCCAGAACACGATCGCGGAAGTCCTGTTCCCGGTGGTCAATCACATGATCTGCACCATGGGCACGGGCGGTCTCACAATGTTTTGTACCGCCTGCGACAGCGATGACCGTCGCTCCCAGAGCTTTGCCGATCTCCACAGCAGCCATTCCAACGGCCCCGGCGGCTCCGTGGACCAGCAAGGCCTCTCCTGCCTTTAGGTTAGCACGGCGAACCAACGCTCCGTAGGATGTCGTATAGGAAAGAACCAGCATAGCCGCGACTGCCGGATCCATGTCATCGGGAATTTTGTGGCAGCAAAGTTCGCTATTGAGGCTGTAGCCTGCACAGCCACCGCTATCCCCATTGATCATAATAGAATCGCCGACTTTCACCCGGCTCACGCCTTCACCAATCGCATGCACAACACCTGCAAATTCCGGGCTGGGCGTGAAGGGAAGCGGGGGCTTGCGCTGATATTTTCCAGCTATGTTCAGGGACGCGGCAAAGCTGACCCCTGCGGCGGTGTTCCTGACAACGACTTCGCCGGGACCGGGGGTGGGCACTGACACATTTTCCAGTTTTGCTTTTTCCTGGTACCGCCCGAATTCATGAACCACAATCGCACGCATTTTCGTCTCCTTGGTCAGAGTATTGTTTTGAAGGAGTATAGCGTCCCGATCCTTCAGGGCACCAGCGAATTTCATCCTCTCACATCTGACAGTTGACTTGAGGCGTCTATATTTTAGCATATGCTGTGAGAGCTTCAGATGGTTTCCTAAAATCCAGGGGAAGGGCAGTAAAAGATGTCTGTTTATATTGTTTCAAAAGTATCTGTGCACGACGTTGAGAAAATGGCGGTTTATGTAGAAGCCGCGCCAGCAACGGTTGAGAAATATGGCGGACGTTATGTCATTCGCACCGGTAACATCACACAAATTGAGGGCACTGAGGACTGCAACCGTATGGTGATTTTGGAATTTCCGGATCGGGAGGCGGCACTCGCCTGGTATAACAGCGAAGACTATCGCCCGCTCAGAGACGACAGATGGGCAGCCTCTGACGCTAATATTGTCCTGGTGGAATAAGCAGATCCTTATCCAAGGGGATCCAGCCAGTAATCCATAGCCGCTCTGACCAGGGTTTGGCGCATGGTTGTATAGCCATAACGCTTTCGGGCCTGCTCCATATGATAGCGGACAGTGCAGCTGCGATAGCCTGTGATTTCGGCAATATCCTCGACTGTCTTCCCGGCAACCGCCCATTTCAGGCAGTCAAGCTGGGTTTCTCCCAACTGGATACGGTTGTCGTTCTTTTTGTATTTTTCCACATGCATCAGCCGCCTGCATTGCTGATGATAATTGTTGCTGAGAACTGTCCCGGCATAAAGCGTAGACAGATCCAGCTTGTTTCGAACAAACAGGCCCAGATAGATAATGCGGCCATTTGCCGCCTCAATAGGAATGTTGAGTTGGTCATCGATAGGCGGCTGGCTGAACTTCGTACCAAGATTAAGGACGGCATGCATCAGGGGCTGATCGCTACGCGGCGCATCCTGTATCGTCAGGAAAGGGGTAACGCGCGGCGGATTTTGAAACGTGGAATCCAGCGCTGACTCTCTGAAATACCGGTCCGACATTTCTTCGATATTATAAAGATAGTCCGTACTGTAATCCCCAAATCGTTCGGCGATATCATTATAGAGATTATGGGTACTGAACGTATCCATGAACCGGCCGAGGGGCGAGGAATTTTCGAATGTGTTTTCGTCAAAGGGATCTGTTGCAGTCGACAAAATACCGGTATCGGGCAGCAGCCTGCAAATGGAGCTGTAGCTGCTAAATCCCACAAAGCCGACCTGCCGAATAGCCTCTTGAAAGACGGCCTTCAATTGTTCCGGGGTTTGGGAAAAATACATATTGCGTTTTGATGTCGCAATGGTCTCTGCATGTTCACCAACTTCCCTGGTTGCCGGGAGAATTTTGCTGTTTTTCCGATTCCGTCGCGATGGCAATGTCACCCCCCTAGTCATGAGTAGGACTGCGGAGCCGGATGGGTTTCGAGGCGTTCGCCTAGAAAAACATCCAAGGCTCGGATCATCAATTACTGGTTGCAAGTTTCCTGTGCAGCCAATCATCTATTAAAACCCGGGTAATTTCAAGAATTGCACTTAATAGTGGCATTTTTGAGACAAAGGGCCCGGGCTCTCGAAACAAAATTTGACACACCAAAAAAGACACAACAACTATCACTTTTGCTAGTTTACAGATGCCTCATTATTTTTTTCTAATGGAGATCAAGCGACACCGATAATCAAATTAAAAAAGGGACGCAGGGATGGAAAGCAACATTGATTTTTCAAACGCAGCAATCCTGATCATCGATATGCAAAACGACTTCGTCGTTCAGGGCGCACCGATTGAATGCGCGGCTGCGCGAGATGCTCTTCCCTCTATGAGGGCCCTAGTTAGCATGGGGCGTGACAACAATATTCCTATCATTTTTACTCAGGAAGTCCACAGAAATGACGAAGTGGATTTTGGTCTGGAACTGGAGTATGGCGAGCCCATTCACTGCCTTGAAGGGAGTAAGGGGGTTGATTTTATTGATACTCTGCGACCTGGTTCTGATGACTATATCATCCGCAAGCGTCGCTACAGCGCTTTCTTTGCGACGGATCTGGAGATCTTGCTGAAGGGTCTTAAGGTGGATGTGCTGATTTTGGCCGGGGTCGCAACCGATGTGTGTGTGCGGGCGACAGCTCAGGATGCCCACCAGTTGAATTATAAGGTTGTGGTTGTGCCTGAATGTGTCGCCGGAACAAATCCGGATCGTCATTTGGCGGCGCTGGAGAATATTTCCTACATTTTTGGATCCGTGGTTCCGCTGGACAGTCTGGGAAACCGATTGTGTCGTCAGCGATCTCCATTGACGCCCGGAACGGCGAGATTTCCGGCTTCCATTAAAAGTCAAATATTCAACTCATAAAGAACGTTAATCGCTCATAAATATAGATTTTTCACAGGAGAGGTTTAAAATGAAACACACTAATGGCGTGCATACAAGGGTTCTGGATGGACTGTCCCCTCCTGTTGGATGGTTGGTTCAGCAATCGTTCGATAACTGCCCTCTGGTGCCGATTAAGGGGCGGAAATTTATTCTGAACCCATTGACGGAACAAATCCCGGCGACCAGCCCCGAACTTCTGGAAGATGCGGCAAACTGGATTGCGACGGCTACGGACTTTAGCGCAGCAACAAAAATCGTCGGTGAGGAAGACAAGGGCGGCATTTTGGTGGCTGCAACCTCCTTAAAAGTAGGTCTTCCGTTCGGCCTGGCACGCTGGCAACCCTCAGGTCTGGAAGGGCAGGTCAAGGTGGATTTCGAATGCGAATATACCAGCGGGACTCTCTATCTGAACGGTGCCGAAAAGTCTGATCGGGTGATCATCGTCGATGACATCATTTCCACTGGAGGCACGATGATCAGCCTGATCAAAGCTCTGCAAAAAACCGGCTGCGAAATTGTCGATGTGATCTGCGTGGCTGAGAAGGTCGACTATCACGGTGCCCGGCGTGTTTTTGAAGAAACAGGCATCCGGGTGAAATGCCTGATGCAGCTCAGTATGGACGGCGAAACATCTTCGGTTTTGCCCATGCCAGAAGCCGATTTCTCCCTTCCCAGCACCTATTCTTGAATACAGGAGGCCTATGATGCAATCCCGATCAGACAATACCTTTGATGCCATCGTTATCGGCGGCGGACCCGGCGGCTCTTCCTGCGCCACCTTTCTTGCGCAAGCCGGCAAGAAAGTGCTGCTGCTGGAGAAGGACAAATTTCCCCGGTACCATATTGGCGAGTCCCTTCTTTCCGGCACTCTC
Organism: Sneathiella sp.; assembly: GCA_039975135.1. Taxonomy (GTDB): domain Bacteria; phylum Pseudomonadota; class Alphaproteobacteria; order Sneathiellales; family Sneathiellaceae; genus Sneathiella. Next base: position 31,441 of record JBDWHS010000029.1, on the reverse strand, counting down.
GAGATTTTCAGGAAATTGAATGTTCTGGACGAGCTGGAGAAAATCTTTGTCAAGAAATACGGTGTTGAGTGGATCTGGGGGGACAACAAGCAGAAATGGACGACCTATTTCAAAGATGCTGTCTCCATTCCCTATGACTATGGCTTTCAGGTAGAACGAGCCGATTTTGACAAGATCCTGCTGGATAACGCGGGTCGCCATGGTGTTGATGTCCGGGAGGAATGCAAAGTTGTCTCTCCAATCATGGACGGAGAGAAGACCGTTGGCGTTCGCTACAAGGATTTGAAATCAGGCGAAAATATCACCGTTCATGCCACCTGGACCATCGATGCATCCGGTCAGGCGGGCATGCTGTCGAAACAGAAACAGGAAAAGAAATGGGATCCACTCCTGAAGAATATGGCGGTCTGGTCCTATTGGAAAAATGCCAAGCGCGGGGAGGGGATCGATAACGGCAATACTTTCCTGCCGACCTTTGCCGAAGGCTGGTGGTGGTTTATTCCGCTGCGCGATGAGGTGACGAGCATTGGTGCCGTCGTTGATGCCGGAAATGTCGAGAAGCTGAAAGAAATGGGACCAGAGGCCTTTTATCTGGATGCCATTTCAAAAACACCTGAAATGGCAGAGCGTCTCAAAGATGCCGAGCAGGTAGATCAGGTGAGGACCTTGAAAGACTGGTCGTATGAGCACGAAAATTTCTACGGCAAGGGATATATTGCTGTGGGCGATGCGGCCTGTTTTATCGACCCGCTTTTCTCCACTGGTGTTCATCTGGCGTTGCTCGCAGGCTACACATCGTCTTTGGTGGTGAAAACCCTGCTGGATGACGAGCGGGCGGATGAAGACAAGCTGCTTGAATTCTATCAGCGCCAGTATAAGCGAGAATATACCCGTTATCGCGATCAGGTTTACTTTCTCTATGCGGGTCAAGCCGCTGAAAAAGAAGACTATTTCTGGAAAGCACGCTCAATTTTTGATCAACCGGATTTGGCACCGAAAGAGGCTTTCATCTCTCTGATTGCGGGATCCTTCGAACATCGGGGTTGGTATCACCGGTGCCTCAAGCGGATGGGCTCACCGGAAGAGCTGGAAGATATCGTGACCCGGATTTCCAACCCCGATCAGTTTGAGCAGGATAAGGGCGCTTTTGCTATGAGTTCGGTCATTCTGGCCGACGATTATGCGATCTTTGATGATTATGCGGTCGAAGATGACCAGCTGATCCCCATTCGAACGATGCGTGTGCAGGATCAGTTCGACCTGCCCGTAACACCGGTCGTCGACGCCATTCTGGAGAAGGCGGGCCAGGAAACACTGATGGACGATCTGATCAGCGCGCTTGAAGCGCAGGGCTTTGAAGATGCCGATATTCACCGAAGCCTGATGGATACCATCACTTATGGCGTTCTGGATGTTCGTAATACAGCCATCACCCCGACGGCGGCACCGCAAGAAGCCGCCCTGACTGCAGGAGATTAATCATGACATTAAGCAGTGGAAAAGCTTTTAGACTGGGCCGCATTATCAACCCTGATACCAACCGATCTGTCAGTGTGGCTTTTGATCATGGTCTGGATGTCGGGCCGATGCCGGGGATCACGGATGCTCGGGGAACCATGGCAAAACTGGTGGAAGGCGGAGCCGATGCGGTCCTGATTTCACCCGGTATTGCCAGACTTTGCCAGGATCAGCTGTCTCCCAAAACGGCACCGTCTTTCATCATGCGGATGGATTGGACCAACATGTGGCGGCCATTGGATCCAATGGCCTATGAGGAAGGCCGGACTTGCCTCATTGCCCGGGTGGAAGACGCGGTGCGGCTTGGAGCTGATGCTGTTCTGAGTTTTATGTTCATGGGCTATGACGATCCCGATGTTGAAATCGCTGAAATGCAGAAGACGGCGGAGTTGACCCGTGCCTGCGAGCAATATGGCATTCCCCATATTATTGAACCCATGTGCCGGGGCCTCAAAAGCAAGGGCAAGGAAATGGATGGGGAATATATTGCGTTCGTTTGTCGTATGGCGGTGGAGATGGGCGCTGACGCCCTGAAAGCCGACTATAGCGGCTCGGCGGAGACATACCGCCAGGTTGTTGAAGCCTGTCCCGTTCCCATTTTGATCGCAGGCGGGCCAAAGGCCGATAGTCCCTATGCCAGTTATGAAATGGTGGAAGGGGCTATTGAAGCGGGTGCCGCCGGTGTTCTTCTGGGCCGTAACATCATTCAGGCACCAGATCCTGCCGCTGCATTGCGGGCGATCCGAGGTATCGTTCATGAGAATATGGACGCGACATCGGCCGTTCAACGCCATCTGAATTGAGGTTTGTGATGTTGTACGCAGCCTCAAATGCCCCTTCCCATCCCCTCCTTCTGGAGGCCCGGAAGTTTGAGCCCGCCATAGAAGCTATTTTCGCAGAAAGCTGGCCTGAAGAACGGGTCGAGGATTTTCTCTGTGATCTTGCCGGAAAAGGGGAAAGCGAAGCGGAAATACTGGGTTGCGTGCAAGTGATGTTGAGCCGGATTCCGCTGATTGATCCAACGCCTTTCGAAACCCATAACGATGTGTTGGATATTGGCGGAACCGGCGGCAGCAAGAAGGGACTGTTCAATATTTCAACCACGGCTGTACTGATCGTTGCGGCGGCCGGCATTCCTGTTCTCAAGCATGGCAACAGAGGGTTCAGTAGCCCAACCGGCAGCGCTGACATGATTGAGGCGCTGGGCATAAAATTATCGACTAAGCGGGATCCAGACTTCGTGAATATGTGCCTGGAACAGGCTGGCATGGCATATCTGTATACGCCTGTTTGGCACAAATTTCCGCCTGGTCTGAATGATTTGCGCAGAAAACTCGGTATTCGGACCCTTTTCAATCTGGCCGGTCCTATTGCCCATCCAGCGCGGTTGAAGCGCCAGATGATTGGTGTTTCTGATGACGGTCTGCTGCTGAAATTTGCCAAGACGCTTTCTGCGATCGGACGAGAGCACGCCCTGCTGTATTTCGGGGCAGGCGGGATTGATGAGATCAGCCTGGCCGGAGAGACAATTGTCACCGAACTTGAGAAAGGTGATGTGACAACCCGGCTTGTGGCACCGGAGGATTTTGGCATCGCACGGCAGCCGCTTTCGGCCATCAAAGGCGGTGATGCGGCGCTCAACGCCGATATCTGCCGATCCGTACTGGCAGGGGAGGAAAGTGCCTATGCGGATGCAACTCTTCTGTCGGCAGCGGCAGCTTTCCTCCTTTCTGATGTCGTCTCGAACTTGCAAGAAGGGGTGCGGCTGGCTCGGGACGTCATTGGATCAGGCCTTGCAGAAAAACAACTGAAAGCCCTGGTGGAGGTAAGCCATGACTATCGCCACTAAAATATGCGGCCTGACTTGTCTGGAGGATGCGTTGATGGCAGCGCGCGCCGGAGCAGACTACCTTGGTTTCGTCCTCTCCGATAGCCCGCGCCAGATCACACCGGAGGTGGCGAGGGCCATTATTGTTCGTCTACCTGACTCCTTGAAATCAGTGGGTGTTTTCGTCAATGAAGAGCCCTCCCGGGTGAATGATCTGACCGAACAATGCGGATTGGACTATGTCCAGTTGCAAGGGCAGGAGACGCCTGAGCAATGTTCCGAATATCAGGCTCCGGTCTTCAAAGGCCTTCATATGGCGGGGGTGCCAGATACAGTGATGATCCATGATTATGACGTCGCCGCTTTATTGTTTGACGCCTATGTGCCCGGACAGGCAGGCGGTACCGGCTCTCGGTTTGACTGGCAATTACTGGATCAGTTTGAGCACCGGCTTCCCTTTTTTCTGGCGGGTGGCCTGACACCGAGCACCGTCGCAGAAGCCATTTCAGCAACGCAGCCTTTCGGGGTGGATGTCAGTAGCGGTGTCGCAAGATCAACCCGGCGAAAAGACGCCTCGCGCGTCAGGCAGTTTATCGACGCAGCCCATTATCATGAAAAGGAAAAAAGATATGCTAGCAGCAGTTTATGAGGATATTGAACAGATCTCGGTTCATCAGGTCCAGGATCCGACAACGCCAGAAGGCGGCGTTCTTCTCAAAGTGAAATCGGCCGCAATTTGCGGATCGGATCTTCGCACCTATCATCACGGCAGCAAGTTTTTCAAACCTCCGTGGATTATCGGCCATGAAATCGCGGGAGAGGTCATTGAGGTTGATAGTGGTGTGACGGAGTGGACTGTTGGGGACCGTGTCACTGTTGCTGCTGGTGTGCCTTGCGGTACCTGTCATGCCTGTACGCAAGGATGGGCGCATCTTTGTACGGATGTCATGGCGCACGGTTTTCATTATCCGGGCGGGTTCGCTGAATATATGCCGATTACTGCCCGGAGTGTGGAGCAAAACGCGCTCAGTAAAATCGATAACCATGTGCGTTATAATCAGGCGGTTCTCGCAGAACCTCTTTCCTGTGTCATCAACGGTCAGGAACTGGTCAATACCAGCCTGGGGGACACTGTAGTTGTCATTGGAGCGGGTCCTATTGGTTGTATGCATGTTGAAGTTGCCCGTGCACGTGGTGCCATGCAGATCATAATGATTGAACAAAACAAATTGCGACTGGATCAGGCAGAGGTATTTGGCGCAGACGCCTATATTGACGCTTCGAAAGAGGATCCGGTCAAACGCGTATTGGAACTGACAGAAAACAGAGGGGCGGATGTCGTTATCTCGGCTTGCCCTGCCAAAGTGGCGCAGGCGCAGGCTGTTGAAATGGCTGCATTGCGGGGCCGCGTCAGTTTCTTTGGTGGGCTTCCCAAAACAGATTCCATCGCTCCTATCGACGGTAATATTATTCATTACAAGGAAATCGCCGTCTTTGGTGCCTTTGCCTCCAGTCCTGCCCAGAACAGGCTCGCGCTGGATATGATTTCCCGGGGACAGATCAATACGGATGCCATTGTAACCCACCAGCTGTCTTTAAAGGAAATTGAAGACGGCATTGATCTGATGGAGCGGGGAGAAGCCTTGAAAGTCATCCTGTCGCCGGAGTGAGGTCTGTGATGTTATTGGCAACTAAAAAGAGAATGTGAGAGGAGAGGAGCAAGGCATGTGCGGTATCTTCGCGTATCTGGGAAAATCTCCGGGACGATCAGCGTTACTGGCTGCCGTTTCCGCCATCCGTCACAGAGGGCAGGATGGTTTCGGGTTCTGGCTAAACCGGGGCGCGGGCGGGGTGCCGCATATCTCTCATTTTCGTCAGGCAGGGGCGGCCAGTATTGATGTCTTATCTCCGGTTCTGGAGATTGCTGATGCGTCGGAACATCACTCCTTTGTGGCCCATTGGCGGTATGGAACACGGGGAGGCATGGATGTCGAAAGCGCTCAGCCTTTACTCTTGGAACAGGGGAAAGCTGCCTTGGTGCATAACGGCCAATTCTCTTTTTCGGATCAGCGGAAAGGCTGGAGCGGCACAGATACCCAGTTTTTCAAACACCGCCTCGCAGAAAAGCAAAGGCGTCGGCTGATCGATCGAATAACTCAGGTGCTGGAGACGGCAAGTGGTGCTTATACGATTGTTGCAGCGGGTGAAGAAAGCCTGATCGTTGCCCGGGATCCATTCGGCTTTCGTCCCTTCTTTTACGGGATTTATTCGGGCGGCGTTGCCTTCGCCTCTGAAACAACGGCGCTGGAGGCCATCGGCTGCGAAAAGGTTGAAGAGGTTAAACCTGGTGAAAGGATGGAATGGTTTCGGGATGGATGGGTCGTTCGGCACCAATCCAGAAAAGAAAAGAAAGCTCTCTGTGCCTTCGAGCCTGTCTATTTTCATGGTCCTGGTGGTTTGCTGAACGGAATATCCGTTAAAGAGCATCGGTTGAGGTTGGGGGCCAGATTAGCGGAAGAAAGTGGCTTGGCGCGGGGGCAGGTGGTGTCGGTACCTCGTTCCGCCGATGATTTTGCGGCAGGGTACGCGAAAAAGCTGGGCCTTGACTGCGTGCCGGCCATTCAGGTTCGCCCTGATGCGCGGCGAACCTTTATTCAGAATCCATTAAGCAGACCTGAGATGATCCGGAGAAAATACAGGATTGAGCCAACTCTTGTTCGAGGGCAGATTATGACGATTATTGATGACAGTCTGGTGCGCGGAGCCACCATGCGTCATCTTGCTTGTGAAATGAGGCGGGCAGGGGCCCGGGAAATTCATGTGCGTATTGGGTCACCGCCATTCAGTCATCCTTGTTACTACGGCATCAATGTGCCGGATCCGTCCGAGTTGATCTCCCATCAGAAACCCCGTCAAGCCATAGCAGAAGAGTTGGGACTGGACAGTCTCTCTTATCTTTCCGTTGAAGGGCTCGAGAATGTTTTGGGAAACGGGCTTTGCACCGGATGTTTCTCCGGACAGTATCCTGAAGAGAAACGTTATGACTTTGCGCAATTGATGAAAGTCGCGGCCCGGTAAGTCTCGGTGTGCCCGCAAGTATCCAAAATCGCAAGATTGTGACTTCTGAGTTGCGGATAACTTCCTATCTAAAGGGCATGATATATCAGCCCTGTCTCGGAGATCGATATGAAAGTCGCAGCCGCTCTTCTCGCCCTTTTTGTTCTTGCAGCTTGTACAACGACAAGCCAGCCTTCGGACTACAATTACAGATCTGTCCATCATGGTGATGGTGCAAAACCCTGATCTTACCTCCCCGGCCAGCTTGTCTGGTCTTTAAAGGTATGGCTTAGAGATTGAAAACCCGTTTGGCATTGCCATATAGAAAGTCCTTTTCCTGTTCTTCTGTTAACTCAAGACCTTTTAACCCTTTCAGGCAGGTTGTGGGTGACAGCATGGGCCAGTTGGTGCCAAACAGGACGCGCTTCTGGCCGATCCCCTTCATATAGTGAACAAAATCAGGCGGGAGGCGATGCAAAGCATAAGCGGAAGTATCAATGTGAAAATTGGGAAATTTGATGGTGAGTGAAATCAGTTCGTTGATCCACGGGAAACCCACATGTCCGCCAACAATGACCAATTCTGGAAAATCGAGCAACACATCTTCCAGATAGGGGATCAACCGACCGGTTTCTGATCTCATAAGCGGCCCGGTATGACCAATTTGCGTGCAAAAAGGAACGCCTAGCTCAACGCAGGCTGCGTAAATCGGGTAATAGCGGCGATCATTAGGCGGTAGATCCAGCAACCAGGGGACCAGTCGAACGCCAACAAAGCGCTTGCCATCGACCCATTTACGGATTTCCCGGACGGCTTCCATCGGCCGAGAGATATCGGCAGAGGCCAGACCCCGAAACCGGTCAGGTGCTGCTTCAATCTGCCGACTCACCTCCTCATTGCTGACGAGCGTATCATTCAAACCATACCAGGCTGACAGAAGTGAAATCTCAACCCCCTCCGCGTCCATCGCAGTCACGGTCATTTCAGGGGTTGTCAGGGGACGTGGTTTGGATTGATTGGTCCAGCGATTAAGGGTTTCCATCCATCGTGACTGCGACATTTTTTCCGTCGGCATTTGAGCCCAGGCATCAATGATTTTCATGGTTTTTCCTCTTTATTTTTAATTTATTTCACTAGTGTAGTAGTTTTGTTTTGTAGAAAGTGCAACAAATTAATTTCACTGGTGAAATAAATTTGATATCTTAGGCGGCAAAATTAAGAACGGAGTAGGGAATGTCAGCGTCAGAAAAGCGGCTTTATTTTCATTTGCAGATCGCTGCGCACCAACTCAAAAAAAAGGCAGATGAAGAGCTTAGCCGAACCGCCGGGCTGACGACGGCACAATCGGCTATTCTATCAGTAATTCTGAAAGATCAGCCAGTGGCGCAGGGAAGTGTGGCAGAACAACTCAAGCAAAATGATTCCGCGATGACGGCTATGGTCGCACGTCTTCTGAAATTGGGGTTTATTTCAAAAGCCAGAAGCCCTGATGATGGACGCGTCTGGATGTTAGCCGTGACCGAGGAAGGAAAGGCAGCTCATCAGCGAAGCAAAGGGTCTTTCACGGAGATAAATGCAACGCTGGATCGCATTCTGACAGAGTCCGAAAGTGAGATCTTATCCCGGGCGCTGGATAAGATATCCGCGGCATTCTGACGTCTGGAAGACTGTGTTGGGAAATGAAAATAAGGTTGGCTGCCGATAACTAGTCCGGCAGCCCCCATCAGCATGATGAGAATCACTCGTTCATCATAGAGATTTTTTTGTCTGTATTATATTGACTGAGAGCGTAAACCGCCCAGATGGCAGCTGGAATCCAGCCAATCATGGTGATCTGCAAAAGCAAACATAGAATGCCCTGGAACGGTTTCCCGATAGTGAAGAAAACCAGAAACGGCAGTAGAATAGCGAGTATCAAGCGCATAAGTAAATCCTGAATATTATAGCAACAGGCATAAGCTTATAGGATGAAACTGCTTTCTTCAATCTCCGGTATTAAGGATCCTAATCCCGCGCGAGGTCGCCAACAACACGAACGCGTGCACGAATAGCATGGCCGGGAAGATATGCAATCGGTAGATCCTCCAATTCGACAACCGTGAGTGTTTCTGCCAAGGCGCCTGATTGTACGGCTTTTGCTTCGGCCCGGCTTCTGGCCAGCGACAGGGCGTCTTCTCGCGTCATATCCTGAAAAACCTGATCCACCTCACCGCTGACTTGGGCAATAGCCGCGCCGACTGCATTGGCAACACTGGCATGGCGAACATGGTGGACTTCAGATATGCCGGGTATCTCTTTGGGAATAAGAGAGGATCCACCGCCAACGGCAATAAGCGGCAGATCCCTGGACTCGGTTTTGACGCGATCAACACTGTCGGTTATCCGGCGATGAATAAGGGACAAAACCGATTGAATATAAGCAGGGGACAAATCCCTAATAAGCATTGGATTTCCCACTTCCATGAGTCCGGCGCCCACTGCGATATCTGTCAGGGTCAGGACAGGTCCACCGAAAATGCGGGCTTGTTCTGGTAACCGAAATCCGACACTTTCCGGGCCAACAGTCAGCGGATTATCCGTGACGCGCGTACCGCCACCAATACCGATGGAGAGCAAGTCCGGCATACGGAATAGGGTCCGTACCCCGCCGATTGTCACCACACTGTTGGCATCACGCGGAAACCCGTTCATCAGACATCCGATATCCGTGGTTGTTCCGCCCACATCGCAGACAATGGCATTTTCGATGTCGGTGAGAAAAGCGGCACCGCGCATACTGTTGGTGGCTCCTGACGCGAAACAATAGACAGGCGTGCGTCTGGCCGTCTCGACTGTGGCCACCGTGCCGTCATTCAAGGTGATGAAAAGAGGGGCCGTGACGCCGATTTCATCCAACGCATTCTGAAATGCCGTTGTGGCGTGATCTGCCAGATCCAGCAAGGCAGCATTCAGCAAGGACGCATTTTCCCGCTCCAGCAGGCCAAGCCGCCCCAGGGTATGGGAACAGGTTATCCTGATGTCGGGATTTTCTGTCTCAATGATTTCCCTGGCTCGTTCTTCAATCTCTGCGCTTAATGGAGAAAAAGTGGCGCAAATCGCAGCAGATTTCAGACCACTTGCCCGAATGGTGCGTCCGGCCTCTATGAGGGCTTTTTCATCCAGATCTGCGATAAAGCGACCGTCATATTCATGGCCGCCGGCGATCATGTAAGTCCCGCCATTGACCAGGTGGGCAATGTCTTGTGGCCAGTCAATAAAGGGGGGCAGGCTTGCGGAGGCGGGAAGTGAAATGCGAATGCCTGCGACTTTATTGAGGTGGCGCCGCTCAACGACGGCATTGAGGAAGTGGGTTGTTCCGATGGTAACAGAAGCTGCGCTTTTTGTCTCGGGACCACAGGTGTCAATGAGTGCGGAGAGGGCGGCGCGCACCCCGCCGGTGACATCACGGGTAGTTGGGGATTTGACGGCTCCCAGAATCTCGCGACCATCAATCAGGACAGCATCCGTGTTTGTTCCGCCGACATCAATACCGATACGCTGCATCTTATTTTTCCTCAAAAACTGAACGATAGTCAAAATCAAATCCAAACGCGCGCGGCCCGACGAGGCGCAGACCGTTTTCTGTCAGGAAGATGGGCGCTGCGGGCAGGGCCAGTACAGTGACCCGCTGTCCATAGCGCATGGTCTCCGTTGCAATCCCTTCGCCGGTTTCGCTGGCGACAACGCAGATCAGGTCCGGGGTCATGACAACAGGATCTGCATCCTGCCAGCCAACTGAAAATTCATTTTGAAAATCAAGGATAAACTGACTGCCCTGATGAGCATCCAGACCCTCAAGCTGCGCCTGACCTTTCAGAAAACCTTCAGTCGTGCGCCGTTCTATTCCGGTGACTTTTCCGGTAAAAATCAAGCGACCATGGCTGTTATCAATAATGGCTTTAACAGGATCAGCATGTTGTTCTCTCGCCTCCAGAACGGCTTGACCGAGACGAATGGCTTCGCTTGTGGTGTGAAGGACGCCGAAATTTTTAACTTCAACCCCTGATCGGGGCGCTTTACAAGTCGTTGCGGTAGAGCCGAACTGAACGCAGATATTGCGGCTAATCCGCTCTACCCATTGCCAGTTTTCAGCTCTTTTAATCAGGACTTCATTGTCACGAATATCTGCCATGGCAAGGGGAAAGCAGGCAAGGTTGGCGACTGAGAAACTGGTCATCTGCGCTTCGGGATAAGCCCGTCCCATACAGTCGGCATCAACAACAGGAATGCCGGTCATTGCGGAAATCATCAAGGGCAACAGCCCGTTACCGCCACCGATTTCGAGCGCCATAACCGCATCAAACTTCCGTCCCAGATATTCTTCGAGGATACGAAGCGGCTTGACAGACATTGCCGGATTACTAAGCCTTTCCTGACCAACGATGGGTGCGCCCTGGGTAGAAACAACGGCAACCAGAGCGTTATCGGGCAGGAACAGGGGATCTGTCAGGGTGATCCGATGGTTTTCCTGATACAATTTGCGCATATTGAGAAGATTGAGATAGGGCGAGCCCCCGCCGCCCGTTCCCAGAATCCAGGTTCCGATTGCCAGAGCTTCAATATCCTGAAGGCTCAACACCCTGTCATGCTCATATGGTACTTGGCTAAAACTGTCGGGGCGGACGTAATGTGTTTGTTTATGCATTTCAAATAAACCAATTTGGCAAATAGAAATTAAAATAAGATCGCTATACGTGCTATACAATGATATAACGGATGGATTGCAAAAAATTATAGGGTGTGAAAGCGGAACCTCGTAATACGTACGGGTACGTAAATGTCTCGCATATTGGCATTTCGCAGTAACATGTCGCTGCCTGCAAAGGCGCAATATCGGATGGTTTTTCTGCTTCAATACAAAGGGTTGAAAAAAAATGGTGACGGGGGAAACGGGATGATGCAGCAAAATCTCATTGTGATAACAGCTGGCCAGACACCGCGAACAGAGATGCTGGCGGAAACTCTGACCCCGATCGACTGCGACTGGCACGTCCAGGAGGTGGGCGCTCTCGACGGGTTGAGTTATCAGGACATTCTCGAGCTCGAGCCCAGCCCGCATGAAATGGGAATCTCAACTTTTCTCAAAGATGGACGAAATGTTGTTATTTCTGAAAATTGGCTGCGTCAGAAAGTTCTCGATTTATGTCAGGGGCGCGGGCGCTCTTTCTCCGATTTAACGTTGATCGCCTCCACCGGGGTTTTTGATTTGGGAACAACGGCAGGCCACGTTCTTCATGCGCAGAATTCATTGGACCAGTTTATGGAATCTCTGATTGTTGCCGGACAGACAGTAGGACTGGTTTATCCGCTGGTGGGTCAACCGGATGGCCGTGGGCAGGGGCATAGCCCGCATATAAAGCCTGGCTATGCAGCTTGCGGAGATGAAGAGGCATTGAAGATAGCGGGAGAGAAAATCGGCGACTGTGATTTTATCGTCCTCAATTCGATGGGATATTCGGAGAAAGACAGGGAGGCTATTTTACAAGCCTCCGGAAAACCGACCATTTTGGTCCGGCGAATTGTTGCAGGAACCCTGGCGAAAATTCTAAAGCATAGAAACCGATCCGCGTTCGGAGACCGGTTGCTGGACGGTAGTGCCTTGAAAATTCGGGCATCCAGACTGACCAATCGGGAGCGGCAGGTCTTTGATCAGGTTCTGGATGGTTTGTCCAATAAGGAAATTGCCCGCATGCTGGATATCAGCCATCGCACGGTCGAGATCCATCGGGCGCGTATGCTGGCAAAAATGGGCGTCTCTACCAGCAATGAATTGATGTGCCTGATCGTTCAGAATATCTCCCACGCAAAATTCTGAAGACGTAATGGGCAGCTTTGCGGGGCTCAGGCCCTGATCTCCTTGGGCTGCGGGTCTTCCTCTGTCGATCCTGATATTTCTGTCACATTGTCTTTATGTAAAATGCATCTGACGACCCTGTTTTTTTTCAGCGTAATATTCGGTGGTGCTGTTGTCTCGCAGACGCCCGCTACAGCCTGCCGGCAGCGGGCCTGAAAAAAACATCCTTTGGGTAGGTTTAGCGGACTTGGAATATCACCCGTGAGCGGCGGCGTTCGGCGATCCTGCCCGGCTTCCGGCAAAGGAACCGCTTCCAGCAGGGCCTTGGTATAGGGATGTTTGGGGGTGTTGAACACGTCTTCTGTCTCGCCTTGTTCGACAATCTGTCCCAGATACATCACGGCAATGCGGTTGCAGACAGCCCGGATCACGGCCAGATTATGGGAGATAAACAGATAGGTGAGATCCCGCTCTTTCTGGATGGTTTTCAGAAATTCCAGGATCTGCGCTTGCACGGACACATCCAGAGCGGAAGTGGGCTCATCCAGCACCAGTAGTTCAGGATTGAGGGCAATGGCCCTGGCGATACAAACCCGCTGTTTCTGACCACCGGAAAGTTCATGAGGATAGCGGTATAAAAACTGTTTCTGCAATCCGACGATTTCAAGAAGTGTTGCGACTTTACGTCTGAGCTCTGGCCCGCGCAGGTCAGTGTGTAGAATAAGCGGCTCCGCCACGGACCGCAGGATTGTCATGCGCGGGTTCAAGGCAGAATGAGGGTCTTGGAAAATCATCTGGGCTCGTTGACGCAATGTCTTCTCGCCTTTGGGGGACAGATCCGTAATATTTTCACCATCCAGCAGAATGCTGCCCGAAGAAGCGGGATTGAGACGTAAAATCGTCCGGCCAACTGTCGATTTTCCAGAGCCGGATTCTCCGACCAATCCCAGACTGTCTCCTTTACGGATGTTAAGGTTGACTTGATTAACTGCGACGAGGGTGGCTTTCTTGCGGCCGGAGCGAACGGGAAAACCGACAGTCAGATCCTGGGTTTCAAGCATCCTCAAATCCTCTCTTCTGGTGATGACACAGAACCGTTCGGGTTCCGCTTTGATTGCTCATGACGGGCGGCGGTGTTTCGCAAATCCCCGTGGCTTTGGGGCAGCGGTCATAGAACCGACATCCGGGAGGCGGGGAGAGAAGATCCGGAAGGAAACCCGGAATACCATACAGGTCTTCGGGCGGTTTCCCTGGATGGGGAATGGCTTTTAGGAGTCCTTCGGTATAGGGATGCCCGGGCGTGCGAAAGACATCGTCCACACTGCCATACTCAATGACCTGACCTGCATACATCACGGCAACCGTATCGCAAATCTTGGCAACAACACCCAGGTCATGGGTGATGAGGATGACGGACAGACCCAGATCCTCAATCAGCTCTGCGATCAGATCGAGGATCTGCGCTTGTATGGTGACATCAAGGGCGGTTGTTGGCTCATCCGCGATCAGCAACTTTGGCGTTCCCGACAGGGCCATGGCAATCAGCACGCGCTGGCGCATCCCGCCGGAAAGCTCGTGAGGGTAGCGATCTATCTGTTTTTCCGGATTGGGCAGCCGAACTTTCTCCAGCATATGAATGGCATGTTCCCGCGCTTGACGGCGGTTTTTTCGTTGAGGACGAGGCAGGGATCTCTGATGGGCGAAAATGACATCAACCATTTGCGACCCGATAGAGAAGACCGGGTTCAGATAGGTCATCGGATCCTGAAAGATCATGGCAATTTCCGTGCCGCGCAGGCTTTGAATCCGGGAAGGGGATGCTTTAAGAAGGTCCTCTCCGCCATACAGGATCTCCCCTGAGATGACTTCAGCCGGCGGGCTGGGCAGCAGTCCCAGGATATTGCGAACGGTGACGGATTTACCGCAGCCGGTCTCTCCGACGATGCCAAGGGATTCCCCCTTTCTGACGGCAAGATTAACACCGTCCAGTGCGTGATACACACCGTCAAATGTATTGAAGTTGAGGCGGTAGTCATTGATGCTTAAAAGGGCGTCTTGCATTATTCTCTCCCTCTCGGATCGAGGATGTCGCGCAGACCATCACCGAGCAAATTGAAACCCAGAACCGTCAGATAAATGGCCAGACCGGGAAAGAAGGAATACCACCACCAGTCCGGCAGATAGTTCCGTCCAACGCTGATCATCGCACCCCATTCCGGAAAAGGTGGTTGTGCTCCAAGACCAAGAAAGCCAAGGCTGGCAGCCCCAAGGATTGCCATTCCCATATCCATACTGCCTTTCACAATAATTGGAGACAGGCAATTGGGCAGGATATGAACAAAGACGATGCGCAGGCGGCTGGCCCCGATGGACCGGGCGGCATCCACGTAGATAGCGTTTTTCAGCGACAGGGTTTTGGCTTGCACCAGCCGGACATAGCCGGGCCACCAGACCAGCGACAAGGCGAGCATGGCGTTGAAAATACCCGGCCCGAGGACCCCGGCAATGGCGATCGCCAGAATAAGCCCGGGGACAGACAGGAAGACATCGGTAACACGCATAATCGTCTCGTCCACCCAGCCACCGAAATACCCGGCGATAATGCCCAGCGGAACACCGATCAGCATGGCGATCCCGGTGACGATCACACCGATTTGCAAGGAAATGCGCGCTCCGATAATGACCCGGGTGAAAACATCATTGCCCACTTCGTCTGTGCCGAACCAATGCTCTGCACTCGGGGCTTGTAGTTTCTTCTCCAGATGAACCGCGCCCAGCGCGTCATCAGGATAGGGCACAAAGGAGGGGCCCAGGATAACGGCCAGCATAAAGAGCGCGATAATCACCAGGCCGAGCATGGCCGAGCCATTATTGCGAAAGGTCTTGATATACAGCCGGAGCATCCGCAGGCTACTGGCATGACGCTCCCGCCACGGGATTGATGTCGGATCTTGTGAGAGACTGCTCATTATTTTTCTCCCTATCCCTGTTTCACAATACGGGGGTCCATCAGACCGTAAATGATATCAATGAGGAAATTGGCCAGCATGAACCACGCCCCGAGGACAAGGGTCGCTGCCATGACAGGTTCAAAATCGGAGGCTGTCGCCGCTTGCACTGTGTAAAGGCCGATGCCAGGCCAGTCGAAAACTGACTCAATTAGGACCGTCCCGCCGAGCATCCAGCCAAAGCGAAGCCCAATGAGTGCCAGGGTCGGCAGCATGGCATTGCGCAAGGCATAAAGCCCGACAATCCGCAAACTGGAGACGCCTTGCGCCCGGGCATTGACGATATAGTCCAGGGACAGCGTCTCAAGCATTTCCGCCCGGTTCACCCGGATGATAGAGGCGAGCGCTGGAAAACACAGGGCAATGGCAGGCAAAAGAATATGATGCAGACTTTCGGCAAAAACCCCAAACCGCAATTCCAGCAAGGCATCGATTGTATAAAGGCCGGTGATCATGGCGGGCGGGTCGGTCATGAGATCCAGCCGCCCTCCCAGTGGAAACCAGCCCAGCTCGAGTCCAAAATATAACTGTAGCATCAGGCCCAGCCAGAACATGGGCAGGCCAACCCCGGAGGAGCTTAAGATGCGGATGGTATTGTCAATCCAGCTATTTTGCTTGACTGCCGACAGAACGCCCAGCGGTATACCCAGAATAATCGCAATCAGAATGGAATAAATCACCAACTCGAACGTGGCCGGAAAATAGGCGACAATATCTTCAAAAACCGGCCGTGTTGTATGAAGGGAGGTGCCGAAATCCCCTTGCAGGATACCGCCTGTATAAATAAAAAATTGACTGATGACCGGCTTGTCAAAACCCCGTTCTTCGCGGATTTGATCAATCATTTCCTGTGTTGCATCTGGCCCCGCCGCCAGAGACGCCGGATCGCCTGGTGTGACATGAGAGATGATGAAGGTAATGATCAGCAACCCAAGCAGCATGCCCGCCATGAGAATACTGCGTTTGGCAACCATGTTGAACATGATATCCCCTCCTTAAAAAAGACTGCCGAACCGTCCAGAGGCCCGGCAGCCTGACAGGGAGCTTATTTCCCGATACCCAATCCGTAGAAATCAACCTCAGTGGTCATTCTGACGGGGGTGTATGAAAAACCGGTCACATAATCCCGATAAGCAATCAGCCGTTTGCGCATCATACCAAATATCTCTGGTTGATCGTCGACGATCATTTTCTGAATATCGGCATAAAGCGGGGCGCGCTCTTCCCAACTTGGCAAATAGCGCGCCTTTTCGATCAGTTCTTTGACTTTCTGATTGTCATAGAAGTGAGAGCCATAATATTTGCCCCACGAATTGGGATGATACTGATAGGCCACTGCATCAGGATCTGATGAGACCGGGGTCGTGAAAATAGCTGTAATATCCGCGGCTGTTTCGGGTTTGGAGCCCCGGGCAACAATATTGGGCCAGGTTGTGGGTACCATTTTGACATTGATATTCAGTTTTCTGAGGTTATCGATCAGCACCAGCCCCATTTTCCGGGTGACTTCAAAGCCTTGAACATAGACATAGTCAAGCTCGATCCCGCCGTCCGGCCATTGAGATTTTGCCAGATGCTGTTTGGCTTTGGCCAGATCAAAGCGGGGCATATCAGGGACGTCTATTTTGCCGCGAATATCATCGGTGAAGGGACTGGTCTGCAAAACAGCCTTGTCGTTAAACAACGAGATAAGCGATGTATAATCAAACGCATAGGCCACTGCTTTGCGCAATTCCCGGTCGGACATATATTTGCCCTTTGTATTAAACTTCAAACCGAAGGAGGTGAGGGCTGGCTCGGTTGATGTTTTGATCCCCTTGGCACGGGCGACCTGATCAAATTCATCCGGCGACAGATTAAGAACAATATCGGCTTCCCCGCGCATCAAGGCGGCGCGCTGGGCAGATGTTTCGCGCACCAGTTTATAGACAACACCGGCAATCGTTCCGCTACCACCATCCCCGCGCCAGTAATCCTTGACCCGCTCCACTTCATATAAAGTGCCCTGCTTGAACCGTTTCAGCTTGAACGGCCCGCTGCCGGCGGCGTTGCTACGCAGCCATTTCTGCCCTTGATCATTCTCTACCGCGTTGGCCGTTACTTGCGCAGGGTTCATGACATACCACCACGGCAGGAAGGACAAAAAAGCACCATAGGGTTTTTCAAGCGTGAACTGGAGGGTGTGTTTATCCAGTACTTTGACGCCCTCCGGCTTCAGAAAATCGGCCAACATCCAGGCTGGGCCCTTATTCAGTGTCAGGGTCCGGTCGAACGAGAATTTGACGGCCTCTGCGGTGACCGGATCGCCATTGTGGAATTTGGCATTATCAACCAGACGAAAAGTCCAGACTTTACCATCGGCGCTTGTCTCCCAGCTTTTGGCCAGCCAGGGCACGATTTCCGGTGGGGTGTTCTGGTATTTTACCAATCCGTCATATAAGGCTTGCTGCATCATCCGAATGGAGGCGTTATATTTGATACTGGGATCCAGCGTATCGACAGGTTGACGTCCCGCAACAACCAGGATCTTCCCGTCTTTGACCCGTTCGAACGCATTGGCCGAGTGTGGTGTGGCAATCAGGCCTGTTGCTGCCATCGCTATCACCGCGCCCGAATAAAATGCTGCTTTGGGCCAGCCTTTCCCAAAATACCTCATCATGTTTCTCCTCACTGTTGAAACTTTATGCCGCTTCCGGATTTTCGTTCGCTGCATACATTGAGATGCCGCGAAAACGTGTCCTATAACGATCCATTTTTACGGATTGTGAGAGCTATGACAGTTTTATGAAATACGTACGGACCCCTACGGCAATTCGCGGGCTGGTTTTTGCAATAGGAAAAATTAGCGAAACTATGGTGAATTTCTAATATTAAAATCTACAAGGTTTTTTCTTTAGAAACAAGTTTTAAGGGTATGTATCGGCTTTTTAATACACGTTTAAAGGCGACATGTAACAAGCTCACTCGTGACTAAAAGTCCGTACTTCTATAGCGCCTCCTGTGGTAAGGGAAGCGTATACGAAAAGGAAAAATTAAAATATAGCTGAATAAAACAATAAGTATTAATAAATTAAATTAATGATACTGCATATAAATGTATCTAATGATTTCACCAAATTACCAATAAAACGTTTCTCTTTTGTATCGAGTACATTTAGGAGAGAGATGATGTCGGATAAAAGAGAGAAAAAAACCATTGAGAGTTATGCTGGTAGTGGAGGTTTAAACAAAATAAATACAATTATACTAACAAACATTTTTGACAATAAAGGAAAGGATTTTCAGGATAGGAAGGTCATTATTTCCTTGCTAAATCAAGCAGGAATAAAAATAGAAGGGATAATGAACCGTGCTATTGGCCAAATAACCACCGCGTATAGAGCATTGAAAAACCGTGCTTATAAAGCCGAACATAAGCCTACCAGTAAAGGCTCTTCGAAAGTTCCGAAAGATTATATTCCTTCGGCGGATCAACTGGATCAGCAGTTTGATGCATTTATTGATAGTGTGATTAAGATTCTGGCTGATTCAGAAACAGTTGTGTTGAAGCCGCCAAAAAAGAAAGCCAAAACCTACGAGCTGGACCGTACCTTCTATCAGGTTCTCCAGGATTTCAAATGGTGCATGGTCAATTCCCTTCCCTGGGCTGTCGTGGAGGAGGAGGATGAAAGCGGAAGCCACCCGCCGAAGACAGTATCGGAAAAGGGAAAAACAAGAGAACCAGATCTCAAAAAAGCAAAGGGCAAAAGTGCGTCCAAAGAGCGGAGCAATATTAAGCTCATCTCTTTTGACTGTTTCAAGGAAAGCAGCATATGCGCCGAAAAAAATCTACAACGCAATATCGATGGTCAAGATGCCTTGCAAAAGCTTGGACCGGAGATTGCGCGCCAAGTCGATTGCCACCACCCCGGCTTGCTGGTGTCCGACCTTATCAGAAAGATTTTTACGGCCTGTTATAGGGCGAGCGGTTTGAAGGTTTCCAAACAAGGAACGGTGCCGGAGGTACAACTCAATAGTCTGCGGACAGGCGAGGCTTATTTTAAATTTGTCGATCTGATCCTCCAGATGACAGACAGACAGCTCTTTGAAATTCGAGAAGGGCAGCCTGATTTTCTCCAGTCCTGTTCTTTTGAGGCAGTCAATGATCTGGTGCTCGGCAAATTGCATCGTCTGGACCCTGTCATTGAGGATGCCGGTTGTCAGTGGCGCGTTCCTTTTATTGTGGATCTTCATCGATTTGTCGCAAAAAAATTTCCAAAAGAGGTGTGTGAAGAGGCGATCCGCGAATATGAAACGGCACTCGCTGAAAACGGCAGGCTTTCCACCATGCATTATATGAACGAAGGGGGGGCCAAAGAGTATCAAGCGAATATAGAATTGATTCGTCGGACTAAAAGCGCGTCGAGTTCTGCGGCCGCACAATTGAAAGATGTGACCCGTGAATGCAGGCGTATCAAGACGTTGATAAAAGAAAAGAAAGAAGCTCAGAAAAAATATAATTACGAGATAAATAGACTGAAGAAATCGGATGAAGAAGGGGAGGGGAGCGTTGACGCTTCGGAACAGTTGAGGACCTACAGGGCCCTTGCAGAGCAGGTCATCCTTAAAATATCGATTTTGGAACGAAAACTGGAAGAGAAGGAGGCGGAGAAAACGGGTCCGCAAAAGGAAGCTGACAGACTCCAGAAATTAATTGAGAAATACACGAGAAAGCTCCTGACAAAAAAAGAGGTGCTAGACAAAGTTAAATGGACCGGTGACATGTATGAGGTCCTCGACTTTGAAAAATTGCCCTCTATCCAGCCTCCTGAAAAATATTTGGCTTTTTTCAAAAGGGTTTGCCTACTTATTGACAGCGCTAAAGTCGGGAATGTTATCGGTTTCACGAGTGATCGGTCCGATATGCCGCTCAATGAAGTTTGGCGCACTGTAATGGGAGATCCCAATCATTATTTGAATTCCAAAAAAGAAAGGCGGAGGCCAGCTCATCTTTCTACGGTGCGGTATCTGACGCTCTGCAAGGCCCTGACGGTTCGTCAGCTTAGATTTATGGACAGGTTCTGTATTTCAGGCGGCAAGATCTCCCTGACACTGCCTTATGTCAGTGAACAGGATATGAGTGAAGCCAAGGCGGAAGTGGCCTGGTATTCGCGGGCCTATCTGATCGATGCCTTTTCTATGATGGTCGCGGCAGAGGAGAACCAGGCTTTGCTTCGGGATGGCCTTGATGAGGAGGGGGGACCCTGCATGGCGGAGCAGCTGGTGAGGGCATTGCAAGGGGCAAAATGGTATTATAAATGCAGCATGGTCTTCGCGCCGACCATGGCCTATTACGAAAATAAACGCCTGATGTATATGTACTGTTTTCTGAAGGGGATACCGCTATTGATTGATATGCGGCGGCTTCGCTACATAGAAGGAGAGGAAGGAGAGAAGACTTATACCTATCTGGGGGGTGATATTTTTTACTTCAATCCCGATCCAGACGCGAAGCGTTTTATGCTGATCCCGAAAGAAGATCTGACGGATGTACAGAAAAACATCCCGGCCTTTATGTTCGAATGTTATAGCATGACGAATAGCCGGGACACTGTTCCGTCAGAAGAAATGCCTTATGTCCATGACGATTTTGATGTGTTTGCTGCAAACTACTTTTCTGTCATGGATCCGATTGATCAGTTCCAGGTCATTAATTTCAGTCATGCCATGGCACCCAATTCCACAGTCGCCACAAAGGCGGAGGTTGAGAGGATTCTCAGTGCTAGAACAGAGATGAAAAGGCCTGAAAAAGAGTTGCCAGACTTTGTAAAAATGACCAAAGAATATTGGGAGGGGGCGCTTGCAATGGGCGGATCTCATCCAGCAGGAGAGACATTGGATAAGCTTGATCTTGTCGGGAATAACCTGGCTTTCAATGCCAGAGAGTCTCGCGGGTGTCTTTCTGTCTTCGGAAACATCTATCAGGGGACGCCCTGGAGTATTTTGGCCGAACGACAGTTGGCCGATCAGGTCGAAGTGGATCATGACTATAAAGGGTATCAGTACCGTAGTGCAGGCCGCAATGATCACGCAGCGTCAACACGCGCAAAAGGATGTTACCCTCTGGCGACCATCCACATCTATGGCTGCACCTATGCTCAGAAAAAGGCTCAGAACGAGATATTTGAAGATGAGTGGCTGGCGGACACGCTGGATACAGATTTGATTGAAATGTCGGAAGGCAGTGTCAGGCCGCTTCTTTATTGAGGGGCGCTCGTTTAAAATTTTTCAGGAAACCCGTTGTTGGAATGCAGCGGGTTTTTTGTTTTATGCAGAAGAGATTCAGACGAATCAATCAAGAGGCATTTCCTTACATGATTCGTTTTAAATGAGAACAAACAAAAAACAAACTCATTTTACTAAATAAAAACAAGGAGATAAAAATATCTTGCCAATGAGAACAAAACATGTACATTGACGTCAATTGCATCCGGAGCGGACCTATGAAATAAGGGAGAGGCAAGTGGCACAATCATCATTAAAACTCGTCGAAGCAGGTGGCATGGATAAGAAAAAAGCGCTGGAAGCAGCAATGAGCCAGATTGACCGGGCCTTTGGTAAAGGGTCTGTCATGAAGCTGGGGCAGCAGGAAGCATTGGATATTGAAGCGATCCCGACCGGATCTGTTGGCCTGGATATTGGCCTTGGGATTGGCGGCTTGCCGAAAGGCCGGATCATTGAAATTTATGGCCCGGAAAGCTCCGGTAAAACAACACTGGCTCTGCATGTAGTAGCGGAAGCCCAAAAAAAGGGTGGCACCTGTGCCTTCGTTGATGCGGAGCATGCTCTTGATCCGGTTTATGCCGGTAAATTGGGTGTTGATATTGACGAGTTGTTGATCTCTCAACCGGATACAGGGGAGCAGTCTCTGGAAATTGCCGATACGCTGGTTCGCTCCGGGGCCGTGGATGTCCTGGTGATTGACAGTGTGGCCGCTCTGGTACCACAGGCCGAACTGGAAGGCGAGATGGGCGATACCCATGTAGGCCTGCAGGCCCGTCTGATGAGTCAGGCCCTGCGTAAATTGACCGGCTCGATTTCCCGCTCCAACTGTATGGTGATTTTCATCAACCAGATCCGGATGAAAATCGGCGTTATGTTTGGCAGCCCGGAGACTACAACCGGTGGTAATGCGCTTAAATTCTATGCCTCTGTTCGTTTGGATATTCGCCGGATCGGTCAGATCAAGAACAAGGACGAGGTTGTGGGTAACCAGACCCGGGTGAAGGTTGTGAAAAACAAAGTCGCTCCGCCGTTCAAGGTGATCGAATTTGATATCATGTATGGCGAAGGCATTTCCAAAACCGGTGAAATTCTGGATCTTGGTGTCAAAGCTGAAGTGGTCGAGAAATCCGGTTCCTGGTATTCCTATGACAGTCAGCGCATTGGACAGGGACGGGAACAGGCGAAAAATTTCCTGAAAGAGAACCCGGAAATGGCCGCAGATATCGAAAAGAAAATCCTCACCCATGCGGGCGTTCTGGCGGAGGAATTCCAGGGAACTCCGGAAGAAGATGCCGAGGGTACACAGCCAGAATAAAACGAGCATATTCAATCCGAAACCGGGCTTTTTAACGAAGCCCGGTTTTTTTTGTGTCTGCCGCTACCCTCTCTGGCAGGTTCGATTTTCCTCTCCGCGGCGTCAAGAAAGCTTGAAAATGAACCCCGTTTCCGGCACTTTCTTTTCTGGTGGAGACAAAAATCGCCTCCTGCCAGAGGCACTATATCCATAAATTTACGGCCTGGATTTCTGGCTGCAGGATTTAAAAACAAGAATAAAGAGGTCCGATATGACACGGAAAAAAAATCCACAAAGCTTGCTGGGTACCTGGCGCCTGAAAGACTGGCATTCCCTCAAAAATGGCGACTTTTATGCCTATCCGATGGGAGAGGATGTGCAGGGTC
The DNA here is from genome assembly GCA_039975135.1 of Sneathiella sp. GTDB lineage: Bacteria > Pseudomonadota > Alphaproteobacteria > Sneathiellales > Sneathiellaceae > Sneathiella. Next base: position 8,253 of record JBDWHS010000029.1, on the reverse strand, counting down.
AGCTGATCTATACGGCTGCGGGCCGCATGTCAGGCTTTCTGATGCGGGCTGATTTTGGAGAAGAGGCTCCCCGCAGTGATACAAAGGCCGCCAAATCTCTCTCTTACGGGGGCAACTGGCGCATAGAGGGAGAGGACGTTGTGCATGAGGTAGACCTCTCCACCATTCCTGAATGGATTGGGACGGAATTGGTCAGGACGATGGTGTGGCAAGGCGATGAGCTTTTGCTGAAAACCGCCCCGCAAGAAGCGCCGGATGGTAACCGATATGAAAACCGGCTTTTGTGGGAGCGACAAAGGGAAGGCTGATCCGCAATGATTGATCATATTTCGATCCCCGTTCGGGATTTGAGAGCCGCTCAGGGTTTTTACAAAAAAGTGCTGGCCCCCGTTGGTTTGACGCAGTTGGTGGCGCGGGAGAAAACGATCGGTTTCGGGAAAAAATATCCTGAATTCTGGCTCAATGCGCGCCCGGATATGCCGGGGGCTGCCGATGACAACGGCTATCACATTTGCCTGCGTGTACGAACGGAAAAGGCCGTGAGTCGCTTCCATGCCCTCGCGTTGGAAGCGGGTGGGCGAAGTGCAGGAGATCCGGGGCCTCGTCAGGCCGCGATGACAGAATATTTCGGCGCCTTTATTTATGATTTGGATGGCAACAAGATAGAAGCGGTCTGCTTTCCGGGCTAAGCGTCAAAGACGTCAGAGCGTGCTCGTATTCACAGATCCTTTGGTCGCCGCCACCCCAAAAAACCAAGTCCGGCGATGGCCAGACCAAATAAGGGAAGGGCGGTTTCAAGTGGCTCCCGTCCGATATGGGACAGATCATCGGATAAGCTACCCTGAGGATGTACCTCCCGGTCTGTGAAGAATGCATGAACAATCAAATCGAAACCAACCGGAACGGAAGCCGTCTGGCTGCGGTTGAGATCGTCCGCCGCATAAGAACGGTCTTCAAAGAAAGGGGAATATCCCTTCTCGTTCAGAGCGGGCGGGAGCATAGAGAACTCTTCATTGTCGGCACCTGATTTCCGGGCTGGAAATTTCAAATTGAAATCTCCCGCGAAGGTATCAAGGATGTGGCCTTGCCGGTCAGTGGTTAGGATAAGGGACGCGGACTCCATGGGGGCGGCCAATGGCGTACCGCTTGCCAAGACGGTTGCAAGTGTGATTATTCCGCAAAGCTGTAGCCGATCGCTGAACATACTTTTCCTCATTCGCCTCTACGTGCCTGGAACTGGTGGGGTGTTCTATGCGGCGATCTTTATCACAGGCACAGCCAACGGGAAAAGTCATAAATGTTAAATTTTTATGATTTCAACAGGTTACGGGGCTTCTTTGTGTTTTTAATATGAAAAAATTTCAGAATGGAACACAAAAAAGGCTGGCATTGCTGCCAGCCTTTCAATCGGATCAATAAGGTGAAACTGAGGGTCAGCCCATTGCTTTTTTAAGGTTCGCATCGATCGCATCGAGGAACTGGTTGGTTGTGAGCCAGGACTGGTCCGGTCCGACCAGAAGGGCCAGATCTTTCGTCATTTCGCCGCCTTCGACGGTCGCGACACAGACTTTTTCCAGTGTTTCGGCAAATTTGCCGAGCTCGGCGTTGTCGTCCAGTTTGGCGCGGTGCAACAGGCCTCGTGTCCAGGCAAAGATAGAGGCAATCGGGTTTGTTGACGTTTCATTGCCTTTTTGATGCTCGCGATAGTGACGGGTCACTGTACCATGTGCGGCTTCCGCCTCGACAGTCTGCCCGTCCGGTGTCATCAGAACTGACGTCATCAGGCCAAGAGAGCCAAAGCCCTGCGCCACAGTGTCAGACTGAACGTCGCCATCGTAGTTTTTACAGGCCCAGACGAATTTACCGTTCCATTTCATGGCACAGGCGACCATGTCATCGATCAGGCGATGTTCGTAAGTGATGCCGGCCTCTTCGAATTTTGCTTTAAATTCAGCATCGAAGACTTCTTCGAACAGATCCTTGAAACGACCGTCATATTTTTTCATGATGGTGTTTTTCGTGGACAGGTAAACAGGCCAGCCGCGGTTCAGGCCGTAATTCATACAAGCCCGGGCAAAGCCACGAATGGACTCGTCCAGATTATACATGCCCATGGCAACACCAGATGTCGGGAAATCAAAGATTTCGAATTCCTGCTCTTCGCCGCCATCCGCCGGTGTGTATTTCATCGTCAGCTTACCAGGACCCGGGATCAGCATGTCGGTTGCCCGGTACTGATCACCAAAGGCGTGACGGCCAATAACAATCGGGTCTGTCCAGCCAGGAACGAGCCGCGGAACATTGCTGCAGATGATTGGCTCACGGAAAACGGTGCCGCCCAGAATATTCCGGATTGTTCCGTTCGGGGAGCGGTACATTTCTTTGAGGGAAAATTCTTCAACCCGCTGCTCATCCGGTGTGATGGTCGCGCATTTGACGCCAACGCCGTATTTCTTGATTGCTTCGGCGGCATCGACCGTGATCTGGTCGTTTGTCGCGTCACGGGATTCCATACCAAGATCATAATATTTCAGATCAATGTCCAGATAGGGAAGGATGAGCTTGGTTTTGATGAAATCCCAGATAATCCGGGTCATTTCGTCTCCGTCCAGTTCCACAACCGGATTAGCGACTTGAATCTTTGGCATGTCTAGATCCTTCTTTGCCTGATAATTATTTGTATCAGCGCGCAAAATAGCACCGACTGCGTGAGGTGCAAGTTACCGATAGCAAAAAAAAGCAATTTTCTTACATTTTGGAGATATCGGGCTGTATTTCTGCATCAGGGGAGCGTTGCAGCGCCGGCAGTATCTCCTCAAGCCCTTCCACCACCTCGAAATAGGTGAAAACGGCAGGTTCAACGAATCCCTGTTTGATCATGTGATGCATCAGATCAATGAAAGGCTGCCAGTATTCTTTGTAATTCACCAGGATAATAGGCTTGTCATGCAGGCGCAGTTGCCGCCAGGTGATCATCTCGAAAGTCTCGTCCAGAGTCCCGATGCCACCGGGCAGAACCACAAAAGCGTCTGATCTTTCGAACATCATTTGTTTACGAGTATGCATGCTGTCCACAACATGCAGCTCTGTCAAATTCTCGTGACTCACTTCAATATCATGTAGATGACCGGGGATAATGCCTATAACCTCGCCCCCAGCTTCCAGTGTGGCATCTGCGGTAATGCCCATCAGGCCGACATGTCCGCCGCCATATACCAGCTGGATCTTATTTTCGCCAAGTTGATGGCCCAGTGTCTTTGCAGCGTTGCTAAAATCGTCATCTGCAGGCATTCTGGAGCCACAGTAAACACATAGTGAAGAGATCTTTGTCATGAAGGCAACCACCAGGATTATAAGAAAATTTGGAACAGTCCTAACTTTCCTTATTTGCGTCGCGACCGCGAGCGCGTCAAGTTTTGTTTTTGCGGGAGAGGCGGACGTCCTGGATGTCAAGATCACCAAAACAGACGCGGATATGTATCGGTTCTCGGTCACTGTCAAACATGCGGATGCGGGATGGGATCATTATGCAGACCGCTGGGACATACTGGATGAGCAGGGAAATATACTGGGAACGCGGGTTTTAATGCATCCCCACGACAATGAGCAGCCCTTTACCCGCTCCATGAAAGTGTCCATCCCCATGCATGTGAAGAAAATCATTGTGCGGGCGCGGGACAAGAAGCATGGCTATGGGGGACAGGAATTAACGGTTGAACTTCCCAATTAAAATATGGTCAAGTTTTACCGACGGAGTTTGTATCGGGTATCGTTAAAGATTTGAGCTAGTTTAACAGGGACGTTGAAAAATGAAATCTACATTACTGAAAGCCACTTTTATCAGCGGAGCAATGGCGCTTGTCTTTGCCAGTGCCAGCATCGCACATTCTGAGTCCACCGGTATTCCTGAAGCGGATGCCCGGATAGCGAAGATGAAAGAACTGGGCGGAAGCATGAAAGCCATTGCCGCTGTTGCCAAGGGAGAAGCTGAGTACAGTCCGGCCTTGAACGCAAAAGCTGAAACAGTCAAAAAGATTGCAATGGAAATGGCGTCTTTGTTTCCCGAAGGATCAGGCGGCGAGAAAACCAGATCAAAACCGGAAATCTGGACGAAAAAGGCTGAATTCAGCGCAGCGATCACAGATCTTCAAATGGCCTCCGAAAAACTGGTGGCGGCGGTTGCAACCGGGGACCGGGCGGCCATTGGCCCTGCACTTGGAGCGACGGGTAAAACCTGTGGCGGCTGCCACAAACCTTTCCGGACGCCTAAAGATCATTAATCCAGCTTGGGAGGGTGACCTCATTGTTGCCTAGACTTTTCGCGCCTCTCCTTGTGGGGGGTGCATTCCTTGCTCAATCCGCGGTCGCCGGACCGATTGAAGACGGCGCCTATCTGACTGCTGCGGCCGGCTGTCAGGCTTGTCATACAGCCAAGGACGGTGCCCCATTTGCCGGAGGGCGAGGGTTGAAAACGCCTTTTGGAACATTCTTCAGCCCCAATATCACGCCGGATGCCAGAACGGGTATCGGACGCTGGAGCAAAGCTGATTTCAGGATAGCCCTGAAACAGGGATTAAATCCGGAAGGGGAGCATTATTTTCCGGCTTTCCCCTATACCAGTTATACAAAGATGAGCGCGGATGACATGGGGAAGATCTTTGCTTATTTGAAATCTCTTCCTTCCGTCAACCAGCCCAATAAAGAGCATGACGTGGCGGCGCCTTTCTCCTGGCGTTTTTTGCAGGCGGGCTGGAAAATTCTCTTTTTTGACGAAGCTGATGCTGTTCGGCAACCTGCAAATACCGGACCTGAGCGCGGAAAATACCTGGTGGATGCTCTCGGCCATTGCGGGGAATGTCATACACCCAGGAACAGCTTGGGCGGGTTGGACAAATCCCTGTATCTGGCTGGCGCGGCAGGCGGCGGTGAGGGCGAACTGGTCTCCAACATAACACCGGATACGGAAACGGGGATCGGCGACTGGACAAAACTGGATATCGCCAGTTTCCTGGAGACAGGGATGAAGCCCAACTTTGACGATGTACAAGGCAGTATGGAAGAAGTGATTTCACACGGAACTTCCAAGCTTACCAAGGAGGATCGGGAAGCCATGGCTGACTATTTATTATCGATCCCGGCGATCCATAACAAGATCGAAAAACAACGGGATTGATTGTGCCCTTAAGGGTAAGAAACCCCATATGTTGCGTCTGACGCGCCGAAGGTCCATACTGCCTTGCAAATAATGAACGGGTGAGGTTGCTGTGCGGGTCTTTGGTATACTGGTTATATTACTGTTGCTGGCAGGGGGTGCCCTGTTTTTCGTCCTTAAAGGTGGAGAGACAGACAAACCCGCGGCGGCTTCAAAGCAATCGCCGCCCTCTTCTGATCCGGCGCCAAAGGCAGCGACTTCTTCTGGTGAAACCGATGCAGCAGAGGCGGAAGAAAAAGCTGACAAAACGCGATCAGCGATGTCTTCCTCAGACAAAGCCTCCTCAGGAACCGCTGCTGAGCCGACTGCGCCTTCTGCAACCAAACCCGTCATTGTCATGAAAGAGTCGCCCTCGAAAAAAGCGGAGGCAGGTATCGCTGCCATGCAGGCGCCCAATTTTGATGTGGTTCGGGTGGATGGCAATTGCGGACTGCTCGTTGCCGGAACCGCAGAGCCTACAGCTCGAGTGCATATTTATTCGGATGATGAGAAGCTGGGTACCGTCCAGGCCAGCCGCCGTGGAGAATGGGTTTTTGTCTCGGCTAAGCCACTAGGGCCGGGGGCGCGGCAAATAAACGCCAAAGCCACTAATCCCAATGGACAGGAGCAGGAGACACCGCGTCTGGTCATTATGCAAGTGCCCGATTGTTCCAAAGGCCAGGACGAGCGGGCGCCTGCCATTGCCTTGTTGGCCCCCAAGGCAGAGGAGAAAAAAGCGTTCGAGAAGCGGGTTTCCAAATTGCTGCAGGTTCCGGAGCCTGAAGGGGATGTCAAAGCGGCGAAGAATTTGTCCGTCGGGGCAATTGATTATGATGAACAGGGCAATGTAGCCCTGTCTGGCAAGGGGCTGCCCGGCCGGGATGTTCGGGTTTATCTGGAAAACAAGCCTGTTGGAACCGCCAGAATAGATGACGGCGGGAACTGGGAATTGCGGCCCAGTCAGGAAATTCCGCCCGGCCAATATACCTTGCGCGCGGACCAGCTTGATAAGACGGGAGATGTTCTGTCACGGATTGAAATTCCGTTTCAGCGCGCGCCAGCGGATGACGTCATTCTGGCCAAAGGCGGGTTGGAGATCCGGGCTGTCGTACAGCCGGGTAACAGCCTCTGGCGCATTGCTCGCCGCATGTATGGAGAAGGGACGCACTATACCACAATCTATCAGGCCAATCAGGATCAGATCAAGGATCCGGATCTGATCTTCCCGGGTCAGATTTTCAAACTGCCATCAGAAAGTACTAACTGAATTTGACGATGATATCCGGGGCATTGGTGGGGTGATCAATATCCGGCTCATCGGTCGGAGATGAATTCTCCGCTTCAGCCGCATGCCCGGCGTTTTGCTCTACCGGTTCGGCATTCTGTGGTTCGGCTTCATCCATAGGTGCATCTTCATTGATCGGCTCCGGTTTTTCCGGAATGACATTGAAGTTACGCGGGGTCTTATCTTGCGGATGTTGCCATCCGACTTCCCGGGCCAGTTCAATATAGGCGCGGGCATGAAGTAGGGATTCAACGGCAGATGTGATCAGAGTCAGGCCCGTAAGCTCTGTATCAATATGATCATCGATCATCAGGTAAATGCGGTGACGCACCGGCTCCAGTACGAATCGGATCCGTTTATCTTCGGTCTCCCAGGCAAGAAGATTAAGCAGTCTTTCTCTGTATTTGGGTTTTTCAGCAGAAAAGGGTAGTGATCCTAGATCCCCCAACATGCGCAATCGATGAGAGGTGCCCAACTCGACCAGTTTTGCGGAAAAAACCATCTCTTCCCAGGTGAATCTGAAGGACATAGGGGCCTTGGGGCTCGCCCAATCCAGTTTGTCACTTCCTTCACTGATCAGAGTATCAAAACGGCTGTTTGCAGGCGGTTCTATCTGCTCTTCACTCATCTGGTTGTCGACCCGTTACTATAGTGGCTTTGGACGTATTAGAATATTATTACGTTACTACGATAGACATAAGGAGTTAATATTGTGGTAACTCCAGACAACTGGCTTTAAAATAATCACTCCCTCAAACTGAGCTGAGCCAAGATGGATAATCCACAATTTGACAGTCACTCCCAGGGTGAAAAAAGAAGCCATTTTGCCACGGCTTTTACACTATTACGCTATGTCTGGACAAAGGACAGGCTCGATCTGAAAACGCGGGTTGTCATTGCATTCGGATTCTTGCTGGCGGCTGAAATAGCAACCGTTTACTCCCCCTATATTCTGAAATTTCTGGTGGATGACCTGACAGGGGAAGGAGGCGGCACCGATCCACTGATCGTTGTGCCAATTGCCTTGATCGTTGCCTATGGTGTCGCCCGGGTGCTGCAGCAGGCTTTCGGAGAACTTCGCGACGCGATTTTCGCCAAGGTTGGCCAGAATGCCATCCGCCAGGTGGCGCTGCAAACCTTTCAGCATTTGCATCGTCTATCCTTGCGCTTTCATATGGATCGGCAGACCGGTGGCCTCAGTCGGGTGATCGAGCGGGGAACCAAGGGAATTGATTTCCTGTTGCGGTTCATGCTGTTCAATATCATTCCGACGGTTCTGAAAATCCTGTTTATCTGCGGCATTATGTGGGTTGAATATGGCATGGCCATGTCCCTGATCACCGCGGCGACCCTGATCGGATATATCTATTTTACGCTCGCGGTTACCGAATGGCGTCTGAAATACCGCCGCACGATGAATGAAAAAGACAGCGAAGCCAATACAAAGGCTATCGATAGCCTTCTCAATTTTGAAACGGTCAAATATTTCGGCAATGAAGCCCATGAAAGCCGGCGGTTTGATAAAGCGATTGCCGGTTATGAAAAAGCGGCGGTACGCAGTCAGACAACACTGGCCTATCTCAATATCGGGCAAGGGCTGATCATTGCCACCGGTATGGTCCTGGTTCTTTATATCTCCGCGAACGGGGTGGCCGAAGGCCGGATGACCGTTGGCGATTTTGTCGCGGCCCATGCCTTTTTGATGCTGCTGGTACAGCCGCTTAATTTCCTGGGCTTTGTCTACCGGGAGATAAAACAAAGCCTGGTGGATATGGAG
>JBDWHS010000028.1:0-232018 GCA_039975135.1 Sneathiella sp. | reverse complement strand
CTTCGGAAGCCGATGCAATTGTGCAGACAGCTTCCAGGCGCGAAACCAGCGGTCAGTCAATTAATCTCACTCCCCGGATGTTACAGGGTTTGATGATTGTTGCCGGTATTGCCTGCTGCGTTGCCATGGCCATGCCGCAAGTTCATATCGTGGCCTATTGTGCGGATTTGGGCTATGGCATTGCAAGAGGAGCGGAGATGCTCTCCCTTATGCTGGCTGGCGGGATCATCAGCCGGCTAGCGTCCGGTTATATCGCGGACTATATCGGGGGTATCAGAACATTGCTATTGGGTTCTCTCTTTCAAGGAATTGCCCTTTGCCTCTATGTTCCATTTGACGGCCTGGTATCCCTTTACATCGTCTCGTTTGTCTTTGGCCTTTCCCAGGGAGGGATTGTCCCGGGCTATGCCATTATCATCCGCGAATATCTACCAGCAAAGGAAGCCGGGCAGCGAGTCGGTCTTGTCATATTGGCAACAGTGATCGGGATGGCGGTTGGCGGGTGGCTATCAGGTCTGATTTTTGACCTGACGAAATCCTATCAAGCCGCGTTCCTGAACGGAATTGCCTGGAATGCTGTAAATTTCCTGATTATCGCATTTCTTCTATGGCGTACCCGGACCCAACAACCGGCCCTGGCAGCCTGATTTAACCCCACGCAATATGGCAAGAACTTGAAGTCACAGTTCTTGCCATTCATCAATGTGATAAAGGGTCAAAATGTATAGGTGACAAACAGACCACCGAAAAACTGACCTTCATCCTGTACAATCGGGCTGTCGGCAGCATCACCAACCAGCTGGGAATAACCAGTCGTTGCGTTAATCGCCCAGTTCCGGGTCAAGGGGTAGTGAACACCAATTTCAAAATCTACAGATTTAAAACCAGACTCAGCACTATATCGGGCAAGGCCTGATCGTGTGGATTGTCTTGCATTAACACCGAAATAACTTTCAGCATAATTATCATCTACCCATGTCGTAGAGATGCCCAGCAACAACCTGGGTTCCAGCGCTGCTACCTCCCCCATTTGCTCAAGATCCTGCGCGGACAGGCGCCCGGTCAACATGCCAAAAGGGATCGCACTTTCAACACCGAATTCAATTTGCAAACCATCCGATCCACCCAGGCTTTTCTCCAGGCTGACAAAGGGGGTAATCGGCCCGACTTCATATTCTGCGGTAAAATTAAGAGCTGCAGCAGCGTCCACATCTCCAAGGCCTCTCAGGCGGCTGTTATCACTCTCGTCCCGGCCACCATCGTAATTGATACCACCTTGCAGGCTCAGCTGATCTCCTTGATAGAAATAGGCGCCGAGGCCTTCATGTGAACTCAAATAAATTCTGTCTTTCCAAACGACTTCAACGATCGGTAATGCCCCAAATTCATAGTCATCCGATCCTTCATAATCCGGACCATATCCAACGCCAAGACCGATTGTGAATTCCCAATCGCTTGACAGAGAAGCCTTCTCCTTTTTCTGATCAGCTTCTGCCAACAAGGGAAATGAGACGACCAGAACAAATAACCCGCTGGTCAAGGCTGCTTTTGCGTTTCGCATCATCATACTGCGACTTTCCTCTACATATTCAGGGACAATCCCTTCGGAACGAAGCCGTATTTAGCAAGAAGATGTATCACAGATATGCCAGGAAATAGACCAATTGTATCAAAGTGTATCAAATCGAAAATCCTCATGATGTTCTCGAGGAGCTGTGATACATTCGGATACATTAAAGTTCTTTATGCTTTGCCGATGAGGCAATATTCTATTTTCCCATGCAAAAATATTACCCTCATATCCTTGTTGTCGACGACCACAAGGACATCCGCGATCCTTTGGCTGAATATCTGTCAAAAAATGGTTTCCGGATTACCACAGCCGCCGATGGCGAAGAGCTCGACAAAAAGCTGAAGACAGCCTCTGTTGATTTGATTGTTCTGGATATTCTAATGCCGGGCGAAGACGGGTTATCCATTTGCCGGCGGATCCGGAACACGCAAGATGTACCGATTATTCTACTAACAGCCATGGCAGAAGATACCGACCGGATTGTCGGGCTTGAACTGGGGGCCGACGACTATGTCACCAAACCCTTTAATCCACGTGAGTTACTCGCGCGGATCAAAGGTGTTCTTCGCCGTGTTCACAGTCTCCCTAAACCCTATACAGAAGAGACTGCCAACCAATTGTCATTTGCAAACTGGAAACTGGATATAGAACGCCAAATGCTTCTGGAAGCAACGGGCAAAAGCGAACAGCCTTTAAGCACAGTCGAATTCAGACTGCTTAAGACCTTTTTGAGTTATCCTGGCATCGTCCTTTCCCGAGACCAGCTGCTGGATATGGTCAGCAATCGGACGGGAGAAGTGTTCGACCGATCTATTGATAATCAGGTCAGCAGATTGCGAAAGAAAATCGAGGTTAATCCCAAAACTCCGGAAATCATCAAGACGGTCTGGGGTGGCGGCTATATGCTGGCTACCAAAGTTAGTAAAATATGAGAAACCCCTTTAACACAATCGCAGGCCGATTGGTTCTACTGCTTGCCAGCGCTGTGCTCATATCGCAGATTTTTTTGTTTGTCATGTTTCTCGATCTGACGGAAGACAGAGCTTTGGAATATGAAGATCATTTTATTTTTCAAAAAACAGGCAGCGTTTATCGCAGCATTCAATCTCTGCCCGAAGAAGAACAACTAAGACTGATGGAGACAGCAGGTTCAGTTGACACATTTTTCTTTATCACAGACGAACCGGCAGCCGGCAATGTGCCGCTCAAGCATGAGGAATTTGAAGTTCTGTTTCTCAAGGAGCTTGGCAAAAAGAATATCACCTATCGCAATAAAGCTACGTCAGAAGATTTCTTTCTGCAATTCTGGTTTGAATCGTCTGACGAGCTCTGTTTTTATACTCAGGTCGATGAACAAATACCGGAAAACTGCCCGTATCGGATTTTCTCCATCGAAATGGAAAATGGCAAGTGGCTTAATCTTCGAACAAATCCCGAACTAGAAGAGGGTGTTCTGCTGATCCCCGTCGTATTTTCAGCCATTTTGTCGTTATTGGGCGTCACTTTGATGTCATGGATCGCTGTAAAAAAAATCATGCGCCCTTTAGCCGTTCTAACCGATGCGGTAGAACGGTTCGGTCGCGGAGAAGAAGTTGCTCCGCTTGATACATCGGCCGCAAGAGAATTGTCTTCCACCATACAAACTTTTAACGATATGCAGGAACGCTTGGGGCGGTTTATTCGGGATCGAACCAGAATGCTGGCTTCTATTAGCCATGATCTCAGAACGCCGATCACATCCCTTCGTATCCGGACAGAATTTGTTACAGATCCAGATCTACAGGGGAAAATGGTTCAGACCCTTGAGGATATGCAAACAATGGTCGAAGCCTCCCTCGCCTTTGCCCGGCAGGAAAGCTTTGAAGAGGCCAGTCAGGAAATTGACCTTATCGAGATCCTTCAAACTCTGTCTACAGATATTCCGGATGTAGAGTTCTCCTGCGAACTAGCCTCTTTTTCTTATCTTTGCAGGCCCGTGAGTCTAAAACGAGCCATCCGAAATTTGCTGGATAATGCTGTCCAATATGGAGAAAGAGCAGTTGTATCGCTGTCGCAGACACTCTCTGATATTGAAATTGTTATCCGGGATTATGGGCCTGGTGTTCCTGAGGACGACTTGGATCAGATTTTCGAACCATTTGTTAGATTGGATAAAGCGAGAAATACTGAAACCGGGAATGTCGGCCTTGGGCTTTCCATTGCGAGAACCATTATTCATAATCACGGCGGTAAAATCAAAGCTTCCGCAGGCAAACCGGGCCTTAAAGTGACAATAACCCTTCCAACCCACTAAACAGGTTTATAATATCAAATTTAGGTTGCCTTGAGCCATTTTATACTTATTCTGCTTTTATAAGAGTATCTTAATTATCGGATAATTTGTGTTTGATAGAATTGCTCATCAAAGGCTTTTCCTTCCCACCGTCACATTAGCGGCCTGCGGCGGCCTCTTCTCTTTTCTTGTTTTTTACAATCCGGACAGAGCTTACTATTTCCTCTTTTCAGGGCTGACGCTCACCATCCTCGTCACCTACACTTTCTGGCTCTTTTCTTTAAAGAAGATAAAGGAAAAGAGCCGGTTTACGGAACGGCGGGCCACAGCGGAACTCGAGGCTCTGGTTGATACAGCTGTCGACGGCATTCTTGCAATTTCCAAGAATGGACTAATTGAAAGATTTAATCCGGCCGCTGAAAAACTCTTTGGTTATGACAAGTCAGAAGTGATCGGCCGGAATGTCAAGATATTGATGCCCGCGAGCTATGCGGATGAACATGACGACTATCTTCATCAATATGAGGCAACTGGCATAAAAAAAATCATTGGTATTGGCCGGACTGTTACAGGTAAACGGAAAGACGACACCGAATTCCCCATGGAACTGAGTGTGGGGGAGCTACCCGAGCCACTGAATGGTTATGTTGGCATTATCAGAGATATTACTGAACGTCAGTATTTTGAGCAGAGTATCAAACGGGCGACAGCCGAACAGGCCGCTTTAGTCGACACGGCTGTCGACGCTATTCTTTCCATATCGGAGAATGGCAATATTGAACGCTTTAATCCGGCCGCTGAAAAACTCTTTGGATATCAGAAATCAGACGTCATCGGGAAAAATGTCAAAATCCTGATGCCTGATCACTATGCAAATGAACATGATGGCTATCTCGATCACTATAAAACAACCGGTGAAAAAAGGATCATCGGTATTGGTAGGACCGTCACAGGCAAACGAAAGAACGGCACTGAATTTCCCATGGACCTGAGTGTCGGTGAATTACCCAAACCGCTCAGCGGTTATGTTGGTATCATTCGCGATGTCACTGATCGGCACAATTTCGAACAAAGAATTATGGAGCATAGCCGGGACCTTACCCGTTCCAATGAAGATCTTGCGCAATTTGCCTATGTTGCCTCTCATGATCTCAAAGCACCGCTTCGTGGCATTGATAACCTGGCAGGCTGGATTGACGAGAAAGTCGGGGAATATATGGATGAAGAATGTCAATCCTATATGAAACTCCTTCGGGGCCGAATTAACAGGCTGGAAGCACTCCTTTCCAGCTTGCTCGATTATTCAAGGATTGGCAGAGTCGACACAAAAACCCAAAACCTGAATATCAATGATCTTTTGCAAGATATCATTGATCTTTTGACTACGGATAACTTTACAATTACCACGGATGATTTTCCCTCCATAAATGCCGCGTCAGCCGAATTGAACATGTTGTTCCAGAACTTGATTGGCAATGCCATTAAACACCATGACAAGGAAAGTGGTAACATTCACGTTGGTTGTACAAGAGGTGTCTCATCCTACATCTTTTCGGTGCACGATGATGGACCCGGCATTCCTGAGAATATGGCTGACAAGGTCTTTAATATGTTTCAGACATTAAAACCAAGAGATCAGGTGGAGGGCAGCGGAATGGGGCTTGCCTTTGTGAAAAAGATTGCAGAACGAAACAATGCAACCGTCTCTGTCGAAAAATCAAAAATGGAACGGGGAGCGGCTGTGGTAATCACATGGCCGATTTTGAAAGAAGGATTGAGATGACCTATGAAGAAGTGAAAATTCTACTGGTAGAGGATGATGAGATTGATGTTCTCGCAACGAAAAAAGCATTACGGGATTTAAAAATTGCCAATCCACTGCTGGAAGCCCAAAACGGCATTGAAGCACTTGATTTACTCAGGGGCGAGAATGGCGCGGAAAAATTGCTTCAGCCCTATATTATCTTGTTGGATTTAAATATGCCACAAATGGGAGGTCTCGAATTTCTGGATAACATCCGACATGATGAAGAGCTTAAGAGTTCAATTGTTTTTGTCATGAGTACCTCGGAAGCAGAGGCTGACATTTGGGCAGCTTACGAACAGAATATTGCAGGTTATATCGTTAAATCCAATACGAAAGACAGTTTTCAAAACGCCATGAGTATGCTGGAACACTACTGGCGCATTATTGAAATGCCAGATAAATCTATCTACATTAAATAATACAAAGTTAATACTTTAGTAATAAAATAAATTAGATATAAACGGTTTATTCATATTTTACGACTACTGTTATTATAACGCTAAGACTTATACCCCAATTTAGCAATATGATGGCAGAATGAACATTCTCATTATCGACGATGATGAAGTCGATTATCGCATAACATCGAGGAAGCTAGAGCGGGCTTTTCCTGATGATGATATTTCGATTACCTGGGTTCAGGACACAAGCTCCATTGATTATGTCGCTAAATTTTCAGTGTATGATGTTTGCCTGATCGATCAAAACCTTGGCGGGATAACCGGTATTGACATTATCGGCGATATGCATCGCGCTGGTTGTATCGTTCCCATGATTTTGCTGACCGGCAGTCTCAATAAGAATGTCGATCAATCCGTTACAGAATGCGGAGCGACAGATTTTCTTCTGAAAGACGAGATAACACCCATCCTCCTCAATCGTTCTATCCGGTTTGCCATCACCCAGAAAAAGCATGAAAAAAAACTTATAGAAATGGCCTATTCGGATGGTTTAACCGGCATTGCCAACCGAAAGCGATTTGATGAATTTATGGAAAACCAACTATCGTCTTCAGCCCGTACTCACAAATCCATCGGATTACTGCTGATTGATCTCGATGATTTCAAACAGGTCAATGATACATATGGGCATCCGACAGGTGACATGCTCCTCAAACAAGTTGCCGATCGACTCCAAAACTCTATCAGAGAAACAGATCTTGTTGCCAGATTGGGGGGTGATGAATTTGGTATTGCCTTAACGATGATGAGTGAAGGTGATGATATCGAAATTGTCCTCAAAAAAGTCAAAGCTGCCTTTACACGCCCTTTCCAGCTTGGTGATTTCACTTTATTTTGCTCTGCCAGTATCGGGGCTATTACCCAATCTCTGGACAATCCTTTTTCATTTCAGGAGTTTTTCCGGCGGGCGGATATTTCTCTATACGGCGCAAAATTTAAAGGCAAGAACACGACCCAACTTTATCATACATCCTCCGCTCCTCCTAAACCCGCCAAGCCTAAAAAACTGACATCTCGAGTACAAATAGCCCTTGAGAATAATGAGTTTCAGGTTTTTTATCAGCCAAAAATTGACATGTCTGACCAAGGTATTTGCGGCGCGGAGGCTCTCGTCCGGTGGTTTCCGGAAAACGGCCCTCCCATCACACCTTCTGAATTTATTCCTGCCGCTGAACTTTCAGGCGATATTATTCCTATCGGAGAATGGGTCCTGAATACAGTATGCGCTCAAATGAAAGAGTGGCGGGAAAAAATGAGCATTTCTCTCCCTGTCGCCGTTAATATGTCTCCTATTCAGATTGGCCGCGAGGAAACGGTTACCCTAATTCAGGAGAATTTAAAAAAACACCAGATCTCTCCAGAACTTCTGGAAATCGAAATTACGGAAACAACGTCTTTACTGAATTCAAACCTTTTTGCTCGTCATTTACAGGCAATACATGACATCGGTTGCCCTATCACAGTGGATGATTTTGGAATAGGGTATTCTTCTTTCCTTCGTTTTCTGGATCTTCCCGTTTCATCTTTAAAAATTGACCAGTCCTTTATTGCCGAGATCAGTCAATCTCAAAAAGCAAACGCCATTTGCAAATCAATTATGGCCCTCGCACAAACACTCAATATACCTGTGACGGCTGAAGGCATTGAAACGCCCTCTCAACTGATCGCAATAGAAAATCTCGACTGCCAATATGCACAAGGATTTTATATCAAAGAGCCGGTTCCAGCAGATCATTTTATGACCTGGTATACTGAGCATCATACAACTCTCCAAACCCACACTTCTGCTTATCTAAATTGATTTTAAGGCTGATTGTTCAGACATGTTCCAAGTGTCTTCTGATTCTTTTTTCTTGAAATGTTCTTGTTTTGTTCTATTCTTAAAAAGAACAAAACACAATTGAGACAGGGGAACATACAGAATGGAAACTCTCCGCAGACAGGACATGGCAACTCTAAAGGCGCAGATTAATGCCCTGGATGCCCCTGCCTGCCTGAACGACTTTCAAGCGGAAAACCCTGTTTGCCCAATCCCGCCTCTCGATACAGCCTTGCCGGATGGCGGGCTTGCCCGTGGCGCTCTGCATGAATTTGTCCCAGGAGAGTATGCCGATTTCCCAGCCGCTGTTGGTTTTGCAGGCTGCCTTCTTCACCTCCTCGCCGGAGCAAACCTTCCTATGCTCTGGTGTAGCCTGGGGCGGGGCCTGGATTACCCGCCCCTTCTTTTTCCTCCCGGATTATCTAATCTGGGGATCGACCCGGACAGGATCCTGCATGTAGAGGTTCGCAGTGAAAAGGAAATGCTCTGGGTTCTGGAAGAAGGCCTTTCATCACCCGCCTGCCCGCTTTTGATTGCCGCCATGAGTGAGCCGGAAAAACTCTATGATTTCAAAGCCAGTCGTCGTCTGTCTTTACGGGCAGCCCGACATGGCGGTACTTTGCTGCTAATCCGGCATCATCACGCCAATCATCCGTCAAAACGAAGAGGCTCGACAGCAGCGGCAACCCGCTGGTCAATCTCCTCCCGCCCCAGCCGCCCTGTTTTTTTTTCAAATGCACGTATGCCAGGTTTTTCCTCTCCCCGGTGGCATGTCGCACTGACCCGCTGCAAACGGGGGAAGCCGCAACACTGGCAACTGGAATGGGATCATGAGGCGTTTTCTTTCCGTCTGGCTACCCCGTTGGGCGATCGAACGACGCCAGCCGCACCGGATCCCCTCGCAGAAGCTTCGATCGGAACAGAAAGCTTCCCCCTCCAATCTGTCGGCGGATGATCCTCCCTTTGCCCTGGTGACCCATTTGGCCAACGCTATTCGCCTTACTGCCACCAATGCAACCGCAGAAAAAGAAGGCGTTCATATAGGCCTTTCCCTGACAGATGCCCGGGCTTTATATCCTGCCCTCGAAACAGCAGTTGCAACCCCTGAAGAAGATCAGGAGGCCCTTGAAAACCTGACATTCTGGTGCCTGCGTTTCACACCTTTGGTGACCTTGCATCCCCCGGATGGGTTAGCTCTGGATATTACCGGCTGTGCTCATCTATTCGGTGGTGAAAAGTCCATGATGCGATCCCTCTCAGGCGCACTCTCTTCTTTCGGCCTCAGTCATCATCTGGCTTTGGCTGACACGATCGGAGCCGCTTGGGCCGTCGCACGGCACGCCGAAAAACCTTTCACCTTGGTACCAACAACTGAAAATGCCGGAGCAATAGCACCGCTTCCTCTGGCGGCCTTGCGCCTTGAACCTGACACCGTTCAACAGCTCAGGCAATTGGGATTGCGTAAAATCGGCCATCTGATGGGAGCGCCGAAAGCACCGCTAACCAGTCGCTTCGGTCCCGCCCTTCTGCGCCGCCTGCGTCAAGCAACCGGCGAAGAGGCAGAGGTTTTCAATCCGCTCTGTATTCCGCCAGCCTATTCCGTTCGTTACCCCTTCGAAGAGCCTGTCCTGCATATTTCTGCCCTCGAAGCCGCGCTGACAATTCTAACATCCACTTTGGAAAAGCATTTAAAGGAAGCACTGAAAGGCGCGCGGGAACTCAGCCTGCACATTTTCCGCGTTGACGGCCATGTAGAACGGCTTTTTGTCAGAACAAGCCGACTCTGTCAGGAAGCCGACCATATGACACTTCTTTTTCAGGAAAACCTGGCCAATTTCCATGATGATCTGGATACGGGGTTTGGTATTGATTTGATGCTCCTCACGGCGCAGCATGTCGAAGATATGGCCGATGAGCAAAAAAGCCTGCCGCAGGAACACAAATCAGCCGCAGAAACGTCTGTGATCAACGAAATCGAGTTAGGACAATTACTGGATCGGTTTGGTAATCGTTTCGGTTTTAATCAAGTGACCCGATTTATACCAAAAGAAAGATATATCCCGGAGAAGTCCTTTCAGAGAGTACCGATCACCCACAAAATCAAAACACCTCCCTGGACAGAGACAACAAAGCAAATCCCGCCACGCCCTTTCCTCGTTTTTTCTCCGCCGGAACCTATCACCGTTCTTGCAGAAGTGCCCGATGGTCCGCCCTTGCGGTTTCAATGGCGGCGTTTGCATCACCATATTGCACGGGCAGAAGGGCCAGAACGGCTTGCCCCGGAATGGTGGTCTGTATCGGAAGAAAGCTCCCCTCCCCAGACGCGGGATTATTATCGGGTCGAGAATACAGCTGGCCATCGTTTCTGGCTTTACCGGGAAGGATTATATGATCGGGATGCTGATACACCCCAATGGTATATGCAGGGACTTTTCCCATGACCGAAACAGCGCATCATCCGCTGCCCCTCTATGCCGAGCTTGCAGTCACCAGTAATTTCAGTTTCCTGCGGGGCGGTTCTCATCCACAAGAGCTGGTTTTAACCGCAGCCAGTCGCGGATTGCAGGCCATCGCCATTACAGACCGAAACACCCTGGCTGGTGTTATACGGGCCCACATAGCTGCTAAACACCATAATATTCAGCTGATTGTCGGCACCCGGTTGGTTTTTATGGATGGGTTTGAGCTCCTTTGCCTGCCAACAGACAAACCTGCCTATAGTCGCCTGACCCGATTGCTGACACGCGGCAACCGGCGTGCCCCGAAAGGAGAATGTTATTTATCTTTGCGCGACCTTGCCGATTTTGGTGAAGGGCAGATTTTGATTGCCATGCCGCCCCAATCACCGGATTTGGTTTTTGAGCAGTCTCTGAAACAGGTCTGTCAGATGTTTCCAGATACCTGTTACCTGTCTCTCTCCCTACTCTATCGGGGAGAAGATCAAATGCGACTGGATCAGCTTCTCGATCTTTCCCGCCAGAGCCACTGTCCACTCGTTGTGACCAATGACGTTCTTTATCATATACCGAACCGCCGTCCATTGCAGGATATCCTGACATGCATTCAAGAATCCTGCACCATTGAGGATGCGGGGTTTCGGCTGCAATCCAATGCAGAAAGATACCTAAAGACACCGACCGAAATGTATCGCCTTTTTCCCGGCTTTCAAGAGGCCGTTCAGAGAAGCAGCCATCTTGCAGAACAATGCCGATTTTCACTGGATGAACTTGCTTATCAATATCCGGATGAGCCCAGCGGGGATAGCGAAACGCCCCAGGCAGAACTGGAACGCCTCACCTGGCTGGGAGCCGACGAACGATTTCCACAAGGAATACCGGATAAGGTTTCTAAAGCCATTCAATATGAATTGGATCTCATTGGGCAGTTGGACTATGCGCCTTATTTTCTCACTGTTTATGATATCGTCCGTTTTGCCCGGTCTCTGGATCCGCCCATTTTGTGTCAGGGGCGCGGCTCTGCCGCCAATTCCACCGTCTGTTATTGCCTGGCAATTACAGCCGTTAATCCTTCGGAAGTTGACCTTCTGTTTGAACGGTTTATTTCAGCAGAACGTGGAGAGCCCCCCGATATTGATGTTGATTTCGAGCATGAACGCCGGGAAGAGGTTATTCAATATATCTATGGCAAATATGGCAGACACCGGGCAGGTTTGGCAGCCACAGTGATTACCTATCGATCCCGTAGCGCCATTCGGGAGGTCGGTAAAGCTATGGGTCTTTCAGAGGATATGATCAGTGCCCTTGCCTCCAGTGTCTGGGGACGTTCCTCGTCAGGGATTGCAAAAGACCAGGTGACCGAAAGCGGGCTTGAACCATCCGATCCCCGCCTCGCACAGGTTTTAACCCTGACACAAATGTTGATTGGATTTCCACGGCATCTGTCCCAGCATGTGGGCGGCTTTGTCATAACCCGAGGGCCGCTGGATGAATTGTCTCCCATTTCCAATGCGGCGATGGAAGATCGAACCGTTGTCGAATGGGACAAGGATGACCTGGACAGCCTCGGTATCCTCAAAATTGACGTCCTCTCTCTGGGAATGCTGACCTGCCTGCGAAAGGCTTTTGACTTGTTGCTGGATCATTATGACCGCCCGATGTCTCTGGCCGCTATACCGCGGGATGATCCACCAACCTACCAAATGATCCAGAAGGCCGATACGATTGGCGTGTTTCAAATTGAAAGCCGGGCTCAGATGTCTATGCTACCAAGGCTGAAACCCGCAAGCTTTTATGACTTGGTCATTGAAATTGCCATCGTTCGCCCGGGACCCATCCAGGGGGATATGGTTCATCCCTATCTGCGCAGGCGGCAAGGTCTGGAAGAAGTCGAATACCCATCCGAAGAACTGAAAAGCGTTTTAGAGAAAACGTTGGGCGTCCCCCTGTTTCAGGAGCAGGCCATGAAAATTGCCATGGTCGCCGCCGGTTTTTCCGCCGCTGAAGCCGACCAGTTACGCCGCGCCATGGCCACTTTTAAAAAAACCGGCGATATCGGAGATTTTCGGACAAGATTTATCAAGGGCATGATCGGGAAAAATTATACGCCGGATTTTGCGGAGCGTTGCTTCAAACAGATTGAAGGTTTCAGCGATTATGGCTTTCCGGAAAGCCATTCAGCAAGTTTTGCTCTGCTCGCTTATGCCTCCGCCTGGCTCAAATGCCATTACCCGGATGTTTTTGCAGCGGCTCTTCTTAACTCCCAGCCTATGGGTTTTTACTCCGCCTCCAGTATTATCAGGGATTTTCAAGAACATGGTGGCGTTGCTCTGCCCGCGGATATCAATAAAAGCAATTGGGATTACCAATTGGAGCCTTCCAGTGCGGGACGCCAATATTGTGATCTGCGCTTAGGATTGCGACAAGTCGGCGGTCTGAAAGAAGACGCCGCCCATATTATCATGGAGCAGCGAGGCCACGGCTACGATAGTGTTCGGGACCTTTATTTCCGAACAGGTATTGATATGAAAACACTGGCAGACTTGGCTCATGCAGACGCCTTTCGGTCAATTGGACTGGATCGACGGGCTGCCTTGTGGGCTGTGAAAGGGCTGGGTGGATATAACGGAAGGCGCGCTGCGCTTGAGGAGCTTCCACTTTTTGCCGCTGTCCATAGAGCTGATCAGATCTTGCAGAATGAAGCAGAGATGCATCTGCCGACCATGCCTCTTGGACAACATGTGGTCGAAGATTATGCCAGCCTGCGCCTTTCCTTAAAAGCCCATCCGGTTTCTTTCCTCCGGCCTCACTTACACACACAGCAGGTTTTGAGGTCGGCAGACTTAACATCCTGTCGATCTGGCCGAAAAGTGAAAATTGCGGGTCTTGTGCTTGTCCGCCAACGCCCCGGAACAGCCTCCGGTGTTATTTTCATGACCCTTGAGGATGAAACGGGGACATCCAATGTTATTGTCTGGCCCAAAAAATTTGAAATTTACCGAAAAATTATACTCTCAGCCCGCCTGGTTCTCGTCCATGGGGAAATGCAGGAAGAACAAGGGGTTATCCATATCATTGCAAATAAGATAGAGGATTTGAGCGAAGCACTTGTCGCTCTGACCGAAGAAGGGGCAACACCGTTTTCTCCCTTTGGAAAAAAACTTTCAAAACCTAATATCTGGCGCCATCCACGTTCTACCAGCGTCATGCCGAAAGGAAGAAATTTTCATTAGAGATATCGGCTTACCGACGCTCGGCAGACAGGGTATTTATGAATAGAAAGGATGGGGGCCGTCAAAATCACCGACATAAGACAAATGCGAGACAATCGTTCCTGTCGTCTCCTCCAAAAGGAAAAGCCGAAGAGCGGGCGGCTCCAGCATAAAAGAAATATCATCGCTATCCTGCATATCCAGTGTAATGGAATGTGCTCCATTTGGGGCAATGCTGATCCCGATCCCGTGCAGAACAGTTTCACAGGCCCTATGAACATGGCCACAGGCGATATGCTTAACCTGGCGATGGCGCTTCAGCAATGACAGTTCATCCTCTGCATTGCGCAGGTTTTGCTCATCCATAAACTGAATGCCGCTTTTGAAAGGATGATGGTGCTGAAATATCAAGGTTGGTTTTTCTGGCTCTTCAGACAGTGTTTTATCCAGGCCGGCCAATTGTGGGGCGCTGATTTCACCATATGGCTTACCCGTCACCAACGTATCAACGGCGACCAGCCGGAAAGGAAAGTCGTCAATGGAATATTGAATAAAATCCTGGCACTCTGCCAGATAGGTTTTATCTGAAAATGCCTGTAACAGATTTTCTCTATGATCATGATTACCGGGCACGACGAAATACGGCATTTTCAAACGATCCAGTTCCTGACGAAGAGCAGAAAATTCTTCAATGCTCCCCTCGTCTGTCACATCGCCTGTGACAATGACCGCATCCACACCAGGTAAAAGACCGTTGATATGATCTACATTCTGCTTCAAAAAGCTATATGTATCAACTTTCCCATACGCAATGACCCCTTCACCCTTGATATGGGTATCGGTAATTTGGGCGACGATCATGTATTTTTTCCTGAATTAGTCCAGACCTGTCCGCTTAAAATCCGGACAGGCCCTTCTCTATCATCAGACAGGAAAGAGGTCTACAGAATGTCGTTATAGTCTTAACCAGTTTGTTACAACTTGTTATTCCACCAGGCGATCGTGTCTTCCACTGTTTGTTCAAATTCCGGCAAAGTTTCTGAAATCTCATCCCACTTTCCAGAGCTTTCCTCGATCAAGGAGGCTTGTTTGGCAAGTCGTTCTGCGCACATGGATCCAGCCACACCTGCAATGGTATGGGCAGATCGTAAAATCAGTTGAGAATCCTGATTAGCGAAGCCTTCCCGCAAACTGTTCAGCTCCTTTGTCACCGAAGCCGGTGTTTTCCCAAGCAGCATTTTTGCGACATCTTCACCCAATTGATCTTGAAATTCAGAGAATTTCTGGTCACTGCCAATAGGATCATTTTGCGTGGGAGCCAGTAGACCAGAACCACTTACAACAGGATTCTCGCCAGGGGCATCAGTAACAGGATCCAGTTCCTGCTCAACTCTCTGATCTGCACTATTCATCATCAACACATCCTTCAGCTGTAATTCTGTAAATGGTTTTGTCAGTACATCATTCATTCCAATTTTCCGGAATAATGTGTGTCTGTCTTTAAAGGCTTCTGCCGTTAAGCCAATAATCGGAATTTGTTGTCCCGCTGAGGTCAATCGAATTGTCTTCGTTGCCTCAATGCCATCCATCTCCGGCATGTGGACATCCATCAAGATTAAATCATAGCGACCGGTCTGCATTTTGTTGACAGCCACCTGTCCGTTTTCTGCGATCTCGAAAGAATGCCCCAGCTTTTCGAGAAAAGCCTTTGTAATCATTACGTTCACGTCATTATCTTCAGCAACCAGAATATGCAACGGCCTGTGTGGTTCAGATCCGTCGGCTGCTATGAGGGGCTTGAGAGAAGCGGCTTCTTCCTCGGTTCCTACCTTTATCGGCAGCTGAACCTGAAAACAGCTTCCCTTCCCTAACGTACTGGTCAGTTGAATATCACCGCCCATCATCAAAACCAGAGTTTTAACGATTGAAAGGCCTAATCCTGTTCCACCAAATTTCCGGGCAACCGATGTGTCTGCCTGAGAAAATGAATCAAAGATCGCTGCTTGCCGGTCCTCAGGAATACCGACGCCGCTATCCTGCACGGAAATCAGGATATTCTGAATTCCCTCGGTAATCCCTCCTTCCGGGATGACCGTAAGATGGACGCTTCCCTCTTCTGTAAATTTAAAGGCATTGCTTAGTAGGTTCATTGTAATCTGTCTGATTCTCGTTGGGTCAGATACAAAGCACTCAGCAATTTCTGGAGCAATATGGGAGGAAAACTCGATCTTTTTGTCTTGCGCCTGAATATCAAAAGGAATTTTGACGGTTGAAACGATATCAACCAAATCAAATGGAACAGCCTCAATTTCAAGATTTCCAGCTTCAATCTTACTCATGTCCAGAACATCATTGATTAAATCAAGAAGCGATGTTCCAGATCTTAAAATTGCATCCAGTTTCTCAAGTTGATCATCATTGAGATCTGTATCTCCCAACATCCTCGCAACACCAATCACACCATTTAAAGGTGTACGGATTTCATGGCTCATTGTTGAAAGGAAGTCAGATTTTGCCTGACTGGCCGAGTTTGCCTGTTTTAACAAGCTTTCCAGTTTTTCTTCGTTGCGTAACCTGTCCGTTATATCGGAATAGATGGAAACAACTCCCCCTCCCGGCATTGGCCGGGTTGAGACTTCAATTTGTCGATCCCCGCCAAAGGAGTTTACAATCCGCCTGGGCTTTGGATTATACGCAAAATCCATTTGTTTCTCTAAGATCGTTTCCGACGAACCCTCCCCAAAATCCCCCCGCTGAACCATATGCCAGGTACAGTCTTCATAAGCGGTCCCGAGTTTTGAGAGTTCTTCGGGGAAATTCAGAAATTTGATTGCAAGATCGTTAATGACAGACAAGTTCAGTATTTCATCAAAAACGCTGATACCAACGGGAATATTTTCCTTCATCGCCTCCAGCACTTCACGACCTCGCCGGATTTCATCTTCCACCGCTTTACGATCAGTCACATCACGAATGATGCCCGTAAACAGGCGGTTTCCTTCCAGAAACATTTCGCGAACCGACAGATCCATGGGGAAAAGGCTTCCGTCTTTTCGCAAGCCCATAAATTCCTTTATATCGGCTCTTTCATCTTTCCGATCTTCTCCAAAAAAAATCTCGACATATCCGTTCCATCCTCCGCGTCCGAGGTCTGGCATCAACCTGCCAAAATTCTGCCCGACAAGTTCATAGGGTTCATACCCGAAAATATGGGCCGCTTCCGTATTCACGCTCTCAATAATCCCGCTATTGTCAATCGTCACAATACCGTCCGCAACTGCTTCAAGCAGCGTGTTCAACCGAGATGTCTGTGATACCAGAAATTTTGCGTCATTGTGAAGCCGGGATTGCACGAGCTGCTGCTCAACACAATCTCCAAAATCCTTAAGTGCTATAAACTGGTCACTATTGAACTGTCTGGGCTTTGTATCAATAACACAGAGGGTTCCAACTTTAAGGCCACCTTCAGCTGAAAGCGGAACCCCGGCATAAAATTGGATACCGGGAGGGCCGGTGACTAGTGGGTTATCCTGAAACCGAGCATCTGCTTTCGCATCCGGAATGTAAAAAATATCATCCCCAAGAATTGCATGGCCGCAAAAAGAAATGTCTCTGGGCGTTTCACAAGCATCCAGGCCCTGGCGGGATTTGAACCACTGCCGATGTTCATCAACCAAACTGACAAGAACGATGGGGACTTCAAAATGGGATTTGACAATGCGTGTTAGCCGATCGAAACCTTCATCAGCGCCCGTATCCAGGATATCCAGGCCACGGAGAACTTCGAGACGACTGTCCTCATATTCCGGTATCGGGGCAATCTCCACTTTTCGGTCCTTCTATGAAGAAAAAAGTCTGGTTTCTGGCTCGCTCATCATATTCAACACTATTTCGCCAAGAGTACGTCTCCTTTCTTACAATTACGTTAATCTAATAAAGGGTAAAAACGTAAATTCCATTAACCAAATCTTTTCTTATTCACTGATAAAAATATGAGTAAGGGGTGAAGTATTATGGCGTTGCTCGGCAAACCGGCGCAAAGCCTGACACGATTAAGAGACTTAGACAACAGACATCAGGTTGAAGTATTTAGACCTCAAGATAAGGTATGTATGATGGACAATGAGATTGTGGGGACGGAACAGGCCGGCCAACCCAAAGCCCTCTCTCTACAGGCAAAAATCCTGGCAAGTGTAATCGGCTTTACATTATTGATCCTGGTTGTTGCAGCAACACTAGGTGTTACCGTCATTCAGGACGTGCAGCAGCAAAAACTCCAGAGCAGAGCCGATATTGTCACCGCTCTTCAATCAGCGGCTATTGTGGCCCCCATGTGGGATCTCGATAATGAAGCGGCAGAAAAACTACTTCAAGATCTCAGTCAGGATCCCGATTTCCAATATGCTGAAGTTCTGGACCCGGAAGGAAAGCTCCTTTTCAGTCAAGGAGAGGCCATCGACCTTTCATCTGTCACGCGCAGCACGACCGACATTGTCCGGATTGACGGTGACGAAAAAGAAGTAATTGGTGCGCTCTCTCTCGATTTGTCGCATGCCTCTCTCAATCAATTTTTATTCACGTTGATCAGTGCCACCATTGTGTCGACCCTGATCATCCTCGCGGTGATCTCATTTGTTGTTTTCAAATCGTTCCGTAAATTGACCGTCCCGATGGCTGATATGACCGAAGAAATGGGTGAGCTTGTTGCTGGTAATCTGGATGTCGAAATCGGCTTTCTCGACAGAAATGATGAAGTTGGTAGCATGGCGCAGGCAATCCAGGTTTTCAAATTGGCAGCTATTGAAAAGAAAAAACTGGAAGCTGAACAGGAACAGTCCAGGCAGGAAGCCGAAAACAACCGAGCCGCCGAACAAAAACGCAAAGAACAGGAAGCCATTGAAAAAGAGCAAGCCGAGAAGCGCGCTGAAGTTGAAAAACAGGAAGCGCTTGTTGGCATGGTCAGTTCCTTCGAGAACTCCGTAGGATCCGTGGTCGACGGTGTTGCCTCCGCGGCAACCGAAATGCAATCCACAGCGCAAACCATGAATGACATTTCAAGGCGGACAACGACACAGGCAAGCTCAGTGTCTCAGGCATCCTCCAACGCGACATCCAATGTTCAGTCTGTCGCCTCTGCAGCCGAGCAGCTCTCTGCCTCCATTCGCGAAATTAGTGCGCAGGTTTCTCAGTCCTCCAACATTACCAACCAGGCGGTTGATGAGGCTGATAAAGCAGATGTCCTGATCAAAGGTCTTGATTCCGGGGCACAGAGTATTGGCGAAGTTGTCTCCCTTATTCAGGATATTGCTGAACAAACAAACCTGCTTGCGCTGAACGCAACCATTGAGGCCGCCCGCGCAGGCGATGCTGGCAAGGGTTTTGCCGTTGTCGCGTCTGAAGTGAAAAACCTCGCTTCACAGACAGCTAAAGCAACGGAACAAATCAGCGACCAGATTTCCGAAGTCCAGAATGCAACGACAGATGCTGTCAGTGCCATTCAGGGCATCTCCGTCACGATTAAAAAGGTTGATGAAATTGCAGCTGCCATCGCCTCCGCAGTAGAAGAACAAGGCGCAGCAACGCAGGAAATTTCATCCAGCGTTCAAAAAGCAGCGGCGGGTACTCAGGAGGTCTCGTCCTCCATTGGTACCGTTACAGATGCCGCTGTTGAATCTGACAATGCCTCACAGGATGTTCTCTCAGCTTCGCAAGAGCTTTCAAAACAGGCTGAAAATCTCAGGTCTCAGGTTACAAGCTTCGTAGCGGATGTTAAAGCCGGGTAAATCCACCTTTCAAGAGGTAGATCTCCTCAAAAAGAGGCCGCGCCGATATCGGTACGCGGCCTCTTTTTCTGTCCAAGATAGTGTTCTATCTCTATACAGAGCTTACTCTGCCCGTCGCTGAGCAGTATTTCCAAAACCAATCGCCATTCTGTTCCAGGCATTCATTTGTGCGATGATCAGGGTTATATCAACGACCTGCGCATCCGAGAACTGGTCGCATAGCGCTTCGTATAACGCTTGTGGCGCGCGCCGCTCTGATATCAGCGTAACAGCTTCTGCCCAAGCCAGAGCAGATTTTTCACCGTCATCATAAAAATCACATTCCTGCCAAACCGTCAGACATTCCAGCTTCTGTTGATTTTCTCCGGCTTTCTTAGCTTCCGTGGTGTGCAAGTCCACACAATATGCGCAACCATTAATCTGCGAGACGCGAAGTTCGATCAGGGCCCGCAGTTTCTCATCTATTGATGGCATACAGTCTTTCGCCTGCATCATCTTGGACAAGGCTGGACCGTTGATAGAAACATAATCAAGGCGTTCTTTCATTCTAAAGCTCCAAAACTTTTAACAATTATGTGAACGCTGGCATTCTCCACAGAAAGAAGAAACGGATCAATGACCGCTCTCACAATTTATTGCAGCCTATGAGTTCCATTC
Organism: Sneathiella sp.; assembly: GCA_039975135.1. Taxonomy (GTDB): domain Bacteria; phylum Pseudomonadota; class Alphaproteobacteria; order Sneathiellales; family Sneathiellaceae; genus Sneathiella. The sequence continues at coordinate 211,978 of JBDWHS010000028.1, read as the reverse complement.
GGGAGAAATTGATATTGATAATCGTTCTTAATAGTAATAAGATCCCTCAATCCCCGATATCATTCGATAACGGACCTGAATTTCACCTACAGACAGAGACATCATGCTTTCATCTTCCACAAAATTTGCCCGCCGCCTTTTCGGCATGACCGCAGGCCTTGCTTTACTCAGCAGTGCGGCTGTCGCAGAAGCTCCTGCTCCGAAAGACGTCCTCAACACCTATTCCGATATCGCATTAGCGGTCTATCAGGATAGTCTCACATCCATGGAAGCACTGGATGCGGCTATCCAGGCATTGGTTGCCAATCCAACACAAGCGAGCCTCAACGCAGCCCGGGCTGCCTGGATTTCTGCCCGTGCCCCTTACCAGCAAAGCGAAGTTTATCGCTTTGGCAACAGCATTGTCGATGACTGGGAAGGCAAAGTGAATGCCTGGCCTTTGGATGAAGGACTGATCGACTATGTGGATAGCTCTTACGGAAAAGATTCCGATGCCAACCGGCTTTACACAGTCAATGTGATTGCAAACAAAACCCCAACCGTCAATGGCAAAAAGGTCGATGCCAAAGTGATTACTCCGGCCTTGTTATCCGAAGCCTTACACGAAGCTGAAGAAGTTGAAGCCAATGTGGCAACAGGTTATCACGCCATTGAATTTCTGCTTTGGGGCCAGGATCTGAACGGTAATCGTGCTGGCGCGGGCAATCGTCCGGCGACCGACTTTGACACTGAAAACTGTACGGGTGGAAACTGTGACCGCCGCATTCAGTATCTGACTGCGTCCTCTACACTTCTGATATCCGATCTTCAGGAAATGATTAAAAACTGGACAGCAAAGGGACAGGCCCGCGCGACCCTGATAAGTAATCCGGAAGCCGGTTTGTCTGCGATCCTGACCGGTATGGGCTCTCTTTCCTATGGTGAACTAGCTGGCGAGCGGATGAAACTTGGTCTTCTGCTTAATGATCCTGAAGAAGAACATGACTGTTTTTCCGACAATACACACAACTCCCATTATTTCGATCAGATCGGCATTCGGAATGTGTATACAGGCAAATATCGCCGCCTGGATGGAAGCGTTGTGACTGGTCCATCCATTTCTGATCTGGTTGCCGCAAAAGATCTGGCCGTTCATAAGGAACTTGACGCAAAACTCGACAAGACTGTAACAGCTATGGCCGTTATGAAATCTCGTGCTGAAAGCATCGAAGCTTATGATCAGATGATTGGCGAAGGCAATACCGAAGGAAATGCCGTTGTTCAATCGGCCATTGACGGCCTCATTGATCAGACACGTTCCATCGAACGCGCCGTGTCAATCCTCGGCTTGAAGGCGATTGAAATTGAAGGCTCTGACAGCCTCGACAACCCTAAATCCGTCTTCCAGTAATCTCGTCACTCGGAAGGGGTCCTCTGACCCCTTCCCCATTCTGAGCGTAAAATGACCTATCCCGAAAAACGGGTTTTGGGCGTCGGGACCGCCCTTAGCCTACTGCTCTTACAGAGCACTTCTTTAGCGATGCCAAATGATCATCGATCCGATCTCTCGGCCAAAGACAGACCCAGGGTTCTGATGGTTACCAAACCTGCGACGGAATTCAACAAGGCTGAACGGTTCGAAGAAATGTCGGCCGGGGCCGCGACATCAACAGCCAAGCCAACGGGAAATGCCTTTTCCCACTCTTCTGCAAATCTTGATTTTAAAGGGCAGCAGGATTTCAAATTAGGAAATGGCCTGTTTAAAAAAGTCTGGGTATCCTCCCCTTCTTCTACCCAAGCTTCCGACGGCCTTGGGCCCCTTTTCAATGCGCGGTCCTGTCAGCGGTGTCACTTGAAAGACGGCCGAGGTCACCCCCCCGAAGATGCTGACGATCAGGCAACTTCCATGTTCCTGCGCCTTTCTGTCCTGCCCAGGACGGAGGAGGAAAAAGCAAAGATCAAGTCCGGTGAGCTTGCCGTCATTCAAGAGCCAACTTATGGTCGTCAGCTTCAGGATTTTGCTATTCCAGGCCTATCCGCCGAAGGTAAAATGACCATCAAGTATGAAGAAATACCGGTCACACTGAAGGATGGTACACAGATCTTCCTCCGTAAGCCGGCCTACGGGATCTCCCAGCTCGGTTTTGGCCCTGTCGATAAGAATACCCTGCTCTCGCCGCGCATTGCGCCCCAGATGATTGGCCTCGGCCTGCTGGAAGCCATTCATCCCGATGACATCAAGGCAAAGGCAGACCCTGATGACCAGAATGAAGATGGTATTTCAGGAAAAGTCAGCGAGGTTTTCAATCCGCTGACACGGGAAAGGGAACTCGGGCTGTTTGGTTGGAAAGCTTCAAATCCTTCTGTCCTCATCCAGTCTGCTGATGCCTTTGCCGGGGATTTGGGATTATCCACCTCCCTTGCTCCTAGGCATTATGGGGACTGTACGGCCAGGCAACTGGAATGTTTGAAACGACCGACAGGCGTGCAGGCTCGGCTAGGTGATACGGAAGCCCCCAGCCCTGTCCTCGAACTGGTGGCTTTCTATTCCAGAAATCTCGCCGTTCCGGCCCGGCGTGATGTTTCCGATCCTGAAGTCCTGAAGGGCAAGGAAATTTTCTACTCGGTCGGCTGTGCATCCTGCCATACGCCCAAATATGTCACCAGCCGGGACGCCATGCAAAAGGAGCATCGTTTTCAACTCATCTGGCCTTACACGGACATGCTGCTCCATGATATGGGAGCTGGTCTCGCTGATAACCGGCCTGTCGGTAGCGCCTCCGGCACAGAATGGAAGACGCCGCCTCTTTGGGGAATTGGGCTCACAGAAACGGTCAATGGGCACACCTTCTTTTTGCATGATGGCAGGGCCAGAAACTTGCTGGAGGCAATTCTCTGGCATGGCGGAGAGGCGAAAGCCGCGCGCGACAGTGTCGCCGCCCTTGACAGACCAGAGCGAAATGCGCTTCTTCGTTTCCTTAATTCCCTTTAACCGGAGAGCGCCGTGACACTCAGACCTTTCGCTACCACCTTGGCTCTTCTTCTAATGCTGATAACAAACGGCCAAGTCCGGGCGAATGAAGCAAGCTCATCGGCTTATGAAGCTGTTATTCGGAATACAATTCAGAGCGCAATCATACCGGCCTATAAAAATCTGCTGAACAAGGCCGTAGAACAAGCCTCCGCCCTTGATGCCTTTTGTCAGTCCCCGGATGACAAAAAGCTGTTTCACATACGCACGGCCTTTAGAGAGCTGGTGATGGCCTGGTCTGCAGCGGAAATCTATCGGTTGGGCCCCGCGACGAATGAAAACCGGCAGGAAAAACTGCTTTTCTGGCCTGATCGCCGGGGGCGCGGTCTGAAGCAGGTCCGGAAACTCATCGCAGATCAAAATCAGGATGCCCTGGATCCCGTTAAACTCCAGAAAAAAAGTGTTGCTGTTCAGGGGCTTCTGGCTCTTGAATATGTTCTATATGGTGACCGATCCGATGATATTACTCGACCACAAGAGAACATTTTCCGCTGTTCATATGCCGCTTCAATCCTTCAGGTTATTCAGGAAAATACGGATAACATCTTGAAGGGCTGGCAGGACAAAAACGGATACGCAGCCCTTATGCTAAAAGCAGGCCCTGACAATCCGATTTATAAAACTGACAAAGAGGTTATTCGAGACCTCCTGCAAAAAGCCGACGAAATGATCCTGACAATTGAAAGCCGGAAACTGGCTCCCATGCTCAGGAAAAATCGGGAACAGGCCAATCATAAACGCGCGCCCTTCTGGCGAAGCAATCTGACCTTGTTTTCCATCCGGGCCAACCTTCAATCTGTTCTGGATTTTCAGGAAAAGGCAGCCCTCAAAACCCTGTTGCCTGAAGAAGATCGCGGTGAAGCGGATGCCTTGATTTTCGAAATCACGCAATCTCTAAAAACACTGCAGTTATTAGACAAACAGCCATCGCTTGAGGCCACTCTGAAATCGGCAAACGGTTATGACAAACTCGCCTATCTAAAAAACCCACTTAAAGGGGCTCATGTCATTTTATCAGACTATTATCCAACGGCACTGAGCATCACCATGGGATTCAATTCACTCGATGGAGATTAACCGCAGAGATTTCATTAGCTTCACAGGAGCAGGTGTTGCAAGTCTGTTTCTTGAAAATCCGGCTTATGCAGCCGATAAACCGGCCTTCATAACAACAGCAAAAACCCAAGCGGGCCATTTTGAAGCCATCCTCCTAAGTCAGGAGGGGCATATTCTGAAGCGTCATAAACTCCCGGGCCGTGGTCATGGAGGCACTTATGACCCTGTCCGGAATACAAACGTTGTCTTTGCCCGCCGGCCGGATCGATATGCCTTAATTCTGGATGGAAACGCTGGAACAGCAGCACTTATCCATCCTCCTGAAGACAGGCATTTCTTTGGTCATGGTGTCTTTTCGGCAGACGGGTCCCTGCTTTATGCGACCGAAAACGCTTTTGAAGAGGAAAAGGGCGTTATCGGTGTCTATGACGCCGCAAACGATTTTAACCGCGTGGGTGAATTTGACAGTGGCGGGATCGGTCCTCACGACCTTTGTCTGTCGAAAGACGGGCAACATCTGGTGATCGCTAACGGGGGTATTCTGACCCACCCAGAGTATCCACGGCAAAAACTGAATCTGCCAGATATGAAACCATGCGTCACCATATTGCACGCGAAATCCGGGAAAATCAGCAAGCGCTTCATCTTACCCCGGGAGCATTACCAAATCTCTCTTCGCCATCTCGCAGGTGACGGCGATGGCACTATCTGGATTGGCGGACAGTATCAAGGTGCCCTGACGGCGAAGGTCCCTCTCCTGTTCAAACTGGATAACCATGCGGACGCCCTCGCACCTGTCAGCCTGAAGGACAGCCTTCTGGCAGAGGCTCGTCAGTATATCGGCTCTGTCTCCGTCAATAAAAGCGCAGCTCTCGCGGCCTTTTCCGCGCCGCGCGGTGGGCTTGTCTTCATCTGGAATCTAAAAACCAACAGACTTCATCAGGTGATCCGGGAGCCCGACGCTTGCGGCCTTGCACCTCACGCTGATGATTTCCTGATCAGCAGCGGTTTTGGGCATATTCTGTCCGGAAAAACCCGCCAAACATTACCCTATCACTGGGACAATCATATCCTTGCCTTGTGATCATTCAAGACGTCCGAGAGAGGGCCTTGAAGATGGTGTTGGCGGTGATAGTGCCGACGGGTGCGTTCTTATCAAGAACGGTAATATCGGCTGTATCCTGCCGCATCATCTCGACCAACTCCTGTAGTGGTTGCGTGAGAGATACCTGACGGCTGCCATTCATCTCACCGCCGCTCGTCATGACATCCTGAGCGCGCAAGACATTCATCGGGTTCATATGGGCGACAAATTCTTTGACATAGGCGTCGCCAGGCCGCAGGACGATATCCTGGGGCGTGCCAAATTGAACAATACGCCCGCCTTTCATAATCGCCACTTTATTGCCGATTTTCATGGCTTCGTCGAGATCATGACTAACAAACAGGATTGTCCGTTTAGAACTCTCCTGCAACTCCAGCAATTCATCCTGCAGATGCGCCCGGATCAAGGGATCGAGTGCACTGAAAGGTTCATCCATCAGAAGGATGGGCGCTTCTGTAACAAACGCACGGGCAAGGCCGACCCGCTGACGCATACCGCCGGACAGTTCCGTGATTTTACGATCTTTCCACTCGCTTAAGCCCACCAACTCCAGTTGGCGGGAAACCCGGTCCGCCCTTTCCTTTTTGGGCAAGCCGGAAAGCTCCAATCCCAGCCCGACATTTTCTGCCACGCTGCGCCAGGGAAGCAAAGCGAAATTCTGAAAGACCATGGAGACGATATCGCTTCTCAGATGTTGAAGTGCGGACTTGTCGGCCTCTCCAATATTGATAAGTTCCTGTCCGTTATGGACCTGCACGGCCCCTGATGTAATAGGATTAAGACCATTCACAGTCCGTAGAAGCGTTGATTTTCCCGATCCTGAAAGCCCCATCAGAACAACAATTTCGCCGCGCTCAACAGTCAGGCTACATTTGGAGACACCCAGGACATTTTCTGTTTTCTCCTGGATTTCTTCCCGGCTTTTGCCAGCATCGGCCATGGAAAGCGCTTCATTTGTTTTTTGTCCAAAGATCACAGAAACATCCTGGAACTGTACCGCAGTTTCCATCTGCTAATCCTCCGACGAGCGGATCAGGCGATCCAGAATAATAGCGACCAAAACAATCGCGACGCCCACCTCAAAGCCCTTGGCAATATTCACCTGATTGAGGGCGCGTAGCGTTGGAACCCCAAGTCCGTCAGCCCCGACAAGCGCGGCAATCACCACCATGGATAATGACAGCATAATTGTCTGGGTGATCCCTGCCCGAATTTGCGGCAAGGCAAAGGGAATTTCAATTTTCCAGAGGATCGCCCAGGGATTACCGCCAAAGGCGATCCCCGCTTCTTTCAACTCTGGAGGTGTACTGACAATACCAAGCTGTGTCAGACGAATGGGGGCCGGGAGGGCGAAGATGACAGTTGCAATCAGCCCCGGAACCATACCAAGGCCGAATAGGATCAGCGCCGGTATCAGATATACAAAAGTTGGAATGGTCTGCATCAGGTCGAGTACTGGCCGAATAGCTGAATAAAACCAGGGTTTTCGGGCGGCATAAATGCCGACAGGAATACCGATAAGCATACAGACAAAGGTTGAAGCAAGAACAAGCGCCAGCGTCTCGGTGGTTTCTTCCCAATAGCCTTGATTAATGATCAGTAACAAGCCCAGTAACACAAAGATCGAGAAACCGGCAGAGCGCCTCAGGTAAAAGGACAACAAAGTTGTCAGGGCAACAATGATGAAGGCATGCGGCCACTGAAGGAGAAATAAAATAGCTTCGATAAAGCTTTCCAGCCCAACGGCAAGGCCATCAAAAAACCAGTCTCCATGCTCCGTCAGAAGATCCACAAAGCTCTTGGCCCATTTGCCGATTGGTATCTTTTGTTCTGTAAGCCAGTCCATAACACATTCCGTAAAAGAAAGGCCGGATCAAGATCCGGCCCGCAAAAAGGTCTGAATTAGAGACCGAGGCTGGTTTTCACCGCTGCCAGGCCTGCTTTACCGTCCAGCGTTTTAATACCGGCCAACCATTTATCCAGAACCGCCGGGTTCTTCTTGATCCAGGCACTTGCCGCTTTTTCCGGATCTTCACCGTCATTGAGGATCGCGCCCATAATCTCATTTTCGAGTTTCAGACTGAATTCCAGATTTATCAGCAATTTGCCAACATTCTTGCATTCAGCGCTATAGCCTTTACGTGTATTCGTATAAACCTCGGCACCACCATAATTTGGACCAAAGAAATTATCGCCGCCGGATAGGTAGGCCATTTCAAAATTCGCATTCATCGGATGTGGTTCCCATCCGAGGAAGACAACATGTTCTTTTTTCTTCTTGGCGCGGGCCACCTGGGAGAGCATACCCTGTTCAGAGGATTCAACAACTTTGAACCCCTCCAGCTTCATCGCCTTGTCTTTAATCATATCCTGAATAAGACGGTTCCCGTCATTGCCGGGCTCAATGCCATAAATCTTGCCATCAAGCTGATCCTTGAACTTGCCGATATCGGCAAAAGATTTAAGGCCTGCTTCATAAGTATATTTCGGCACGGCAAGCGTATATTTTGCCCCTTCCAGATTGCGACCGACTGTCTCCACAGTCCCTGCTTCCCGGTATGGCTTGATATCTGCTTCCATGGTTGGCATCCAGTTGCCGAGAAACACATCAATATCGCCGTTGGCAAGGGATGTATAGGTAACCGGCACGGACAGGACTTTGACGTCCGTCTCATATCCCAGTCCCTTCAGGACGGTTGTTGCAGCCGCCGTTGTCGCTGTAATATCGGTCCACCCGACGTCCGAAAAGCGCACGGTACTGCAATCCGCATAAGCCGCCGTTGACATTGCCGTTAGCCCGAGCGAAAGAAGCGAAGCTTTAAAAAATTTTCCCATTTTGACAGTCTCCCATTCAGGCATTTTTTGCCTTGATGACCTATTTTAACGTTCAATTGGCGACAGCAGGCATCGCGTTACACCTGACACAACCATATTTCTTTTTTATGATATTTTGCTGATCTATATGGCAACATATTGGTTCTAAAAATGCAATATTTTTATTGATTGACCAGTCAATTAAAATAAATATATATAAATTGATATTGGAAAAGTCCGGCATTCATGCCTGCTCAGGAGTTACCATGCCGAAAGTCGGAATGGAGGATTTTCGCAAGAAAACACTAATCTCCGCGACCCTGCACACTATTCAGGACAAGGGAAGTATTGACATTCGTGTCAGTGATATTGCCCGGCGTGCCGGCGTCTCTTCAGGGCTGGCTCATCATTATTTCGGTAGCAAAGACAAACTAATTTTGGCGGCACTTCGCCACCTTCTGACTGAGTTTCGAGCCCAGGTTGTTGAAGAACTGGTCCGAGCCCGAACGCCGAGGGAACGGCTATCCGCCATCATAACGGCCAGCCTGAATGAATGTCAGTTCAGCCAGGATAATGTAACAGCGTGGCTTATTTTTTATGCCCATGCACAAGAATCCGTTGAGGCCCAGAAACTGCTCCGCGTGTATGTAAAACGCCTGCAATCCAACCTGATCCATAGTCTGAAGCCTCTCGCAGGCCCTCAATCGGGCATAATTGCTGAAATCGTTGGCAGTCTGATCGATGGTATTTATATCCGGCAAGCCCTCCGGCTTGAAAAAGCCAATGCCGACTTTGCGCGTGCTTTGATTGAAGACTGCCTGGATCTGCACATTACAGCCTCTGTAGAAAGAAACAGAAATGGAATTTGATTTTATTATTGTTGGGGCAGGTTCTGCAGGATGTGTATTGGCTAACCGACTGAGTGAGGACCCAGCGGTTTCTGTTTGCATCATAGATTTTGGAGGATCTGACAACAGCTTGTTTATTGCTATGCCAACCGCCCTCTCCATCCCGATGAATATGGACAAATTCAATTGGGGCTTTGAAAGCCTGCCAGAGCCCGGGCTGGCAGATCGGCGCCTGGATTGCCCGCGTGGGAAAGTCCTGGGAGGCTCGTCATCCATTAACGGCATGGTCTATGTACGCGGGCATGCCTGCGACTTTGAAGAATGGAAACAAAACGGCGCTAACGGCTGGGGATATGCCGATGTGCTTCCTTATTTCAAACGGGCAGAGACTTGGATAGACGGCGGCGATACCTACCGCGGCGAAAGCGGCCCGTTGTCTGTCGGTGCCGGTAACAAGATGACGCTCAATCCGCTTTACGAAGCCTTTATCAAAGCAGGAGAGGAAGCCGGATATCCCCGAACAGCCGATTATAACGGGTATCAACAGGAGGGTTTCGGCCCCATGCATATGACGGTGGGCGGCGGCAAAAGAGCCTCCACATCGCAAACCTATCTTAAAGCTGCGAAATCCAGACACAATCTGACCGTCATGACCCGCTGCCTCGCAGAAAAGCTCACCTTTGACGGCCTCCGGGCAACGGGCATAGAAATCAGGCAGAACGGTCAGCGAAAGCATCTTACCGCCCGCCGGGAAGTTGTCGTTTCTGCGGGATCCATTGGCTCCCCCACCCTTTTGCAGCGTTCCGGTATTGGCCCCGCAGACGCGCTTAAAAAAGCCGGAATTTCACCCGTGCTAGATTTGCCCGGTGTTGGCAGCAATCTACAGGATCATCTGGAAGTGTATTTCCAGTTCCGCTGCAATCAACCGATAACGCTCAATGACAAGCTGGGCTGGTTTTCTAAAGGGATGATCGGCGCGCGCTGGTTCTTGTTCAAAGACGGACTAGGAGCCACCAATCACTTTGAATCCTGCGGTTTCATTCGCTCAAAAGCCGGACAGAAATGGCCTGACATTCAATATCACTTCCTACCCGCTGCCATGCGTTATGATGGCCGTACGGCTTTTGATGGACATGGATATCAAGTGCATGTGGGCCCAAACAAACCGAAAAGCCGGGGGCATATTCTGGTCAAATCAGCCGATGCGACAGAGAAACCGGATATTCTGTTCAATTATATAACCGATCCTCAAGATGTAGAAGACTGGCGCCATGTGATAAAACTGAGCCGGGAAATTCTGACCCAACCTGCGTTTGATCCTTACCGAGGCGCGGAAATTCAGCCAGGCTCTCAAATCACATCGGATGAAGAAATTGATGCCTGGGTTCGTCAGAATGTCGAGAGCGCCTACCACCCGTCCTGCACGTGTAAAATCGGCGCCGATGATGATCCTATGGCTGTTCTGGATACAGATTGTAACGTCAGAGGCATCGACAATCTGCGTGTTGTTGACTCGTCCATATTCCCCACTATCACCAACGGAAACCTGAATGCACCGACGATTATGGTGGCAGAGAAAGCAGCCGATATAATCGCGAACAAGCCTGCGCTCTCACCGTCCAATGCCGATTACTGGATTGATGATCAGTGGGAAACACGCCAACGCTCAGGGCATCCGGTTAAAGTCTGACATCCCCATCATGCCAGGTGAGAATATCATGGCGCAACTCGTCAAGATCCTCATGTTCCAGACGATCAAATTCGGGATCACTTTCTCGGACAATATGATCTTCCACATCCTGCCAATCGTCAGCGCTCAAGCGTTTTTTAGCGAGCGGGAAAAACTTTTTTTCTTCCATCCTGATGTGGTTTATATGCGCTGATCTATATTCGTTGGCCACAGAAACAAGCCAGATGCGGGGAAGCTCATTATCCTGTTCAACATTGGTAACAGCCTGCTTGAGTGTGTTGCACAAAAAGGCTAGTTTTTCATGTTCAAAACGCAGGTCGCCGATTTCGTGAGCCCCTTCCGGATCGCGAATAAGAAGCCATTTATATATTTCATCTTCGGTTTGATGATGCTGTAACTGGCTGGCCCGTGTGAGGTAATCCAATATTGCGGATATCAAGTCATAGTCCAGAACACGGCCTTCCCTAAAGGATTGAACTTCCTGATCCAGAAGAGACAGAAGCTTGATCATTCGCCTGTGCTCTTCGGTCAAGGATGTGATCATTTTGGTCATGCATTCCTCCCTATCAGTAGTGACGGATTGGAGGAGAATATGAAGCTTCGATCACATGGACATTGATCAAGATCATCTCTCGGGCGCCTGGCCCCTTCTACTGCTTCTGAATATTGAAGAAAATCGCATAGAGTGCGGGCACGAAAGCCAACGTCAAAACAGTCCCGACAGCCAATCCAAATGCCATCGCGCTCGCCATGGCATAGAAAAGGGGATCTTTTGACAGGATCAACGGCAGAAGGCCGAGGACTGTTGTCAACGACGTGATCAAAATGGGCTGCAACCGGGCGAGACAGGCACTAATTAGAGCGTCATAAGGTTCTTGTCCCTCCTCCCTCGCATGATCAATCCGGTCAATCAGCACAATTCCGTTATTGATGATGATACCGGCAAGGCTGAAGAGGCCGAGGATCACCATAAAGCCAAATAAAGCCTGCAAGGTCAGCAAACCCAAAGTTGCACCCACGAGAATAAGCGGAATGGTTAGCAGGATAATCGCAGGTCGGCGAAAAGAGTTAAATTGCCAGACAAGCAAGAAAACAATAAGCCCGACACAAATAGGCAGGTTGGCAAATAACTTCTCGTTCGCCTCTGCCTGAGATTCCACTTCACCCGCTATCTCCAGGCGGTGTCCCGGGGCTAATTCCAGAGATGACAGATAGCCACCCAGCCTGCCATAAAGTTCAGCCGCGGCCATGGTTTCATGCTTCGCGGTAACCGTAATGGTTCTTTCCTGATCCCGACGTTTGATCCTAGATGTCTGCCATTCTCCATCTATTTCGGCAAATTGAGCCAACGACACCCACTCACCGGTTCCTGACGCGTAGACAGATAGATCCCCAAGTCCATGCAAGGTACCACGGTCATCATCGCCGGATCTCAAAACCACTGGAATGATACTGTCCCCTTCCCGATAATCCGTGACAGCACTTCCTGAAAAATATGTCTTCAGGGCATTGGCTACATCTTCTGATGTGACACCGACTTGCCGGGCCCGGGCCTGATCCACTTCGACATTCACCTTTAGAATGGGATTCTCCCAATTCTGTTTGGAAACAAGAGTACCCGGCATTTGTTTTATTTCTTCGACAATTGCATTTGCCGTTTGGCGAAGCTCGTTTTCATCTATTCCGACAACTCTTAGTTGGAACAATCCTGCTTCTGAGGCCCCCATCCACATCTTCTTTGCCTCCCCGCGGACTTCAGGGAAGTTGTCCAACATATGAGCCCGGGTTCGCGCAACCATCCTGCCAACGCTTTCGGTTGTGTTTGTTGTAACAACAATAAACGCACGGTGCGGATCCGGGTCCATTGCGGCCAAAGACAGGAAAAACCGGGGGCCGCCACTGGCCACATAGGCTACATTATTTTTAATTTCCGGATTTTCATTTTCATCTGACAGCCAGGCCGTCAGATCCTGAACCACTTCATCTGTTTTTTGAACAGAATTGCCCGCCGGTAGATCCAGATAAATCAAATACTGATTGCGATCCCCCAGCGGGAAAAATTCTTTATCAACGAAATTGAGCAGATAAGCCGAGCCCGCCAGTAAACCGACCATGAACAGAATAAACAGGTAACGGAACTGCAACACAGCCTCCAGAACCTGCTTATAGACACAGTAGAGCTTATCCAGCAGTACCGAATTCTTGTTCTGCTCATCCGTATTTCCTGTTCCGTCAGTCCCTTTCATAAACCAGACGCACATAACCGGTGTCAGGAAGAGAGATAAAAACCAGGAGGATAAAAGAACGATGGTGACAACCTGAGCAAGAGATCCTGTATATTCGCCCGCCCCCCCTTCCGCCAAAGCCATCGGCACAAAGAAAAGGATGGTTGTCAGAGAGGATGTCAGCAGCGGCAGAGCCAGACTTTTTCCCGATGCGATGGCAGCGGCAATGCGTTCTTCTCCGTTCCGAAAACGCACCCGAATATCTTCCGCAATAACAATACCGTTATCCACAAGCATTCCCAATGCGATGATCATGGCAGCGATGGAAACCCGTTGCAGCTCAACCTCAAACTGCCGCATGATAATCACGCTCATCAGCATTGTGATGGGCACAAAAGATCCGACAATCAGTCCTGTCCGAACGCCCAGAAACAGCATCACCACAACCAGGACAATCACGAGTGTTTGATAGAGATTATTAACCGCTCCCTTGACAGATGCATCGATTAAATCCGGCTGAAATGTTGCGAAATCAAGAACATAGCCCCAAGGAAGCATTTGTTGAAGATCTGCCACTTTCTGCTGCAACTGCTCGCCAAAAGAGACGCTGTTGATGCCTTCTTCAACAGAAACACTGAGAATAATGGCTGGCTTGCCATTGTAATAAACAGGATTTTGCGGCGGATCGACATAAGCCCGCCGGACGTCGACGAGATCTTTCAGCCGGATCACTTGTCCGCTTCCAGGAATATCAATCAAGACACCTTCAATATCCTCAACTGAATTAAAATTTCCGGACGGTTCCAGCACAATAAATTGCCCTGCAGCGTCAATCTCTCCCCCCGGCAGGATGACGTTCTGCTGCTTGAGCGTATTGATAATGGTATTCAGATCAATATCCAGCTGTGTGATCTTGCTCCGTGTGAAATCAAGATAAATCCGCTCATCCTGCTCCCCAAAACGCTGGATTTTACTAACCCCCTCCAACGCATACAGACGTTCACTTAACGTCTTCGCCACATCCTGCATTTCGGAAAGAGAAAATCCATCCGCCCATAAAGCAATGGTGGCGACAGCGGTATCGCCAAGCTGGTCGTCAACAAAAGGCCCGATGGTCCCTTCCGGCAATTCAGACGTCAGATCCCCCATTTTATCCCGCAAGTCCTGCCAAACCGGACCCAGGTCATTAACGTTATCCTCCAACGTTATTTTAACGAGGGAAACACCGGTTTTTGAATCCGATTCAATATGCTTGACTTCCGGAATCTCTCTTATTTTTTCTTCAATGGGCCGGGTCAGCAAATCTTCAACCCGTGCAGGAGACATACCGGGAAATTGTGTTGTTACATTGGCGTTGCGAATAACAATCGACGGGTCTTCGCGGCTCGGATATGTCACAAATGTAAGAACACCGGCCAGAATAATCATCAACACCAACAAGATGGTGAGGCGGGAATTTTTAAGAGCGAATTCAGTAATGACCGACATGCTTTCGACTTTCTCTCTTCGCTCAATTCTAGTTTACAGTCGGCACATAACGTTTGACCTTCTGACCATCCGATAAAAAACTGACCCCCGCTGTTACCACAAGGTCTCCAGCCTCAATTCCTTTAACGGCCACGAGGTTTCCGCGTACAGTCTCTGGCAGCACTTCTTTTTTGGAAATTGTGGACGCAGCGGGATCGAAGATAAAAACATAACTGTCTTTCAGGCTTTCCGCCGCTGCAAGAGCAGACAACGGAACAAGAAAACCAAAATCCCCCGGCTCGTTCTGCGTTGTCATGGAGACATCGCCGCTCATACCGGCTCGCAATGTTGCGGGTGGATCATTGAGGCTGACTTTAACGGGGAAAACATTACCGCTGCCTGCAACACGCGAGATTTCCGTCACCCGCCCCTCGACAGTCACATCGGGTAGAGCACTAAAGGTCACTGTAGCAGGCATACCCATATTAAGTTTGGCAATGGTTTTTTCAGGAACGGAAATAGACATCTCTAGGGCACCACTGGCATCCAATCTCAGGATCTCGTTCCCCCCCGCAACCTCTTCATTGGGTTCGACAAACCGCTGACCTACGACACCGCTATAGGGTGCTATCAGTTGAGAATCACTGAGAGAGCGCTTCGCCTGATTGAGGCGGGTTGTCTTGTAACTGACATCCCCAAGCGCTGTCTCTAACGAAAACTGCGTCTGCTCCAATGCCGCTTTACTGACCCAGCCTTTCTCAAACAACTGCTTGTTCCTTTTATAGTCTTCCTCTTTTTCATTCGCCGAAGACCGGGCTTTGCGAAGTTCAGCTTCCGCTGCCTGAACATCCAGCCTGAACGGCTCTTTATCCAGAGCAGCAAGTATTTGCCCTTGTTGGACATTTTCGCCAACCGAGACCGAAATCACCTCTACCGTGCCGGCGACGGCAAAGCTAAGATTGGCAGAATTAGCGGCTTCAATTTTGCCTGAAAATTTCCGAACATCTCCTCCTGCGCTCCGGGAGACCTCAAATATTTTAACTGAGCGAATAGCTTCAGGGCGACTTTGTTCTGCCTCGTTGCATCCGTTAAGAAAGAGAATAAAGATACCGGCCATCAGCAAATTGAAGCGGAGCATAAGGATATTCCTACTTGATAGATTCAGAATTTTGCAGGGTTATCAAAGCACGCCAGTCATAAGGGAACAAGCGTCAATGTAAAAAACATAGTATGACATACACACAGGGTTAATGTCCCTTTCACAGGAACTCTAATCAATCGTTTTTCTGACAGGATTAACAGAGAAATGGATACTCATGATGGCTGAACCCTGTCCTTATTGCGGAACCCTCAATCACAACATTCATCTAAATGAAATCTGGTTTAGAGAAGACCGAAGCTTGGTTGTGACTGGCCATCAGGAAATAGAATTAACCAGGACCCAATATGCTATTCTACACATGCTATTCAAGCGAATGCCGCATACTGTTTCCCATGAGAGCTTGATGTCTGCCCTCTATGAAGAACGAAGCGACCCTCCTTTTGATACAACTTTAAAAATGCACGTGATGAAACTGAGAAAACGTCTGATGGATACCAATCTCTATGTCATAACCGATTGGGGTCTGGGATACAGACTCGAATATCCCCTACCCTAATTTCTAGGACTGGTAGAGGTGATATGGGATCCATATGCCGCCTAATATCATAAGGAAGCCTCTTCGAGGAATCCCAAAAAAAACCGGCCAGTTAAGCGTAAAATACAAGAAGAGTGATCGGGCGCATCATTGGGGCAAGTTTTCCCAATTCAGAAAACATAGCATGCAATTTATCTTTCGTTGAAGTCACAATTATAGTATTACCTTCCGTCTTAAACTCTAATTCAAAAATGCACTCTGCTCATTCTGTATATGTCAAAATGCACGAGATCATAATATTCAAAACAATATTTTTCACAAAATTCGAAGTTCTGAAATTTGACGGACAGAGTTCAGTGATCCTTTCTTGAGGAATAGTCGGCATGACACATAATGCAATTAACAAATTTACGATACTCGCTTGCTTTTCATTTCTCCTCACAGCCTGTTCAGAGGAAAAGCCGGAAATAAAAGTCGCTCCGAAGCCGATCGTTTGGATCAAAACCCAGAATGCGGCCTCCTCTCAGATCAGGAGGATCCCAGGCACTCTGCAAGCAGCCGAAAAAGCAGATCTCAGCTTTCGCGTTGGCGGTAAAGTGGAGGAGGTTCTGGTGGACCTGGGAGCTTCGGTCAAACAAGATCAGGTCCTTGCCAGACTGGACGAATCCACATACGAACTGACAACAAAATCAGCTCAGGGCAGTTTGCAAAAAGCGAATGCAGTCCTGATTGAGACGCAAAATGAATATCGCCGGCAATCAGATCTTTTTAAAAAGGGCTGGGTCTCGAAGGCCGCTCTTGATAATGCCCAGGCTGCTCTTGATCAGGCCCGCAGTGCCGTTGAAGTCAGTAAGGCAGAACTCAATCTGACGAAGAAAGATCTAGGATATACAGAACTGTTATCGCCTTATGACGGAAAAATAGTCGCTCGCGCTGTTGAACCCTCTCAAACCATTCAGGCGGGCCAAACCATCCTTCAAATCGAAGGTTATGACGGGCTGGAAATTTCAGCTCTCGTCCCGGAAACAATCATTGGAAATCTGAAGCAAGGGCAATTTTACAAGACACGTTTTCCCGCCGCTCCCGGTATAAGCTTGGAGGCAAAAATCACCAAAATCGGTTCACGGGCCCAAAGCGCAAATGCTTTTCCTGTCACCCTCCTCCTCAATGAGAAAGACGAGACACTCCGTGCTGGCATGACTGCCGAGGTTGATTTCACATTTGAAGGCCGTGGTCGCACCGGTTATTCCGGCCAGGTCGTCAAAATCCCACCAACAGCCATTTTGCCGGGAGAAGATCAGAAATCCTACGCCTTTGTGTATGACGAGACGGCAGGTATTGTACGCAAAAGAGAAATACAGACCGAAAATATAATCAACAACGAAATTATGATTTCAAAGGGCTTGAAACCGGGGGAAATTATCGCCACCGCAGGTGTCGCCTATCTGCATGACGGTCAGGCCGTACGCCTCCTTGGCGTTGGCACGAAACAATTTAATTGAAGACTGGCAAAAAAATGAACCTGACACAAATCTCGTTTCAATACCGTAAGCTGGTTTTTGTAATTCTCGCCATTATGCTGATTTATGGTGCCGTTAGCTATTTTACGTTACCTGCTCGTGAAGACCCTCAGATTACCATTCGCACGGCCTTGGTCACGACACAATATCCGGGCCTTAATCCCTTACGCGTCGAAAATCTGATCACGAAGAAGCTGGAACGCGCTATTCGCAAAATTCCAGAAGTCGAAGAAATCACATCCACGTCGGCCACAGGATCTTCGGTCATTCATGTTGAAATTCAGGATCGGTATTCCAACCTGAAACCGATCTGGCAGAATTTAAGGAACAAAGTCGAAGAAACCTACGCCACATTGCCCGAAGGGACACAACCTTCTATCGTCAACGATGAATATGGTGATGTCTCTATTATAACACTCGCCCTGACAGCGCCTGGCCATAGCATGAAGATCATGAATGATATGGCCAAACAAGTCCGTGACGTACTCTACAATGTGGAAGGTACAAAAAAGATTGATATCCTGGGTGTCCAGGAAGAGCGTTTTTTTATGGAAGTCTCCAACGCTAAAATGGCAAAACTGGGCATTGGCCCTGCTGAATTGTCTGCCATCTTAAGCGAGCAAAATATCATTCAACCAGGCGGTTCTGTCGATACAGGAGCCACCAGCTATATTGTGGAACCCACCGGTAACTTTGACACAATAGACGATATCCGCGCAACGCTTATCACGCTGCCCGATACAGAAGATGTGATCCCTCTTTCTGATATTGTGACGATCACTCACGGCTATATTGATCCTCCTGTCAATGCTTCCTATTTTAACGGCGAGCCGGCCATAATGCTGGCAATTTCTCTGTTGAATGGCTACAACGTCCTCGAATTCTCCCCCCGTATGAAAGCCGAGATCGAGGAAGTACAAAGAACACTTCCTGTCGGGATGTTCCTTAATATAGCGACTTATCAAGCCGAGCAGGTTTCCGATACCGTTTATGGTGTTTCTCTTAATGTTCTCGAAACACTGGCAATCGTTCTGGTAATTGTCATGTTATTCCTGGGCATTCGAACCGGTCTGATCGTCGGCACAATTGTTCCTTTTGTCATGCTGGCAACTTTAGCCATCATGAACCTGTTTGACATGGAATTGGAAAGAATGAGTCTGGCAACGCTCATTATTTCTCTGGGTCTGCTGGTTGATAACGGCATTGTTATCGCCGAAGATTTCAAACGCCGTCTTGAAGAAGGTCAAGCTCGCGAACAAGCATTGAAAGAAGGCGGCGGTGCCATGGCAATACCGCTTCTGATCTCTTCATTGACGACAATTCTGGTCTTTCTTCCCTTAATGCTGGCTGAGCATGTTGCGGGCGAATACACCCGCTCTATCTCGATGGTGATCATGATATCGCTTCTTTCCTCCTGGGTATTGGCACTGTGCGTAACACCGACACTTTGCTACTATTTTTTAAAAGTAGATCCCGATCAAGATCCGCAAACAACGCAGCGATCCTCAGGAATTATCGGCAAACTATACAAGCCTTACGAAAGCTTTCTGCATTGGGCTATGAAATACCGGAAGATATTCCTGACATTTGTGTTGACGGCATTCGCTGCCTCAATCTGGCTGATGGGCTTTATCCCAAGCCAGTTCTTTCCAAACTCCGATCGTGCTCAAATCCTTGTCAGCATAGATTTGCCCGCCAGCACGACAGCGCGGACAACCAACCGCCGTATGAAGGATGTCTTTGCCTTCCTCGGAGACAAAGAGCGTTTTCCGCAAATTGAAAGTCAGGCAGGCTATGTTGGTTACGGTGGCCCGCGCTTTGTCCTTTCCCTTCAACCGGATGATCCTGCTCCCAACAAAGGATTCATTGTCCTGAATATCGATAAATCGGAAAGTATAGACAACACTATGGAAGCCCTGCGAGCCGGCTTTTACAATCATTTTCCCGACATGTTTGCGCGGATTAGTAAAATGTTTTTGGGCCCCAGTGATTCCAGCAAACTGGAAGTACAGATCAAAGGACCAGACGGCAATGTATTGTATAAGAATGCAGAAAAACTCAAAGAGATTTTCCGCGCTGTGCCAGGCACAACAGACATTCGCTCTGACTGGGAAACACGCAATATCAAGGTGGCCGTGAAGGTTGACCAACAGCGTGCAAAACGTGCTGGTGTAACGTCACAGGACATTGTCTCCTCAGTATCAGGAAGCCTTGTCGGTATAACTGTGACAGAGTTTCGGGACGGCGATGATCTGATCCCCGTTATCTTCCGCGCTCAAGGAGGGGAGCGGTTTAACATGGATCGCATACGCACATTAAGTGTTTATTCTTCTTCACAGCGAACCAATATCCCGCTATTTCAGGTCGCTGATTTTGAGCCCATTAATCAGTTTTCAAAAATTGCCCGGGAAAACATGTTTCGGACAATCACTGTTGAAGCCAAAAGCCTGGTCATGACGGCCGAAGATTTAAAAACAACAATTGATCAGCAAATCAAAGAGCTTAATGCAAGCCTGCCGCCAGCTCATCATATAGAATATGATGGCGTTATTACGGATTCAACAGAAGCACAGGAAGCCATGTCTGCCAATGCTCCCTTTGTTGTCGGTATCATTATTATCTTGCTGATTGCACAATTTAATTCTTTTCGCAAACCGGCCATCATTATGCTGACAATCCCGCTTGTTCTAATCGGCGCCTCCTCCGGACTTCTGGTCACGGGATCCTTTAACGGGTTTATGGTCCTGCTGGGTCTCTATTCTCTGGCCGGGATCATCATAAATAATGCGATTGTTCTGATTGATCGTATCGAGATCGAGGAAGCCGACGGCAAGTCACAATATGATGCCGTCGTTTCAGCCTGTATTCTGCGTCTGAGGCCAATCATTATGACAACGATTACAACTGTTCTCGGCTTGTTACCGCTTATTCTGACCCGCGACCCGCTCTTTTACGGCATGTCCAACGCCATGGCGTTTGGTCTCGTTGTTGGTACGATACTAACGCTTGGCGTGGTGCCTGTTCTTTACGGTATGTTCTATAGAGTTGAAAACTCCGCCAAAAGGTCAGAACAAACATAAGAACAGCTTTCTGTCAGCTTGGTTGCTGGTCAGAGATCTTCGCATGGAAGCGATGACCAGCAACCCTTTTGATCGATACTCTAACTATTCAGAACTTCCGTCAGAATATCGGCCTGGTTTTTTAAATCCCCAGCAACAACCTGCACTTGACGAGAACTTTCGCTGACCATGCCGACATTATCATTCACAATACTGACATTGTCGGTGACATCTTGAACTCCGGCAGCGGCTTCCTGGACATTACGGGAAATCTCCTGGGTTGCCGCTCCTTGTTCCTCTACAGCTGAAGCAATAGCGGACGATACTTCATTGATCCGGGTGATGGATTTATCGATTGCAGAAATCGAAGAAACGGCCGTTCCCGAAGCCGATTGAATATCCTGCACTTGAACTTTGATATCGTCCGTTGCTTTTTCGGTTTGGGCGGACAGGCTTTTCACCTCACTTGCAACGACGGCAAATCCTTTCCCCGCATCCCCTGCCCGGGCCGCCTCAATTGTCGCATTCAAGGCGAGTAATTTCGTTTGCCCGGCAATATCATTAATTAGATTAACAACATGTCCGATTTTATCAGAGGCTTCAGACAGTCCGGTTACAAGTTGATTAACCTCCTTGGATTGCTCAACAGCTTCACTCGACATGGCTGCAGAGCTGGTCACCTGCCGATTAATTTCCTGAATTGAAGAATTTAGTTCTTCAGCAGCTGAGGCAACAGTCTGGGTGTTCGTTCCGGCTTCTTCGGCGGCAGAGGCAACTGTCGAAGTTTTCTCGCTGGCTCGGTCGACATTTTCTCCCATTTCCTGGGCACTTGCGTTCAATTGCGTTGCCGCGCTGGAAATCGCATCAACCGCATCATGAAAACGAGCTGTTTTTCGCTCTATACCATCGGCAGCAATATTGATTTTCTCTACGGCAACGCCATACGCTCCCTCAAGTCCTTCTGGTGCAATGCGCCGAAAGTACTTATTCTCTGCGATAAAGCCCAGACAGGCCGTAGATTCCCTTACATAGGCATCGGCACGATCTATCATTTCATTGATTTTAACGGAGAGTTCTCGTTCCAGGCAGTTTTCTGCCGGGATGCTCTTGATCCGGCTTTCAAAATTACCTCTGCAGATATCGTCGATAACATTCAACATCTCTGTAAACCGTTCCATCGGTGGGTAACTCTCGGTCGACATCTCTGTTTTGGAATAGGCATTCATGATCAGTGTCTCCGCATTGTGGATGAAATAAATTCATCGTAACTTTTGCCATTTTCAGCCAGAATTTCGTTTAATCTGGAAACAGAATTCTGAATACCTTCTTTACGATTTGCTGAGCGTTGCTCAATACTGTTCAATTCATCATAAAGAGGCTCTACAATTTCTTTGACAACCGTCATGTCCGGGACGCGCCTTGTCGAGTGGTAACCGGCAACTTCACCGTTGTGATAGCTCGGCGTGACATGAGCAACCACCCAATAGTGATCGCCGTTTTTTGTCGCGTTCACGACATAAGCAAAGATTTCTTTGCCACCCGCAATAGTTTCCCAAAACAACTCAAAGACACCGCGCGGCATATTTTCATGCCGGATCAAATTATGTGGTTGCCCGATCACCTCTTCTTCACAATACCCAGCGATTTCAAGAAATGTATGATTTGCATAAGTAATCCGACCCTTTAAATCAGTTTTACTGACGATCAAATCATTCTCCGCGAAATAAACTTCAGTCCCTTGGTAATTCACGATTAGCCCCTTATTTATCAAGTTACAGCACGGTGAATTCTCAAACTTTCGTTTGCCCCCAGAACTCTTTTCGCGCCCCTAGTCCCCCCGAATATTTGTCCGTTACAATTTGTATCTTTTTGTAACGTTCATAGGACCGTGATCTGATATTCTTAAATTTCTGTAAATTTATTTTTCAATTAATTAGTGTATTTAAGATAAAAATATCCCATTAAGGATATGCTTATATTTACATCATGATCCCATAGTTTTAGAACCCTATTACTAAAGTATGGTTTTGATACTCACTTTTCTCGAAATAGGAATAGCTTATATTCGCAAATCTCTATTTAGTAGTTTTTTAATGTAAAAATATTCGTGATTTTTTTTTGATTTTCATCACCTTTTCATCAGATAATCTGCAAAATCATCTCTTAGAACCAAAAAAATCCTCAGAATTCGCGCTACTTTCAACGAATCTAAAATTTGCTCACATTTTATCTGGATCTCAATATTTTCTATTTTCAAAAGCCGAAACTGAAGGGTTTGAACTGACCGGGAAAAAAGGTAGGCTACTCCCCCCGCTTATAAAAAATAACGAGCCAATGACAGCATTCACATTCAACACAACCCCCCAACTCATCTGCAAACCCGGTGCCATGTCAGACTTGGGTGCAATCGTTCAATCCAGCATCGGAACCCGGGTCCTGATCGTCACGGATCCTGGCATTATTAAATTCGGCCTTCTCGAGAACGCTCTTGCTAGTCTGAAAGAAGCCGAAATCAGCGTCTCGATTTTTGATCAAGTTGAGGCCGACCCGAAAGCATCCATCGTTCTGGAAGCCACGGATATTGCCAAGCAGAATAATGTTGACGGTGTTATCGGTTTTGGCGGCGGCTCTTCGATGGATGTAGCGAAATTGGTTGCCCTTCTGGTGAAAGGCGAAGAGGCGCTTGATGATATATATGGAATCGATATGGTGAAGGGAAGCCGTCTACCCTTGGTTCAAGTCCCCACAACAGCAGGAACGGGATCGGAAGTCACACCCATTTCCATTATCACTGTAGGCTCGGAAACCAAGAAGGGCGTTGTCTCGGCAAAACTCCTGCCCGATATCGCTATCCTTGACGCTGATCTTACACTAGGTTTGCCGCCCCATGTGACCGCAGCCACCGGCGTTGACGCCATGGTCCATGCGATCGAAGCTTATACTTCCAAAGGGGCTAATAATAATCCGATGTCCGCCACACTCGGTAAAGAAGCCCTTCGCTTACTCGGTGCCAATATCAGAACGGCTGTTAAAGACGGCGGAAACAAAGAAGCCCGTTCCAACATGCTGTTGGGCGCCTGCCTTGCAGGCCAGGCTTTCGCCAATTCACCTGTCGCTGCCGTTCATGCCCTTGCCTATCCCATCGGTGGCATTTTCCATGTTCCCCATGGCCTATCCAATGCCTTGGTACTTCCTGAGGTCATGCGTTTTAACGCAGGCTCCTGCGCGGCAGAATATGCGGAGCTTGCTCCCCTTGTTTTCCCGGATATTGATACATCTGAAGGAAGCCAGAAAACCTGCCAGGAATTTATTGATCGACTGGCCGCTCTCAATCAAGAATTGGGATTGGAGACAACACTCCGTGAAGTTGGTGTTAAAGAGGAAGATCTTTCCAGACTGGCCGCCGCAGCGATGGAACAGACACGCCTTCTTGTCAATAATCCCCGGGAGGTTTCCGAGCAGGACGCCTTTACAATCTATCAGAAAGTTCTCTAGCCTCATGGCAGACAAAAAACCATTGAGTCAGCGGTCGGATTATCGCCATTTCCTGACGATACCGACACGCTGGATGGATAACGATGCATATGGGCATGTGAATAACGTCCAGTATTACAGCTATTTTGACACGGCTGTTAATCAGTTTCTGGTATCTGAAGGCGTTCTTGACATACAAACCAGCCCGGTAATCGGACTTGTCGTGGAAACCCAGTGCCGCTATTCAAAAAGTATTGTCTTTCCAGATGTTGTCTCTGCCGGTGTCCGTGTCGCCCATCTGGGAAACAGCTCCTCACGCTATGAAATCGCCCTGTTCAAGGAACATGACGAAGAAGCGGCCGCGGAAGGCCACTTCATCCATGTTTATGTGGATCGCAAAAGCAACCGCCCCGTTCCTATCCCAGAAACGATGAGAGCTGTTCTGCAGACTATTCTTGTGACACCCTGATGGTTGCCAGGACACTCTACTGAATTGAGGGAGCGGCACGTTTGGGGCAATCATCCGGCATCTCATAAATTCATCAAACACGCCCTGGACCAGTATGGGGCATCAAATTTTTGAGAAATCACCGCCCCGACCGAGACCAGATGAAAAGCGGGCTGCCCCGCCTTTTGCTTCTTCCAGAACCGGCTTCTCTCCTTCAATTCCTTCGAGACGCAAAGCATCCCCCAGATCCATGCCCCATTGTTGGTAGGATGTCATACGATCCACCCGCATACAGGTTTGAGGGAAGGCACAAAGCTGCTCAGCCAGTTTGACGGCTTCGGCATACGCCCCTCCTTCTTCTGCAAGGCGATTGACCAATCCCATCTGAAAGGCTTCTTCTGCGTCAACTTCTCGCCCGGTAAGGATCATATCAAGTGCCCGGCTATGACCGATCAGGCGAGGTAACCGGATGGTTCCGCCATCAATCAACGGGACGCCCCAACGACGACAGAAAACGCCAAATTTTGATGTTTTCGCAGCAACCCGCATATCGCACCATAAAGCCAGTTCCAATCCACCAGCGACCGCAAATCCTTCAACGGCGGCAATAACAGGTTTCGATAACAGGCGCCGGGTCGGCCCCATGGCGCCGTCGCCTTCGGGCTCATAATCAAGGCCAGCCGATGACAGGGATTTCAAATCAAATCCGGCGCAGAAATACCCACCTGTGCCGCGCAAAATAGCAACAGATTGTGCCTCATCCCGATCAAATTCATCAAAAGCTTCAGTCAGAAGACGTCCCGTTTCCCGATCAACCGCATTGCGCCTTTCATGCCTGTTGATGGTAACCGTCGTAATAGCCCCGTCTTTTTGCACAAGTACTTTATTTTCAGACGATTGTGTCATAGCGACGCTCTCTCCTGTTTCTTATTGTCGTTAGCTAGGAGAGTAGGATAGAGATACCGGCCAATCGGTCAACTATTGTGATTTCGCGTCTTCAAGATAGTAGAATACGCCTGTCTCTTCATTGAAACGGACACTGAGCTTACCCGTCACCGTCACAGGTTCGAACGAAAATTGAATGCCATCCGATGCCAAAACTTCTATCACGTTTTCAGGGCCAATATGATAGTGGTAAGGGCAACTGAGGGGATACGGTCCGATCAGAAAATTCTTCTGTTCCTCCGTCTGGTCAAGCGGGAACATAAAACCCATCAAGGTAACGGTCATGCCGTCGAGTTTTTTAATGCTTTCGCTGTAATCAGGCTTGATCAGGCAATCATCATACCCGTCTTTATCCTTGCTACATATTTCCTCTGTTCCGGTTTCGGCAAAAACTTTCCAGGGGATCGCCGCCCCCGTCACATCCAGCGGTTTCCAATTGGCTTCAAAATCCGCTTTTTCCTCCGGGGTCAATTCCTGTTCACTCAAAGCCTGAACATCACCGCTTGATACGACTGTGATCAGAAGAATACCGATCAGAGTATAAAGGACGTTCATTGAGAGGCTCCCATCAGTGAGTGACGTATATCCGTTTTATATGCCCTCCAGGCTGGAAATAGGCAAAGGACTGCGGACAATATTAACACAGCTCCCCCTATCATATAAATTTCCGGAACAAGAATGAAAGCCTTAAAACCGAATTCCAACCCTTTCCTGGTCATCTGCCCGACGATAAAAACAAGTCCATGACCAGCCAGCATCCCCAAAAGACAGCCTGGCACCGCCATCATCATGCCCTCCATCATAATAAGGGAGACAATCTTTCGAGGTCGCGCACCGAGCACCCGAAATAGCGACAAGTCATATTGGCGCTGATGGATTGCATTCAACAGACCAATCAGAATACCGCATAAGGACACGAAAATAAGAAGGCCGCCAATCCAGTACAAAGTCTCCTTGCCCACACCGATCAAATCCATAAGCCTTGCCAGTTCGAAGGCGGGACTGGCGGCCTGAAAGGATGTACGCGCATTAATCTGACGCGGCAGAGAAAAAGCAGCCGCACGGTTTTTATAGCGGATCAACAAGGCTGTAATCTCGAGCGCGTTAGAGCCTGCCGCCTCCTCTGCATGGACATCCCAAATGCTTTCAACCGATGTTAAAACCAAACGATCGACTAGCCGTCCCGTCGGCTTTAGAATACCGACCACTCTGTAGGGATGTTCATCATGGACATGCGCCCCGCCACTATCCACAAGACCGTGATCACCAACCAATGCCGAGCCGATCTGCAGGCCGCTTTTAGCGGCAACATCAGCGCCAATAACAGCCTGCATTGGGCTTTTCCAGATATTACCCTGGGCAAACTCAGCCTGGAAATGCGCGATATAAGCGTCATTCGTTCCAACAATGCGCCAGCCACGGTACCTATCTCCCAAAGCGAGCGGAATAGCAGATCTAATCTGTCGGTTACCGGCAAGCTTCATTGCCTGCTGATAATCAATATTGCCCGTCGGAATATCCAGATGCTGGATCGTTGACAAAACAAGCTGCAAAGGGCTGCCCTTGGCTCCCACCACCAGATCGATACCAGCAGATTCCTTAAAAAACCGATCCTGAACTTGCTGACCGACAAGCAGGAGCGCCGTGATGGTTGCCATACCGAGCATCAGAACAAACAGATTGAGAAAAGTGGCGAATGGCCGGGACCACAGATAGAGAAAAGCCAAATGGAAAAGACTCATTGCAGACCTTGTCCTGCTGCATTCAATTGAAGGCAGGCCTCCCCTTCAAAGGCCGTTTTAACGCGGCTATCATGGGTAACAATAACAAGAGAAGCGCCGCAGTGTGCGGCTTCGATTTTGAGGAGATCCAACATCGCTTCTGCATTGGCATCATCCAGTGCAGAGGTTGGTTCATCACAGAAAATCCACTTGGGAGAGCCGATGATCGCGCGTCCAACAGCCAGCCTCTGCTTTTCTCCAGTGCTGAGTCGATCTGCCTTGCTTTCCATCAAGTCGGCAAGACCCAGCCGCGACAGAACCTTCATCGCACTGTCTTGTGATACAGATTTATCAGGAAGGGAGCAAGCCAGCATGAGGTTTTGCCGTACCGTTAAAAAAGGGATCAAATGCAGGGTCTGAAACACAAAGCCGATATTCTGTCCCCGGAACTGATCATAGTCTGACGGGCTTAAGGTACTCAAATCCTTTCCATCGCACTGTATGGAGCCGGAAGACGGCGGGAGGAGCCCCGCCAATATAGAAATAAGAGTTGTCTTTCCGGATCCCGAAGGACCGAGGATCAATAACGGCTTTCCGGCTGGGAGCGAGAAACTAATCTCTTCAAGTATTGACTTTCCATTGGCCGCAAAAGTTATTGATCGACAGTCCAGCACATCTTCACCCCGTATGCGACAAACAACCTTTCAGGTTTTTCGCCAGATTTTCAAGTGTTTTGATATAATGGTTCGGTCCCGGCTCAATATCTGCCCCAATTGGATCAAGAGTGCCGTTGCGAGCTTCTGTTCCTTCCAGAACTGTCTTCACCAGCTTGTCGGAGAATTGTGGCTCCTGGAAAATACACGCCGCTTTTGTTTCCTTCAGCTTTCCGCGAATTTCCTGAATACGTCCGACGCTTGGCGCTTCATCAGGCTCCAGCAGGATAGAGCCAACCGCTGTCAATGCATAATGTTTTTCAAAATACTGATAGGCGTCGTGAAAAACGATATAAGGCACATCCTTGATAGACTCTAAATCCTTGGCAATTTTCTGATCTGTTGCGGAAATACTGGCAATCAGAGCCTTGGCATTTTCTTTATAAATCGATTTGTTTTCAGGATAGACACGCGCCAGCTCCTGAACAATTGCCTTTACCATCGCTTTGGCATTGCTGGGGCTCAGCCAAAAATGGTGATCATCCGTTTCCGCATGTTCGTCATCGTGATGATCATGATGATCATGTTCTTTATGAGCGGCCTCTTCTTTGTGCCCTTCCGCTTTATGATCGTCTTCATTTTCACCTTCATGACCATGTGCAGAATGATCATGAGCTTCCCAAGCGCCGCCTTCCCGGTTTTCCAGGATCTCCAAGCGGGCCTTCGATGACATACTAATCTTGCGAACATGAGGCGGCAATGTGTCAAAACTTTTAGCCAGGAAGGTTTCCAATCCTCCACCAATATAAAATACAAAATTGGCCTTCTGCATAGCACGAACCTGGGAGGGCTTGAGCTGGTAATCATGCGGGGAAGCATAACCACTCAGAAGTAAATCGGCCTCACCGGTTTTTCCCATCACCCCCTGCACCAGAGAATGGAGCGGCGCGATACTGACCAAAACCCCTGTAGTTTCGGCCGCTTGAGCGGAAACAATGGGAGACGCTAACAGGCAAAGAGCAAGCAGAAGTTTTTTCATGACAGTCTTTCGAATTTCGAAGATTGGTTATGTTATAATATTACCTTTTTCAGTCAAGATCCAATTCAGGAGTTGACATGAAACGGTTTTTAGGAATTGTTATGTTATAACATTTCACATAACAGGCGAGTCATGCAACAATTTTCTTTTCTATCCCTTCTCATGGGAAGTACGCTCTTATTGTCTCCTTCCCTTCTCTCTGCTGAAGAACATAATCACGGCAGTCACGATCATAACCACAGCAGTGGTGAGGCCGGCTTTTACGGCCATCTTGATGTGAAAATCCACCTTGATGATGTCTTCGACGCCGAAGAAAGCGATGAGGAGATTTCCGAAGCCTATACTCATAGTCACTTCGAGACTGGCTATCGCTTTGGCAATGGCTTTTCGGTCAATGCGAATATCGAACTGGAGGGTGAGCCCGCTGGACACAGCCATCATGGCGGTGGTGGTGGTGAACCGGACGGCAGCAATCTTTTTTTCGATAACCATGACCTGATCATACGGGACTTGAATGTTCGGTATGAGAGCGAACATTTCGGACTTCTTGCCGGTAAATTCACCCCCGTCGTCGGCTTTGACTACCATCTATTCCCAGGGATCTATGGGTATCAAGCCATTGAAGAATATGCAGTGCGTGAAAAAATTGGTATTGGCGGCGCACTAAAGCTCGATGCGGGAGATTTCGGCCGCCACAGGTTAGATGCCAGTACTTTTTTTGCGGATACCACGTTTTTGAGCGGCTCGCTCATTAATGAGCGAGACACAACAGATGAAGACGATGGCGGCGTTTCCAATACCGAAGACTTCTCTTCCTTCGCCCTGTCACTGGGCGGCAGCGATTTCTACTCGCTGGACAATAATATCGTCGAGGGCTTCACTTATCGCATTGGTTTTGCTCACCAGGCCGCAGGCGAAGGAGACGAAGAAGACGAGACACGCTATTCGGCTTCCTTGCAATATGAACATGATTTTACGGCTGACCTGAAAGGCAGGTTGATTGGCGAGATCATGCATATTGATCACCTGAACGGCGAAGGGCCTCATGACAGGACCTACTACACATCCGGGCTTGGCATCACCTGGAAGCAATGGAATTTCGGCACAACCTGGACCCATATCGAAAATGATAATCCGGAAGAAGCGGATGAAGCCATTGATGGCGATCTCTTTCAAGCGTCCATTGGATATACCTTCGATATTGGTATCGGCATCGGTGTCGGCTATCGCTTACAGGATGAAGAAGGCGAAGAGAAACATCGGGTTGGTGCTCTGATCAGCTACGCGTACGAGTTCTAGTCTTCGTCGCAAACTTCATAGAAATATAAGGCAGATTTGACAAATTTAGACCGATTGGTATATTTAAACCAATCGGTCTAAATTTGAGTATTCATGTCTTATCTGAAATCCTCTCAAACACGAGAGACGTTGCTGAAAACCACAGCTTCCTTGCTCCGCTCCAAGGGGTATGCGGCGATGGGCTTATCAGACATCGTCAAGAAAAGCGGTATTCCCAAAGGCTCCCTTTACTATCATTTTCCGGCAGGCAAAGAAGAGCTTGCCGCCGCTGCGGTCCGTTTTGCCGGCAAGGCAATGCTCGCCTCCCTCTCTCGCCTGATCGAGAAGACGGGTAATCCCATCGCCGGGCTTCAGGCTTTTTTCAACTATTACATTCTACAACTGGATGAGAGTGGGTATCGGGATGGCTGTCCGCTGGCCACGGTTGCACTGGAGACCGCCTCCGGTGTTCCGCTGGTTCAAAAAGCCTGCGCCGGGGCCTTTTCCGACTACGGAAAGCTGCTCGCAGGCCAGCTTGTTCATTGCGGGGCAGCGCCTGAGAAAGCAGATGCCTGGGCGACGCAGATCATTTCCTCTGTTGAGGGGGCCTTGCTTCTCGCCAAAGCCCAAAACGATACCAATCCGCTGATCGTTATGCGAGACCAATTGACCGAACAACTGACCCTATCCCTTCCCTCTCTCACTTCAATGGCTGAACAAAAATGACAAAAAACACAGCGGATACCCCCGCCGCAATCGAGGCCGATTTCACCCTTCCGGCAAACGATGGCTACACACTTGCCGCCACGCTGTATGAAGCGGAGCCTGCCAGTCACCGCGTCGTGGTGATCAATAGTGCAACCGCTGTACCCCGGCAATTCTACACCACCTTTGCCCGGTATCTGGTGCGCGAAGGTTTTTCCGTGGTGACCTATGATTATCGTGGCATCGGCGGATCACGCCCCAAAAAAATGCGTGGCTTTTCCGCCAGAATTCGCGATTGGGCGCTTGAAGATATGACCGGTGTTCTGAATTGGGTGCGGGCCAACAAAAACCCTGAGAAACTGCATCTGATAGGCCATAGCTTTGGCGGACAGACGGCAGGCTTACTGGAAAAAGCCGATGATATCGACAGCATGCTGACTTTGTCCTCACAAAGCGGCTATTGGCGACTGCAAGGGGGAGAGCAGAAATTTACAGTGCTGATCCATACCTGGTTTACCATGCCCCTTATCACCAGCCTGCTGGGCTATATCCCGTTTGGCGGACAGCAACTCCCGGG
Source organism: Sneathiella sp. (assembly GCA_039975135.1). GTDB lineage: Bacteria > Pseudomonadota > Alphaproteobacteria > Sneathiellales > Sneathiellaceae > Sneathiella. The sequence continues at coordinate 180,707 of JBDWHS010000028.1, read as the reverse complement.
CAAGGTCGCCCGGGAATGGGCAGGATGGTGCCGCAATCGGCTCTATCTGCTCGGCGATAAAACCCTGCCGCTGGAACGTTTTAAAGCCTTCACCGCCCCGGTCCTGGCCTATAGCATTGATGATGACAAATGGGGAACCGCGCGCTCCGTCGATGCCATGATGGGCGCCTATCCCAATATGAAGCGCCGCCATATCGCCGCTGCTGACCAAGGCCTCAAATCCCTCGGTCATTTTGGTTTCTTCCGCCGAAATGCGGAACCCTTCTGGGCAGATGTGTCCGCCTGGCTAAAAGGCTGACATACTGATTGCTCTGACAATAAAAGAAAGGCAGAATTGGGCGCTGTTGATTTCTCCCGGACCTTTCGATGAAAATTCTGCTTTTCGTAAAAACCCTGATCCTGACCACCCTATTGAGCGGAGCGGCGATGGCTGAGTTGATTATTCTTGCCTCACCGCCGACGCATCTGGATGAATATTATACAAAATATATCGATGATATTGTCGACTTCCAGGTGGCCTATGCCCGGCAAATACGGAATGCAGGCGATGCCGTTCTGATCCTCAGCAACAATGATCTCTATGATTATTATGCAGAGCAACTGGGCAAGGAAACTGTTATGCGCGCGCCGCTTTCGGATATCTGGATGCGGGATTTTACGGTGTTGAATACGGCAGCCCCGGTTATGTTTCGCTACAGCGCTGCGGGTCAAGGCGGCAATCAGATCGATGCGGATGAAGTACAGGAGGAGTTTGCGGCCCTGCTCGAAGAGGCCGATATTAAGTTACCAGAGGCAGACCTGATCAATGACGGCGGTAACTTTGTCGATGATTATGCGGGCAATGTGGTGCTCAGCCGAAAGTTCCTCCGGGATAATGATCTGACCGAACAGCAAGCCAGAGCCGACATAACCGCCCTCACCGGCACCCGCAACATCGCCTTTATCGAGGCGGATGAACAAGGCGGGCTAGAGCATGCGGATGGTGTGGTGAGCTTTATCGAAGAAAACACGCTGGTTATCAATTCGTACCCGGAAGACCCCGCCTATGCGCGGCAGTTAAAAGCTGATTTAAGACGCGGCCTTCCAGGTATTAAAATTATCGATATTACAACAGCTTATGACGGCAGTCGCATCCATGACGCGAGATTTGGGTCCGCCTGCGGCCTCTATACCAATGCTTTGGTCACGCCGAAGCGGATTTACCTGCCGCAATTTGGTATCCCTGAAGACAAGATTGCATTGGAGCAAGTCCGCGCTGCCACGACCAAAACCGTGATCCCCGTCCAGTCACGCGGCGTTTGTCATATGGGCGGCGGGGTGCGCTGCATGTCCTTGCAACTCCGGGGTGACGCAGCCCGTAAAATGCTGGCCTACGCCCGGAGCAAACAAGAGTGACGTCACAAAGAACACCCGTCAGGTAAACTGCTCTCCCAGCCCGACAGACCAGTTTTCTGTCGGATTGGCATAGAGCACGGTAAAAACATCCTCAGGCCGCAGACCCGGCTTGTCTCCGAGGCGCTCCGCAATACACTTGAACAACGCCTTTTTCTGCTCCGCGGTGCGGGTATCAAAAACAGTGATCCGGATATAAACGGTATCGGCACTACGGGCCACATCATAAGCATGACCGAAGCGGAAATTAGCGGGGTCATGTTCAGTGATGGTCATAAACTGATCATCCTCGGGAACATTCAGGGTCTCCCGCAGGGCCTGATACAAGCTATCGAAAATGGCTTGCCGGTAGCTGTCCGGCTTTCCCCGTTGAAGAGAGATATTGATAATCGGCATAAAAGATCCTTTCTGATGAACTCTCTTGACTGTAGCGTCTTCCTATCTATTTTAAAATTCTATGAATGATGATTTCAGCTATGAAGTTTTATAATGATAGAACGCCCGCTTGACCTGGACGCCGTCCAGACTTTTATCCAGATTGCCGATCTGGGAAGTTTCACCCGCGCAGCAGAGGCGACGGGTGCAACCCAGTCCGCCGTCAGCCTCAAACTGAAACGGCTGGAGGAGAGGCTCGGTTGCCGGTTGATCGAGCGCACGCCGCGCTCCGTCCGTCTCTCCGCGAGAGGAGAAACGTTTCTGCATCACGCCCGGGATTTGCTGGCCTTGCATGACCAGACTTTCATCGCCTTTGCAGAACCCCGGCAACGCCTCGCCCTCGGGATCAGTGATCATGTGGCCGGGCCGGAGCTTCCGACCCTCATCGCCCGCATGAAAGCACAAGATCCGACACTGCTCATCGAAATCCGCATCGGCTCCTCAGGGGATCTGCTGCAAGCCTATGATCGGCGGGAGCTGGATGCCGTTCTGGTGCGCCTGCAAACTGGCCGGGAAGACGGTCAGATACTGACGGAAGAGCCGTTTGGCTGGTATGCAGCGCCAGACTGGGAATATCGCGCGGGCGAGCCCCTGCCTGTCGCCACCATGCCCGACCCGTGCGGCGTGCGGGCCCTGGCGGTGACGTTGCTGGAGAAGACAGATCTTGACTGGACCGAGAGTTTTGTCGGCGGCGGTGTCACGGCTGTCGTGGCCGCTGTGATGGCGGGCCTCGGTGTCGCCGCCCTCTCCCGCCGGATGGCGCCCCTCGGCGCGCGGGAGGTGGGCCAGCAATTGGGCCTGCCCGATCTTCCCCGCCTTCCCATTCTGCTCCATACCCGGATCAGGGAGGGTCGCCCCGTCGCCGCGCTCACCGCCCTCTCCGCTGCTTATCGAAGCGCGGTGCAGCGGTAATCAGGCTCAACCCGCAAAGCGGGAATATATCGCTCAAAACTTTATTTTACGCGCCCTTCCCGCCCTCTCGGGAGGCGATGGCGAGGGACAGGATAGCCTCGCGGGAGTTGCTATCGCGAATCCGCGCGAACGACGATAGCAGCATCCGCTCCTCCGCTGTGATCTCCCGCCCGAGCACGGAGCTCGCCGTCACACTCCCCGCAAAGAAGCTGGCAACGCTCACGTTAAAATAATCGGCAATGCGTTTCAAAAGAGAGGCCGGAATTTCTGCCTCCCCCAACTCGTAATGGGCCAGTAGGATATCAGAGACATCAAGCGCCATGGCCAAGTCGAGCCGCGACAGCCCGTAATTCCCCCGCAGCCAGCGGATCCATTTACCAATTTCATTCTGCTTGTCAGGCGGTCCGCCCTCTGTTCGGGCATTCTCCGTCTTCATCTGATCCCCCCTCTTCCAAGGTCTGAGGGGACGCGGTCCCTGGTGGACCGGGTGTTCTCATCCGTTACTACACAACGGCGCAACAGCTTTAACCGCTCCCGGCGTGAACCGAGCGCAGCCTGGACAACATGCTGCCACCCGGTCCCTAGGAAGGGACAAGGTGTGTAGTATTTTAAGAGGATGAGAAGTCCCCCGACGCAGCCAACCCGCGCCTGAGTAGAGCGCATCTTATGGCACGTTGGGGATCAAGGGGGAGTTAGAGGGTGGCAAGGCAGAAACTGAGTCCCTCTACTTTCCTTGATTACTTCTTTTGATTGACATCAACCTAGTTCAACAAGTTCGAGCTTATGGTATAATTGCGGGATATCTTTAGGCTTTACTCTAAATTGATTGCGCCGCTTATCTGTCTCGTTCGCTGCTCCAATATTTTCCAACTTTATTGCCGGATCATAGTATACAGCCTGAGAAGCAAGAGATTTTAACAGCAAATTGAAGTCTGTTCCGGTACATAGAGCAACTGTTTTTCCATAGCGATATTGAATTCCACTTTCTCCGCCTTTTTGTTTGTCTGATGAAATATAAACTGCACGTTCATGCTTACGATTCCATTTCGCCAACAAACTGTCAAAGCGCCACTCTGCAGCTTCAGTTCCGTCTTCTGACAAGAGAACCAGCCCCCCATCAATATCCATTATTTTTCCTGATCCTTCATCATACCCCTTCAAGGCCAGAGTTAGACCGGTACGACTTTGCACTATACCCACCTTGTGCACACCGCCAAAATTCATCCGATTTGCTTTTCCTTTAGTGTCAGGATACCCGAATGTTTTCACGAATTCTCTAACACCTCTGGTTTTATACAAGCCACCATTTGGTTCCGGTGTCATCAAAGTTACCGCTCCCCCCAAAATCGGACTCCTTAGCTTATTACTGTGTTGCTTAAGTTCCCATCCTTTGAAATCAGGCTCATTTTCGCCATTGGGTGTTATTCCAAAAAGAGCTTCAAGAGTGTAACCGCCACCGTTCTGTGCACGATAGGGAATAGAAACTCCCTCCTTGTTTAATTTCTGCGAACTAATCCAACCCATCCCACAAATTACGTTCAAGCGCTCGAGTAATTCTCTCCTAGATGATTGGTGAGATGGCTCATCAAACACGATGTTGAAAATTTTATCGTCATTCCACTTTTCAAGGCGTTGGGAGACGGGGTTGTCAACGCTAATTACATGCCCAATGAGCTTTCGATTTTTTGTAATACCAAGAAATAAAATTCTACCTCTATCCCTACAATTCAATTGGCTACTTGGTGCTTTTTTTGCTCCCTTCAAAAATCCCGACATACGGACTTCAGGATATTTAGGGTACAAAATCAACTGTGCGTTTGGAGCATTATGCAATTCACCTGTTCCGTCCAACCAATGAAAGTCCAGCTCTGCCTTAAAACGATCTCTTTTGCTGTCTTTTCGACTATAATCGGTTGTAATTTTACCAAACGGAATACGCTGCAATACTGTAAAGTCTCCGCCAAGATAAATCTGATTTTTCGAATTATCATTGGGAGAAAGGCGCTTGAATATCAAGATGCCAACTTCATGTTTCTTCATTTGAGCCTTAAGCTGATCAAGGCTTTGTATCTCCTGCAATTCGATGGCCACCCTTATCCCCTTGAACACAAGCATCCGGGATTGAGAGGCTATTGGTATCTGACCTCAACCATTCTGACACTTCGTTCACATATTGAAGTTGCGAGATTTTGTCCCGTCCTTTTAACGTGCACTCCCATATTGTCATTACACGCCATCCGATAGCAAGAAGTTCCTCTCTGGTACGTTTATCACGAGCAATATTTCCTTCAATTTTATGCCTCCAAAAATTCGACCTAGTCTTAGGCCATTTAAAAAGACGGCAATCGTGACCATGCCAGAAGCATCCATTAACAAAAATAACAGCCTTATATTTTGGAAAAACTAGATCGGGTTTGCCAGGAAGGCTCTTTATGTGGAGACGATACCTAAATCCTGCTCCATGCAGTGCTTTCCGCAACTTAATTTCAGGTTTCGTATTTTTGGAACCAATACCTGCCATCATCGAACTTCTTTTTTTAGGTGAGACGATGTCAGCCATGGTTATTTAGTTACCGGATCGCAACCATTGGTCTTGGCTTTTGTTTTTCAGTTTCTTCAACAATATAAGGCTTCATATGGCGGGCAATTGCCTCAATCACAGGCACAACGACAGAATTACCAAACTGTTTGTAAGCCCTAGTATCAGATACGGGAATAATCATTTCAGGTTTTCTCCCACTATCATAACCCATTAATCGAGCACATTCACGAGGTGTAAGTCTGCGAGGGTTTTGGCCTTCTTGTTTGATTAGAATTTCGCTTCCGTCCTTGTAATAACGTGCAGAAAGAGTTCTTGCCTTGTCTTCAGGATCGTTCAAACCGAAACCAAAACCATTTCCAGCCGCTTTGTGCTTTGCAGCATAATTCTGAAGGTAATTCCAGAGCTTGTCAGTAAGGGTATATTTAGAATTAACTACCGACTGTGCGTTGGAACCTATCACTTCAACGGGTAAGGTATAGTGATCCTCGGGTTCTTCACTTTCATCGTGAAGGATGGAACCAAGAACAGGGCCCTTTTTTGGATCGGCAAAAATTAACTGTTCCAGATCGAAATCAGTTCTATCTCGAAATCCCGCAATAAAAATTCTTTCTCGATGTTGAGGAACGTATCCTTTTCCATCGATAATATGAGTACTGACATGATAATTTTCAGCCTCCAAAGCAGCTTTAATAGTTGCAAAAGTGTCGCCCTTGTTATGACTTTTCAGGTTCTTAACATTCTCCAAAAGAAACACTTTTGGCTTATGAAATTTGATGATCCTCAAAACATCAAAAAACAATGTACCCTGAGTTTTGTCTTCAAAGCCGTGCGATCGACCAAGGGCATTTTTCTTTGACACACCCGCAATACTGAAGGGCTGGCATGGAAAGCCAGCAAGAAGTACGTCATGTGCAGGAATGTCTGAAGCCTCAATTTCTGTGATATCGCCGGCAATATGATGGTCATCATGAAAATTTGCCCGATATGTTCTTTGGGCATACTCATCCCACTCGCTAGTGAAAACACATTGTCCTCCAATAGCATCAAACCCGCGTCGCATGCCGCCTATCCCAGCAAACAAATCAATGAAAGTGAATTCCGGGCGAGGGTTTCGAAATCGTTGCTTGTAATCAAGTTTATTTCGCAATATTTCAAAGCAATGAGCTTTAGGCTCAACCTCGCCTTTTTCCCAACGATAAATTGTTTTAATAGTTACGCCGAGAAGATGAGCTGCTTCTTCAACAGACATAGCATTTTGCTCACGCAATTCACGAAAACTCAATTCCAATTTCGCCCCCAAAAATCAAAAGCTGGGTCATTTTTTGACATTTTGACCAAAGTATCACCTAGAATTTCATCTGTAAAGCAATTATGTTCTTATTTCGTTCCTATATTCAAGAAAATAATCAACAGCTTTGCTTCAATAAAATAGCTTTGCTAATTAACAACAAAACATGAGAAGGAAGTACCGATTTGGAGCGTTCCTAAAATTGCTAGCGAGTACTTCTTTAATTGCTTTCCAGCCCTCTTCATCTCATAGGCAACAAGGTGTAGCTTCCTTCTTGCCGAAACTCACAAATTAGCTTAGCGTCAGCCTATGCATTCAGATTTCATCCATTTTGAGTTGGGAAGCCGGGCGATTGGGGCGCCTTATGGTAAGACGCAGGAATGGTGGCCGCCACCCTGTTGTTGATCCTGTTACCCATGATCAACCTCTCAAAATGAACTGGATTTTCTATGACCATCTCTGACCTTTTGGTCCGCACGGGCGCGCTTGTCGTGACCTGGGCGGGCGGCGCGTCTGCTACCTTCCCGACCCTCTGGCTGCGGGATAATTGCCCGTCGGGGTTACACCCGCAAACTCATGAACGGTTGCTGGATTTGCTCACCCTCGACCTGTCCCCCGTGCTGATGTCTGCCCAGCTTAAGGGGGAGCATGTTGAACTCAGCTATGAGGACGGCCATGTCAGCCTTATGCCGGTGGCGTTGCTGAGTGCCCATCGTCCGGGCCAGCCCGCCGCAGATCCGGCCGCTATTGCGCCGCAGCTTTGGCGCGCCGATATTGCTGCGGCGGGCGTCCCGCGTCATGCCGCCGCCCCGCTGTTATCGGAGGATCTGACACTTGGATCCTGGATGCGGGAGACGGCAGCGTTTGGCCTCACCATTGTGGAGGCGCTTGAAGACAAGGTTAGCGCCGGAATGGATGTGGCCCGGCGGATCGGCTTTCTGCGGAAAACCAATTTTGGCACTACCTTTGAGGTCGTCAACAAACCCGACCCGAATAACCTCGCCTACACTTCTGTCGCCCTGCCCCTTCACACGGATTTACCCAATCAGGAGGTCCCGCCGGGTTTTCAATTCCTGCACTGCCTGGCCAATGAGGCGACAGGCGGCGGCTCGCTCTTTGCGGATGGCTTTGCGATGGCCGCCGATTTGCGCTCAGAAGATCCGGACGCTTTTCGCCTGCTCTGTGAGCTGTCTATTCCCTTTCGCTTTCACGATGAGGGTGCCGATATCCGGGTCCACAAGCCTGTGATCACATTGGACCGCTCAGGCGATGTGGTCGAGATCCGCTACAATGCCCATCTTGCCGGGGTTTTTGATATGCCGCCGGAGATTATGCCGGACTATTACCGGGCTTATCGCGCCTATATGGCCAAGACCCGCGACCCCAAATACCGCCTTGCGTTAAAGCTGAAAGCGGGCGAGATGGTGGTTTTCGACAATCGCCGGATCCTGCATGGTCGCGCCGCTTTTGATCCCTCTACCGGATACCGACATCTGCATGGATGCTATGTGGATCGCGGTGAATTCACCTCCCGCCTGCGCCTGCTCGCGCGCGGTACCCATACTGTGGAAGCAGCTTAGAGGCCACCAAAAGCTGCACGGATGACCGCCTTCAGGGCCTCCAGCGGTGCGGGGGCCACTGCGGTGTTTTCGGCCAGTACCAGCTTTGAGGTTGGGGTTGGGCCCAGACCGAAATCGGCGGAGAGGGTTGAGAGGCCGGGTTGGAGGGTGGTTCGGCCGAGGAGGCCGACGGCGATACCGGCTTCCACGGCGGCCATAACGCCGGAGACGCTTTGGCTGGAATAGACTATTCGGTAGGGTTTGTTCCGCGCCTCCAGGGAGCGGATAGCGGCGTCGCGCCACCAGCAGGCGTGATCGAACAGGGCGACCGGCAGGGTCTCCCCCGGCGCGAATGCCTGATGGGCGGCGGAGACCCAGCAAGTCGGGTCTTCAAACAGCAATTCCTCGTTGGGCGCGGGTGTTTCCACCTCATAGACGGCGAGGTCGAGCTTTCCCTTGGCAAGGGCGTCTGGAAACCCTGAACTCATCGCACAGGTTACATCCAGTTCGACCCCCGGATGCTGGCGCGAGAAGGCCGCGATGATTTGCGTCAGCTTTAACTGGCCGTGATCATCGGGAATACCGAGCCGCAGCTTGCCCGTCACGTTTTTTGCCGAGATTTCTCTCAGGGTTGCATCAAGGCGGGCGATGACCCCGTGCGCCACTGGGAGGAGCTGCCGTCCGGCAACGCTCAACACGACCCCTCGCCCATGCCGCTCAAAAACGGCCTGCCCGATCACCGCTTCCAGCCGTTTGATTTGAAGGCTGGTTGCCGATTGCGACCTGTGAATGAGGGCTGCCCCCTCTGTCACGCTGCCGGCCCCGGCAACCGCCACAAAGGTTCGCAGGAGATCACTGTCCAGATTTTCCATTTAAAAATCCGATATCAGAAATTGAAACTATTCATTTTATATATGTTACGACCTCCTCTAAATTGCAAGTCAAAGGAGTTCCTATGGCTGTTCAAGCATTTTTTACGAGACACTCAACCCGAACCAACCTGCTTTGGTCTACGGCCTTGTCCTTGCTTCTGTTGCTGGCCCTCGTCTGGCCAACGCCCGCGCTAAATACTGCCCTCTTTGTCTTTTGGGGGTTGATCGAGGTTGCCCCGATTGTCATTCCCGGTATTATCCTGGCCGCCTGGATCATTGCCAGCAGCGCCGATGCCCATGTTGCACGCGCGTTTGACGGCAGAACGCTCCGCGCCATTTTAGCGGCGTCCCTCATCGGGGCACTCACCCCCGTTTGCGGTGTCACCATATTACCGCTGATGGCGGGATTACTGGGTGCGGGTGTGCCGCTGGCACCGATCATGGCCTTCTGGCTCTCCTCCCCCATTACAGATCCGGCCATGCTGGCGACCACGGCGGCCACACTGGGGATGAGCTTTGCGGTTGGCAAGACTGTCGCAGCTTTTGGTCTGGGCATTTTTGGCGGCGGGGTTACGATCCTGTTCTCTCAAAAGCCGTGGGCGTTAAAGGCGCTGCGCAGCAACCGGCTGGCGGATCAATTAAACACCTCCCGCTGCGGAGAGGTTCAGCCCTTTGACCCCTGGATCTGGAAGACGGCGCATCGCAGGCAAGCCTTTGGCAAGCAGTTTCAGGCGACTGCCCGCTTGATCCTGATCTGCCTGGTGCCCGCCTTTGCTGCCGAATACGCGCTCAACGCCGCGCTCACCCCGGGGTCACTGGCGGCCTATGTTGGTGAAGATCAGTGGTGGGCGATACCCGCGGCCGTCTTCGTCGGTGCCCCTGCCTATATTGATGGCTACGCGGCCCTGCCCCTGACCCGTGGCCTGATTGACAACGGTATGTCTCAAGGGGCCGCCATGGCGTTTTTGATCTCAGGAGGAGTGGTCAGCATCTGGGGCGCTGTCGCCATTGCACCGGTTCTCAAGCTGAAGCCTTTTCTGCTATATCTGATCCTGGCCGTTCTGGGTTCAACCGTTACCGGCTACGTGTTCGAGTGGTTTATTTGAAGATCTGCCGGGCTCGATTTTATTCATTGTCAGGCGGTAACGCCGCCAATTGTTCGTTTATTTCAGATCGTTTTTCGGCCGCATTTCTATAGCCTTGGTGGATATAGTGCAGGACGATGGGAAACAGAAACAGGAAGACAAATAACGGGGTATCAAAGACATCCCAAAACGGCTTGGACTCCAACACAAGCAGTTTCGCTTTAAATCCGACAAACCCGATAAAAGAGGCAACAAACAGCCAAAACCCAACCTGAAACTGTCTCACCGTTTGGGTAAGCTCAGCTTGCTTTTGTACCAATTCATCTCGGGTTATACGCTCTGCCATCGGTCGCCTCCTCCCCCAAAACTTAATACACTCTCTCAAAAGCGACAAGAAGATCCACGGCGCCACTTTACTTAAAAACTAATATAAAAGAGCTCACTACTTGAATAAGCTTACTCAGGACTTCTCATAATTTAATATTCAGCGCGCAATTCAACCTCATTAAATCCTTCTTAATGTATTTATCATAAAAATTTCTTGAAATATTTGTTGAAGACCGCTTAAGCGCTTACCTGGTAAGGATTTAAAATGAAAAAACTAGCTACTTTGTGTGCCACTTTATTATTCGCTGCATTCACTGTCACAGCGCATGCTGAAGACAAGAAATCCATTGCAGAAAATCTCGTAAAATCTGCAATTGCCCATTACTCAAAAGTTGGCGAGGAAAAAGCCTATGCTGATTTTTCAGTGAAAGGCGGCGATTTTAACCACGGCGAATATTATGTGTTCATCCAGAGCGCGGCAGAAGACACAATGGTTTTTCATGGCGCGAATGCCAAGCTCGTTGGCAAGAACCTGATGGGCCTGAAAGATCCGACAGGCAAAACCTTTGTTAAAGAATATGCTGACAATACAAAAGCAAATGGGAATGCCTGGACAGAATATCAGTGGGTGCATCCTGAAACCAAGAAAATTGCCCCCAAGGAAGCCTATACCCAGTTGCATGACAATCTGATTTTCGGCGTTGGATACTATAAATAACCGATCCCGGATCCGTTAAAACACAGCATGATGAAAACGGGAGATATCACTTTCGTTTTCATCGACAAACACGCCTTCCGCCTCAGACTTGTCCCGCCAGCGCCTCCTCAATCGCGTTCTCGATATCGTCCGACGATAAATCACCTTTGACCATATAGCCTTTGACAAAATTGTAAGCCTGCGTTTTGGCCAGGTCTTCTTTCCGTTCAGAGGAGGTATACATAATAAAAACACAGGCAGTGTATTTGTTTCGCCAATCCTCCAGCTTGGAGAATGCTTCCAGAAATTCAAAGCCGTTCATGATCGGCATATTGATATCGAGGAACACAAGGATGGGCGGGAAACGGCCCTTATAGAGTTTTACATTTTCTTCATATTGCGCCAGGAAATTCAATCCGACTTGCCCGTTATCCGCTTCGAATATTTCGATGGACTTTTCCAGTTTTCCAATGATCCTTTTAAGCAGATAACGATCCACTTCATCGTCATCTATAATCATAATTGAACAGTCACTCATAGCGCGCCCTTAAATGGTTCATTGAATTCCAGCGAGAAGGTTGTGCCGTTTTCAGAACTTTCGAAGCTTATCTGTCCGCCCATTTTGTCGATATGCTTCTTGATGATATACAAGCCCAGACCACTGCCATATGAGATATTCGGGTGAAATCGCTGGAACATTCCAAAAACCCGACCTTTGAAATCTTCTGGAATTCCAACCCCGTTATCTTCGACGATGCACAGCTTTTTCGATCCCGTCTTTCGGGTTGAAATCCGGACATAGCGGTCGGGTTTTTCCGGGTCACAATATTTGACCGCGTTGGAGACTAGATTTTCCAGGATTTGAGATACTCTCACCTTTGAGAGATGGAATTCGACCGCGTCATCAATCTCTATCTCAATCTTGACATCATTGTCGATATAGGTGGCCTCCATCCGTTCGCGGATACCTGTTATGATTTCCTCCAGATCCAGTCTTTCATCGCTGCTGACGACAAGCTCCGCTTTTGCAAGATTGAGAATATCGGAAATCAATCGTTCCAGTTTCCCAATATGCCGGACAATTTTCCCCGCATTCTGCCGGACTTCGTCATAAGCGCCGCTTTCAATGTCTTCCTCGATAACCTGCGCCAACCCCCGCACGGTGATCAAGGGAGCTTTCAGATCATGGGATGTGCGATAGGAAAACTGGGAGAGCTCATTATTGGAGGCTGACAGATCCCGGTTGAGTTTTTCAAGTTCTGTGTTGTTTTTAATGAGCTTTCTATGCTGTTCCTCGTTTTCTTTTTTTTTCTCGTTGAGCTGCTGAACCATACTGCGCAAGGCAACATCCAGTTTGCTGTTCCCATCAAATAATCGCTCATTGAGTGAATAGTCGCCTTCCGAAATCGAGCTTGCCAGTTTCGTTGTCCGATTAAGCGGGAGGAGGACGGCACGAGCCAACATAACACCGATTGCCATGCTGCCGACCACGCCCAGTACAAGGAAAATAACGGCAGTGTTTATCAGAATACGCTCCTGCCTCTCTTCCTGTGTGAAGATGCGTTCCATTTCCCATCTTTGCGGCAAATATATACTCTGAAGGCTGGCAATTATTTCCCGGGAAAGAGGGGCGTTTCGATCCTTCAGAAGCTTCAGAGCTGCTGTACGATTTTCAGTATGGGCATCCTCTGCAATCGTATCTTGAATCTGTCTCAGTCTCTCAAGATCCTGCCCGAGACGTTGCAAAAGCGCCCTGTGCTCCCCATCAACCCAGGATGCAGCATAATTAATGAGCTGATTGTACATTTTATCGGCGATCGACCAAGCGGCTTGCCTCTCTCGAACATGCGTTTCCTCTTGATGGGTCGTCCAGCGGTTCAAGCTGGAAACCGACCTGTTGAGCGCACTCGTTAGTTTGAGATTTGCAACAATAGAGGGCTCATAGACATTCTGAATCAATCTCGATGTATCAATCACTCTGTTGACCTGGATAAGGGTTACGATTGTCATTGCAATGAAAACCAGGCTCGTAAGTCCAAATCCGAGAATGATTTTCTTTTCCAGGTTTTCCATTCAGATCTTCCTGTCTGCTCGTCCGCCCAAGGTTGGCAGGCTTAGTGAAGCAGTCAATCGCCTCACTGTCACTTAAGACACCAGATGTAATGAGTCCTCAGAAGACGCCTCTGGTTTTTTTCGTCGCGACATATAAAAGGCACCAAAGAAGGTGATCAGAAGGACGCCTGGCGCAACAATCCAGCTTACCCTTTCCATAATAACCGTTGTCTGCCCGGCAATCAGGTCGAGGTCCGTATGAACACAGACTGACCAGGGCTTGGTGCTGATTGGCACTTGATAAGTGATATCCTGAGAGCCATCTACGCGGGTCTGAACGCCACCAAAAGCAACCCCTTCCCCGGCAGACTGGGTATAGGTTTTCTGTTCGATCCCGTTGTTAATCGTCCAGCCCGTCGTATCTTTGTTAACATTCGAGGGTTTGGGATGGGCAATAACCCTACCTGGATCCGCTATGATACAGGCGAAATGCTCAGAACTTTGAGGGGTATTTTCCAGCATTCTCTGAACTTCCTGCAAAACGGCTGAAGACGCTCTACCACTTTCCAGATTAATCGAAATCAGGGTCGCAAGCCGCTCTGCCTGCTCTCGGTTTTTCGCCAGATTGAGATCATAGATGATTGCATGTATCTGATTGTATAGAAAATAACCCAGAAAAATTAGCAAGATCATTGAAAACAGAGACATGACACTAAAGGTTCGAAAGAAATGCGCCTGGTTCATAAGATTGGTCTCTTAGCAATAAATATTACTAAAGTTTTAATTAATTTAAATTAATATAATATTAAAATGGAATATAAGACAACCAATCTCAAAGCCAAGTGCATCGCCGCTCAGCTTGCGTCTGCCATTTTCTTATGAAAGCACGGCTTTTGGTAAAAAGCTGCTACCCGTGCACGCCCCTTAACCTCTGATCTCGGGCATGTAAGCGCCAGAAAATACAGGAGAGGTTCTCTGGAAGATGATCCAGCTGGCGCTGAGCCCCTCCTCGCTTCACTGACTACTTTTCGAATACCATACGGATGGCCACAGGGGTAACCCGGGTAATGCCAGAAAGATCCGCTAGCTTTTTCAGGATATCAACACCGGGATCAATGCCAAGATCTTCAGTCGAGAGCATGATAAAATCAGCGGTGGAAACCAGGACGCGATCTTCAGACAGTCGGGCAACCAGCATTTCGGCATCAATGTCATTTTCAATGCCGGCGAAGGTAAGCTTGGCCTCGATTTCTATTACATCAGTCTGACCCGGCATCAATCCGTTGATTTCATCCATATTGATCTTACCAGCAAGGATAGCCGTGGCTTTACCCTCTTGAAAGACATGTTTGATCATCCGCTCGTTCCGGATATCAATATTGGTCTCAATTGAAGCCAGATCGATGGTAATCGAAACATCGCCATTTTCCTTGACGGTTCCGACTATGCTGTTGAAATGATGTACCTCTCCCGCGACATTCTTCTTGATGGAGCCAAAGGCTACCCTGGATTCTTCATCAACAGACTTCCAGGTGATATGGCCATCGGCAAGGGCTGAGGACGTCATCATAACGGTAGCAGCAACGACAAGACTGGATAGTAATTTCATCAGACTCTCCTTGAAGGGTTTAACGGAGATATGGCGCTTATAGGTGAAGAAGAAAGGCCCTGCCGCTTCTGACAAGAAGCGGCAGGTGATCATCAGCCTTTCATTTTTGGACGGGCACTCATGCGCTCATACCAAGCTATGAGGTTTTTAAAGTCGGGATTGATCGCCTGGCCGACTTGCGCACCGAAAGAAAGGAAAGCGTAAAGCAGGATATCTGCGAGGGTAAAGCGATCCCCAACGATATAGTCCTTGCCATCCATCTGCTCATCGAGGAAGGCCATTTTATCCTGGGCGCAGGCTTTGAGGCCGTCCGCTGCTTCCGGGATACAGCGCATGCGGTCTTTAAACAGAGGCAGACCTTCAGAAAAGCGGAAACCATTGGTCAGCGGCTCGTTGACATTCAAATCCACCCAGCGAACCCAGCGGCGGGTATCGGCGCGCCCTTCTGCATTAGTACCAATCAGGCTATCGCCTTCTGAAATCTCGTCCAGATATTCGCAGATCACGGTGATTTCGGTCAGCAGACTGCCATCCTCCAGCACCAGCGCAGGCATCTGGGCAAAGGGATTGATTTTCATATAGGCTTCCTGCCGGTTCTCCCCGCCCCGCAGATCGACTTTTTCCAACTCCAGTTCGACGCCCCGCTCAGCGGCAAAAAGTGTCACAACGAGGGGGTTTGGCCCGATTGAGGTATAAAGCTTCATTCTTTTGGTCCATTTTTTGATTATTGAAAGATCACTATAGAAGAGCTAGGCTCCATTCGCCAAGCCCTCGTCGTAGTGGTGACAAAAAAGTCATCAGGAGTAGTTTCACTTCATGGCCAAAAGAGAAAAGAACAGAGAAAGCCTGCAGGAAATTCTGCAGTCAACGTCACTCACCCTCTTTCCTGCGCAAGACGGGAAGGCGGTCATTAAACTGAACAGCCGGGATCTCGATGGAGATACGCCTCTACATATTTTGATGCATAGGGGGCATAATTATGGCTGCCATTTATTGATTGAGGCAGGCGCTGATGTAAATGCCATCGGCGATCTTGGCCTCACAGCTCTCCACTATGCGATTAGGCGGGAGAATGAAGAAATGATTACTCTCCTCCTGAAAGCCGGCGCTCGGCAGGACATCACCTGTGAGTTCGGGGAAACGGCAATTGATATCGCCCGCCGTCAGAATCCAGCCCTACTGCCTCTTTTTAAATAAGCGCATGTAAAGCATAATTTCCCTATTCTTTTTTACTTCCTTTCTCCTTTAGTCCTGCGACCGTAAAAATCAACAAGGCCCCGGTGCCAAGCAGTACATAGGAGAAATCTCCCGTGCTCCCCAGCACCGCGCTGGCAACAAACGGACCCAGCATTTGCCCCGCTGCAAAGGCAGAAGTCATGGCGGCGATATGACGGAGCGCGTCAACGGGAGGTGCCGTCCGATGCGCTTCCTTGATCCCCATCATGGTAATGATCATAAAAGTACCGCCGACACAAATGCCGGCGAGCAGAATGGCTGTTATAGTTGGGAACAGAACCGGTAGACACAATCCCGCTGCCATAATGATCTGACAGACCCTCCAGATAGAAAGATTACTGAACCGGCCTTGCAGGCGGGCGGCGATCAGGGTTGACAAACAAGCCGCCGCGCCAAAAATGGGCCAACTCCATCCAAAAACCAGTGGGTCATTGATGATCTCTTTTGCCATCACCGGCAAATAGGTTGCGGGAATAATATAGCCGAGACCCGTTGCCCCATAAGCAATGATATTACGCCAGTTGAGTGGTGTCGGCTTGCCTGCACGAACGCTCCGTCGTACCCGTTTCCGGGGAATCTCAGGCCCCATAAACAGGATTAGGAAAATACCAAGCACAAGCGCTGCAATCCCAAAAATCTGCCAGCTTATCTTGCTGTCCAGACCGATGATCATGATGGCAAGTGTTCCGATTCCAGAAAAGGCGATACCGCCTCCCACACCGGCAAAAACCCACCCCTGCTTACTCGTCTCCCCGGCCTCCGCCAAAGTGTTCACGTAATAACCACTGATCATCACAAGTGTAAAGGCGCTGAGTAAGCCTGCCAGAAAGCGTAGGACAATCCAGGAGGAGAAGTTCTCCGTGAGCCCCATGGCCAGCGTACTCAGCGCAATCACCACCAACGAGATTTGCAAGACCGCTTTGGGTGCAAATGGCAGGCGAGCTGCTAATACTGCTCCCAACCAATAACCCAGAAAATGCGGCCCGGCAATCAGTCCACCTTCACTGACACTGATCAATCCGTCTGCCTGCATCAGGGGGAGCAATGGCGTAAAGACGAAGCGTCCAATGCCCATGGCAAGGGCCAGTGACAGAAATCCCATTACCGCAATGCGGAACGTTGAGATTGGCTTTTTTTCTGTTGTTACTTCTGGCATTGACAGCCCCGTTAATGATGAGAGTACAGAGTGTGCCTGATTTTTGATATATAGAAAAATGAATTAAATTGATATTGGGTTTCTTGTTTTAAGATATATATTAAGGCGATCTTGTCATCAAAGGATACATGCCATGCAGAATATGAGCCTTCAGGCACTGGAGATTTTCAGAACGGTTGCAATGGAAGGCAGTGTTTCACGCGCAGCCAACCGACTGGGCCGGGTTCAATCCAACATCAGCACCCGAATTAAACAGCTTGAAGAAGCGGTGGGAAAATCCTTGTTTCGGCGGCAGAACCGCGGCCTCACTCTGACGGCAGACGGGCAACTCCTCCTTGATTATGCAGAGCGTTTTCATCTGTTATCGGTGGAAACATCGGAAGCACTGGATGCAGGCCAGCCCAGTGGCCGCTTTGCCATTGGCGCCATGGAAAGTACAGCAGCTGCACGGTTGCCCGACATTCTCTCTCGCTATCATGCCCAATACCCGAATGTGGAGGTTGTCCTGAAAACGGATACCGCGGGCGGCCTCCTGAACCGCTTGTATAAATACGAAATCGATATTGCATTGCTGGCAGAGCCTGTCACGGATACAGCGTTTCAAACTCTGCCAGTTTTTGAAGAAGAACTGATCCTGGTAACACCTGCCAGCTATCCCCCTCTCAACGACTTTTCGATCTTGAACGGTTGTTCTCTCATCGCCTTTGAAGCAGGCTGTGCTTACCGGCGGTATCTGGAGCGCTGGCAGCTGGAAAACGGGATCGCACCGGGTACCATTCTGTCGGTCAGTTCCTATCTGGCCATTCTGTCCTGCGTGTCCGCCGGAACCGGCTATGCGGTAGTGCCAAAATCTGTCCTTGATATGATCAGCATTGGAGATGGCTTGCGACCCTATCCCCTGTCCGGTTCATATGCGGCTATCAAAACATTATTGGTCTGGCGAGCAGAGTATCATTCTGCCAAATTGGACGCCTTGCTCCCTCTCTTGACCAAGAACGCAACGCCTAACTCATAAAAAAGCCGCCTCACGGGGAGACGGCTTTTCTGTGTTATTAAGGACGCTCAGACCAATTCCGCAAGTTTTTTGGGGGAGTAATCTTCCAACTCGTCGGTTCTGCCTTCGCGAATTTTGGTCGGCCAGTCTGCATCCTGAATAAGGGCGCGGCCCACCGCGACAAGATCGAATTCCTCTGCCTCAAGGCGGTCGCCCAAATCATCGATGCTGCGCGTGCCGGAGTCTTCCCCCTTGAACGATGACATCATGTCCCGTGACAGACCAACGCTGCCCACTGTTATGGTCGGCAATCCTGTCAGTTTCTTAGTCCAGCCGGCCAAATTCAAATCACTGCCTTCAAATTCCGGCTCCCAATACCGGCGAGTGGAACAATGGAAGATGTCCACACCGGCATCAACGAGCGGTTTAAGGAAGGCTGCCAGTTCTTCGGGCGTGCGGGCAAGTTTGGCATCATAATCCTGCTGCTTCCACTGCGAAAAGCGGAAGACAATCGGGTAATCCTCTCCGGTGGCCTCGCGGATGGCCGCCACGATACGAGCTGCAAAAGAAGTCCGTCGAACCTGATCCCCACCATATTGATCTTCCCGGCGGTTCATCTGCTCCCAGAAGAACTGATCCACCAGATAACCATGGGCTCCATGGATCTCAACGCCATCAAACCCGATCTCCTGCGCCGCCTTGGCAGACTGGGCATAAGAAGCAACAAGCGTTTCGATTTCTTCTTCAGTCAGAGGCTCGGCAATTTTCTTGGCATTATGCAATATGCCGGATGGGCCTGCATTGGGCAGCTCCGGGTTCGGTGCCTCATTGGCCCGACGTGCCATTCCCACATGCCAGATTTGCGGCATGATTTTACCGCCTGCCTCATGAACGGCTTTCACCACATTGGCCCAACCGGCAAGCGCTTTCTCACCATATAGATGCGGGACATTAGGATGGGGAGAGGCTACCGGATCATTGACCACGGTGCCCTCCGTGATAATGAGATTGGTGCCTCCTTCTACCCGGCGGCGATAGTAATCGGCAACATTCTGACCTGGCACCCCATCCGGCGAAAAATAGCGGGTCATCGGTGCCATCACCAGGCGATTGGCCAGATTGAGTTTTGGCGATGTATAGGCTGTAAAGAGTTTGTCCAGTTTGTTTGACACGTTTTTTATTCCTGTTCTTTATTTAAATCCGCACTGTGCGGGTGTCTGTCTGTATGATGTCAGCATATCGGAATTTTTAACAACTCTTCAAGCCTGCATATACAGGCTGCTTTTAAAGCTGAGCCGTATTCGTCTCGATCCCGACAAAAAGCCGGCCGATGAGCTCCAGTGTTGCCTCACTCACCATCATATGCTGACTGGCCACATGAATGTCACGAAAATGACGCTGCAACGGAGATTTCAGATAGACAGAGGTTCCCCCACCCAGGTTATACATGCTGTCGACCACCCGAAGAGAAGCCTGCATGGCATGAGTGGTCGCTAGGCGGATATCGCGCCTGTCTTCTACCGATGGCTTCACGTCCGCCTCCGCCTTGTCCCAGGTGCGCCCGATGGCATCATACAAATACAGCCTTGCCGCCCTTAAATCCGCTTCCGCCTCTGCAACCTTTTGATGGGTTGACGGTTTCAAGGCCAGCGGCTTGTTACTGCCCTGCGGTGTTTTAGCGGCAGCAAAACTTACCAGTTCATCAATCGTTGCCCTGGCGAGCCCCAACCCCACCGCGGCAATCCCCACCCCCAGAAAGGCGAAAATCGGAAAAGTATGAATGGGACCTGTGGGAACATTCATCCGCATCGCATCAAATGTCATTTCTTCGGGTACAAACAGATCTTTAACCCTGAAATCTGTTGATCCGGTTCCTTTAAGTCCCATTACATGCCAGGTATCCAGCAGCTCCACTTCCTCGGTCCGCATAAAGAAGGACCGTTGGTTCGGCGCACCGTTTGGATGCTTCTGTATCTCTCCCGCCTCGTCGGTCACAAATCCACCACCAGAAATAAAGGTCGCATTGCGCGATCCTGATCCCCATTGCCACTGTCCGGTCAGACGATATCCGTTGCGCCCCTCCTGAGTGCAAGGTATCGCCCGCCCCATGGGAGCAAAAACACCGGCGGTAATGGCACCGGGATTGGACAGCAACAGGCCCTTAGCAGTCTCTTCAGGCAGTGTATCCATTGAAAGGGCTGATGTAATTCCGATAAACACCACCCAGGCAACAGAGCCGTCAAACCGTGCGAGATATTCAGTTACTCCAGCATAATCAACGGGAGAACGCTCCATTCCGCCAAATTCTTCTGGATTACACAGACGGTACAAACCGGTCGCTGCGATACGATCAACCAGATCCTGGGAGACAAATCCCTGTTCCTCAAATTCAGAGGAGCGTTCCGCACATTCAGCCGAGAAACGCTCGGCAATTTTGATAATTTCTGCATCAGGCGCGTATGGTCCAGACATGCTGGTCATGTAAATCCCCGTTCTTAGTTGTTGTGATCCCAATTTTCCGTCATTCTCATTTTGATGAAAGGGCAAAAGAGGACAAATAAGCAGGCAAAATCGGACATGATCAGACAATTGGCATTTGAGGCCTATATTCTGGATTTCCTGAAAGAACGGAACATCCCGACCAGTGTCGTTTTATCTCATATAAAATCCCTGGACAGATTGGAGAGGCTTCATCAATTGGCTCGCTATGCGAATGAAAAATGCAACGAGCCGTTCCTGGGTTTGCTGATCGGCAACCGGGCCAGCACTTTCTCCTATGGTGTTCTGGGCTATGCCCTTGTAAACGCGCCAACTTTGATGGCATCACATCGCCTGATGCTGAAACATCTCTGGATCCTGCAAGAGAAGCCCGTTGATGCAGCTCTCCTTGAATTAACCGACAGTAGCCTGACCCTGACATACAAATATCCACCAGTTTGGCCAGATATACCTGATCTGTTTCTGGATTTGTTTTTCTCGGCCAATTTGAAGAGATCCCGGGAATTGACAGGGGGATCACTTCCCGGAACAAGCCTCCGGCTCACCCGCCGCAGACCTGAGAATGGGGCACTTTACGAAAAGACACTTGGGATCGGAGTTTCCTTTGATCAAGCCGATAATCAATTGGTTATCCCCCGCACTATTGCCCTTGCCCCCCTTGATATTTCTCACCTCGGACACTCTGTTCCCTATCGTCAGCATTGCGAGAAAATCCTTTCCCGCATGAAGAAATCCACCGGCCTGACAGATCGCATCCGCCGATTGATCCTGGAAAACAGGGGTCGATCCTTTGATATGAACAAAGCATCTGACATCTTGCATCTGGAGACACGTACTTTACGGCGCAGACTCAGGGCAGAGGGAACCAGTTTTCGCGATATTCAGCAGGATGTACGCTGTCATCTTGCCTGTACATATTTGATCAGCACAGACCTTTCACTCACAGATATTGCACCGCTGATCGGATACCATGACCCCTCGACTTTCAACCGGGCTTTTATCGGCTGGCTGGGCACCACACCTGCATCTTACAGGAAATCTCATAAACGGTAAAAGGGCTTGCCGACCTTCCATATTTGATCAAGATCATTTCACCCTTCCAGTCCTTTTTTTAAGATCAGAAAACAATACACGGAAGGAATGAGTTATGTTCTTGAACCCCTCTCTCGTTACCCGTATTTCCATTGGCAAAGGCATTGGACTTTTGGTCGGTTTGATCGGCGCAATTCTGCTGACCTACATCGCGCCGAACACCGGTGTGATGTTTCGTGCCGCTATTGTGTTGTGGTACGCATCGGTTGGTGCCGTCATCGGTGTTTATGGCGTTTTTTCCTGGCATCCTATTTTGAATTTACCCCTGCCCTGGTATATACGAGCTCCAGTTATTGGAGCCTGGCTCAATTTTACACTAACCCTGTTTATTTATGACCAGCTGACCCAAATCATGACGACAGTATTCGGACCTGACGGCTTGTTTCAAAACCCCTTCTGGTTTACTGCGGAAGGGGCAATTGTCGGCCTGCTCATCGGTTTCTTCGCAACCCGCTTTGGCGGAGAAGGACGGCAAACAGTTAGTGACCAGCCTTAGTGGGCTTCGAGACCGGAACAGACTTGCTTTTCGTCTTTTCAAAGCTAATTTCATCACTGGGGATCGCGGGAATAATGCCCTTGCGCATCCTTTCAACGCGACGGTTCATCCAATGGCGAATGATATGGGAGTAGAGCCAACCCTTCAGGCCAGAAAGCTGCTGATATTTTGCGTACAAGTCATCCGGACTATCGAAAAGACCAAAATCCTGATTAATGCCGGTTTTCTGAATATAGGTGTCTGTTCCCGTCCATTCGACATTGGGCGATTGCAAGCACTCCGTTCCCGCACCATACGCACAAAGAGAAGAACGGTCCGGGAATTTGGCTTGCAGCGCCGTTAAAATTGCCTGATCAAGAATGAAACCCTCAAGGTTAATCCACCGTCCATCAAACCTGACATCCACCCATGAATGGATAATGTTCTTTGGTGCAATGGGATAAACCAGTTCCGGTACAATTCCCCGCTGTAGTTTCTTATCGATCGTAAAGCCATGCAGCCTGCAAGGAATGTGCAATGCACGCAACAACGCCATCAACAACGTTCCCTTGGTGTTACACTGACCAAATCCATCTTTCAGGATTTGTGAGGCAGATAGCGCATCCTTAGCGTTGTAACCAAACAGAATTTCATTTCGAACAAAATCATAGGCAGCCCCTATTTTCTGTCCATCCGAAAGATCCTTCCACTCATTTTCAAGGATAAGTGTCTGGACACTCTCGCTGTGAAAATCAAGAATTGGGGTCTCTGCAAGATAATCATGGGACATAAGCAAAAATCTCCGTATTTACAGTCCCACATACCATAATGTCTCCAGTGACTAGAGGTTCAAGACTTTTATTTGGGTAAGAAATTAGCAGACTCATTGTCTTTTAAAGGCGAGATGCAGACATTTCAGTTCAGGCGAGAAATCTTCCAACTTACCCGCCTGGAAATATAATCAGTATTCTCAACTTGCCTGACGGTCGGTTAAATGCGTATAGCCGACCACCGCCGCAATTTTGTTCAGTGTCATGATGGCGCCGTTTCCGCCCCAATGCCCTTCCGGAACGTCCGCCATCATACAGGAAGAGGCAATACGCGGATGGAGGTCTGCGTCAACGGCGTCTAAAATCGCGGCATGGACTTTTTCAGCCGCGATTTTGCGGCGATCAGCATCGAGCACACCTTCCGGCGCATGAAATTGGACAATAACCGGAATTGCATGCGGAACAACCTGGTTACCACCGATATAGATCTGGCTCGATGCAACCTCCTCAACCAATATCCAAGTCAGCCGCTGATTTTCCGGGTTATCCGGTATTCCTTCAGCTGCATTGGCGGCTTTGGTAATACCTGTTCCGATTTGATCTATCTGAGATTTTGTGAAGATACCTTCAGGGATTTTTACAAATACATTTGGCATTTTGGATTCCTGGTCTGCTGGGAACGTTCCCGTGTCGTTCGACAATCGAACAGCCCCACTATCAGATGTTAAACAATTACCATCCAGTGTCTAATTTGACACTTTTATGGCTTTTTTTGCCAAGTTTTCTGAATAATTCCCCTTCCGAAATTTACTGGGTGTTTTTCCCGTCGCCCGAAGTAACAATCGCCTGAGAGAAGAGGTATCCGAATAACCAACTTCAGTCGCAATCACCTCGAAAGATTGTTGTGTCGTCTCCAGAAGATGGATCACCTTCTCAAGGCGCAATTGCTGCACGAATTTGACTGGACTGATACCAAGCGCTTGCTCAACACGGCGGGAAAAAGTCCGTGAACTCATACCCACAACATCAGCAAGCTCCCGCACTGAAAACTCCCTTTTGATATTCTCACGAACCCATTGTTCCGCTTTCGCGATCTCCGGATGTCGATGCGTAATAAGGCCCGACAGAATATATTGTGACTGAAACTCTCGCTGATCAATCAGAAGAAAATTGGCCGTTAGCCGCATTGTTTCTGCCCCGAAAACCTCCCGAATGACGGCCATCATTAGGTCTGCCTGTGCCATCGCCGCACCCGCACATATATAACCAGGGCCAGAGACAAGTAATCTCTTTGTCTGCAATATAATATCGGGGTAGCGGGCTGAAAACTGATCTGAAAGCCACCAACTTGTCGTCGCGTGCTGCCCGTCAAAAATCCCGGCCTCTGCCACTAAAAACCCGGCTGAACAGGAAGCCGTTACCGTTGCCCCTTTCTTATGCATTTCGGCTAGGAAATTGACTGCTTTTGTCCCCTCTTTCGAGTCAAGAATATCCTCTATCTGAGCCGGATCTTGTAAGCCCAGCCCAGGAACAATGACATAATCCGCCTCCTCGATCTCATCGATACAGGCATGTGCAATAAGTTCCAGGCTGGCGCCTGTTTTTAACCGCTTGTGAGAGTGTGGACTGCAAATAACGACATCTACTGACACAGTGCCTTTGCAATATGTGTCATGAATCTTCTGTGCACTTTTAAGAATATCCAACGTGACAGCGAGCGAGCTGTCAAAAAGACCATCCAATGTTAAAATAGCAATTTTCTTCATATGGTCAAAAATGCTCCAAAGACGCTGTTTTTGACAAGAGAAAAAATATCAATCCATGATTTTGCCTTTTGTTAGATCAAGGCGTGAACAGCCTTCTTCAAGACTGGTAAGATATCATTTTCAAACCAGGCATTGCGTTTTAGCCAAATATTGTTGCGTGGACTTGGATGCGGCAAAACAAGGCTTTCAGGCCAATATTCCTGCCACGCTTTCACTGTTTCGGTTACAGTTTTCTTGCGTGTTTTGCCAAGATGCCAGTCCATGGCATATTGACCGATAATCAAAGTCAGCTCCACATTTGTCATCTGTTTCATCAGTCTTGCCCGCCAAGCTTCTGCACATTCAGGGCGGGGCGGAAAATCTCCTGATTTTCCTGTGCCCGGATAGCAAAAACCCATGGGAATGATCCCAACCTTGTCTTCGTTATAAAAAGTCTCCCGGTTAATTCCCATCCAATCGCGCAGGCGATCGCCGCTAGGGTCATTAAAAGGGATACCGGTTTCGTGCACGCGCCTGCCCGGGGCCTGCCCCACTACAAGAACGCGCGCCGAAGAAGCTGCCTGAACAACGGGCCGAACCCCTGCATCCAGCTGACTTTCGCAAAGAGTGCAGGATCGAATTTCTGATAATAGTGACGAGAGTGTTTCCATAATCTGAGCCCTCAATTTACGACATTTATATCAAATGTCGGGCTGAAATCGCCACTTTTATAAGAGACAGGACGATCTCGATCTTTTTTGGGACACAATGACAAACGATACGGATCTACAACTCGGATAACATCTGGCTCAGGAAATCCTGTTCAGAGCTGTTTCCGGATAACTCAAGAGCCTGACGGTAAGCGATGCGCGCTTGCTCCGTCTCACCGCATCGCCGCAATATATCTGCTTGTGCAGCGTAAAATGGCTGATATTGCTCAAGATCGGCTTTGACGGTTTCAAGCAGGCTCAACGCCTTGGCGACCGCCCCGGCATATGAAAGAGCCACAGCATAGTTTAGCGTCACAACAGCCGTTGGCTGGAACTCGTATAACTGCTCATAAAGCAAAGCAATTTCTGACCAGCCAGTTTCGGCAAATGTTGTTGCTTCTGCATGCACAGCGCTGATTGCTGCTTGAATCTGATATTTTCCAAGCCCCCCTCCCCGCAATGCTTCTTCTATCAGACCCACACCCTCTTGAATTTGCGCCTTGTCCCACTGCAGCCGGTCCTGCATTTCCAACGATATAAACACCCCCGCCTCACTGGAACGCGCAGCACGGCGGGAGTGATTAAGTAACATAAGCGCCAACAATCCCTTTATTTCCGGCTCGTCTGGCTTGAGACGCGAAATAGTTTGCGTCAAGCGGATCGCTTCATTACACAAGTCAATTCTGATCTGTTTTGATCCGGAGGAAGCCGCATATCCTTCATTAAAAATCAGATATAGCACATTTAAAACCGATTCCAGCCGATCAGGCAATTCTTCATGATCCGGGATTTTATATGGGATCCCTGCCTTTTGGATTTTTCGCTTTGCACGAACCAAACGCTGCGCCATGGCATCTTCTTTATCCAGAAACGCACGGGCAATCTCCCGTGTTGTCAAGCCGCCCAGGGTTCGCAAGGTCAATGCAATTCTTGTCTTCTCTTCGAGTGCGGGGTGACAGCAGGTAAAAATCAGGCGAAGCCGCTCATCCGGTATCGCTGCTTTTTCAAGATCCTCCTGCCCCTCTGTTGCCTCCAGTTCCAATAGATAGGCATAATCATCTTGTTTGGTTTTGAAATTGATATCCCGGCGGATGCGATCGATGGCTTTTCGCAGTGCGGTCTGCAAAAGCCAGGCATAGGGTGAGCGTGGCATACCATTTTTCTGCCAGTGCTTCATCGCAGATTCAAGAGCATCTTGAAGGCTGTCTTCTGCCAGCTCAAAATCCCGCAAATAAGCGATTAAACTTGATAAAAGGCGGCCCCATTCCCGACGAACAACGTGTTCAATATCCGTTTGATCTGCCATGGCGCCGCTTCAATCCTATTCGTCGAATTCCATGATTGGCCGGACTTCGATCGTCCCGCTTTTTGCCGACGGAATCATGGCAGCGTATTTGAGAGCTTCATCCAGGCTTTCCACGTCAAAGACATAATACCCCCCGAGTTGCTCCTTGGTTTCAGCATAAGGACCGTCCATCGTTTCCACTTTCCCGTCCCGAACCTTCACCGTTGTCGCCGTTGCTACTCCCTCTAATGCATCCCCGCTTACCATCACGCCATCTTCCTGGAATTTGGCGGTTACAGTCATATAATCCTGGATTAACTTTCCCCCTTCAGGTGTGCCATAGGCTGGGTCTGTTTTTTCATTCGAGAAGATAAGTGCCATATATTTCATAGTGAGCCTCCTGGTTGGTAAATGCAGATAAAAAAAATCACCTGTATAAATGAGACGATCCGATCTTTTCCAAATCGACATGGGGTCTGAATTTTATTTACCAGCCAGTATAAGGTCGTAAAATATAAATCACTGCAATCAATATTGTAAGAAGTGAGCCCGCGGCACCGACCACCCGCAATACAGCGCCTGGGTTATCAGCATGAATGCCAAACGGGTGAACCAGTCTCGCAATAACCAGAATACCACCCATCAGATGAAGCCAGAGCGCACTCGCTCCACTCATTTCCGCAAGCCCCATCATAATCAGGGCAAGGGGAACCATTTCTGTAAAGTTACCCTGGCGCCGGATCCGTTCCGCCAGTTGCATATTGTCCCCATGCAGAATGCTGATCCCGGTTTTACCCCGCAGCAAACCGACATAAGTCGTCAGCCCGATAAAAATCAGGCCCATGATGGATGCATAAAGTGCTGTAATCTGAATTGACATGTTTATTCCTCCTGTTCGAGTAGTGCTTTAAAGACGAACAGGAGGAGATCAAACCGACAAATCGAGCTTAACTTTTATCGACCGAACCCCGCCAGTTCCGGTAACCACAAGGCCAGCCCCGGAATAATCATCACCAGCGCAAGCCCCAGGATCATCAACAAAACATAAGGAATAGATCCTCGGATCACCTCTGCAAGCGGCGCATTGGCAATGCCCTTTATGACAAATAAATTCATGCCCACAGGAGGCGTGATCAATGCCAGTTCCAGATTGATCATCAGCAGAATGCCATACCAGATGAGGTTTATATCCAGCTGGATCAATGCAGGCAGGATAATCGGGGTTGTAATCAGGATAATGGAAATGGTTTCCAGAAACATGCCAAGTATAAATATCACCAGCATCACAACAAGAATGAAAGCCAGTGGAGAAAGTCCCATGGCAGTCACGCTTTCCATCAGTTCGATGGGTAGTCTAATGATGGTGACTGCATGACCAAACATGGCCGCCGCCGCCAAAATCATAAACAGCATCGCTGTTGTGCGCACGGTTTCATAAGCAGTCTCCGCAAGTTCTTTCAAACCGAAATTCCGATAGACCAGAGCGCCGATCAGCAAGGCATAAATACACCCGATGGACGCGGCCTCAGACGCTGTAAAAACACCGGAATAAATACCGCCCAGAACCAGAGGAGGCATGAGCAATGACCAAACGGACCTTTTAAGCGCGCCTGCACATTCTTTCCAGCCGATCCAAGGCGTGCTTTTCTGGTTTTTCTGGAAATAGGCTTGTGACATGCAATACAGAGCAAAGATCAAGGCCATCAGGATACCGGGAATAAAACCTGCCATGAACAGGGCCCCGATGGATGTCTCGGTAACAATCGCATACAGGATCAACGGGCCGGACGGAGGGATCAATATTCCCAATGTGCCGCCTGCTGCAATCACACCATAAGCATCCCGGGGCCGATAGCCAAAGCGCTGCATTTGAGGAATGGCGCTGGATCCGATGGTCAGTGCTGTTGCAACGGAAGAGCCGGATATCGCCGCGAAAATCGTGCAGGACAGAACCGTTGCAACTCCCAGGCCGCCTTTAAGATGACCAACCATGGCATTGGCGGCATCATATAGATCATCGACCACTTTGGACTTGATCATCACATGCGCCATAAAGGCAAACATGGGAATAGCAGTGAGAAGCCCGTTATCCAGCTTGGCAAAAACTGTATCAGCTACGCTGGAAATACTGCCTTCCATCACTAACATGATAGCAATGGAGGCAAGCCCGAGTCCCGCAAAAATCGGCATCCCTGTGAGAAGAAGGGCGATCAGAATACACAGAATAAGAAACGTCGTCACTTGTCCGCCCGCTTTCCAAAGAGAAGATCAAAGAGGCCTGTTAAAGCGAGCAAGAACAGCAATCCTCCACCGATCAGAATAAAGGATTGAGGGATCCATAAAGGAGCTTCTAGATAACCGTCGGAATAAACACCAATGTTCCAGGAAAATTCAACGGCGGCCCATCCACTTATGATCAGAACGGCCGCAACAAAGGCTGTTGATGCATATCCCCAAAGATCGACTATTTTCTTTAAAAGACCCGTTGCTTTGGATGAAAGCAAATCGACACTGATATGATCGCCGCGCCGTAGTGCTTCCGCAGCGCCCAGCATAACGATTGCCACCACCAGAAATCCGGAAAGTTCGTCCGTCCAGGTCAAAGGTTTGCCAAAAACATAACGTTGCACAACGCTATAGCCGGTTATGCTCAGCGTCAAAACTACAAGAATGGCACTCAAGACCGAGGCAATAAAGGCAAATGAGCCAATTATTCGGCTTGGCAGAGAAAGGGAAATTTTCTCCCCCTTCTCCGCCTCATCGTTCATTTTCATGAAGCAATAATGCCTTACAATTTGCCGATTAGTTCTAGAAGTTTCCGGCCATCAGCGCCGGATGCATCTCCGAAAGCCTTATCAAAAGCCGGTGCCATTTTGGCTTTCAAAGCCGCCATGTCAGCATCGCTAGCAATATGCACTTTCATGCCTTTGGCTTCGAGCTGTGCTGGTGCTTTTGCCGCAGAAGCTTCTGAGGCCTCAATTGCCCACATCGCTGCTTTTTTACCCGCTTCATCAACGGCAGACTTTCCTTTGGCAGACAGGCCGTCATACCATTTGGGGTTCACATATCCGTGGAAGTAGATGCTGAAGAGCGGCAACACTGTTACATGATCCTGCACTTCGAAATATTTACGAGAAACAGCCGCAGAGACATCAGTCAAACCGGCATCAATGACACCTGTTGACAATGCTTGATAGACTTTACTCCCGGACATAGCTGACGGAGCTGCGCCCATGGCAACAAATCCAGAATCCGGAACCGGGCCAAGGCCACGAATTTTGACGCCATCAAAGTCGGCTGGCTTGATCAGAGCTTTGCCGCTGGAAGTAATGGCAGTACTGCGTGTTGTGAAAAGCCATGTGACGTTTTTAACGCCTTTTGTCATCAACTTCTCTTCAAGGAATTTAGCAGCCTCTGATCCATCCCACTTTTTCAATGTGTCCAGACCACTGACAGCGAATGGGCCAAGGGTCACATTCATCAGCGGCAAGGTTTTACCCCATTGTGGATTGATGGAAAACGCACAATCAATATCGCCCTTGGCAACGGCAGTTGCATTTTGTTTGGCACCGGTCAGACTGTTGGCTCCAAACACCTGCACATCAATCTCGCCAGCAGAAAGCGTCTCGATTTCAGCAGCCCATTTGTCAATGACCTTGGCAATATGATGGGCGGGTGGCAATTGGTGGCTGCAACGCATTTCTGTTGCGGCACTTGCTGACGACACCGAGCCCAAAGCTGCAGCAGCCGCGATTAGACCTGCTGTTAATCCTACAATTTTTTTCATCGTTTCTCTCCCTATTGGTTTTTTGATTTGAATTATAAGTTGGTTTTTCCGGTAATCGGCAATCCCGCCTTTGCAAGCGCGCCATAGAGCGGCTCTGTCGGCATTTCTTCGGCAATAAGTGTGCGAATTTTGATAAGTTTTTCCAGATTAATACCTGTTTGGAAACCACTGCTTTCACACAAAAAGACAAGATCTTCAAACACAACATTGCCGGTTGCGTTGGGCGCAAAGGGACAACCGCCCAATCCCCCCATCGCACCATCCAGAATACGCGCCCCGTTATCCAACGCCGCCGCCGCATTAGCGATACCCATGCCACGGGTGTCATGCAGATGCACACCAAAGATGCGTCCGTTTGTTAGTTTCCTCAAGTCATTGGATAGCTGAGCGACCTGCCTGGGTCCTGCATAACCGACAGTATCAGCAAGACTGACAATATCCGCCCCGGCGTCATAACATTTCTCAGCCAGGCTCAGCACCTCCGATGGATCAACGCGCCCGGCAATAGAACAACCGAATGCCATGGCAATGCCAACACTCACAAGCGGTTTATGATTTGAAGCATCGCGAAGCCGGCAAAGATTTTGGACTTCTGACAGTGTCTCTGAACGGCTGCGTCTTGTATTGGCCTGGTTATGCTCTTCCGTTGCGGAGACTACGCAACCAATTTCCGGGACACCGCTTTCGAGAGCATCAATCGTGCCTCTTTTATTCAGTGCCAGCGCCGCGCCATGTGTGCCCGGCAATCTGCTCAGAAGATCAATAACCGACACGACATCGGCAAACATCGGATATTTCGTTGCTGGCAGAAAAGAGCCAACTTCGAAATGCCGGACACCTGCTTCATTTTCCTGCTCTATCCAGCTTTTCTTTCCCGCCGTAGAGGGAAAGGTTTTGACCATTTGCAGACCATCTCTCAAGCCCACTTCCCGTAGCGAAATCTGCTCGGGTGGGTAAACGAGATCGACGCTATTCATGCCAGCCTCTCTTTTTCTGCACTCCGCTCCAATTCCGCCAGAACAGCGTCTGTATCTGCTCCCAAGATAGGAACATCCAGTCCCGCCCCCAGACCAGCACCGTCCAGCTCCAGCGGGAGTGCCGGGCTTCTGAAGGAAGCCCCATCTGCATTTTGCGAGCTCACCAATCCTCCATCCCTTAACACGTGTGGATCGTGGAACAAATCTTCCGGGCTGTTGATCATTGCAAAGGGAATGCTCAATGCATCCAGTTTACTGACCAACTCATCTGCCTGAACACGCGCAACTTTTGCGGCAACTTGCGGGATCGTCCAGTTTCGCGCTTCAATTCTATCTGTTGCCGTTTTCAATCGCTCATCCGCCAACAGTTCCTGCAAGTCATAGGTTTCACAAAAAGCTTTCCAGTGGCCTTCCGTCACCACGCCAATAAAAACCTTTTGTCGATCGGCAGTGGTGAAAATATCGTAGACCGGCCAGGCATGCGTCCGTTCGGGCATGGGAGTTGACGGGATGCCCGTCATATCAAACTGCACCATATGCTGAGCCACCATGAAAAGGCAGTTTTCAAACAAACCGATCCGGATATTTTTCCCGCGGCCTGTTTTCTCCCGCTCCCACAACGCCGCCAGAATTCCGATAACGCCGAACATGCCTCCCATAATATCGTTGGCAGAGGATCCAACACGCATCGGACGTTCTCGCGAACCGGTCATCATGGCGAGACCCGCCATCATCTGAACCACTTCATCCAGCGCAGGCCGATGTTCATAAGGTCCAGACAGAAATCCCTTATGTCCGGCAATGATCAATTCAGGATAGCGGTTTTGTAAATCTTCAGCGTCCAGTCCTTGCCGGGTGAGATTGCCATCTTTAAAATTTTCGATAAAGACATCCGCCGTTGACAGAAGCCTGTCGAAATTCTGCCGATCTTTTTCCAGGCCTAAATCCAGAATGACGCTTTTCTTACCCCGATTGAACAGCGGAAAAAAAGATGTTCCCATTCCCCGTAAATCCCGGGTCTTATCACCCTTGGGAGGTTCCACCTTGATCACCTCGGCGCCAAGCTGAGCGAGGATCATGCCGCAGGCTGGCCCCATGACCATATGGCTCATTTCGATAATGCGGATGCCATCAAGGGGAAGAGAAGCGGTCATATTTCAAAAACTCAGGTAAAGATCAGATATTGTTTTCTATAGGCTATTGCCAACCAACCGTTCTTAAAAATATAATCTTTTGATCAAAACGTTCTATTTTCTAGATTGATAAAATGGATATTCGTCAACTCACCTATTACGCTGCTATCTTCGAACAGAGAAATTTGTCCCATGCCGCCAGCCATTGCAACGTGGCACAATCTGCGATCAGCCATCATTTGGCCAATCTGGAGAACGAGCTTGGCGTCACTCTCTTTCTCAGAAAACCACGGGGGATGGAGCCGACAGCCGTTGGCATCAAACTTTATGAACATGCGAAGCTTATTCTGCGCGCTGTCAAGTCAGCGGAGCAAGATATCCGGCAACAATCAGAGCATGTGGCCGGAGATATTGCCATTGGTCTGCCCTATTCCGTCATGAAGGCGATTGGTTTACCGCTCATGCAGACAGTTCTGCAGGACTTTCCGAATGTCAGGCTTTCGGTGGTTGAAAGCCTGTCTGGCGGAACCTTTGCCAATCTCATATCAGCAGATGTGGATATTTCGCTCTTTTATAACCCACAAAAAGATGACCGGATCACCATGCAACCGGTTCTGAGTGAAGAAGTTCTGTGTGTCGGTAAAACCGATATCATTGGGAAATCTGACCAGGAAATGACATTTGAAAATTTGATTGATCTGCCCGTTTTGTTGTTAAGGCAAGGCGTTTCAACAAGGGCGGTGATCGACAGGCCAGGCCTGCTTAACAAACTGGAAGCACGTGTCCCGCTTCAGCTGAACTCTGTGAACGGTATTATGACGGGCTTGCTTGCCGGATTTGGCTGTACACTGGCCCCGCACGTTTTTGTGTCGGACTATCTAACATCCGGCACGCTACATGCGAGGCCTATTGTAGATCCTATCCTCAGTCGCCGGTTGTTTATCGGGCACTTGAAAGACCGTCCCTCCACCCGCCTTGCTGAAGCAATGACCTGCCTTCTTCTCTCGCTTATCGGGACGGAAGTCTCTGCCGGTCGCTGGCAGGCTGATTTGGCTTAACCGCCGAGCACATCTTCCTGTGTGCCAGCGACAATTTCCATCACCATGTCAACATACAAGGGCGAAACCTCTAGCTCCTCGAGGGTGTCTCGCAAATGCCGGGCAACAACATTGAAATGACCTAAATTCAAACCATCCTTCACGAGAGGAGCATGGGCGGCCTGCAAGCTTTTTCCTTTATACTGGATGGGGCCACCAAAAACGTATGTTAGGAAATTCTTCTGCTTGGCAAGCTGCGCCTCCATATCTGTTGCAACAAAGAAATGCCGGACTTTCGGGTCATCCAGTACTTTGTGATAAAAGACCTTCACCGCTGCATCAACAGCCGCTTCCCCTCCGATTTTTTCAAATAAACTTGTCGTCATTTTTTATTTCCTCATTTTTGTATGACTGAAATGAAGCCCTTACACATACAACTCAGCTCAGTTTATCGCTCTGCTCACAAATAAATTTGGCGATAATACTCCTTTGTCGGATTTCAAGTTCAATCCGTTCAAATATTTAACCGGTCAATGACACTCAGTTCGTTAAAGCAGCGAAAACGAGATCTCCCGAGCCGGTTTTCAAAGCTCCGGCTCGGGGTTTCACACCTGCCCCTCTGCAACAGCTGTTACAGAGCAAGTCCCCCTTAAGACAGATGTGTTTCATGTTTATTTTGATCTATTATTCAACGATCGCTTCAACGACTTGATACTGCTTTTGCGTTGTGCTTCTCGCAAAAACACCGTTCTTGGCAGTCACTTGCAGAGTGCACTTCACCAACATTGTTTTCTTCACCGGGAAAGCATGGGAGCGTGATTTTCCATATTTATCCAAACCCTTCTTTTTGAGCGTCAATTCACCGACCCATTGACGTCCGAGGCCGCATCCCAACTTGTAACTGACCTTCCCTGATCTGTTGGAAGTCACACTAATCTTTACAACGCCGTTCCGCGGTGTCTTGAAGGATGCTTTGGCCGAGTTATCCCGAAGTTCAACAGCACTTTCAATCGTCAGAGGACCTTTTTTCGGCGTCATATTACCAACTCCCGGATTCGAGGAACCTGGCGTAATGACGGTATAAATCCGTTCCTTAGTATCCAAAACGATCGAGCTTTCTGTCGATGTTGCTCGCAGCACACATTTCACAAGCTCGGTTTTCTCAATCGGGAAGACATGCGTCTGTGCATATCCGTATTGTCCGTCCTGCATCTTTACCGGCTGGACCTGACGTGACCAATATCGATCACCACTACATCTCAGAGTGTATTGCTGTACCTTATTCTCCTTGCCTGACATTTTTAGAATGGCTCTTGCTTGACGGACTTTACCCACTCCAGTCTTGCTGCTATCAACAAGAACAAGTTCCCCTTTAATCGCAGCCGGGATATCTGTAGGCGTTGCCTCGTTACCAGTGTTATCGACACCTGGGATATCATCGGATGCAGGCTGCGCCCAACCGCCGCCGCCAGGGGATGAACAATTAAGCGGAAGTTCTTTCCATTCCGTTGATGTTCCGGCGGGATCGATTGTTGACAACCTCGCTTTAAGAATTGTGGTTTTTGTTGTTGTAAACCACTTCTTAATTTCTGCTTCGGGAACGCCGTCGTTATTCAATTTCGCAAAAGTCTCATAAATATCCAACGTGAGAGGTTCATTGCCAACACGACTTTCCAATTTGAGTTTCACCGGTCCAAGCCGGTTTGTCCGAACCCGCATCAGGACACGCCCTTTCTGACATTGAACGCCAGCCTTTGGTTGGGTCATTGCATGTGAAAAGGTCGACAGGAAGACTTTCAGATAATCAACTCTTAAGGGGTCCAGTTTCAGAACGGCTGTCTTCGGAGCGGGCTTTTCAGTAGGCTCACAGGCAACTTCAATCCAAAACGAAGCCCTCTTGGTTTTATTTATGCTATACAGTGAAAGGCTTTTAGCTTTTTTGACTCTGCCGCGATGCCCAGTCGCGGCAACACCAAAGGTCACCGCCACCTCCAAAAGAAAACCCGCCTTTTCTGAAGGGCCATTTTCTTTCAGTTCCGAATTACATTTTGCAAGAATTCTCTCTTTGTAGGTCGCATTATTCGCCCCGGTAGATACCTTCACGTCACCAAGCTGGCGATAACCAAACGAAATAGTCTGTGTCGTATTGTAATCACGTGTCTTTACACCCGACTGAGTAAAAACAAGTGAACTATTTCCAGTCACGCTAAGTGGGCCGCCATTCTGGGCGTTTATTGCGCAAGCAGTTGACACACATTGTCCTAGAAAAACACCGACTGCTCCGACATAAGTTGGGTATCTGGCGTCCGCTATCATGTTCCCCAAAAAAGACCCTGAGCCGGGTTCGATGGTGTCCCATTTTTTATTATCGCTGGATGTTACGCGAAGAACAGGGTTAACAGACGCTAAAGCATTGAAGGTAAATTCTTTTAGTTTCGGCTTCCCTACTGAAGCTGAGGCTGAAGAAAAAGCAGCGCCCATCATAACGGCTGCCGTTAAAGAAATCATTCCAGTTCCAAGGCCTGCTTTTATAGTTTTCCTAATTAAATCGTGTTTCATAAAAAATTCCTTTTTCTTATGAGAACGCAGGAACAGTTCATGTGGATCCGCCCTCTCAAGATAGAGACTGCACTTCCTGCAAAGGGGCTTCGTCCATGAACTTCAAGGACCCTTTTATGCGTTCGGTGCTTCATGGCCGATAATGTGAGTAACTCCCGTCTCTCATTGTCAGCTGCTCATACGACCCATCCGCAAATGACAGGCCTTTTATATTTCAGTAAAATTGTTCCAGCATTTTTCCTGCTTGAATGTCACAGGATCTGCAGCGATGCTGCGCAAAATATCTCTGGAAATGGGGCGGCAGGTCTATAGCTGAACATCCGTCCAGCCGGTCAAAGAGCTTTTTCATTATCTTTCCTTACTTTTTTGTCACTAAATTGAAGCCCTTACACAAACAATTCAGCTCAGTTTATCGCTCTGCTCACAAATGAATTTGGCGATAATATTCTTTAGTCGGTTTTCAAGTGCAATCCGTTCAAATATTTAACGAGATAATGTTAGCTGTCAGTATCCGGATTTCTCACAGAACGCCATCTTCGCATCACCACTTTACTTCACTAGTGTAATATTTCAAACTATTTTTGATTAACATTCTCCCTGGAAACTGGCATGCGACCGGATTAGAGCGATTTCAGCGACAAACCTAATGAGCGGACAACAAACGGATAGAAGTTGATAACAACAAAGCCACGCCCAGCCGGATAATTATTATCCGTATCTGGGTGTGGCTTCGTGCGCTTGTTTACAAAAACAAACTGCTATTGAGAAAATTCCCCTTGGAAACGCCCAAGTACTAAGGCATCCGTCACCTAATTTGTTATCGCTGGCTCAACAACCAGCCCTCACATAACAATATACTCCCGTCGCGTCGTGCTTCTATCCGGCAGCCCTTTCTTGGCTTTCACGCGCAGGATGCATTTCACCGTCTTGGTTTTCTTAATCGGAAAAGTATGAGAGCGAGCGTAACGATAATTTCCCATTGAAATCTTTTTCGCGCTCAGTTTTCCAGACCACTCACGCCCTTTGCCGCAGCGCAATTTATAGGTAACAGAACCTGGTTGATTGGCTGTTGCCAGAATAGAGACCAGACCATATCTGGCTTTCTTCGAGGGTGCGTTGGCACTGTTATCAAGAAGTGTCACCTCACTCTCCAGCTTCATGGGGCGATCAATAGGATCATCTCCCACATTGGGACCACTCTGCTGAGTCATATTGCCTGTATTTGGTTTACCCTTTGGCCGTTTTCCCGGTTTATATACTGAATAAGTCCGCTCTGCCGTGTCCAGAACCTGATATCCCTGTTCCATTGGAAATCGTAAAATGCATTTTACGAACTCTGTTTCCTCTATCGGGAATACATGGGTGCGTGCATACGCATATTGCCCAACGCCCACTTTCGCCGGTTTGATCAAACCAGACCAGTTCCGATTACCAGAACATTTCAGATTATACTTCCGGCTTGTCGGCTCGTTAGAGGACATGAGGATAAAGGCCGTAGCGTTGCGCGGTACACCATGTCCCGTTTTGCTTTTGTCCATCAAAGACAGCTCTCCTTTTACTGGCAAAACAGAGGCTGATGAGGGAGCCCCTTCAATACCAGTGTTATTCGCAACCGGATCAGGAACACCATCATCCGGTGCGTCGGGCTGCGCCCAGCCACCCCCGCCAGGGGCAGAACAATTCAGCGGCAACTCCTTCCAGTTGGTCGTATTGCCGCCAGCATTGATGGCTGGAACCACCTTGGCCTTTAAAATTGTCGTTTCTGTTGTCGTGAACCACTTCTTGATCTCCGCTTCCGGAATCCCATCACTATTCAGCTTGGCATTCACCTCAAGCATCTCTTTTTTTGTCGGTCCATCACCCAGTTTTGTCCTTAACGACAATCTGACTTTACCGACTTTATCGGTCTTTGCCCGTATCAACACCCGGCCTTTTTTACATTGCACCCCGGCTTTTGGTTTTGAAATGGCATGAGAAAATGTCGATAGAAAGAGCTTAACCTTCTCTGTAACACGTGGTTCGGGCTCAGGTTCAGCGACATTTACCGGCTCCAATTCTGTTGGTTCACAGACGACATGGATCTTGAATGTGTCTGTTCTCATATGAGTAGGGCCCGGAGCCTCCCATGCGAGCGGCGGATGTTCTAGGCGCCCCAGAGGACCCCATTGATCTTCCACTACAGTTCCCATGGTTAGAACCAGATCATAGTTGAAGCTATATTCCTTGTTTGCCTGACCATTCTGCAAACCAAATGTATTGCAGGTATCAAGAATGGCTTTCTTATAAGTAGGACCTCCTGGGGAAACATGTGCTTTTCCAAAAAAATCGACATTATCAACGTCCAATATGAACATTGATTCCTTTTCAACATCACGGTTTCGATGCCCGGTTGTATAAATCTCACCCGCCTCATTGCACTCTGTATTCGGAGTACATTTTCCGAGCCACAATCTCAGATATTTAACGTAACCCGGCCATTTCGTGTTGACAGCAACATGATATGTTCCCTTCATCCAATCCGTTTCGAGTGTATCCCATTTTTTTCCGTCAGAAGATCCAACCCGAACAACCGAGCTTCCATTGTTCCAGACAGAAAAACTCATTGAGTTTATTTCTCCAGCATCACCATTCGCCGCCTGAGCTGAAACAGGATTGAACAGGCTTCCGGCAATGAGAACGGCTGGCAGTACTGCCGATTTTATCCCCGTCAATACATTTTCAAAATTTCTAGATACTTCTGTCATAGCGTAAGTCCCTCGATAGTGAGGAGCAGCCGACAATGCGCTCGCAAGTCTTCTGCGCCCGTAATTCCGTCCCTCATAAAAGAAAGACGCTCCTACCTCGCGAGTTCCCTTACCCACTCAAAAGGCTAAAAATTTGATGATTTCAGCAAGTCTTCAAACCGCGGCAATAAGCGTTCCCTCATTGCAATAAAAGGTGCAAAGGAGGAAACGCCTGTCTGGTTATGCTTTACTGAGCTTGTCCCGCAGGATGAGCTTTCGCCCCTGCATCGACTTCATAGGCTCTTTGCGTGGTCGCTCTTTCAGGCATTCCTTTGCCTGTCCTTACACGCATAATACATTTAACGGTCTGCGTCTTCTTCACAGGGAAGACATGAACTTTGTTATAGACATACTCTGGGAGACCAGCCTTCTTTTTCGGTGTTATTTCACCAGACCATTGCCTCCCCTTACCACAACGCAGCTTGTATTTTACTTTGCCGTCCTTGTTGGAAGTAGCCTTGATCACAGCACGGCCCATTCGCTTTTTAAACAACCCAGCAGCTTGCGGATCCTGAAGCTCAACCTTTGTTTTAAGTTTCAATGGCAGACTCTGCTGCGCCATATTACCAACAGTCGGCTTGCCAGCTGGGCGTGAACCAGGGTTCAGGACCTGATAGGTGCGTTCCGCTGTATCCAGAACAATCGATTTTGTGGGCGACTGCCAACGCAAGACACATTTTACGAACTCGGTTTTCGTAACAGGAAATACATGCTGGCGAGCATAAGCATATTGACCCACGCCAACTTTCTTGGGTTTGGTCTGCCCTATCCGATCAAAGCCGGTGTTGCATTTCAAACGATAAGCCTGCGCAGCGGGTTCTGTGGATGTAATCAACATAAAAGCAGTGCCCTTGCGTGCCAGGCCACTTCCTGTTTTGCTACTGTCCATCAGGGACAGTTCCCCTTTGACCGGAGCAGAAACCGCTGGCGTTCCTTCATTGCCTGTATTGTCCGCAACCGGATCAGGCACGCCATCATCCGGGGCATCAGGCTGTGCCCAACCGCCGCCGCCTGATGAAGAGCAATTCAAAGGCAATTCTTCCCAATTCGTATGACTTCCCTCTGGCGAAACTGTTGAAAGACGTGCTTTTAAAACCGTACTTTCAGTCGTTGAGAACCATTTTTTGACTTCAGCTTGAGGCACACCTTCGCTGTTGAGTTTGGCAAAAACCTCAAAGGTGTCACTTTTAAGAGGACCATCCCCAAGCCGTGTTGTCAGTTTTAATTTCACTGGACCAATGCGGTTGGTTTTGACCCGCATCAACGCCCGCCCCTTCTTACACTGAACACCCGCTTTTGGTTGTGAGAAAGTATGCGAATAGGTTGATAGAAAAACCTTCAGATAATCGATTTTTAAGGGCGCAAGTTCGCCAAAAACAATGGGGGCCAGTTTTTTTGGTTCACAGACAACTTTGACAGTGAATTCTGCTCCTCGGACATGATCGGCATGTATTGTGACAGTAGATGCAAGTTCACCATTATTGATATTGACAGATTTACCCGTCGAAACACCAAAAGTTGTTGCAATTTTTTTATAAAAACTATGCTCCTCAACTGGGCCTTCCATCTGCAACCCCTGATTGCAACTATCAATAATATGCTGACCATAGCTTGATGTAACATTCCCGGCTACAGGGGCCTTCATCAACTGTTCTGTTTTAACCTGAAGATTCCCTGAATACTCATAATCTCGATGTACACCACCATAGAAGTGAATAGGTGAGGCAGTTAAGTTACAAGAATAACCCGTAGTACAATATCCAACTGAAACCTCAGCCCCCGTGATATAACCTGGCCACTTGGTATCGGCCTTCAAATGCCCTCCAAAAGTGACTGTTCCCGGCTTGATTTTATCCCACTTTTTACCGTCGGTTGAGATAACTCTGACTATTTGATTGAGATGGCTTTGAGCATTAAAGAACATTTCCTTCATATTTGCTGGGTCAGCCGCCACTGGTGCGAGATTACTTCCGATGACAGTGGCAGCGATAAGTGAAATGGCACCGGTTTGAACAACCATACCCGTCACTCTTTTAAGTGTATTTTGCACAACTAATTCCTTCCAGAATCCTTCTTCAAAAAGGATTCTCGTTAGCAGTTGTGCCCCACAACCGACCATTTGTTAAAATAATCGTACCGTTCTGCCTCTCTGCGCCTGAACGCAATAAGGCTTCTTTTTTAATCAGTCGTCTCAACGTCTTAAAAGGTTCAAAGATGTGGTCATTTTTTACAAATCCCCCTCATCATGAACATCGATCCAGCTACAAATACCTCCAGTACGGACCTTTAACTTGGCCTTTCAGATTCACTCTTTTCGAAAAAATCTGCCTCGAGACCAATATACCCAGGCAAAAAAGCCCCAGGCCAGACGTATGACCTGGGAGTTTTCGCTCATCTGGCTCGAAGATTTCCAGACACAAACCAGAACGCAGCGAAAGAAAAAACTGTCCCCATTTTTGCAATTTCGCTTTTCACTAAGTTATTTTTGGTTGGGATGGGGTAAAATCCCAATCCAGAAACTTCACTTTTCCGCCCAACAACCGCATTATTCCAATTCGATCCGTTTTCAAAAATGCTCCAGGCTGGCGGGAGACCGGCCTGGAGCGACTCCATCACCTCATCCGAAAAAGGAGTAAAGGGTGAGGTGTGAACAGAAGACAATTTAGGTTGATTTTCTTACCTTTCTATCGGACCAACTGCTTGAATCCAGAGGGCGCCACGGATCCCGATCCATTAAAAGTCTTGGACGATCCAGCCAAAAACTGCCTGGCTTTCGTAGCAACAATCGGATTATTTTTCATGGATGTTGATCGCAACGTACAGGACACATTCTCCGCCTTGTTAATCATGAAGCTATGAGATGCCATGGAGACATATTTCATAGGCCCCTGTTTAACCGGGGTCAATTTACCTTCCCATTTCCGGCCCTTCGAGCAAGTAAGCTTGTACTTCGCGTAACTTCCCTTATTCGCTGTCAATTTCAGCAAGACACTGACAGGGCGTGGCTCGTTTTTCGGCTTATGGCTGTTATCCAGAAAAGTAAGCTCTCCCATGACTTTGAGAGGCCTTTTTATAACTTCATTGTCAGGCTTTTCAGGTGATGCAAAACCACCTCCGCCAACTCCATTGCAGTGAAGTGTGAGGCTATTCCAGTATGTCGACTTATAATCATCTGGATAGGTTGCAAGCATAGCTTTAATAACGCTTGTTTTTGAGACTGAAATCCACTTTTTCAAATTGGCTTCATAAACCCCGGCTTCTTTGAATTTGGATTCCGCTTTAAAAAACTCACTTTTGAAAGGCTCAGTACCTTTGCGTATTGTCAACTTGACTAGCACGGTTCCGGCTCTGTTTGTCCGAACCCGCATATTGACGCGGGCCTTCTTGCATTCCACACCCGGGGACGGGTGAGTTACCGCATTGGAAGATGTCGTCAGAAAAACCTTCAGCTCTTTCGCCTTCAAGCTGCCAAGATCAGTTGCTAAATTGGTGGTCGCAGGCTTGTAAACCGGATCGCAATCGACTTTAATCCAGAAGGCACCAGCTTTCTCATGCTGCGGTTGAAATACGGCAGTACCAACTTGATGTATCTGCTCACCCAAAGCTCCATACTTCTCACCTCCCTCAGCTGTCAGGGTTGCGCGGATTTCCTGAAGAAAGCTGTGTTTTTTTGTCGGACCGTCCTTGGATAAGGCTTCATTACATCGGCCCAGAATGATAGACCCATAGGTTTGAGTATAGCTGTTATTCGCAGGTGCCTTCATGAGCTTTAAATAACTAAATTGAAAATTCCGCGAAGACTTATAATCCCTTTGCCACAACGACTTGCCGAAGAGCGTTTCTTCCCGCAAATCAACAGGGCTGGAGTGCTCCCCGTAACACAAGATTGAAACGCAATCTCCTAACACAACGTTAACGCCTTCTACAAAACCTGGCCATTTAGTATCAACAATCATTTCCCCCCAGAATCTGCCTGTTCCGGGTTGTATCGTATCCCATTTTTTACCGTCACTGGAGGTCACTCGAACAGGGGGATTATTGCCTTCTTTCAGATTAAATGCGAAATGCTTCAATTCCATCCCGGCGTAATCTGACGCCACTGCTGTTGAAAAACAGCTCATGACGATTGTCGCAACCAGAACAACCTCTCTGCACGCACTAGCAGCCCTCTTGACCGCCTTGTTTCTTAACCTTTTC
This sequence comes from Sneathiella sp., assembly GCA_039975135.1. Lineage (GTDB taxonomy): Bacteria > Pseudomonadota > Alphaproteobacteria > Sneathiellales > Sneathiellaceae > Sneathiella. The sequence goes on along the minus strand of JBDWHS010000028.1, from coordinate 137,502 downwards.
ATACCGTATTCCTTTCAAGGTTTCATTCCGATCCGGCTTTTACCAATGCACCGGATCGTTCCTGTCGGCCCTTTGTCAAAAGGGCGTTACCTTGTGGGTCGCTTTTCCTAATAAATTAGTTTAAAAAAACCTCTTAAATATCTGTTTTAAATAATAACTCCCAAACCGGAGTAAGGGGTCCGGTCTGGGAGCTTACGCATCCCCTCTCCGCAATAGACACATGCGGAATCGATCCTCATGAGGTGAGCGTAATTCTTGATCAGAAAAACTGCCTGGTTAGTCTGCAGACGCTGCTATCGCTTCAACCTCGACAAGCCAGTCTGGAGACACCAGCCCTGCAACAAAAACAGTTGTGATCGCCGGACGCACCCCCTGGAGCATTTCCATTCTGATCTTTACCAATGCCTCCATGTCCTCGGGACGAGTCAGGTAGAATCCAAGCTTGACGATGTTGGGAACATCCATGTCCGCGGAGTTGAGAACTGAAATCAGACTGGTTATTGCTTGCCGGCACTGCCCTTCAAAGTCGGAAGGCAGACTGGTGCCATCCGGCGAAACGCCGACTTGCCCTGATACATAAAGCGTTCGCGCATTGCCAGGCACTTCAACACCATGGGTATAGATGCTATGAAAAGGTTCCCGAACGGGATAAGGATCATGCCGAATTACGTTAGTCATTTTGCCTCACTGATGACAAAGCAGGTCATCTCAATGTTCTGTTTCTCTGCCTTTTGACAGCACTATTCACCTGTCTTTAGAATATTCCTGAAATTCGCATGTCATTTTCAGGCATAGATAATCGATCAATTAAACCTATGTCTCTTTTCATATGCTCTGTCCAATAACGAACCTCAGAACCCGCGTCTCTATCTGCACGAGTAGTAGGATCTTTCATGCATTTCTTTTGCGAAAAGGCCTTTAATCCCCCTACTTTCCTTATAAAGTTGTCTATTGTAATCATCACAATTTACCTTTCCGCTTCAAATCATGATGTAGATATGAGATAAATAGGATCGAACTACCAATCAAAACACGATCAATATGCATAAGGTATTTTTATGAATGACACGTCCTCTTATCCCACCCCTTACCGCGGTCAGGGTCTTTGAAGCGGCTGCCCGGCATCTGAATTTCACAGCCGCAGCAACAGAACTAGGTATGACGCAGGCTGCTGTCAGTTATCAGATCAAAGTTCTGGAAGACCGGGTCGGCGCGCCTCTTTTTTTAAGGCAACCCCGGGGGGTGCAGCTATCCCGGGCAGGCCTTAATTTCGCTTCCAAAGCAACAGACGCACTGGATATTTTGAGCGAAGCTTTTGCCGTGGCCAAAGGGCAAACGGAAGAAACATTGGCCATCAGTGCGGCCATAACCTTCGGCACCAGTCTTCTTGCTCAGCGGATCGGCAAATTTCAGATCGACAACCCTTCCATCAGCGTCCGTATTGATGTAAGCCAAACTCTCACTGATTTTGACGCGGATGGCATTGACCTTGCCATCCGCGTTGGCCGGGGCAAATGGCCAGGTGTCAAAGCTCAACTTCTGATGCCCGTTACCTTCACCCCCATGTTAAGTCCTGCTCTCGCCAAAAGTGTTGGTGGCATTCACAAACCGGCTGACCTTCTTAAGCTCCCCATTATCGAGCTTGGAGATCCCTGGTGGCGTCAATGGTTCCGTGAAGCCGGTGTCGAAGATGTGGAGTTTTCAGGAAGGCAAAAACTGGAACTTGGCTCCCAAATCCTGGAAGCAACAGCCGCCGCTGCCGGACAAGGGGTCGGCATACTGACCCCTGCCCTGTATCCAGACGATCTGGCTCGCGGGCACTTGTATCAACCCTTTGATCTCGTTTGTGATGATGGGACCGGTTACTGGCTGGTCTACCCTGAAAACCGCAAGAACCTGCCTAAAATCAAGGCATTCGAAAGCTGGCTAAAATCCGAAGTTGCCGACTTTCAGGGGGCAGGCCTTTAACAGAGGAAAACACCATACGGGATCACATGAAGCTAGTCATCCGGTACGCATGTAGGCGATGATACAATACCCTCTCTTCCTTGGGGTGAGATCAGAAGAGAGGGTATTGCCACGGGCGGTTTAAAAACTACCGGCCAACAACAATATATTCTCTTTTGGCCTTGCTGTTCTTTGGCAGGCCTTTCTTGCCCTTCACTTTAAGCTGACATTTCACAAGAACCGTTTTCTTCACAGGAAAGGTATGAGATTTTGCAGCAACATACGTACCAATCCTCTTCTTCTTGGGTGTCAGTGTTCCAGACCATTGGCGCCCCGGACCACATTTCAGCTTATAGGTTACTTTATCCGCCTTATTGGATGTGGATTTGATCGCCACCAGACCATACCGGGGCTTCTTTAGAGGGGCGTTGGCCGTGTTGTCTTTAAGCGATACAGAACTCGTCATTTTTAAAGGCAGATTAACAGGATCATCCCCAACATTGGGGCCTTTGGGAAGGGCTACGGAATCAGCTCCTGACCCTGATTCTGTTGGTTTCACGGCAACCTTATAGGTTCTTTCAGCTGTATCCAGAATAGGCGAGCCTGCTTCAGACGTCAGACGCAGGACACATTTTATCTTTTCAGTTTTCTTAATACTGAAATTTTGAGTTCTGCTATATCCATAAAGCCCCATTTCCAGCTTCTTTGGTTTGATGCTACCGTACCATTTTCGATCCCCGCTACATTTAAGACTATAGTTGAGCGATGTTGGCTTACCATAGGTCATCATGATAAAGGCTGTCGCATTTCGAGCTGGCCCGGTCCCGTTTTTAGTCCCAATATCCATGAGCGCAAGGTTTCCTGTTGCAGGGCCAATTGTCGGCGTTGCGGCCCCTTCAAGGCCTGTCGAGTCTGTAACCGGATTTGGGTTTTCAGGGTCCGGCGTCTCAGGCTGCGCCCAACCACCTCCGCTAGGCGATGAGCAATGCAATGGTAACTCTTTCCAGTCAGTAGAAGAGCCATCAGGATCAATCGTTGACAACTTGACCTTCAATATAGTGGTTTCAGTCGTGGAGAACCATTTCTTGAATTCAGCTTCAGGAACACCATCACTATTCAGGTTGGCAAAAGACTCAAAGAAATCAAATCTGATAGGATCGTTGCCAAGTCGCGTTGTCAGCTTCAATTTGACCGGGCCGATACGGTTTGTTTTAATCCGCATGAGTGCCCGGCCCTTTTTACACTGTACACCGGCTTTCGGCTTTGTATAGGCATGAGAAAAGGTCGACAGAAAAACCTTCAGATAATCAACCTTCATTGGCGCCAGACCATTGAAATTCACTGTTACCGGCTCAAGTTTATACGATTCACACTCCACTTTTAGCCAAAAAAGCTTGCTTTCAGAACGATCCAAGCTGTACACGTTCATAAAGTCAGCATTTTGAATTTTGCCTAAATGACCACTTGTTGCGACGCCAAATGTTGTCGCCACTTGCAGCATAAAACTGGTATTCTGAGAGGGGCCATCTGCCTGCAACTCAGCGTTACATTTATCCAGAATATGATCTTTATAAGTTTTGTTGACACCCGCAACCATTTTGGAGTTCCCAAGCTGTCTATAGCCAAACTGGTAATTCTTCGATGTATTATAGTCCCGTGTTTTCAATCCCTCCGCCACAAAAAGGACCTCGTTATTCCCCGTTGCTGTTATTATTCCCCCATTGGGAGCGGCGTTAGTTGCGCACTCATCTTCATGACATTTACCGAGAAAAACACCTGCTGCGCCAATATAGTGAGGATACCTTACATCGCCTCTCGTATAAGCCCAAAATGTTCCAGAGCCGGGCTCAATCGTATCCCATTTTTTGTTGTCGCTTGATGTCACCCTGAGAACGGGATTATTGGCACCATTTACGTCATAGGAGAATTCTTTGAATTTGAGCGCTGCTGATGCAGAGGACACAAATACTCCTAGACAACATGTTGCAATCAAAGCAATACGGCTGGCACGGCCAAGCTGCTTTTTAAAGTGTATGAGTGGTCTTCTAACCATCCTATTTCTCCTCTTCAATCAGATGCCCGCTTGCATTCAGCAGACATCCGGTTCCTCAAGATATGTCTGACCACAGGCCTCAGGAATCATGGTTTGATTATACATGACATCGTTACCTTGATCAATCAATGTATACGTTCGTCGTTCCGGAAAGGGAAAAGGTTCAGTTGAGACGGATGAATTTGGCAAGATTGGTTTTCCATCGACCTTTTGATCAAAATCCACCCGATATCATACCGCATTGCACGCAGATTTTATGGCAAAAGAGACTGTGGGCTCCCGTTCCAAAAGATGGGGAACCCACAGAGATTGGATGGCAGACTCAGGGAGGTTCGCCATCCGTCTGTTACTGGTATTAATTAGTGGCAGACTTTCCTTGAAGATGGGTACCGACAACGACAGTGTATTTCCTTTGCCCTTTGCTCAACTGGAACGGGCCTGTCTTGCCTTTCACACGAAGCCTACAGTTCACTAGCACTGTTTTCGTCACCGGAAAGCTATGATATTTAATCGCAACATATTTTCCGGTGCCTTTCTTCTCGGACGCCAGTGTACCTGTCCACTGACGACCCGCTCCGCATTTAAGCCTATATGTCATATCATGCGATTTGTTGGAGGTTACCTTGATTTTGATTTTGCCATAACGGGGCTTCTTCAGGGTGGCCTCAGCAGATTTATCCATTAGTACAAGGGAAGGCTTTAGCTTCAAGGGCGCCCGATCATTACCGGCATTGGGATCGTTTGACGTCGTGATGGATCCCCCTTTCGGCTTCGTCTCGACAAAATAGGTTCTCTCAGCTTTATCCAGAACCGCAAAGTCGTGAGCGGCTCCTAACCGCAGGATACAGCTGACTTTCTCTGTCTTTTCAATACCGATATGATGGGTCCTAGTATAGCCATAGAGCTGTCCTGTTGCGAATTTCTTAGGCTTAATGCTGCCATACCATTTCCGGTCATCGCTACAATTAAGACTGTATTTCAAAGATGTCGGCTTGCCATATGTAATCATGATAAAGGCTGTTCCATTCCGCGCAGGTCCTTTCCCGTCATAATCACTATCCATTAAGGACAAATCACCAGCTGGAGGGGGAAATGTTGTATCCTGAATACCTGCGGCCGAGGCGACTGAATTCACAGGATCGCTGGGTATTGCGGGATCCGATGTGTCAGGCTGTGCCCAGCCACCCCCGCCAGGCGCTGTACACTTCAAAGGCAAATCTTCCCAATCCGTTGAAACTCCCGCTGGATCAAGGGCAGTCAGCGTGGCTTTCAACACAGTCGTTTCGGTGGTGGAAAACCATTTTTTCACTTCGGCTTGTGGAACGCCGTCCTCATTCAAATTAGCAAAAACCTCAAAATTCTCAGTTTGGCTATTACCATTCCCAAGTTGTGTTAGCAGATTCAATTTGACAGGTCCAACCCTGTTCGTCTTGACACGCATCAATACCCGTCCTTTTTCACACTGAACGCCCGCTTTCGGTTGCGTATAGGAATGTGAAAAAGTCGACAGAAACACCTTCAAATAATCAACCTTCATTGGAGCAAGACCGCCCAAATCCAGAGTTGCGAGCTCAGTCTCTGCCGCTGCACAAATAACCTTAATGGTGACCATATCCGTTTTCACATGTGTAGGCTTAGGGATAGAGGTAAAATTGTCCTGATTGAGGAGGGCGCCCCATTTCTTTTTAACATTCACGCCCGCCGTTAACAGTAAAGTATAATCAAAACTGTATTCTTTGCTCGGAAAGCCATTATGCAGGCCGTATGTGTTACAAGTATTAAGGATGGCTTCTTTATACGTCGGCCCTCCAGAATATATTTTCGCGTATTTGAGCTCATCGGCTGCTTGTATTTGGAAGGTTTGCTCAAAATCCACATCACGCATCAAATCTTTATGATGCCAAATTCTATAGGATCCCGCGCTTCCATTCTCGCAGTCGGTATCCGCTTCACATTTACCAAGCCAAAAACTAACAACATTCGTAAAACCCGGCCATTTTATATCAACCACGTTCTTCATTTTGACATCTATCTTCTTGGTATCGATGGTGTCCCACTTCTTGCCATCAGAAGAGGTAACTTGCATAACCGAACCGCCAAGTATAGAGGCAGAAAAATTAAAGCTTTTTACCTCACCCGTATTGCTGCCCGTGTTAAGCGCTTGGGCCGGTGCAGAAAACAAAAAACTCACAACAAGCAATGCTGCAGTCCCCCTAATTAACTTAAGGTCGGTAGTCACCAACTCAGCGACTGAACCCGCAGATTTTTTTATAGAATACGCAAATAGTTCTTTAAGCATCTCACTCCTCCTCTTCGACCAAGCGCCTGCTTGTGTTCAGCAGACATCCGTCTCGCCACAGTATTTGCTAACCAAAAACCTCAACAACTGTTCTCAAATTAGGGAAGATATTTTACTTTGATTAGTCAATATAGTATTTGTCGTGCCAGAAGACCAAAGGTTCACTTTAAGTTTCATCGGATAATCTTGGAGCAATTGGAGACAGTAGTTCACCGGATAATGCTCCGACCGCCAATCTGCTTTCAATGTAGAAGCCCTGAACCCCAGACCCCCTATGGTTCAGGGCTTCACACTATCCCTAAAGCTACGACCGAGACTAAACAACCCAGCCCCGGCAAGCCTTCAGGAAAGCAATCGGAAATCTTGAAATACGAACGTAAATCGCCGTTTAGGTATCCCCGGGCCGGAGTAAGGGGTCCGGCCCGAGGAATTACGCATCCCCTCTCCGCAATATATATACAGGCGGGATCGATCCAAAAAGGGTTGGCGTAATCTCTGACAATGCATACTGGTCGTCTTATCCAGCAAAGGGTGTTTTGGTTTTGATTGTGTTGAGCCGGTGCCTGCTGTTTAGATTTCCCTTCACTTCAAAGAAGCCCCGAACTGGATGACTCACTTTGGTTCGGCAGAATAGCAAACAGATAGTCTTCAGGGTGGCCTCAACTCGATTTCCTATTTCAGATACATTCTCCTCTGCCCCTTACCAACAAACGCTCCGTTGAAAAGCGTGTAACGACTTGATGATCAGGACTATGCCACTATTACTTTGATATGTCAAAGTAATAGTTTAATATTTCCGTACCAATCAAACCTGCCTATTAAAACAGTCAGTTATGGGATCTAGGGTTGCGCCTTGTGGATATAAGAAAGCAGTTCTTTCATACAGGCTTCTGTACTTTTAAACGCAGTATCAAGCTGGTAATGACCGGCGGGCCATGCTTCATATTCCCGGTCGACAACCCTCTGCCAAGTCGGAAGGATCAACCCGTCAATATCTGTCGTCCGGCTTTCAACTCGCCGGCGATGCTCATCGGTATCGGAGCAAATAATTTCTATTGATTTGAAAGGACAATCAGCCTTCCTTGCCGCGCTTTCCCAAAGACGGCGTGAAATCGCAATAGGATTGACAGAATCCGCAACAACGAGCATCCCGAGCCTCAAATTTTCTTCTGCAATCGCACACCCCGCCTGATATCCCGCATCCTCGGCGGAGCCAATCTGAAGCATGGAACGCTTTAAACCGGCCTCAATTGTATCAACCCGCAGATAAACGGCCCCTATCCGCGCGGCTAACATCCGCGAAAGCGTTGTCTTACCTGTGCCTGGCAGGCCTGAAAAAATTATAAGCATAGGGTTGTTGTTTTGATGCATGGGAAAGGACTACCGAAGTTCGAACATATGCCGCATTATAGGCATTACATCCAGCAGAATTGGAAGAAGGAGTTTGAAAATGACACTCACCGGACAATGCTATTGCGGAGAATTGAAGTATAAAGTGGCTGGTGATCCGATTGCCAAAGGAAATTGCCATTGCCGGGAGTGCCAGTATATTTCAGGTGGTCAGCCCAATGCCTTTATGGTGATGTCGGATGCCGGATTTGAATACACACACGGATCTCCTAAAACATTCGCTCGATCTGATCTTGAAAAACCCAGGTCGCGGGAATTTTGCGCTAATTGCGGGACCCATATTCTGACAAAATCAGACTTCCGCCCCGGCGCTGTTGTCCTGAAGGTCGGAACCCTGGACGATCCATCTGTCTTCAACAAACCCGATATGGCGATCTTCACCATCGACAAACAGCCTTTTCACCACCTGTATGAAGATGTACCGACTTTTGAACGAATGAAACCCTGACAGACTAGCCCCTCGGATAATTGATTACGTTGAGCGCCACCGCAGGCTTACCCTTTAAATTACGATAGCCATGCGGTCGGTCCGCTTCAAAACGGAGAGACTGACCTTTTTTGAGACAGTACCATCTTTCTTCCGAGAGAACCTCCAGCTCTCCGTCAATGACCGTGATATATTCGATAACACCCTTCTTGTGAGGGGCTGCCAATCGGTCATATCCAGGCGGGAATGTCATTTCGAAATACTCAAAATCCACCCTGGGATCATAGGGAAAAAGCGGCGAGATCATCATGCCATCCTCCGCAATTTTCTTGCGGATTTCATGAGCGTCGCGGAAAACAGTAACGGGTAAATCCGCTTTCTCCGGCCTTTCTTCCACCAAAGAGGACAAGGAGATACTGAATCCCTTTACAATCTTCCACAGAGTGGCAACGGTCGGGCTGGATTCCCCTCGCTCAATCTGCCCCAGCATAGCCTTGCTCACGCCGGTTTCCGAAGCAGTCCGGTCCAGGCTCCAACCACGTTCTGCGCGAAACCACTTTATGTTCTTGGCTATTTGCTGACCTGGATTATCCACATTATCCTCAAAAAATACTTGTGCGCTATTGCGCACATCTGCTAAGCATCGGAATGAGCGTTATAACGCACATAGAGCGCCTTCGTCCAGAATAACAGTTACAATATACAAGACACCTGCACACTTGTTGAAGGATCCAGCATGTTACAGTATTTCTCCCTGCCCCATATCTCCGCTGGTTTTGTCTCCATTTTTGTTGGCTATAGCAGTGCGGCCGCCATTATATTTCAAGCCGCCGCAGCTGGTGGTGCGAGCCCCGCCGAAACAGGGTCCTGGATGTGGGCGCTGGGAATTGGATTAGGGTTAAACTGCATTATTCTTTCCCTTTGGTATAAGGCCCCCATCGTAACAGCCTGGTCAACACCGGGAGCCGCCCTGCTGGTAACCAGCCTTCCCGGGATTCCCATGGCGGACGCTATCGGGGCTTTTCTCTTTTGTTCAGCCTTGCTAACACTCTGCGGCATAACGGGATGGTTTGAAAAAATCATGAAGATCGTCCCGCAATCACTTGCAACAGCAATGCTGGCCGGTGTTCTGTTGCGGTTTGGACTGGATGCATTTGTAGCAATGGAGTCTCAATTCCTGATGGTCGCCCTCATGCTCTGCGCCTATATCCTGGGGAAGCTTTTTCTCCCGCGCTACGTGATCCCCATGACTTTCCTGATCGGTATCCTGTACGCCCAGTTTCTGGGCTTGATTGAGCCTGCTCCTATGGTTTTAACACTGACAACCCCCATTCTGACCCTGCCAAGCTTTGATCTGCAGACTTTGCTCGGGGTTGGTATCCCGCTTTTTATGGTCACCATGGCCTCTCAGAATGTGCCAGGCCTCGCCGTATTAAGAGCCCATGGGTATCAAACGCCTGCCTCTCCGCTGATCAGCTGGACTGGGATAACCGGACTGCTGTTGGCTCCCTTTGGTGGATTTGCCTTTAATCTCGCCGCCATCACTGCCGCTATTTGCATGGGAGAGGTTGTCGACCCCGACCCAGCCAAACGGTATCGTGCGGCCGTCTGGGCCGGGATTTTTTATATAATTCTTGGACTATTGGGCGGCGCAGTCGCTGGGCTGTTCACCATGTTTCCCCAGGAACTGATCATGGCCATAGCAGGCTTGGCCCTGCTCGGGACCATTGGCAACAGCCTCAAAACCGCGATGGAAGGCGATCAAGAGAGAGAGGCGGCTATGATCACATTTGCCATAACCGCTTCCGGGATTTCCCTGATCGGCATCGGGGCGCCTTTCTGGGCGCTGATCGCAGGAATGGGTGTTCACATAACAACAACCTTTGTCCGGCGGCAAATCAGACCGTAAACCGTCAGGCTGCGAAATTAGGATCCTCAATCAAATCAGCGGCTTTTGTTTCCCGTGCTTTCAATTTCGGATAAATTTCCTCTAGATCTTTAAGAATTTTGGCCATGGGCGGATCTTCAAAAATACCGCGATCTTTTACATATTCCATATGCTGGCGTTTTTCCGCGTCAAATTCGTGAAACAACGCATCTCCTGTGCCGTCAAACTCAATCGCCCGGACCCCAAAACGCTCGCAGAGTTCCCGATTAAAGGTCGGCGTTACTTTAAAGACCTTCCCATCCAGTTTCAACGCAACATAACCATGATAGGAGAAAAGGTCGGTCTCCATCATCTCGGCAAGTTTTGGCGAATTCAAATGGTTCTGAACATCAGCAAAGCCCACCCCGGCCGGAATGCCGACGACGCGCAAGCAAGCGGTCAGTAAAATGGCCTTGGGAACGCAGAAGGCTTCAGGTAGATCTGCCACATAACTGGCTCGATACCGCTCAGCATGAAAGTTTATTTGATAAGGATCATAGCGAATATCATCGCGCACCGCATCAAACAGCCGGATCGCTTTTTCCATATTCGGCGCTTTTTCCATTCTAGCCAGTGATCGCTTGACGAATTCCGTCACCGAGAATGCCTCACTATCCACATAAGGCGTGGCCTTGGTCCAGCTTTCAGGAAGAGCTTGCGGATCAATACCCGTTATATCTTGCATATAATATTCCGATATTTTCTAACAATAATTAGAAAATATGAAGAAGGCACCCTTCTGTCAAGCATGCCTTCCTCTTCGGTGACTGACGCGAGACTATTTGGGGCCGTATGCGTAATCCCCCCCTTTTTCCAATGCTTTTAGATAGGCAGGACGTTTCTGGATCCGTTCAACGAAAGCCGAAAGGTTGGGCAGCATACCCAGTCCGCCGCGCGCATTGGCAGCTTCCAGTGGGAAAGACAGCATGATATCGGCCCCTGTCAGGGTATCGCCAACGAAATAGTCGCGCCCTTGCATATGCGCATTGACGAATGAAAAATGGTTCACTGTTTCACTGTCGATGCGAGGATTGAGCGGAGCCGCAGCGTCGCCCAGACGAGATGTATAGAGGCGCAGCAAAAGCGGCAACATCAAAGAACCTTCAGCATAATGCAGCCATTCAGTATATCTGGCATAATCCTGCGTGCCTGTTGCCGGTGCGAATTGACCATCGCCAAATTTACCGATCAGATAGTCGGTAATTGCACCAGACTCATGGAGCTTAAGATCACCATCTTCGATGACCGGCGACTTGCCCAGCGGATGAACTTCATTCAATTCTGGTGGCGCCAGATTAGTCTCAGCGTTCCGTTCGTACCGGACCACTTCATAATCCGCCCCCAACTCTTCCATAAGCCAGAGAATACGATGAGAACGAGAGTTATTGAGATGGTGGATTTTTATCACAGAGTTATCCTTTTTATGACAGTAATGCCTTTACAGGGCTGACCATCCTGAGATGATCAGATCTGTAAAAACGCAAGAGACGTTAAATTCATCTTGAATATATCATCCATGGATTTATTTTCCATGATATATTTAAACGGAGACTGTGATGGCGAACAAAAATCTGATTATTAATTCAGACATGATGCTGGAGCAGAAGGTACTTGCCTTGCTTGGCTGTATCGCTCAGGAACATAAAGCCGAAATGGAACGGCTGATCAATCCGATGAAGCTGTCGCTTTTGCAGCTCAACATCCTGCACACGCTCGATAAATCGCCAAACGGCAGCCTGACTGTCAATCAGCTGAAGTCTGCCATGTTTGATCAAAACCCAAATGTATCCCGGACATTGAACAAGTTGGTTGAGAATGACCTGATCATCAAAGAGCGCAGCAGTGAAGATCAGCGCACTGTTTTTATCTCGATCACTCAATCTGGCAGGAAGGCTCACCGCGCAGCGGATAAGGAGCTACTCACCTTCTCATCAGGCCTTTCAGGAAGGGATCTGGAGCAGCTTTATAGTCTGCTCCTCAAGCTTTAGGCTCCGCCTTTCCTCTATTCTGTTATCCCGCCATCAGCCTTTTAAGCTTTTCATTTTCTTTAACAGAAAATCCGACAAATCCGACGGGCGTCTCAGCCTCCAGACTAGCGATCACCTCGTTTGCTTTCTCTTCCCCAAAGCCACCGCAAAGCTCAATCAATTGTACGCCACTGGAAATCAGTTTCCGTGAAGCATCAACGGCTTCCTCAACAGAATTGACACCCACGACCTCTGTGCGAAAGAAATCATTCTCGAGAACAGCATGCTGTTCTTGAGCGTTATAATCCGGAGCCAGCACGATAAACCCATAGTTTTTTAAGGCCATAATTCAGAGTATTTCCCGTCAACCAGCCATGGCTTTTTGAAAAGCCCGGCGTTCCTTGATCCGCTCAATGTAAGCCATCAGGTTCGGATATGCATCATTAACCAGCTTTAGCCGCTGTGATATGACCATGGCATGGCCAAGCATAATGTCAGCTCCGCTGAAATCACCGATCAGATAGTCTTTATCCGCAACTTGTCTATCAACTGGCGCCAATACCTTACCAGCCAGGCGTTGCGCCATATCCAGCATTTCCTGATTACGTCGTTCCGGTGGTAACAATACTGTATGGGTAACAATGGTATTGATGGGCGGCATCATGGTACCTTCCGTATAGTGAAACCATTGCAGATATTCTGGATAAAGCGGCGAATTTATCTCAGGTCGAAGCGTTCCATCCCCGTGGCGCGTAATCAGATATTCGGCAATGGCACCCGATTCAAACAGACGTATATCTCCATCATCCAAAACCGGCACCCGGCCCAACGGGTGCCTTTCCTTATGTTCATCGGTCTTCAGGGCCCTTGGATGAAATTCCATTTTATTAAGCGAGTAATCCAACCCCATTTCCTCCAGAAGCCAGAGGATACGGGCCGACCGGCTTCCCGGTGCATGATGAAGTGTCAGCATTTTCTTATTCCTTATTCTTGACGTTTCTAAAGCGGATTATCTTTCATAAAGCCAATCATCACCTCTGCAATCTTTGGCCCTTGATCCTCCTGCAGAAAATGTCCGCCCTGCTCTATCGTGACATGCTTTTGCCCTTTTGTGCCAGGGATCAGCTTGTGCATGATTTTATCACCACCAACGGTGATCGGATCGTTATCGCTAAAGGTCGTGAGAAAGGGTTTGTCCCATTTTTTCAAGATTTCCCACGCATCTCTGTTGGGCTGAGATTCCGGATTATCTGGCGATGAGGGAACAAGAAGCGGAAACTGACGCGCCCCTTCCTTAAAACTTTCATCGGGATAAGGAGCGTCGTAACCCGCAATAATCTCCGCACTCAAATCGGTTACCGTTGCACCATTGATGATATTTCCCGTTGGAAATTCGGGAACGCTTTGCGAAAATTCCTGCCACTTGAAAAAGGCTTCCCCCGGCTTCTGATCCCCAGTGGGCAGGAATGTGTTTCCAGCCACAACGCGTGCGAAGTGATCCGGGCGCGCCGCGACAAGCCTCAGACCAATCAATCCTCCCCAGTCCTGGCAGAAGAGGGTCACATTGGAAATTTCAAGCCCATCGAACACATCCAGCATCCAGGCGACGTGCCGCGCATAAGTATAATCATTCCGATCTGCCGGTTTATCAGACCGTCCAAACCCGACGAGGTCCGGCGCGATCACCCGATATCCGGCTGCAACCAATCCAGGGACCATCGTTCTGTATAGATAGCTCCAGGAAGGTTCCCCATGCATAAGAAGGACAACCTCACCCTCCTCAGGCCCTTCATCCACATAATGGACACGCAATTTCCCACCTTCCGTATCGTCAATCTCCAGATAATGGGGCGCAAACGGATAGCCGTCCAAAGTGGCAAATCTGTCATCGGGAGTTCTAAGTGTTTTCATTTTTTCTTCCCTGTTTTAGAGCAGTTATTTTATAATTAGATGCAAGATATGACGGCAGTCTAAAGCCGCTTTTAATCCATCAGATTGGAGACAAATTTCAGAGTATCGCCATGCCAGCCCGTTGTTTTATCGGACCTCAGGCGGACGAGCAGACCGGACAGGAGCATACCCAAATGACGTGCCAGGCTGACGGGCTCTGTTTTTGTTGTGATTTGACCGCCCTGCAACCCGCGGGTCAGGCACTGCAACAAGGCCCGGTTAACTTTCTTTTGTGCTGCTTTCATTTTCTGGTGAACCTGACCGGAATGATGCTCTCCCTCAATACCGGTATTAACCAGAAGACAGCCCATAGCCCGGATCTGTTCAGGCTTGTCCATACTGTCTGCAAAAAAATCAAGAATACCCTGACGCGCATCTTCTTGCCCCAGGAACGTATCAATACGCCGCTGAATAACCGTATCCACATAGAAATCCAGAGACCTCTCGAACAATCCGTCTTTATTGCCAAAGCTGTTATAAATACTGCCCGTACTCAAGCCCGTCGCTTTTTCCAGATCCCGCATACTGGTGGCTGCGTATCCCTGTTTCCAAAAACAGCGCATAGCACTTCCCAGCACCTTTTTTTCTTCAAATTCAATCGGACGAACCATACCATTCTCGCACTTTATTTTAGAACGAGTGTTTCAAAATGAAAAGGAAGTGTCAATTTAAAAAATGGACCTGAAAATGCGGGAGCCGCTGAGGAGGCCTCAAATTTCAAGCTCTATCTCATCTGTACCAGCCGCCGGGCGGGCGCAACAAAGCAGAATATGACCGTCTTCAACGATCGCGGTAGGTTCCTCCTGATAGGTGACGGCTCCCGCCTTCATTTTTACGGCACAACTGCCACAATTACCGACCCGACATCCAAATTGAGGCGCCAGCCCCTCCGCTTCGGCGAAATCCAGCAATACGCCTGCGTCCGGTGTCCATGTTGAAGAACTCCCCGTTTCGGTAAAGCGTATTAACGCCTGATCAGCGAGCGGTATGTCAGCAGCCTCGTCGTCTTCTTTTTTGCTGCGCGCCAAAGAAGCAGGACCGAAGGCTTCGGCATAAATATCCTCATCTGGAACGCCGGACAGGCGCAATATATTATACAAGGACTGCATGAAACCCGCAGGGCCGCACAAATAGAATTCGCAAGCTTCATCCGGCAAAACTGCCTGTAAGGTCTCCAGAGTCAGGCGCCCCTCACCATGATAATGCTGCCCCGCTCTCTCCCCTGGCATCACCCGGCTGATGAAAGAGGCATAGCGCACAGCACCCTCCGTCCCGCGTGCAAGGCTCACAAATTCATTAAAGAAAGCCCGCTCAGCCGAAGAATGTGCAGCATGTATGAGCGTAACCGGTTTTAATCGGCGCAATCGAATACCGTCCTGAACGGACTGACGTATCATCGCCAGCATAGGGGTTATCCCAACACCGCCCGCCAACATAACGGCAGGCTTTTGGTGATTTTCCGTCAGATGAAACTTACCCCGCGGAGCCCGTGTTTTTAATCGACCTCCAACAGCCATCTGCTCATGCAGAAAACGGGACACCTTCCCTTCTTTCTTCACTGATATTCGGTAGCTTTTATCGTAAGGTGACGACGATAATGTATAAGTACGGCGTAAGTCCTCCCCTTTTTCGCCTGCGGGCACTTTAATCGGAAGGAACTGTCCCGCCTTGAAAGGTAGAAGTCCTTTGCCATCCTCGGGAACAAGGTAGAAAGACTTGATACTGTCGCTTTCTTCAGCAATATCAATGATTTTGAAATCACGCCATTCATTACGCAGCTGGTTCGCCGCTGCAATTTCTTCCGCCTCTTTCCAGGTTCCAGTAAGGTGCGAATTAAGGGACAAGTCACCTTCCTCCCAACGAAGCGGCAAGGCGTTTCGGACCAAAGCTCCTTTTTCCAGAGTAAACTGCCATCCCCGTTCGGCCCCCTGAAAGTGGGCCAGATCTTCTTTATCCCATAAAAGTGTGACCGAACCTGACAGTTGAAGCATGTCACCCGTTTGAAAATTCACAAACAGCAATCCCGCCCGTGGATTTTTCAGGAAATTTCCCAGTGTATTGAAGAAGAAATTACCGACGAAATCAGGAACCGTTAGTATATTGCCCTCTACCCGGACAAAACCCGGGCGGCCTCCTCTGTGAGACATATCCGCCCCGCCCGTTTTATCTGAGGCCTCCGAGTGGATAGCGCTGGCAACAAAGAAGGTATCAGCAGCTTCAATAAGCCTCGTTGTCTCCTTATCTAACACGGTGAATTCGTGCCGCTTCTTCAAGGCGTCCTTATGAGCCGGATCTACGGATGATGAAAACTGACGGGCTTGAATATATTGCGGGCAATTTCCAAACGATTGATCAACCGACACCACAAAGCCTTCTTCTGTCTCTTCGGTAACCGTTGCATTCAGGCGGTTTCGGCGGCGCGAATGCATCTCAAGTCCTAGAAGGCCAAGACGTGTGCCTTCTGCCAAGTTTTGCGACAATGGATCATGAGATCCAGGGCGCGCGGTCACTTCCAGTGTTTTTGGATCAGGGCTTTTCAGAAAACCCGGGGAGCCCGCAAGCGCTGTCGCCTGAGGCCATCCATCAGCATCCATATAAGCAATGTAAATCAGCGGTATTTGACGGAAGAAATCGCGATGCTGATCTGGCATGAAAGGGCGAAAGGATCGTTTGGCGAGGGCTGCAATGCTGCCCGGAACCCCGACTTTTTCTTGCACAGCAATCTCGCCGTCATGAAAAGGGCTTTCTGTTTCAGTCCAACCTTGATCCATCGTCATTCCTCCGTCATTCATATTGCTTAGGCGACCAAGCCTGCTTTTGTTGCTGGCATCTCAATAAAGCGTGGCAGATCTTCTACCCGCTTTAGCCAAGCCAAAACATTCGGATAAGGAGACAAGTCAACATTCCCCTCCGGAGCGTGTGCTGTATAGGAATATAGGGCAACATCAGCAATTGTAGGCTTACCAGCCACCAACCATTCCTTCCCTTCCAGATGGGCCTCGATCCGAGTGAGAGCCCAGCTCGCTGTATTATGGGCCTGATCAGCGTCGAGAGGTGCACCAAAGACAGTAATCAAGCGAGCAACAGCAGGTCCGTAGCGAATTTCACCCGCTGCAATGGACAGAAAACGCTGGATTTCTGCGGCTGTCTCCGCGTCTTCTGGCAACCAGTCTGGTGCATATTTCTTCGCAAGATAAACCAGGATGGCATTGGCATCGACAATGACAGTTTCACCATCCTCTAACACCGGCACCTGCCCAAATGGATTAAGTTTTAAGAATGCTGCCTGTTTTTGTTCACCTGCCGCCAGATCGACCTGAACGAATTCATTGGGAATATTGGCCAGCTCTGCAAAAAGCTCAACCCGATGGGAATGACCTGAAAGACGGAATCCATATATTTTTAAAGACTTTGTCATAACTCTCTCCTTGATGAGGTAGGTGCTATTTTGTTGTTGAAGGAAAAGGAGTTTTTAGATTGCGATGCGGCGCTCGTCTTGCCGAATGGCGTAATCGTTCAAACTGGCATCTCGGCGGCGCATTAATCCCTCCTCATCAAATTCCCATTGTTCGTTTCCATGCGTGCGGAACCATTGACCGGCCTGGTCATGCCATTCATATTCGAACCGAACTGAAATTCGATTGTCGGTATAAGCCCATAGCTCTTTTTTAAGCCGGTAACCGAGCTCTTTCTCCCATTTTTCCGTCAGAAATTTCTGTATGGAAGCACGGCCGGAAAAAAACACATCCCGATTTCGCCACTCAGAATTTTTGGAATATGCCAAGGAGATCCGAACAGGATCTTTTGTATTCCAGTTATCTTCTGCCAATTGAACCTTCTTAAGGGCTGTTTCCCTAGTGAATGGCGGCACTAATTTCTCTGTCATCTGCGCTCCTAATCCATAAAAATTGATGAAACGATCACTTAACATGTACTGATCGGTACACTTATGTCAATGAATAGAAACAAATTTTATTTCAAAAATCTAAAAACTCTTGTAAAAATTCATATTTTTCAGTATATTGATCGATATAGAATATAAAAAATAATATTACTGATCGGTATCGAAAGAATTGATATGGTTGCCTCAAAGCGAGACGAACTGGTTCAGAAAGCCATGCATATTTTTTATCGGGATGGTTTTCATGCAACGGGTATGGACACCCTGGTAAAAGAAACAGGCATTTCAAAAACCTCGATGTATAAGCATTTCAGGACCAAGGAGGATTTGATCCTTGCCACTTTGCGTTTTCGTGACGAGGTATTTCGCAATCACTTTGTGCGCCGCTTGGAAGAATTGGCAGCAGACCCGAAAGAGCAACTCTATGCCATGTTCGATGTCCTGCAGGAATGGTTTGATGGCAAAGAATTCAGTGGCTGCGTGTTTGTAAAAGCGTCAGGAGAATATCCGGAGCATGATGCACCGATCCTCAATATTGCCGCGGAGCACAAGAATCTATTACACCAGTTCACCACACGGATAGCCAGAAATGCAGGAGCCAAAGACCCCGAACGTCTAGCCAGTCAGCTTATGATCTTGAAAGAAGGAGCCGCTGTCTTGGCTCACATCAAAGGAAACAGCGGTACAGCAAAAGAAGCGAAAGAAGCTGCCGCCCTGCTTATTGAAAGCCAGTGTGAGCAAAGCTAAAAATTTCAATTAACTAATTGATTTAAATATAATTAATAAATTTTCTCTTTTACCTGTCTACATGATCACATAAGGTGCTCCCACTAATTTAGAGGGAACACGATATGAAAACCAGGGTAAAATTGTCCGGCTTAGCGGCCGGACTAGTTGCGTTTGCGGCTTTATGCTTGCCTGCACAGGCTGCTCTTGTTACAGTTGCATATAATGGTAGCTACAATGAAGCGACAGAAGCACCTTCTGGTGATTATGACGCTATTGGCGGCGCTGCGGATGTCGGCGTTTTTGATCTGATCGGATCCACAAGCGGCACAGCCAATACATTCAGCGGCTCAATCGTGTCGCCAAATGATTCCAGCGATTTTTTTTCGATCCGTCTTGCAGCCGGTCAAACACTAACCAGCGCCTCCATCACTTTCGGCCAAAATTTGTCCCTGTCAGAATATATGTTTGCTTTTCCAGCACCGCACTGGGTTATGGAATACACAAACTCCGTAACGCCAACGATCTTTGATCAGGAACTTGGCTATGACTATATGTGGCAAGCCGAAACCTATACACCGACCTTCACTGCCATCGGTGAAGGGGTTTACAATATTCTGATTGGCAACGGCACTTTTGGCCGCAACGGCAATACGCCGATCACATATGAAATGACATTTAATGTGACATCCCCGCCAGTCTCCGCAGTCCCTCTTCCCGCGGCTCTTCCGCTCTATGGTGCCGGCCTTGCCGTTATGGGCTTTCTGGGTTGGCGGCGTAAACGCAAGCAAGCTTGATTACACTCATCAATCACTAAAAAAGGCGGTCCTGATGGCCCGCCTTTTTTGATTTACTGGATGCTCCAACCGCCATCCATTACAATATTTGATCCGGTCATGTTAACCCCAGCGGATCCGCAAAGGAAGGCAGCAGCTTCCGCAAGTTCTTCCGGTGTTGTAAAGCGCAAAGAAGGCTCTTTGGATGCCAAAAGCTGCTTGGCAGCAACCTCTGTCTCTAGCCCTTCTTTCTCAGCAAGGGCGGCTATCTGTTTTTCCACCAATGGTGTCCTGACCCAGCCCGGGCAAATCGCGTTACAAGTGATATTCTGCTGGGCGTTTTCCAGCGCGGTTACTTTTGTAAGACCGATAATGCCATGCTTGGCAGCCACATACGCCGATTTCTCGACGGAACCCACAAGGCCGTGAACCGAGGCGATATTGATAATCCTTCCAAAATCCCTCTTCTGCATGCCAGGCAGTGCAGCATTGGTTGTATAGAATGCACTGGAAAGATTGATGGAGATGATGTCCTCCCATTTGTCATGAGGGAATTCGTCGACACGGGCCGTATGCTGGATACCCGCATTATTGACCAGAATATCGACAGCCCCAAATTCCGCTTCGATGCTGCTAACCATCGCACAGATAGACGTCGCATCAAGCATATTGGCGGCATTATAATCAGGTGTTTTACCTCCTGCGGCAGCGACTTCATCCTGAGCCGCCTTAATATCATCAGGATGACCGAGACCGTTTAAAACAACCTGAGCCCCAAGGGAGGCAAAATTTTTCGCCATTGCCAGGCCAATACCACTCGTTGAGCCCGTCACCAAAGCCACTTTTCCTGACAAATCAACACTCATTTTTATTTCCCCGTAAATATTGCAGCGCAACATAATCTGTCTTACCTTCCGCTACGTCAAGTCTTTAGGCGAGTCACTCCACCAACAACTGAACCCGATCGCTGGTAAAGCTGGTATTGCCATATTCGATGGGATTTTCGGCAGCATCCACATCCACACTTTCCGTCAACAGGATCGGGCGGTTTTTTTGTTGTTTCAGCAAACCAGCCACCTTGCTATTCGGAAGCTGTGCGCTGATTTTGGTGAATTTCCGGGTATAGTCCTGAATACCAAAATCCCGGAAGGCCTCCGTCAGGGATTTCGTTTCTTTAAAGATATCAACAATGCCCTCAAACCGGCTCGCCGGTAAGAAACTTTGGCCAACGGCCAAGGGAACGCCATCGGCCTCACTCACCGCCAGGATCTCTATCACTTTTTCACCGGCTTTGAGCTTCAGATTTCGGGCAACCGTCGGAGACGCTTTAATGACGTGATCTGAAATAAGCCTTTTGTCAGGGAGGCGATGACGGCTGGAGACGATCTGCGAAAAGCGCGTACGGCTGCCCAACGGGTAATCCATAACACTCTCCTGAACAAAAGCGCCACGCCCCTGTTCCACCCGGACAACGTTTGCTTCTGCCAATGCTGCCATGGCTTGCCGGACGGTATGGCGGTTCACGCCAAACCGATAAGCCAGTTCCATCTCCGTTGGCATCTTCTCGCCAGGTTTGAAAATATCCATTGCAATGTCTCGCAGAAGCTGACGCTCTATCTGCTTCCAGATCGACAATCCCTTCTCCCATTCCATCACGTATTCCAATCGTCATAAAAGTTTCATGGACCAGTCTTTGAAAAGACCAACTTAAGTCGGTATAACTTAAAAACATATAGACATCTAGACAAATTTTAAATTTATCCACATTACTGAAAGGAAGCTCATGTCTGTACCGGCATTGACCCCCGATCAAGTCCAGCGCAAATCCAGAATGGAAATTCTGGCGCGATCAAACAGTGATGAGCTGGCGCATTATTGGCAAGAACAGGTTAGTCATCCCTCCTATTCGCATTTGCGCGAGCCGGAAATTGGATTGGTTATGGTCCGGGCCCGCTCCGGCGGTAAAGGCAGCCGGTTCAACTTAGGAGAAATGACAATCACGCGCTGCTCTGTGGTTCTGGAGGATGGAACCATCGGCCATGGATATGTCAAAGGACGCGATCGCCGCCACGCAGAACTTGCCGCTCTCTTTGATGCCCGTTTTCAACAAGATGATACATCAGCCACTTTCCTGACCCACATCGAAAACCGCCTCACGTCTGACAGAGCTGTTCAATCCGCAAAGTCCGCTGCCACAAAAGTCGAATTTTATACCATGGTACGAGGAGAAGATTAATGCCCCTTGGTAACGCCCCCACCCTGCTGACAGGCCTTGAAAATCCTGCTTTCGCCTCCAGTCAGATATTTCGGGATGTTTTGGAAGCCTTGTCGCGCCCTGGCACCGTTGTACCAGCACCGGACACTCTCGAAACACCAGGAAAATTGAACCGTGCGGCGACAGGATTTCTGCTCGCACTTGCAGATATGGAAACGCCGGTCTGGATCAGCCCTGATCTTCGGGATGAACAGACCGACAAGTATCTGCGCTTCCATACAGGTTGCCCGCTTACCGATAATTGTTCTGATGCTGCTTTTGCAGTGGCGCATCATAGTTCCGATTTTTCGTTCCTGTCATCGCTTGCTGTCGGAAGCTCAGAGATGCCTCATCAATCGGCGACCCTGATCGTCATGGTCGACGGCTTCACCGGTCCCACGGCCATGACACTGACAGGGCCCGGTATCCAGTCAAAGGCAACCCTGTCTCCCAATCCAATTCCAGATGTTCTTGTCCATTGGGCACAAGCGAACCAGCGCCTCTTCCCCTGTGGTGTCGATCTGATCTTCGCAGCCAGCAGTTCACTTGCAGCCCTCCCGCGTACAACACGGATTGAGGTGTGATATGTATGTCGCTGTTAAAGGCGGGGAGCGTGCCATTGAAAACGCCCACAAGCTGCTTGCTGAAAAAAGACGGGGCGATCCCTCTGTTCCAGAAGTAGATATTGCCCAGATCGAACAACAGCTGAGCCTGTCTGTCTCCCGGGTGATGGCGGAAGGATCGCTTTACGACAAAGATCTTGCCTCCCTCGCGATAAAGCAGGCCCGCGGTGATCTGATCGAAGCCATTTTCCTGATGCGGGCATACCGGACAACTCTGCCCCGCTTTGGATATTCGTCTCCCATTGAAACGGCGAAGATGAAAATCAGCCGTCGTATTTCGGCGACTTACAAGGATCTGCCTGGCGGGCAAATTCTCGGACCGACCTTCGACTATACGCATCGTCTTCTGGATTTCACCCTGGCAGCAAATGGCGAACTACCGGCTGAAGCGGCACCAGCAGCAGCAGCAGAAGTGGATGATGCCATGCCAAGGGTGTTGGATGATCTTCTCGCCCATGAAGGCTTGATCCAGGAAGAAATCCGACCTTTAAACGAAGATGCCAACGATGTTGGTGATATCACGCGGGAGCCGCTTGATTTTCCGGCTAATCGGGATGTTCGCCTGCAAAATCTCTCCCGGGGAGATGAGGGGTTTATCCTGTCACTTGGCTATTCAACGCAGCGCGGCTATGCCCGAAATCACGCTTTTGTCGGTGAAATTCGCTATGGAGATGTGACTATTGAAATCAAACCTGAAGAACTCGATTTCTCGCTAGAAATCGGAGATATCGAAATCACCGAATGTGAAAATGTCAATCAGTTCAAAGGATCCAAGTCTGCCCCCCCTCAATTCACCCGCGGCTACGGCCTGACCTTTGGTCAGAATGAACGCAAAACCATTGCCATGGCCCTTGTCGACAGGGCCCTGAGAGACAAAGAGCTTGGGGAGGAAATAATCGCCCCGGCACAGGATGAAGAATTTGTCCTCTCTCATAGCGACAATGTGGAAGCGACCGGCTTCGTCGAGCATATCAAGCTTCCGCATTACGTGGATTTCCAGTCAGAACTGGAACTGGTGCGCAAGATGCGTCGTGAACAATCGGAAAAACAGACCCTGACCGCCGCGGAGTAGTCTCATGAAATATAATCAGCAAGATATCCCCGACTATAATTTCGCCTATCTGGATGAACAGACCAAACGGATGATCCGTCGTGCTTTGTTAAAAGCCGTCGCTATTCCGGGATATCAGGTACCCTTTGCCGGACGAGAAATGCCGATGCCTTATGGCTGGGGCACCGGTGGCGTTCAGGTGACCGCGGCCATATTGGCCCCCGATGATACATTAAAGGTTATTGATCAGGGGTCCGACGACACAACCAATGCCGTCAGTATTCGGAGCTTTTTCGCAAAAACAGCAGGCGTTCCGACAACCGACAAAACCCAAGACGCCACGATCATCCAGACCCGCCACCGCATCCCGGAACATCCGTTGCGGGAAAACCAGATCCTTGTCTATCAGGTTCCAATCCCGGAGCCTCTTCGTTTTCTGGAACCACGGGAGACCGAAACCCGTAAAATGCATGCCCTCAAAGAATACGGGCTCATGCATGTAAAACTGTATGAAGATATTGCCCGGCACGGTCATATTGCAACCACCTATGCCTATCCGGCTTTGATCAATGACCGCTATGTCATGGATCCCTCTCCCATCCCAAAATTCGACAATCCGAAAATGGATATGATGCCGGCCTTACAGCTTTTTGGGGCGGGCCGAGAGAAACGTATCTACGCGCTTCCCCCCTATACGAAGGTCAGAAGCCTCGATTTTGAGGATCATCCGTTTGTCATACAAAGCTGGGAAGATGCCTGCGGCCTCTGCGGAGCAGAAGACACATTCCTCGATGAAGTCATCCTCGATGATGCTGGAAACAGAATGTTTGTCTGTTCCGACAGTGACCATTGTAATGAACGGCAGGCAGCTGGGAATCGGGGTACGGAAAATCAGGAACCACACCAACGTAAAGAGGTAGCGGTATGAGTATGAACAGAGACACACTCCTCAATGTCAGTTCCCTGAACATGATGTATGGAGATCGGGTTGGCTGCAAGGATGTGAGCTTCGACCTGTGGCCTGGCGAAGTCCTTGGTATTGTCGGCGAGTCAGGGTCCGGTAAATCAACTCTTCTGAACTGCATATCCGCTCAATTGAAACCGACAGGCGGTGTCGTCACCTACAACACCCGCCTTGAAGGTCAGAAAGATATTTACAAGATGAGCGAGCCCGAACGCCGGCTTCTCATGCGCACAGACTGGGCGTTTGTTCATCAAAGCCCACGCGATGGCCTTCGCATGAATGTCAGTGCCGGTGCCAATATCGGTGAGCGTCTGATGGCCATCGGGAACCGGCACTATGGCGATATTCGCAGCAACGCAGAAAACTGGTTGGGGAAAGTGGAAATAGACGGCGATCGGCTCGATGATCTGCCCTCTACTTTCTCTGGCGGCATGCAGCAACGCCTGCAGATCGCCCGTAACTTGGTCACTGGCCCGCGTCTGGTTTTCATGGATGAGCCGACGGGGGGTCTTGATGTCTCTGTGCAGGCAAAACTGCTGGATCTGCTTCGCGGCTTGGTAAGAGATCTCGGACTGTCAGTAATTATTGTCACCCATGACCTTGCTGTCGCACGCCTATTATCAAACCGGCTGATGGTGATGCAACGCGGACATGTGGTCGAGCAGGGTCTGACTGATCAGGTGCTGGATGACCCACAACATGCCTATACCCAGCTCCTTGTTTCCTCCATTCTTCAAACATAAAGGCCAAAGCAATGACCGAAATGCTAAAAGTGGAAAAACTGGCCAAAAGCTTCACTCTGCACACGCAAGGAAGCACAACCATTCCCGTATTTGACAATATCGACTTCACTTTGAAGGCGGGCAGTTGTGTTGCTCTCACCGGGGATTCCGGTGCCGGCAAAAGCACATTCATGCGCATGCTTTATGCCAATTATCTCTGTTCCGCCGGTGCCATTCACGTCTTCCATGACAAGAGCTGGATCAATATTGCGGCTGCAACCCCACATGACATCTTGCAGATCCGCCGGAAAACCATGGGATATGTCAGCCAGTTCCTGAGAGTCATTCCACGGGTCTCAAGCCTCGATATTGTCTCTGAACCCCTCACGGCGCTGGGCATCTCGCAAAAAGCGGCTCATGAAAAAGCACAAGAGCTGTTGAGCCGCCTCAATATTCCGGAACATCTTTGGGCATTATCCCCCCTCACTTTTTCAGGGGGCGAACAGCAGCGGGTCAATATCGCCAGGGGCTTTATCGCGGACTATCCCATCTTGCTTCTGGATGAGCCAACAGCCTCACTGGATGCCCGAAACCGGCAAACCGTGCTTGATCTCATTACGGAGGCCAAAGCAAAAGGCTCCGCTGTTTTAGGAATTTTCCATGATCAGGCAGCGCGCGATGCTGTCTGCTCCGAAGTTTTTGATGTGACAAAATATCGAGTTAAATCCAATGACTGAACAGATATACACAAACGCAAAAATTGTCCTGGCGGATGAAGTGCTTGAAGGCTCAATTGTCGTAAAGAACGGCAAAATAGCCGACATCTCCAACGGTAACTCAGAGGCCGGCAGCGCGATTGATTTTGATGGCGACTATTTGATGCCCGGGTTGGTGGAGCTACATACCGACAATCTGGAGAAACACATGACGCCGAGGCCCAAAGCGGCCTGGCCTCCCATCGCGGCAGCCGTTGCTCATGACAATCAGATTGCCAGTGCTGGTATCACCACCGTTTTTGATGCGATTGCGGTTGGCGATGTGAATGAAGGGAGCGAACGCATAAACAAGTTGCGGGCCAGCATAGACAGCTTGTCAGAGGCCCGGGAAAAAGGCCTGCTTCGTGTGGATCACCTTGTTCACTTGCGCTGTGAGGTCAGCTATTCGGGCATGATTGAAGCGTTGACGGCATTTGCCTCTCACAAAATGGTCAAAATGCTGTCTGTCATGGATCACACACCAGGGCAGCGGCAATTTGTTAGCCTGGAGGCCTACTATACCTACTATCAAGGTAAATACGGCCTCAGCGATGAGCAGATGAAATCCTTCATCAGCGAGCGCAAAAACGATCAGCAGCTTTATAGTGCCTATCATCGCCAACATGCTGTCGACGTCGCCAAAGAGCTCAAGCTGGCGCTTGCAAGTCATGACGACGCTACGAAAGAGCATGTTGATGAAGCCGTCGCAGATGGTATGACGGTGGCGGAATTTCCGACAACACTGGAAGCCGCTAAAGCCTCCCATGAAGCAGGGCTTGGCGTCATGATGGGCGGCCCCAACCTTGTCCGCGGGGGCTCTCATTCTGGCAACATCGCAGCCGGAGATCTCGCGCGAGAAGGATATCTGGATATTATTTCAAGCGACTATGTGCCTCATAGCCTTCTCCACGGGGCCATGCTTCTATTTGACGACCTGGAGGAATATGACCTCCCCCGTGCCATTCGGGCGGTCAGCAAGACACCCGCTGACTGTGTGGGTCTCTCGGATCGCGGTGAAATATCCGTCGGAAAGCGGGCAGACTTCATTCATGTCCATCACTCTCCTCACCATCCAATTATTCGCGGCGTCTGGCGCGAAGGCATGCGGGTATCCTAATCATGAGCGGAAAACTGGTTCTGATTGTCGGCCCGAGCGGCGTCGGCAAAGATACATTGTTGGACATGGCAAAAGAATATCTGGCGGAAGATGATCGTTTTATCTTCCCCAGACGCTATATCACGCGGCCTGAAGACGCGGGCGGTGAAGATCATAAAGCCATCACTGACGAAAATTTCGAGCTAAAGAAAAAGAACAGGGCATTTGCCCTCAGTTGGGAGGCTCATGGTCTTAAATACGGCGTTCCCATCTCCACACTTCGGGATGTTGCAAATGGCAATACGGTGATTGTCAATGTATCTCGCTCCATTCTCCAAACCGCCAGGGATCTTTTCCCGACGGTTCAAATCGCCTGCATAAGCGCCCGTCCGGAAGTTCTGCGTCAACGGCTTCTCCAACGGGGGCGCGAAAATAGCCTTGAGATTGAAAAACGGATCGATCGGGCGGCCGCCTATTCCCTCAAAGACCCTGATATCCTGACCATCGATAACAG
The DNA here is from genome assembly GCA_039975135.1 of Sneathiella sp. GTDB lineage: Bacteria > Pseudomonadota > Alphaproteobacteria > Sneathiellales > Sneathiellaceae > Sneathiella. Next base: position 110,140 of record JBDWHS010000028.1, on the reverse strand, counting down.
CGGCCCGCTGGATATCGCTGTTCAGTCTTTTATTAGGCTGATCTCTGAGCCATTACGGGCGTCTGCTTGATCCGCAAGTCTCGTTCACCCAACCCATACCGCTTGAGAAGCCTGAAAGGCGCACCGTTCCCCGGGTCACCGAACAAGCAAATCTGGTCAATAACAAACGGGGCTCGGCAGATATCCCGAACCAATCCGTTCAATCGATCTTCCAGAATTTTTAGTTTCTCGGGATCTAGCACATTGCTCAAAGTCAGATGAAAGCGAAATTCATCCAAAACATAAGGATACCCCCACTCGACAAGGTAGCGATCCTGGCGTTCAGACAATCCTTTAACCCGACGTCTTTCCATATCAGCAGCGTTCGCTGACTGGCGAAACTGATCCAGCTCCCGCACGCACTTTTCGGCAAGAGCGTAAAGCATCGTTTGATTTTCCGTCGGACATAAAGCCAGAAAACTGCCGATCCGTTTCAGTTTGAGAGGACCGGTTTCGCATCGGCCCAGCGATGCCGCAAGTTTTATCAAAGCCTGATCCAATGCCCTAATTTCAAAGCCGTCATGCAATTGAAAAGGCGGTTTGAGTGTTCCGTGGAACCCATATCTGGAAGGGGAGCGTGTCAATTGTTGTACATGCTGAACCGTCAGGCTGTTCACACTCGGCCTTGGCAAAAGGCGACCGCTTTCCGGATCCCGGCCCAGCCAGTGATTACCGAACTTCCCAAGGTCAGAATTCCCGCGCGGCGCATAATACACCGCATATCGTGCATATTCGTCCATCAACTTCTCTTACTCAGGATCATATTTAATGCAAAAATCCCGTGCCGTCAGTTTCCTGAAATCTTCCATCCGGATTTCCAGTTCATTATGGCTCCAGTCCCACCAACAAATGCGGAGCAAGGCATTTTGTATCTGGGTATCAAACCGGGGCCGTAAGATCGTCGCCGGGATGCCGGTTACGATGGAATATGGCGGAACATCTTTGGTGACGACCGCACCGGAGCCGATCACGGACCCGGTGCCAATGGTCACGCCACCTTGAACAACAACCCCATGTCCAATCCAGACATCATGGCCCAGAACCACCCGAGAGGAACGGCGCCAGTCGAAAAAAGCTTCGTCATCCGGCCCCAGATCATAAGCGTCACTCCGATACTGGAAATGATGCATGGATGCCCTGTCCATCGGATGTTGCCCCGGGTTAAGGCGCACCTGCGCAGCGATATTGGCAAATTTCCCGATCTCGGAATAAATAACGTCACCGTCATTCACGATATAGGAATAATCCCCCATCATCGTCTCGATAACTTTTGTGCGAGGCCCCACTTCGGTCCATTTTCCAAGATCCGAATAAAAGACATCGGCTGTCGGATCGATTGTCGGCGCTTCGCTCAGTTTTTTTGGCGGTGCTTTCTTTTGGGCCTGGGCTATATTCATCAGGTAACCATCTTGCGAAGACGCTGTGACAGGATATCAAGTAGACTAACACTCAGGATGATAATGATCATTACAGCTGCTGTTTCCGCATAATAAAATCCGCGAATATATTCCCAAAGAACCATACCGATCCCACCTGCCCCGACAATTCCGAGAACAGTTGCTGATCGAACGTTTGATTCAAATCTATATAATGAATAGGAAATCCAAAGTGGGAGAACCTGCGGAATAACACCGAAAATGACTTCCTGCAGACCATTGGCGCCTGTCGCACGGATCCCTTCAACAGGTTGAGGGTCAATCGCTTCAACAGCTTCGGAATACAGTTTCGCCAAAATGCCTGTTGTATGAATCCATAAGGCCAGCACACCGGCAAATGGGCCCAAGCCAACAGCAACAACAAACAGCATGGCGAACACCATTTCATTAATTGCTCTTGCTGCATCCATCAAACGGCGAACCGGCTGATAAACCCAAGGCGGCACGATATTTTCAGAACATAAAATTCCAAGCGGGATTGAACACACAATCGACAGAGCCGTTCCCCAAATGGCGATTTGAATGGTGATCCACATCTCAGACAGATAAAGCTTCCATTCCAGAAAGTCCGGCGGGAAAAACCCTCTCGCGAACTCGACCATATTCTCTGAATTATCGATCAGGTCCATCGGGCGCATATCAGCGCCTTCCCAGGACCAGACCAGAAGCCCCATGATCAAGGCCCAGAACAACGTATTGGTTGCGGAACGTTTCAAATCCCGAGGCGGAATTTCGACGGTTTTTGGTTCAGTTTTAGTGATGCTCATTGTCATGGATGCATACCGGATTACAGGTTAAAAAAAATGGCGCCCGCGGAAGTGGGCGCCATAGTCGACATGACGTTTCTTATTTATTGGCAACCAAAATGACGAGATCTGCCAGTTTCTTGTCAATAACGCCAATTTTCTCAGCCTTGTCAGCCGCTTTGATTTCAGCGTTCTTTTCAATTTTCAGCTTATTCTTGAAAAGGGCTAGCTGGCGGATTGGGTAAAGCTGTGTGTTATTGCTTTCCATGAACAGGCCCTGACCGTCGGAAATACCGGACAGAACTTTGCGGGCTGCAGCTACGTCACCAATGCGACCATATCCCAGGAAGAAGGCTTTGATCTGTGATTTCAGTTCCTTGGACATATCTTTGCGGTAGACCATTGGATCGGACGGGATGAGTGGTGACGTCCAGATAACTTTTACTTTTGCAGCGGCTTTCGGCGCTTTCTTTTTGGAGCGGCCAATCTGCTCGGAATTGTTGGCAGCAACGTCAACTTGATTGTTGGCTGTTGCCATCAGGTTTGTTTCATGGTTCGCATTGCGAACTGTCTTGAAGCATTTCTTCGGATCAACATTATTCTCGGCAAAAACATAGTAGCTGGGAACAAGGAAACCGGATGTTGAGTTTGGATCGCCAATCCCGAAATTCAAAGACTTATCGCATTTGAAAATATCTTTGAGGCTGTTGATATGGGTGTTTTTCACATTTGTGATGATATGAGAATAATATCCCTGACTGCCGTTTGCCTTTGACGTTTGAACAAAAACTTCGCCGCCAGACCGGTCGACAGCTTCCATACCTGATTTGTTACCGAACCAGGCGACATGCACTTTACCAAACCGCATCGCTTCAATGACGCCAGCATAATCGGGAGCAAAAAAAGCGTTCACTTTTTTGCCGAGCGCTTTTTCCATATCCGCCATCAATGGCAACCACTGTTCTTTCAAATTGGATGTGGACTCGGTTGAAATAATCCCGAATACAAGCTCTTCAGGGTCTTTTTCCAAAGGCTTATACGCCACGTCAGCTTTTGCAATACCGCCCATGAGAAGGCCTGTTGCAATCGCTGCAGATACCAGCATTTTGCGAACCATTTTACGTCTCCATATTGATAATATTAGGTGTTATTCGTTTACTCAGCCTGTTGCGAGCGCAAGCTCTTCCGCTCTGACAGGCTCTTTTTTGATTGGAACTTCCTGTTTGTCGGCAAACAGTTCAGCGCTTTCCTCGCCATATAACTCACGCAGGAAAGCCGGTGTCAGTTGTTTGGAATCGCCATCAAAAACGACTTGCCCATCCCGCATGGCAATCGTCCTTGGGCAGTATTGAAGGGCGTAATCCACTTGATGCAAGGAGACAACAACCGTGATGTTGTCTTCAATATTAATTCTCTCCAGGGTATTCATTACCTTTTTGGACGAGGCTGGATCCAAAGAGGCGATCGGCTCATCTGCGAGGATCAATTCGGCCCCTTGTGTCAGGGCACGGGCGATCGCAGCTCGTTGTTGTTGACCGCCCGACAGGTTCGAAGCTCGCTTGATCGCATGATCGGCAATTCCGACACGTTGCAGCGCCGCCATCGCCCGCTTCTTCTCCAAAACTGTAAAGAAACCAAAAGTGCCCCGCCATAGCGGAACGGATCCCAGCAATCCCATCAGAACATTTGTCAAAACGCTCAACCGAGTCACCAGATTGAATTGTTGAAAAATAACCCCGATTTTTGATCTGCTTTTCCGGGCTCCTGAGGCGATGCGACCATTTTCCTGCATACTGGCACCAAAGACGTCGACTTTGCCGCCATCAGCATCTGCCTTAATCAGGCCGGCGATATGTCTGAGCAATGTAGATTTTCCAGATCCCGATGCCCCGATAAGGGCGACCATCTCTCCCTGCTTGATTTCCAAATTCACCCCGTTCAGGGCTTTTTTCCCCGGAAGGAATGTCTTGCTCAGGTGAGAGATGTTAATTGCCAACATAATGCTATGCCTGTGTAATTTGTCCTGAGATCAAATTAGGAAGGCTGATGGTCACTCTTGTGACTCATCTGTGACAGAACGATTAATTTTTATCAAAAGGCTTGAACAAGGCGGCTATTCGTCTAGACATCCCGGATCATGCTGCATGCAAATTTGTCCGGACAAGCGTTGCCGCGGCCTCACCGGCAGCTTCGATATAGTCGGTATCAAAATGAACCATCATCACAGCAAAAACACCATCCATCAGCACAATAACTTGCCGCGCCGTTTGGTCTGCATGCAGACATCCTTTTTCCCGGAGCTGGTCCGCCAGCCAGTTCTCAACATTCTTTTTGTGAACGGCGCCGGCCTTGATCGCCGGATGCCCTGGCATATTCACCAGCTCCCCTGCTGTTCTGAGGAAGCCGCAACCGCGCCATTTGGGATGCTTCGCCGATTTGGCGACGCCCTTAAACAGATGTTGCACTTTCGACGGCAAATCTCCTTCCGCTTCACGGAACCATTTCTGAAAAGCCCTCAGGTTCGGTTGGTCACGGGACGTTAGATGCGCAGCAATCAAGGTATCTTTGCTGTCAAAATGATAATAAAGCGTCTTCTTGGTAACGCCCGCCTTCTCTGCGATCAAATCAACACTGACCGCCCGAATGCCTTCTGCATAAAACAAACGGCTCGCCGCTTCAAGAATACGTGCCTTTGTCTCTCGTGGTTTTTTGGATACCATATGTATACTGACTAGTGAGTTTACTTAAATCATCTGAAAAATATGCTGATTTCCATTCAAAATCAATAGGAAGTACTGATGACTGACTTAATACTCACGGAACAGCACGGAAATGTCCTTCTGCTTACCCTTAACCGTCCGGAAAAATTAAACGCCCTTAACTACGCTCTCATTGACCAAATGATGATACTGCTGGATCGCATTGAAGAAGACGACAGTCTTCAGGCTGTTATCCTCACGGGTGCAGGTGAGAAAGCCTTTTCCGCAGGCGCCGATATCCATGAATTTTCCAAATCCATCGCCAAAGGCCCGGATCAGGCTGTCCGGGATTTTGTCCGCCGCGGTCAAAGAATGACAGCCCGGCTGGAAGCATTTCCCAAACCGGTTCTTGCTGCCGTCAATGGCCTCGCCTATGGGGGTGGATGCGAAATAACAGAAGCAGCTCCGTTGGCCATCGCCAGCGACCGGGCAATCTTCGCCAAACCTGAAATCAAGATCGGCATCCCCCCAACCTTTGGAGGGACTCAACGCCTCCCCAGGCTCGCCGGACGCAAACGGGCCCTGGAACTGTTATTGTCAGGAGATCCTTTCACGCCGGATCAAGCTCTTGAAATGGGGCTGATTAATAAAATCGTTCCCCATGAAACCCTTTTGGAAGCCGCTTTTGAAATGGCGGAGAAAATAACCCGTCACTCTCCTCTTACGGCATCCCGTATTCTGACAGCGGTTACGCGAGGCCTCAATACGACGATTGCAGAGGGTTTGCAGATTGAGCAAGAACAATTTGCCCGAATGGCTGTGACAAAAGACACGACAGAGGCCTTGAATGCCTGGCAGGAAAGGCGTGTTCCATCCTATACTGGCGAATGACAGGAAGCGAAGGAGACAATGAATGAAAAAGAAGACATCTCTAGAAAAACAACAGGCTTTTCACCAGCTTCACGCCAGTGGATGCTTTATCATGCCCAATGCCTGGGATGCCGGATCGGCTGTCATTCTGCAAAAAGCAGGTTTTGAAGCCGTTGCTTCCACCAGTTCGGGGTTTGCCTGGACTTGCGCCCTCCCCGATCACAAGGTTACCCTTGACCCGGTCCTTGCACATCTGGAGGCACTTTGCCACGCTACGGACATTCCTGTCAGCGCAGATTTCGAAAATGCGTATGCTGCAGCAACAGAGGATGTCCATCATTCAATCTCCAGAGCTGCCAAAACAGGGATTGCCGGTGTCTCCATTGAAGATTCAACCAGTGAGCCTGGCAGCGGCCTTTATGAGTTCAGCGTTGCAGTTGATCGGGTTAAGGCTGCCCGAAAGGCAATTGACGATAGTGGCGAGAAGACCCTGCTCACAGCGCGAACAGAAGACTTTCTGGTCGGCAATGCCAACCTTGACGAGACGATTAATCGCCTGAAAGCGTTTGCAGATGCCGGGGCGGATTGTCTCTTTTCTCCCGGTATTCGGGAAGAGAAGCATATTGCTGCAATTGTTGAAGCCGTAGCCCCAGTCCCTGTCAATGTCCTCACCTTTGGCCTCTCATTTGATGTGTTAAAAAATCTGGGTGTCCGACGGATCAGTGTCGGTGGCGCCCTGGCCCACCATGCCTATCGTGCCTTGAAGCACGCGGCTGACGACATCCTTGCTACGGGTGCTTTCGCAACGTCAAAGCCCGATCCGAAAACCGGCGTTGCTTTCAACAAATTGTTTTCAGATCAGTAAATCAAGCAGAACTGATACCGGTACCGGATAGTTCTTCCGGTATCGGCTGGCGCAAGGCAACTGTCATTTCGATTAGAACGGGTGCGTTCCGAGGCAAGCTTCGCACCCCGATCACGGATCGTGAATGGTTCCCTATTTCCCCAAGGACCTCGACAAGATATTCCGAAGCGGCATCCGCCACTTCAGAGATCCCCTCAAAGCCGTCAGAATGGGCGATAAAATACGTCAATCGCAATATCCTGCTCATATTCTCCAATCCGCCCGCTTGATGGTTAAACCAGGATAATGCCTGCTCAGCGCAAATACAGGCTGCAGATTTAGCCTCCTCAATCGAAATCTGGTCACCAACCAGCCCACAATGAGCAAGTGCCCCGTCGTGTTTCGGGATTTGTCCTGCCAGATAAGCTGTTTTTTCATGTAAAGCCACTGGAATATAAGCAAATTTTGTCGGTTCCGGCTTAGGGAGAGATCGGGCCAGTTGAGCTAATCTAATCGTTTCATCTTCCCGCAGCATCGAGTTGTTTTCCTTACGATTTTTTATCACGAAATCCATCTCTCAATTTGAATCCGTATTGATATTTCTGGCCAAAAAGGATGAAGGCAATCACAAGAGCCGCGATCCCGTTAAACAAGATATCTGGTGCAATCATTAATCCGACAGCGATTAAAATCGACGAGCGCATGACAATCCCGAGTGTTCGCCCTCCAAGCCATCCTGTAATGGCAATCGCCAGACAGACTATTGCTGTCGCAGCCCTCATTAAGGCATATAACAGACTTCCCCAATCCCCATTTCCAAGCAACTCAGGATTGGCGACAAACAGGAACGGAATAACATAGGCGGGAATGCCAAGTGTAAAGGCTCGCCATCCGACTGCGGAAGAACTTGCCCCTGCAATCGGTGCCGCAGCGAACGCCGCAACAGCAACAGGCGGTGTAATCTGACCAAGAACGGCATAATAAAAGACAAACAGGTGGGCCGCCAGCGGATCCGCTCCCAATTCCATTAATGCAGGAGCCACCAATGTCGCCTGAATGATATAAGCCGGTGTGGTCGGCATACCCATCCCGAAGATAAAAGCTGCCAGCATGGCTAGAACCAGCGCAATATTGAGATCTCCCCCTGAAAACGCCGTCACCAGACTGCTGAAACGAAATCCAAGCCCTGAAATCTGCACGATGCCCACAATGATGCCCGCAGATGCACAGGCAACCGCTACGCCGATAGCAGCTTTCGCACCCGTTTCCAACCCTTCGGAAAGGACACTAAACCGCACTCGGGTACTCTTCCGTAAAAACGGAGTACATAAGGTGGCCATCACACCATAAAAAGCGCAGAGACTTGGTGTGTAGCCAAGTATCAGGAAAGCCATAATAACCACCAGCGGCAGTAAAAAGGTCCATCCGGCCTTAAATTCCCGCCAGGTTGCTCCCCTTTCGCTCTTTTCCATTGGTTGCAAGCCATGTTTCAAAGCTTCCCAATGCACAGCAACAAAGAGGGAAATAAAGAACAAAACAGCTGGAATAAAGGCTGCTCCAACCACTTCCTGATAACTGATACCCAGAATAGCAGCCATCAAAAAGGCAGCAGCGCCCATGATCGGCGGGGTAATCTGCCCACCAGTCGAAGCCACAGCCTCCACGGCGCCCGCAAATGCCTTTGGATAGCCAAGCCTCTTCATCATGGGAATGGTAATCGCACCCGTTGTCGCCACATTCGCGACAGAACTTCCAGACATCGTTCCCATCAGGGCGCTCGCTACAACTGCCATTTTGGCAGGACCGCCCCGGGTCGCTCCAGTTGCAGCCCGTGTGACATTCACAAAAAAGTCCCCGCCACCAATGACTTGTAACAAAGCACCAAAGACGACAAAAAGGAAAATAAAATCGGTCGAGACACCGAGCGCTACTCCAAATATACCTTCATAGCTAAAATACATCTGATCAACGAATTCGTTGATACCAACCCCGCGATGCGCCAGCGGACGCAGAAAATCGACGTGTCGCAGATAAGGTCCGGCAAATCCGTAAATAATGAAAACAACGCTCAATAGGCTGATTGTCAGACCGAGAGAGCGACGTGTTAGTTCGAGAACTACGATGATCGTTCCAAAAGCTACAAAAAGCTCCAGCGGGGTTGCTTCAAGCGTCCAGGGAGGCCGAACAACAATCTCCTCATGAAAATAAATCAGGTATCCAACACAAAACCCGGATGTCCCTATCAAGATCCCATCAACCCAGCCTCCCAACCGACCCTTTGCCGTTTTGTAAATCAGAAACCCGATAATCAAGGCAAATAGCAGATGGGATCCACGTAATATCAGATTGGGGACCAACAGAAAGGGAGAGGCGGTTGCCAAATGAAAGATCGCCATAGCGACTGCAAGGACACTCGCAACCTTTGTCGAGGTCATTTTCACAACGCCTCCTCCAAACAGAATATTCATGATTTTCTACTAAAACCGCTGTCGGTCAAACGTCAATTAAGAGTTGGGTTTGAGACTGGAATACCTTTTTCTTTATAGAATTTTAGCGCTCCCGGATGCAAAGGAACCGCCATATCCCTACCCGCCGTATCCATATTAATGTAATTCAGAAGAGAGTGCGTTTTCTTGAATTTTTGCAGGTTCGACCAGATTGTCGATGTTACCCGATAGGCAACGTCGTCCGGCATTTTATCTGAAGTAAACAGGAAGGTTTTTGTGCCGACGGAGAGTGCAGGTTCAGCCTGTCCTTTATACAAGCCAGAGGGAAGCGTAACTTTTTCAAACCCGCCACCATATGTTGCCAGATAGGCATCAAGTTTTTTCTCGTCCAGAGACAGAACACGGATTGGTCGCGCAGTTTCAGTCTCAAGCACTGTAGTATGTGGATATAACGCAACCCACATTACCGCATCAAGTTGACCATTCCGAAGCCCATTCTGTGACTCTTTCCAGCTCAATTTATGCAGCTTTCCACCATTTTCTTCAATAGTTTCAGGCGTCATATCATGTATCTTCAACAGATTGACAAACGCATTCCATGATGTTTGACCCGGTTGTCCTGCGCTAACCTGTTTTCCCTTCAGATCTTCCAGCGATTTGATATCAGAGTCGGCCGCCACCCAAATCTGAATGGCACTTGGGAAAAAAGTCATCAGCCCGCGTGCATTGCGAATAGGATCTGCAGGTGTTGCTGGGTCCTGGCCATGCCAGGCATTCGTCGCATTACTTGCAGATGTGATACCAAGATTTACCTGTCCCTTTGAAACGCGCAGTAAATTTGGCCCGGATCCTCCCGGCTGGACATCAATCAGGCTATCCGAAAATTCAGACCTGAGGATGTTCCCAAGACCTGTCGCAACGACATTAAATGTTCCGCCACTCGGCCCCCCACCAATTGAAATAAACTCGGGGTCTTGCGCCTGGGCCTGGCTACTCATCAAAAAAAGAGACGAGAAAATTAGGACACAGGCTGTTTTGAGTGAATGATAGCGTTTCAAATTTTCTATTTTTTGTTTCATTGAACTCCCCTTTTATGACTGCTCTATACTTTTCACTCATGCACAGTCCCATTGTTCGAGCTCTAATACAATAAAAATTTATAAATAACCTATATATATAGATTTTTTATATAAATAAACAAATAATCCATATAATCAAAGTTCCCTCCGATTTGGTAAACAGGTGCTCCTACCCGCATTCTTCCACATATTTTTTCGCCTCAAACCACCATATTCCCTCTCCAAAATGTGGAAATTGCCTTGCAACTGGGGCTTAAGTGAAATATTCATTCCCCTGAAAGCTTTCGCCGACCACACGGAGCTTCTTCCGCGTTAGGCCAAGCTATATCTGACACAAATTCAGCGGGATAATAATGAGCTTGTATACAGACTACCTGAACGAAATTGACACTCGAAAAGAACAAGGCCTACATCCAAAACCAATTGAGGATAGTGCCCTCCTAGATGAGATTATCGATCAGATCAAAGATCTTGAAAACGAGCATCGAAAAGCCTCACTTGAATTTTTCATTTATAATACGTTGCCCGGCACGACCGCTGCAGCGGGAGCAAAAGCAAAATTCCTGAAAGAAATCATTCTGGGCAATTCCGTTGTTGAGGAAATTTCTCCGTCTTTTGCGTTTGAACTGCTCTCTCACATGAAAGGCGGCCCGTCAGTTGACGTATTGCTTGATTTGGCGCTTGGCGAAGAAGCCGCCATGGCAGAACAAGCGGCAGATGTGCTCAAAACACAAGTATTTCTTTATGACGCTGATACGGACAGGCTGAAAACAGCATTCAAAGGTGGAAACAAGGTCGCAAAAGACGTCCTCGAAAGCTATGCAAAAGCAGAATTTTTTACCAAACTTCCAGATATTGAAGAAGAGATAAAGGTCGTGACGTATATCGCAGGTGAAGGCGATATTTCCACAGATCTGCTTTCCCCCGGTAATCAGGCCCATTCCCGTTCCGATCGCGAACTCCATGGCAAATGCCTGATCACAGAGCGTGCGCAAAGAGAAATCGAAGCTCTTAAAGTTCAGCATCCCGACAAACGAGTCATGCTGATTGCGGAAAAAGGCACCATGGGTGTTGGATCCTCACGTATGTCAGGGGTCAACAATGTCGCTCTTTGGACCGGCAAACAGGCAAGTCCTTATGTTCCGTTCATCAATATCGCGCCAGTTGTTGCAGGCACGAATGGAATCTCGCCTATCTTTTTGACGACAGTGGGTGTTACCGGAGGGATCGGGATTGATCTCAAAAACTGGGTTAAAAAATTGGACTCAGATGGCAACCCGATTTTGAACAATGATGACAATCCCATTCTGGAGCAAAAATACTCCGTCAAGACGGGAACCGTACTGACCATAAACAGCAAAAAGAAAAAGCTTTATTCAGATGAAACCGGCGAAGAGCTTGTCGATGTATCATCTTCCTTCACACCTCAAAAAGTCGAATTCATGAAAGCCGGTGGCTCATACGCCATTGTCTTTGGCAAGAAACTACAGGCTTTTGCTGCGGAAGCGCTTGGTGTCGAACTGAAATCAGCATACGCCCCGTCCAAGGAAATCTCTCACGAGGACCAAGGCCTGACGGCTGTTGAAAAAATCTTCAACAAAAATGCCGTTGGCATTCCAAGCGGTACCGTTTTGCATGCGGGATCCGATGTTCGGGTTCAAGTCAATATCGTGGGGTCTCAAGATACGACAGGTTTAATGACCTCCCAAGAGTTGGAAGCGATGGCGGCAACAGTTATCTCTCCCAAAGTGGATGGTGCTTATCAATCCGGGTGCCATACGGCCTCTGTCTGGGATCTAAAGGCGCAGGCCAATATTCCGCGGCTCATGAAGTTCATGAATAACTTTGGCTTGATCACCGCGCGTGATCCAAAAGACGTCTATCACGCGATGACAGATGTGATTCATAAAGTGCTCAACGATATCACAGTGGATGACTGGGCGATCATTATTGGCGGCGATTCACATACCCGTATGTCAAAGGGCGTCGCTTTTGGCGCTGACTCAGGTACAGTCGCCCTCGCGCTCGCGACCGGTGAAGCAACGATGCCGATTCCAGAATCTGTCAAAGTAACCTTCAAAGGCCAAATGGCAGATTATATGGATTTCCGTGATGTCGTTCATGCGACACAGGCCCAGATGTTGAAACAGTTTGGCGATAACGTTTTCCAGGGACGGATTATCGAGGTTCATATTGGAACCTTGCTCGCTGACCAGGCTTTCACTTTCACTGACTGGACCGCTGAAATGAAGGCAAAAGCGTCCATCTGTATATCTGAAGATGATACCTTGATTGAATCCCTAAAGATCGCGAAGAGCAGAATTCAGATCATGATCGACAAAGGTATGGAGAATGACGCACAGGTCCTTCACGGTTTGATCAAGATTGCAGATAACCGCATTGCAGAAATAAAATCTGGCGAAAAGCCAGCTCTGGCACCTGACAGCAATGCAAAATATTTCGCAGAAGTCGTTGTGGATCTGGATGAAATTGACGAGCCCATGATTGCGGATCCAGATGTCAATAACATCGATATTTCCAAACGATATACCCACGATACAATCCGGCCGGTCTCCTATTATCAGGCCGAGAAAAAAGTTGATCTTGGCTTTGTCGGTTCCTGCATGGTTCATAAAGGCGATATGAAAATTGTCGCACAAATGCTCAAAAACCTCGAAAAGAGAGATGGGGATGTCAAATTTAATGCCCCGCTTGTTGTTGCTGCACCAACCTACAATATCGTCGACGAATTAAAGGAAGAAGGTGACTGGGCCGTCTTGCAGAAATACTCCGGTTTCGAATTTGATGACAATGTGCCAAAACTGACGGCCCGCCAGGAATATGACAATATTCTCTATCTTGAGAGACCAGGTTGTAATCTATGCATGGGCAATCAGGAGAAAGCAGAAAAAGGTGATACGGTCCTGGCGACATCTACACGTCTTTTTAAAGGACGGGTTGTAGAAGATACAGAAGACAAAAAAGGGGAGTCCCTATTGGCCTCTACACCAGTCGTCGTCCTTTCTGCTGTATTGGGTAGAACCCCAAGTATGGAAGAGTATAAAGCAGCGGTGGAAGGCATTGATCTAACCAAGTTTGCACCGCCGCTTCAAAAATCACCGGACCCACTATCAGTCCAATACTAATTGGTCCGATATCCGTCAATTTTGAACGATACCAGACCCGCAACCTCCCGTTCAGGATGGTTTTGGGTCTGGATAATATCCATTTGAAAAGCTGATAAGCCATCACAAAACGATGGCTTATCAGCATACAGAAGCTAAAGAGTTTCCAGCGTATTTTTCAGAAATTTAAGAAGAGTTTCTGCAGCTGGAGACAAACCTCTACCGCCGCGCGTTATCAGTCCAAGCTCCCGACCAAGAGGCGGATCAATCAACTCCCTGAAAACCAAATTGCTGCCCTCTGAGCGAACGGACAATTCAGGAAGAGCTGTAACACCCAGCCCTTCTTTCAAAAGCGCGATCACGGTTGCTATGTTGGATCCTTCAATCATCGGAGAGGCTGCGTTTGCCGGACCTGACATAGCCATATCAACCAATGGCTTTATTCCTGTATTGGAACCCATGGTTATAAATGGATAAGCTCTCAACTCCTCCCACGTGATAGGGCCTCGATCTTTCGATAGAGGATGATCAGAACGCAGCACAGCCCCGAAAGGATCCCTTAGCAATACCTCAAACTTTAAACCCTCATCCGCGTTAAAAAGGCCCGCCACTCCAAAATCAACCTCTCCGTTCCGTACACGATCCCAGACACCGGGAGTATTGTCATCCGCCAGTGATATCCTGATATTTGGGTGCGCTTTCGAAAATGTCGCAATTGTCTGTGGAATGATATTCGAAGCGACGGATGGAACGACGGCGATAGCGACGCTTCCGCGTCGACGCTCTGCGGTTGCCCTTAAGTCCTCCAGCTCCGTATCGAGATCATCAATCAAACGTTCAATAATCGGCAACGATACCTTACCCTCTGCTGTCAGATAGAGTTCTTTGGTTGTCCGATCAAAAAGCTTCAGACTTAATTCGGATTCCAGCTGTTGAATGGCGGAACTGACAGAGGGTTGTGATGAAAGAAGCAGCTCAGCTGCACGTGTAAAAGAGCGTGTACGCGCAACAGCCACAAATGCACGAAGTTGATTCAATGTTATCTTGCGATTGATATTTGATAGGTTTTTCATACAATATACTTCTCAATAATGCCGCAAATACCGTCGCTCAAACGAAATTTGAAGACTGAATTTCTGGCAAAATTAACATGGCCATCTCAAAAAACCAGCTTGAATGACATTCATTAGGATTTGAGGAAAATGGGAATTTCGGCTTCATCCGCGGCATTCCCTCCGCCAAATGCCAGATGGGCAAAGCAATCCTCCCCGACAGACAATCCAGCCTTCTTAGCCAGATTTATAGCAATCAGGCAGGCTTGCTTTTCATCTTCCGCCAATGAGCCTAAAAACCTTATGGATCTCATGGTTTTCTCCTGCCCGCTTATCCCTTCGGCATCAAACTCTTCAACCGTCCCGATCCAGGCTGCAAGGATCGCATCAGCCTCGTTAAAACTGATCGTTTTCGTCGCCTGCTTCATGAGAAGAAGCGCTGCATCCGAGGCGGGCTCATTATCAGAGTAAGTCGGCATTTTTTCGAAAAACACATGATCGATCTGATCAAAGGCTAGCCCTTCCTCCCGAATGGTATCAGCATCCTGAACCAGAAGGGCTATATCAACCGCCGGGTTCCAGAGGATCGACTGAACGGAGGCTGTCGCTGTTTCCGCGCCAATCAAAGGACTACCCGCGACAAAGGCCCCTGCTCCCTGCTGCTTGCCAACCGCTAAATCATGAAACTCAAAAATCTTTTCAAGCCATGGAACAATTCGAGAGGCTGTATCCGACAATATGGCGAGTGTAGGGACAGAAGAGGTCGACCCTGCCGGAAAAATCTGGTCAATGACGCGTTCAAACTGATAAAGTGGCTGATCGTCGTAAGGATCAATGACATCAAGGTTTGGCATCAGATTAACCTCGCAGATCTTTCCGCCGGTCTCCCAGTAAGGCCGTGTGATGTCTTGTGTAATAAAGTCAATGCCAGCGACTTTCAAGCCGATTGCTGCCGCCGCCCGTTCTGCCATTTTTATATTTTCAGGATGGATTTGATCCGCAATCGAAACATAACTCCCCCCCTGACTGACATTCGCAATGTCTTGCAAGATCACTTCCTGCCCTTTTTCCGGGACATCCTGCCAATCCAACCCCTGATCTTTGAGCTTTTGGCTCGTCTCCGGATTTTTACGAATACCATATCGCAAGCTTCCGTTTTCCCCCCATCGCCACGGCGCAGCATTTTCACTTTGTACCAATTCAGCAATGGAAGCTTTGCCGGTTCCGATAATCCTGGCAGGGGTTCTGAGAATACCGCCCGTAAATTTGCCGCCCGTTACCTGTAATCGATAATCGTTGCCCGGAATATATTGCTCGACAATGATATATTTACGAAATCGGGAGGCTTTATGAACGGCCTCGACAAGCATCTGACTATCATTGACCTTCGGTGTGACACCGTATCCTTTTAGTCCATATAACGGTTTGACTGCCACAGGAAAACTCAGTTTTTCCATGGCTTTTAAAGCTCGTTTTTCACCAACCACAACCCGTTGTTCCGGCACTGGTAATCCGGCATCTTTCAAAAGAAGGTTCGTTTGTTCTTTATTATTAGCGGCTTCTGCCGCCAGATGGCTTTCTGCACTGCATATTGTACTGTCCAAAGCCTTTCTGTCGCTTCCATATCCCAGATGCAGAATACTTTTTTCAGGATGGAACCGTCGCCAGGGAATACCTCGTTTTTCGACAACTTGAATGAGTTCGGACAAGGGCGTACCGTAAGTTGCCTGTCGGAACTGCCGTTTTAGCCATTTCCTGAATTCCGCAATTCTCTTTGGTAAAGTCTCCAATACCGGACCACGATCAGAAAGCCTCTCCAGATGGTTCATGAGTTTAAAAATCTCGAGAGCCGCGCGGCGACAGATTTCTTCCTGAGTGAACGGAATGTAGCAGTCCCAAAAACCGTCATCAGCCCTATTGATTACATGACCTTCTGGTAACGCAACACCTGCTTCCTGTTGCAGATCAAGGACACATTCCATAAAAATGTGACTGGCGAGAGAGGCTGCAGAAACCCCTTCTCCTGATTTAATCATCTGCTCAATAGAAGGCGGTTTTCGGCCTTGCAATATGAGGCTTATAAAATCACCGGAAATAGAGGCCATTTTGACGGCATCCACAGCCTTGATCTGAAATCGATATCGGAAAACAGGATAAGCAGCATGCAGATTTGGGCCACCAAAAACTGTTATCGCACTGGTTTTTAAAAGCACGCTGTCCCTTCCCCGAAGAATATGAGGAACAGCTTAACCGGATTGAAGCCGCTTGCGAACCTTCAATTCACTTTCAGGCCAGACTTCTTTCTTGAATAGGTTGCTCGCGCACCGGGATATGAATAACGGCGGAGAAAATGCCGACCCCGATCCCAACCCACCAAACCGTATCATAGGATCCGAACTGATCATATAAAGTCCCACCGAGCCAGACACCCAGGAAAGAACCTAACTGGTGAGAGAAGAATACAATGCCATAGAGCGTCCCCATATATTTAAGGCCATAAATATGTGCGACCAAACCCGAGGTAAGCGGCACGGTCGCCAGCCATAGTGACCCCATCACTAAGGAGAACAAAACAACCGTCGTTGGCGTCATGGGCATCAGGATAAAAACAACGCAAGCGATTGTTCTGAACACATAGATCCACATGAGCAAATATTTTTTTGTAAAATTCTTCCCCAAGGCACCAGCAACAATGGTGCCGATGATGTTGGTTGCTCCGATAAGGGCAATGGCAAAAGCACCGAGGGAGGATGTACTGCTCACGCCAAGACTTTGAAGAACGCTGTCTACAGGGATGGCAGAGCACATTTCAGTAACGAAAGCGGGGAAATGCGCAGTAAAAAAGCCCAGCTGAAAGCCGCAGGAAAAGAAGCCCAGAAAGATCATACTGTAGGAAGGATCATGAAAGGCTTTCAGCAAAACCTGCCCCATGCTTTCCTGCAATTCCTGATTTGAGGCAACGGGTGTTGATGTCCGCAAGAAAGGCAGAGCAAACAGCACGAGCAGAATAACAGCGGAAAAAATCAGAAAGACGGAAGACCAGTTCATGCTATCGAGCAAATAGCTTGCTGCAGGCGGACCGATAATCTGCCCGGCGGAGCCGGCGGCTGTTGCAACCCCCAGTGCCATGGACCGATGCTCGTCAGATGTGGCTCGGCCAATAATCGCCAGTATGACACCGAACCCCGTCCCTGCAATACCAAAGCCTACCAGTATTTCCAGCAACTGGTGAGCTTCGGGGGTGATCGCATAGCTACTGAAAATCAAACCGATGGAATACAGGGCAGCTCCCAAAACAATGGCCAGTCTTTCGCCAAATTTCTCTGAGAAAGCACCAAAGATAGGCTGTCCAACACCCCAGGCCAGGTTTTGTACAGCGATAGCGAGTGAAAATTCAGATCTGAGCCAACCAAATTCCTCTGCAATGGGAATTTGAAAGACCCCGAAACTGGCCCGGATGGCAAATCCGGTCATTAGAATAAAACACCCGGCAATCAGGACCGGGGTGAAAAGATTGGACTGTTGGCGCATTTTTTACTCTCAACTCCAGATCTCGTCCATCGAGCTCTTTGGGGCGCATCATAATACAAGTCACGTGTAGAACCATCTGCTTATTGCAAAACAGACTATTGCTGATTTCGCAATAATATTATGATTTTCGTGCCAGTATTGAAGCAAGCCAGAATAGGAAAAGCCCCATAACCGGGGCCAATAAAAGCGTTTTCAAAACAAGATCATATCCGCCTACAGCCCAGATTAAAGAGCCAATTAGAGCGGCACAGGCAGAGCCAATCTGGTAAGGCACTGACAGCGCCCCTGCTTTGATACCAAAATTCTCACCGCCCAGTATATCCCGATTGAGAATAGGGCGAATGATACTGACCACCCCTATTCCGCTGCCTTGCAAAATGATAAACAGCGCAAGAAGAGAGGGATGTTCGCCGCTCGCCATCAGCGTCAGATTTCCAAGAATGACGAAAATAAAACACAGTGATCCGACACTCATATTGGACACATATCGTTCCGCGACAATCATGCTCATACGACCGAGTACCTGCATCGGCCCGATAAAGGTTGCGGCCAGAATAGCTGTATCGGCATCAAACTGCCGTTCTTTGAGCAAGAGAAGCAGATGACTGACCAGCGCCACATGGTTCATGTAAAGAAGTGTAAAACAAACTGCAAGAAGCCAGAATTTTGCTCCTATCAGGAACTGATATTTCTCCCACCCCGTTTGTTCTTGCGGGATATCATCAATCGTCTCTTTAAGGCTCCCTTGAGCCAGTCTTTGTGCCCCGCTCCACATAAGCGGCGCGGCCACCAGACAAATCACAACCGCAAAGCTGAACGTTGCATACCGCCACCCGGCCAAGTCAGAAATCAAATGAGAAAGCGGAAAGGAAATTGTTCCGGCGAGCCCGGCCAACAAAGTGATAATGGTGATATCTCTTTTGGCTTCCATTCCACGCGTGCGAATAACAAACGAAAAACAAGGATCATAGAGACAACACCCCATACAGGCGCCGAGGCCGATCCAGACCACGTAGAAAGCTGACAGGTTATCGACAAAAGCAAGAGAAGCCAAAAAAAGCCCCCCAACAAAACCGCCGCCCGCTAGCAGATGAGGACCATATCCCTTGTCAATCAAGCGACCGGCAAGAGGAGAAATCAAAGCGGAGGTAATAATAGAAAGCGTCAGAGCTCCGGTTAATTCTGCCTTGGACCAGCCAAACTCTGTCTCCCAGCGCACAATAAGGGCGGGAAATATATAATACAGACCGGCCCAAATAAAGGTTTCCCCAAGCGCCAGAAACCAGACAGCCCGGCGCGTCGTCATGGGAGATATCCGCTTTGAAATCTATTGAGCAAGATAACCGCCATCAATGGGAATAGCGCTTCCCGTCATGAATTTGGCCTTATCGGAAGCGGCAAACAAGATACCTGCAGCAATGTCTTCAGGCTCTCCGAAATGGCCGATCGGATGGAGTTTTCTGAGTTTCTCACCAAAACTTCCCGGTGTTCCCTGTTGCTTGAGGACGCCGGAGACCATGGGTGTATCAATATAGCCCGGCATAATCGCATTCACCCGGATTTTATATCCATATTGGCCGCAATAGAGAGCCGCTGCTTTGGTGAAATTTTTAACGCCTGCCTTGCTGGCACAATAGCCGGGGGCGGCAAAAATCCCCACATCAGCGGCTATAGACGCGATATTTACGATCGCTCCTGCGGTCTCTTTCATTTCCAGAATAGCATATTTAACGCCCAGAAATGTCCCGTCCAGATTGATGCTGTTTTGAAACTGCCAGTCTTTCAGGCTCATTTCCTCAAGAGGAATGGATACTGCGATACCCGCGCTGTTGACCAAAATATCAAGCTTACCGAAGGCTTTCCTGTTAAAGGCAATCGCGGCTTCCCAGCTCTCTTCTTTAGAAACGTCCAGTGTACAAAATTTGGCACGCTCAGGCGCGCCTAGTTCTTCGCAAAAACGCTTCCCTTCCGCTTCATTTATATCGGTGATCAGAACCGAGGCATCTTCTTGGAGAAATTGCCGGGCTGTCTCTTTGCCTATTCCCGATGCGGCACCGGTAATCAAGGCTACTTTTCCTGAAAATTCCCCAGACATGTCCCCTCCTTATTCTTTTTTTTAGCGGCTGGATTAATACGATATCCTGTATCGGCTCATGCGTCCACTTGCCACAGTGGCAAATCAAAAAACTGCACCATATGGTAGGTATGATTTTGAAACCAAATTGTGGAGTGAAAGGACGTAAATCATGACTTCCACCAAAGGGGCCGATCTCGCTATTCATAAGAAACCCAAAGGGTTCAGTGATCATTTTGCCTATGGCTTCGTCAAAGTTCTTCGTTTATGTGCGGATCTTTTCTTTCGTAAACAATATGGACATCGGGCGGTTGTGCTGGAGACTGTGGCCGCTGTTCCGGGTATGGTCGGCGGTTTGCTACAGCATCTTAAATCCATTCGTCATATCCGGGATGATCAAGGTTGGATCAAAACGCTGCTGGACGAAGCAGAAAATGAACGCATGCATCTTATGACCTTTGTCGAGATTGCCAAACCCTCAGTGTTCGAGCGGTTTCTGATCATGATGGTTCAGGCGGTTTTCTATAACTGCTTTTTCTTCCTGTATTTATTCGCCCCAAAAACCGCCCATCGCGTTGTTGGATATTTCGAAGAAGAAGCGGTCATCAGCTATACGCGGTATCTGGAAGAAATCGATGCAGGGCAACATGAAAATGTTACAGCCCCGCAAATCGCCATCGATTACTGGGGCCTGCCGGCTGATGCGCGCCTGAGGGACGTGGTTCTCGTGGTTCGGGAGGATGAAGCGGGTCACCGGGATGTCAATCACCAGTTTGCCGACGATCTGGCGGGCGACCTCACCCCTGCCCATTCCTGACTTTAGAGAGCCGGTCGTCCGTTATGTTTTTTTGGTGAACTGACCGTAGCTTTTAAATTTGTCGAGGATGTGGTCCATTTCCGTATCCTCGATCATATTGCCGCCGCCAGCCTGCAAGACACGCCAATAGATTTCGCAAAGTTTCTCAACTTCAACGGCCATCGCCAGCGCTTTTTTCAGCGTTGGTCCAATAGCCAGCATACCGTGATTGGCCATCAAACAGGCTTTCCGGTCCTGCATGGCTTCGACAACTACATCTGACAGCTCCTGCGTTCCAAACGTATGATACGGCGCGCAGCGAATTGTCTTACCGCCTGCCACAGCCACCATATAATGAAAAGACGGCACTTCCTGCCCCAAGCAGGCGATAGTTGTCGCGAAGGTCGAATGAACATGAACAATGGCCTTCACGTCATCTCTCGCCCTGTACATATCCTGATGAAAGCGCCACTCACTCGATGGTTTTTTAGGCCCCGATGCCTCTCCGTCCAGGGTCATGTGAGCCATATCCTCTGGCGCACATTCATCGTAAGGCATACCGGAGGGAGTGATCAGATATCCCTCCCCCTGCCGTGCACTGACATTACCGGCAGACCCCTGATTGATACCAACTGAATTCATCTGCAAAGCAGTTTCAAGCAGTTCCTGCCGCAAACTCATATCTGACATGGGTTAATCTTGTCCAAAAAGAGCGTTCAGATTGGCGCCGTAAGGGGCTCTCACAATCTGCTTTTCCGTAATCAGTCCGGTGACAAGTTCGTTCGGTGTCACGTCAAAGGCAGGATTGCGAACTTTTACACCTTCAGGGGCCGTCCGGCGGGCACCAAATTCTGTCACCTCGTAATCTTCGCGCTCTTCAATGGGAATGCCTGTGCCCGTTGGTGTGTCATGGTCAATCGTTGAAGACGGACAGGCTACGTAGAAAGGAATGCCGTAATGCTTTGCCAGAATAGCGACACCCAATGTGCCTATCTTATTGGCAACATCACCATTGGCGGCCACTCTATCGGTGCCGACAATCACCATATCAATCAAGCCTTGAGACATGATGTGAGCCGCCATATTGTCGGTGATCAAAGTAACGTCGATCCCGGATTTCTGCAGCTCCCAACTGGTCAGGCGAGCGCCTTGCAGCAAGGGGCGGGTTTCATCAGCATACACACGAAAATTGACGCCCTGGCTGTGGGCCATATACATCGGAGCCGTCGCCGTTCCCAGCAATGAGGTTGCCAGTGAGCCCGCATTACAATGGGTCAGAATGCCCATGCCTTCTTTGATCAGAGGCGCACCGTTTTCTGCCATTCCGCGACAAAGCCGCTTGTCTTCTTCATGGATCGAAATCGCTTCGGATACCAGAACGGTATAAAGCTCCGCTGATGAAGACACACTTGCAACCTTCGCCGTTCGAACCATACGGCGAAGCCCCCACCCCAGATTAACAGCGGTCGGACGGGAACTATCCAGATAGGCGGCCTGTTTATCCATCTCGGTAATGAATTGATCCAGCGGCAGATCGATGAACCCTTTCATGGCAACACAAAGACCATAGGCACCAGCAACCCCGATTGCCGGAGCTCCGCGGACTTTGAGCAAACGAATGGACTCCCAAACCTGCTCGGCGGTTTCCTGCTTTTCGATAACCGTTGCCAGTGGGAGCTGTGTCTGATCGAGAAGGAAGAGATCTCCATCCTCCCATGTGACAGCCATTGGAAGTGTCTCTGCGATCAAATTAGTGTCTAGCACCGCTGTCTCCTTCGTTCCTTCGAACAAAATTCTATCATAAAATCGGACGGAGCGCGATGGCTCCGCCCTTTCACAAAGTCTTAAAACAAGCCTTTTTTATCTACAGGAATCCACGGAGCTGTTGCCCGTTCCACATGATTGAATTTCGGGAATTTAGCCCGCAATTGTTTCATATTTTTAACACCTGCATCTTTCAACATCTGCTGAGTGAAAAGCATCGGCGGGATCGTGATGTCATGCTCTAGTTTTTCACCCGCAATTTTCTTGGCAATCGCCCGAACACTGACGGCTCCAATCGCCGCTGGATTTGTCGCTGCTGTCGCGGCCCACGGACTGTTAGGTTTGATCATCAACTGAATATCCTGAGTGGAAATATCCGCCGTATAAACCTTGACCTTATCCGTCATATTGTTTTCTTCAAGCGCCAGAATCACACCTTTGCCAAACTCGTCAAAGGGAGCAAAATAAGCATTGATATTCGGGTTAGCACGCAGAACAGCTTTAACCTGTTCGGCGTTTTTAACAGAAAACGGGGATTCCAGTGTTCCTGTGCGCGCGACTTCCTTAATGCCCGGATTGGCTTTCTTGATATTTTCAAAGCTGACATGGCGCTTGTCCAGCGGTAGGATACCCGCCACATATACATAGCCGACATCGGCTTTGCCGCCGAAGTCCTGAACCATTGCTTCCAGAGACATCGCCCCAAGCTTGTGATCATCCTGGGCAATCTGGTTAATCTCTGGATGCTGTAAATCCACGTCAAAGGCAACCACTGGAATGCCTTTAGCGACAGCATCAGCAGCAGGCTTCTTCATGGTTTCGGTCAGACCATGATCGATAATAATCCCGTCAACACCAAGATTAATCGCCTGATAGACAAAGTTAGCCTGCGCCTGATTGTCTGTATTTTTACCAAATGTCGTGAGCTTGATGCCCATCAGTTCGGCCTGTCGATCTGCGCCTGCCTGATACATCTGCATAAACTCCCCTTCCACCAACTGACGGATCAGGGCGATATGCACTTTCTTGGAACCATCAAACGGTTTGGGTGCATCTGCTGCGGACACGGTCCCTGCAAGACCGGCAATCAGCCCTCCCGCAAGGCCAAGTGATTTGAATAAACCTTTTATTTTCATAATCTTCCTCCTTGTTTATTTATCGTTACTTTGCTTTTCGCTTAACGCTGTTTGGCCAGACTAAAGGTGAAGGCCAGCGCTGCCACCAACACAGTCCCTTTGATAAAATCTTGCCAGAAATAGGGAAGGTTCAGCATGGTCAATCCATTGAGCAACATGCCAACAAAGATCGCCCCAACAATGGTGCCGAACGCGTTGGGCTTGCGTGCCCCCAGAACAGCGAAACCGATCAAGGCGGCACCGACAGCATCCAATAGCAATCCTGATCCACTGGACACGTCGCCGCGCCCCACGCGGGCCGCCAACAATACTCCGCCAAAAGAGGCAATCAATCCCGAGAGTACATAGGCCATAATCCGGTATCGATCGACATTGGCCCCAACCAATCGCGCCGCTTCCGCATTACCGCCAATGGCATAAAAAACCCGACCCCAACGTGTATGCTCCAAAATAATGTAAACAGCGATTGCCAGGACGAGCATGAATAGGACCGGGGTTGGGATTAGTTCGAAAACCCGGCCTTGCCCCAAATATAGGAAACTTTCCGAAAACTCTCCCATGGCTTCATCACCATTTGGCAGCATCATGCCGGTACCGATAGAACGGCCACCCGACGGGATCAACTGTAATCCCTGGATCAGGAACATTGTGCCCAGGGTTGCCAAAAGATCCGGAATTTTCACCTTCACAATCAACATGCCATTGACCAGTCCAATCAGCGCACCGATCAGCAAGCAAGTGAGCAGTGCAGCAAGGCCGCTCATTTCCAATACGACCATACAGTAGGAGGCCATCATCACCGACATCGCCGCTGTAGATCCTACAGACAGATCAAGTCCATCCGTCACCAGCGTGAATGTGACACCCAGCGCCAGAATACCATAGACCGTAACCCCCAGCAGGATGGAGAAAAGATTATGCCAGCCCCAGAAAGCAGGTTCTGCCAAACCAAACCCCACAAAGGAGGCGATCATGACAATGATAAATCCGTATCGGATGGAAAAGGACGTTATTTTTTCCATAATTCTTCCTACTAAGCCTGCAACTGTAATTCGTCAGGAGATTGAGATGTCCAATGCAGCAACGTCTGACGATTTATGTCACTGATAGATTGTTCGCCAACGATCATGCCATGGTTCATCACCACAACCCGATCCGCCACTTCCAGAACCTCATCGAGATCCGCCGCCAGCATCAGAATGGCTCTGTCCCCGCGATTGGCGTGAATATAAGCATTGATGTCGTGGCGGGAGCGGATGTCGACGCCCTGAAAGGGCTCATCCAGAATAAGGAGGTTAAAGCTCGTCATCAGCCAGCGGGCAACAACAACTTTCTGCTGATTACCGCCTGAAAGCTCTCCGATATCAGATTTCTCGCTCTCGCATTTCACACCCATTGACGTAACCATTCTAGCGGCTTCCGATCCTTCAAAGCCGTGCTTCAAAAGGCCTAGCGGATTGGAGAAAAAGCGATTGAGAAAAGGCAATGTCATATTCTGACGAATGGAAAAATCTGGCACAACAGCGTTATTGGTTCGGTCTTCAGGCACCATAAAGATGCCATTCTCAATCGCCTCGCGGACAGAGTTGCTGACGACGGAAACACCATCGATCAGAATATCACCGGAGATGGGCTTGTTCAGACCGAACAGAATATTGGCAAGTTCACTTTTACCCGCCCCGATCAAACCTGTAATACCAACGATTTCACCAGAATGGATCTTCAGATTAACCGGCTTTGCTCCCTCTTCGACGATCAGGTTCCGAATTTCCAGTTTGGGAACAGCGTCTTTTGGGACAATCGGAACATGCCGTTCTATATCCTGATCGAGATCACCAACCATGGCCGTGACGATTTGCTTCACGTTAAAAGGCTTATCGAGCACACCGCCAAACGTTCCGTCGCGGATCACACCAACACGGTCCGCAATCCGCTCGATCTCATGAAGCCGATGAGATACATAAAGGATCGAAACCCCCATTTCACGCAGGCGAAACAGTGTTTCAAATAGAAATTCCGTTTCCCGCTCCGAAATTGAAGATGTCGGTTCATCCAGAATAAGCAATTTAGGATTGGTCGCGAGCGCCCGGGCGATCGCAATCATCTGCCGCTCACTTTGTGAAAGCTCGGCAACTTCCTGGTCAAAATCGATATTCTCCAGCCCCATTTTTGCGGCAATCTCGCGGGCCCTTTCATCGATCTTCTTGGGTTGATAGAGAATAGCTCCTCCCTCCCCTGACAGGAGTTCTGCCAAGGCAAGATTTTCCCGCACTGTCATTGTTTGAACGACGCCCTGATTGATAATCTGATGGACAGTCGCGATCCCTTTCCCTGTAGCATCATGGGGAGAGGAAAAACGCACTTCGTCACCATCGATCAGGATTTCCCCTTCATAATCAGGATAATAACCACAGATAATTTTAATCAGCGTGGATTTACCAGCTCCGTTGGCGCCAACCATGGCAAAAATCTCGCCAGGCCGAAAATCAAAAGATACACCGTCGAGCGCACGCGTTGCCCCGAAGCTTTTGCCGATATTTCTGACTTCAATACCCTGTTTAGCGGTCATTGGCCTTCCCCATTTCCGCCCAGAGGAGAGAGAGAGGTTGCGAGATCGACTAAATCAGAAAAATGATTAAACTCTCGCCGGCGGACAACCATATCAGCCCCCATCCGAAGAGCATTTTCCTCGGCCCGAGC
Organism: Sneathiella sp.; assembly: GCA_039975135.1. Lineage (GTDB taxonomy): Bacteria > Pseudomonadota > Alphaproteobacteria > Sneathiellales > Sneathiellaceae > Sneathiella. Next base: position 83,802 of record JBDWHS010000028.1, on the reverse strand, counting down.
CCGTTCCTTCAAATCCTCGATATCGGCAATATCAGCGACCTTGGCCAAACCCACAATCCGCCTCATCATCTTACAGGCCGCAAAGCCGATCATGTCTGTAAAGATCTGCTTCATTAAGGCCTGCCGGAAAGCATCGGCGCCCTGGCCGTCCAGATCCCGTCCGAAAAAACTGTGCCCTTGCTTCTCATCATGCACCCGCCACAAAGTCAGGAATTTCTGCTCAAACCCGGTCCAGGTTTCTTCAGCGCATGCCAGTAACCAGCGGCGATAGAGGAACGGATCATTACCCAATACGCGCTGCCGATAATCATGAGAGAAATAAGAGAGAAACATGTTCCCGATGAAGGCTCCCAAATCAAATCCCATGGGACCATAGAAAGAAAATTCAGGGTCAATGACGTACGTTTCTTTCTCATTGGCCATGATGGAGCCAATATGCAGATCTCCATGAAGAAGTGCTTCGGCCCGCGTCATAAACGCATACTTCATCTCACCGACGCCCGTTCTTACAGCCGGATCTTTCTGGATGAGTGCAATCGCAGCCGGATCAAGAGCCTTGTTGTAGTCATTTGTCTCGTTATCCTCGAAAGGATGCGTGAAAACAAAATCTTCTGTGATTTTACAAAGCTCGATATTGATGGCTTTACCGACTTCCCGTTTCTTTTCATCATGGCCAAGAAAGAGATCGGATGAATGAAACAGTGTTTGTGCCAGAAAGGTGGAGACATGATCGGAAAGGTGCGGGAATTTTTTTCCCTCGATCATCTCTCCCCGGATAATCTTGTGATCCTTCAGATTTTGCATGATCACAAGCGACATATCATCAGATGAATAGTAAATGGCAGGCACCAGGTTCGGGCACAGATTTTCCTGGAATTGAAGCGCTTTCACTTCGTGCTGCATCCGTTCCCGCGACAAGGGCCAGGACTCGCCGACAACCCGCAAAAACGGAACAGCCTGTTTCAGAACAACCGTCTCATCCGTCTTTTTCCGATTAGTAATCAAAAACACGAAATTCAGATTACCGTCCCCCACTTCCTCGATATCCAAATCATCAAAACTGGAGAAGAGCGTCTGCATAGAGGGCAGGTCTTTTATATAGTCTGCAACACTATCGATGCTTAACTGACGATATTCCATTGAAATAAATACCTTTTTGCTTCTTATCTGCGGCGGACAATGCGGAAATCAAAGATGTCAGCGCTGTAATAGTCATTGCTATAACAAAGGGGCACACCACGGGAATCGTAAAAAACCTCATCAAAAAGCAGAAAGAGTCCTACTTCACTTTTCAGTTCAGGGAGGTCACGGCGGGTGAGCACCGTGGGATGCAGGACACTTTCTGCGTGGGAAACCACACGTTCATGCTCATCAAATAACTCAAAAAGAGAGCCTGAAAATTCTTCTTCCGTCGCCTTTGGCAGCAACTTCTTGGGAACGATATCAATGCAGTAGGCCGCCAGTGCATTATCGGCCCGACGGACCCGCTCAATCTTCGCCACCTCTTCGCCAACGTTAATCTGAAGTCGCTCTGCCAGAGCTTCGTCCGCTGGCAGGAAATTAACTTCAATCCGACTGGTTGACGGGACTGCCCCCACCGAGCGAATATGTTCTGAGACTGAGCGCAACTCATCCAGACCATTTTCAAGCAGGATCGGAATTTGTCTGATGAATGTCCCCTTGCCCTGAATACGCTCCAGAATTCCCTTGGATTCAAGATTGGCCATCGCTTCACGCAAAGTGGAGCGCCCTACTCCAAGCAATTCCTGAAGTTCAGGCTCTGTCGGTAGCTGATCCCCTCCGGACAGTTTCTTTTCCGAGATATAATCAACAATCGCATCCTGCACACGAGCTTGCAGCGGCTTTTCCATTTGTAAATTCATCTGATGCCTCACCAGAAACACACACATTCATCTGACTAATTTTTGTTATTACTCTTATATTGAGCGTATATAATTAATTTTAATCAGAATTTTTTATATTCATCTGATGATTAAAATGCAAATTCATCTGATGATTGTCAATATAAGATTTCAAACAAGCTGTTTTGAGGGGTTTTTGTAAATATATTTTATATTAATAATTTATGTATATTTTAAATTAGATATTAATTTTGGATATGCGGAAGCCGCATACAATCCAATGAAAATATTAGTTCAAGTTGAGGAAGGCTTGCCTATGCTAAAATTCTCCAAACCGAACTTTGTGGGTAGGGCCACAGGCAAACAATCCACGCAAAGCCTGAACCATAAAGAGCTTTATGCCGTCTTTAACGCATTGGAAGAGTCTCAGGCAATTATTCAATTTAGTACCGAAGGAACCATACTGGATGCCAATCAGAATTTCCTGGACGCGGTCGGATATACTCTGGAAGAAATCAAGGGAAAACATCACAGCCTTTTTGTAGAGCCCGCCTTTGCTAAAAGTGATGAATACAAGCAGTTTTGGGAAAGTCTTGGAAAAGGCTATTTTCAATCCGAAAAATATAAGCGCGTTGGCAAGGGGGGGAAAGAAATCTGGATCAGGGCTTCCTACAACCCGGTCACCAATGCCGCAGGCAAGGTCACAAAAATTATCAAATTTGCCACGGATGTCACCGAAAATGTTCTAGAGAATGCGGAGTTTCGAGGTCAAATTGATGCCGTTAATAAATCACAGGCAGTGATTTCTTTTAATCTTGATGGAACAATTATTGAGGCCAATCAGAATTTCCTTGATGCCATCGGATATGGTATCGACGAAATTCGTGGACAGCATCACAGCATGTTTGTCGACCCAGATTTCGCCCAAAGTGTTGCATATAAAGGGTTTTGGAAAGCGCTGAGTTCCGGCAAATTTCAAGCCGGAGAATACAAGCGTATTGGTAAAGGGGGCAAAGAAATCTGGATCCAAGCATCCTATAACCCTATTCTGGACCCAAACGGCAAGCCCTTTAAAGTAGTCAAATATGCAACCGATATAACAGATCGGGTAATCCAAAATGCGGACTTCCAGGGCCAGCTCGATGCAATCGGAAAATCTCAGGCCGTCATTTCTTTCAATTTAGACGGTACTATCATTGAGGCCAATCAGAATTTCCTGAAAACACTTGGATATGACATCGACGAAATTCGTGGACAGCACCACCGCATGTTTGTTGAACCAGCCTATGCTGAAAGTACCGAATACGAAGAGTTCTGGGAAAATCTCGGCGCCGGGATTTTTCAAGCCGCAGAGTACAAGCGTCTTTGCAAGGATGGAAAAGAAGTCTGGATCCAAGCGTCCTATAATCCCATTATGGATCCGAATGGAAAACCGTTCAAAGTTGTCAAATATGCAACGGATATTACAGAACAAAAAGTAGCTCGCCAGGAAGCAGATCGAGTTGGCAAGCTCGTTGACGAAAACCTTGAAAAAATCCTGACCTCGATTGGAAAAGCGAACAGTGAAACTTCTTCTGCTGCGAACGCTTCGGATCAAGCATTGCAGACAGTTCAGTCAGTGGCTGCTGCTGCTGAACAATTCCAGGCATCTGCAGACGGAATTACGCACAGCATGAATATCTCACGTACCGAAGTCTCAAAAGCCAGCGAAGAAGCGGCTAATGCAGATCAATCTACGCAAGAGCTGGTAACAGCGGCGCAGGCGATGAGCAATATTGTTCAGGTCATTCAGGATATAGCCGGGCAAATCAATTTACTCGCCCTCAACGCCACTATCGAGTCCGCACGCGCGGGCGAGGCTGGTAAAGGTTTTGCCGTTGTTGCAACCGAGGTTAAATCTCTTGCCAATCAGGTTGCCAATGCAACAGATCAGATCTCCTCTGAAATTGGCGGCATGCAGTCAATCAGTGATAACGTTGTCCATAATCTGGATAGTATTAAAGCAGCTATTCTATCGGTTGATGAAGTCGTCAATTCGGTTGCGAGCGCCGTTGACGAGCAGACAGATACAACGAAAGAAATCACCACGAGTATGCAGTCAGCGGCGACTGCCGTCAGCGAGATCAATGAAAACCTGAATTCAATTTCGCAATCCATCCAGACATCAGATCAATATGCAAAAGAAGGTACGAATTTGTATCGAAGCCTCTAGCGAAAAAACAGATAACCTAAAAATCAGGCGGCAGTTGAGAGAAAATCCGCAACCATTTTTCTGCTGGTTAGATGCACTTTATTTCCGATGAAATTCTCGAACAAGCTCATCAGACCGGCCCGCTTTCTGGATTTAAAAGTGATCACATAGTGAAGAAATTCAAAATCGAAGCGCTCCGGGCAGCCGTCCGGCATATGAGGTCGGGTTTCACCGCGATATTTCAGACTGCGCCAGATCACCCGCGGGATGTAAATCCGCGGGGGGAGATCCAAAAAAACCAACGTATCGACCAGCCTCAAACGCTGCGGCATGGTTTCGCTGTAATTCCCTTCAATAATCCAGGCATCTTCGCCAAGAACCGGTTGCAGACGTCGCGTTCTTTCTTCCGGTTCCGACAATACCCATCCCGGATTCCAGTAAAGTTGATCGAGACTGTACCAAGGGATATTCAGGTGTGCTGAAAGATCCGCTGCAAGAGTAGTTTTACCCGCCCCCGAACATCCGATAATTTGAATCCGTTTCATGAGAGCCTTGCAGTTTGGAGGGGAGGAGTCTGGCTCGGGCTATAAATCCAGAACACGGCCATAACGAACAGCGCTTTCCCCTTTCTTGATGTTGAGGGAAGGCATTACCATAACGCAACGGTCATAAGGGGTCGTGACAGGCTTGTCACCATCAAACCCGATAACACTCCCCTCTTTTTCAATGATCTCCATTCCTTCATATTTCTCGGCATAACGGAAATTTTCTGTTTGAACCGTATAGGGGCCGCTAACTTCCACAAATGTCTGATCCGGCAGATCTTCTTGTGAAGGTCCATATTGCGCCGCCAGATCTTTTGGGATCATGTCGAAAATATCCAGGAACCGGTAGGCTGACTTGATCGCCAATTCTCCGGTTTCCTTTGCCCAATGGGTTCCACACTCAACCAGCAGTGAATTCTTCTCGCTTTCAGGATTGATGAAATCCCCATAGTCTCGCATGCGCGTTCCGTTGGCATGCCCCGCATCAGAAATAACAAATTTTGGCAATCCAACCTGTTTGGCGAGAGAGCGTCCCTTTGGCACAGGTCCCGCCATCATCAGCGGAGCGGGAGAAATCAACATGGAATGGATATCAAGAATAAAATCGGCCTGTTCAACAATCGGCAAGACCTCCCTTGCCCGCGTGAGCTCCACGCTGTCGCGCGGCCCTTCAAGGGTTTCCTTCGTCCAGACACGGTTAAAGTCCTCGTCAACAAAGCGGGAACGGGTTGGATTATCTGGATCAAAACTGTGAAAGGCGGCCACATTCATAAAAGCAAGGGTCAGCTTACCGCGCGCTGGCCGGACCTTCTGCCGATGCAGATGATCAACAGCAATCGCACCACAGAGTTCGTTCCCGTGAACCACTGCACTGATCATCACATGAGGACCATCGATCCCGGAATCGTATGTCGAGATATAATCAATGCCCGTATTCCCGTTCTTGTAAGCACTGATATCGGGGGCCGTCAGTTCGATATCAAAGACGGGCGTTTGCTGGTTTGTCATGTTTCTTCTTTCTTTTACAAATTCTGTTTCTCTAAAGATCCGAATTTTCTTCGACGTATTTCTTGATATAAGACACAAAGATTCGGGTAATTTCCGAAGCGGGCTTTTTGGCGGGAAATGAAAAAGCATAGGCATAATTCATCGAGTGTTTAAACGGAATAACCTCGACACCCAGTTTCCGGTGCCGTTCTGCCGTAATGGCATTCACAATGGTAATACCCAACCCCTGCTCCACCAGCACACAAGCCATTTCAATGGTTGATGTTTCAATTCGGAACTTCGGGATATGGCCTTCTGCCGCAAAGAGTTCCTCCAAACGATGTCGGGAGTTATGGCCGCGTGACAGGGGAATAAGATTTTCTCCCACCAGATCCCGAATATCCACTTCATCCTTCCGGGCAAGCGGATGCCCTTTGGGAACGACACAGACCGCTTTTGGCGCATCCAACAATTCCATTTGAATACCGGGATGAGAAATCGGCATGGAAACCAGCGCCACATCCACCCGTGCGCTTGCGACCATTTCCATGGACATGCGGCTTGTTCGGGTTTCAATCAGGATGGAGACTTCCGGAAAATCAAGAATAAAACCTTTCATCGCTTCCGGCAGAAAACTCAGGCTCAGGCTGGGGACCGCTGCAATATCAATCCTGCCCCGTTTGGTAATGCCTTTATTTCTCGCTTTCGTGACAACCTCTTCTATTCCTGCAAAAGCCTTCTTCGTTTCGGCATGTAACCGCAAGGCAATTTCAGTGGGGACCAGTCGCCCTCCAATCCGGTCAAACAGTGCAAAACCGAGATCCTGTTCCAGTTGACTGACATTGCGACTGACCGCCGGTTGTGACAATCCAAGTCGGATTGCTGATCGCGTGGTCGAACCTTCCTCAACAACCGCGTTGAAGATTTCGAGCTGGCGAAAATTAAGGCCACTGGTCAGTTCAGACATTTTTTCAGTACAAATTCACGGTTAGATTATATCCCTCGCACGAATTGTATGCGCTAAATGCATACCCTTAAAAAAGGACTATACATATACGCATAAATTTGTCTACAGTATCTGCAGATCAAATCGGGAGATTGATCAGAAGATAAAAACAACTGCATTTCCTGGTCAAACGGGGAATGTGACATCGTTGCAGGGAGCATGAGATGTTTATTGAAAAAAAGGGCCTGGCTGCAGCAGCCATGGCCGTTACACTGGCTTTGCCAAGCCTGGCAGCCGCAGAGACCTTGACCATGGGTATGGCATCGGAACCAAGTGCCATCGACCCTCACTACCATAACCTGGGGCCTAACAATGCTCTTCGCCAGCATATGTTCGAATCCCTTGTTGTTCAGGATGAAAAACAAAATCTGGGCCCACAACTGGCTGAATCATGGAAACCGACAGGCGAGAAAACCTGGGAGTTCAAACTCCGCAAAGGCGTAAAATTCCATGACGGTTCAGATTTTACGGCGCGCGATGTTGTTTATTCCGCATGCCGTATTCCAAATGTACCCAACAGCCCGTCCAGCCTTGAAAATTACACGAAGACTATTTCAGGCTTTCAAATCGTCGATGATCATACTCTGATTGTGACAACGGATTCTCCAGCACCGCTTTTGCCGAATTATTTTTCAAACTGGGGTGTCTTGTCTGCTAAAGCAAATGGCGTGACAGGTGATATTGCCTATGACAAAGAAAATTGCGGACTGAGCAACTTCCCGTCCACAGCAGACTTTAACAAAGGCACAGCTGCCATTGGAACCGGCCCTTATGTCTACAAGGAATTTGTTAAAGGCGATCGGTTCGTTATGAACCGGAACGACACGTACTGGGGCGAAAAAGCCGAGTGGGACAGTGTTGTCATGAAGCCAATCACCAATGCTGCGGCCCGTATGGCAGCCCTGCTGTCCGGTGATGTGGACTTTATTGCTGCGCCACCAACACAGGATCTTGAGAAGCTTAAATCCAACGCAAAATTTGGCTTGTCTCAGGGCCTGTCAAACCGCGTCATTTATTTGCATATGGATCAGTTTGGTCCATCTTCAAACGGGGTTAAAGGAACAGGTACTCCTGCCGCAAAATATGAAGGCGAAGGCCCATGCGCCTCCAAAGACTGTGAGAAAAACCCCTTCCTTGACAAGCGGGTACGTCAGGCGCTGTCAAAAGCCATTAATCGTGAAGCCATTGTCGCGAAAATCATGGGCGGCGTCGCTGTTGCCGCTGGTGAACTGCTGCCACAAGGATTTTTCGGCACCAATCCAGGCATGAAACCAGAAGCCTATGATCCGGAAGGCGCCAAAAAACTTCTGGCAGAAGCCGGTTATCCAAATGGTTTTGAGCTTGTCTTGGGAACACCGAACGACCGCTATATCAATGATGCCAAAGTGGCACAGGTGATTGCCCAGATGTTCGCCCGCATTGGCGTTAAAACATCGGTAAACGCCATGACAAAAAGCGTTTTCTTCAAAACCCGTAACAAATACGAGTTTTCCATCTACCTCGCTGGCTGGGGCGCCGGCACCGGAGAGATGTCCAATCCGCTTCGCGCCCTCGTTGGCACACGCAGCAAGGAAACGGGCCTCGGTGGCACCAATCGTGGTCGTTACAGCAATGCAGAACTGGATAAGAAAATCCTGACAGCCCTGTCGACTGTGGATGATGCAAAGCGCGAAACGCTTCTGCAGGAAGGAAGCCGCATGGCAATGGAAGATTATTCCATTTTGCCACTTCATTACGAAGTGACAACCTGGGCACACCGCAAAGGCCTGAGCTATAAAGCCCGTGCGGATCAATACACAATTGCCACAGGCATCACCAAAGTAAAATAAGACGATAAAAAGAAAACCGGGCTCCCCAAAAGGGCTCGGTTTTCTTTTCATTCAGGAGGCCTCCATTGCTAGCCTTTACGATCCGGCGCCTGACACAGAGTGTCGTTGTTCTTCTTGTCATGTCTGTCATCGTCTTTGCCGGTGTTTATGCCATCGGTAATCCGGTGGATATTCTCATCAACCCGGAAGCAGACATTGCCGAACAAGAAGCCACTATTCGCCGCCTTGGCCTTGATAAGCCTCTCTGGACCCAGTATGGCCTTTTTCTGGCCAATGCACTGACCGGAGATCTCGGAAATTCATTCGTTCATAATTTACCAGCGCTGGAAATTATTTTTGACCGCCTCCCCGCCACGCTGGAACTCGCTGTTTTTGCTGTTGGTCTTGCCATTATCTTTGGTGTTCCGCTCGGCATGATTGCCGGGCTGAAAGATGACAGTTTTATTGGCCGCACCATTATGACCGGCTCCATCCTCGGGTTCAGTTTGCCGACATTCTGGGTTGGGCTGATCCTTATTATGGTCTTTGCTGTCTCCTTAGGATGGCTGCCAGCCTCTGGTCGAGGGGATACTGTTGACGTCTTTGGCATTCCCGTCAGTTTTCTGACCTGGGATGGCTTTACCCATCTTTTCCTGCCTGCCTTCAACTTGGCGCTTTTCAAGATGTCGCTGGTAATCAGGCTTGCCCGTTCAGGCACCAAGGAAGTGCTTCTGCAGGATTATATCAAATTTGCACGGGCCAAGGGCGTTTCTGACACGCGCATCATCTGCGTTCATGTCCTCAAAAACATCATGATCCCGGTGGTCACCGTTCTGGGACTGGAACTGGGCAATGTCATCGCCTTTGCCGTTGTTACGGAAACGGTCTTCTCCTGGCCCGGCATCGGAAAACTGCTGATTGACAGTATCAGCAATCTCGACCGGCCGGTTGTCGTTGCCTATCTGCTCTTAACAGTCACCATGTTCATTCTAATTAATTTTATCGTGGATATTCTTTATTCCGTTCTGGATCCGCGCGTCCGGTTGGGAGGGTCTAACCGATGACCGCTATGACACAATCCGAAAAAACCATTAATCCGTGGCGTCAGTTTCTCAGCGATTTTGCCGAGAAGAAACTGGCCGTCGCAGGTCTGGTCGTCTTTGTAGCCTTGATCTTTGCGGCTATTTTCGCCCCCTGGATCACCCCGCAGGACCCATATGACCTCACCCAAATCGATTTTCTCGATGGACGGCTGGCACCGGGCTCGGAGGGGGCAACCCTCACCTACTGGCTGGGAACGGATGATCAGGGCCGTGACTTGCTCTCTGGCATCTTCTATGGCCTTCGCACCTCGCTCTCTGTCGGGGCGCTCTCTACACTGATCGCCTTGATCCTTGGGGGCGCATTAGGTCTTTTTGCCGCTTATTTTGGAGGTCGCACAGATACTCTGATTATGCGGATCGCAGATCTGCAGCTCAGCTTTCCTGGCATCCTTATTGCTCTTATTCTGGTTTCCGCTCTGGGCCAAGGCATTGACAAAATCATTATTGCTTTGGTGGCTGTTCAATGGGCTTATTACGCCCGAACGATCCGCGGCACCGCGCTGGTTGAACGGCGTAAAGAATATATGGAAGCCGCCACTTGCCTGGCCATCAGTCATCGACGCATCGTCTTTCGCCATCTGATGCCCAACTGCACGCCGCCGCTTATTGTTGTCGGCACCGTTCAGGTTGCCCACGCCATTTCCCTTGAAGCCACTCTGTCCTTTCTGGGTATTGGTGTTCCGATCACCGAGCCGTCACTTGGCCTGCTGATCAAGAACGGATTTGACTACATGCTCAGCGGTGATTACTGGGTGAGCTTTTATCCGGGTGTCGCCTTGTTGATTACAATCGTCAGTATCAATCTTGTTGGTGACCAATTGCGTGATGTTCTGAATCCGAGGTTGAAAAAATGAGCCAGACCTCTCCCACTTTAAAAGTCGAAAATCTGCAGACCCAGTTCTTTACGCAAGCGGGTGTCGTGGATGCGGTAAATGATGTCAGCTTTTCCGTTGATCGCGGTGAAGTTCTAGGCCTGGTCGGCGAGTCCGGTTCCGGAAAATCTGTTACAGGTTTCTCCATTCTGGGGCTGGTAGACGCCCCCGGAAAAGTCACTGGCGGCAAAATTCTGTTCCAAGGGGACGATCTGACACAATATTCCGAAGATCAGTATAGAAAACTGAGAGGATCCAAAATCTCGATGGTCTTTCAAGACCCGATGATGACCCTCAATCCGGTTTTGCGCATTGATACCCAAATGATCGAGGCTATCCAGGCGCATGAAAAAATCCCTAAAAAGGAAGCCCTGGAAAGGGCAAGAGATGCCTTGGGGCAAGTCGGCATCCCCTCGCCTGACGAACGCTTGCGCTCCTATCCCCACCAATTCTCCGGGGGTATGAGACAACGGGTCGCCTTTGCCATCGCTTTGTTGAACAAGCCGGATCTTATCATTGCCGATGAGCCCACGACGGCACTGGATGTCACCATTCAGGCGCAAATCCTGTTTGAAACACAAAAACTATGCCGGGAGACGGGAACAGCGCTAGTATGGATTACTCATGATTTGACGGTCGTCGCTGGTCTTGCAAACAAGGTCTGCGTCATGTATGCCGGTAAAGTCGTCGAAGCGGGCGATGTTGATGCTGTTCTGGACAACCCGCGCCATCCCTATACCGAGGGCCTGATAGGATCTGTTCCCAGCCGAAACAAACGCGGTCAGCCGCTTACCCAAATACCGGGAATGACCCCCTCCCTGCTTAATTTGCCTCATGGCTGCGCTTTCCGGGAAAGATGTAACTATGCTGACCCGGCTTGTGAAACCGCGCCTGAGATAACGCTAGATGGTGCGCGTCAGATCCGCTGCCATCATAAGGTGGAGGCAAATTCCCATGCCTGAAACAGAAGAAATGCAACCCATTTTACAGATAAGAAATCTCTCGAAGAAATTTGTAAAACCTCTTGATTTTGCAGAGAAAATTTCTCAAAAATTAGGATCGAACATTCAAGAAGAAGTTGTCCATGCTGTTGACGACGTCTCCTTGACCATCAATAAAGGCGAAGTTGTCAGTCTGGTCGGAGAGTCAGGCTGCGGGAAATCAACACTGGGTCGGATGGTCGCCGGAATTTTACCGCAAACAGACGGATCTATTCATTATAAAGGCCAGAATGTCGACGCCTTAACCGGTGCAGCAGCAAAAGAAGTGGCCCTGAAAGTTCAGATGATCTTTCAGGATCCCTTCGCCTCTCTCAATCCGCGACTGAAGGTCAAAGATATTCTGGGAGAAGCACCACAAGTACATGGTCTGTTGAACGGCAGCAGTATCGATACCTATCTGGATGAAGTGATGACCCGATGTGGCCTCGATCCCTCATATAAGGGACGATATCCTCATCAGTTTTCAGGAGGACAGCGTCAGCGTATCGGCATTGCCCGTGCCCTCGCCGTGCAGCCCGATTTTATCGTCTGTGATGAAGCCGTCGCCGCCCTAGACGTTTCTATTCAGGCGCAAATTCTCAATCTTTTCATGAATTTACGCAAAGAGCTGGATCTGACATATCTGTTTATCTCCCATGACTTGGGTGTGGTAGAACATATCTCTGACCGCATCGTTATTATGTATTTGGGACGTATTGTTGAGTCTGCGAAGACTGAAGATCTTTTTGACGGCCCCAACCACCCCTATACACAAGCGCTTCTTCGGGAAATCCCGAGACTGGATACCCGCCACTCTGACTTCACCCCCATAGAAGGGGAGATCCCTTCTCCTCTCAATCCGCCGACCGGATGTCATTTTCATCCCAGATGTCCGTTTGCGATCCCCCGTTGCAAGAATGAAGCTCCTGCCCTCAAAACCCTCTCATCGGGCCATCAATCGGCCTGCCATTTGAACGACGAGACTTAAACCGTGCATGACATAGATCACCCTGGCGTGCTGTTTGTAAAAACACCGCGTAACACACCTGCTCCTTTGGTTCTGGATAGTCCGCATAGCGGCACATCCTACCCTGATGATTTTCATCACGTCTCTGACTTCATGGTTCTTCGCCGGGCGGAAGACACCTATATCCATGAACTTTATGCAGACGCGCCCGATCATGGTGCACTCCTCATGGGAGCGCATTTCCCGCGCAGCTACATTGATGTAAATCGCGGGCTGGAAGAAATTGATACGTCGATCATGGACGGAAACTGGGACGGACCGGTTACTGATAGTGAAAAGGCCACCGCTGGCATTGGCCTGATCTGGCGGGTCAATCAACTCAATGATGCCATCTACAATCGCAAACTTTCCGTTGAAGAGGTGAAAAACAGGATCGCAAATTATTGGCAAGTCTACCATTCGGCATTAAATGGCGCCCTGGAGGAAACCCATCGGGCATTTGGCAAGGTCATTCACCTCAATTGCCATTCCATGCCGGAAATCAGCAACGAATCATCCAAAGAAGGCCCTGGCGTTCGCCGTCCGGAATTCTGTCTTGGCGATAGACAGGGCACCACTTGCGCACCGGAACTAACTGATTTTGTCCGCACTGCTCTTATTGATCTTGGCTACCAGGTTGCCGTGAATGAGCCCTATGCCGGCGTTGAACTTGTCAAAGCCTATAGCGATCCAGCAACAGAAAAACACAGCCTGCAAATCGAAATCCGGCGGGATTTATATATGAATGAACTCACCTTGAAAAAAAATGCCAATTTTGATGCCTTAAAAGCTGATTTGGCTTCTTTCACCCGGAAACTATCGGATTTCAGCAGGTCTTTTTAGGACTAAATATCAAAATTCACCCGCCAACTCACTTTTGGTATATCAGTTTACTCTTTTTTGGTTTGATTCAGGAATTATATTGACACGAAAATTTGCCAAAAAAACCAATGTAGCCTTGGTCTGAGGGTAGTTTTAATTAAAAAACCTCTAATTAAGAAACTGTTTAACATTCTTGTATACCTTGCACGCTTGAGAGATCAACTTACCTCTAGGGGAGCTCAAGGCGTGATTAACAATCTTAGCATTTCTGCGAAAATCTACAATCTGACAGGCTTGTTACTTGGCCTTATGATCATTACGGCGCTGACCGGTATTCTCGCAATGGCACAGATCGGTGAGGAAATCGAAGGTGTGGCGGAAAAAGACATGCCTATCACCTCTAATCTAACACAGATTACAATTCACCAACTGGAACAGGCAGTAATTTTTGAACGTTCCCTGGCGGCATTTCTTGAACTTAAACAAGATCCATCGCAAATGGAACGTTTTCAGAAGTTGGAAAGCCATTTTATCGAACTTAGTCATAAAGTGGATAAAGAAATCTTGGATGCCGAAAAACTCGTAGAAGATGCTATTCAGGAAAGTTCAACGACTGAAGAACAAAGAGTGGAATTCGAACTGATCCTAAAAGGTCTGAAACATGTGGAAGAACAACATCTGGTTTATGAAAAGATGGTTGAAGCTTTTTATGCAGAAACCCGAACCGGCGATGTTAAGAATCTACTGAAAACCGCCCACAAGATTGAAGTAATTGAAGATTCAATCGATAAAGAACTCACAGGCCTGCTTTCTGAAATTGAGAATTTTACGGAACACGCCCTGCTGGTTGCAGAAGATCATGAAAAACTGGCAGTCAAAATCCTGATTGGCTTATTCCTTGTCTCTGTTGCTATCGGTTCCGCCGTCGCATTCTTCATCATCCGCTCGATCATAAAACCCATTAAAGAAATGACAGGCATTATGGGATCCCTTGCAGAGGAAAATTACGAGATCGAGGTACCCGGACCAAATTTGAGCAACGAAATGGGCTCCATGGCACGCGCTGTCGAAGTCTTTAAGAAAAAGGGTATTGAATCAAGGATGCTTGCCAAAAGAGTTGAGATGGAACGTCTTTCCGCTGAGCAAGACAAGCTGGAACGTGCGCAAAAAGAAGCTGAAGAAAAAGCCCGCCTTGAGAAAGAGCTGGCCGAACAGGTTGAAAAAGAAAAACAACAGTTCATTCAGAAAATTACCGGTGATTTTGAAGACCGTTTTGGGCAAGGCGTCTCTTCTGTTTCGAGTGCGGCCAATCAAATGCTGACGTCTGCCGATATACTGAATACATCTGCTGAGCAGGCGAGTAACAAATCATCTACAGTCGCTTCCTCGGCTGAGCAGGCAAGTGGTAAAGTGCAAACAGTGGCCGCCGCCGCCGAAGAGTTATCAGCCTCCATTTCCGAGATAACGCGTCAGGTTGGCGAGTCCACCAAAATGACGGCAACGGCGGTAACAGCAACCAATGACAGTCACGAAACCGTTCAGGGACTTGTTACATCTGCCAAAGCCATCGGTGACGTTGTTAATCTTATTACAGATATTGCGGAGCAAACCAACCTGCTTGCTTTGAATGCAACCATTGAGGCCGCCCGTGCCGGAGAGGCCGGCAAGGGATTTGCCGTTGTTGCCTCGGAAGTTAAAAATCTGGCCAACCAAACCGCAAAAGCAACTGAACAGATCAGTGAACAGATCACTGCCATTCAGAATGCGTCTGAGTCCGCCGCCGGATCAATCGAAGGGATTGGCAAGGCGATTGATCGTGTTGATGCTGTAGCAGCGGCCATCAAATCCGCTGTTGAAGAACAATCCGAGGCTACGCAGGAAATCGCACGCAGCGTTGAAATGGCTTCAGCAAGCACAATGGAAGTCTCCGGCAATATTGGCGTGGTCACACAAGCGGCCAACGAAACCGGAAATGTTGCTGTTGAAATTAACAACGTTGCCAACGAGCTGACGCGCCAAGCGAGCAACCTGAGTGATGAAGTCGGTCTCTTCGTAAAACAGATGAGAGAAGGTAGTGCTTAAAGCGAAAGACGTCCTGTGAAGGAAGGATTGAGTTATCCTCTATCCTTCCTTTTTAAGCGAAAAGCCATCCTTTTCCGCATAAAAACAGATATGGTCTTTCAGCGTGACGCATTCTTCATAGGGGTCGTCATAAGCCCAGGCACCATCCTGAAGGCTTAATGCCCCTCCCTTTACAGTCCAGTAGCGCGCCTCCCCTTTAAAGGGGCAATAACTCATGTGATCAGCCTCCTCCAGACAAGACAGATCAATATCCTGAACTGGAAAATACAAACGGGTCATATGCCTGCTTTCCGTCACTTCCAGAACCTGCGTTGAACGGGCAATCTCAACATCCCCAAAAGACTGGATATAGGTTCCCGGCAATGCCGTGATATAGACGATGTGATCTGGATGTTTTTTAAACCCTGGTGCGGCCTGCCCCATGTCGTCTCTCCTTGGATGTAAATTCAGCTTTGAGCGCCGCCTCATACAAGCATGAGGTCTAATTGACAAAATACCACAGAGAAAGCGACAAGCCGGTCAATATAACGAAAACCCGGATATAAGAAGATGGTATGATCCTCGCAACATACACGCTTCCCCATCCGCCGACAATACTGGCAACAGCGACAATTGAAGCCGCTTCATAATTCACAACGCCGGAGAAGAGAAAAACAACGACAGCGAGTCCCTGCATTACCGTGGCCAACAGATTCTTTGCCGCATTCACAGCGTGGAAATCACGCCCCTCCGTCAATGACAGGGATGCCAGCATCATGATCCCCATCCCGGCGCCGAAATACCCGCCATAAACCGCGACGAGCCCTTGCAATCCGACAGGAGCCATGGGCTTACCACCCTTTGCGGAGGCAGACGCTGCCAACTTATCTCCTAGTTTTGCGATCCAGGGTGCCAGAATGAACAAAAGGGTTGCCGTTAGGATCAGATAGGGAACCAATGCCCGAAACGCATCATCACCGGAATTGAGCAAAAGAAAACCGCCTGCCACACCGCCAATGGCGGACACAATAACCATAGGCAATAGGCGCACCAGGTTTTTACGAATTTCCTTGCGATACGCAAATGCCGAGGCTGTTTGGCCGGGTAGCACAGAGACTGCACTTGTCGCATTCGCAGTAACAGGTGGGATCCCTACCCCTAATAGGGCGGAGAATGTAAAAATGGTCCCCCCGCCAGCCAAGGCGTTGATAGAACCGGCTGCAAGGCCGGAAAGAAGCAGGAGAGATATTTCAATCAAAGACATAATACGTTTTCAGCAGGCGTTGCAGGAGGATGTTTTTGCAAAAAGAAAACCCATCCACGAGGGATGGGCTTAATCACGTTCAGACAAGATGCAGGCTATTTCTGCGACCAGTCACCGCTTTCAGACAAAAACCAGGTTCCGGCCGGCGCTTTTTCCCGGATTTGACTCGCATAAACGCGGCCGACCTGACCAACCGGCACACCTTGTGACTTCGCGCGCTTTGCATAGATTGCCCGGCGTTTTTTATTCACATCCGCAACGAAATCCGCGACGCTGTTTTTTCGCGCTCGGGCAAAACCGTCAAAGGCTTCTCCCAAAGCGCCGGAAAGGCGCAGGTCATTGAGAGTATCTGCTGCTACCGGTAACGGAGAAAGAACAGATAAGGACAGGAAGGCCCCGATTGCCAAGCCACCAAGAACCACTGTTCTACGACCGGTTTTTTTGTTCCATTTATCCCAATTCATCTTAGAAAATCTCCGGATTGTTTTCGATATCATCTTTCGCATCTTCCTCAATTTTGAGGCGAACTTCAGCATCGAGTTTGATGTTCAGATTAATGGTAATCGGCTCTGATGGCGCCTCAACCTTAACGGTGGGCGAGCAGGCATTCAGAAAAACCAGAAAGCCCAAGGCTATTCCTGAAATCACGGGGAGGGTTGATCGTTCCACTGGTTTTCCTTCTCTCATTTCGATCGATTGCGGACGGTAGCACGCAGGGCTTTTTCCGACAAGAGGTAGCCATCCAGCACCGTGTTAAGGATCTTCCCCAGATTTGTCTCAAGGTTGATATTCAACACAACCGGCCGGTTATTCTCTACATCAGGGTTGGATCCCTTTGTGTGAAGGGATATGGTGTCTTCGCCACTGATTTTCTTGCGAATTTGAACGCCCAGTTCGGAATATTGAAAATTCTCCAGAATATCAAACAACAGTTTTGTTTGCGAACCGCCCCTCGCCAGAGCCTGCCGGGCCCTTTCCGATTTCAACTGCAAGATACCTGGACCCGCCGTCTCCAATACACCTGTATCAATCGTCAACTCCTCTCCATCAAAACGAAGCGGTATATAGCCATCCAATGTGCCGGACGCCGTAAAACCGTCAACGTCCCCAAGCGCCATGAGCTTCTCAAGGTCGAGGTTTGAAAGATCCACTCGGACACTGTTGGTCGGCGCACTTGTATCAATAGCGGCCCCTTTAACAGAGGCTGTACCACCCACAAATCCCAGTTTCAGATCATCCACATACAGAACCGGTTCTCCTTTATTGGAACCAATCCGAAAACGGAGTAAAGGCTGAGACAATATAACAGCGGATGTAATCTGGTCAGCCGACAACTCCTGTACCGCCGAAATGGTCAGCGGGTCCAATTCATCGATGTGAACGGTTCCCGATAATCCGGTCACGCTCCCCTCTCCGGCCTGAATATCCAAATCCTCCAAAGTGGCAACCACTTTGGATGTATAACCGGATTGAGACCATTTCATGTCAATATCCGCCGCCACCCGGCCTGCCAGCTTCAGATCCTGCATCGGCACCCTCACTAAGTCCGTGGGTTGCAAGCCATCCTGCTCAAACTCCAGAGACGGTATCTTGAGGTTTACCTGTCCGGCTGATTTCTTGAGATCATGAATGCCCTGACCTGTCAGAAGGGTGCCGAAAAAATCACTTTTAGCTGTCAGCGCAAAATCGATTTTCTCTGATTTGATATCAGATTTTCCCGACAGAAAAACCGGATGACTCAATCCGCCCTCGCCGACCGATGACAATTGAAGATTTTCTAATGCCAGTATAGCTGTTTCCCAAGCCTCTTTAACCTCAAAATCTGCCACCAAATTCTCTAATTTGGCCTTTTCTCCATTTGCAGAAAATCGTACATCAAAATCAGAAAAAATTATTTTAAATGAACTATTTATGGAAACATTCTCTGATTTTATATTAAGATTCAAATCTGAGACTTCGACTCCAGATTCGCGATATCCGACCTTCTCGAGGCGGGTTGATATTTTGGGAAATTGAACGCCTGCCTCTGCTGACCAGATTGCCGACAAATCAGCAAAAAGGCGGCCGCTTACCTGACCCGGGATATTCGCTAAATGGACTGAAAAATCAGACGGTTGCAATCCATTGGCAGTGAAAGCTCTATGAGAAAGAGAAGTATTGACGAACAACTTAGTTTCATCTGAGTCAAACTGCCCTGAAAAAGGGGCAGCCAGATGGCCTGCTCGGTCTTGTATCTGACCGGAAAAAACCAACTGACCATTCCGGGTCTCTCCCGTCATATCCAGAATAACCGGTACGAAATAGGGTTTGTCAGACAGATGTTCGGCCGTTGCCCGGAATTGTTCCAGCGTTAAATCCTGAGCTCCATTTCTCGCTCGGAGCCGTAAATCCACACCTTCAACACTAAATTCGCGTGTGCCCTCTTTGAGGCGGGCTTTCTGATTATAACTGACAAGGGTGAAATCCGTCCCCCCTGTCTCAAGGGATATGTCGCCGTTTACTCCCAGTGCCAGATCCTTCGCAGCGACAGAGTAACCCTCGCCAATCAGGGTAAAATCTTTCATCAGTATATCTGATTTAACCGTCGCCTTTTGCGAAGTCCAGGCGATGACTGACTGGCTGGACAAGATACCGTCCAGCGGCGGGATAACTTTCCCGTAATCGGACAGGTCTTTTGGCTGCAATCCAGCTTTATCAAAAACGATATCCTGTATATCAAAACGCGCCTCCCCTTTAGCGCTTGCAAGGACATGCTGCCCCTCCAACCTGAAAAGCGCAGACGCTTCGGCCAAAGCACTGCGAAGGTGAAAATCAACCTTCTCGTCATCTGCTTCCAGCAATCCCGTCAAAGAAAAGGGTGACCAGTCCGGCTCTTCTGCATCATGTTTTAGAAAACCGCTCTCAAGTTGAGCTTTCCCCTTTAACTCAGCGGCATTGCCAGAGAAAGAAAGAGCAACCTTTTCAAACCTGATAGGACCAGAGGCTGTCTGGACAGACGCTTCCCCATAAACTTTTCCGTCGACCAGCAGCTCCGGTGATACCGTAGCACTGATCGAAAAGTTAAAAGCCCGGCCTCCCTGCTCTGCCTGCAAAACCGCATTGGTGATATTAATGGACGGAATTGCGGGGCTCTTTTTGGTTTCACCTTCGGACGACTGCTCTTTTTCAATCAGTGCCTGAATATGGCCCAGTGCACCTTGATCAGGGCGGGACAAATCCACTTTCAACTCATTGATGGAAATCCAGTCCACCTTCCCAGCAAGCAAGGCTGCAGGTTGATACCCTGCTGAAAGATCCTGAATAAAGAGGCCTTCTCCCAAGCTAATATCTGTCATCCGAATTTCAGAAAACCCGACTTCTGAAACCGTTAAACTAGCAGCCTCAAAGCCCCTGGCTTTTAACACCGTTTCAACGGCCCACTCTGTGATAGAAAGGCGCATCAGGACCGAGCTGACGAGCAAAATCGCCAGAAGAAGGACGGTGATCAGCCAGGGCCTTGTCCGCTTTTGTGGCGTGTTGGTCACTGTCGGAAACCGCCTGCTAGATGGAAGCCGCTGCGCGTGCAGCCTGGTCATATAGACCGGACATGCTTCTCAGGACCGTCGCCGATTTACTAATTTCTGTAAAATTACGATCCGTTGCACTCGCGGATTCGACAAGGCATTTTTCCCGAACTTCTTTATATTTGGCGCAAGCCTCCTGCCCGGTTTTCGTCGTCTTGTAGAACATTTCCTTTCCCCTTTTTTCGCTGCTGATCAGATCCGCTTTCATCAGCTTTTTTAAAGAGTAATTGATTGTATGGGAATCTTCCACATTGAGCATAAAGGCGACATCCACAAGCCGTTTTTCCCGGGACCGGTGATTGACATTGTGTAGCACCAGGATATCCAAGCCATTGAAATCGCTATAGCCAACGGCGGTCATGCATCGGACCATCCACCGGTTAAAGGCATTATAGGCCATCACCATGCCGTATTCGAGTTCGCTCATTTGCCAACCCTGCTCTGACGCCAGATGTTCTGATGATACAATATGGGGGATAGTTTCCTTGGTCATGTCTTTGATCCTGCGCCGTTATTCTTATTGAAGAGAAAGGAGTATGTCATGAATATCCAGATCATAATAGAATTTATATCATTAAAACGATGATAATTTATTGACGTTTTATAATTGTTATTTTATCGTTTCAGAAATTTCAAACGATGGGAGCAGTGGATATGTGGCAATTTTGGGTCGATCGCGGCGGAACCTTTACCGATATTGTTGCCAAGACACCGGAGGGCACCCTCCTGTCTCACAAGCTCCTGTCCGAAAACCCTGAACAATACAAAGACGCAGCAGTTCAGGGCATTCGTGACCTGCTCGGCTTGCAGCAAGCGGATCCTATTCCGCCCCATACTGTGCAATATGTAAAAATGGGAACAACGGTGGCGACCAATGCCCTGTTGGAACGTGCAGGTGATCGGACGGTTTTTGTTACAAGTAAAGGGTTTGGCGATTGCCTTCGCATCGGTTATCAAAGCCGCCCGCGCCTTTTCGACCGTCATATAAAACTGCCTGAGCTCCTCTATGAACGTGTCATTGAGGCAGAAGAGCGCGTTGGCGCACACGGCGATATTCTAACGCCTCTCCATACAGACAAGATCAAGGAGGATCTGAAAGAGGTTTTTGATACGGGTATCCGCAGCGTGGCCATCGCCTTTATTCATGGCTATCGCTATTCAGATCATGAAAGCCAGGTCGCTGCAATCGCTCGGGAAATCGGTTTCACACAGATCTCCACCAGCCATGAAACCAGCCCGCTTATGAAACTTGTGAGCCGCGGTGATACGACGGTGGTTGACGCCTATCTCTCTCCGATCCTGCGCCGCTATGTAAGTCAGGTTGCTAGTGAGCTTGGCACGTCATCGAGTTCCGGAACCCGCCTCATGTTCATGCAATCAAATGGCGGCCTGACCGATGCGAGCCTGTTTCAGGGGAAAGACGCTATTCTGTCTGGGCCCGCCGGCGGTGTTGTGGGGATGACCCGAACGGCAGCCATGAGCGGCTATGAAAAGCTGATCGGTTTTGACATGGGCGGAACCTCTACCGATGTCACCCATTATAACGGAGAGTATGAGCGCAGCTTTGAGACGGTCGTCGCAGGTGTGCGCATGCGCGCTCCCATGATGAACATCCATACTGTTGCGGCAGGCGGCGGCTCTTTATTGGCGTTTGACGGTGCTCGCTATCGGGTTGGTCCTGAAAGTGCAGGCGCTAATCCCGGTCCGACCAGTTACCGGCGTGGCGGCCCGCTGGCCGTTACCGACTGCAATGTCATGCTCGGTAAAATCCAGCCCCATCATTTCCCTAAAGTCTTTGGACCTCATGCAGATGAGGCACTGGATTTTGAGGCCGTTCGCGGAAAATTTACAAGCCTGGCAGAAGATATTGCCACGGCCACAAACGACCCGCTCCAGACACCTGAAGAGGTCGCAGAGGGTTTCCTGAGAATTGCCGTGGAAAATATGGCGAATGCCATTAAGGAAATTTCCGTGCAGCGGGGCCACGACGTCACGGATTACACGCTCAATTGTTTCGGTGGGGCTGGTGGTCAACATGCTTGCCTGGTTGCTGACGCGCTGGGTATGACGAAAGTCTTCCTGCATCCCTTCTCCGGCGTGCTATCCGCTTATGGTATGGGGCTCGCTGATATCCGCGCCATGCGGGAAATTCAGCTGGAACGGGCATTTGACGCCGCAGCGGAAGGCATTTGCCGCAAAGCCGCCGATCCGCTTGAAAAGGAAGCCGTTCAGGAAGTGTTCGAACAGGGTGTGGGTAAAGAGAATATATCCCTTATTCACAAAGTTCATTTGCGCTATGAAGGCACAGATGCTGCCATGTTGGTCGACCTGGACAATGCTGAGACGATGAGGGCTGCTTTTGAAGAGGCTCATATGCAGCGGTTCGGATTTATTGCAGAAGGCCGAAAGCTGATTATCGAAGCTCTTTCAATTGAAGCCGTTGGCCTGACAGATGCCGTTGAAGATCCATTGCAGGACGCCCCCTCTCCGTTGCCGGAGCTTGAGGAAATCGACCAGGTCTCCCTGTATACGCAAGGCGCTCGGCAGACTGTTCCGCTCTATGACCGCGACGCCATGTTACCGGGCCATACGATTACAGGTCCTGCCATCCTGGTCGAGAAGACCGGCACCATCGTGATCGAGACCGGTTGGTGGGCCACTTTGAATGCGAGGCTTCATCTGATTATGTATCGGGTGGAGGAACGTCCTAAAACGGAGGCGATCGGCACAAAAGCCGATCCTGTGATGCTGGAAGTGTTCAATAATCTGTTCATGTCAATTGCCGAGCAGATGGGAGCAACCCTCGCCAATACCTCACAATCCGTCAATATCAAGGAGCGGCTGGATTTCTCCTGCGCCATCTTTGACCGGCATGGCAATCTGGTTGCCAACGCACCCCATGTCCCGGTTCATCTGGGTTCTATGGGAGAAAGCATCAAGGCTGTTATTTCCGCTAATGAAGGGCACATGAAACCGGGCAATGTCTACGCTCTGAACGCGCCTTATAATGGTGGCACCCATCTGCCCGATGTAACCGTTATTTCACCGGTTTTTGATGACGCAGGTGACACAATCCTCTTCTATATCGGCTCGCGCGGTCACCATGCAGATATCGGTGGCCGGACGCCGGGTTCCTCTCCGCCGGACAGCCGTCATATTGATGAAGAGGGCGTTCTGATCGACAACTTCCTGCTTGCATCAAACGGTCAGTTCCGCGAGAAAGAGACTCGCGAGATGCTGGGAAGCGGCCAATATCCATGCCGGAATATCGACCAGAATATTGCGGATCTGACGGCACAAATCGCGGCCAACGAAACGGGCATCCAGGAACTTCGTAAAATGGTGACTCATTTCGGGATTGATGTTGTCAATGCCTATATGGGTCATGTGCAGGACAATGCAGAAGAATCCGTTCGCCGGGTTCTGGATGTCCTGAAAGATGGTACTTTCACCTATACGCTGGATACAGGCGCTGTCATCAATGTGAAGATTTCTGTTGATCGCAAAAGCCGCTCCGCGGTCATTGACTTCACCGGAACATCCCAGCAAGACGGTGGAAATTACAATGCCCCCAAAGCCGTAAGTCATGCCGCTGTCCTGTATGTTTTTCGAACCTTGATTGAGGATGAAATCCCGCTCAATGAAGGATGTATGAAACCGCTCAACGTTATTGTCCCCGAAGGCAGTATGTTAAATCCGACATATCCTGCTGCTGTGATCGCCGGAAATACAGAAGTATCCCAATGCGTGACCGATGCACTTTACGGAGCACTTGGGATCTTGGCTTCTTCTCAGGGGACCATGAATAACTTCCTGTATGGTAATGATACCGTGCAGAATTACGAAACCATCTGCGGTGGGACCGGCGCCGGGCCGGATCATGATGGCTGCAGCGCCGTCCAATGTCATATGACCAACACCCGTATGACAGATCCTGAAATTCTCGAATGGCGTTTCCCGGTAAGGGTTGATGAATTTTCTATTCGGAAAAATTCAGGAGGTAAAGGTCTTCATAAAGGCGGCAATGGTTCTGTCAGGAAACTCACATTTCTGGAGCCCATGACTGCGACGTTCCTCAGTCTGCACCGAAAAACAGATCCTTATGGTCTGGAAGGCGGCGCACCGGGCGCACGAGGCCAGAACAGTGTTATCCGGGCAGATGGACAAATCGAGCGATTGGAGGGCAATGATGAAGCCGCCCTCCATCCTGGAGATGCCATTCTCATTGAAACGCCCGGTGGTGGTGGTTTCGGCAAGATCTCCTGATCTCAGCAATCCCTGCGCCAAACGGCGTAGGGGTTTCTTTTTTGGAGCCTCGGGTCACAGCAACCCTGCGACAATTTACCCATCTCGAATGCTTGATAAGTCCCTGCAAGCCACGTACAAAAGCCTGAACTTCAGAGAAAGCACAAGGCCATGACAGCGGTTAAAGTCAATCAGATAGAGGCTTTTGATAAACTTCCAAAACCCGACCGGGATTATCTGCAAGTCCATTGCCAATCCCTGCAGCTGCCCGCAGGGAAAACAGTCTTTTCCCCCGATATGGAAGCCGCTCATTTTCTAATACTTGCCAGTGGTTCCGTCAAAGTCAGTCAAACCAGCGCAAACGGTCGGGATATTGTGCTCTATCGGGTCAGCGGTGGGGAGACTTGCATTCTGACGACATCCTGTTTGTTGTCAGGAGAACATTACAATGCAGAGGCAATAACAGAAACCGATGTCTCCGCTCTTCTTTTGCCGGCGGCTTTCTTCAATGAACTTCTCTCTCAATCACCCGCTTTTCGTCAATTCGTCTTTTCAAATTATGCAACCCGCATTGCGTCCCTCATTCATCTGGTGGAAGAGGTAACATTTGAGAGGATTGACGCTCGGCTGGCGCAAAAACTTCTGGATCTGTCGGCGGGCACAGACCATCTCGCTATCACTCATCAAAACCTGGCAACAGAGCTTGGATCTGCGCGGGAAGTGATCAGCCGCCATTTGAAAGAGTTCAATCGCCGCGGCTGGATTAAACTTACCCGCGGTGAAATTAACATCCTGGACAGGCCTGCCCTTGTCAGACTGATCGCATGATCCTGCGACACTCCGCCGCGCATCTTGTGTGACTAAGTCACAGAGAATATGAGGCCCATCTCCTATCCTGTTTTCATTGAACCTGTAAATTCTCTATTGGAGCCCGCTATGAAAGCAAATGAAGGAGCCGTTGATCGCATTTTGCGTGTCCTTGTCGGCATCGGTGTTTTATCTTTGGCCTTTGTCGGACCACAAAGCCCCTGGGGCTATATCGGCCTGATCCCCCTCCTCACCGGCCTGGTCGGCTATTGCCCACTCTACAGCCTGCTCGGGATCTGCACGACTAAGAAGGCCTGATAATGCAAAAAGGCTGCCCTTTCAGGCAGCCTTTTTCAGAATAATATGCGAGCAAATCAGCCTTGCGAGGTGGCACCTTTTTCCATCATAGCGGCGATATCCTCATCAGAATATCCAAGTCCTGAAAGAATATCTTTTGAATGCTCGCCGATGACCGGGCTATGAGCCAAAGCATCCCCATTTTCGAACCCGGGGAATCCTGGAATGCGCGGGATCGGAACACGGCCCACCACGTCGTGATCAATCCAGTTATAACTGTCTACCGCCTTCACCTGCTCATCCGCCAGATAATCATCATAGGTGTTCACACGACTATGAATAACGCCAGCAGCAGCAAGAGCCTTGCACCAGTCATCGGTTGATTTCTTGAGGAATTCAGCCCGGATGATTTGCATGATCTCCGTTTCGTTTTCAATCCGTTTATCCCGGGTATCGAAATCCGGATGATTAATCAAATCTTCCCGCGCAAGCACCTTGCAGAGAGATGCATAATGATGCTCCCTCATAACGGAGAGACCAATATGCCCATCGCTGGTTGTTACGGTCCCGACGGGGACATAAAGAACAGTCGGATTACCATCTTCCAAATGATGTTCCAGAATTTTAGCACTCTGGAATGCTGCCGCTGTCTGCATCAGGCTGGCATCGATATAAGTGCCTTTGCCATTAATGCCCCGGGCAATCAACGCTTTGAGAATGCTCTGATATGAAAACAAGCCTGTTAGAAAATCAACGGCTACCATACCGGTTTTAAGCGGCGTTCCCTTCTCATCCCGAGTGAGAGTCATCCAGCCGGAAAACGCCTGAATAGCACCATCAGTCACAGGCCGGTCGCTATAAGGGCCTTCCTGACCATATCCGGTCACAGACAGGTAAATGACGTTTTTGTTGGTTTTGGAAACGCTCTCATAATCCAGGCCAAATTTTTTCATCACACCTGGGCGGAAAGATTCCACAATCACGTCGGCCTCTTCAGCGATTTGCTTTGCGGCTTTGAGGCCTTCTTCACTCTTTAAATCCAGGGCAACTGACTTCTTACCCAAATTAACCACGAGAGAATGGGCACAATGATCCTCGATCATCGTTCCAAGGGTTCGGCACCAATCTCCGTCAAGCGGCTCAACCTTCGTGACCGTTGCACCGGCCTGAGCCAGCATCATCGCGGAGTATGGTCCTGCTACACCCTGACTGAAGTCGGCAATTTTCAATCCTTCTAACGCTTGTATATCGTTCACTGCTTTTTCCTCTTACTGGGACGTTATTATTTTGGAGCGCCAAGTGTGTCCCCTCTTTTATACCGCAATGAATGTTTTTCCCAATGGAAAATTCTGTCAGAGCCGGCACGAAAAAAAGTTGACGAACACGTTTTTTTGAATAATGGTTGCCCCATTCTTGAAATTCGGTTGTAAGGGGCCGCATTATTAAAGGTTTTTAATAAATGCTACCTCAACAAACGTTTTTGTCATCAAAGCTTCCTTTGATGTGCCTCTCCTTCGCTGTTTTATATGGATGTTCTGCAAATGCAGAAGAAGCTTCCTCCCCTTTTAAAGGCTCCTATCTCGGGCTAGAAGGCGGATATGCTACATCCTCGCCCACTTTTGAAAGTGACCCCTACAGTATTGACATAGGGGGGGAAACAGTCCCGCTTCCTGGGCGAAACGATGAGTTTGACCTAAACGGATTCCAAGGCGGCATTCACGCTGGCTATAACTTCATCAGCCAAAGTAGTTTCATGATTGGAGTTGAAGCCGATTTGACATATCTGGGACTTGAGGACAGCACTCAAATTCCTGTCACACGAATAGATTCAGTACCGGGGACGGAACCATTTGATGTGTCTTATCGTTCAGAGTTGGAACTTGAATGGCAAAGTACTATTAGGCTCAGAACAGGGTATGTTGCAAATAAAACACTATTTTACGGGACAGCTGGTATTGCCTTCGCAGGATTAGACTGGGAAGAGACAGCGACGATTGTAGACGTTAACGGTGCGGGCGGTACCATCGTTCGAAATCATAGCGATCGGGATATTCTGATTGGTTATGCATTGGGCGCGGGGGTTCAACATGCGATAACGCCCAAGCTTTCTATCGGGGCCAGTTATCTATATGAAAATTTCGGAGATTCTGACTCCCTGCCATTTGGTCATACCGCACCCGCTCAACGTGGATCAATCGATGATCTTGATATCCACAAAATCAGTCTTCGTCTCACCTATAGATTTGGAGGCGACTAAAAACTGCTAAAACCAATTCAGGGCAGGTCCCACGGGGCCTGTCAGGATAGGGTTCGAATTTAACTGATCACACCCAGTCTCAAAGCCTGGATCGCAGCATGATACTTGTTAAGCGCTCCCAATTTACGGGTTGCTGTTGAGGCGTGGTGATTAACCGTTGAAACGGACAGGTTTAAAATCGTGGCAATTTCCCCGGCTGTTTTCCCCTCCAAGGTCCAGATCAGGCACTCTTTTTCACGAGGAGACAAGGAAACAGTGCCCCTCTCCTCCTCACACTCTGTCTCACGATATTTTTCCATTGTGACAGCGTGAGTATCATAGGCCGCACGGAAAATACGTTCATGTTCGCCGCGTGTTACATCTCGCAAATGGCGCTTGTCAGAGGAAACCACGTTAAAGACAGCGACTTCCCCGGCCGGGCCGCGCACAGGAACGGAAAGACCATGCATGATCTGAAATTCCCGTGCTTCATCAAAAACAAGGCGC
This sequence comes from Sneathiella sp., assembly GCA_039975135.1. Taxonomy (GTDB): domain Bacteria; phylum Pseudomonadota; class Alphaproteobacteria; order Sneathiellales; family Sneathiellaceae; genus Sneathiella. Next base: position 55,640 of record JBDWHS010000028.1, on the reverse strand, counting down.
TGCGGTTTACGAAACTTTCGCAAAAACCGTCCCTGTCCCCAATAAAAGGGCATGGTCGATTGCTCAACCAGATCTGCAACCGGGTCAAGCTGGTAATATTGCTTGGACATATAGCGTTTTGTCCATTCGTCAGGATAGCTGGTTTGGATCGTCTCTGTCACATCCATGGACAGTTTTGCCGGTGCTTTCAGGATCATATAGGAAAAATGATCAAGGGCCAGATCACTCAGGAGATATCCCACACGGTCGGGAATATCGACATGACGATCGGCCTGCCCATAATAAGACTGATTAAGCCAAGTTTTCATTACTCCCCCTCCTCAATGTTCCGCTAATTTTCTTCAAAAACCTGTATTTGGTGCTTGTATTTCCGCCCTTTTCTACCCTGCCGATACCCAACGCCCATTTCGTGCAAAATATGGCAAACCTTTGCAATTGTGCGCCTTTAGCCGCGCCATATACTAATCTGAAAAGCAATAAAAAGCACATGAAATAACGCAATAGTTATCTTGGGAGTCATCAATATGAACCGTAAAAAGCGCTTACTGGCAGCCTCTGCCATCGTGGCAGCATCCCTTCTTTCGTCTGCCGCCACGATGGCAGATATTGTCAAAATCGGTGTTCTGGCACCGCTGACCGGCGCCAATGCCTCTGATGGTGAGGAATATGTCCGCGGTGTTAAGTGGGCCGTCAAAGAAACCAATGCTAATGGCGGTATTGCAGGACACACATTTGAAGTTGTCACTGCAGATGTCAAAGACCATTCCGCCGCCAATGTATCCTCCGCAACCGAGCGATTACTGGGCACAGACGGGGTTCACGCGATCCTGACCGGATATGCCAGCCTGTCCATGTTTGAGGTCGATTTGATGGCGGAGGCCAATATGCCTTATCTGTCAGCAGGCCCTTCCCCTCAGTTTGCGGCCATCGTTGCAAAGGCACCGGATAACTATAACTGTTGCTGGTCCTTCTCCGCTGATTTCAAAGGCTATGTCACCGATGTGCGTCCGGCTATTGAAGCCTTTGCCGCCCAGGGCAAATTTTCGCTGAAGAAGAAAACTGTTGCTATCATTTCATCAGACAACCCCTATTCAAAAACCATTTCGGAAGGAATGAAGGCGGGTTTCAAGGAAACCGGCTGGACCGTGACAACAGATGAACTGGTGCCCTTTGGCCCGATCAGTGACTGGCGCCCTATTCTGGCAAAAATTCGCGACAATGAGCCGGAGATCATTATCAACACCGACTATATCCCCTCCAATGCTGCGCTATTCATGAACCAATTCCAGGAAAAACCCAGCAACTCAGTTGTCTTCCTGCAATATGCACCTCTGGTTCCGGAATTTGCCAAGCTGGCGGGCAAAAACGCCAACGGTGTTTTGTATAATGCCATCGGTGCCACATTGAATGTCGAAGCCTGGCCACGCGGCCACGAGGTCAGTAAAGGCTATCAAAGAGAATATGGCCTGGCATCAGGCCCCTACGGAACCGGCCTCTATGAAATGACACATATCTATTTTGACGCCTTGAAAAAAGTAGGGGATCCTACAGATCATACTGCCATCGGCAGGGAAATCGGCAAAACCAAGCGGCCTGTCATTTCCGGCAATCTTGAATTTAACCCCAAAACCCATGTAGCCATTCAAAGCAATGACCACATTCCGGTGACGTTTTTTCAACTGCAAGACGGCAAGCCGGCCATGGTTGCACCAGAAAAATTCAAATCCGGCGATTTTCTGACCCCAGCCTGGATCACCCAATAATACGGGAAGACATCAGTTGAGTATCTTTATGGAAGTTCAGGGCCTCGGAAAATCTTTCGGCGCCCTGAAAGCCGTTGATGATTTGTCCTTCACGGTAGAAAAAGGTGAAATATTGGGAATTGCTGGACCAAACGGGTCTGGCAAATCAACGCTCTTTAATCTGATTACGAAAATTCCTTTTTCTGCCGATCGTGGGCATATCGTTCTGGAAGGAGAGAATATCGACAAGGTATCGGAGACAGCACTTACCCGTCGGGGCGTTATCCGCACTTTCCAGCGCGAGGCACTCTTCGGCTCTCTCTCTTGCGTCGATAATATTCTGGTTGCAATTGAGCAAACACATGGCATTCGAGGCTCACATGCTGAAAGGCGAGCTGATGAAGCTTCTGATATTGTCGGATTTCCCAAAAATTTTCACAATATGCCTGCGGCCTCCCTTCCCATTTTTTATCAGAAACAGCTGATGATCACGACGGCCGTCGCGCAGGATCCAATCCTCCTTCTTTTGGATGAGCCCGCCTCTTCCCTTATTCATGAGGAAATTGACTGGGTCCGACAGGCCATTCTTAAATTACAGGCGCGCGGGATCACCATCTTGCTGATCGAGCATGTTCTCCCTTTATTGACCAGCGTTTCAAGCCGATTGCTGGTAATGGAACAGGGCCGAAAAATTGCTCTTGGTAACGCAAGCGACGTCATTGAAGAGCCTGCCGTCATTGATGCATTCCTGGGGCAAGCACAATGACCGCCCCTCTTCTAGAAATCAAAGGTCTGACGGGAGGATATCCGCCCGTTCAGATCTTCAGAAACATAAACCTGTCCATTTTTACGGGCGAGTCAGTTGGTCTGTTCGGACCGAACGGCCATGGCAAAACCACACTCATGAAAACCTTGGCAGGTCTCATCGACCCTTGGGAAGGAGACATCTTGATGCAAGGGCAGCTCCTTAATCTCCCCGGGCAAATGAAAAACCGACCGTCTCAGCATTTGAATTATGACTTGTTCAGAAGACGGCGGATTGATCCGAGACAGGTCGTGCGTCACGGTTTGATTTATGTCATGCAGGGAAATCTGCTCTTTCCTGAAATGACCGTGGAAGAAGTTCTGGCCATTGCCCCAGCCGCCGCTGGAGATCGCTCGGGCACAGACGAGATGAAAGATCGAATTCACGATTTATTCCCGCGCCTCAAAGAACGCTGGTCTTCCAAAATCCGCTTCCTATCGGGGGGTGAGCGGCAAATGGCCTCCATCGCAGCAGGCTTGCTGGCCATGCCGAAACTCCTCATTTTGGATGAGCCGACCCTGGGCCTCTCCCCGAAAATGAGATTGGAGCTCGGCGGCGCGATCAACGCCATTCGCAAAACAGGACTTCCTCTCTTGATTATCGATCAGAATGTGGAGTTCCTGACCTCTCTGATTGACCGCCTCTATCTTTTTGATCACGGAACAATCACACGAGAGCTGGATCACGCCCATATGCCTGATCACAAGCAAATGATGTCACTCATGTTTGAAGGAGGTCACTGATGGGATCAGAAACCCTCCTTTATATCCTGGTCTCAGGCACCGTTCTGGGCGGCTTGTATGCACTGATGGCTGTAGGCCTCTCCGTTGTCTGGACGACAATTGGTGTCTTCAATTTCGCCCATGGCACTTTCGTGGCACTGGGCGCTTATATCGCCTGGCAGATCGCATCAATGAGTGGCGGCGGGAATGCAGGGTTTCTGCTTGGTGCACTGGCCGCCGTTCTGATCCTGTTTCTTCTTGGTTATCTTCTGCATTACTGCCTGATAAAACCGTTTGAAAGAAATGCCAATATTGTTTTGCTCTCCGTCATCACAACACTGGCAGCCGCGTCCATCATCGAAAGTATGATCCAACTGCTGTGGGGTCCCAGGGAGAAGCAGATCACTCCGCCGGTCTCGGGCAATCTGGAAATCGCAGGGCTTTCTTTCGCCGCTTATGACCTGCTGATTTTTGGCATCACACTGGCCCTGCTTTTCCTGCTGGCTTTCTTTCTAAAGAAAAGCGCAACAGGACGCGCCATGCGGGCTGCGGCACAGAACCGGGAAGCCGCACAGCTGATGGGGTTCAATGTCACGCACCTTTATGCTCTGACCATCGGAATCGCCGCCGCCACTGCAGCAATTGCCGGGCTCTTTATCGGCTCTATCCGCTTCATCAACCCCTCCTTTGGAGCGGACCCGTTAATGAAGTCGCTGATCGTGGTGATCTTCGGTGGCATCGCGCATTTTACCAGCCCCATCTACGCCGCCTTTATCGTTGGCATTATCGAGGCTTTTTCCGTCTATTATTTCGGCCTTTACTGGGCCCCTTCCATCCTGTTCGGTCTGATGATTATCGTTTTGATCATCAAGCCCGAAGGCCTGTTTGGTTTTCAGCGCAAGACATTATAATCCATGAAATATGCCCCGCCTTTTCAACGTAGTAACGGTTTTGCACCTGTCCTTGTTCTTCTGGGTGCTTTGCTGATCCTGCCTCTTTTTCTAACTGATACCTATAGCCGGCATATTCTTATTCTGGTTCTTATCTATGCCGTTGTGGCATCCAACTGGGACTTGAGTCTCGGATATGGCGGGATTTTCAATTTTGCCCATATGGCATTTTTCGCTATTGGCCTTTATACCTACGGGATCAGCGCCAAAATTCTCGGCATTAATCCCTGGATCGCCATTTTTCTGGCCGCTATGGCAGCGGTACTTTTCGCCGCCATTCTATCCATCCCCATCCTGAAGCTTGAAGGTATCTATGTCATCCTCGTGACAATCGCAGCTTCCCAGCTTGTTTTAAAACTGGTGGTCAGCCAATCAGATTATACGGGCGGTACAAGTGGCATGGTGCTGCTCCCTCGGCTTACAATTGGTGATTACAAGTTCAGCGGTGATGGGCGGATCGGTTATTATTATACGGCCCTTGCCCTTCTCTGCCTCTCGACATTCTTCCTTTACAAGCTGGATCGCTCCAGCTTTGGTCGGGCGATCAAGGCCTTTCGGGATAACAAATATTATGCCATTTCCCGCGGCGTATCGGAATCCCGTATCCGCTTATTCACGCTGTGCGCTTCGGCTTTTTTCCCGGGATTGGTTGGCGGCTTTTACGGCTCTTACGTACGGGTTGCCTCACCAGACGTCTTTGGTCTGGGATTTCTGACCATCACTTTGTCCATTTTGCTGGTCGGCGGCATTTCATCGATTTGGGGCCCGATCATCGCTGCCTTTGTCATCACTCTCTTTGCTGAATTTCTGGCCGATTACGGCTTGTGGCGCGATATCAGCATTGCCGTTCTGATTATTCTAGTGGTTGTTTTGTATCCCGGTGGTCTGTTTGCGGCCGTGCAGGAGCTTTGGAATGCTGCGGACCGTTTCAAGACCTCTATGATCAGCCTATTCCGACGACAATATGGCAAACAGATGCGATGCTCCCTGACTACGGCGAAGGAAAAACTGGTAACGACACGTCATGGGGAGATCGCTGTTGCAGACACACAGGTCGGATTACAGACAATCCTCTTCATTCATGGAAATTCTTCGTGCAAAGAGGCTTTCACCCATCAGTTCCAGCATTTCTCCGACCGTTACCGAGTGGTAGCTTTTGATTTACCGGGCCATGGCGTCTCTCCCAATGCCCGTCCGGAAGAAGATTATTCCATAGAAGCCTTTGCGAAAATCGCCTTGGATATTGTCTCTGAATTGAAACTGGGGCGCCCGATCATTTTCGGCTGGTCCCTTGGCGGCTATGTGGCTCTGGAATATGCGGCAGGCGGCCATCCACTTACCGGCCTTGCAATCTGTGGAACCGCCCCGGTTAGCATTTTTCCCGACGATATGCCGAAAGGATATATTCCCTCTCCCCATATGGAGTTGGCGGGGAAACGGTTTCACTCAAGATTTGAAAAACAAACCTACGCTTTTCAAACGGTAGGTCCGAAAAAAACAGACACAAAAATCCCATGGAATGCTGTCTGGCGAACAGACGGCAAGGCGCGCGAATATACCTTTGCCAAACTTAAAACCGTGAATTGGCCCCGGCACATCAAAATGCTGTCAGACGGACGTATCCCATTTGCGATAATAAATGGTGCGGAGGATCCCTTTATCAATCACAGCTACTGCCGCTCCCTCCCTTACGGTAATCTCTGGCAAAATACTGTTCAGGATATCAGAGGAGGTGGCCATGCACCTTTCCTCCGACAGCCCAAGCATTTTAACACTCTGTTTGCCGATTATCTTTCATCGCTTGAGCGCTAGGTGATTTGTCCTTTGGCAGAAAGAACAGTCCGGCAAAGCAGGCGAGAATGGCCGTCATGAAGGGATAGTCGGGTGAATATCCGGCAAGAGCCCCGCCCATCAGTGCCGATGACCCTCCGGCAGCCACAGTTATCGCCCGATACAGCCCCATTGCCTGCCCCTGCTCTTCTGTCTTCGCGATATCTGAAACAATAACAGATGTCACTGTTTGTCCGAAATTGACACCGACGCAGATAACGATCATTGGCAAAATCAATCCTGTAAGGCTGCCTGCATTCAGAAAAGCAATAAACCCTCCACCCATCAAAACAAAGGAAAGAATGCCCGTCATCCTGTTTCCGGCAAGCCTCACGACATGCTGGACACACAGTCCTGCTGCAATCAACGGAATGGAAACCAACGCAGCATAAATACCCAGTTCCGCGGGCGGTGTTTCAAAAACCTGGACGAAATAGACAGCGAAATATTCAAGGAACATCATTATCGCCCAGAAGGCGACAAAGGACAAAAGAAAGGGCTGCACAAGATCTCTGGATCCCAGCATCCTGAGGACATTTCGCTTGTTTTCTGTGCTCGCCGGTTGTTTTGCACGAGCATCAACCGATCCATCCAGCATTCTAATCACCACCAGGACGTTGAGAGCAAACAGCGAAACAGCGATCCAGAAGGGTAGCCAGATGTCAAATCCACTCATGAGAGAACGATCACCCAGCACACCGCCAATGATGGGTCCCGCTATAAATCCCAGATCAATAGCAATGCCGATCCAGGCGAAATTTCGAGCTTTGGTTTTAGCGCTGCTGACATCCGCCGCAATCGTTTGTGCAATAGCCAGACTTCCTTCGCTCAAACCTGATAGAAAACGCCCGGCAAAGACCAGCGCCAAGGATCCACTGGTCACGCCGAAAGCCAGAATCAGCGATCCGATAACGGTTGCCATCAGTGACCAAACCAGAACTTTTTTTCGGCCGATCCTGTCAGACAAGCGGCCAAGGAACGGCGCACCGATAATCTGCCCAAGCGGATAGAGCGCGAGAGCAATCCCCAGCAACACCGTCCGGGTTTCTGGGGCATGATGAACGGAGACAAGTCCGTTTTCCGCATTCAAAAAGAGGTGACTGAAAATCGGAAACGGCAAGGAAAATCCGATCCAGCCAATCAAGGTCGTTAGAAAAACGACCCCCATGGTCTTCGTTTCATTTTTCATGAGTTTACGGCCTAATGCTGGGTCAGCGCACCATTGTGACCATCATGTTGTATGGGGGTCAAAATATGTTTGAGCTTGTCAGGGTTGCGCATAATGAAGATATCCTGCGCTTTACCCTCTTCTGAGTATCCAAAGGAAAGAGAGGCAATAACATCATCATCATGGACAACTGTCATCCCGGGAGAGCCATTGATTTCAGAAATTTCTGTTTTCAAATCCTGCCAGGCGACCGCCAGTATTTCAGTGATGAAAGGTATAATTTCGGAAGGTCCGCTTAAGACTTCCCGGACAGCAATGACTTTCCCGCCGCTATCAGCACGCAGTTCGATGGATTGCGACAGAAGGCTTTCAAGCTTCCCGGCTTTCCCGGTTTTAAGGGCTTCCTGAAACGCGGACAGTAATGTCATCTGTTGTGCATTTGACGGAGCGGCTCGCGACGTTTCCTGCCCCACAAACCGCTTGGCACGGGAAACAAGCTTCCGGCAGCCTGCTTCCTGCATCTCCAGCGTTCCAGCTATATCAGCGTAGGAATAGTCAAAGATCTCGTACAAAAGATAAGCAGCCCGCTCTTTAGGGGTCAATCGCTCCAACAACAGAAGAAAGGCTGTCGTTAAAGAAGACGTCAGCATCAGATGTTCTTCCGGAGTCTCTTCTGTTCGGGTATGAAGCGGCTCTGGTAACCAAGGTCCCACATAGTCGGTCCTGCTTTTCCGGACCGATTTCAACACATCCAGGCAGATATTCGTACAACAAGTCGTCAACCATGCTTCTGCATTTCGAATGTCCGAAGGGTTCACGGCCTGCCATTTAAGATACGTATCCTGCACTGCATCTTCGGCTTCAGCCACGGTTCCAAGCAGCCGATAGGCCCGTCCCATAAGATAGGGACTGGCTTTTTCAAACATATCTGTTTGTGACTGTTGCATATCAGTGCTTCGAAACTTGGACGCGGTTCCACAAATTAATCATGGCGACCGCTGTTGTCAGGACCGTGATGTCTTCATCAGAATAATACTCTTTTAACTCTGCCCGCAAGGCCCCGTAATCTGTTGTATCCTTGAGGTCGGTAAGCGCCTCTGTCCAGGCCAGAGCGGCTTTCTCACCTGGCGTAAAGTCATCCACATGCCGCCAGACGATCACCCGCTCAAGCCGCTCATTACTTTCTCCGTCATCCCGGGCTTCTTTCGTATGCATTTTGATACAATAGGCACATTTATTCATTTGGGAGGCCCGAAGCTCCACCAGATGAATTGTGACCGGACTGAAACCCTGTTTGGCCATCAACTGATGAACAGATCCTAAAGTCTGGAAAATATGAGGGGCCACTCTTTCATATTGGATGGTATTTTCTTGACTGGACATGTCTCTCTCCTGGTTTTGAAAATTCTTTCGGTACCAGTTCGACGAATGACTTTCAGGAAATGTGACACGCGCTCTCAAAAAAGTTTTTTGATCCGCCTGATAAAGGCGTCAACCATTTGGTCTGTCAAAGCTTCAGCACTATAGAGGGAGAGCATTTTAAAATCGCAGGATCGGGTACAGGTGCCGATCAATCCATATTTAAGCGCTTTACGAACGGGCCGCCGCATGACCAGCCAGTCTACCCACCAGGGCGACCCGAGAGTTGTGATTACCCGTACAGATTTGAGGCGATCTAGGTTGGGTGTTATGGCTTTCATATCCTTCGCATGATGATAGGCATGCCCTGGTGCCCAAACCCGATCAACCCATCCTTTCAGGATCGCGGGCAAACCAAACCACCAGGTCGGGAAGACAAGTACCAGGCAATCTGCTTCTTGCAATTGTCGGATATCCTCTGCGACCAAAGCCGTATCAAAGGCAGAGGAATAATAGCTGTCCCGCTCAGCACGGCCGAGAACTGGGTCAAAAGATTCTTTGTACAAATCCTTGAGGACAAGGTTATGGCCTGCTTCTTTCAGATGATCCGCCGTTTGCTTCAAAATGTACCGACAAAGGCTGTTTTCAAGCGGATGGGCGTAGACAAGAAGGCAGTTCAAAGGCTTCGCTTTCGATCAGATATCATACTCAAAAAATTGGCTCGACTATACCAATCATACGACTGATTGTCGCGCTCATTAGAGAAACGGCAGTTTCAGTCGCTTTGAAAAAACCAACTTGACCTTCCAGCTACAGGAACGATTACAGTCACTGAAATAATAGACAGTTTGAAATTGATAAATAACGGAAGCGATTTCATTAAATTGGCAATAGCGTTCCACTTTGACGACGGGCATCGTGAACAATTTGCCAAAAAGCGACATTAGGCAAGCGGAACATGAAAACAAAAACACTGATCGGACTATTTCTCATAGTACTCGTTGCTGGCGGCTCTTTCCTTTGGCGAAGCCAGCAACAAGAAAAGACGGCCTCTCCAATCGTATTTGTCACTCTTCCTGCAACTCTGAGTGCCTCTGCACAAACGGGAAGACAAAGCTTTGATGCCAATTGTGCATCATGTCACGGCCAAAATGCTGCGGGGCAAGAAGGAACCGCTCCGCCTCTAATACATAAGATTTACGAGCCGTCTCATCATGGAGATGGGAGTTTTCAGCGCGCTGTTGCTTCTGGAGTCCGTGCTCACCACTGGCCATTTGGTAATATGCCGCCCATTAAAGAACTCGATCGGAAGGAAGTATCAGAAATCATAACCTATATTCGGGAGCTGCAACGCACGAACGATATTTTCTAGAAGTTTAAAAGAAAAGAGTTGGCACCCCAGTCTGGAAAGAGATCAAATCATGAAATACTCGTTGCTAGCGGCCGCTTTCATAAGCAGTCTTCCATATTATGCCCTCGCTGATCATGAGCTTGAAGGCAGAGATGTCAGGCGCGGTCAGTCCCTTTATGCAGAGCAATGTGCCTCTTGCCATGGCGTTAACCTGGAAGGGCAAAAAAACTGGCACACCCCCAGCACTGACGGGACACTCCCTGCCCCGCCCCATGATGGAAGTGGTCACACCTGGCATCACGATAACGCGCTTCTGTTTTCCTACACAAAATTGGGAGGAGAGAAAGCCCTTGAGCGCAGAGGAGTAGACAGTTTTAAAAGTGGCATGCCTGCTTTCTCAGAAATACTGAGTGATGCTGAAATCTGGAATATTCTCGCGTATATCCGCTCTACTTGGCCAGTTCAGGCGCAACAGATTCAAGCGTCCAGAAATCCTCCCCATTAACCGTGTAAAGAGGCGGGATAAGCCGCCTCCCCCTTCATGCTATTATTTCTTAAATAGCAATGACAGAAAATCGCTGTATTTTTCCGGCATCAAACGCTGCACACGATCCAGAAGGCGGGCATCCCCACCAATCAGAATGCGCTTTTTCTTCTTTGCCATACCGTTCAGAATAACGTCCGCGGCCTGATCCGGTGTCGTTCGGGCCATTTTTTCGAAATTCTTTTGCATATCATCATGATTGCCGCCATCCGGGCCACCATTTATAAACCGGGCGTTACGGGCAATGTTGGTTTTAATTCCGCCGGGATGAACACTGCTCGCATAAACACCGCTGCCTTTTAACTCCTGTGCCATGGCTTCAGTAAAGCCTCGAATAGCAAACTTACTCGCATTATAAGCACTTTGACCGGGAACCGAAATCAAGCCAAACAGGCTGGACACATTAACAATGTGGCCGCTACCCTGACTTTTGAAATGAGGCAGGAAGGCTTTAGATCCATAAACCATGCCCCAGAAGTTGATGTCCATCAACCAACGAAAATCGTCATAATCAATCGTCTCAACCCGGTCAACAAGCGCGACACCGGCGTTGTTAAACACATAGTCAGCGCCGCCCAGTTCCTTCACCACATCCGCCGCCCATTGTTCAACCGCTTCCCGGTCCCGAACGTCAAGGGAGGATTGAAAGCAGCCGACATTGTGTTTTGCCACTAGGGCAGCTGTCTCCTTTAGTCCCTCTTCATTCACATCGCTAATCGCAACGGAACATCCCATCGACGCAAGACGGCAAGCAAGCGCTCGACCAATACCAGATCCAGCGCCAGTGATGGCTGCAATTTTTCCCTGAAAACCCATACTCTTATCCCTGTTTTTCTTGTTCTTGAGGCCGTTACTCGGCAGCCTGCACCGTTGTCTCTTCTGATTTTTCAACTGAATTCGCTACCACAAAACGTGCCAAATCAGCCACCATTTTGTCAACATCAACGAGGATGGCCGATGCTCCGATAAAACCATGATATAAGTCGTCATATTCCGCGAAATCGACGTCAGCGCCCAGTTCCTTCAGACGATGATCAATAATCACACCATCATCTCGCAAGGGATCAAAACCACAGGTGCGTATCCAAACAGGGCCAATTTTTCCCTTAACAGCAGTCTTCAGAGGAGACAAATAGTCTTGGTATTCAACCTGGCTATCATCGGAAAAATGCTCTGAGAACCAATCGAGCAAATCTTTTGTCAGAACGATATTTTCCTTCGAGAGCAATCTGCGTGATGAAGTATCTGGTGTATCCATCATCGGCGGATATATTAGGGTCGTTGCAATAGGAACAGATCCAAGCTCCCCTTTGGAGGCTTCACCCGTAATCAGCAAGGCAAGAGCGGCCCCTGCACTATCACCGCCCACCGTTATTCTCATCGGATCAATATCGAACGAAGCCGCTTTTTCCTGCAGCCAGGTCCAGCTGTCCAGCGCATCCAACATGGCCGCCGGGAAGCGGTTTTCGGGGCCAAGGCGATAATCGACGGCAACTACCGGTGCATCGCTTTGCAGGGCAATTTTCCGGCACAAACGGTCATGACTTTCAAGGCCGCCAATAACAAAACCGCCGCCATGGAAATAAAGCAGGCAAGGTTTGTCAGATTGTTCCGGTTTAGGATCATAGAGCCTGGCTCTGATTGTCCGCCCAGACAAGTTGAGTGTCAGGTCCTTTACCACAGTCACATCCTGTTTAAGGCCATCAAACAGGGACATGGATTTGGTATATCCACCGCGGATCATGGGAACGGTCCATTGTTCGACCGGTGCACCGAATTCGCTTTGTAACTCAATCAAGGCCTGAGCCCGCGGGTTCAATGTCCGGCCATCTACTTTCAGCGACTTGCCTCGCATTTTACGCTGCCAATAGCGATTACTGGCTTTCATCAACATGTACCGTTTCGCCATAAAATACGGTATTTTAAAAATCATCGACGCTGACATATGTTAGCCTTCCCGTGTTATGTCCCGCATTGTTCCGGCTTTTTATCCGCGAGGATAAAATCCGCCATCCGCAGCTTTTTCTTGTCTTTGCGAAAGCGGCTCGCTGAATAGGGATACAAGGTATGAATTTTGCCGCTTTCAGCTTTATACCAACTTTTACAACCGGTTGCCCAAACCGTATTCTGCAGCTCTTTCTGCAACGTAATATTCTTCTTCTCAACAATGTCAGCTTTTGGTTGCAGAAGCTTGGTTTTTCCTGTTTTACGCAGGCAATTCATAATAAAGTCTACCTGCGCTTCAATCATGAAGACAACTGATGTTGACCCCACTCCGGTATTGGGTCCGGTCACAAAATAGGCGTTAGGAAAACCTGGCACCATACCACCTTCATACGCCGAAGCTTCATCTTTCCAAAGTTCTTTCAGCGAAACACCGCCTTCACCAACCAGATCAATGGATGTCATTTGCCTGTGAAGATCAAAGCCGGTCGCCAAAACGAGAACATCTGTCTCATGACGCCCGCTTTTCCCGTCAATCACGGCATCTGCTTCAATATGATCAACCCCGTCGGTGATCAGTTCTACATTCTGACGGTTGAGGGACGGATAGAAATCATCTGATATCAGGATGCGCTTGCAGCCAAGTTTAAAATCTGGAACCAGTTTTTCCTGCAGCACCGGATCCTGGACAGTGCTTCTCATAAATTTAAGAATGCCCTTCGTGAAACTTTTCCGCAGGAAAGACTTTCGTTTCAACAACGGTGTCAGCACCAGATCAAATCGCCAGAAAATGCGCCACCGCAACATTTTCAATTTCCAGGGCTTTTCGCGGAAGGCCTTTTTCTCTGCTTCTGTATAAGCACGATCATTTCGCGGGGCGATAAAGTTCGGAGTCCGTTGAAATATCGTAACCTTTTTAGCAACTTTGGCTACTTGCGGGATCAGCTGAATAGCGCTGGCAGCACTACCGATAATCGTTACATTTTTCCCCGCCAGATCCACATCACTTTGCCACTGTGCCGTGTGAAAGGCACGTCCTTCAAAGTCCTTCAATCCTGGCAAATCAGGGATCATCGGAATGTTCAAGCCCCCTGTGCCCGCCACCAGATGCCTTGCCTGATAGGTTTTTCCGCCTTCCAGAGTGACCGTCCAGAGTGCTTTTTCTTCGTCGAAAACCGCGCCCTCGACAGAACTACCAAAATGTATATGAGGTGTTACTTTGAACCGATTTGCGCAGTCTTCGATATAGTCCCGGATTTCCGCTTGCGGCGAGTAGACACGGGACCAGTCAGGATTGGGTGCAAACGAGAAACAGTAGAAATGGGACGGGACATCACAGGCGGCCCCCGGATAAGTGTTTTTATACCAGGTACCGCCAATACCATCGGTTTTTTCCAGAATGACAAAGTTTGACATTCCTTCTTTCAACAGCCGATATCCCATGCAGATTCCGGAAAAACCCGCACCGATAACCAAGACATCCAGGATCATCTGCGACGCTTTTGGATCAGCCGCACTCCCGGCAATGGTCTCGTCTTCCTGGCGACCTTGATAATTCATATTCCCTACCCATCCACGCGCAACTGTTCATCAGTCTTCTGAGCGCACAAAGAGTAAGCTTTTACATTTTTAAGTCAATCGTTTTAATTTAGACTGTTCGCCTTATGCAAGCAATAGTCCTTCCGTCGTTTTGATCAATTCTTCTACGGCCATCTCCTGCTCCCACATCTTGGTGTGATTACTTTCAATGCTGAGGGCACTTTCTCGCGAGGACAAAGCCTGAAAAACATATGTCTGCATCAGATAAAGACGCATCTCAATCTGTTCTGGTGTCAGATGGTTCATGAAATGGCGACAATAGTTGATACACCGAAGGTAGGCCCCTTCCGACTGATCCCCTAGAACCTCATTCACAAATTTCGGATCATCCCGAAACGCCAACACAAACAGCCGAACATTACTGAGATTGCGGGGATCGTCCCCCGGGACAATGGCACATTCTATGAAAATCTGAAGAACCTCCAGAAGGGTGTGTGGCCCTCCCTTTTTTTCCAACTCATCCAGGAGTGTTGTCCGGTGGCTCTCGATCACAACAGCAGCATCTCTCAAAAGCTCTGTTGCAAGCTCCTGCTTGGTGCGGAAGTAATAATGCAGGGACGCCATGTTCTTCTGCTGCGCAGCCGCCACAATCTCACGAACGGTTACGGCTTCAATTCCGCGCTCGGCAAACAGGCCTTGCGCCGCAATTTTGATCCGGTCTCTTGTTTTAATTTTTGCCATTATCCACCAACTGTTTGTTGCTCCGGTTATACCGCCGGAGCAACTGGACAACCAGACTTATCTATCACTCCCCCGCAGCAGCCGACTTGGAAAGTACGGACAAATTCTCCTCATGATCTTTACGCGACAGCGTGTAACGGTTGGCGTAATACCAGGTCGCGATATAAAGAAAAGTCACAAAGGGAACATATAAATAGGAGACTTCTGTCATCACTGCTTCCGTCAAAGTCTCCCCCCTATCACTTGCCGAACTCAGGAAAATACCTGATGCAAATATACCCAGGCCAGACACCACTTTGCGAGAGAATGAAATCGCAGCAAAATACAGACCTTCAATCCTGTAACCGATCATCCGCTCGGTGTCTTCAACAAGGTCTGCTGTCATGGAAACGAAAATGGACTGCTGTGCAACCATAGCCGCAGTTGATACCAGAATATGAGCCAACATAACGGGAAGCAGGAGCGGATCTCCATTCTCAGGAAGCCAGCCAAGCAAACGCAAGATGATCGTGATATTGCTAAGAAGCAGACAGGCTATTGCAGTAAATTTCAAGACCGTTTTCTTTTCATATCCCCGCGCCAATATCGGTGTTACAGCCAGAGACAAGAGCGCTGCCAGTACCATAACCATTGGGAAATAAGCAATCTGCTGTGTCGTCAGGCCGAAAAAGAAAGTCGCATAGTAAATCTGCAAAGTAATGATCACACCAAAGGCCATCATTGAAAACAAGGAGCCCAGGAACAGGGAGCGAAAAGACGCATTTTCCCAAACTGTCTTCAAATTATGCCAATAAGATCTTTTCGGAGCCTTGCTTGTATGCACCGGCGGAGAAGGAAGGAACGGGATCAGGCGGTGCGTTGTCCCCGCCGAAATCAGCATTGTAACTCCCATAACGGCGACGGCTAAAATTGCAAAATTTTGATATCCCTCCAGGTTCAAAACACCAATGCCGTATTTTTCGGTTGGCACGAGGTAAAAAACATAGGCCATCACGGCAACAACAACGCCCCCAAGCCAGGCAATCGTCACACGCATGCTGGTAAGGGTGGTCCGCGCATCATATCCCCGCGTCAATTCAGCAACCATTGCAGAGTTTGGCACTTCAAAAAACGTAATCAACAAGCGGACGGCAACTGCCAAAGTTGTGAGATATGTGAACAATGCGAACTGCGTCATGTCTCCGGGCAAGTTCCACAGAAAATAATAGGAAAGCATGATGGGCAGAACGGCTGCATACATAAACGGATGCCGCCGTCCCATCTTCGATTGCCAATTATCAGACAAATGCCCCACATAGGGATCGGAAATCGCATCGACGACCAGCGCAATCAGAATGGCAAGCCCTGTATAAAAGGCAGAAAGGCCTAAAACCTGATTGTAATAAATCATCAAAAATGTGGTGAACCCGTTATCCTTGACGCCAAAGGCGATCGACCCGAAACTATAGAAAAACTTGGTCAGACCCCCTGCTTTTTTCTCCTCCATCACACTCTCCCTCCCTGTGATTTTTAGTTATTATTGGGAGCGACCGTGTCACAGTTTTTTTTGACATTCAACCTTTAAGGGAAATTTCAATTAGTAATTTCCAATTTAACTCCTCTTAAAAATATACTCACAGCATCAGCACACATGCTCTCCAATTCAGTCTTTTCGGGGATTACATCCGTCAGCACAGCTGCCATGTGAATATCACCTCTGACCATGCCCAGAAATTGCTCCGCTGCGGCTTGCGGACGATCGACAATCAAGATCTTCTCTGTCTTCAATTCGCCAAATAAAACACCTAACTGACGGCTGGCTTTGCCGGGACCATTATCGAAAAATGCTGTTGCTAAGTCCGGAAAATGACGTGCCTCTGCCACCATATTGCGATACAAGGAAAGTCCCTCTTCTGAAAGCAGAACGGAGAGGTATCTTCTCCCCATGATGGTTAGGGTCTCTCGAAGATCGCGGATGTCAAAATCCGGTTCCAGGGCTTTTAGCACCCTGTCAGAAACCATTTCGATCAAGGCGATAAAAACCTCGTCCTTGCTCGGAAAGTGACTATATAAAGTACGCTTGGACCCCCCGACCCGAGCATGGATTTGATCCATGCTTGTTCTCCCGTAGCCTTCTGTAAAAAAGAGGTCCGCAGCGGCAGACAATATCTCCTCGCGCTTTTGCAATTGACGCTGCGTCAACGCATCCAATTTCAATGCCATTGCTCTTCTCCATATTTTGCACCCCTTGACAGGTACGATATCGTACCGTATTTTTCAAGGGTACGATATCGTACCTTTTATGAGGAGAGAAACTGTGCGCCGCTTTTTTTCCCGACTGTCATTCACAATCTTGTTCCTGGCTTTCCTTTTCAGCTTTATCTGGTTTGGTATTCAATTTTGGGACAAAAGCCGGACTGTTGAAGAAACGGATAATGCGTATTTAAGAACTGATATTGTGGCAATTGCCCCCAAGGTATCAGGCTATATCTCTGCGATGTCCGTCTCAGACAATCAATCTGTTCAAGCCGGCGACGAGCTGTTTCGCCTTCATCCGGCGGATTATCAGGCCAAGGTCGCACACGCCGAAGCTGCCTTGCTGGCGGCACAAGCCGCGAACGGACTTCTGAGAGAAGAAGTTGTTTTGCAAAAAGTGCTGATTAGAGAAGCAGAAGCCCGCGTGGTGGCAGCCCAGGCAGAGGTGCGCCGCTCCTCCAGAGACCGGAGCCGGGCAGATAATCTTGTCAGGAGCGGCTGGGCTACTGCCAAACGTCAGGACAGCGCTGTTGCGATTGAAGTGAAAGCCCGCGCGGCAACGACACAGGCAAAAGCAGGGTTACATGCAAAGCGCCAGCAACTCAATGTGTTGCATGCAAAATCCAAAGAAGTTGAAGCCCGTGTCAAACAGGCTAAAGCCCAGCTGGATCTTGCTGAATTGAGCCTTGAAGATACGATCATCCACGCCCCGGTCAGCGGCATTGTTGGCAACAAACATGCAGATACAGGAGATTTTGCGAGGCCCGGCGCCACCCTTTTATCCATAGTTCCGATGCAAGATGTATGGGTCATTGCCAATTTCAAGGAAACACAACTGGCAAGACTGGCTCTCGGACAAAGGGCAGAAGTCAAAGTCGATACTTTTGGTGGAACGGTTTTAACTGGCCATATAGAGAGCGTCGCACCGGCCACCGGTGCCGAATTCAGCTTGCTCCCCCCTGAAAATGCTACCGGGAATTTTATCCGAACCGTGCAGAGGGTTCCGGTTAAGATCAAGCTCAATCCGAATGAAGTTGCCGCCAAGAGACTCCGTCCCGGATTTTCAGCCAGGGTAACAGTATTTGTATCAGACACGCCGCCGCTTGCAGCCGGTTCGATTTATGATCCGGCCTATCTGCTCGCGTCTTTTTTCTCGCTGCTGGAATAATACGTTGAGGAGTGCTGCCCCCCTGCCCGCAAACCCCTTACAGCCGTCAACTATGTCTAAGCTGATTTTTGTGGTGGGCTTGACGTTGGCCATCACTATCGATGCGTTCAACAGTACACTTTTCAGTTTCGCCCGCGCACACATGATGGGTGATTTACAGGCAACGCCAGACGAGATTTCCTGGCTGAACACGGTTTTTCTGGCCGTTAAACTCGCCTTCTTTCCAGTCGCCGCCTGGTTTGTTGATCGATTTGGCGTGCGCCCCCTATTTATAACAGCCTTTGCAAGCCTTGGTTTAACCTCACTTGCGATGCTCCAGATGCCTGCCCTTGAGACCTTCATTGGTATTCGGATCCTTCAAGGCGCCTTCGGTGCCTGCTTGCTGGTCGCCGCGCACCATCTTTTATTTCAAAGAGCTTTTCTTCAGAAAAGTCAGGGTGTCTTCCAATCCATTTTTGCTCTCGGCGCAGTGATGGCGCCCACTTCATTATGTCCCTATATCCTGGGATGGTTTGTTGAGGAGGCTTCCTGGACGGAAATTACTAAGATCAATCTTCTCCTCTGCTTTGCATCTCTCACCTTGCTTCTGAGTGTCAGAGGTTATTTTGCGAGATATGACCATCAAAGCCGGCACCTGGATTGGATAGGTTACGGGCTTCTGGCGATCGCCATCTTCCTGATAACCTATCTATTGCTCGAAGGTCCCAGATGGAACTGGTTAGATGATCCTCATATAAAATGGCTGTCACTACTCGCTCTGCTGATAGGTACCTTTTTTCTGATCCGGACCCTTTTCTTTGCGTCCCAAGCTTCCCTCTTTTCTGCTGGCCTCTTTGCCAATGACAGTTTTTCACTCGGCTTTTTTGTTAGCTTTATCGCTGGGTTTGCCCTATTCGGCACAGCATTCCTAATTCCCGTATTTTCCATACAAGTGCTGCAAAATCCGGTAAACGAAGCCGGTTGGCTGCTCGCGCCTTCCATTTTTTCTGTTGGTGGCGCTTTGCTTTGCGCGGGCGCGCTGATGCGACTGCCTCGCTTCAACCCTCTTAAACTTGTCCCCCTGGGAATTCTTCTGTTTATGATTGCGATGGGCATGCTGTCAGGCTCCAATTCATCAAGCGGCGCTCCCGATCTGATACCCGCCCTGATCATACGCGGAGCGGGTCTGGGGTTTTTGTTTCTCGCTATTACGGCTATTACGCTCTTCTCGCTAGCGCCGCGACACCTGGCCTCTGGCATCGCTTTATTTAACTTTGGCAGGCAAATGGGTGGCATTATCGGCATCTCATTTCTGCAGACCTACCTAAATACCCGCAACGCACATAATCGCCAAATTCTGACGGAATACCTAAACCCTGCCAATCCCGCTTTTCAAAACGCACAAGAGCGACTGTCTGATCTATTGACCAACAAAGGTCTCGATCCATTAAACAGCTTAAAAGCTGCAGCTCGGATCCTGCAAAGTGAAGTTCAGCAACAAGTTGGCCTTCTCTCGTTCAATGAGGCATTTCTGACGATTATTCTGTTTTTTCTGTTGGCTATGCCCTGCGCCCTGTCCTTGAAACTGTTTCTTAAAAGGAAAGCGTCCAAAAGATAATATCTGGGTCAGGGCGCTGGCTGGTTGACTTACACAGCAAAGACCGGTACCTCCCTGCAATGACAAAGTCCAGTACCTCAAAAGAGAACGGATCCGAAATCTTCTCAGATCTGCCTCTGAACCCCGATATTCTTCGCGCTGTGGAGGATCAGGGTTATCGCGATATGACGCCGATCCAAAAACAGGCTATCCCCCTTGTGTTGGATGGGAAGGATCTGATCGGCATTGCTCAAACAGGCACTGGTAAGACAGCGGCTTTCTCGCTTCCTGTTCTACATTTACTGAGTGCACAAAAAGCGGAGTATCTCCCGAAAACAACCCGCGCCCTGATCTTGGCCCCGACACGAGAACTGGCCGTTCAAATTGCGGAAAATGTTCGAAATTATGCCGCGCATGTTCCTTTGCGAACAACGCTGGTTTACGGCGGAGCTTCCTCGAAACCACAAATCAAGGCCCTGCAACGGGGTGTTGACGTGGTAATAGCGACACCGGGACGGCTGCTAGATCTTTTCTCTGACGATCACATCCGCTTTGGCAAGATCGACTATTTCGTTCTGGATGAAGCAGATCGAATGCTGGATATGGGATTTATTCGGGACATCCGGAAAATCGTATCCCAGCTCCCCAAAAAACGTCAGACAGCCTTGTTTTCGGCGACCATGTCAAAGGAAATCGAAAAACTGACCACGAGCATTCTGACCAATCCGTTTCGTATTGATATTGCCCCGGCGGCAACAACAGCAGAGAAAGTTGACCAGCATGTCCTGATGGTCAGCAAAGAAAACAAGCGCCCGCTTCTGGAACATCTCCTAAAGAATAAGGATATCCGGAAGGTTCTCATTTTCACGCGGACCAAACACGGCGCCAATCGCTTGAAAACCTTCCTTGAGAAACGAAAAATTACCACCGCAGCGATCCACGGCAACAAAGCACAGAATACCCGCCAAAAAGCGCTGGATGCCTTCAAAGCCGGTGAAATTCGCGCCCTCGTGGCTACTGATGTCGCGGCACGTGGCATTGACGTGGATGATGTCACACATGTGATAAACTACGATTTGCCGAACGAGCCTGATAGCTATGTTCACCGTATCGGTCGCACAGCCCGGGCCGGTGCCAGCGGTATTTCTCTGTCTTTTTGCGCTGCCGATGAAATTGCCTATTTGCACGGCATTGAAAAAGTCATTCGCCAAAAAGTACCGGTACTGATGGAACATCCCTTTCACAGTGATGCGCCGGAAGCTCCGCCGCAGAAACAAATCCAGCGACCTCCTCGGCAAAAAAACAAACCCGATTCCAGAAGATCACCAACAAAACCGGGGAATAGAAAAAAACGCCCTCCCAATCGCGGATCGAGAAAGAAAGCGGACTAATCCATATTTTCCATGCTCCGAACAAGAGCATCCAGGCGAAGCAGAGGATGCCGGCAGTCATGCCGGTGCGGCGCCCTCTGTCACGCCAGCACAAAGGATGTATCCATCTGGATCGCGAAAATAGACTTCACGCATTCCGTACCACTGTTGAATAGGGCCCTTGATGATATTCTCCGGCTTTAGCCGAGACAGAATTTTATCAACAGAAAAGCCCCGAAAATAAAGCGTTCCTGTAAATTCCGAAGACGGTCCCATTTCGATATCAACCAGTGTTTTTTGCAGGCTTTCCCGGGTTTGCAACATCAATTGCCCATCCGCCCCTTCCAGCGTCGCAAAGGATGCTGTCTCGTCCGTAATATCTGTGATCCGCTGGTCTTCAAGGGAGACCACTGCCGCGACTGTCATATCCAGCACATCCTGGTAGAATTTAACGGACCGCTGCAGATCCGTTACCATTAAATGGGGTGTCGCCATGTCTGAGCCTGCATATGTTGAAGATACATAGAGATGATGAATGGAGATCGTATATAAACGGCGGTAATCTGTCATCCCCTTGCATGACTCACAAAAAAATCCCAAATACCGACCTGATTAACATTAAGTTTTTACTAAATTAACCTTTTATAAAATCATCCTCCCTAAACTTTTGACAAAGTGAGGGTCGAATTTCGAATGTCTCTAAAAACACGCATTGTTACGATTTTTGTCGTTCTCTTCTGCCTTCTCGGCATGACAGTCTTTGTCATGAGCCTGCTGGCTGAAAACAATACTCGCCTAGCGCACAGCCAGTATCAATACACGCGCGCGGTCGAACTCGCTGACCAACTCAGACAAAGCTCCGACGACCTGACTAGAATGGCACGAAAATACGTTGTCACCGGTGAAGAACGTTTTGAGAATTACTTCCACCACATCGTTGCGATACGCGAGGGCCATGCACCTCGGCCTGAGAATTATCACAAAGTCTACTGGGATTTCGTGATTGTAGACAATATAAGCCCGCCTGACACTGGTTCTCATATCTCCCTTATTGAATTGATGAAAGAAATAAATCTAACGGAAAATGAACAGGCTCTGCTACAGAACGCCAAAAATAATTCTGACAAGCTGATTAAACTGGAAGAGACTGCCTTTGCCGCCATAAAAGGCCTCTTCGCAGATGAGAACGGTCAGCTGACTGTCATGCGACCTCCAAACCCCTCATTCGCCAGAAACGTCTTGAACGGTAGAGAATACGATCTTGAAAAGGCCAAGATCATGAAGCCGATCAACGATTTCATCATCCTTGTGGATAATCGAACACGAAAAGAAAGCCAGGCGATACGAGATCAGTCTATCCTGCTTCAAAACTCGGTCGTCGCCCTTATTGTTGCTACACTCGCTTTTTCATGCTTTTCCTTTATCCATTTAAGGACGCGACTTCTGAATCCGATCCTCAAACTGTCCGATATCAGTGAACAAATCATGTCTGGCAATCTGAATGCCCGGGTTACGGTTGAGTCATCGGATGAAATTGGCTCTCTGAATGCGACATTCAATGCGATGGTTATCTGGACACAAAATACTCTCAATAGCCTTGAGGCTGAAATAAGAAGCCGTGAGCTCATTTCTGAAAAGCTCGATCGGAATAACGTCAGCTTGCTTCAGGCCCAACGCGTTGCACAAATTGGTTATTGGGAACTGGATCTTGAAAACAATACAGAGGAGTGGTCGGAAACCCTCTATAAAATATACGGTTTGCCGACGACCGTTCCACCTGATTTCGAAACATTCAAATCTCGTATTCATCCTGAAGACCGAGACCATGTCCTGACGTTACAGGAAGCCAAGATTGCCAAAGGCAACCCCTTCTCGATCAGATATAGAATTCAACATGATGATGGATCTATTCGCTATGTCATCAGCTATGGTGACACCCGGCAAGATCACAATGAAAAGTCGACAAAGATATATGGCTTGCTTCAGGACATCACCGAGCTCACCCAGGCGCAGATAAAACTGGAACAGTCCAAATCGGAAGTTGAAGAAATCAACCGCAATCTGGAAAAGACGATCACAATGAGAACAGCCTCCCTTCAAGAGGCGAAAGATGAGGCAGAATCCGCCAACCGAGCCAAAACAGACTTCCTCGCTTCAATGAGCCATGAAATCAGGACCCCTCTCAATGGGGTGATCGGCATGGCTCAGCTTCTAAAAAACACCTCTTTGGACAAACAACAGCAGGAAAAACTCGATATCCTATCCTCTTCCGGCCAGAATCTTCTAGGTTTGGTTAACGATATTCTTGATATGAGCAAGATTGAAAGCGGCTCCGTCGAAATAGAGAAAGCCACCTTCAATCTTCCTCAAATGGTGCGTTCCACTATTGCTCCGTTTAAAATCATGGCTGAGAACAAAAACCTGTTTCTAGATGTCGAAATCGACCCACACTGTTGCGATATTATTCGAAGTGATGAAACGCGCCTCCGGCAAATAATGAATAATCTGCTGAGCAATGCGTTTAAATTTACATTGGAAGGCGGCATATCAATCTCTATTCGTAAAGATACAACCGCGAAGCATGATGCGAACATCGTTCCTTTTTCAATCTGCAACTACATTTTAACGGTCAAAGATACTGGCATTGGTATCGCGAAAGATCGCTTGCCGGCAATTTTTGAAGCCTTCACACAGGAAGATACATCAATCACCCGGAAATTTGGTGGAACCGGTCTCGGCCTTTCAATCATCAAACAACTGATTGAGCTTATGGGTGGGAGTATTGAAGCCAACAGCGATGTCGGCAAAGGCAGTGTTTTCACGATTAGCCTGCCTCTGGAAGAAGTGAATCAGGAAGAAACTCCAAGCACCGCCGCCGCCTCATCCGAATTGCCTGTACAACCACAAAACTTGAATATCCTGTTGGCAGAAGACAATGATGTAAACGCCTTGATTGCCATCGCGTTTCTGGAAAGATTGGGTCACCAGGCAGTTCATGCGGTTAACGGTCGCGAAGCTGTTGAAAAAGCTCAAACCGAAGAAATAGATCTCATTCTGATGGATATCCATATGCCTGAAATGGATGGCATTGAAGCAACCCAAACCATCAGGGCACTGGATGATGCTGTGTCCTATATCCCCATCATTGGCCTGACAGCAGAAGCATTTACCGAGCGTCTCGCTCTGTTTCGTGAAGCCGGAATGAATGAAGTTATAACCAAACCATTTACAGAAGACCAATTAAAGGATGCCCTGCAACGTGCGGTCGCGTCACACCATAAAACAGCAATTTCCTAAAAGATCGGTTTGACTCTTTTTTTAAATGTTCTACTTTTGTTCTTTGTACAAATGAGGGCGAAAAAATGATCAAAGGAAGTTGTCTGTGTCAGAAAGTCAAATTCACCATCTCCGGTACACCGAATTCTCTCAGCTATTGTCATTGCTCGCGATGCCGAAAATCGTCCGGCATTCATGCGGCCTATCTGATCGGTGATATACAGGATTTTACCCTTGAAAGCGGCGCCGAGGATATTCTTCACTATAGCCCTGAAGCGCCATGGAAATCAGTCCGTAGCTTTTGCAGGCATTGCGGCACATCGATTGGCGGGCTTGAAGCCAATTCCCCTATTTATGTCATTTCTGCTTCTGCTTTGGATACGGATCCCGGGATCCAGCCCATAGCCCACATTTATGCCGCATCCAAACCGGATTGGTATGAGATCAAGGATGATCTGAAACAGTTTTCTGAGGATTATAGGGCTGACGAAAGCGGTTGATCAGTTGTAGAATTGTGATCCCCTTTATAGACAATTCAGAAACCGGGGGACTACATTGATCGCATACCCTTGTGAATTGGCCTTTATTATTGGGAAAACCTTATGATCACCTGTTATGTCCAATATGAAATCGAACCGTCAAAGCTGACAGAGTTTGAACATTACGCGAAACTCTGGATACCACTGGTTGAAAAATTTGGCGGAACCCATCATGGATATTTCCTGCCTCATGAAAGCGCGAATGATCTTGCCTTGGCACTTTTTTCGTTTCCGTCCCTGGCCGCCTATGAAACATACAGAACGGACAGCATGAACGATCCGGAGTGTCAGACGGCTTATGACTATGCCGTACAGACAAATTGTATAAGACGATATGACCGGCAGTTTTTGAAGCCCCTGTTAAAAGAAGATCTGTAAAAGAAAAAGCGCCGGAAAATCCGGCGCTTTGACATTTTAGCGTTTAAGCAAAAGGCCTAGCGATAAGGCCGCCCGGCTTTCTGCATATCTGCGTTATATTTCTTGAAAATATTGACGACTTTGGCTTTGGTTTCAGACTCAGCCGCAATTTCATCCCAGAATTTGACGGCAGCTGTTTCAACAGTGGCCCATTCTTCATCCGGAATGCTGGTAAGCTTCATTTTCGTGCCATTGACCCGAAGATTAGCTTCACCGCCCCAGTACCACCACTGACGGTAATAATGGCTCTGATCCATGCAGACTTTCAGCAATTCCCGAAGATGATCCGGAAGTTCGTTATATCGGTCCATATTGGCAAAAAATGATCCTGCCCAAGCACCAGAAATATTGTTGGTCAGGAAGTAGTTGGTCACATCTGCCCAACCAACAGTATAGTCTTCTGTAATGCCGGACCAGGCAACGCCATCAAGCTCCCCTGTTTGAATAGCGACTTCAATATCTTCCCAAGGCAGGGTGACCGGAACAACGCCAAACTGACTGAGGAACCGTCCGGCAGTCGGGAAAGTAAAGACACGTTTGCCTTTCAGATCCGCAAGGCTGTTTATCGGATCTTTGGTCGCAAAATGACAAGGATCCCATGCGCCAGCAGAAATATGCTTCACACCAACTTTGGAATATTCAGCATCCCAGATTTCATTGAGGCCATACTGATTAAACAGAACCGGCACATCAAGGGAGTAGCGGGATGCGAACGGGAAATACCCGCCAAAAACGGTCACTTCGGTCGGAGATGCCATTGAGTCATCGTCAGACTGCACCGCATCGATGGTTCCCTTTTGCATAGCCCGGAACAACTCACCTGTCGGCACCAGCTGATCGGCGAAATACAATTCAATTTCCATCTCGTCGCCAGCAATTTTGTTAAAGCTGTCGATCGCCGGTTTAATGACATGTTCTGCCAAAGCTGCGCCTGCATATGTCTGCATCCGCCATTTGATTTTGGATTGCGCGATGGCCGGTGTTGCAAAAGCCGCCGCGGGAGCAGCTACCGCTGCCCCTTTAATAAAATTACGCCGTGTTGTCATAACTACCTCCAGTTATTTATTCCATCATTAGGCACTTAAATCAGATACGCGTTTTCAACGAAATTCTGTTATCTCCCATACACTTCATTCGGCAACCAAAGCGCAAGCTGTGGAAATGCCATGATAACGGCCAGTGCAAAAACCATTACAATTACAAACGGCAGGATTGATCCATAGATATCCCGCAAACTGATCTCAGGTGGTGCCATTGCACGCATGAGAAACAGATTATAGCCAAAGGGCGGTGTCATATAGGCAATCTGGGTCGTGATGGTATAGAGTACCCCATACCAGATAAGGTCAAAACCCAGAACCTTGACCAGAGGAACATAAAGCGGCGCGACAATAACCAGCATTGCTGTATCATCGAGGAAGGTTCCCATCACAATAAAGCTGATCTGCATCATAATCAGGATCAACCACGGATCGAGGCCCAATTGATCCGTAAAGAGAGAGCTGATCGCCCGAACAGCGCCCAATCCATCAAAGACAGCACCAAATCCCATGGCTGCCAGGATGATCCACATGAACATGCAGGAAATTGCCATTGTCTGGCGCACCGAGACTTCGAAGACTTCCTTCGTCATCCGGCCTTTTAAAACAGCCGCCAGAAAAGCGGTCATCGCGCCGATGGAAGAGCTTTCCACAAGAGATGTCCAGCCATTGACAAAGGGGATCATCATGGCCGCGAAAATAATCAGCGGCAGCGCCCCTGCTCTCAACAGCTTGAGCTTAACAATCAGAGGAACTTTTCGCTCCTCTTCCGGCAAAGGAGGTCCCATTTCGGGGTTCAATTTGCAGCGAATATAAATATAGCCGATAAACAGGGCGGCCATAAAAAGACCCGGCACCACGCCGGCGAGCCAAAGCTGTCCGACAGGCTGCCGCGAGATCATCGCATAGAGAACCAGGACCACAGACGGCGGCACCAGGATGCCCAGCGACGACCCTGCCTGGATAACGCCGGTTACCATTTTCTTGTCATAACCCCGCCGCAACAGTTCGGGCAAGGCGATGGTCGCGCCAATAGCCATACCGGCGACGGACAGACCGTTCATTGCTGAAATAAGAACCATCAGGCCAATCGTTCCTATGGCCAGCCCGCCATTCACCGGTCCCATCCAAACATGAAACATCTTATACAGGTCATCCGCGATCTTAGATTCCGACAGGACATACCCCATGAAAATAAACATGGGCAATGTCAGAAGCGGGTACCATTTCATCAACCGCATGGCGGCAGAAAAGGGAATGTCAGATCCGCCAACGCCCCACAGGGAGAGCGCTGCAATCGATGCCACTGCTCCAATGGCACCAAAGACCCTTTGCCCTGTAAGCAACATCAGCATCAGGGAGGCGAACATGAAGATTGCGATCATTTCATAGGACATCACAATTCCTCCCCGCGCATTCTTGCAATGTCCTTGAAAAACTCGGAAATGGCCTGCAGCAACATCATAAAAAATCCAAAACACATAACAACTTTGATAGGCCAGAGATACGGTCGCCAGGCTGTTGGGCTTCGCTCGTTATACTGAAATGAATAGGTTGTGCTATCGATTGCGCCATAGAGCAGGACGCCAAGATAGAAAATCAGGATAAAAATGGTGAAGGCATCCACCTGGGCTTTTCTTTTGATTGACCAGTCCCCATAGAAAAGATCCATCCTCACATTAGATCCCAGCTGGATGGAATACGGGCCGCCCATAATGTAATAGGCCACCATTGCAAATTGGGCAATTTCCAGTGTCCACAGGGAGGGCAGGAAGAAAGTTTTGGAGACG
This sequence comes from Sneathiella sp., assembly GCA_039975135.1. Classification (GTDB taxonomy): domain Bacteria; phylum Pseudomonadota; class Alphaproteobacteria; order Sneathiellales; family Sneathiellaceae; genus Sneathiella. The sequence continues at coordinate 27,534 of JBDWHS010000028.1, read as the reverse complement.
GATGACCAGATAAAAACGGCCACCATAAAAAAGATGCCGTACATCATAACGCGACCGATCCGCCGATTTACTGCGTCAACAATCCGGATGTAGGAGCGCATAAATCCCCTCATGTCCCACCCTCCATTTTTTGCTCAGCCTCACAGCGACGTAACGCTTCTTCCGTCAAGCTGTATAGCATTTCCGCCATCTTCTGACACTGCACTTCTGATGAAATCAGATCATTGCGAATTTCCAGCATGACATTTTTCAAATTGTTGGCGATACCGTGATAGCGCAATGTATGCGTAACACCGTCATCGGGCTTATAAGGTTCATTCCGCCGAATATCCAAATCAGAGATTTCATGTGATGCGGCTAACATGGCATCTGCTACCCGAGTATCTCTGTCATGCAGAATACCCAACTCAACAGCCCGCTTTTTTCCAAAATAAACGGGCGTGAAGCTATGGACAGTTATCAGCGTTGGAGGTGCCGAGAAACTGTTAATCGTCGCAGCAACGGCATCCCGAAAAGGTTCGTAAAAGCGTAAAACCCTCTCCGCCCTCTGCTCCTCGGACAGATCCTTGTTGCCTGGCACCTCAAATAATTCACTTTTAGCCGGGATTGCATCCTCAGAAGCTGGAGAGCGGTTGCAATCATAAAGCAGCCGCGAGTAATTGGCACTTACGAGTGTTGCATCCAGCGCATCACTCAGTTTCGACGCAACAGACAAAGCACCCGGATCCCATGCGATATGGCTTTTTTGTTCTTCAGCACTTAATCCCAGACCATCCAGTTCAGGCGGGATGTATAGCGAGGCATGCTCGCAAATCAGCAGGATGGGATTTCCAGCCTCAGGGTTGGTAATGGAAACAGGTGACAGCACTTCTACTCTTTCGTCCAGTTCGCTGTCATTAAAACAGCTCAAGCTCAGGAATGTAAAATTCTCTTCAAGATAGAGCGTTCTGTCAATATCTATTCTGAAACATTTTCTTCACAGCAACCCAAAATCACGATATTCCTTTGTAAAGACGAAGGAGTTGAGGAGTGGATAAACCCATTGCAGAAAGACTTCAGGGGGCCGCAGATACCCTGACTAGGGCTGAAAGGCAGCTTTCTGACGTTATTATGAAGAATTATCCGGTATCCGGCCTGGGGACAATCACCACCCTTGCCGAAGCCGCAGGCATTTCTACGCCGACCGTCGCCCGGCTTGTCCAGAAACTTGGGTTTTCCGGCTTTCCGGATTTCCAGGCTTCCCTGCGCAAAGAGCTGGACGAAAAAATTTCAGGGCCCATCAGCAAGCACGAAAACTGGGCTCACAAGGTTCCCGGTGAACATATTGTCAATCGTTTTACGGATGCTGTTATTGGCAATATTCGCCAGACCCTCAGTCAAATGGATATTGCTGATTTCGATCAGGGATGCGCCCTGCTGAGCAAACCGGAAAGCACTGTTTATATCGTTGGAGGCCGGATCACCCAGACATTGGCAGATTATTTTTTCCTGCATATGCAGGTCATCCGTGAGAACATCACGCATATCAGCTCAAACTCGAATGCCTGGGCCCATTATCTGCTGGATATCAAGCCGGATGATGTTGTGGTGATTTTCGATATCCGGCGCTATGAAACCAGCACATTAAAGCTTGCTGAAATGGTGGCCGAAAAGGGCGCGAAAATTATCCTGTTCACCGATCAATGGCTCTCTCCAATTCATACGATTGCCACCGTTACCTTCAGCAGTCGGATCACTGTTCCTTCCGCCTGGGATTCGTCTATTTCAACCATGTTGTTGATGGAAATGATTATTGCTGAAGTTCAGGAGCATAATTGGCCGAACACCCGTCGCCGGATGGAGGAACTGGAACAGATGTTCGACCAAACCCGGTTTTTCAGAAAATTCACTTAGGATCAAAACCGGGGCGACAAATGGCTATTTCTGTTCACCGACAACTGTCATACCAAGCGCTGTCCATGCCTGCATACCGCCGCGATAATATTTCAATTTTTCAATAGGATATCCAATATTCTTAAGAGAATACTTCGCCCCAACGAACATACCTGGTGTCTGGCCACACCAAAATCCATTACAATATCCGACGATGGTTTTTGCCTTTGAGAAATCCAGGCTTTCATCCTCTTTCTCTTCCACGCCAAACTCGTCAATCACGGTCGAAAGCGCTACAAATCGATCATCATTAAGCTGGGTGTATGGAACATTGATCGTGCAGGGAATACGCAGGTTTCTATGCCACCCTTCTGTCCGCGTATCGACAATAAGGATCGAGGGATCCGTCTGTGCCTTTTGCATATACTCAATAAATTCAAGTTCCCCCAGTGTTTCAATGCCGGGCGCCAGACTTATCGGCTGTGGTCTGCCCCGCTCTGTCGTCTGGTAGAGTTTGTGGATCACATTTCCCTTGGTCTGATTTCGGCTGATTTTGCATGTCTCGCCGTTCAGCGTCACGGAGAACTCTGTCACCCCCGGCTTAATCAGACTTTCCGCCTGTGCCCCGATAGAAAACGCACAGATACCAAGTGCCGCAACTGTTCCTTTAAACATAAAGACCTCCCATCTCCGATTATGAGTGTTTAACAATACGTCTGGAGGCAGTGTAACGTGAATTTATACATATATACATATGAATTTTTGAATTTATTTATTCAGACTCTGCAGCCAAAAAAATCAAATCGTGTATTGCCAGTCAGGCCCTGACACTTTATTCCAACTCCATTCATTTATTCATTGTTCAAACAGTTTTTATTTCACAAGCAAAACGGCATTTGAACGCCTGGCATTCCTCCCCCGCCCGGTCCCTATTTCAGGAAAGGTCATCTTATGGTCCTCTCACAAGAAGAAAAAGATCTCCCTCTCATCGAAGATATTCGGCTTTTAGGCCGCCTGCTGGGCGATACAGTGCGGGAACAGGAAGGAGACGAAATCTTCGATATTGTCGAGACCATTCGTCAAACATCGACCGCTTTCCACCGAAAAGAAGATTTGCCCGCCAGGGACATGTTGGAAGCCATGTTGAATGATCTGTCTCCTGAAGCAACGGTTCAGATCTTGCGGGCTTTCAGTTATTTCTCGCACCTGGCCAATATTGCAGAAGATCAGCATCATATCCGCCGGATGCGCTATCATGAGAAAGCCGGTAGCCCGGCCCGCTTCAGCAGCCCGGAAAAAACACTGGAGCGCGTGACCGAAGCAGGCTTTAGCCCGAAGGATATCGCCGACTTCTACCAAACCGCCCTTGCAAGCCCTGTCATGACGGCCCACCCGACAGAGGTTCGGCGTAAAAGCGTCATGACCCGGGAAATGCGGATCGCCACTCTTCTACAAGAGTTGGAACAAAGCCACCACACTCCGGCAGAAATCCAGGAAAAGCAGGATGAGCTTAAACGAACCGTTCTGACATTATGGCAAACCAACCTTCTTCGGCAGTCCAAAATGTCCGTCATTGATGAGCTGAAAAATGGATTAACCTATTTCGATTATACATTCCTCCAACAGCTCCCAAAATTCTATCGGGAACTGGAAGATCGATTGCAGGAAAAAGCCGGAGCTACCGCCCTTCCTGTCTTACCGTCATTTTTACGGATCGGCAGCTGGATTGGCGGCGACCGGGACGGCAACCCCTATGTGACCGCTGATGTCCTTGAAGAGGTCTTTCATCGACAAAGCAGTGTGATCCTCAACCACTATCTGGCCGAATTGAATACCCTGGGCAAAGAGCTGTCTCTATCGACGCGTATCATAACCGTCTCGGATGATCTTCTGGCTCTTTCCAGCACGTCGACAGACACGTCACCGCACCGGGTTGAAGAACCTTATCGCCGAGCCATTGTCCATCTATACGCCCGGATTGCAGCAACCTTACAATTATTAGATAATGAGAAAGCTGCTCTCTCTCCGCTGGAAGATGCATCTGCTTATGCCAATCCGGCTGAGTTTCTGGCTGATCTGACGACGCTTAAAACATCACTGATCGCAAATGGGTCGGAAGCTTTGTACCAGGGACGCTTACGCGACTTGATGAGAGCCGTTGATTGTTTTGGCTTCCATCTGGCTTGTGTTGACCTTCGGCAAAACTCCGCAGTGCATGAAGCGACGATTTCAGAGCTTTTCTCTGCTGTCAGCGTAGAAGGTAAATATGGAGATCTCCCTGAAGCGGAAAAAATAGAGCATCTGACAAACGAACTGACAAACGCTCGCCCATTAATCCGTGCTGGCTGGTCCTATTCAGATGCCACTCACTCAGAGCTCGCTATTTTCCGGGCCGCTGCCAAAATCCAGGAAATGCACAATCCGGCAGCCCTGGCCACGGCTATCATTTCCAACACACAAAGTGTCTCCGATATTCTGGAACTGGCCATCTTGCTAAAAGAAGTGGGCATCGTCGATGCCGAAGGTCGTAGTCGGATGAATATCGTGCCGCTTTTCGAAACCATCGAGGATTTACGCCAATGCCCATCCATAATGGATGCTTTGTTTTCAATCCCGGCTTACCGCAAGCTGGTGGACAGCATGGGCGGCGTTCAGGAGGTCATGCTTGGCTATTCGGACAGCAACAAGGATGGCGGTTTTGTTACCTCTGGCTGGGAGTTATACAAAGCCGAGATTGCCCTGATCGAGGTCTTTAAAAAGCACTCAGTTCGCCTGCGTCTGTTCCATGGTCGTGGCGGAACAGTTGGCCGCGGCGGCGGACCAAGCTATGAGGCTATTCTCGCGCAACCAGCAGGTGCCGTTGACGGTCAAATCCGGGTCACGGAACAGGGCGAAATTATTTCGAGTAAATATACTAATCCGGAACTGGGTCTGCGCAATCTGGAAATTCTGGCAACAGCCACGCTGGAAAGCTCCCTGATTTGCAAAGATATCCCTGCCCCGTCTGCCAAATATCTGGCGGTCATGGATACCCTCTCCAACAGCGCCTTCAAAACCTATCAGGATCTGGTTTACGGCACAGAAGGATTTGTTGATTATTTCTGGTCGGCGACCGTGATTAACGAAATTTCCACCCTCAATATCGGAAGCCGCCCGGCATCGCGCAAGAAGACACGGCGGGTTGAGGATCTAAGGGCCATTCCCTGGGTCTTCAGTTGGGCACAATGCCGTCTGATGTTGCCCGGCTGGTATGGCTTTGGCAGCGCCGTAAATGCGTATCTGAAAGCCCATCCGAAAGAAGGTCTTGTCTGTCTTCAGGATATGTATAAGAACTGGCCGTTCTTTCAGGCGCAGCTTTCCAACATGGATATGGTGCTTGCAAAAACCAGCCTGGCGATCGCATCGCGCTATGCAGAGCTGGTGGAAGACAAAGAGCTTCGGACGCGAATTTTCGGACGGATTGCAGAAGAGCATGACGCCACTCTGACAGCCCTTCTCTCGATCACCGGTCAGTCAAAGCTTCTGGAAACCAATCCCCTGCTGGATCGCTCTATCCATAACCGCTTCCCCTATATCGACCCGCTCAACCATTTGCAGGTTCAACTCCTGAAACGTCATCGGGCCAAGCGAAGTGAAGCCAAAATCCTGACCGGCATTCAGCTTTCTATTAACGGGATCGCTGCCGGCTTGAGGAATAGCGGTTGATCTAACAGAGACGCCCTTTTCAGGCCTCCAACCACCGCAAGAACATTAGACAAATATGGAATTGAGTTGCCAACGCAACCCAATTCCATTATGTTTCTATGGTTGCGTTGTCAACTCATACCCTTACCCCTCTCCCTACCCAACATCAGGAGAGGTAGCATAACAGGGATTGGTTGGCATAAAGCGGGAGGCAAAACATGAACTTGATCGAAGGCCATCAACCTATCACCTCGCATACGAGCATTCCGGTATTGGATGTCGATCCATATGACCCGGCAATTCTGGAAGATCCGAATTCTTACTATGCGGCTTTACGGGACGCAGGCCCTGTGGTCTATATCCCCCAATATTCCATATTAGCGACCGGTCGATATGAAGAGACCAAAACTATCTTCTCTGACTGGGAGAGGTTTGTATCTAGCAGAGGTGTCGGGCTAGACGATTTTCACTATGCAGATGCCTGGCGTCCGCCCTCAATCATACTGGAAGTTGACCCTCCGGACCATACCAGAACCCGGCAGGTCATGGCACGGGCTTTATCCCCCAAAGCCATCGCCGCTTTGAAAGACATGTTTTTCGCAGAAGCCGAAAGGATGATTGACCGGCTGTTGGAACAGGATAGCTTCGAGGCTATTGAGAATTTTGCGGAAGTGTTTCCCACAACTGTTTTCCCAAACGCCGTCGGTATGAAAGAAACAGATCCACGCCGCCTCGTGGATTACGGTGCAATGGTTTTCAACGGCATCGGTCCTGACAACGATCTTCGCCGCCAGGCAATGGCAAAGGGAGCAAACATCGTCCCCTGGATCAACGCGGCGTGTGCACGAGACAAACTTGAGCAGTCTGGTATTGGAGCCGAGATCTACGCAGCTGCAGATTCCGGCGAGATTACCGGCGATGAAGCCGGTATGTTGGTTCGCTCTCTGTTATCGGCGGGGGTTGATACGACGGTCACAGGTATTGGCAGCGCGTTATGGTGCCTTGCAACCAATCCTGATGCATTTGAAATGTTGAAACAGACCCCCAAGCTTGCCCGCCCATGCTTTGAGGAAGTTTTGAGATTTACCTCACCGGTTCATTCCTTCTGCCGTACGGCAAATCAGGATACACAGGTTTCGGGCATCAACATCCCGGAAGGGGCCAAGATACTATGTGTTCTGGGTGCTGCTAATTTGGATGAAAGAAAATGGCCCGACCCTTTGCAGTTCAAAATTGACAGAAAGCCAGCGGGACATCTGGGGCTGGGCACAGGCATACATGGTTGTGTCGGACAGAATATTGCGCGCGCCGAGCTGGAAGCCGTCCTGACGGTATTAGCAGAAAAAGTCGACAGGATTGAACTGACCGGAGAAGCTATCTGGCGGCCCAATAACGCAATCCATGCCCTCGATAAACTCCCCCTCAAACTTGTGAAAGGATAAGCGGTGGTTCAGATTACATTCAAGACGGCAGACGGAAATGAAATACAAGTCAATGGCACGGTCGGCGACAATGTCATGGAAACGGCTGTCAGCCATGATATTGACGAGATCCTTGGGGAATGCGGGGGCTCAATGATGTGTGCGACGTGCCACTGTTATGTGGATGAGGCCTTCTCCTCAATCGTCGGTGGCCAGAATAACGGCGAAAGTGAAATGTTGGAAAGTGCGGCTTCGGAAGTGACAATCAACAGCCGCCTCTCCTGCCAGATCATCCTGACCGAAATGATGGACGGCCTGATCATTCATCTCCCTGAAGACCAGACCTAGTACAATGAAAGTTGTTATTGTTGGCGCAGGGCAAGGAGGCTTTCAACTTGCCGCCAGCTTGAGAAAAGACGGATTTGAAGGTCACATTACCCTCGTCGGCGAAGAAGTTGGCTTGCCGTATCAACGCCCTCCCCTGTCAAAGAAATTCCTTAAGGATGGCAATGACAGTAAATTGCTGTTACGCCCTGCCAGTTTCTACGAGCGTAACAGGATAAATCTGCGATCAGACACACTTGTGCGTGCAATCCATAGATCTGAGAAATGTATCGAGACCAGTGACGGGGACCATATTCCCTATGATCATCTGGTTTTGGCAACCGGCACAAAACCCGAAATACCGCCAGTAACAAACCTGGAGCGGCCCGGTATCTTCTATTTGCGAACTCTAGCAGATGCTCAAATTATACGACAGAAAATGGCGACGTGCCAACGAGCTCTTGTCATCGGTGGCGGGTTTATCGGATTGGAATTCGCCGCAATCGCCGCGTCATTGGGCATGCAAGTCACCTTGGTTGAGGGCGCAGAACATCTTATGGCACGCGCGGTTTCTGAAAAGACAGCGCGAAAATTTCTGGAAGCCCATATAAATATGGGAACAGAGGTCATTTTAAATGATTTGGCATCAGAGGTGACAGAAAATCACGACGGATCGCTGCGCGGCTTGCGACTGTCAAGCGGCCGTCATCTGACAGGCGATATGATTCTGGTCGCGACAGGTGTTGCACCTAATGTCAGCTTGGCAAAGGATGCCGGCCTTTCTATTGAAAATGGCGTGTTGGTTGATCGCACCCTCACGACTTCAGATCCTTCGATCTCCGCCCTTGGTGATTGCGCAGCCTTTCCGGACCCGCAATCTGGGAACCTTATCCGCTTGGAAAGCGTTCAGGCAGCAACCGATCATGCTCGGCATATATCAAGAAACCTCACAGCATCCCTGGCCAACTACAACGCCCTCCCCTGGTTTTGGAGCGATCAGGGAGCCTTGAAATTACAGATCGCCGGCATCGGTGCAGATTCCGACAATGATATCATGCTCGAAAGAGAGAATGGAGTTTCGACTTTCTGCTTTTGCGGTGAGTCTTTAAAAGCCGTTGAAAGCATAAATTCGCCAGGAGATCATATGGCGGCCCGGCGCCTTCTCTCTTCGCACGATAAAGTCTCCAAAAGCCTCTTGCAGAAACATGATTTCAGCTTGAAAGAGACATTACAATATCTGGACACTAATGCTGGAGATCTAGGGTGAAGAACGAAATGACACAAAACGAGGAAAAAGACAGGATAGCCTCCCAGTCGTCTCACTCAACCAAGACGGTTGAAGGCCGGCATGTGATCAATATTGATACTTATGCGCCTTTTTTCCTGGCGGCGGTCAATAATGCGTTATCGCGCGGAGCATCACAATTATACATAAAGAAATTTGGTATCGGTATTGTCAGCTGGCGCGTCTTGTCCATGTTGGCAATTGAGCCCGGTGTAACCGCTGTCCGCATTTGCGATGTCATCCATCTTGACAAATCTGCGACAAGTCGCGCCTTGAAAAGCCTGCATGAAGACGGTTTTTTGAAATTCATCGCCTCCTCCTCGGATCCGAGAAGCAGGCGTTGGTGGTTGAATGATAGGGGATATGAGTTGCACGATAAAATTCTCGAGCTTGCGCTGCAACGTGAGAAAATACTGCTGGAGGATGTCGATGAGAAGGATCATCAGGCATTCATGCGGGTCATGAAAATCATGCAAGGCAACCTTGAAAAACTGTAACACGTGCCACTCCAAAAAGCACACCCGAGAAAAAGACGTTTCTATGTAATCCAATTCAAAGCCTGCACCGTATGAGGTTGCATAGGAACAGATAAAGGAATGTCCCATGCGTCTGATACTTTTTGTCGTTGCCAGTTTTCTCTCTCTCACCTCCCTCAGTGCAGCCTCAGGACCCCACCCTCTCTACGGCGAAAAAATTGCATTTGATGTCATGCGATCAGGAACAGTGGTCGGACAACATATCACCCGGTTCCGTGAGGAAGAAAACACCCTTGTCGTGACCTCGGAGACAACAATCGACATCTCCTTCCTGTTTGTGCCTCTCTATGAATTTGACTATCAGGCTGTCGAAAAGTGGCAGGAAGAAAAACTCGTCAGTCTGGATATAAATTTTTCAGATGGCGGTGATAAAACCGCGTTCAACGTTAGACGCGAAGGAGACATTCTAAAAGTCAGAAAAGAGGGTTTTTCTGTTGACATGCAGGGTGATATTATTTCGACAAACCATTGGAATTCAAATGTTTTACGAGACCAAAAGGTCTTGAATTCTTTGACAGGCAACCTCAATGCCGTCACAATAAAAGAAATTGGCAAAGAGGAAATTCAGGTTACAGAAGGCACGCTCGCAGCAACGCGATACGACTATAGTGGTGACCTTCGGGATATCTCCGTCTGGTATGATGATCAGGGACGCTGGGTTAAACTCAGATTTAAAGCAAGAGATGGCTCCATCATTGACTATCGCTGTCGCACCTGCATGCTTCCGCAGCATTCATAAAAAATAGGCATGAAAAAAATCTGGATTACAGGCGGCGGAAGTGGCATTGGCCGATCACTGGCACAAAAACTGGCTCAGCAAGGGCATCAGGTTTATGTCTCAGGACGGCATCTGGAAAAACTGAACACGGTTGGTTGTGATACCCAAGCCATCCCCTGCGATATTACAAAACCCAAAGATGTTGAAAATGCATTGGCGCAAATAGGAACCCTGGATCTTGCGATCTTGAATGCAGGTACCTATGAGCCGGGAGCCGTCGGCACGACATCAATTGACACCTTTCAGGCAGCCATGGCAGTCAATTATTTCGGAACATTGAACTGCATAAAACCCTTACTGCTTCAAATGACTGACCAAGGTGGCCATATTGCTGTTGTTGGCTCATTGGCGGGCTATCGGGGCCTGCCGAACGCATCAGGCTATGGTCCCAGCAAAGCTGCAGTTATCAGCCTGTGCGAGAGCCTCAAATCCGAAATGCAGGATACCGCGATAAAAATTCAACTTATCAATCCGGGATTTGTCAAAAGCCCTCTTACTCGCAAAAATGATTTTGAAATGCCCTATCTCATGGAGCCAGAGGAGGCTGCAGACGCTATTTTGAATGGGCTTGAGACGGATCAGTTTGAAATAGCCTTTCCATCGCCCTTTGTCCGGCGTATGAAGATGCTAAGGTTATTGCCATACAGGTTCTTTTTCCCTCTCATAAGAAAGGCAACAGCGCGTTGAATTATATCGACCTTTTCGAAAACTTATCAACAGAGCGGATCGAGAATTGCGAAACCTGTGTCAGCGCCGATATTCATTTTAAAGACCCTTTCAATGACATCATCGGCATCACCCGCTTTAAACAACTCCTTCATAAAACACTGGAAGATGTGACAAATCCTCGCTTTGTGGTGACTCACCAAGCGAAAGATAAAGACGTTCTTTTTCTAAAATGGGAATTCAGCGGGACCGTGAAGGTCATCGGACATTGGTTTATCACCGGAATGAGTGAAATACATCTTGATGATCAAGGTAAGGTTATCCGGCATATCGATCATTGGGATGCGTCAGAGCAGTTTTATGGCCATATTCCGGTTCTTGGTAGCCTTTTACGGCGGATCAGAAGGCGCCTTCAGGTTTCTTGAAAAACAGGGAAACTTCCCCCACCTCAAATCCCCATTTGGTAACAGTTGCCCGATTGATCAAAACATTCCCATCCTGCAAAAACATCCAGTCATCGAAATGAACCTGATAGGTCGTCTCTCCTACCTTCAAAGCCATATCATAAGACCAGTTGAGTGCATTACCTGCTGATATCCCTTTTGCTGTACCGATTACATCTGCCGCTTTGCCCTCATACCGTCCGTCCGACAGCTGCTTAATATGCCAGACACGTTTGTCCTTTTCACCGTCCATATAGATGAAATCTTCATCCAACGTCAGTCGGTCACCTTCAATGGTTCCTGTGATATCAACCTTGAACTGGCGGCGCACGGTTCCGAAACGATCTTCGAAGAGACCCCAAGCCTCCGTTTTGCCATCAAAATAATCAAACAGATCAAGTTTCGGTTCAGTCTTTGCAAAATCCTGCGGTTTCATCGAACTGCATCCTGTCAATAGCAGGCAGAAGCCAACTATGCTGATCATCGTTTTCATAAACGTCTCTCCAATGCAACTTGAAGGGCTGAATGTTGTTTTCGCCCCAGAGGAAAATTCCACATCAAAGCGATAGCCACTGCTTTTAGTACGATGGGAAGCCCCGCATAGATCACAACAAGTGTTAATTTTGCCGTTTCATTGCCACTTGGCAGGTCAACATAGTCCAACAGAGGGAACGCCAAACCGACAGCCGCCGCCAATGACAGTTTTGTCGCCATGCTCCAGTAGGAATATAAAGTTGCCAGCCGATTTTCACCGAACCGAAAACGATCCCAATCCGTACAATCCGCCTGCATCGAGGTTGGAAGCGCTAGGTCACTGCCAAGGGCCAGTCCGGTTAAGACACAAATAATCCCGAACGCAACAAAATCACCGCTCCCAAGAAATGGAACTCCGATAAAAACAACACAGGCGAGGATCATGGAGACACACCAGACCCTGTTCTTGTTCCACCGCGCCGAAAGACGGACCCAGACTGGAATACCAGCAACGGCACATAAGAAGTAAATGAAAAGAAGATTAGCCTGTGTCTGTTCATCAGCCTGCAAAACATGAATGAGGAATAAAGGCAAACAGACGGCCGGAAGCGCGTTGGCGAAGCCGTTCACAAACCAAGCACACAAAATTCGCAAAAACAACTTGTTTTCCCATGGAAAAGAAAATGACGCTGTTTCTTTGGCAGGGCGGCCTTGCGGCACGATGTAAAGAGCAAGGCTGATGGTTACAATTCCCAGGAATACAGTGGCCCAGGCGATGACGCTGAAACGCTCGAATACGTCGAAATCGGCGAGCCATAGACCCAAACCGGCAACAAACAAGATTCCCAGCAATCCAGCCCCTTCCCGAAAACCGTTTAGGGTGGTTCGATAATGATATCGGGTTTCCAATTCGGCCGCCCAGGCAAGATATGGAATTTGTATCGCTGTCCAGGCTGTAAAAAGAAGCAGCCCCCAGAATATCAAGTGGAAAATGGTAGCGTGTTCAGAGGGAGTAAATAGGGCAATCAATGCCGGCGCGCCCAACAACCCGCCGATGACGATAGGGAGTTTACGTTTTCCAAATCTTGCCGGTATCCTGTCAGAGATCCACCCCAGAAGCGGATCACTCACAACATCTGCCATCCGCAGCACTAAAAAAGCGACCCCGACAGCACTTAATCCCAGCCCTACCGTCTCGGCATAAAAGGTCGGCAGCAAAACGAATACCGGGATTGTAGGAAATGCCAGCACGAAGGCTGGCATCGCATAAAGAACTCTATGAAGAGTTACTGAGCTTGAAGAGGCCGACATCTATCGTTCCTGCCTTAAAACCGGACTCGCAGTAGGATAGATAATATTCCCACATACGCTTAAACCGGTTATCAAAGCCGGTACGCTTGATTTGATCCCAGGCATGCTGGAAATTCTTCTGCCAAATTTCACAGGTTCTGGCGTAAGACTCGCCAAAAAGGTGACTATCTTGCAATGTTAGACCGTGTTGATCGAGCTTCTGTGTGAGCACTTCGACACTGGGTAATAATCCACCCGGGAAAATATAACGTTGAATGAAATCAACGTTTTCCCGATAGCTGTCAAACCGTTTATCTTCAATGAGGATGGTCTGAATAACAGCCGTGCCGCCGGGCTTCAAACGCTTTTTGAGGATGTCAAAATAGGTGTCCCAGTTCTCAAATCCTACCGCTTCAAACATTTCAATCGAGACAATCTTGTCATATTGACCTTTGCTGTCACGGTAATCGGTCAATGATGCGGATGCCAGATGATCGGTTTCGGTGTCCCGGTAGCGCCGCTGCGCATAAGATAGCTGCTCTCGAGAGAGTGTCAGGCCATCAATCCGGCATTGATAATCCCGGGCTGCAATCTCAGAAAAACCGCCCCATCCACAACCGATTTCAAGCACACTATCGCCAGATTGCAAATCGGCCATTTTTGCAATCTTGTCATATTTGTTCAGTTGAGCGGCCCGCAGATCTTCATCGCCTTCGAAGAGGGCAGACGAATAGGTCATCGTATCGTCAAGCCAACGCGCATAGAAGTCATTCCCAAGATCGTAATGATAAGAAATGTTGCGTTTCGATCCGCGCTTGGAATTGGCATTCATCCAATGCCTTAATCTGTTGAGCAATCGGAACTTCAACCCACCCTTGTTATCCAAGGCAAAAACCGCTTCATTTTTAAGCACAAGATCAAACAACGCCGTTAAATCCGGACATTCCCATTCACCATCCAGATAGCTCTCCGCAAAGGCCAGATCGCCATGCAGTACAAGTTTTGAAATCGGACGAAATGTATTCAAAATGACCGTAGCGTGAGGATCTCCTTCTCCGAAATGAAGAGGTCTTCCTCCCGGCAGGATGATAGACAGTCTGCCTTTTTCCAGCTTCGATAACTGGCCCGACAGCGTATCAATCCAGGAGTTAGTCAAATTTGCAAAAGACGGCACGGTTAAACTTCCGGCCTTGTTTTCAGTCATGACTTTGTCTCCGTTTGTTTTACAGGAACATAGGTTATTGGGGAATGAGGGGGAGTGGGACGAAGGCGAGGCCTCAGACCTTTCAGCCAGAGTTTCAACGCCTCCCAATGAATGCCAGCCATGACTTTTAGGGTCATGAGGGGGAATTTGACCAGCATTAAAAGAAGAGTAGCGTCTTTAAAAGCCCTCTCCGTCCCACTGAAGCAGGCCTTCAGCACTGCTCCGTTTCGGTCCGACTGGTTGATCGAAACCGAAATCTTGTCTGTGGGCGGCGTTATCGAGAAATGATAAGTACAGTCCATATCCATAAAAGGTGAGACATAGAAATTCTTTGGGCAGGTTTGATGAACGGTTTTGCTGTCGCTATCTCCCACCTCGATGACATAACTGTGACGCTCACCAAATGTGTTGCTGACCTCATAAATTATCGCTTTGAGATCATCTTCTCCTGCATAGCAAAAATAGATACTCAGCGGATTAAAGACATAGCCAAACAGACGTGGGTAACACAGCAATCGAATGGGGCCATGATTAATATCGATCCTGGCCCCTTCCAGAACGGTTTCGACATAAGGTCTCAGTGGTTTACCGTCCCCGCGGCCATAGTCCTTGTCCCAAAAAGAGAAAAGGTTGGCGCGATTGTGGCCGAACACATTCATTTCTTTGTCCAGGACAGGCAATTCATCAATATCAAACAGAACACTGAAAACCCGATAGGACAACCGATGTTCCTTCGGTTGCATACGCCTGTGGAAAACGCGCCCGGTATAAAGTTTTGAGAACATCAGGCAGCCACCCTGCTGATCCGGTGAGGCCAGTCAATGGGTAGGTTAATCCGACTGGACTCATCATCAACGATCCACGGTCTTTTAACCCCGCCCAGAGCTTCGGCAACCGCCAGTCCGGCTTGAAGACCATCCTCGTGAAATCCATGCCCGAAATAACTGCCACAAAACCAGATATTCCGTTTCCCCTGAATGTTCCAGAGCATGCGTTGTGCGGCGATCGCATCCCGATTAAACAAAGGATGATGATAGAGGAAACTGCGGATAATTTTGGACTCGTCAGGAGTTTCTATCGGGTTCAATGTAACGAAATAATCTTCATCCCCTTTGATGTGCTGGAGTTTGTTCATCCAGTATGTCACACAAACATCCTGAGTGTCTGAAGTTGTTTCACTCAGATAATTCCAACTTGACCAAGCCTTACGATTTTTCGGCATATAGTTTTCATCCTGGTGCAGGATGGCAATATTGGGTTGATAGGAAAAGGCGCTCAGAAGTTTCTTTTCAGCAGCATCAGCGTCACTGAGCAATTTAAGAGACTGGTCTGCATGACAGGCCATGACAAGATGATCAAATCGCTCAGTCGTGCCATTTCTATCTTCTAAACAGACTTTATTGCCAGATTGCCAGACTTTCGCAACGCCACGGTTCAAGGAAATACTGTCTTTGAAATTATTGGTAAGCTTGCTGATATAACGCTGACTGCCCCCAACTACGGTTCGCCATTTAGGACGATCACTGAGTTGCAGCAGTCCATGATTATCACAAAAGCGGATAAAGGCCTCGAGTGGATAATCCATCATCGTCTCAACCGGCGTTGACCAGATTGCAGCCCCCATGGGCAACAAGTGATCCTGTTGAAAACTGTCAGAATATCCTTCCCTTTTTAAGTATTCTCCCAGCGTGATATCCGGCACATTATTAGACTCCAACAGCAAATTGGCAGCCTTGTAGAAACGCATGATATCCCTCACCATCAACCAGAATCGCGGGCGTAGAATATTTTTCTTCTGAGCGAGCATTCCAAACAAATCAGAACCCGCATACTCAAAATCCCCGCGATCTCGAGAAACGCCAAAAGACATATCCGTTTCCTGCGTGGCAACGCAGAGATGGTCAAAAAGGGCAATCAGGTTGGGGTAATTTTTTTCGTTATAAACAATAAAACCGGTATCGACACCTGTTCCGGCAATATCAACTGTATTGCTGTGGCCACCAACCCGGTCATCTTTTTCGAAAACGGTTACATCATGTGACTTGGATAATAGCCAGGCGGCTGACATACCGGAAATACCCGTTCCAATAATGCCTATTTTCAATCTCTTTTGATTTTGACCGGAAAGCATGCGATCCTCCAATTTGCCGTTTTAATTATTACGAAGGCTATGCGAAATTGGATCATCTGGCAGGCTCAAAAAATTGAGAATATTTTTTTGCCCTTTTTTTAAATTGCCCGTGATCTAAGTTCTGCCAGAGAGCGTAGAAAGATCTAAACAACAGATTTAGGATAACACGTGCAGGATCCGAACCGTCTATCTGAAGCAATATCTTCGCCTGATACACAGTATCTGACAGATCTTCTGATCAAGGTTGCGCAAGAGCAAGACAAACAGGCTTTTGCTGTTCTTTTTGAATATTTTGCACCGCGCGTAAAATCCTATGTGTTCCGTTTAGGAAGTGATGACACTATGGCTGAAGAACTCGCACAGCAGGCAATGCTGCAGGTATGGCGAAAGGCGCATCTTTATGATGCATCAAAAGCGGCTGCCAGTACATGGATATTCCGGATCGCTCGAAACCTGCGCCTCGACCATTACCGCAAAGAGCGGCACTTTGACTATGACGATCACGATTTCTCGCTCATCGAAGATGAAACAGATAGCCCGGAAATCCAGACGGATCGGAACCAGTCCGGCCGTCTTGTACGTAGCGCCCTAAAAACTCTGCCAAGTGACCAACTCGAAGTCGTGAAACTCTCGTTTTATGAAGGTTTGAGCCACGGTGAGATTTCTGATCAACTGAACGTTCCTCTTGGTACCGTTAAATCCAGGATGAGAATTGCCTTTAAGAAGATGAAAGACCAGATGGGAGAAACCTCATGAGTATTCACCATCATCTGAACGAAGCAACATTGATGGCATATGCCGCTGGCACATTACCGGAAAGCATGAACCTGGTTATTGCCACCCATTTATCCCAATGTCCGGTTTGCCGAAAGAAAGTCGGTGAGATGGAAGAAATGGGGGCAGGCTCGTTGGAAAATGACCCGGGCCTTGCCATGAGGTCAGACGCGTTGGATCAGATTATGACCTTGTTGGATGCAGATGAAAAGCCAAAGGCTTTTCATGCGGCAAACGATCATTCTACAGCCTCGGCCTCTGTCCCGCTCCCTTTGCGGCGCTTTGTACCGGATGGACTGGAAAAGGTCTCCTGGCGCAACATGGCACCCGGCATTAAATGTTATACTCTGCCAGGCGTTAATGCGCGCAAAGGCTCAGTTCGCCTGATGAAGCTTGCACCTGGTGTCGCCATTCCGGAACATGGACATAACGGCACGGAACTGACTCTTGTTCTGAGAGGCTCATTCAGTGACGAGGTTGGTCGTTTCAAAACTGGAGATATTGCTGATCTCGATGATGATATTGACCATCAGCCAATCGCCGACAGTGATCAAGAATGCATTTGTCTTATTGCAACTGAATATCCTCTGCGCTTCAAGACCATGGTTCCCAAAATCATGCAGTACTTCGTCGGCATGTAGGTGGTTAGAGCGCCTCAACTGTTCTCTGCCGCCGCGATCGCCCGAATTTCAACAACGGCCCCTTCGCGGCGCAGGCCGGCGACTTCGACGGCAGTCCAGGCTGGAAATGGCGCAGTCAGATAATCAAGACGGACTTTGTCAAACAACTCGAAATGATCGCGCAAACCCACATGATAAGTGGTCATCTCGACCATGGCTTCAAAACCAAGCCCGGCTTCTTTCAGCACAGCGCCAATTTTTTTAAAAGCATGGCGAAACTGCTCTTCTTCTCTGAGGGGCATAAGACCCTCAAGATCACTTCCGGTTACACCATTGAGAAAGAGATAATGACCTGACAGTATGCCTGGTGACATTTTCAGATTTTCAGCGCCTGTCTTGAATTCTGCTGGGATAACGGCACGTTTTTTCATAAAACCTCCATCAGAAAACACTCTTCCACATCATAGTCCCCCCAAAAGAGCAGAGACAAGACCATCATGCGCGAGCATCATACCTATAATTTGAATATCCACGCCCAAAGCATCTCGGCTATTGGCGGCATTCTCTGTTGCGACCTCACTCGACTTCGTCATGCAAAAAAACAAAACATCGCTCCGATCGCTGAGATTACTTTT
Organism: Sneathiella sp.; assembly: GCA_039975135.1. GTDB lineage: Bacteria > Pseudomonadota > Alphaproteobacteria > Sneathiellales > Sneathiellaceae > Sneathiella. The sequence continues at coordinate 9,397 of JBDWHS010000028.1, read as the reverse complement.
TTCCTCAGCCTGTTCCTCCACTTAATGTGATCCTAAAGAAGGGGCAGAAAGATCTGTACAATCCAGAAAGCAACGATCAGGAGCTGCACTGTAAAAAATACAAAGCGCACTTGAACAGCGTGAAGTCCATTTGAGAGGATGTGCGTGCAGGATTGCAATATGCGAGCCGCCAATACCCAAAGGGCCAGCCCCTCTGTCACCCCTGTCCACTTGGTTGCCAAGGCAAAGATCAGAATACCGCCAATAATCGGGAAATGCTCATAGCAATTGGCATGTGCCCGGGTCAGTCTGTGAAGAAGCGGGAAAGTATCCGACCCGTCAACGGCAAAGCTGTTAGCCGGCTTACCCTTTCCCAAAACCAGATAGGTGCGAAAACATTCCATCACCAGCATCAAAATCACCATCCAGCCAATATACCCGATCAACGCAAATGCCGTGTTATTCATCCCAAGCCCTCTCACAAAAAATCAAAATTCAGAGTAAGTTTTAATTTGCCCTCCGGCAATGGTCGAAGGGTTTATGAAGGAATTTGTATCGGCGAGAAAAGGCAACAGGATCAATTACCTGACAGGTAATTGTCGATTTCAGACACAAGATCGGTTTGATCTTTCATAATCCTCCCGGCAAAAGCGATCGCACGCCAACGCGAGCTTTAGTCTAACGGGCGCCGTCAAAAAGAGTTCCTTTTCCGACAAGCATTGTTTGGCCACCAACCCTCACTGATTTAAGATGAACATCATCCATCTGCAACTCCAAAGAAATCTGACTGGGCCGTCCGATTTCCAGCCCTTGATGAATTATAAATTCAACAACTTCTTCCGGGGCCAGGATATGTTTGGCCAAATACCCTCCCAGCGCCACAGCAGCAGCTCCTGTCGCGGGATCTTCTTCTATTCCAACGCCGGGTGCAAACATTCTCGCGACAATTTCACCATCCTGGCCCAATGCAAAAATATACAGATGAGGGGCTTCGCTATACTGAAGCACTCTGGACCAAACTGATTTATCCAGCTTCGCCAGTTTAACGGCGGTCGGGTCAACAAGTGGGATACAGAAAAAAGGAATACCAGAGGAGAAGGCTTCCGCTGCTGCCAAGTCTGTTGAGAACTGATTTATGTTGAGACTTAACAATACTGCCAAATCAGAAGACGCAATATTTTGCTCAAGCTGAACAGGAAGCGTCGGACTTTTCAGCATGACCTTTTGCGGCCCTTTTGGCGACAGGATGTCAACGGGAACTGGCCCGGCGGGGACATGAAGTATAAAGTCTTTAAGCTCAGCTCCATCAACACTCTGCTCCTGTTCTGCAAGATACGAAGCGGCTCCTACAAGCGGATGACCAGCGAAAGATAACTCTCCATGCGGTGAGAAAATACGAACGGTAAATCCACCGGTAACCCTGCTGGTTACAAAGACTGTCTCATTCACCTTTAATTCACGGGATATCGCATACATTGATCTGTCTGAGAGCTCCCCGGCATTTGGAAATATAGCGAGTTGGTTTCCTCCAAACATACAGTCCGTGAATACATCCATCAGGACAAAATCCAAGGCATTATTCCGATCTGTCATCGGTGCTTCTTTGCGGTGATTTCAATTTCCACCTTCAAACGAGGGTCAATCAGCGCAGGGGATGCCACGGTTGTATTTGCCGGCCGCGTCGTTTCAAAAACACGGCCAAATATCGGCGCAACCCGTTCAAAATCTTCCATATCAACAAGATAAACAACAATGCGAACAGTATCCTCAAGTGTTGCTCCGGCCTGCTTGAGTGCTGCAGTAGCGTTTGCAAGACATTGCTCTGTCTGCTCGATCACATTTTCTGCCACATGACCTGTTCCAGGCTCAAACCCGCCGGTTCCAGCGAGAAAAACCCATTCGTCATCGACCACAGCTCGAGAATAACCGAGAATTTCTTCCCACTTTCCGCCGGACGAAATCAATTGTCTTCCCATGTTTTTTCCTTCAATCGGTTATATAAACTTTATTTAAGCGGTGAAAATGATGTCGGCAGATACAAAGTCGACAACATCTCCGTTTTTAAATATTTGAAGCTGTCCTTTGGCGGCCAGATGCCATCTTTGATCGCCTGTGTCCTTACCTCCTGTCTCTTCTCAATCGTTGGATAAGGCCAGATACTGATCATTCGCGACACTCCCTCTGTGGTTCGCAGAACCGTAACGAGCTTTGAACGTTCCGCTCTTGTTGGGAGAGCCTCCGCCCAGTTTTGCAACGTTGGCTCCAGCCCGCCTGTCTCCATCTCATAGGTTCGGATTTCATAATACGGGCCGAAAGCTCCCGCGCTGATCTCTGGAGAATTAGGAAAATGAGTGCATCTATCAAAGGATATGCTGCTCAAATAGGAACTACAGCCAAATGGGTCGCCACTTTTAAGGAGAGACTGGCGTTCTCGATCATGGGTACCTTCATCCTCATAGGCACGCAGTAGCGCAATCCGATTGAGGGCCCCGATTTCTGAAATCCAACATCCCAACACAGAGCCGAGACTTTCAGAGGAATTCAGGTAGACTTCCAGCCGTTCGGAAGCCGTTGCAGCCGCGCTTGTCTTCGCCTGCAATGTTGCAAATTCATAAATAGGCATGAAAATCCTTTTTGATGTTAGAAGTCTTGTCGTTTGAAGAAACGCCGCCTGATGACGAACAGCCTGCCAGATAGCCAAAAACCAACGCGGGTCCTAAGGAGATCCCCCCTGCTGGATAATGGCCGGACATCATGCTCGCCATATCACTACCGCACGCAAAAAGGCCCGAAATAGGAGAGTCTGATTGATCGAGAACACGGGCTTTGGCATCTGTTTTAAGCCCTGCAAATGACCCAAGGCAGCCCGGTAAAATTTTTACGGCATAATAAGGTGGTTTTAGAAGCGGCGACACACAGGGGTTGGGTTTAATCGATGGATCACCTTGCGCTCTGTTGACAGGCTCGCTCCCGCGTCTGAACATCGGATCATGCCCCCTTGAAGCCGCCTTATTGTAACGAGAGACAGTCCGGCAAAATGCCTCGGTATTAATACCGCATTTTTCAGCTAGCTCATGAAGTGTCTGACCCGAAACCAAATATCCTGAAGACAGATATTTTCGGATCGGAATTGGCGACGGTTTGGAGAAGCCAAGCCCGTATCGACGCTGAAAAGCATGATCGCAGATAAGCCAGGCAACAGGGTCTTCATTCGGTTTGGTCGCCTTAAACAGGCTTTGCATAAACTGAAAATAAGGAGCCGCTTCATTGGTAAAGCGTTTCCCGTCCTTTCTGACTGCAATCAGGCCAGGTTTGGCACGATCGGCAAAATGTGGAAAAGGTGCCACATGACCATTCGGCTGAGGAACCATCGAGACGGGCACCCAGGCGCCTCCGTTCCCACCGAAGCCGTCAACTTTTGCGCCAACCGCTTCACCGAGCGTTAATCCGTCTCCATTACACACTGACGGCGCGACACTCCAGTGTTCCTCGCCAGATCGTGTGTGATGATAAAATTGTTTTCGCCTGTATGTGTTTGCCGGGAAGCCGCCGCAGGCCAGGACCACACCGTTAGAAGCATAAATTTTGACTGTTTTCAGCCCGATATCGATCGTTGCGCCGGATACCTTTTCATTCTCCCAAATCAAAGAGCGCGCTTGCATGCCGGTCATAACCTCAACACCCAGATCAAGGGCGGCTTTAAAAAGACCTCCAGCAAGCGCATTACCGTTCGTCAAGGTTAAAGACCGGCCGGTCGTCAGCCATTCGATACCATGCCGTAAGAGGCGCCTGAAAACATACAGGCTAGACCGAAATGACCGCCCCGCATTAAAGAAATGCCGCATCTCCGGCCCTGCGGAAGGCATCAGGCCAGCGATTGTCAAATGGGGCATTGGTTTTCGAAGGCGCTGAATGTCATCGCCCAACATATGTCCCTTCATCGGCGCAACAACCCTTGAGCGGCCGCTTTCTGAATACCCGGCGGCTGTTGCATAATAGTCGGGGATGCTGACATCTTGCTGAAATCGCACAGGCGTGTGTTCTAGCAATAGCTCTTCCAGCGCTGGCGCGCTGTCCAAATATGCCTTTATTTTAGCTTGATCTGCGTCACTCCCCAGAACATGCTTCAGATAGTGTTCCGCTTGCTCCGTGTCACTGCGTACTGTTTGCCTTGTTTTATGTGCTGATTTGGGTAGCCAGATCCATCCTCCCGACCATGCCGTCGCACCGCCAACATAGTCGGATTTTTCCAAGACAATAACCTTAAAGCCTTTTGAGGCCGCCGTAATCGCTGCCGTCAAACCGGCAGCCCCGCTCCCGATGACGAGCAGATCACAAACGCGTTCCGCCTTTTTCAACCTCTGTTCCATGCCGGATCAGCAGGTCGATGCCGTCATCATATCTTCAAGATATGCACGTCGGTCAGCGTTTCCGTTCAAAACATGGTTGATCCAGGCTTTCTGCTCATGCCAAAGGATAGCCGTTTCATAAACACAGGCTCGAATAGGCCTTGAGGAAAACTTAAAACGCAGCGGGTCATCGACATCTGAGTAGGAAAGAAGCTGACACCAAACATCATCATGGGCCCACCACTGAAACAAGAGCCAATTGGCTTGAACGCCATGATGCAGCACCGCGAAACCTGTTTTATAAAACTCCCCCTCCTCCCGAGTGAGCGGCAAGAGGTTGGCGACCTGAGTCTTCGCAGCCTGAACCAGTTCAGGTGCCAGAATGGATCGACCTTCCTCATTTTCCCTGGATTGTATGCCATAGGCTTTGATTGCCCAACCTCCCGGCTCCCAGACACCGAGCGCTCTCATCGATCTTGGTTTATAAGTTGGAAAATCAGATTTTTTGATATTGGCCGGCCACTCGGCCCAATTGGTATTTATCATTTATAGACCTCTCAAACCCTGAAAGTGCTTTTTAATTATTCTATATTTCTCACTATAAAACTTGTAAAAATAACTAAAAGCGAGTAATTTTCAGTTTACTGGTGAATAAATTTCATAGATACGATAATGTCAAATTTTCCTCCCATGAATGCAATGAAAGCATTTGAAGCTGTTGTCCGCACAGGCAACATGGCTCGCGCGTCAGAGGAGCTGATGGTTTCTCCATCTGCTGTCAGTCATCAAATCAAGGCACTTGAAACCTGGTTTGACCAGCCTTTGTTTCTAAGGCAAGGGAGAGAACTCGTTCTCAATGATCAAGGCCAACAGTTCTTTGACTTGGTTCGCCCGGCATTCGAGCAATTAAGAACAGCATCAGATCGCCTGATCACACCGCCCACAGGCCGTTTAAAAGTTATTATATGTCCTTCTTTGGCTTCCATCTGGCTTGCGCCACAATTAAACCGTTTTCTGGAAAAGCATTCTGATATCGAGATCGAGCTGCATTGCCGGAGAGACGTTATCGATCTGACTGAAACAGATTTTGACTGCGCATTACGGTATTGCGATAGAATTCCGGATCAACATGTTGGCAACAGTGTAATGGCGGAGGATATTTTCCCCGTCTGTTCACCGACTTTGGCGGCAGGAAAAATCCCGCTGGAGACACTCGATGATCTCAAGCATCATACCCTGTTGAACGATACACTTGGAGAAACTGGTGTCGCGGCTTGCAATTGGTCCAGCTGGTTTTCAGAAATCGGCATGCCACAACTTACATCACCGCATGGGCATGGCTTTTCGGATAGCAATATCATGTATGAGGCGGCTTGCAGCGGACTTGGTGTTGCCCTGGGACGCAGCGTTCTTGTCAATGAGCTTATTCGCCAGGGCCGCCTCGTTAGGCCTTTTGATATCACAAGACATTCAACCTATTCTTGGCACTTCCTTTCCACCCCGGCGAAAATGAGAAAAGAAGCCTTAACAGTTTTTCAGAATTGGGTAATGGAAACATCGAATGAAACCTAAATTCAAAAAACGATTTCCTCAATGCCTCCAGTATCCCGAACTAAGAAGCGTATTTACCGCGCGATTACCATCGAATGTGGACCACGGGCCACATCAACAGAATACTCCGTTTTCACAAGGTGAGTTCTGCTGGCATCTAAGGGATCAGTATCAATACGCCAAAAATCTATGGACCCGCCTTTTTTCCGGTCGTCAAAGTGATCATATGTCGCAACGGCAATAAAATTACTTGAGTTATCGAAAACAGCCGCCTCCGGCAAAATGCCGTCATAGGCAAAATCTCCAATTTTTATGAGCTGTCCTGTCTTTTCATCTAACCGGGCAAGCGTAAGAGAACTAAACCAAGTGATACGTTTGTCATTATAAGGCAAATAACTGCGCTCGAGATTTGTCGTAACAACCCATTTCCCATCTGGGCTGACAGCCAAGCCTTCAGGAGAAACCCCTGTCTTGATAGTGCTGATCATGGCGTGCCGTGTTTTCTGATTGTTGCTATTCGCATTCATTCTGACCGTTAAAACAGATCCCCGGGGAGCTTCGGTCCAATGACCTTGAATGTCTTTGCCCCAGTAAAGGCCATTTACCACAACATGACGACCGTCGGGTGTAAATTCAACGCGAAAGGGTTCTTTTTCAATCCCGACAATATTCCCGAGCACCTCGGCAGCCAGACTGGCGGTGACCGATACAAATCTTAAATTTGAAGCGTCACGGTTCAAGATAGCAAGGATATTTTTCTCAGGATGCCAGTCAATGTCAATCATTTCAGTTGTGTTATCCCATTCCGCAATTTCCGGATAAACTGCAGTCCCGATAACACCGTCCTTAACGGGAAACAAACCTAATGGCGTTTTGGATCCTGCGCCAGATTTATGGAACGTAATAGCAAGCAATGAGCCATCCGAATTCATTCGGATCGCAAGAGGCCTTGTCGGAATAACGAGATCGCTAGTTAAAACTGGCTTGTTTGGATCAATTAGGTCAAATACTTGTAATCGATCTCCTACTTTTAAGTCCCTGAATGTCGGCGAAACTATATTTTCAGGGCGCTGTTTGAAGGTCTCAATAACAAATGCATAACGACCATCTGGCGAAAGGTCGAGTACAGCAGGTGGGCCCGCAACTGAATTTGATGCTATTATTTCAACAGCAGACCAATCGCGTGGATCTCCCGCCAGAGGGATAACAGACAGAGTATCCGTTCCCTCTTCTGGACCAAGCTTGCCATTAACATAAGCACTACCGATCATATCTGCATCAGATGTTGATACAATATACCGGCCGTCAAAATTCATCGATCCTGTCAGATCACGTTGTTGGGCTAGGCTGTAACTGGAGAATGATGCTATTACGATAAGGAAATAAGGAAATATGAAAGATTTAGACGTCATTTCTGATCCTCGATTTGAGAAAATTTAATGGTGAGTTAACAAACTTACCATTAAGGTGAGCTGAGTAACTTGTCAAGTATTACTCAGGCCTTTTTTTGTCGATCACACAGCTGGTTCTGAGGAAAAAAATGCAGGTAGATAAAACAGAGAAAAATGGGCTTGCCGCGTATAGGGCACGTGTCGCAGCAGAAAAAAAGAACACTCTATTGGAAAGCGCCATTAAGCTTTTCCTTGCTAAAGGCTATGATCTAACAACGTTAGAAGACGTTGCACGTGATGCCGGTGTATCGTCTGCCACACTTTACAAGCACTTCCCGACAAAGGCTGATTTGTTTGGCGGTATCATGCAGCGTATCTGGTCGCACGAAGAGACAGTTCGCGCCTTATCCATTGAAGAGGACGATCCTTATAAAGGGCTCATTTACATAGGGACTAACTATGCTGATCTGCTGTCATCAGATCAAATTGTTGCACTCTTTCGCGTTATAATCGCTGAAATGCCGCGCTTTCCCGAACTCGGTTTGGAACTGTATGAGCGTGGAAAAAAACCCTACCTTGATGGACTAGAAACATATTTAAAACAAGAAGTTAAACGTGGCAGACTCGAAATCAGCGATGTTGTGTTGGCTGCACGGCAGCTCTTGGGCATGATCAATGATTTGGTTTTCTGGCCACGCCTATTGGTGGCAGAAGCTGGATTATCTAAAACAGAAAATAAAAGGGTTGTCGAAGAGGCCGTCAGAACGTTCCTGAAGCGCTATCAACGCTAAGTCATTCAAGTATCATGTCTTGCAAAAAAACTCGAAGATCCGATCACGAAACCGCCAGGCAGCAACGGAAAGGTGTAGTCAAATTCATCAGATAGCAACCTTGATAAGCCCAACGGGGGCCGTCGACAAAAACCACCCTGGTTGACGATCTCTAGTTCTCCAGAAGTTTCTGCCAATACATGACCCGATAGAAAAATAATAACCACAACAGAAAATTGTCTGCTGAGCATTCAAAGAATTTGACAAAAAGTATAATTTAGATGCTTTATCTAAATTATGTCTTATTTAATATCATCCAACAGCTTTAAAACTGCTTCTGATATTGCAGCTGCGATTGCAATTCTGCTCACCCCTCATGCAGAGGTCGTCCTTCATGATCTTTCTACGGGTAAAATTGCTGCGATCTGGAACCGGTTCTCCTCTCGAAAGGAAGGGGATCCCTCCCTTCTGGATGAAGCAACAAGTGACTTTGCATTGGAAAACACGCATATGGGTCCGTATTCCAAACGGGAAACAGATGGACGCCTCCTGCGTTCTATAACGATTATTTTGAGAGACACAGACAACAAAACTGCTATTGGATTACTCTGCATTAACCTCGATGTTTCGATATTTGAAAAAACCCAGGAGCTCCTGAACGGTTTTCTGAAATTTGATCAGCCACAGCCTGAAGCTCTTTTTGCCAAAGACTGGCGAGAACAAATAAACAGTCTTTTACATAGCTGGCTTACCGAACAAAATCTTACAAAAACGGCTCTGACACGGTCCGATAACATTGATCTTGTTCAATTTCTTGACGGACAAAATCTGTTTCAAACGCGAGGGGCGACTGAGCATCTCGCCAACCTAATCAATGTTTCCAGAGCCACTATTTATAATTACATATCTGCAGCGCGACAGCAGAAAAAGGACAGCAGCAAATGACCACGCTTCCCGACTTCAGATTGGAAACCCATTTTTCCAAATGGGAGTTTAAAGCCCGATATCACATGACAGCCTCTGATGCAGAAAGTATGACTTTACGAGACTTGCTCGCTATGGCCACTGAAGCTGAACGCGAAGAATTTGAGGCTCTCTGGCTCGGCTACACGGAAACATTTGGTGCCCCTGATCTCCGTATATCGATCGCACAGACCTATCAAAACCAGAATGCAAACAACATTCTCGTCTTTGCTGGTGCCAGTGAGGGAATTTTTGCCGCCAATACAGTTCTTCTAGACAAAGACAGTCACGCGATTGTTGTCACTCCCAACTACCAATCCCATGAAACCCTTCCCCTGGCTATTTGTGAAGCAACAGGTGTTCCGCTCGACCCTGACGATGGATGGTCCCTAGA
>JBDWHS010000027.1:0-393376 GCA_039975135.1 Sneathiella sp. | reverse complement strand
GGCTTTCACCGGACCGACCTTCACCTTCACCGTGGCGGTAAAGCCATCTTCGCCTTCTCTTTCTACGCTTTCGCAGCCGGGAATGGCCTGTTTCAGAATGTCGGGATCATTCAGCGCCTCCCAAACGGTGGCTTTTGACGCATTGATCAGTTCTTCGCCGCTCATTTCCATGCGGATACCTCAAAATAGAAGGGACGGGGTGTATCGGGAATGTTGGGGTTAATTTAAACAGCGCCCGGGGGCAGTGCAAGAGGGGGTTCGTTAATCTTCTATACGAAAATCTGATATCAAGAGACAGTATTTGAGAAAAATCTTTTGATCAGAGTTCAGCTTCAGGAGGCCGGTATGTCCGGCGAAACACCAGCAGACCAGCAATGAACAAGGCGGAGAAGAGGAGCCAGGGAAAGAGGGCCTGCGGATTAACCTGAATCCAGAAAAGGCTGAGATCGCCGGTAAAAAGCCAGGGATTGCGCACTGCATAGATCATCTCACACAGGCCGACAAATCCCAGTATCATGCTGGCGGAGGCGAGGGTAAGAATACCAAAATGCTTCAGGGTTCGTGGCAAGTCAGAAGCGCGTGATTTCCGGTAAAGCGTCTGAACAATGCCGGTCAGGCCGTGAGGGGCAAACAGAACGATGGCCAGGAAGACAAGACCTGCATAAAGGTTCCAGATATCCGTCAGATCCCGAAAGCCTGAAAAGAGGAGTGTCAGGAGGATCGCACCAAGGGGCGGCCCCCAAAAAGTGCCAATCCCGCCGATAAAGACCATTTGCAGGATCAGCCAGGATTGTTTCAGGCTAATGATTTCCACGGTGACAAATTCATAGGTCAGGGCAAACAGGGCGCCCGCAATCCCGGCCAGAAAACCAGCCAGGCAAAACGTGACATATTTCAGCTTGTGCTGACTATAGCCGATATATTCCACCCGCTCCGCATTCTGCCCGGCGGCTTTGGTCAGTTTGCCAAGCGGGCTTGCGTTAAAGAAGGCGGCCACGAGAAGGCAGATCAAAACCCAGCTCCAGACCATGTAGGAAATCAGAATATCGGACTGGAAATCCAACCCGAAAAAGGTCGGAATTTCGGTCCGATCGATGCTACCGCCATAGAAACGACCAAAGACAGAACTGGATGCCAGTACCAGCTCTGCCATGGCGAAGCTCAGCATGGCAAAGATAAGCCCGCCCCGTTTTGTTGTGAAACTCCCCAGAATGACTGCCCCGAGCAAACCCGCCAATCCGCCAAACACGGGGATAAAGGGCAGGGCCAGAAGACTGTCACCCGCCGAGACATAACGAACAACGTGCACCGCAAAGAACCCGCCAAAGCCGAAATAGGCGGCATGCCCCAACGATAAAAGCCCGGTATTGCCGATCAGCAGATTGTAGGAAACTGCCAGAATAACCGCGATGCCCATTTGATTGAAGGTGAGAACCGACGCCGGATTTCCAAGGAAAGACGGGACAAGATAGGCACAGACAGCAACGCTCAGAAAAACGCCCAGACTAAAACGAAGTGTCATACAAAGAATATCCCATCGTTGTTCGATGTTTGTTATTATGAAATCGGCTTGTCCCAGACGACTATAGCGCAAGCCGTTTGGGATTAAAACGGTGACTTGACTTTAGGTCCTGACCCTAAGGTCTGAACTTCAGTTTTGAATTGAGTTTGTCTCGCTTGTCCAGCCACCAGCCGAATTCCGGTTTCCACAATGCGTAATCCGGATCCAGCCCCAGTTCTTTCGCGGCATGCAGCGGCCAGTTGGGGTCGGTCAGGAGTTCTCGGGCCAAGGCTACAAAATCCACATCCCCGTCTTCAATCATCTGATTGGCCTTCACCGCGTCCCAGATAAAGCCGACCCCGGTTGTCGGCAGGCCGGTTTCTTGTCTGACCTGTTTGGCAAAGGGGATTTGAAAGCCCTGTTCGATGGTCATACGCCGGGGGCGTTCTCGGCCGCCAATCCCTCCGCTGGAGCAGTCAATCATGTCGACGCCATGATTTTTAAGGATCTGCGACAGCCGCACAGTCTCCTCTATCTCCCACCCGCCATTGATCCAGTCGGTTGCGGAGAGGCGGAAGGATAAGGGCTTTGTCTCCGGCCAGTTGGCGCGGATGGCGTCGGCTACTTGGATCAGGAGGCGAATTCTGTTCTCAAAACTGCCGCCATACTCATCGGTTCGCTGATTGGCAAGCGGGGAGTAAAACTGATGAAGCAGAAAACCATGGGCGGCATAAACCTCGATTATCTCGAAGCCCGCTTCGTGTGAGCGACGGGCGGCATCACCGAATGCAGTGACTACATCTTGAATGTCTTCCCTGGTCATTTCGTGTGGGGTCGGCCAGCCATCGGCGTAAGGCAAGGCGGAAGGGGCAATGGCCTCCCACGGGGCTTCGCCGCGTAAGTCGACATCTTCTTGTGTAACCGGCGTCTCGCCGTGCCAGGGGCGTCGTTCACTGGCTTTGCGTCCGGCATGGGCCAGTTGGATGCCAGGAACACTGCCTTCTGCTCTTATAAAATCAGTGATCTCACGCAGTCCCGCAATTTGCTCATCGGACCACAGGCCCAGATCACCCGGCGTTCTGCGTCCCCGTTCCTCAACGGCTGTCGCTTCACAAAAAACGGTACCGGCCCCGCCCAGGGCGAAACGGCCCAGATGAACAAGATGCCAGGGGTTGGTATAGCCATCTTTAGATCGATATTGGCTCATGGGGGAGACGACAAGGCGATTGGGGAAGGTCACAGCCCTCAGGGTAACGGGTGAAAATAACGACATCACTGCTCTCGATTAAATCACACGCCCCAAGATCATGATATCAGCCAAGTCTATAGAAGAGAATACAGAAAGGACCAGTAACGGGAAATTTATTGCCTGAAAAAAAAGTAAAAAACGAAAAAAATTAGTATTTATTAATATTAAAAAGTCACCATACTGCTAAATTAGAAGTTTACAGGGCGGGATTCAGTTAGTGAAAGTATTGATGTTGATGGACAAATCAAAACGCGACACTCTTATTGGTATTGTCGTGATCGTAATTGCATTTGCTTTATCGAGCTATTTTGACCTGGCCGAAGAATGGCAGGAATTTTCTGAAGATCACGAAGATTGGGAACTGGATGAAATTCTGGTGGCCCTGGGCCTCAGTTCTATTGGTCTCACCTGGTATGCGTTTCGCCGCTGGAAGGAAAGCAACCAGGAAATACAGGCGCGGGTAAAAGCCAATAGAGCGCTGGAGCAGGAAATTGAGGCGAGGAAGGGGATCGAGGCATCTCTGAGGGAGAATGATCTGCGCCTCCGGGAAGCCTCAAAAATTGCCAAAATAGGCTATTATGTATGGGATGCGAAAAACACGGAATGCACTTATGTCTCAAAAGAACATGCCAAGATATACGGTTTGATGCGGGATGATTACAAATCGGTGGTCTCAAAGGCGGAGGAGCCGTTTTCCCTTGTCCTGGCAAAAGATCACGAAATTGTCCGGGAAGAAATGGCCTATCTCGGCGCTGGCAGGACAACTGAACTGGAATATCGCGTTCTGACACCGGATGGCGCTCTTCGCTATGTTCGAGAATTGATAAGACCTTCCTTTGATGAAAACGGCCAATTGGCAGGGTGGACGTCAACGTCCCAGAATATAACGGCTTTGAAGCAGGTTGAGGAGCGGATGCGGGAGGTTCAGAAATTGGAATCCGTGGCGCAGCTCACCGGTGGCGTGGCGCATGATTTCAACAACCTGTTGGCTATCATTGTCGGGAATGCTGAACTTTTGAAAGAGCAGGCGGGTACGGACGGGAAAACAGCACAGAATATCTTGTCGGCCGCCGAGAAAGGCTCTGTATTGACGCAAAGCCTGCTCGCCTTTTCCAGAATGCAGCCCCTGGATCCGGAGACCACTGATCTGGAAATGTATGTCTATGATCTGGCAAGGCCCTTAAAATCCGTACTGGGCAATGATATCGCGCTGGAATTCAAGATGGATCAGGACTTGTGGCGGACGGTTGTGGATACCCAACAATTGGAAAGTGCCATCTTGAATATTGCGCAAAATGCGAAAGAGGCGATGCCGGGGGGCGGTAGTTTGACCATCAATTGCCGCAATATTCGAAAAGAGACCGGTAAATCCGGCGCTGCGACGTCTCCACTGGAGAATTATTGTGTCCAGATGTCATTTGTCGATACTGGCAGGGGCATGTTGTCCGACGTGATGGAGCATGCTTTTGATCCCTTTTACACGACCAAGGAAGTCGGCGCCGGCAGTGGCCTCGGGCTTTCTATGGTCTATGGTTTTGCCAAGCAGTCGGGCGGAGATGTTTCCATTAATAGCGAAGAAGGCAAAGGAACGACTGTCAATCTGATGCTTCCCAGAGCCTGAATTACCAGTTACCAGAAGCCGTTAAGATCTGTTTAACCAATAATCCGTATGGTTGAGTGTCTACCGTTTATTGGAAGAGAGAGTAATGCGTCCGGCAATCAGATCGACCTTTGATATCGTTGCATGGCTTGAGGAAAGAAGCGCCCAGACAGGGGCCGTCCTGAAACCACCTTATCTGATGAAAATGCTGTATTTGTCCCAGGCTGTTTATGCCAGCGAGCATAACGGGGCGAAATTGATGCCCGCCACTTTTCTGTCGACCGACGCAGGTCCAATCGAACCGGATCTTTTTCTCGCGCTCGAACAAGGGATTGCTCTGGATAACGCGGTATCGCCCGCGGATCATGTGGAAGCGGTCCTGCTGGCGGTTTGGGAAGCTTATGGTAAAGCGAAACCGGAAGAACTCGGCAAGGCGCTTTCCACTGATACTGCGATCAAGGCAGCCTCCAAGAGAGGGCGGAATTCGGAAATCCTGCTGGATGAAATGAAAGCGGCTTATCCGGGCGGATTATCTGCGTTCAAAGGTCAAAGCCGGGTCAGTCAGTTCCCGGACGGCTCCCCGTATAATGTGAAGCATTCCAATCTGGACGCGGTTCCTGCGGATAATCAGGAAGTTCGTTTCACGGCGGATGGCCGGTCCGTGACCCGCTGGATGCCCAAAAAACGGATCCGTTCCACCGATCTTCACTAAGCCGCCTTAAGCCTCAGGACGCCTTCCCGAATTTTTTGCGAAGATCCGCGCAATAGTCTTTTTCCGGCGTGCTACTGGTCAGCCAGAGCGTGTCATAAAGTGGAAAAGGATCTTCAAGCGCGTCTGTATCTCTCTCTTCAATCAAGGCTAGAACCTGAACGGTGGCTTCCTTGTCCAATTGTTTCAGATAGAAGGGAACAGCGCGGTCTTTGCGGATATGGCCATTGCCGGCAATCAAAAAAGCTCGGCCGCCCTGACGGTTTTCAACCAGTTCCTGCGCCAGTTTCTTGTCCTTGGCGATCTGGATATTGCTCATCGGGCGGATCATATTTTCGGGCAGCAGATCGCAATGGCTGGATTTGATCTGAAGGTCGAGATCGTCATGAAGCACAGCCGATAATGGCGCAAAGTGATCGTCTGCAAGGATCATTTTTCTGCGCAGTTCCTTCTTTGGAAAACTGCCATAATAAATGCGGGCACCGCCGTCTTTTGCCGCCTCGAAAAGCGGCCCATAATGCTGCCAGTCCGGCCAGCCGGAGGCTTTCCAGTCAAGTGCTTTCTCCAGTTCGCTATCGGGTAGGGCGCCTGATAAAAAGCGATCGATGACCGGTTGCTGTTCCCTGTTCAGCATTTCAAAGACAACCACATCCCCGGGCTTGACCAGCGCTTGCAACAAGGCCAGCTGGATATCATGATGCTCCGGATTGTCGTGCTTTTCACCGATCAGAATATACTCAGCAGCTTCAAAGCGTTCCGCAATGCGTCCGTTTTCAAGGGCCACAGATGCATTGGCCACCAGATCCCCGGACGGGGCAATCCTGCGATCACTGGGCGCGCAAGCCGCCAGCAAGGAAACACCAAGCAGAAGAGACGCAATTTTTTTCATATCCAGTCCTTAGAAATAGGCGCTCACCACAACCACGCCCAGTAAGGCAACAATAACCGAGACGGCAACCCCGGAAGAGGCTGTTCTGGAAAGAGGCCCCCCTTCACCATGGAAGGTCCGGGCCGTTTCAATAATCCGCTGCAGAACTGTCTGGGCCGCCGACAAGGATTTGTCCCAAGCCATTTGCAGGGCACTCCCCAATGTCAGGAAAACGGCTTTTCCGGCTTTGCGGTAAAACCAGTCCGTATCCAGATTGCGGGAGGCTGAGATTGCTGGATAGACCCCGAATTTTACCGCGAGCGCAAATCCCAGCGCGGCAAACAGGATCATTTGCAACTGGGTAATCACGTGGCTTGCCGTATAGACCTCGTAGGAAATCTCGTAAGGCAGCAGGCTGAAGAAGGCACTGGGGAAGAATCCCGCCGCAAGGCCGAGTCCGCCAAGTAATGCCATGGCTAGCAACATATGCGCGGGTGCTTCCTTAAACCGGGTGCCGTTATCTTTGCTGAAAAAGCCGAACGCCGGGATTTTGAGACCCACATTGTCGATCACGGCAATGGCGGCAAACAGCATGACCATCCAGACAATGACCATCTTGTCATTCAGCGCCGCAGACAGGATCAGAGATTTTGAGGCAAATGCCCCGGTTAGCGGGAAGGCGATAATGATCAGCGCCCCGATGATGGCAAAGAAAGTAGTGGCGGGCATGGATTTGTAAACCGCGCCCAATTCGGAGATTTTCGCTGTACCAGCGCGAAAAAGAACCGCGCCTGTCGCCATAAACAGAAGGCAGGTATAGAGAATACTGATGGTTGCATGGGCGGCAACGCCATTGAGGGCAAGCTCGCTGCCAATCCCGATACCGATCACCATGAAGCCCTGCTGGCTGTTCATGGAATAGGCGATGGTCCGCCGAAGATCATTTTCAAGGGTGGCATGGACAATGGGAAAAATCACCATCACCGCACCGATCCAGATCAGCAGATCTACGCCGGGAAAAGCCCGGGCCAGGGCGTAAATGGCAAGCTTTGTTGTGAAGGCTGACAGAATGACGGTGCCGGTCACTGTCGCTTCGGGATAGCTGTCCTGGATCCAGTTATGCAGAAGCGGGAAGGCCGCCTTGATACCAAAGGCAATCAGGAAGAACCAGCTGGCAAGCGTTCCAAATTCCATGGCGGTGAAGGCGACAGAGCCCGATGCGCCCACATAGAGCACAACACCACAGAGCAGAAGAACCCCGGAACTTACCTGAATGATCAGATAGCGCATACCGGCATGGAAAGAGCGTTCGGTCCGGCTGGCCCAAATCAGAAAGACAGAGGAAATAGCCGTCAGTTCCCAATAGGAGAACAGTGTAATCAGATCACCGGCAAACACGGCGGCGATGGCGGAGCCTGCATATATCAGCGTTGCCATCTGTTGCTGTGTGTCTTTCACATGCAGGGAGTAAAGCAAGCCTGCGAAGGCGGCGATATGGAAAATCAGACCAAAGACCCGGGAGAGCGGATCAATTTTGGTGAGGACAAGCTCCATCCCCATAATCTCGACATGCCCCCAGCTTCCAAGGCCAAGGGAGAGAAGCTGCGCCATGCCCAGCACAGGAAGCGCCAGCAGCAGCAGGTTTCTGATAAAGCTGGAGGTGAAGGGCACCAGCAAGGCACCCAGGATCAGGATCAGACCCGGGTTCAATCCCTCAATCATAGTAATCCTCCTCCCGCGCAAGGAAGCTTTGCACGCCTTTTGCCACCGCGATGAGTAACAGGAAGGCTGTCAGACCGTACAGGCCGTAGAAAACCGGTATTTCCTCAATCTCCGTATAAGGATGAGGATGATAGACAAGGTTAAACAAGGCCAGAATATCGGGGAGCGCTGCCAGTCCCGCCAGGGCGGTCAGACTATAAAGGATCTTGCTTGCTGCACCCGGTTGGTCGAGCCATGAACTTTTTGGATTGGAATGAGAACTCATCGCGCGATCCTCACGGTGCCAGAATAGGAAGAATGATCCGGTAAATCGGATCGATTAACAAAAACAGGCCAATGCAGGCCACCGCTGTCAGGGCAGGCGGCAGAACACAGAGGACGGGCGCTTCCTTGATGTTGCTCCAGGACAGTCTTGATGTCTCCTGTCCCACCGGGGTTTCAGGATCGGACTGACCGAGCGGCGCATAGAAAAAGCCGCGCACCACAATCGGCATCAGATAGGCAATATTCAGAAGCGAACTGATCAGCAGAACAAACAGAATGACAAGCTGGTCGGCTTCATAGGCGCCCAGCATGATGTAGAATTTGCTCCAGCTGCCGCCGAGCGGTGGGATGCCGATGATGCTGAGCGATCCGATAAAGAAAGCGAGGAAGGTTATCGGCATCTGCCGGCCCAGCCCCCGCATATCGTTGATTTCGGTTTTCTTGGTAGCGGTATAAATCGCCCCTGCGCAGAAAAAGAGGGTGATCTTGCCAAAAGCGTGCATGACGATCTGCAACGCGCCGCCGGCAACTGCGGCAGGTGTTGCCAGAGACGCAGCAACCACAATATAGGCCAGCTGGCTGATAGTCGAATAAGCGAGCCGGGCTTTGAGATTATTCTTGGTGAGCGCCACGACAGAGGCTGCCAGCAGGGTATAGGCGGCAATCCAGGTCAGCCATTCGGCCGATCCGGTTTCCGTCAGGAAATCAATGCCGAAGATATAGACAATCACTTTAAGGACCGAGAAAACACCGGCTTTAACAACCGCCACCGCATGGAGCAGGGCACTGACCGGGGTCGGTGCCACCATGGCTGAGGGGAGCCAGCGATGAATAGGCATGAGGGCCGCCTTGCCAATCCCGTACATAAACAGGAACAACAGCACGCCGGCAATCCCGGCGCTTACATGGCCTTGCAGGATACCGCCCTGAACAAAATCAACGCTTCCGGTGAGGGTCCAGGTCCAGATGATGGCAGGCAGGAACAACCCGATGGAGGTTCCAAGCAGGATCCCCAGATAAATCCGCCCGCCTTTCAGCGCATCCGCATTGCCTTTATGAGTGACCAGCGGATAGGTGGACAGGCTGAGAATTTCATAAAAGACAAACAGTGTCAGCAGATTGCCTGAAAAGGCGATGCCCATGGTCGCTGAAATGGCGATCGCAAAGCAGACATAGAACCGGGTTTGCTTCGGCTCGTTATTGCCCCGCATATAGCCGATGGAATAGAGCGAATTAATAATCCACAAGGTCGAGGCAACCACCGCAAAGGTCATACCCAGCGGCTCGACACTCAAAGATAGAGACAGGCCGGGCAAGGTTGTGATTAGCAGATAATCAGGTCTAGCCCCCGCCAGTATCTCCGGCAGGATCACCATGATATTGGCGAAAAGAAGCGCTGCCGTTGCCAGAGTGACACTTTCGCGCAAGTTCGGGGTTTTATCCGTGAGTGCGATGCCAAGCGCGCCGACCAGCGGGATCAGCAGTGCCAGAACAACGTGAATTTCAAGGGCAAACATCATTTACGAGCCCCCCATCAGGAACCGGGCCGCCTGTTCGGCAAACCCGACAGGAAGGCTGGTTTCGATACCAAAATAAAAGCTGCCCAGAACAAACAGCCAGATCACCGCAAGCATGGGAAG
Source organism: Sneathiella sp. (assembly GCA_039975135.1). Taxonomy (GTDB): domain Bacteria; phylum Pseudomonadota; class Alphaproteobacteria; order Sneathiellales; family Sneathiellaceae; genus Sneathiella. The sequence continues at coordinate 383,823 of JBDWHS010000027.1, read as the reverse complement.
CGGTGCCTCCCCTGACGGTGCCCCTTCAGGAGAGGGTTTGAAATAGGCCAACTCGACCACCCGCCAGACATAAATGACGGCAAACAGGGAAGAGATCAGCATGCCGATCGTCAGGCCATAGCCGATCATGTCACCGCGTGCCAGTGCCGCCTGAACCAGATACCATTTACTGATAAATCCGGGAGTGAGCGGCACACCGATCAAGGCAAGGCCGCCAAGGACAAAGCTGAATGAGGTGAGCGGCATGCGCTGGCCGATTCCGGCCAGATTTTTAAGCTGCGTACTGTGGGTAATATAGAACATGGCCCCAACAGACAGGAACAAACCTGTCTTGACAATCGCATGGTTGAAAATATGCAGAATGCTGGCGGTCAGACCTGCTTCCGTTGCCAGGGTAATCCCGACGGTCATATAGCCGAGCTGCGCCACACTGGAGAAAGCCAGAAGGCGCTTGAGATCTGTCTGGAAGATGGCAACAACCGACATGCTGAGGAAGGCAAGAACACCCAGCGGCATCAACAGATCATTTAGCGCGACGGTACCAAAACTGAAATCCACCCCGAAAATGGTGAACATAAAACGGATCAGCAAGTAAACCGACACCTTGGTCGCAGTGCCTGCAAAGAAGGCGGTTACAATATTCGGCGCATAGGCGTAAGCGTTCGGCAACCAGATATGAAAGGGGAACATGGCCAGCTTGATGGCGATGCCCACGACCAGAAACCCGACCGCGGCCCGGACGGGACGCGTATCTGAAATGGCATCAAACTGCGAGGCGATATCCGCAATATTCAGCGTGCCGGTCATCAGATACAGAAGGCCGACGCCGATCAGAATAAAAGTCGCCCCGATGGTGCCGATGACCAGATACTGAAAAGCTGCAAACAGTGCACGTCGGTCATTTTTTTCTCCCATCGCGATGAGGATGTAGGATGAGAGCGACATGATCTCCATAAAGACGAAGATATTAAACGCATCGCCGGTGACCGTAATGCCCATCATCCCGGACAGCGCCAGCAAATAGGCGGAGAAAAACAGGCCGAGTTTCTTGCCCGGAACTTCGGCGGCAATGCTGTCTTTCGCATAAAGCAGGACACCGGTGCTGATCCCGCTGATCACCAGCATGACAAAGGCGCTTAAGGGATCGGCGACATACTCGATCCCGAAAGGCGGTGCCCAGCCACCGATCTCGTAGGAGACAGGGCCGTTTGCCGCGACATGCAGCAGAAGCTCATAACTGAACACCAGCGACAGGGCACTTAAGGTCGTCGTCAGCAGCCAGGGGAAGGTCGTGCCGCGAAACAGTGCACAAATCGGCGCGCCCAGCAGCGGAATGAGGATCGCCAGCACGGGCGCATGGAACATCAACTCTGACATCTTATTTTTCGTCCTCCGCAGCGAGGATCTCTTCTTCGTCAATGGTGCCAAACGTTTCCTTGATCCGCACGACAAGCGACAGGCCAAGCGCGGTTGTCGCAACGCCAACAACAATGGCTGTCAGGATCAGAACATGGGGCAGGGGATTGGAATAGACCGTGGTCGGGTCGTCAATGAGGATCGGGGCTGTCCCGCCCTCGATTTTACCCATGGTGATGTAGAACAGGAAAACAGCCGCCTGAAACAGAGACAGGCCAATCATCTTCTTGATAAGATTGGTCCGGCTCATCACCGTATACAGGCCGATCATTAGCAGAATGATAAAAACCCAGTAATTGAAATGATCAAAAAACATGTCTGTCACTCCTGGTTCACATCATCGCCGCGCCCTTCGGCCCGACCTGCAAAACCATAGAAAATCGCCAACATGGCGGCCGTCACAGTAATCCCGACCCCCAGCTCGACCAGCAGAATACCCAAATGCTGTCCTGCAACCGGATCGGCAGACAGAACGTTATAATCGAGGAACTCCCCGCCCAGTATCATGCTGACTACACCGACCCCGCCATAGAGCAGAACACCGCCTGCCAAAATCCATTCCACCGCCTTGACGGAGAGAATTTTCTGGGTCAGGTGAAGGCCGAAAACCAGCGAATATAAAATGAAACCGGCGGCCAGAATCACGCCTGCCTGAAAGCCGCCGCCCGGTCCGAAATCACCGTGAAACTGCACATAAAAGGCGAACAGCATGATGAACGGGATCAGCAGTTTTGAGACCACATGAGGGACAACGTCATGGGGGCTGGTTTCCTGACGGGGATCTTCCGGTTCGTCATTTAAGGTGGCCTCCTGCTTGGGGTCTAACTCATCGTCTTCTTCCTTGCGGCGGCGAAGCTGGCTGAGGATCAGGAGAACACCAATGCCCGCCACAAACACAACGGTGGTTTCACCAAAAGTATCAAAACCGCGATAACTTGCGAGGACAGATGTGACGAGATTGGGAACGCCAATTTCCTCTGCACTGGTTATGACATAGCGCTCTGTCACATTGCTGGTTTGGACAGGGGTTTCAGCGGAGCCGACGATTGGCATGCTGTCATCCAGAGTTGCATAAAACAGGGCGCCGCCGACCGCGAGAGACAGAAAAAGCGGGACGACGGATCGTTTGGAGGGCGCGCGTTCGCGTGAGCCGACCAGCGCCAGGGTTCCCAGATAGAGTACGGTACTGATGCCGGCACCAACCGCTGCTTCGGTAAAGGCCACGTCCACCGCATCCAGGGTCACAAAAATAAGCGCCATCAGGAAACTGAAAGCCCCCAGCAGCATGGTTGCGACAAATAGATTGCGGACATACAAAACGGAAAGTGCTCCGGCCACCAGCAGAAGCATCAGGAAAATGTCGGTAAATTCTTCCATCAATCCTCTTTCTTGCTGTCAGACTCAGCCGCGAAGCCGTCCAGTTTAGGCTTCAGGCCAGCAACGAACGAGGCTTGCGCCAAGGCATATGTCGCTGTGGGACTGGTGAAAAACAGGAAAATGACGATAAACAGCAGTTTGACGGATATGAGGGTAAAGCCGCTTTGCAGGGCCAGTCCGCCAAAAATCAGAAAGGTTGCCAGGGTATCGGCCATGCTGCCCGCATGAATGCGCGTATACAAATCAGGAAAGGACAGAATGCCAAGCCCGGTAATCAGGACAAAGAAACAGCCGCCTGCCAGAAGAGCCCAGGTCGCAATATCAAGAACAAGATCCATCAGCCATCCCTCCGTGTTGAGCCGGACAAACCACCGCGCAGGGTTCCGAATTTGAAATATTTGAGCACCGCGAGCGTGCCAACGAAATTGACCAGCGTGTAGACCAGCGCCAGATCCAGAAAATCCGGCCGCCCGTTCATAAATCCAACGACAGAGATCAGCAGAACAGTTTTCGTGCCGATCGCATTGACCGCCAGAATACGGTCATAGGCTGTTGGGCCCAGAATGGCACGCCCAAGCGCCATGGCAACGCTGACCATAATGGCGATGGCGGTAATAGCAAAAATACTCATGTCTCCCCCATGACTTTGGTGACCCGGCGGTCCATATCACCGGATTTGACGCCCTCTGCAGTCTCCTCGGTCAGGGCGTGAACCATGACCATGTCGTCGTGCAAATCGACGGTAACTGTGCCGGGGGTCAGGGTAATGGAATTGGCATAGACAACCTTGCCCAGATCAGTTTTCTGGGAGGCTTTCACCTTGAACAGGCTGGGCTGTAAGTGTTTTTTCGGGAACAGGACGCACTTGGCCACATCAATATTGGCTTTGACGATCTCGACAAATAGCCAAGCCCAGTAAAAGACGATCTTTGGTCCCAGATGTATGGGATGTCCTTCATGGTCGAGGACATCCATGCGCCGGGAAATAAGGGCCACGAGCAGGCAGGAGGCAACTCCGAAACCGGTAATGAGAGGAGTGTAGATGCCTGACAAAAGAAGCCAGACAGCCAGCAATACAGAAATCAGGCTGATGGTCCGCAAGATTTTTTCCTTATCCTCTCTGTTGCGCCGTCAGGACAAGGGCCTGATGAACGCGTCTTTTCTTTTTCGAAATTGTGTATGCCATGACAGCACAAAGGCTGCAAGATATATGGGGAATTGTGCGATCATGTCTATATAGGGTGTTTATCTGCAAGAAATGACCATCGTTTCCAAAGATTAAAGAAAAAATCTGAACTTAATATGGCATTTCCGTTCCAGATTTCAATTTTCCTTTTAGAGATTCGTTTTCTTCGAGAATTGGACTTCTAATATAGACAGCTTTTACTGGATATTCGTTTTAAAAGTTGTCGAAGAGAGGCTTCAATTCCACTAAATAGTCTTAAAAATTGAGAAATGTAGTGATATTCACCGCTTTAAGAAAGATTTAAGGTTAATCAAATATTGAACTTTAGAATATTGTCATGTTAATATTTTCAGTCTGTGGGGGGCTAATGTAATTTTTTGAGGTGGGATTAACAATGTCTGCAAAAATTGAGCCGTTGCATGGCAACGAGGAGGTTTCTTCACCAGCTGAACCCAGGGAAGAATCGTTTGAGCTTAAAGGCAGAGTTAAATGGTTCAATACCATCAAGGGATTTGGTTTTTTGACACCGGATTCCGAACCGGGTGATATTTTCCTTCATTTATCCTGTCTGCGTGAAGCGGGTCATGAATATGTCGCCGAAGGGGTGACCATCGCCTGTGAAGTCGTCCGTCGGAACAAGGGATTGCAAGCGGTTAAGGTTCTGGACATTGATACATCGACCGCCGTGCCTTTTCAGCCCAGACCAGCCGAGCCCAGTAATGTGACCAATCATCCGGCGATCCAGCCGCAGGGTGATTTTGTTGTCGCTGAGGTGAAATGGTTTGATCCGGTTAAAGGATATGGCTTCCTCACACAGGGGGACGGAACTCAGGATATCTTCATTCATATGGAAACGTTGCGCCGCGAAGGGGCGCTGCCAATACAGGCAGGACAGCAACTCAAAATCCGAATGGGGGACAGCCCCAAAGGCCCGCAAGTGGCAGAAATTGAAGTGATCAATACCTAACTTAGAGGGACCTGTATACACGGGGACGTACAGGACAGAAGGGTGCTAAGTGCGCTGAAGGGCCTCTCGCAGAAATGCGGAGGCCCTTTTGCATACCGGTTTATCGGATCTCGACGGCGTAGTCCCCGACAGGGGCGGCTTTCTTGATCAACCCTGATGCCTGAAGGAAGGCGGCAAAACGCTCATACCGATTGCTGTCCAGCGCGGCCGGGCGCAAGGCAAAGCGCGGCAGCGTATCCCGCCAGGCCCGGCGGTTCAACTCGTCATCCAGCTCTTTGTTGTTTTTGATAAACAGCTTCCAGGCATCCGCCGGGTGGTTGATGATATACTGGGTGGCCTCTTCCAGGCTGGTAAGAAACGGCTTGAACCGCGCATCGTTCAGGTTACCCGAATTGGCGACCACAATCAGTTCGTCATAGGCGGGAACACCTTCTTCTTCGGGGAAGTAGGCTTTTCCCGGATAGCCTTCAATATCCATCTGGTTCAGTTCGAAATTGCGAAACGCGCCGATGACGGCATCCACTTTGCCAGCCAGCAGAGACGGGGAGAGGCTGAAATTCACATTGATCATTTCGATATCATCGAGGGACAGACCATGCGGCGACAACATGGCGCTGAGCAGGGCATCTTCAAAACCACCAACCGAGAAACCGACTTTCTTGCCTTTCAAATCTTTCAGGCTTTTGATCGGTCCGTCTTTCAGGACAACCAGGCTGTTAAGCGGGGTGGCCACCAGAGTGCCGATGCGCTTGAGCGGCAGGCCTTCTGCCACCTGCACATGCAGCTGTGGCTGATAGGAAATGGCAAGCGGCGCCTTCCCTGCAGCGACCAGTTTGGGCGGATCATTAGGATCCGCAGGGGCGATGAGTTCCACATCTAGGCCGTTCTTTTTGAAAATCCCTTTTTCCTTGGCGACAATCAGCGGGGCATGATCAGGATTGACAAACCAGTCCAGCAAAACAGTCAGCTTTTCTTCTGCCATGGCAGAGCTGAGCGGGAGCAGGAGGGCAAAAGCCACAGTGAGTAGTCTGAGTTTCATAAAGGACTCCATTATTTAAAAATCGGGTGTTTGATCCGGTTGCCAGGCCAAAGCCCGTCGCAACAGATAATCAGTGAGATAAAAAAGACATAAAGCGATGAGGGTGAGGGTGAACAGGGCGGCAAACAGCAAGTCCGTCTGCATGCGCCCATTGGCATGCAGCATCAGATAACCAAGGCCTGAAGAGGAGCCGACCCATTCGCCAACCACAGCACCGATCGGGGCCACGGCCGCGGCGATCCGGATGCCTGATGCCAGCGATGGCAAGGCGTAGGGAATGCGAATATGCCAATATAGCCGGAACAGTTTCATCAATCGGTTCGTTTTTCTCTGCTGCTGCATCAGGGTTGCCAGATCCAGCCAGGCTGGGCTGGTCCGGTTGAGGCCGTCGAGAAAATTCACCGTCACCGGAAAATAGATAATGAGTGTGGCCATCACGACTTTTGACGTAATGCCATAGTCAAACCACAACACCAGAAGCGGTGCGATGGCAAAAACAGGCACTGCCTGGCTGGCAATCAGAACCGGCATCACCCATTGGCGCGCGCCTTTATGCATGGAAATCAACAGCGCCGACAGGCAGCCGAGCGTTATGCCCAGCGCGAGGCCCAGCCCGATCTCGGTCACAGTTGTGGCGGCATGCTTCGCCAGAATATCATACCGGTTGGCAAAGCTCGTCAGCACCTGCAGGGGAGAGGGCAGAATGAATTTGGGCAAATCAGTGATCCAGATGATCACCGACCAAAGCCCTAGAAAGCCTGCCAGTGTGACGGTCCAGCGAATCCCCCTCATATGGCGTCCTCCCGGGTCATGCCAAGCATGCTGAGGATCAGTTGCAGGCGTGGCTGCAGCCCTGGGTCTGTTGGGATACGTGGGATTTCCCCTTCCATATGCAGGGGCGGAGAGAGCAGAACCGGATCTCCCGCAAGCACATAAATCTGGTGGGCAACCCTGAGCGCTTCAAGCGGGTCATGAGTGATCATCAGAACCGTGCGATCCTTTAGTAACTCCGCCATCAAGGCCTGCAACCGGTGCCGGGTAATGGCATCCAGGGCAGAAAAAGGCTCATCCACCAGAATGATCGGGCTGTCATTCATCAGGGTTCTGGCCAGCGCCACCCGTTGCCGCATCCCGCCGGACAGGGTGTCGGGCCGATCATTCATTTTAGGCGAGAGCCCCACTTGCTCAATCAGATATCTTGCCCGCGCCAGATCCGGTGTGCTGCCGTTCAGCCGTGCGGCAATCACTACATTTTCCAGCACTGTGGCCCAGGGCAGCAGAAGATCGTTTTGATCCATATAGGCAATGCGCCCGGTCAAAGGCAGTAGATCGGTTGCGCTGATCTCACTGTTCTGTGCAAGCGGGATGAAGCCGGCAATGCTTTTCAGAACGCTTGTTTTACCAACACCGCTGGGTCCCAGAAGGCAGGTGATTTTACCCGCTTCCAGTGTCAGTGACAGATTTTCCAGGACAATCTGTTCTTGAAAGGCAATCTTCGAGAGCTTTATATGGAGATCAGGAACGAAAGAGGGAACAGAAGATGTGCTGCTATCCGGAAGGGAAGAAGCCTCTGTCGATGTCCCCTTTCTGTCCGGGGAAGATGAAGTGTCGCCAATTACCATATTTCTCGTTCCTACGCAGGTTCTAACCTGATCAGGTACGGGGTCGTTCCGATATGGAACCTCTCAGCGCTTATGGCTCCCCCCGAGGTTAGACCGTACTATAAGGAAAAGGATCGCAATGGCAAAGAAATATCGGCTTATGCAGGTGCAGGCTTTCCTGATCCTTTTATGGATCTTGGGAGCGGCGTTCGGTGTCTCGGCATCAGAGACACTGATCATCGAAAGTGACGGACCGCCGCTTACGCTTGTCGTGGAAGTCGCAGACACGGCTGATGCACGGAATAAAGGGCTGATGTTTCGAAAAGAACTGGCCCCTTTTTCAGGGATGCTGTTTGATTTTGGCAGAACCGGACCGGTCGCCATGTGGATGAAGAATACCTTGATTCCGCTGGATATGATTTTTACCGACCGGCAGGGGAAAATTCTCTATATTCACGAAAATGCCCGGCCCGAAGACCTGACAACCATTCAGCCGCCAATGCCGGTTTATGCGGTTTTGGAAGTGATCGGCGGCTTTGTTGAGACACATGGGGTGCACATTGGTGACAGACTGGTCTACAGTTTGTTTTCGCAACACAACCTGAATGACGCTGAATAATACTGGATGTCGGATAAGAATGAACAAGAATAAAAACGCGCCCTTTGTCTTGCCGGAGGGTTTCCAGGAGGCAACCGGCTTTGCTGCCTTTGCCACGCGCAATGGACCATATTATGAAAAGCTGGTGGATGAGAAAACCGTCATTCGAGCCTTTCGGTCTGACGAGCGGCATTTAAACGGGGTGAATTATGTACATGGGGGCATGTTGATGTCTTTCGCTGATTCTGCCTTAGCCCGCACTGTTAATCACTGCACCGGGAAACGGGCGGTCACCATCAAGATGAATTCCGAGTTTTTATCACCGGTTCGGGAAGGGGACTGGATCGAAGCCCATTGCGAGCTGGTGCGCGATACCCGCTCTATTGCCTTTGTACGCGGGACCCTGAAAGTCGGCAAGAGGAGCGTTTTCAAAGCAGACGCCTTGTTTCACTATATAAAACCGGGCAGTCAGGAAACGGCCAAGGAACGGGCTTCTAAAAAAAAATCTCAAGAAAATGAAAAAAAATGAATCATTCTCTTGCAGGGTCGGTTTCAATGGTGTAGATCATCGCCACCGACTGACGGGGCGTAGCACAGCCTGGTAGTGCGCTCGCTTTGGGAGCGAGAGGTCGCAAGTTCGAATCTTGCCGCCCCGACCAACAAAAAGCCTTTCAAGATCAATATCTTGGAAGGTTTTTTTGTGCTTGTTTCTCGCCCTCTGTAGCTGGTTTCACGAACGGTTCTCAAAAACCGTCTTCCCTTTGTCACTTAAGCGCCATAAATTAGGGGCTGGGATCCTGTAATTTGTGGGAGGCATGATGACGGGACTGAATAAGAAAGCTAATCATTTGAAAACAGCGAGTGCCATTGCCTTGTGTCTGGCTTTTCTACCGGCCACCGCGTTGGCGGGTGCCATCAACGGTTTGAAGCCAGCCAGTCCGCAGCCAGCAGCGGATAGCCTGAAACCGGGGCTTGCCGTTCAATATTACGGCGCGAAATTCAATTCCATTGATAAGCTTGTCGAATGGATGGACTATGAAAAGGGGACGAAAGGCACACCGATCCCGCAGCTCAACTACCAGGTCGGCAATGGTAATGTGCTGACTACGACGGCGACGGATCTGATGGGCGCGGATATTACCGGCTTTATCAATTTCGAAAGATCTGGGAATTATACTGTCATGGTTCATTCCAATGATGGGGTTCGCCTGACCATTGGAGACAAGATGATCCACGAGGATCCTGACGTCCATGCAGATCGGTTTTCCGATGAAATAACGCTTGAGATTTCAGAGCCAGGCTGGTATCCGGTGCGTGTTCTTTATTTTGAGAAAAAGGGCACGGCGACATTGGAGCTCTACTGGGATCCTCCGGGACCGGAAGAAATTGATTACGTGCCCGCAAAGGCATTTGCACATATCGGGAAATGATGTGACATGAGTCTGAAAGCAAGAATTTACAGGCCTGCGAAAAACGCGATGCAATCCGGCCGCCGCAATATGAAAAAGTGGCGCCTGGATTATACGCCATCGGAGGCCCGTCAGAGTGATCCGCTCATGGGTTGGACCAGTTCTGCGGATATGACGTCGCAGGTGAGCCTGAAATTTGATGACAAAGACGGCGCAATCGCGTATTGCGAGGCGAACGGCATTGATTACACGGTGTTCGAGCCCAAAGAACGCAAGTTGAATATCAAAGCCTACGCCGATAATTTCTCCTATAGCCGGGTCAGAGGCTGACCCCGCCACCAGGAATTCCGGCCCCATAGCTCAGCTGGATAGAGCAACAGACTTCTAATCTGTAGGTCGCACGTTCGAATCGTGCTGGGGTCGCCATTTATTAAAAGCCCTCGAATTCTTCACGGAGTTTGAGGGTTTTTTGGTTTCAATCCTTATTGTTCCATGCCTCTTTGGCAGATTTGACTGGTCTCTGTTTTGAGAATCGGCCTTGCAATTTAATAATAGGTATATTAAATGCGTATTATTAAATTTGTGATGCTGAACTTGCCAAAACTGAAGGGTGCATATGTCATGGAGTCCAGGTATTTGAAGCTTGAAGGCGGGTGGGCTGTGAAGCCTGATGGGTATGATTCAAAGAATGCAGCGCATAGAAAGCGCCTTGATCATCAACGCGCTGTTCTCGATCTGGGGCTTTCACCTGACGCTCTGTCAGATATTGTTGATGAATTTTATGGGCGGGTTCGGGCTCATCCCGTTCTTGCGCCGATTTTTGAAGAAAAAATCGGGGCGCGTTGGGAGTCTCACCTTGAAACAATGAAAGCGTTCTGGCTTTCCGTTGCCTTGAACGCCGGTACCTATGCGGGAAAACCGGTTATGGTGCATAAGGCGCTTGGGCGTGTTACGCCTGCTCATTTCGACATATGGCTCGGGTTGTTTCAACAAACGGTACTGGATGTAACACGATCTCAGGAGGCCTGCGATTTTCTGATGAAGCGCGCGATAAAAATGTCTGACACGTTCAAAAAAGCGATGTTCGTTGCATAAACAAGGGGCAGCCACAAAGAGAGGTTTTACCTTCAGGTCTCCGGGGAGGCGGCATTTCGGTCGCAGGGGAGGAAAATAAAGTTGAACAGATAGTCTCCGCATTTGGTGAGCGGGTTGCCGCTATAGGCCATGCTGAATTTGGACAATGCATTCCCATCCAGGAAGTAAGCTTCATAGCCGTAGGATTCGACTTCACGGATCAAGTCGGGCAGGGGGCGTCCGGTATGATGGGCTTCCAGTTCAATCACCAAAGTCGGGCGGCAGCGGGCAAGGGTTTCTTTGGCCCCTTCCAGGACGGCCATCTCAAACCCTTCAACATCGATTTTGATAAAGCCAATCTTGTCAAAATTGTATTCATCCAGGCGTCGGGTCTCGACGGTGACTTCCTGATGGTCTCTGTCAGAGATACGCGTAGAAAGGGACCCCCCTTGATTGGAGAGGCCGCCGCTTTTTCGGCGGGGGATGAACAGACTGCTTTGTCCGGACTGATTGGACAGGGCCACGGGATGACAGGTGGTTGTATCGCCGGCACAATTTTTCAAAACAGAAAACATCTTCGGATTGGGCTCAAAGGCGTGCACTTCCGGGCAGATTTGTGCGAGCAGATAGCTCCAAACGCCTTTGTTCGCACCAATATCCAGGGCGATGGACTGACCATCTGCGAGAAAGGGAAGCAGCGCAATTTCTTTTTCGCCGCTGCGGAATTCCTTGCGCGCCTTGTAGCGAATATAAAGGCTGGACGGTACAAACAGCTTTTTCAGCTTTTCTTCGAAAGAAAGGGGCGGCTGCCAGGTCTGTGCGGTTTGCGTCATTGCGCTTGCATCTCTCTGCAGGACGGTGTGATGGCACGATTACGAAGACATGCCTGAAAAATCAATTCTTTATACCATGTCTGCTGCCCGTTTCTATTCTAAATTTTAGGGTGGGGTTCCGGCTGCATACGCCTCTCCCAGAGCATGGCTTCTTCAGCCCTTCTGCGAACGAGACCGGGGAGGATGCGACCGCCGGCATAAATCCATTTGCGAAACTGGTGCGGGATGTCGGCCCGCTCATTACTGTTCACCCGCTTGAGCAAAGTAGAGGAGGCGAGCGCGCCCGCACCGAGATTGAAGGTAAAGGAGGTGAGGGCCGCTGCTTCTTCCGGGGTGAGAGGAACACGGACCTGCCTGCGCACCGCAGCGAGGGCCCGCCGGGTGTCACGGGCTAGAAGCACGTTTGCTTGCTGCAGCATGATAGCATCCGAGTGTTTGGTGACCCGCTGGCCGTTCTCATCGCGGGTGGATCCATAGCCCAGTGTCCAGACACCGGCAGGGCAGAGATAGGGCTGAAGACCGGGCAGGGCTTTATCCCCGTCTCCCAGCCCTTCATATTTCCGGATCAGCGGAAGGGCGAGTGATAAAACAGAAACGTCCTTCATCGCCGGGCCCGGAAGCCTTTGGTGGATCGATAGCCGAACAGAAATCCGAGGACCGCCTGAATAGCTTCCCCGATCATCGAGGCCCAGATCATCTGGGCAGCGGACATGACGGTCAGTTCGCCGGCACTCATAAGCTCGATAACGCCGAAGATATAGACGCTGGCCGTGATGACAAACATCAACATGATCAGGCTGGCCGTGGTCGGGCGGATCATGGCATTGAAACCATCAACAAACGGGATCTGCACAGGCTTTTGCGCCAGATAGATATGCTCCATCTGTTTGCCAAAGGCGCGCATTTCCTCAACCACCAGATTGCCATCAATGGCAGCCAGTTTTGCTTCGGTTTCGGCTTCAAGCATTTTAAGTTGCAAGGCGGCAGTGCGATCCATCCGTTCCAGCTCGCGGGCGTGCTCGCGGCTTTCCCGGACTTCCTTAAAGAGGTCCGGGAGCAAGCCGCTGAAAGCTCCCAGAAGGGAGCTGACAAGGGCGGTTATCATGGGGTTTCTCCGATCAGGTTTTAATGCAGGCGAGAAGAGCGACGTTGCGCGGGCGGGTTTCAGCATCACCATCTACCGGATTATGCACATCAATTCCGACCGTCTGACCATCGGCTGTCAGCACGCCGGCGGCTAATTGCTCACTTCCATATGCCAGCCGGACAAAACCGACGTGATCTGGATTGCCAGTGAGTGTTCCCTGTGCTGGACTCAACGGCAATCCATCATTGCTATCGTTAAACCGGGTTGCAGAACTGGTTTGAGGCCGGGCTGTTGCATAATCCTGATTGGAGCCGAGCGTCCGGCCCGTATCGACAAGGCCGTTTTCATCCCAACCACGCAGAAACTCGCCCTGCAAATCGGGCAATTTAAATTCGGTATTGCTATTTTGGAGTGGACCATAAGTCGTGCCGACTACCGCATGAAGAGAAGGGTAAGTGGCAATATCCACATAGGCCCCATTGGCTTTCAGCCAACCACTCGGGGCGGAAGAGGATGCGAACATGCCAATCATGCCGACATTAGAGGAGGTACCTGTTCCGGCGCCTGTGATTAACTGCTCGATGGCTTTGCGCAGGAGCTGTAGATCCTCGGGATCATCGTCTGCGGGCAGGAGCCCTGCATAATCGATCACATGCATAATTTCTCGCATGGGATGCTCGATGGCAGCCGCGGGCGGGATGGAGCCGATAACGCTTTCAGCAGGATTGCCGTCGATATATTCATCATTGGGACCACGGCCGGAGCCGGGATGAGGAGCAATATATTTCATTGTGTGTCCTTGCTATTTGATAGGTGGTGTTGAGAAAAAAGGGGACCGGTGCGCTGATCCCCGATCCGGTCAAACCCAGGCGTCAGCCAGGGCGTTAAAATCGGTTATGTCACCGCGACCGATTTTGCGGGCCATGTCAGCTTGTCGGTCAAACGCTTGCTGGCGATGATCCCCGACTTCCTGATCAATTTGTCGCAGGGCAGTGAGATCCAGCGACACGAAGGAGCCATCCGCCAAGGCAAAGGTGACAGCTGTTCCGGCAGGCTTTTTGCCAAGATGCCGGATTAACCGATCCAGTCTCTCCTGTGCCTTTTCATCACTAGCGACGGGCAAGCCTGTTGTGGTGACAAAACCTTTGTCAGCAGCGGATTTACGATGCTTTTTGTTGTCGTCCAGCAGGTCTTCCAGATGCGCTTTCCAGACGGTTCCATCCAGAAACAGGCGTTCATCCGCAGGCGGGGTGATACAAATACCATTGATCAAATGACCGCCAATGGCCGCGCGTGGCAAGGCCTCCACATCAATCCAGCCTTCTTCAAGGCTGTCCGCAACGGCGATATTAACGATTTTTGTGTTTTCCAGTTTTGCTACTCTCATCTTACCACTCCACAACCACACGACCACTGACACCATTGCCACCTTTTTTATACGACCCGCCGCCGCCGCCGCCGCCGTCACCGACATCAATACCATCAGTGCCGTCTGCGTTGGTTCCTCCGTTTGGAAGATAACCAAAAGTATTATCTACCATTAGATGTATCGTTCCACCGCCACTGCCGTGGTTTGCATGAATGTTAAGTGGGGGCTGCGCTTGGCTGCGACTTGAATTGTGGTTGAATGAGAAATATGTCCTTAAATCGATTGGAGGATTAGTATAGTAACTACCAGCAGTTCCATAGGCGGAGTTCTGGGCGGACAGCGGTCCGCCATGTCCACCTCCCGCTATTTGAACACCTCCAAACCCGCTACTCCCTCCGTCCGTTCCGGCAGTTGATGATGAACCACCTATGCCGCCTGCACCAACAGTAACAGGAAGAGATGTACCGGCTGTGATATTAAAAAGTGTGATGGTGTTCCATCCACCATGACCGCCGCCGCCGCCGTTGGCAGGCGCCGCAGAAGTCCCGCCGCCACCACCGCCGCCGCCAAGAGCAAAGACACGCATCAGAATAATATCTTTTGGGGCTGTAAAAGTACCGTTCGCAAGAAAGGTCTGACTGTTGGTAAACAGAAAACCAGAGCTGCCAGAGCTATTGATATCCAACAGGAAGCGGTTGGCGGCGAGTGCGGTGCCGATTTTTACGGCACCGGACCCTTCAATAAGGCTTATTTGTCCGGCAGAGACGCTGGACAGGGAATAATATCGGCTGACCGTGAGGCCGGTAAAAAAGTCATCGGGAAGCTGGCCGCCCACATAGACCTGCAGGTTGGGTAGATCCGCAATGCCGTCGGGGGCATGGGTCGGCGCGAGGGCTTTTTTGTAAGTGCCTGCCACAGCGTCAAAATAGACCACGTCTTTGTCGATAACAGCAGGATCAAAGGTTGCATTTTGAACGATATAAGCACCGCCGACCTTGATGGCCCGGCTAAGCTGGGTGAGGTCATTGCCATCCGGGGTCATTCCCGCAGCTTCAATCGCATGCACGATTTCCCGCTGAGGATGTTCGAAAGCTTCAGCGACGGGAATGGAGCCTTCAATACCCAGATTGATATTATGATTGACGTATGCGTCGTCGGGCGCACCGCCCTGAGGAGGAATATATTTCATGAGTTGCCTCTCTATGATAGTTAAGGGTGATTTATTGTTGATAAAAAGTCGCAATACGGGTGTCTTCGGGCGCACTATGTCTTGAAGAAAGCGCCCGGTATGACCGGTTGGAATAAGGGGATATGCCGCAGAGAAGCGGCCTTCATCAGGACTGTTGGAAGCCCGGACGGAATGGGGGTGTTTTTAAGGGGGAGTTTTCATGTGCATTGCCTCTTTTTTTAAGCCTCAATCGCCGGCGCAGGCCTCCGCCTGCTTAGGCTTTCGGGCCAGTAGGCCCGGGGCACGGTCGTGCCCTTGAGTGCTTCTCAAATCTGTCTCGGTGTCCCGAATGGTGTGGGACGGGTTGTGTGTCGTGTGCTTCCGATTACCTGTCATGGTTAGAAGCACGGTTACTATGTGTTTCTTCTTCACGCCGGACACTCCGGCCCTTTTAGCTTGGCGCTCAAGGCCGCGACTGCGGCCCGGGCCTACTGGCCCGAAAGCCTGAGGGCCTGGATAGGCCCGCCGGCGATTGAGGCTAGAAAATAAAGACTCAAAATCGTCAGATTTTGATACAGGCGAGCATTGCCATATTGCGCGGGCGAGTAGTGCCAGCAGTACCTTCGCTAGTCCCTGGTAAACCATATGTGGAGCCGCTCACCGCGGAGAGTTTGGCATTGGTGTAATGAGTATGATCAAAATCATCCACCCCTAACAACTCTCTCGCTTCTACATAGTCGGTCAACGGTGACGCTGTGACGCTCCAAACACCAGCCCCATCTATATCAACAGGACTTAAGGTTCCCTTTTGCCAACTCCCAAGAGTGCGGCCGCTATCCACGGTATGCCCATCAGACCAGCTTCGGATAAATTCACCGCGCAGATCTGGTAGCTTGAATGTATTCCCCACGAGAGGGCCATAGGTTATCCCCACGATGCCATGGAGTGCTGAATAAGTGTCTTTATCGACATAACTCCCATCGGCTTTTAACCAGCCGGAAGGGGCGGCTGTCGTTGCGAAATGACCGATCATACCGGTGAAACTGCTGCCACCGATCCCGCCATCAATCATCGCCTGAATGGCCTGATAAAGCTGTGTCAGATCATTTTTTGTCGGGGCCAGCTCACCAAGCTCCTGTTCAATCACATGCACAATTTCGCGCATGGGATGTTCGATCGCTTCAGCGGGCGGAATGGATCCGACGACGCTGTTGGCGGGATCACCATCCTGATATTGGCCGTCTGGCAATTCCGGATTGAGGGGGGGCATAAATTCCATGGAGTATCTCTTTAATTAGGGTGTTCAGTTGAAGGGAGAATGAGGCCTATGGAATGCCGTCAATGTCCTCAAAATTATGGGTGTTGGTGATTGTCTTATCGGCTTCATGGGCGACAATCGCATCATCAATCAGCTTCTGAGCCTGCGCATGTGACAAATACCGGCTGTTATTCAAACTAGCCTTCGCGCTGAGCGTCGACTTCAAAACCAGGCCCGCAATAAGCGTTGTTGCCATTTGATTAAAGCCATCTTCGATATCCACGTTCAGGACATTGCCAGATATCGCGTAGCCGATTTTGATGGGATCTGAGGCAGGTGGGGTGGTGGTGATCGCTCCTGCAACTGTGTCTGACACATAGTAAGTGCCGGGGGTCAGGCCACTGAGTAGTCCTGCTGGCAGCTTTCCCGAAATATAAACCCTGCTGTTAGTTACATCTGCAATGCCGCTTGGTGCATTGACACCACTGAGTGCGCGTCCATAAATATTATTCCCGTCATTGTAGTATATCACATCGCCATCCACGACGGGGGCTGAGAAACTTACACCCTCGACCACCAGGGCATCGGCGGACAATGCCGGTGCCGCCGCCTTGATCAGGTTATCGATCGCCTTGTAAAGCTGAGTGAGGTCAGCCTCATCCGGTATCAGGCCGCCTTTATCAATCACGTGCAGGATTTCACGTTGCGGATGTTCGAATGCAGTTGCTGGTGGAATAGAGCCCAGCACGCCAGGTGTAACATCGTGATCGATGTAGGAGGCATCCTCTGCGCTGCCTTCAGGTTGAATATATTTCATATCAGATCAGCTTTTCTATTGGTCCAGAGTGTTTCAATGGCGTTAGGGGCCATCATAAATGACTTCAGAATGAGAGTTGGTAACATCAAGATTAAGGATGTGCGCTGCAATCGCATCATCCATCAGTTTCTGGAATTGGGCTTCCGTTAAATATCGGTTTTTGTCCAATCCGGCTTTCGTTGCCAAATCAGATTTTTTGACCAATCCGGCAACTGACGTTGTGGCAAGGCGGTTAAAAGTTTCGCCAACATCTACATTCAGAACCGTATCAGAGAGCGCGTCGCCGATCTCGATCGCGGTTCCGGAAGGAACGACTGATGTTATGGCGCCTGCTGTGCTGGTCGACAAATAATAGGTACCTGCAGAAAGGTCCGTAATAAATCCATCTGGCAGGCGTCCAGAAATATAAACCCGGTTGTTGCTCACATCCGCAATACCACTGGGGATATGTGTGCCGCCTAATGCCAGGTCATAGTGGGAATTACCATCATCAAAATAGACGACCTGGCCGTTGGTTGTTACCGATGACGCAAAGGTAACCCCTTCAATGATCAGGGCGTCTGCGGTGAGGGTTGGAACAGCGTCATTGATCATCTTTTGGATGGCCGTATAAAGCTGCTCCAGATTGGCAGAGTCCGGAACATATCCGTTTTCCGTAATAACGTTCAGGATTTCCCGCTGGGGATGTTCGAAAACACGGGCGCGCGGGATCGAACCTTCTTCCCCGCTGGGGATGTGGTAGGGCACATAAGAGGCGTCACCGGTTTTGGTGAGAGGCGGGATATACTTCATTCGACGACAACCCCTGTGTAATTGTAATCAAGCTCTGTATGAGCAGGCTTGAGCCTGTTCAATTTGCATTGCAGATCTTCACCGCCACTGATTTTGGCGAGTGGATCCTTACCCGCCTGGCTAAGGCCTGCACGGAAATAATTAACTCGGGCATCGCCGATATCCACCCGCCAAACGAAGCGGCAGTCCGCATCACCGTTTAGTGTGTCCACACCGACTTCCGAGAGGCCACAGACAAAGGGGCGGAATTCGGTGATGTTGGGGTCGGAATAACCAATTGTCTCCGCGATATTCTTGAAATAACCGAGGCTCTGGCCACCGCGGGCGCGCAGTTGGTTGACCACATTGGCGCGGCGTTCGGCGATGGTGTTGGACAAGACATCGCAGTCCCCGGGCAAGCCGCAGATCCGTTCCCAATCCTCGAGCATTTCAAGGGTTGTCTGCGGATTAACCTCCTTTAGGAGATCCAGATCCCGGTTGTGCACCCGGGCAAATTCCTCGGCTATACCGCGCAGAAGATCGTGGAGGACCGTGTCTTCGTCTTTGGGCCAGGCAGGACCTTCGGGCAGCAGGGCCTTCAGTTGGGCGAGATAGTCGTCTGTTGTGACTTGATCAACCATAGAGCACCTCCCACGGAACAAAGGAGAGCAGGGTGGCCGTGCCGACGATCAGCAAGAGTGCTTTCAAGGCACAGACCTGCCAGATGTGAGGAGAGCGTCCCATATCAGCTATCTTTCGTAAAAGTCACAGTGCCCAGAACCGCCAGATACCCTTTGCTCATGGTGACATCGGTGGCGGGGGACGCAATGATGTGACTCTCTTCTCCAGCGGCGATGGAGACAGCTTCCCAAATTTTGGAAACCGGCATTTTGACACCCGGGGCTGCAATCCGGCGGAACATGTCCTTGATCTCCGCTTCGGCTTCCTCTCTGACGTCCGGGGTATCCGGGGTAAGATTATGGATTGTGACGTCAATGATCTGTTCCAGGGGCGCGACCACATGAACGTCAGCCGTGACTGGCCGGTTATAGTCTTCGTAAATCTTGTCCCGGACTGTCTGGACATCACTCGCCGTTGGAATGCCGTTATCTGCATCCCGAACCTCGTCCATCATAAAACGAACCGTAACCGTGCCGATGCCCTGGCCTTGCGGCTCCACCCAGACACGGGTGACGCCCGGAACCTCAAGCGCCCATTTCCGGTAATCAAATGATGCGCCGCCATGGGGTGGTTGCTGGATACGATCGAGGATACGGGCGAGCAGGGAGGTATCTTCTTCTTTTTCTGCACCGCCGGTCAGGCCGCCAGATTGGACAGTGCCGCCCTTTGTATCAATGCCGGGAAGCGGGTTCAGGAGGCTGATGGTCACATCAGGATCTGTGTTCATATCAGATCCCAGCTCAACGGAACGGATCGTCACCGCCGCATAGCCGCCGCCAACAGTCCCGGTTTCCTGTGTCTCGAACAGAACATCATCGCCGCGTTTGACGATAGTATTCGCAGGAATTTCGCTACCGTCAGCGCCTTTGAAATGAACCAGTCCTTCGGCGTAACTGGCCGGTTTGCGGGAGACTTCCCAAATGGCGCTCCAGCGGTCCAGATGCTCCTTGTCGGACGTGTCGACGATGGCCTGGCGGGCGATATATTTCTGGAATTCGTACAAGCCGTGGGTCTGGCCGGAGACCAGGCGGGCCAGAACATTGAGCACCGTCCGGCGCAGTTTGGCATCCGCCCCCACCAGATTGGTGTTGATGTCGTTTTCCGCCCGGGTAATCAGCTCAGACAAAGAGGGGCGTGTGAAACCGGTATCAACCATTGAGCACCTTCCAGATTTCTGCAAATTGTAAAATTTCACCGGCCCCGTTTGGGGACGAGATTGTAATAGTACCGGCAAGGCCGTCCAGGCGGTCCCGCTCGATTTGGATATCCACTGCACTGGCGACGCCGTCGTCGATCATCCATTGCAGGGCCTCGAGACACACTTCACGTATTTCGGCAAGTGTGGCCTGTGTTATTTTCTTCCGCTTGAAAAGCCAGAGGCGGGAGCCAATCCGGTCACCGGGTACCGGCGGGTAGCTGTCGCCCCACCAGCCTTTCAAGCCCGATGTTTCGTTCGGCAATTCATCATCAGGGTTGGCGCGCCGCCAGGTAAAGAGGGAGATAATGACAGCGCTGGCCAGATCGTTCCCGGTCTCCAGGTCCGCTCCGGCAAGGGACAGGCTTGCTCTGAAATCAGAGGGGTCCCAGTTGAGTGCAATGTTCGGCATAAATGCCGATATACGGTATTAAAGATTAAAGATAAAGCGAATAATTCGGAATTATACATATTTTATGGATTCATGCACCGATTATCGGCATTTATTGTTGCTTAGCTGCTGGGCAATACTGAGAAGAGCAGTGTTGCGCCGGGATTTCTTGTTATTTGTTTGTTTAGCCTCAAGCGCCGGCGCCCGCCTCCGCGGGCTTAGGCTTTCGGACCAGTGGGTCCGGGCCGCAGTCGCGGCCTTTCGGTCTGTTGTCGCCGGTTTGCGGGGCGGATATGTAGAACCTCGCGACACTTGCCCGGCAGAACGCACAGGCCGTGCCGTGAGGCACTGTTCCGTTAGGTCGGCGACAACATCCGGGAACCATAGTTCTCTCAACGACTCACATCAGGGTGCGACTGCGCCCCGCCGGTCGTCCGGCGAGAAGCCTAAGGGGACGGACGTCCCCGCCGGCGATTGAGGCTAACCATGTTAACAAGACCCTTCAGCACAACACAGGCCCTCTCAGTATCCCGTGCCCCAAAAGCACAACCTGTATTACCTGCCGGGTGATAATCGCGAGGCTCACCATCTCCTCAACCACAATTCTCTCAATCATCCGAAAGGCCGCGACTGCGGCCCGGACCCACTGGTCCGAAAGCCTAAGGGCCTGGACAGGCCCGCCGGCGATTGAGGCCAAACAGACAACAAGACCCCTCAGCGCAACGCTGAACCTGTCAGGATAGCTCTTAAATACCACCCCCTGCAGCGGGCGCCAGCCTGTACCATGAGCGTCCGGATGTGGCGTGACCACAGGTTGCCAGATGGCCTGCCCGGGAGACGGCAATTCCGTTTACTTTATACCAGCTTTCTCCCTCTGCCATCACAGGACCACCATGTTCACCATCGCCATGACCGGCAACACCATCGCCGATAACAACGATGTTTTTGCCGTCCAGGCGATACCAGGGGTTTGCCTGACTGATTTGGGCGCCTCCGGCAGAATCCAAGGCATCAACAGCAACACCAAAACTCATGACTGGCTCGCTTCATAGTCAGTGGTGTTGACCCGATGCTCGTTGCTGTTTTCGGTGAGCGTACCACTGGCATTGAGCGATATTGCGTTCGAATTAACAGAGACGGCACTATCCGCAGTGATATTCAACACATCGCAGCGCATATCAATCACACGACCCCGTTTGAGAGTAATGCTGTGGCCGGATCCGCTGTCATTTTCATCCGTATAAATAGCGACTTCACCTTGTTGCAACCCTTTGATGCGATAGCGCCGGTCATCCACGACGAGGGTCACTCCGTGATCGCGGTTGCCATTGAGGAAAAGGGTTAGGGCTTCTGCACCAATATGGGGATGCGCGGTAAACCCGTAATTCTGAAAATGTTCGATATTGTCTTTCAGCTCGTCGGCCAGCAGTTTGAGCTGCAATTCCTGCATCTTGAACTCATCATAAACCAGGGAAACCGTGCCGCGGGCGACCAGGTTACTGATTTGCAGGCGAATGGGGCGCAGGAGGTCGCGCAAGAAACGTTTAAAGTCACGGGCATTCATCGAACATCCTCCTCACCGCCAACATTGCTGACAGATCCTGAATTGGGGGAGATTTTCCCCGTATCCGGGGCTTCGGCTTTCGGTGTGAAACTTTCTGGCAGGACGCAGGACAGGGAGGTGGTTGCGCCGCCCGGACCAACTGACAAGGTCACGTTGGAGACGACAAATTCGCCGCTCTGGTTGAGGAAATCGTCATCAACGCTGATCCGCAGGTTCGGCACCCAGAGCGCATCTGAAGACTGCTCCCAGCCATTGACGGTGTAGGAGATTTCAATGGCACTGCCAATCCGGTTTGCCATTTCCCATTCCGCCCTTTTTTTGCAAGCGTCATTGGTCCCGGCATTTTCGGCAATGACCACCAGGGGACGGTGGCGGATCACATTCTGATCCTGAACCTCTTCCTTGATCGCGGCTACGGCCTCGCCATTATTATGATCATCGCCCTTGGTCTGTGAAATGCAGCGGTATGTCTGATAGCGATCGCGCATGGACAAGGTGGCGCTACCCGTCAGGATATTGGTCTGCCCCGGCTTGTTGATCAGCGCTGCACTGGCCCGGTTTTCACTGGTCCGGGTAAAGACAAGATTGCCCTCCGGATCATCGGTGATGATCAGACCGCGCATTTCAGCGAATTTGGAGATGGCTTCAAAGGGAGACTCCCCCACATTGATTTTCTCAGTGATGGGCTCGCCGGTTTCGACCTCGGTGACGACCATGATCCCATAGTCTTTCACCAGATCCTCGGCAATTCTTTCGATCTTCTCGTCCGTATATTGCTTGGCAACAAGAATGCTGCAATCAATCAGATCTGCAACTTTTGACCGCCCCTTGATCGAGATTTCGTGGGAGGTGGCGCTGTAGGAGATGGAGACATCGTCAACATAGCCGGTTATGACCGGTGTGTTATTCACCAGGATCTGGCATTCATCGCCTGCACCGACGGTGGGCAGGCTTGAACCGGGCCATTGTTCGGAGACGGAAAGCGAGAAATTACCCGCCAGTTGATTGATCCCCCGGGTAACGGACGCGGTTTTCCAGCCCGAATAATCGGTGCCATTCACTTTCAGGACAACACTCATCGGCTGAGCACTTCCAGATCTGTCGCGGGCGGCAGGAAGGAGGGATGGATAATGCCGTTGCGATCCTGGATTTCGATATCCCGCGCTGCATCTTCATACAAGTCATAGGCCAGCACCAGGGCAGGGACCGGATCGGGCATGCTGGTGGTGGTCAGACGGGCCAGCTTGCTGGCCTCATCACGGACATAATTGACGACCTTGCTGGAGACATCCAGCAGGGAGGATGTCAGGTCATTATCGGACTGAACCACGTCGGTCAGCAGTTTGCCATCAATACGCCCGGCAAAATCGAGGGCGGCACCGATGGCATCCTGATAGCTGTTATACCGTTTTTCGGCAAGGAGAGTGGCTTCATCAGCCAGCGTTGTCGCCTGGATCAGCGTATCAATGGCCTTGATATTCAGGATTTCCCGGGCCCGGGTTTGGGTGCCCGTCGGGATGAGGACCGTATTGGTCGCAAAAGAAGTTGCGGCTTTCAGGGCTTCCAGATGTCCGCCTTCGCGAATGCTACTGGAAACGGCCTGCACCGTGTTCACAATGGTATCAGCTTCCTTGATCAGATCCGGCAGGGCTTCGGTCGCGTCCTGCAGGGTTTTGGTAATCGTATCTGTACTGATATTGCCGGAAAAACTACCCAGCCAGTTGGAGAGGGTGGATTTGTTGCTCTGTACGACAAATTCCGGCAAGCCCTTGATCTCGTAGTTGGCGAGGAAGGAGCCGCTGGCCACGGATTTAAGCGCGGTTGCGGCAAAGCCGATCCCGGCCTTCTTGTCGATGGTTGCTGTTGGGAAGGCAATGTCACCGGCCTCGACAAAGGTCAGCGAAAACTTGGCAATCCGCCCGTTATCAAAACTTTCGGTCAGCTCGCACGCCGTATTGACCACTTGCAGGCTACCCAGATAGGGATGGACAAGTTTGCCAACCCCCGGCTGCTCACAGGTGGCAATCAGTGCATCGCGCCGGGTATGATAGTCATCGCCAATAACAAAGGCTTCCAGCGTGAAACTGCGTGCTTTCCGCCCCAGATCTTCGAAATACGGGGTGTCGCGGTTGGCATATTCATGCATCTGCCCCCGCCGACCGGCCGCAAGACTGTGGCTGGTCACCTCAAATGCGATATTCTTAAACTTGGCTTTTTGTAAACTGTTACGCCAGGACATAATGGGGCCTCATGAGGAGAGTGAAGGTGTGGTGTTAGCTACGGGATCCGTGTGAGCCAACGGCGACGGTTAAGTCGTTGGAAGGGTTGGTGACAATTGCTTCCGCTCCTTTTGGAAGATTGGTAAAGGCAATTTCAATCCGGGCTCCAGGCTTTCTGGAAGCTGAGCTGTTGTTGGCCTGAACGATGTTCTCGACAGGTTTTTGCGCAGCAGGGAGCGGCTTGACAACATCCTGTTGTTCCACGGCTGCATCGGACTTAAAAAACTTGCCAAAGAACGGTATGTGTTCGGCAGCACTTGTGAATTTGTCCACCAGGAATTTCTTCAAATCAAAGTCGAAGATGTATTTGATAATCCCGTTAAAAGCATCCTGAAGAATAATCCACGGATTGAACTCTTTCACAAGTGCCCAAATTCCTTGCAAAAACCCTTCATCAAACGCTTTTGTAACCGCGTCAAACTTCCCGGTAAAATAGGAAACGATATCATCCCAGTTTTTATAGATCAGGAACGCAGCGCCGGCGATTGCAGCCACAGCCGCTAGAATAGGATTGGCCAGCACAATTTTACCAATCGTACTAAAAGCTGTTCCGACTGTTGTCACAGCGGAAGACAGAGCTCCACCCAATTTGGGCAATATTGCTGTTGCAAAGCCGTCTACTTTGTCGAAAACGGGCCCGACAGCGGGAAGCAGTTCAGAGAGCGCAGTTTTGAAGCCACCAAAGGCTCCTTGAGCGACCCCAAGACTTTCTTTTACTGCGTTAAAGGATCCAGGCAATTTGCTGAAAGCCGAGAATGTATCACTGCCCAGGGATACAGCTTCGGCAGCCACGGGAAGATAGGCTTGAAAACGCTGTGTCAGATCTGAAAATGAGGTGCCAAGACCGCTTGTTTTTTCGGATGTTGAGATAAAATTCTGATACAGGCCATCCGCACGTGAAGCAAGATTACCGAATGTCTCCATGGAAGAAGACAACTCGGATGACAGGGTTGTCTGAACGTTCTTCAGGCTCGCGCCCAAAGTGCCGGTTGCTGCGGCCACCTTGCTCATGTTTTTGGCAAGGCCACCGATCGAGCCATTGCTGTCGACACCGATCTGCTTCGCCAGCTTGCCAAAGGATTTGAGCTGGTCGCTGACATCTTTCAGAACGTCATCGATATCATTGAAAGTATCAAGCGTGGCGGAGAGGTCAGTTGTCATTGTCTAGATCTTCTCTTTGGAGTTTCTGGAATTTTTCGGCTTTTTCAAACCAGAAGTCGAGCTGACGGAGGGTCATGCTGTAGATGTCGGCTGCGGTGAAGCCGAAAAAGAGTGCTACCGCAGCCAATTGATCATCTAGTCCACTTCCGGCGTATCGCCGAAAAAACCCATCACCACATTGGTGCATGCCTGAAAATCATTGGCATTCATGGATCGGACGGAGGAGAGGGGAATATTCCCCATGCGGGAAATCAGCCCGCCGATGGCCTTGGTACTGATGACCAGGGTCTGGCCGCCATCCTCCTCCTGTTTGATATTCATCGGGTGGCCACAGGCGATGATGTCACCGCCTGTTGGCTCGTTAAAAGTAATCACTGTGAGAGTCTCGCCATGTGCCTTGACAGGTTTTCTGAGCGTGACCGAAGTCTCGGGCGCGTCTGCGCCCAGGTCTTCTTCATCGTTCAGAAAATCACTCACTGCCATTCGCCTTTCATGCCTTCAAAGCGTGTTGTGAACTTGCTGTCCCCATCCACTTCGTTGGCTGATTTGTTCCAGGCTTGTGACAGAGTACCAACCTTGCCATTGGCAAGTTCGACCGTGATGGTCGCGTTGGTGATGTCGCGGATTTCATCCATGGACATATCCTCCGGCATGAAAAACTCACCTTCGACAAAAGGCACGATCGGCTTTTCATTATACCCCACCACGCCGGACAAGCCGGTCACGCCTTCGCGTTCCACATTGTCAAGCTGGATGGTGATGCTGCCGGCAAGCGAAACCTGCTTGCCGTCAAATTTAACATAGGCTGTACCGCCAATTTTTTTACCCATTAGAATACCTCTCAGGCTACGTTGCTATATTGAAGACGGAACTGCGCCAGAACCGCAAAGACACGAAGCTGGTTCACAAGATCTGGTGGGAAGACGACATTCAGGCGGTTCGGATCGTTCGCATCGCGCTCAACAATCAGATTTTCCTTAAACGCCTTGATATTCTCCACAAGCCCTTCGGCTTCCAGTTCTGTATAAGACGCGACCAGTTCGGACCGGATGATGTTCGGTGTGACAATCGCCTGACCTGCGCCAAAACGCGTCCCATTGTCGGCAAGCTTATGACGCGGGAATTTCTGTGTAATCCGCGCGCGCAGGAAGCGCATAACATAAGCCAGAGTAGCCAGTGTCTGGATATCGAGGAAAGACGTGTCGTCACTGCCGAACGCATTTTCCTGATAAGTTGTGATGGACCGCTCAAGACGAACATAGCCACCTTCGACATAGGTTGTTGCCACACCGTTCAGCAGAAGATCATTGCGCTGATTATGTTTGTAACGGCTTTCAACAGGCGGTGCCATAAAGCCGATCATTGGCAATGTCTGAAGCGGACGGGCCGGATCAATGGACAATGACTTGGCAGCCTGTGCACCAAACATGGCAGCCGCTTCCCAGGGGGAGGTTGGGCTGTCATGATAGCCGAGGATGGACATATGCGGATCATTGCGCAACTTGCCAGCGGCAACGAGAGTGTCCGATGTATCTGTCCAGCTCGAGAAAACATGGCCATAAATCTGACGGCTATACGCCCAGCGACCCTCGACATCATTCATCAGCTCCTGAAATGCGTTCAGGGAACCCGTGTCTGTATATGGCTGGATGATATAGTCGTAAGGCTCATCGCCCATATTGTCGAGCGCAGTCGAAAGGTCTGGCTGACCAGTACCACCGGTCATGGCGGTGACAGCGACGGAAAGACCGGCTGGTGTTTTTTCACCGCCAAGAAGGCCGTAATAGTTCATCCGCAGATCAAGATCATTGCCCGCAGCACCCGCATGAAGCGCTGTTACTGTAACCGTACCAGAAGTAACTGCCGCCGAAACCTGAAGGCCGGCAACACCATCAAGCTCGTCTTTCAGGTTGGAGGCGACTGTGTTGGCATCTTCGCCCACCAGAACAGTAATCTGGATGCGCTCGCCCGCAATATAAACGCTGAGTGTGCCGGCTTCGGTCGCTGTTCCTGTAATAGCAAAGGATCCGGTCGCAGCCGCACCTGCACCATCTTCCAGGGGCAGGCAATAGAGGGTCGTGAATGGATCGTTGCGGCGGTAAGCCTCAACCATTTTTGCAATCTGAGAGCTTGCGCCAAATTCTTCGCGGGCAATCTCGGAAGAGCTGATCGCAACGACCTTGTTGATATTGTCAGCCGTGGCATTCAGGCGCTGACCAACGATCAGGGTCGCATAAGACTGCTGGAACTGAAACGCCTGGGAGTTGTCGACCTCCGCATAGAAAAGAGGAACGCGAACGCTCTCAGGAATGTTGTTAAAGGATACCATTCTTTGACTCCCGTGGGGCAAAAGCAAAAAGGCTTTGTGCCGCAGAAATTGGATTTTCGAAGGGGCGTGAAAGATCTTCCTGGCATCTGAACAAGAGGGGCCGCGAAGATCCGATGAGAGAGGTTTTTCTGGTTTTCAGAAAAGCCCCGGGTATCTGACAGGGCGAGACTGCCCGGTCAGGTTTTTCCGCACGGGAAAAATCTGGAATGAGGGAGAGAGGAGACTTAAATATCATCCATATCCTCCCGGTTGAGGCCAACCGTAACAACGGCCGGTTCGTCATTGTCATTGGCAGGCTCGGCCGGATCACCGTCATATTTGACATTGATATCGGCGAACTTGAAACTGTCTTCGAGCAGCGGCGGGAAATCGTTGCGGAAACCGAGGCCGAGGGTCATGGCCGCCGAAGCAACCGGCGGCGTGGTGTCGGGTTCCTGTTGGACGGTCGTGCTGTAGGAGACAATATCGGAAAATTCACGAGCGAAATCCGGAGCGTTCAAAATGGCGCGCTCAATTTCTTCGCACAGCGTATCCAGCAGATCATCCCAACCGTCTTCCGCGGCCACATAGACATCGATTTTAAGGAAAACGACCGTGCTGAAATCGGGAATCTGGGAGCCGACAATCCCTTGCCCGGTTTCGGACAGGGTATAAACACTCGCCGCCGGACATTCCGCTGCTGTGATATCGGTGAGACGGGATTTGAAGATATTGTCGCCCGCAATGGTATAGGCGGCTCTTAGCCGGTCAAAGACATCATTGCGGATGCGGGCACGTTCCAGCATTACGGGCACCCTCCCTTCAGCATCCGGGAAGGATCCGGCAAGTAACCGCTAACGGCATATTTGCCGATATTGAAAGTTTTCAGGACTCGTTCCATTCTGCTTTTCGTCATATTTTGCCTCGCTGATACCGTGTAATCGGAATATTTTTGACGATATAACAGAAATACCGTTAAACGGCAAATGCGCCGTTGTGTTTTTTGAAGTTTTTTTTGGTGCTGTACGGAGAGGGCTTGCGTTGCGCGGGGAGGTCTTGTTGTTTGTTTGGCTCAGTCGCCAGCGGTCGCATCCGCTCCCTTAGGCTTTCGGGCCAGTGGGCCCGGGCCCCGGTGGGGGCCTTTCGGGTGGTTGAGAGGGTTGCGTCGGGGCAGGGGCGGTGCAAGCGATTACTGCCCGGCAGGTAATACAGGCTTTGCCGTAGGGCACTTGCACACCGCCCGTGCGATGACATCCGAGAACCACAGTCCCTTCCGCGAAGCGCACAAGGGCGCGACGGTGCCCCGCCGGCGGATCTGCCTAAGGCTTTAGCCGGTGGCAGCACCAATATGAGGCTAACTATGTTAACAAGACCCCTCAACGCAACGCCGGTCCTCTCAGTATCACGATTAGCACTTATCCTTGTAATGCTCTTATAAGTTTATATTTATTGAAAATATACAATCTATGATAGAAGAGAAAATTATGCCCAAATTACCCCTTATCATCGCGGCCATCCTCGTTGCCCTGCTTGCTGGCGGCGCGGTGTTTTATACCTGGACGGTCGCTCGGTCGGTGACAGAGCTGAAAGCGGAAGTACAGGAGAGCGGATCAGCCGAACCGACACAAGCCCTCAAGGCGATCCAGACAGCGCGGGCGACGTCTCTGGAAGCAATCGATAAAAGCAGTAAAGCCACCTTGAAGAAAATATCGGACTTGTCCAAAGCGTCTGCGGCCTCAGGAAAATCCCTGTCTGTAAAAGACGGAAAACTGATGATCGGCGGAAAGTGTTTTAAGCCGGTCAAGCTGGCCCGCTGCTGGTCCACCCCGCGCAATGACCATATGACCTGGCTTGGCAACGCCGATGAATGCCGTAAAGCAAAATACACCGTTGAAGGTGAAGTCGAAATCCTGGCGGCGTGCTGAAAGGGGAGCGGGCAACGAAATCAATGCCCGCTCGAAAATCCCTGCAAAAACTTTAGAAAACTGGCGCCGACGCCGCCCGCGGCGAGAGCAATGCCGATGATCAGGCCAACGCCGCGGTTTTTGAGTTTGCGGTATTCGTTGATATGCGGCTTGATAGCATCGAGATCTTCTGAAAGCATCGGGATGACCGATAATTTGCGATTGACCTCTTTCAACTCCTCAAACAAGCGGTCCCGTTGTTTCTTCGCTTCCTCGTTATCAGCACGCAAGGCACCAAGCTCCAGGGATATTTCGTCCAGATTTCGCATACAGAATACTCAAAGACTTAAAGGGGTAGCAGACACGCCGCTGTTGAGACGACAGGATCGGCAGGCGGAATAAAAACGCCTGTTCCATTTTGATAAGCACCGTAATTGGCACCGCTTACATGTTCTGAGGCAAAGAGAGGCAGAACATTTTTCAAATCGCTGCCGCCATCTACTAAGTTATTCAGACTATAATCTCCTGAGGAGGGGTCTGTATAAGGGGTGGTGGTGGCCATTACTTTTTTGCCAAAGAGAGGCCACGAATAATGCGTTGGAAACTCACTGAGGCCATCGACACTGCTGTCACTAAACGTGCCGGTAACATCTGCAGCGCCCGCAGTACCCTCATTCATGCCGGACATATAGGCTACGGCATCTCCACTCATCTTGAAGACAGCAGCTGGAGTGCCTGTAAGGGAAGTTACTCGTCCTCTGTCCGAGACGAACAAGGCGAGATCCGCGTCTGTCATGCCATTGCTGAGATCAAAGGAATGCGTGTTGGCAAAATAGAGGTTTTTGAGTTTAGAAGTGACGGGGGCGTGAGGGTCGCCGCCGATAGAGATCAGATGATCGGTACTAACTGCATCCGTTGGACCGTCCAGAGATGTCACATCGAGAACTTCGTGTTGTCCCAGGTAACCAAAGAGTTTACCAAGGGCAACATCCCAGACAAGTGTGAGGATCTTTGGGCCAGAGCTTGCCGTTAGGACGCCCGGGCGAGTTGCCGCAGAGAAAAGATAGGACCCTGAACCCTGCTTTTTCATTGAAATCAGGATGCTACCATCTTTTCTAAGGATGATCTTGAACGAACTGTCATTCCCCTGAACCAGCACTTCATTCCTGTCATCAGCTGTTCGGCAAATCGCTGCAGAGAAAACGCCGTTCAGACTGCCAGATCCGCCGGAGGGGAAAGTAAGGCGAGAGGCTTCATTAAACTGGACGTAAGTATCATCATGGCCAATATTGTAGAAGCCAGGATTGAGAATGCCCCAGCCGGATCCTTTAACACCAGGCGCATCATTGACATACCCATGGGTGCAGTTGGTGATCAGGTTGTGACTGAACCATGTGGCTGCATATCCACTTCCGGTGCGCAGGTCGTCCGTTCGAATACCGTTGGTAAATCCGTCAATAGTACAGCCATCAACGAGTGTGATGCCGGCATTATTCGAGCCGTCAACATAAATGCCGTCCGTACCTGTTCCGGCATTCGTGATCTCACAGCCCTTAATATAGCTTGTTCCATAAGAAGAATTAAGGCGCATACCAATTGATTTCTGAGCATCGATTTTGCAGCCAATGAGTGTCGCCGATTGCACGCTGATGACCGCCGCTCCTGAGCCGTGGTTGGTTGCACGGCAATTGATCAGAACAGCGCGGGCAAATGTGCCAGCTCTGGAGGCAGAATTATTTCCGGTATTCAGGTTCTCAAAGGCACAATTGAGAAAGGTTGCTTTGGCATTGGAGGATACATCGACAATCCCGCTGAAATTCGTATCTCCCGTGAAGGAGAAGTTTTCAAATGTGATATTCCGGCAATCTCCATTAAGAAAAAATCGCCTGCCGGACGAGACTTGCAGATTCACCTGACCGCCATCACCAGGCACTGAAGAATATCCCCGCACAATCATGTTGGACGTGCCATCGGTTGCAGTCAGGGTTGGGGGCACAAAAGTGGACGTAAAAAGATAAGGCGTTACCGTTGCCCTGGCATTGACCCTTGTTCCATGAGCCCAAACAATGTCATCCCAAGAATGCCAAGCATTGAGTTCGCTGGTGCCGTCATTGGCTCCAGTTGAGAGATCGGTATTCAGGTATTTTTCGATATAGGCCATCTAGATCTCCTGCACTGCGCCATGACTTTGATGCGTTGTTCCATCTGCACCGATCGGTAATTTGCCTTTGATAAGGCTGCCGCCTGAGGCAGCATTGTTGAGAGTGAAATCCTGAATGGATCGACCCATGTAGGGATCTGCAGGCAGGATGATTGGGTAATGTTGAAAAACTGTCCCTATGGCCGCGGGCGTTGCGCAGTTGTAAAAAGCATTATAGAAACTCTGCAATAGCCCATCCTGAGATGCCGCATTGTCGTTTTGGATACCGGTCACGCAGTTCGAGAACAGGTTTTCAGCCAAGATTAAGGGAGCTGCGCCATTAACAGATCTAAGAAGATCTACCCTGAAGCCGTTACTGAAACCGTCAATAGTATTACCGGTAATGTTGTTGCGACTGTTTGTGGTGTCACCGCGAAGGTAAATCCCGTCCCCCGTAGAATTGGAAGCTGTGCAATAGATCAGATTGTTGGAGATATAGTTTTGTCTGTAATTGGCAGTGGCATAAATGCCAGTCGCAGCAGCGCCTTTTTGAACGATCATATTCCCGTTTAAGGTCGTACGGCCAATATACAGGACGGGCCTGCCCTGAAAACCGTAGCCTTCAAGGTAGCAATTGATAATGGTGCTTTCACCTGTTGTCAGGGCGCCGCCTACGGTATTGGTAATTTTGCAATTGGAGATGAATGAATCCGCGCCATTCAGATGGAGGAAATAGCTGCCATAATTTGAAGTAACTTCGAGATTTAAAAGTCGGGTTGCCCGTCCATTAATGCGCCAGAAAGAGCCGTTCCCGCCCGTAAAATTCGCAAAACCATTATCACCGGGGGTTGTCTCATATCCCTGAATAATAAACGGCTTGTCTTCGGACGACGCATAGTACCATTCTTCTGCAACAGGCAGAACGGTTGGTGATGCGGTTCGTTTGATATGGATATGCTGTCCGGCGGCGGCGCCAGCTTTCATGTCTGCATAGGTCTGCCAGGCATTGGCTTCACTGGTTCCATCATTATCACCCGTGCCAAGATCGAAGTTGGCGTAGCGATGTTGCAGCTGGAAACTCTCTTTTCCAGTGCTGCAAATGGGCCCGCGAAAGGCGTCCCCCGCGTTTGAGGCGCGGGGATGGCCAAAGACGTCCGATGAGGGCGTGTTCGAGAAATCCATCTCGGATGTGTTGTCTGTAAAGATCGAGGAGCCTTCAAGAGGCTGGCAATTGGCGGTAGCAGCACTGGCATGACCCATGATCAGATCGGTTGCGTTGGAGATCGTATCGATACCCCCAGAAAATTGAATGGCAGCTGATCCATCAGAAGAGATATTGCCGGAATTGCTGCCTGTTGGTACCGCTCCTGAAAATCCAGTGTCGCAATTGATGGCAACATTGTTCATATATGTGGAATCTGCGTGGCCGATGTTAAATCCTTTCAGTCCCGTTGGTGCTGCCGCGCCGGCAAACACGGCCATGCAATTGGATACATTCGCAGACCAACCAAAGGAAAACAGGGACAGGCCTGTCGTTGCAGTTTGTTCGGACATGGCGATGCAGTTCTGTATCTTGCCGCGTTGTCCGCTATAACTGGTCGCAGTACATGTGGGGTTCGCATGACAAAGAACACCGTTTATCAAGCTATTGGAGGCCTCAGACCGGAGGCCAGTGGCATTCGCAACGGCCTGCTCAATTTGCAGATCGTGAATTTCACAATAGGTCCCGCTTGGTCGGATATCGAATGCAAGACTGTTGCCGCTATATGTTAGTCTGATGGCGGCCCCCTTGGAAGGATCGTAGCGAACCGGATCAACTGTTCGATCGAGCGCGTCCCAGAGGCTGTCCCCAGGAGCCGGGCGAATAATAACCTTGTGATCAACGGAGCAATTTTCAGCAAATTCCAGCTTGGCATCCACATAATTGCTGTAGGTATAAGGACCGCGCCTGTCATGCCAAATCAAAACCGTCCAGTTTTCGTTGCCGGTCACCAGCGTGTCAGTCAGGCCATTGCCAATGTCATTCAGAAAGCTAGCCGGATGATCATACTGTCGGTGGCAGCAGAATTTCCAGCTGACGGAGCCATCCGCGCGGATGAGGGTCTCACGGCCTTGGAAATCCGGTTCATCACTGCCCGTGGTGCCGGCAGTGGTGACTTCGATTAGCTGGCCGGACGATGTGATCCGGCGATCCCGGATGCTCAACGCTTCTGCAGCAATCCAGGGCGCCGCGTCAGCAATATGCACGGTCCGTTGAAGTGCGGGTCCACCGGGCGTTAAACTATTGATGGCCCCACGATAATTCGCGCTGCCAATGGTGCGGGCAAAGCCGAACACGTCTGTGGTCGGTGTGTTGCTATGATCTGTTTCACTCGTATTGACGGCAAAGGCACTGCTGTTGGGAAGCGGTGTCGCATCCACGGTTGAGGGGTCTGCGGTATTGGTCGCGAGGCCAGTGCCGTTGTTGATGATATCTCCTTGGGTGGGGAAGACAAGAGAGGCCGTGGCGTCATCTGATACATTGCCGGTCCTGCTCGAAGAAGTGACTGTCCCGCCACCAAAGCCGGAATCACAATTGATAGCGACACAGTTCCTAACAGGCGTTACAGGGTGGCCGATCTGAAAGCCGGTAAAGCCGGTAGGGGCACTGCCTGTACCACACCATATCGCGGTACAGTTGGTAGCACCTATGCCGTAACTGAGGTTAAAAATCCTGCCGTTATCCGCTGTCTGTTCGGAAAAACCAAAGCAGTTCTCGGCAAGGCCAACGAAACTAAAAGCATACCGGCTGCTTGCGGCCATCGAACCAAGATGTCCAATACAACCTCTGGCCGTGCCGCCTACGAATGCATTTGCATGAGTATGGTTCGTTTTAATTTGTAAGGAGTGGCATTCGCAAAACTGGGTATTTGTACTGAATTGGATCCCTTCAACCCAGACGCTCATTTCAAAGGCAACGCCGCGCGAAGGATCATAACGGATCGGGTCGGTGCCAATGCGGGTATTGTCGACCCAGCTTTCACCTGGGGCAGGCTTGACAATAACCCGATGATCAATATCGCACGCTTCGGAAAATTCAAATTTTGGATTGGCAGTATGCTGATAGGCGCTGCCGCTGCCATGCCGCCAGATCAGCACTTCCCATGTTTCATCATCTGTGACCAGCGTGTTTGAAAGCCCGGTGCCGATATCGGCAGTCAAATCCGGGAGGACGGCATAATCCCGCACGCAGCAGAATTTCCATTGCGCGGTCCCATCGTCGAGGATGACGCTTTCCTGAGCTATGAAATCAGGCTCGGTATTACCCGTTATTCCGGGGGCAACCACTTCGATAAACTGACCTGACGCAGTGACCCGGCGGTCTTTAAACGTAACTGTTTGGCTGGCCGCCCAGGGATCTGCGTCTGCGACATGATAGGTTTTTAGCGTTGCCATTGATTATTCTCTCTCCAAACGAAGGGCGTATCGGGCTGGTTTTGGGGGCAAGTAGAGCGCAGGAACAGAAAGCCTGGATTAAATCCCCAGTGCAACGGCGTGGCCGATCACTTTTGTACCGCCATCGATGGTGGTGAAGACCAGTTCATTGAGGCCGCTTTTAAGGGCAGGGGCGCTGCCGGTGGCCCAGCCGGTGACACCCGAGAAGGTGCAGGCCCGATCGGCGGACAGATCCAGATAGAGGACAAGCTGTCCTTTCGATCCGGCGGCAGGCCAATTGCTGATGGTCAGGGTGGTGATATCTGCTGTGACGGTGAGTTTCTGGACAGATCCGTCTGCGTAATCGACAGCAACGGCACCGCTCACATTGCCCTTGTCATGGACGCTGAGCAGGCTGTTGAATTTATCGCGGATGGCCGTCGCCAGATTTTCAATATTCGAGATAAGAGACATGGGTTAGGCCAATCCTGACTGGAAGGTGTTTGCGAAATTGGTCTCCGGATTACCGATCTCAGTCGTTGAATAGACATCGATATTGGCGCGGGCATTGCCTTGTTCTGCTCCGGACAGACCTTGCGCGGCTTGCGTAGAAACCCGCTGTGCGACGGCCGTCATATTGGCCGCCGCCGCCGCTGCATTCGCCGCGATGTCCGTATCATTGGACTGGATCAAGGCCTCGATCTTGGCAAGGCTGTTATACGGGGTGCTGGCCCCGCCGACCACGCTGCCCGTCGCCGCAGAAATCTCGCTTGTGATTTTGGACGAAGACCAGGCTGTTGTTGCACTTGTCGATGCATCGACAAGCAAGGCTGCAATCTCGGTATTGGTTTTGCTGGAGGACCAGACGGCACTTGTCGAAGGTGCGCCATCATTAATCGCCAAGCCGGATCCGCTGCTGTTCTTGACCTCGTTAATTGCGGCGACCAGGCTGGATTTTTCTGTGGTTTGCAAGGTGGGAAGCAAGCCCGTGACTTGCGATATTTTGGTGGAGGACCAGGTTGCAGCGCTGCTGGTGATCCCGTCATCGATCCCGCTCGAGGAGGCGACGGCAGCATTAATTTCATTCAAAGCCGATACCAGATCACTTTTATCGGTCGTGCTTAGAGTTGCCAGATCGCCAATCAAGCCCGAGACTTTGAGGGAGGACCAGGATTTTGACGCGCTGGCGGCACCGCTATCTTCCAGATAGTCACCGGTTGCGGGCCCCGCCAAACCTTGTTTGTAATCGGTCGTCAGCTGGATCACCTCGTCGGTCACGGTAATGCCGAAGACATTCTGCTCAGGACTGACAGTAGTCATGCGAAGCTCCCTTCATGAACGGTAAACTTGCCTTCAAAAATGCGCCAGCGTGTGAGATCGGTAAATTCCAC
This sequence comes from Sneathiella sp., assembly GCA_039975135.1. Lineage (GTDB taxonomy): Bacteria > Pseudomonadota > Alphaproteobacteria > Sneathiellales > Sneathiellaceae > Sneathiella. Next base: position 347,425 of record JBDWHS010000027.1, on the reverse strand, counting down.
ATCCAGATCATAACTGTGCGCGCCCGCCGCCAGACTGTCGGTTAGTGTACCGTTCATGGCGGCGGACACTTCCAGATTGCCAGGGGCTTGCGTAATGGCGCCGCCGGCAGAGGAAAGCTTGACCACTTCTTCAGATTTGCGCTGATTGCTGTATACCGTGAGCCAGAGGGAGGCTCCGGCAAAATTAACATCGGCTGCATTTCCATCCTTCATGGAGAAAGTGAAATCAAAATCAACACCCTGATGGCAATGAAGATTATAGGTCGCGGGTTTCGGGGCACTCATATATCACTCCCGTAAAATGAGGCTGGCAGGGCAGGCTGCCCCTGAATGAATAAGGCGTTGTCAGCCAGCACCGGTGCAAGGCAATGCGAGAGACAGGGTGGCGCCAGCCGACAACTTTTCGCGATATACCAAAAATACCGCAAAATCGCAAATATACCGTTCAATTTTCTTCATTTTTTTTGAAAAAAGGCAAAAGCAAAAATACAGAGGCATCGGCATACAGCAATATACAGAACTCATACATATCATTAAGTATTGTTTTTAAATGATTATTGAGTATTCATGAGATTGAAGTGGTGTGTATGACTGAGACGAGTCTGACGAAAGAAATCTGTTTCTCATGAAATTATATACCTGAAATCGGCATACTATTCACAGAATACAGGAATGAGAGGGAGGGGCAAGGTTTTTGGGGATGTATGAAGGCTGTATGGGCTTTGTATGAGGGAGGGGCCGGGGAGGGCCATCCCTCATTCATTTTCGCCTTCCCAGCCAAACACATCCTCCAGCCCGACCGAGAAAACGCGGGAAATGCGAAAGGCGCTTTCCAGAGAGGGTGAGTAGTGACCCTGTTCGATGGCAATGATGGTTTGGCGGGTGACGCCGATCGCCTTGGCAAGGGCTGCCTGGCTCATCTGGCCGTGTTGCTCACGCAGGCTGCGGATGCAGTTGGTAATCGGCGGTTTCTTTCCCATCCGTTATGCCCTGCCGCGCAAATACAAGAGACCGGAGGCCACTTTGACCGCTTCACCGGTCGCCAGAATGGCAAGGGCGATATTGGCGATATCCATCGGCTCCTGCGCGGAGAAAGCAAACCACATCACGGCGATCAGACCGGCCATCAGAACCCAGCCACCGTTGCGCTCTGCCCTGGTTTCAATCAGCCACTCCCGCTCGTCCGGTTCGATCTCGTCGCCACCCAGCCGGGCCGAGACAATCATCGCTGTGAGGGCGGAAAGGACGACAAACCCGCCTGCAATCAACCCGATCCTCAGGAAAAACTCACCGCGCGTCTGAGGCGCATCGCCCAGATACCCAAAAACGGTCGCAAAATGCCAGAGGAGGGGGATAAACATAATCACCGAAAGACCGATCACAAATTTCATATGAGTCGACATTGAGCATTCCTTTATGTCAAAAATATTTGACATTTATGTAGTCAAAGATTTTTGACATGTCAAGAGGAGGGCTTACGGAGAGGGGCAGCGTTGCGCGGAGAGGTCTTGTTGTTTCGTTAGCCTCATATTTGTGCTGCCACCGGCTAAAGCCTTAGGCAGGCCCGCCGGCGCAGGCTTCCGCTTGCTTAGGCTTTCGGGCCAGTGGGCCCGGGCCGCAGTCGCGGCCTTGGGTGCCAGGCGAAATCGGTTGAGTGTCTCGTGTGTAATTGCATGGACTGAGTGACAGTGCTCTCAAAGACAACCTGTGTTACTTGCGAGCGAGGCATTCAGGTCCAGCGATGATGCACACTCACACCCGCCTATCCACGGTATTCGGGAACCACTGATCTATCGGCGCAATGCACAAGGGCGCGATGCGCCCCGCCGCTCCTGCAGCGAAAGCCTAAGGGAGTGGATGCGACCGCCGGCGACTGAGGCTAAACATGTTAACAAAACCTCCCCGTGCAACGCTGCGCCTCTCAGTATCACTCAGCAACACACACAGGCCTCACTTTGGGGCACCGCTCTCCTCCTCACTCAAACAGCGCCACCGGCAGGGAGACCGCCGGGGTGGAGAGGGCGGGGGTGAAGCGGATGTTGGTGCGGGAGGGGTTTGCGCCTTGCAAGGAGAGCAGCGGGCGCCGCCAGTTGGCGGACCAGCTGGTGCCTTTGAGCAGGCGCCGGAGTGCCTCCGACGTGGTGCTGAAAAAGACCACCGTGGGTTTGTGCAGGGAGTCGCCGGGCGCGCCGATGCGAATGCCGTGACGGCGGAGCGTCTTCTGGGCGATGTCAGGCGAGAGACTGAAGTCTGGATTCCCAAGCGCGATGCCAATAATCTCGCCGACAGAACGTTCCACCGTGGTGCCGTTTCCGGTGGTGACCCTGAGGACGCATTCCACGATATATTGCAACAACCGGTTCTCATCGGCGCGGCTGGTATCGGGGGTATGTTCACTAAAATCGTGATCGCGGATCCAGGCGACGGCCGCCTCCATCTCGACAGGCTCGCGCGACTGGCAGTGCCAGGCACCGGCCAGCAAGGGGCCCAGTTGATCTCCCACCCGGCGGCTGCCCAACACAAGGGAGGCGGCGCGCGCGAACGTTTCTATATTCTGTAGCAGGACCGGCAGGCTGGAAACTGTTCGCATCATCAAAGCAGAGGAGAATTCAGGGGTGAGGCAGTCTAAAATACGGATCATTAATTCATTGAAATGGGCTTCATTATCGGCCCTTTGCTGGTGGGTGTTCGCAAGAATTTTGGAGAGGACCAGCAAGGTCACCCGCGTCTCGTCCGCATGATGCTGAACCGAGGTGTTGATGGAAGAGAAACAAAAGCAGGAGCGGATCCGGTAGGCGATGGATTTGCCCGATGAGCTGCCCTTATACATGATCCCGCCCGATTCCGATGAGGCGACCCGCGCCAGATCCAGATTGCCCTGCATGCGGCGGCCGGCACGCTCATCCTCGGCCTCCGCTTCGTCAAAGATAATAGGGCGGGCATCGAAGCCCAGTTCGGCCCGGATACCGGCTTCGGTGGTCTTGGATTCCACTTGCAGCGCGATGGGTCCGACCACCCGGCCGATGATATCGCGGATCACCGTGGTCTTCCCACTGCCCGCCGGGCCGGTGATCCAGATATGGGGCCGCCAGGTGAGAACGCCACAAAGCGGGGCGATCACACACCAACCTGCTAGAGCCAGCGCAGAGAGCGGCCTGTCCCATTGCAGGGCTTTGCAGATATTGAGAAAATTCTCCGCCTCGATATCCGTGGCGGACTTGTCCTGATCAATGCCAAGCGGCGTGTCATTTTCATACGTGTAGTCGGTGTCCAGGGAGCGAACGGGAAGCGCGGTGCCGTCTACCACCAACCTGTCTCCCAGATGCAGGACGGTCCGTCCGTCATCCAGCCAGGCACCGCGCCCGCGCCGTTTTTCATGGGCGCGAAAAACCCCGGCCCGGTGAGAGGCCGACATCAGGGCATTGGCAGCCAGGTCCCAGGCAATGTTGCCGCCCCGTCCGGGATGCCATTCGTCCCAATGGGAGAGAGGGGCAAGCTGCATCAGATTGAGTTTGTTATGGGCCTGCGCCGTCAGTTCGACAATCTGCGAAGAGGATTCCGGCAGATAATAATACAGGCCCCGGTTATACCCCAATATGCGGAAGGGTGGTTTTACACGGATGTCTTGGTCGTCTTCTTTGGGGGCGGGCGGCACAGGAAGCGGGGCAATATCGGTCGCGGTGATCATTTTCTTGCGAACCCATTCAGAAGCCTCGGCAGTTGTCCAGCCTTCGGCCTCTGCATCTGCGGCATCCCAACCCGGCGGAGCGGAGTCGTCAGGAAGCAGGACCAGGGTGCCTGGCAACAGGAGCTGCACAAGTTCGGCGGCTTCCATGCCCGCTTTGTCGGCGTCGGGCCATATGACGACCTTTTCTCTTGTTAAAAAGCCAAAGTCGGCTTTGTTAAGGCCATGACTACCTCCCGGCCATGTGAGAGCCGTAAATTCCGGCAATAATCGGGCGGCGGCGTCGGCCGCTTTCTCTCCTTCAACCAACAGAATAGGGGGGGGATCTTTCTGCTCGCGGCGGGCTTTGCCCAGCCGATCCAGGCCATAAAACGGGCGCGGCGCTGGAAAGCCTTTCCAGGTCCAGAATTCCGCGCCCGTTTCTGCCTTGCACCAGGTTAGAGGTAAAATTTCCTTGCTGCCGTCGGGCTGATCAAATCGGCAGGTATAGCCAAGAAGCTGCCCGTCTTTGTCCTTATACGCCCATGTCGCAGAGGGCGTGCCCAGCCGTTTATGACGGGGCACGTCCGTTGCCAGCCCGCGTGGCGGCACCGGCAGGATCGGGGTGATGGTTCGCTCTTTGGGTCTGTCGTATATGACAACACCTGACTCGGGCTGTAGGCCAAGTGCCTTGGAAAGAAGGATGGCAGAATCGATCATCGAGACGTCCATCAGATAGGCAAAGAGGCTGATCGGGTCGCCGCCCGTCGCACCGGGCATGGCAAAGTCGCCCCATTTTCCCGTGGTGATATTGACACTGAAGCTGCCCTCTGTCGTATCTTTCCGGGTTGGATTCAGCGCGATATACTCACTTCCCCGTATTCTGCCGCCCGGCATCCAGGAGCGGAGCAAGCCCGGATAAGCGGCCAGGGCGGCGGCGTTGATACGCTGAAAATCCATCTTTTTCATTTGCTTTAAGTCCAGAACAGCAAAGGGGAGGCCGGGAGCGGCAGAGGCGAGACGATAGGGGGCGGTGCTATGGAATGGATCAGGAGGCGTCCGACCGGGTGTAATTCCATTTGACTTTCGGGGCATCCGGATCCCGGTCTGTCCAGCAAACCGCATGGTGCTTGGTGCAATAGCTGGAGCCTTTTTTGACGGGCGCGCTGCAGTAATGGCGGTCATCGTTGAGTTCGCTTAAAGGGGGAAGGGTATCGCCCCAGAGAGGATATTGACATTTTTTGATCCGCGGCATCCTCAATCCTCCTGCTTCTGGCTCAAAAGAGTCTTGTTGCGAAAAAAACGAGTGCGTTTTATACCGATTTCGGTAAATTTACCGCATAGCGGACAAATAAGAGACCTACCCGAAAAACGAGCATTGCAGGCATTGCATTGTTGAATGGAAGGGGATGGATCGGGCGTTGTTATCGCGGAGGCGGGGTGTGGGTCTGAGGTGTGTAGGGGCTTTTTCTGGACAGTATCTCGCATTTTTTATTCCTTAATATGCCGTTAAGCGGTATATTAATCAAATATCGGCAAATATACCGTTCGTCAAGGAATAATTATTTCTATTTTTTCGATCTTAGTGCCGGATTTATGCAATATCCATATACGTTTTCTTAAATTAAATAACTCAATTTAAGCGATTATTTTTACCGAAAACTCCTTGTTTTTGCGTAAAAACGGCCTGTTTTTGCCTTGAAGTCGATACCTAAAATATGCAGTATTGCCGTGTGAAGGTAAAAAACTGAGGTAGGTATGACGCCCAAACTTTCGATCTTATCCGAAAATATCCGTCGGCGGATGTACGAACTGGATGTTCGGACATATAAAGCGCTGGAGATAAAGGCGGGTGTTCCGCGAGATTCTGTTCGCAATCTGCTGTCGGGACGTACGAAGTCGATCCGGGCTGAAAAACTGGAACCCATTGCGGCAGCCCTGAACATGACGGTAGAAGATCTGATCCGTGAAGATCAGAAGCCGCAGGAGCCGCAGGGTGATGATATTGTGACCTTGCCGCGCTATGATATTCGCCTGGCGGCGGGAGCCGGGGCTTTTCCTGACAGTGAACAGGTTGTCGATCACATTCCGTTTAACCGCAGATGGCTGAAATCCATCATTTCCGGTAGTCTTGAGCAGCTTGTTGTTGTCGAGGTGGACGGGGAGAGTATGGAGCCTTCCATCCGTTCCAAGGACGAGGTCCTGATCAATCTGGCGGATACCTCAATCGTTGATGGCGGTATTTGTGCCATTCTGATGAATGATACCTTGGTCATCAAGCGGGTCTTTCTGTCTCCGGATGGTTTGGAGATCCGCTCAGACAACCCCCAACATCCGTCCTGGACGGTTAAAGGGCGGGCGATGGACAATATGCGTATTGTCGGCCGGGCCGTTGTGCGTGTCGGCAGACTTCAGTAAGGAAGTGACGGTCTGAGAGCTGCCTTTACCTTAATAAATACCATTTATGCGTTAAATATGCATTTTTTTACCGTGATTTAGTAATTTTGTACCGAAATGCGGTATAAATACACTTGCATACCGAGTGTTTTGGCTTTATGGTTCTCTTGAAGCGGCATTAATGCCTCTTTTAGGTAACTAGGAAGTTGAAAATGCAAGTTTCAAATCTGGAACGTCAATCAAAGCGATATTGGGAATTGTCCACCTTGTCCGGGCATTCCCCTTTTGAGAAAATCCGCCGGCAGGCCACATTGTGTTTGGAAGATTTGTCGACCTCTGGAGACAGTCAGCGGTTGCGCCAATTGTCCGGGCAAACGGCTCGGCGGCAGATGAGTAAACTTGAGCAGGATAGCGCTGCTCACCACGTGTCTTAAGGACAGGTCAGATACACAGGAGGTGGAGAAGACAGGCTTCATCCGGGACCCGTCTTGCAGGGCAGGCATCCTAAAAAAAAGTGTTCTGCCACAAAAAAAGCACAAAATGATCAAATTTCCAACTCAACAAATGCGAACATTCATTAGGCGGCTTGTTCTGTCTTTATACGCGTTATGCGCGGTTATCGGCATGTTGACCGTTATTCTACTGACAGCACTCTACTGGACGCTGGAGGGAGGGGGGAATCTGACAAACCGGGATTATACAAGCAGGCATCAAGCCTGCGGAACGCTTTCAGCGGGTGTCCAGGAGAACCTTGGCAGCCGTCAGGAATTTTCGAACAGATTTATCAGTTCCTGCCCGGAAGAGGCAGGTCCGGAACTGTTTTCAAAGGCACATTCAAGAGAAACTTTCCGTGTCTTCAGGGCGACGTCAAGCTATTTTGGAGGTATTGGCAATGAAGTTGTTTAGTGGTTTGTTTTGTAATTCAGTGGAGTCTGATCCACCGGCAATCAATATTGGTGATATCGCACATGCTTTGTCCAATCTTGCCAAATTTGGCGGTCATAGTGATCGGTTCTTTTCCGCAGCTGAGCATGGCGTTCTGGTGTCCCGGGCCTTGATCGGCTACGGACCAAAAATGCGGCTGAGAGGATTGCTGAATGGTGCGCCAGCGGCTTATCTGGGAGAGTTGCCGCAATCGGTCAAGGTGCAGATACCACTTTTTCAAAAAGCAGAAGAGCGGATCCGCAAGGCCATAATGACCCGCTTCAATCTTGCCGGAAATCCGCATCCGGATGCTGTTGAAGACGCTCACAAACGCATCCTGGCCATCGAACTTCAGGATTTGCTCAATTCCAGCGACACTGAAATCCGGGATGTCTGGGGATTGACACCGCCCGGTCCGGATGAAGGAGAGAGACCGGTTGGCCTGCTTCCTTTCGAGGCTCACGGGCGGTTTCTGCGCGAATATGAAGAGATTATAGACGCGCTGGAAAAGAGCCGGGAGGTGGGAAAACGCGCCGGGTAGCCGTTCATATCAGGCGGTAACAATGCCGCCGCTTCCCAAGCGGGCCTGCCTTTTACGAGTCGGTCTCCAACAGATATTTCAGGAATATCTCTCCCTCATAGTCAATTTTTCCGACATATTTCGCGCCCAGCCGTTTAAGGGCAGCCAGCTTTGTGCGGCTCGGGGGCAGTAAAAACATAACAGAGGCGATACGGGCTTCCTTTCGAGCGAAAGAAAGCGCCTGACGCGTGATTTGCAAGCCCAGGCCAAAATGCGCAGGCTTCAACACCAAAGCGTAATCCCATTCCTCGCCTTCTTTTTGAAAGCCGCCCCATCCGGCATATTGATGATCCGCTAAAATCGCCCAATGACCCAATCCGTCGCGCCGCCAGCAAGTCTCTTTGGCGTTGATAAAATCCGTTGTTTTGTGCGGCATCCAAACGCCTTTTAGCAGAGGCATATGAAGGCGCAATCGCGGATCGGTCATATGGGATGTTATCTCGGCGGGGTCGATCTCGGTCAACCGGGAAAAGGTGATTTCCGGCACTGTCCTCCGGGCGGTCATAGCGGATGCCTCATGATCTTGGGCTCTGACGTACCGGTCCACTGAAACTGCCAGCCATCGCCTTGGCGGATATTCTGCACAAGACCCGGACGAAAGGCAGCAAGGCATGTGCCCTCAGAGTTCCGAACAGAGGGATAAAGCAGGCCCGGATGACCCTGTTTTCGAAGAGACCCAGCCAGTTGTTGTCCGGCGGGATAGGCGATGTCTGTATCAGCGTTCAGACAAAGAGCATCCGGGATATCCTGCAGGCTGCAAAATTCGCCGGTAAATCCGGCGAGCAGTTCCCGGTAGGCGGTGATATTGTCGTAAATTCCGGTATAGGACAGTTCTCGCGTCAGGTGATAACAGACTTCAGCCTGCGCCGTCTGAGCGGCGGCCGGACCATAGGCCGCATACCAGGCACCCCGTTCAGGGCCATTGAAACGGTTGCCGGTGGGGCGGGTGTGGCAGAAGGCTGCATTGACATAACTCCAGCCAGGACCGTGGGCTTCGGTCAGCAACTCTTCAGGCAGAATATCGTCGGGCAGCGGGACCACCGCGTTTTGCCGTGCAGAAGTGCGGATCTCCAGGGCAGCCAGAAAATCCAGAGCCTCCTCATCATCGGCCAGGGGACTAAGCGCCGGCTCGGTAATATAAGCCTGCGAGATCAGGCGGACGGTGGCCGGGTCGGTAAAGTGAATAATGGGCAAGTCATTGGGCAAGTCTGGCGGTATCTCCTGAGTCACGATCCGCCCCGAAGGGCATCAATATGATGGCGGACCGCCATCAGTGCCGGAATACCGCGGGTCATATAATCCAGCGGCGGATGTCCGTGAAAGAGCGGGCCGGTATTGGGTTGCTTGACCCAGCCGTAGGTGAGAGGGCCATTGAACAAAAGGCGTAATCCCTTGAAAATTCCGATCAGCAGGCTGGCCCGGGTGACCTTGTCCCGATCGAGTGTTCCCTTATAGTGCCCCCTTTTCATACGGTTCCACGTCGCGATTGGCACATCCAGCAAATCCGCCGCTTCTGTATTACTCACTTTCCAGAGTGCCATGGTTTTCACCAGAGCCTTGACGATCATGGTGATTTCCCGTGAGTCGCTCACCGGATCAAACCTGTCCTGGATTGGGAATGCGAGAGGGGCGGCCATATAATGTCTCCATAAATATCATATGATATAAATATAGAGATCATCTGATTTGATTGCAAGAAATGAGTCAGATGTTGCCGGGTTTCCGGATCATAGCGGTGTATTGGGTCAGTTTGCTTTTGCAGTTTTACCGGTTTCGGTAAATTTACCGATTTTTACATATTCTATCAAAATACTCGAAGAACGAGCGTGGTTGAAATGTGTCAAATGCGCGAGAGGCAGGCTGGCAGAAGGAGGGACGGTCTTTTTCTTTCGCTCAGTATTATTCGGTATTTTTCTTTATTTAATCATTAGCTTGGTGTGAATATTGAATTAGAATAAATAAAGTAAGAGTTACCGGTCAAATCATACTTCTTCTTGAGAAAAATATCCTTCTGCGGGTCTTGAAGAGAGTCTGTCTGCCGGTATAAATATTCAACTGATACGGCTATATCTGAGAAGATTTCATATTTTTGATAAATAAGTAGGATGTTTTTAGCTTGAATAAGATACCTCAAATATGCATTATTGCCGTATGTAGGTAAAAAGCGAGGCAAGCATGACACCTAAACTTTCGGTTTTGTCAGAAAATATCCGTAAACTCATGTATGAAATGGATGTTCGGACATATAAGGCTCTTGAAATAAAGGCGGGTGTTGCGACAGATTCTGTTCGCAATCTACTCTCCGGTCGCACCAAATCCATTCGGTCAGAAAAACTGGAACCTATTGCTGCTGCGCTGGGTGTAACGGTTGAAAATCTGATCCGGGACGGGCGTTTGCCTTCTGCCCCCGACGTCGATGATATTGTTCGCTTGCCGCGTTATGACATTCGCCTGGCGGCCGGGGCCGGCGCTTTTCCGGATATTGAGCAGGTGGTTGATCACATACCGTTTAATCGCAAATGGCTGAAATCCATTATCGCAGGGAGTGTGGATCAATTGGCCGTTGTCGAGGTGGATGGCGACAGTATGGAACCGGCCCTGCGTTCCAAGGACGAGGTGCTGATCAATCTGGCGGATACGAGTCTTATGGATGGCGGCATTTGCGCGATTCTGATGAATGACACGTTGGTTATCAAACGGGTCTTCCTCTCCCCGACCGGCCTGGAAATCCGCTCCGACAATCCTCACTATCCGTCCTGGGCGATTTCAGGCGAGGGAATGGACAGCCTGAAAATTCTCGGCCGCGCCGTGATCCGCGTCGGCCGGTTATAGGAGGAGGATCCTTTGAGCCATGTGATATCTTATGGGGATTTGGATTTGGCGACGTCCCGGACGGTGTCCATGGCTTTTTCATATAGACTGGTTGGGGTTTTGCCAAAATCCACTGAGAGGGGGGAGAGGTTCTGCAGCAGAATTTTTGCTGTCTCCAGATTGCCGTTTGAGGCGCGAAAGGCGTTGGCCTGTGCCTGATAGAGATCGGCAAGCCGGATATGGTAGCGGGTGGAATTGACGAAAATCTGCACGACCAGGATCAAAATTCCCACCGCACCGGCAATCGCGCCGCCGCGGGTGAGCAAGGTCTGCAGGCTGCCTGACTGACTGGCCTCCAACGCGGCGCGCTGGGAGTCCTTGGCGCGCACTTCCGCGTTGTTCCAGGCAAGCTTCGCCTCATCCAGCCGCGCCGTTTGATCCGCATGGGCGAAATTCAAGTCGGACAGAGGAGTACTCACAACACTCGTGATCTTCTGAAGGGCGGATTGCAGTGTTTTTTCCTCATCCTCCAAGGTGACCTGAAGGCGCTTCTGTTTGTCCAGATCCTGCTCGATCTGCAAACGTTTCTTTTCCGCTTCCGATAAATCCTGCCTCAGGGTGTTGATGGCATCTTGAAACCCATCACTCTCTCTCTTGAGGGCATCCCGGCGGGTCAGCAGGACGCCGCGATCTGCGCGTTTGGTATCGAACTGTCGCTGGGCCGCATTCAATTCCGATTGCTGGTCGAGGGAGGTGGAGGCTCTGGCTTGGGCTTGCGAAAGCTGCTCTTTCAAAAGGTCAAGCATTTCGTTTTTCCGGGCGATCAGAACAATGAGTTGGTCAAGTTCTTCTTTTTTTACAACTATCCGAGGAGGCATCTTTACTATTTGTTCTGTGAGACTGTTACGCTTGCCTATTGCGAAGTTGAGTTCCTTTTCTGTCGCCTTAATTTCTGATTGGACCGCTCGGATACGGGTTTGCTTTTCGGCTTCTGCTATGTCTTTTTCCCGTTGAATCTGCAGTGTCAGGCTTTTGAGGCGGTTTTCAGTCTCGAGCAGGGTGGACGTTGCAACCGCAATTTCCTCGTTCAGGCGCGGTAAATCCTCGCGCATTCGGTTCAGGGAGGGCATCAGCCGGTCGATCTCGTCCTTGAAGGATCTGATTGTCTGCAGGATGGCATCATTGTCCCGCCGGATTGACTGCAAAGCATCCAGATTGCTGATTTTGTCAATCCCGTTGCGTTTCAGGGCTTCGCGTAAATCGGCCATTTGTTTTTCTGATTGCTCACGCATCGACAGATCCCGGGTGATCTCGGACAGTTTGTTGTTGATCACATTATATTTTTCGGCGGCCAGGGTCGCTTCGCGGGCATCATATTGGGCCTGTTCCTCGATGGCATTCGGGGAGAGTTTGGCCAGGACTTTACGCACGACATCCTCGCCGCCGACCACGACAAAGATCAGGCCGATTATAGCGGCGCTGGCAAACAGGATACCGCGACGCAGAAACTGATCTGCATTTGCCTTTTTCTCTTTTGCCTGCTTCTCCAGAGCATCCGCAGCGGCCAGATGGTCAATGATCCTGTGCTCGCCAGATGCATCGCCCGATCCGGGTCCGTCCGTTTGTGAGAGTGATCCTTCCGATGGCGGCGTTTCTTCTTGTTCCTGGTCTTCCGACATCCCCCAATGTCTCCCTCTTTATATGAGAAGAATATATTCAGTATACTCTTCAAAAGAGAAGGTCGCAATATGCGCTTCTTTTATCTCGGAGGGCCTCGAAACAGCTAGAATTTCGCCGGTTACAGGCAGCGGCGTTAATCGTGATGTGTAAAACTAACTGAAATATAGTGGATGCTTGTTTACGTAAAAAGCCTCGCCTTTAATGAAGGGCGGGGCTTTCTTCTTTTGGGGGGAGGCTCTCTTGCGTATAAGGCGCGGGAGCAAATGTAGGGCGGCGGGCGATGTCGAGGGCTTGCTCGCGGACAGGAAGAGTATGACGCCCGTCTGACAGGCAGGCGGACCAGCTTTTTATAACGGGCAGGATAGCGCGGGTCGCGGTGGGGTCGAGGAAAAGGGAGAGGAGAGGGGCCGCGGCATAGGGGTTTCTCTCCTGGGTCAGTGCGAGGCTTTGCAGAATACGCCATTCATCCGGGGAAATACCGCTGCAGCAGAGGCAGCGGATATCCACCGTTCGGCTGTTACCCGAAATGAGGATCGTCATAAAGGCGTCCAGGGCTGCCATGCCATCGGGGGCCTTGGCCAGACGATAAGCGTCTTTCAACACAGAATAGGGCGAATAGTCCTTGCGAAAGGCTTCAGCCCAGTATCGGACACTCCAGAGGGTCAGCTGTTCAGAAAAACTCAGCTGAGTGAGGGCGTTTGGTAAAGCTTCCGGCTGGTGCATGACAAATCCATTTGCGTGATATTAATAATGATAATGATAATCATTCGCAAATATGTCAAGTGAATTTATTAAATTGAGACAATGAACAAGGAGCTGGGTTGATTTTTCGGGGAGCTGGAGAGAGGGAAAAACGGCGGTTTTGACCGCTGGCCTCCAGGGGGACGGGGGCCAACGGTCAGCTCATGATGATGTGCGACACTCGAAAGTCCCGCCCGCCATCATGGATCCAGTCTCGTTGTTAGAAGCGGGTGCTGTTAAGAACTCGTCTGAGACTGGATATAGTTTTCAAGTCCCATTTTGTCGATCAGACCAAGCTGTTTCTCAAGCCAGTAGGTATGATCTTCTTCTGTGTCTTCCAGCAGGCTCACCAGAATTTCACGGGATTGATAATCCTGCTCCTCTTCGCAGATTTTGATCGCCTTCTTAAGCGCGGCAACGACACCAAGCTCGGATTTCAGGTCATTTCTGAGCATGCTCGGCACATCCTTGCCGATCAGCAATTTGTCCCGTGCGCCGACTTTGGGAACGCCTTCCAGAAACAGGATCCGCTCGATCAGCCGCTTGGCATGTTCCAGCTCTTCCTCAAACTCATGATGCAGGCGTTCATACAGGGCGGTCAGGCCCCAGTCGCTATACATTTCAGAATGAACGAAATACTGATCGGCGGCGGTCAGCTCTCCTTTGAGGAGTTCATTCAATTGATCGAGTACTTTTTTACTGCCCTTCATGATGCTCTCCTTAGGCTCAGGATGCTTGTGACTGAATGTAGTTTTTCAAACCCATGGATTTGATAAGACCCTGCTGGATATCCAGCCAGTCCATATGGTCTTCCTGTTTTTCCAGGATGTCCTCCAGGACTTCCCGGGTGACATAGTCCTGGGCCTTTTCGCAGGCAGCCAGTGCGGCTTTTTGCACCATGTGGCAGGCTTGATCCATTTTCATATCGCATTTGATGATTTCTTCGGCATCCTCGCCGATCATCAATTTGCCCAGATCCTGTAAATTGGGCAGGCCTTCAAGGAAGAGGATCCGCTTGATGACCTTGTCAGCCATCTTCATCTTAACAATCGATTCCTTGTATTCTTTCTCCTCCAGTTCTTCGAGCCCCCAGTCTCCGGCCATTCTGGAATGCAGAAAGTATTGATTTATCGCCGTTAATTCGTTTTTGAGCACCTTGTTGAGATGCTGGATAACAGTCTTGTCACCCTTCATGGCCAGGCTCCTCCATCATTTAGCTGGCTATTCTATAGCATTGGGTTTTTCGCTATGTAAAGGGAAAAATCGTTTAGAATCAATGAGTTGCAAGTAATTATAGGAAGCGTTATCAATGTTGGATTAATTCTAAACTGGCAGAGTGAGGAAAGACAGCCGTTGCCGGAATCATATCTGATATGAGTGAGTTTAGAAACTAAATTAACCGGTTAACGAATCATATATCGGAATATTAGAATTTTGATTGATTTGAAACAAACAGTGATTCAACGTATCTGATATTCTGTATATGGTTAATTATAACTAAAAGATTATGCCGTTTGGGTTGAAAAACATCTGGTGGGGGAAAACATACAAACTATTGTTATGTTTTGATAAATTTAAGCACAGGAGGACTTAACAGTAGAAGAATTGGTTGCTATTTTCTCTCCGGCTCAGGGATGAAATGACAAAAAGAAAGTTCTCTTAATGCGTGCTTTAATAGTTGATAGATCTGAAATCTGCAGGCAGGGCTTCCGAATGGCATTGGAAGGCCGGTTTAACAACTGTACGATATGTGAAGCCGGATCGGTGGAGGAGACAATAGAGTGTCTGGAGGAACACAGTGCTGATATTGTCTTGTTATCGGTCGACGGATATTCGGATTCTCTGCAATCGATGATGAGCCAGCTTAAGGACTATGCGCTGGATACGCCGATCCTGGTGGTCGGGGATGCCATCAGCAAACCCCTGGTGAAGGAAATCTTTCGCTACAACATTCGGGGGTTTCTGGATCGGTCGGCATCCCGGGATATCACGCTTGCCGCGGTTCAGTTGATTTTGGCGGGCGGACAGTATTTCCCGCCGGAAGCTCATGACAGTTATGAAGCCAACGCGTCCGAGACCGATGTCCGATCACACAGGGTGCGCTTTTCAGAAGGTATCAGGCAAATTCTGACGCCCAGACAGATTCAGGTCCTACAGGCCATCTCTGAGGGGAAATCCAATAAGGCCATTGCGGATGAGCTGGGTATCTCCGCGGGCACTGTGAAGGTTCATGTCTCCAACCTGATGAAAGACCTGCAGGCGAAAAACCGAACGCAGGCTGTCTCGATCGCCACCAATTTGCATCTTCTCTGAGGTCAAAAAAAACTGTACGTCAAAGGGGTAAATTTGACGTACAGCGAGCTGTATTATTTAAAATGGTCTATTCGCAGGCGATATGATGGCTGCTTTTCAAATCCGGGATGGTTTGAAGCAACACCCGTTTCAGAGATGGCTGGTCCGTCTCGAGTGAGGTGAGAGTGTTTTTCTGGTCTCCTTGTCCAACGCTGCGCCTCATGCTTCCGGCAAAAATCCAATTCTACCAATCGGAAGAGAGCGGGGTATGAACTCTCCTCTGCCGAGCGCATGTGCCTGACCTTGTTCATCGAGGTGACGGTGGGTCCGGCAAGATCAATACCGCCATAGAGACACGGCCAAGTCATGATCCAAATAGCCTACGACCACTTATCTTTTTTTGAATATTCTTCATGTTTTTACTAGAATAAGGAGCGGTGACGTTAGCAAAATCCAGCGTGAGTGCGGCTTGGAGGGCGGCCCGTTTGGCGTGCATTTAGTTTCTTCTATATTTACTTTTTATGCTCGGGAAGGCTAATATAGCTAGGCGGATGTTTTAAAAGCAGCCTGATTGAGTGTGGATGTGAGCGAGAGTAAGTCATAGATATGGCCGTGCGGGATAGAACGACTGCCGGAATACGCCTATGAGCGAAGTGAGGCTCTTTCTCTTCGGGCATTTCCGCTGGCAGTTTGCCGGCGGCCAGCTTGCTCCGCCCATGCGGGATAAAGCACAGGCTCTGCTTGCTTTTCTGGCGCTTTCGCCAACCGGGATCGTGAAAAGAAGTCAGGCTGCAGAATTGCTGTGGGGCCGGGGCAAGGATCCTCGTGCCAGTCTGCGGCAGGCTGTCCGCGAAATCAAAATAACGGAAAGCAGATTCGGCACGCAATTTTTCTCTTCGGACAAGAAATTTCTGAAACTTGACCTGGCGGGTCTCTGGATTGACGCCCGTATCGCCTCTGCCTGTGCCAGCAGCTTCGATGTGGACCAGGCCACCAGCCTAGTTCTGGAAGCGTCCGGCCGCCTGTTGGAAGATTGCATCATAGAGGAAGATGCGTTTGATGACTGGCAGGTGACCGAATGCAGCCGGCGCGACGCGGATTTCGGAATCGCATCGGACCGCCTTCTGGATTTCATGCTTCAAAACAGGGCATCGGGACCAACCCTTAAAGAGATTGCGCTCAAGATCATTGCGCTCAACGGCTCCCATGAAGAAGCTCACCGCGTCATTATGCAGCTTTATCACGATCAGGGCGACAGTGCCGCGGCCCTGAAACAATTCGATATCTGTACCCGATGCCTGCAGGAAGAATTGGGGATTGAGCCGTCGGAGGAGACTTTGGCGCTGGCAGAACAGATCCGGCAGGCAACAAAACGGAGGATCCCGGCGGAGGTCGGATCGGCGCTGATTGCGCCAGCCGCCCAGCTCAACGAAGTGCTGATGCGACCGGTTATTCAAGTGCAGCCGTTTCAGGTCTCCGGATCCGATTCTGTTCTGGACTTTTTTACCCAGATTTTTCGCACGGATCTGTGCGAGCAGCTTTGCCGCAACCGGCGCTTTTCTATCCGGGACTCATCCTTGCCGCATGTGCAAAACGCCCTGATTGGCGGCGGGCAGGAAGGGCGCGCGATTTTTTCGCATTATGCGATCCGCGGGCACGTAGTCTCCCGTCACGCTCAGGTCGGACTTCTTATTCAGCTGCTGGAGGGGCGTAGCGGCGATATTTTATGGACGAAACGCCTGAATTACCACATGCGGGATTTGCCTGAAGCAGGGGAACGTTCGGCCGTTCAGGCGGCGATCGAACTTATTCGCTTTGTGGAATTGCAGGAGATGGAAAAGGCAACCAATACACCGGACCCTCAACTCAATGCCCGCCAGTGCGTGACCCGCGCTAAATCGATCATGTTCAAGTTTTCCAAGGAAGCGGTCACACTTGCCGATGGGTATCTTGATCAGGCGCTTCTGATGTATCCCCAATATGGAGAGGCGGTTGCCTGGAAGGCGTTTCTGAAATCCATCGAAATCGGCCAGGGCTATGCGGCGGACCAGCAGGCTACCCGCGATGAAATTCGCGATTTGGCCCATCGTGCGATCGAGCTGTGTCCTCATGACGATATTGTGCTGGCTATCTTGGGACATCTGGAAGCCTTCATTCACCATGATTTTGGCGGCGCTCTTGAGTTATTTGACCGCTCCCTCCTGGCCAATCCGAACTGCGCCTATACATGGGGGTTCAGTGCGATTACCCATTGCTATATCGGCAAGGCTGAGGAGGCGCTGTCCATGCTCACGCGGTGCCGTACCATCATGCCGTTTGACCCGCATCCCTATTATTTTGACACCGCCCGCTGCATCGCCAGCATGTTGACCGGACAGTATGAAGACGCTGTACGGATTGGCAAACAGGTGTTGAGGAACAACCCCAATTTTCATGCCAGTTACCGGCCCTTGCTGTCCAGTCTGGGGCATCTGGAACGGCAGGAAGAGGCGGAGCCGGTTCTGCAGGAATTTGCAAAATGCCAGCCTGATTTCTCCGTCAGCTGGCATCTGGCAAACTACCCGCCGCTGGGAGAAGAAAAGACAGAACAGTATGTTACCGGCCTTAGAAAAGCCGGTGTCGGTGAGTGAGTGGTGGGTAAAATAAACATATAAACAATGGGTTACATGTGATTCACGATTCATTTCGCCTCTCAGTGTATATTAGTCTGTGGATCATATGTCTTTAGGGGTAGAGGAATCTAATCGTGGACGATCTGAGTTTTGACGCACTTTCAGCTTTTGACAAGAATTGCTATGGCAGCGCTAACAGCAATTCACCCATTGAGCAGGAACCTAGTCCCTGCTGCATGAAGGTGTCTTATCCTGGCGGCGGGTCGGAGCAGGGTCAGAAAATCTGGGAACAATCAAAAACACATCAGAGCGATTTTTATAATACTGCACTTGGTATTCTTTACACCCTCACTCCGGCAATCCTGATACTGGACAGTCACCGGCGCGTAGTTTTTGCGAACCGGGAAGCTGAGGATTTGCTGGAAAGAGGGGATGTCATTTCATTGGATCGCAAAGGTCATATCTTTTGCACAGACCATATTGCGCAGAATTTCCTGCTTCAATATCTGATGTCTCACACGGCACCGGAGAAGTCTGTTTTCAATGACGAAGATGGCTCTTTCCTTATTCCGAAGGCGGATGGCTGGCCAATGGTTGCGATGGTCGGCTGCGATCAGCTTGATTCTCTTGCCATACCTGGTAAAGAGCGTGGCTCGAAAAGCCATATAACCTTGATGATACGGGATCCACATGGCCGACATCCGGAACAATCCAAAAAACTCATGCAGTATTTTGGCTTAAGCGGCGCAGAAACATCTGTCGTCGGGGAGTTGGTTAAAGGAAGCAGCACGGACGAAATTGCAAGAAAGCGAGGCGTCAGCGTTGTTACTATTCGCAATCAATTGAAATCTGCCCAAAACAAGATGGGGGTCGCCCGGCAGTCGGAGCTGGTGTCCCTGGTCCTGCGGTATATTTCATGATGAAACTGCTTTAGCTGGTTTATTTCATCGAGAAAGACCTGCCTTCTGGCGGGTCTTTTTTTGTTCCGAAGCGATGAGCAGAATTCTGTCGACTTCTCTGTCGCTGGTTGAGTACAGTCCCTCCATGGGAGGGTCATATGACAGACATCAAGGATTTCGGCACATTTGATTATATTATCGTAGGGGCAGGCTCTGCCGGATGCGTGCTGGCCAACCGGTTGTCGGAAAACCCCAGAAACACGGTCTTGCTGCTGGAAGCGGGGGAGCGGGACAGCTATCCGTGGATCCATATTCCCATCGGCTATCTCTTCTGTATGGGAAATCCCAAAACCGACTGGATGATGCAAACGGAAGCAGAAGCGGGGCTGAATGGCCGGGCACTGGGCTACCCGCGCGGCAAGGTGCTGGGCGGATGTTCGTCCATCAACGGCATGATTTATATGCGGGGCCAGGCGCGCGATTATGATCAGTGGCGGCAACTTGGCAATACAGGCTGGGGCTGGGATGACATTCTTCCCTTTTTTACCCGCTCCGAACATCATCATAAGGGCGAAAGTGATTTGCATGGCAGCGGCGGCGAATGGCGCGTGGAAAAACAGCGGCTTTCGTGGGAAATCCTGGATTGCTTTCGGGATGCCGCCGCAGAAATTGGGATTCCGAAAACCGACGATTTCAACACCGGCACGAATGAAGGCGCCGGGTATTTCGAAGTGAATCAGAAAGCAGGGATCCGCTGGAGCACGGCGAAGGCTTTTCTGCGTCCGGCTGAAAAAAGAGCCAATCTGACGGTGCTGACCGGAGCAATGACGGACAGGTTGCTGATCGAAGAAGGACGCGTGAGCGGTGTTGCCTTGCGGGTGGGGAATGAGACGGCGGTCGCGAAAGCGGGGCGGGAAGTCATTTTGTCCGCAGGCGCAGTGAATTCCCCCAAAATACTGGAATTGTCCGGGATCGGTCGGCCCGATATCCTGTCGGAACTGGGCATTCCTGTTACCCATGCGCTGGATGGCGTTGGCGAGAATTTGCAGGATCATCTTCAAATCAGAACCGTTTTCAAGCTGAAAAATGCCAGGACATTGAACGAGCAGGCCAACAGTCTGTTTGGAAAAGCAAAAATGGGAATGCAATATCTGATGAACCAGTCTGGACCGCTTTCCATGGCCCCGAGCCAGCTGGGTATTTTTGCCAAAAGTGATCCCCGGCTGGAGACACCGGATCTGGAATACCATATCCAGCCGTTAAGCACGGACAAACTGGGAGAGCCCTTGCATCCATACCCTGCTGTCACGGCGTCCGTCTGCAATTTACGGCCTGACAGCCGGGGCCATATTCATCTGAAAAGTAAGAATCCGGACGATCACCCTGCTATCAAGCCAAACTATTTAAGTGCGGAAACAGATCGTCTGCTGGCCTCCAACAGTATTCGATTGACCCGGCAACTCATGAAGACGAAAGCGGTTGCCAAGTTTGAGCCGGAGGAAATGCTGCCTGGCCCCTCCATTGAAAGTGATGAGGATCTGGCGCGCGAGGCGGGGAATATCGCCACGACGATCTTCCATCCCGTCGGCACCTGTAAAATGGGAAGCGACCCCATGGCGGTTGTGGATGACAGGTTGCGCCTGCAGGGTATGCCAGGTCTGCGCATCGTCGACGCCTCCATCATGCCGACCATCACATCGGGGAATACAAACTCTCCCGTGATCATGATTGCGGAGAAAGCGTCGGCCATGATCCTGGAAGATAACAGGGAACTATCTTGAAATGCAGTTAAGAATAAGTTGCAAAAGTTGTTGACAGGTTAATGCGCAATTGATAGTCATTCCGAACAATAAATGACTGTATTAGACGGAATGATGAAACAACCCCTTATGGACAAGCAAATTGACAGGCTTTCCCGTGATCTGGAGACGGGGCGGGTGAGCAGTAAGGATCTGTTCGCGAAATCCAGTGAGTTGATCATCCTTCATGATGAACAGGAATATCGTATGAGAATAACCGGAAACGGAAAACTCATCCTCACAAAATAGGCTTGTTGCAGCCACCCAGCCAAAGCACATTTAGTAGCCAGGCAGCCAGCGATAAGAGCCAGTATACGTACCTAAGGATAACTTTATGCGTGGTTCTTTACCCGTGGCCATCAAGGCTGCACTACTTTCGACAACTTTTTTTACCGTCGCTCAGGCGGAAGAGATCAAACCCGAGACCTCGTTGGATGGCGTGACGGTTTATGCGACCCGGAAGGCGCAATCGACCTTCAACGCCCCTGCAATGGTCAATACTATTGAAATCGATGCGGCGGGCACGGCAACGAGTGGCACTCTTACGGATATCCTTGATCATCAGGTGGGTGTCGAAGTGGAAGGGGGCCCGCGCAGCTCTGGCCAGACAGTCAGGATCCGCGGCTATTCCGACAGTGCCATTATCACCCTGATCGACGGACGGCGGCAGAATTTTGTCACCGGCCATGACGGGCGGCAGTTTATCGACAGTTCTCTGCTGAAATCCGTGGAAATCGTGCGCGGTTCGTCGTCGTCGATATATGGCGGTGGCGGTATTGGGGGTGTGATTGCATTCGAGACAAAGGATGCGGCGGACCTGCTGGAGCCGGGCGATGATTTTGGTGTCAGCACATCCACTCTCTTTCGAAGCAGCAACAACACCTTCTCTCCCGTCGTCTCGGCTTACGGTCGCGTAAACAATCTCGATTATCTGGGAAGCCTGACATACAAGCGTGCTGGTGATATCAATCTGGGGGATGAAACCGAACTTCAAACAGAGGAGAGAATTTTCAATCTGTTGGCCAAGGTCGGTTACACATTTGCGGATTATCACACAGCCAAATTTCAGGTCACCGCCTTTAACAATGACGGGGAGGAACCAAATAATCCGGCTGGCACTGGCGATGTGGTCGGGAAAGAGATTTCGGATCTTCAATTCAGCCTGAAATATGAGTTTGATAATCTGGATAATGACTGGCTGAAGCCCAAGCTGCATCTGTATCACAACCGGACCCAGACAGATGAAGAAGATCTGACGGGTGCCAATGCGGGACGGGTCCGCTCTCGCGATTTCCGCACCTTAGGCCTGGCGGCCGACAATCAGAGCCTTCTGTCATTTGGCGGCGGGGGTGATCATACATTCTCCTACGGGATTGAATATTATCGCGATACATTGGATTCCTCCAGCACCACCGGAACCTTTGACGGGGTGCCAGATGCAGAGTCCAAGTCCTTCGGTGTCTACCTGCAGGATGAAATGGTTTTCAAGACGGATGCAGGTCAGTTTACCATCATTCCATCGGCTCGCTACGATCATTACAGCAGTGAAGACAATACGGGAAATAGCCAGAGTGAAGGGGCCGTCTCTCCAAAGATTTCATTCAGTTATCAGCCCAATTCTGCCTTTACGGTTTATTCCAGCTTTGCCCGGGCGTTTAGAGCGCCAGATCTGACCGAAACCTATGCGACAGGCCTGCATTTTAACGGTGTCGCGCCGTTCTTCCCTGACAACTTTTTTGTTCCGAACCCGGATTTGAAACCCGAGACTGTGACAACTGTTGAATTGGGGGCAGGCCTCAATTTGAACAGCGTTGTGATGGATCGGGATCAGTTGCAGATCAAGGCGGCCGCTTATCAAAGCTGGGGTAAGGATTTCATTACCCTGGATGTGGACACCGGGGCCGGTACGACAACCAATTCAAATATCGATAAAGCGAAGCTGTTTGGCTGGGAAGTCGAGACAGCCTATCAGACAGGTCCTTTCAGAGCGAAAGCCGGGCTTTCCTACATCGAGGCCGAAAACGACGAAACCGGGGATTATCTCTCCAATTCGACACCGGTCACACTCCTGACAGATCTGAGTTATACAGCCTCGTCGATCAGCAGTATTTTCGGTTGGAAAATGCGGGCTGCTGATGCGAATGACAAGATCAGTTCTTCCGATACGGCAACAGATGGTTATGCGGTACATGAGATTTACTACCGCTGGGCGCCAACGGATGGTGATTTCCAGAATCTGACAGTCGACCTCTCTCTTGAAAACCTGTTTGACACTGAATACAGGCGCCGGGGAGCGGCGGTTGCTGAAGAAGGCCAGAGCATCAATGCAAAGGTCTCCTATAAATGGTAGCAGCGACTTTCACAGAAACAGACGATTTCGCAAGAGATGCGAAAGGGACAAGATGGCTTGGCTATCTTGTTCTGTCTGTTTTAGTGAATATTGTTATTCTGTCGGCGATTGACCTGTCGAAACAGGCATCGCCGATTACTGTGCCGCTGGAATTCAAGATCAGCTTCAGCAGCGTCGCCAAATCGTCGCAAAAAGCAGAGCCGATCCGACAACCGCAGCCGGTGCAGGAGGCGGTGCAGATCAAGACACCAGAGCCTGTGATGCCGACCACGCCAGCACCCGTTATGCCCGTTACGGCACCGGTTGTAACCAAGAAAATCGCTCAAAAAGCAGTGATACAAGTCAAGAAAGTCCCCGAAACACCAGCCCCCGAACCTGTTCTGCAAGCCGAGGCAGTCGTGCCGGCTCCGCCCGCACCGCGTCCCAAAGTGAAACCGCGCTTGACGCTTGCACCGAAACCCGTCCCGGCACCGGTTGTAGAGACGGTTGCCGTTCAGCCGGTGCCTGTAAAGCCGCTTGAAAAAGTCATTGAGCCGCCGGTTCAGACAGCGCTTGCCAAACCGACAGAAAAACCCGTTCAGCTGGCGCAAGAGGAACTTCAGGGCGAGGAGGGCAAGGGACCCTCCACCATTATCGGTCAAGCCAACTACAAGAGAAAGTTCCAGCCCAGATATCCACGGCGGGCAGCGGATATGGGGCAGCAGGGGGAAGTAAAGCTGCATGTACTCGTTGCCCGCGACGGCAAGGCCAAGGAACTCAAAATCGCACAATCATCGGGATACCGCTTGCTGGACAAAGCGGCGCTGGCGGCTGTGCGGAAATGGGAATTTGTTCCCAAGCGCCAGGGGACTGTGACGGGAGCAAGCTGGGTGAGCGTCCCGGTGGATTTCAAACTTCGTTAGTTTTCAAAAAAAAGAGACTGAGCAAATGACGACCACAGAAATGACAGTAGAAGACATTCAATCCCGCCTTACAGCTTTGCGTGAGGAAAAACCCAAGATGCGTGCAAAAGACATTGCCGATGCGCTGAATATTTCCGAAGGGGAATTGCTGGCCGCCCAGATGGGGGAAGCGATCATCCGCTTGAACGATGAGCCGGTTGAAATCCTCAAAGCGGTGGAAGAGCTGGGCGAGGTTATGGCCCTGTCGCGCAACAAAAACTGCGTGCATGAGCGCAAGGGTGTTTATGAAGGCTTGCAAGTCTTTGGTAAAGGCGCCGCGCAGCACGTGCTGATGGTCAATCCGGACGGTATTGACTTGCGGATCTTTATCTCGCAATGGACATCTGTTTTTGCCGTTCTGCAAAAAGGCGATGAAGGTCCGCGCAGCAGCCTGCAGTTCTTTGACAAGGCCGGTGTTGCGATCCACAAAATCTACCTCACCGAACTCTCTAATTCAGACGCCTTCATGCCGCTGGTTGCCCGTTTCATGGCTGATGATCAGACACCGGGCCTGACGGTTGGTGCATATGACGCACCGGCAAAGCTGAAAAGCGATGAAGAGGTCAATTGGGAGAAATTCCGCAGTGAGTGGGAGAAAATGCAGGACGTGCATGAATTCTTCCCGATGCTGCGCAAATTCAAGATCCATCGTCTGCAGGGCCATCGCCATATTGGTCATGACTTCGCCATGCCGGTAGCAACGGATGCCGCACGCAAAGTCATTGATCTGGCGGCCAGCAAGGAGTTTGAGATCATGGTCTTTGTCGGCAATAAAGGCATTGTCCAGATCCATACGGGGCAGTTGACCACAGTGAAGGAATTTGGCACCTGGTACAATATTCTGGATCCAAAATTCAATCTTCACCTGGATGAAGAAGGGATTGCTGAATGCTGGGTGACCCGCAAGCCGACCAAGGACGGGCTTATCAGCTCGCTGGAAGTGTTCGACAAGGACGGGGAGTTGATTGTTACTTTCTTTGGTCGCCGGACAGAGGGCGAGCCGGAACAGGAAGTGTGGCGCGACATCCTGGCGGAATTGCCGCTTAAAGAGACCCAGAATGCTGCTTGAGGAGTTTTCTCGGCTGGGCCTGATGGGCTGGCCGCTGGTTCTGTGTTCAGTTCTGGCGGCTATGGTGGTGTTTGAAAGAACCGTTTATCTGCTGAGATTCAGATGGATGAAAGACCGTCATTTCAATGCGCTAGCTTCTATCTTGAAGGCCCATGAAGACTGCTCCAAGGCGCTCAGGGATGAAGCCGCCTCCATGATGTTGGAGCGGCTGAAAGGCCGGGCTTTGTCAGGGGTGCGTTTTTTGCGCATTCTGGCAACCCTGAGCCCGCTTCTGGGGCTTCTGGGGACCATTCTGGGGATCGTCGCGGCGTTTAAAGTGATTGCTGCGCAAACCGGACCGGTTTCTCCCAATATGATCGCCGATGGTCTGTGGGAGGCGATGCTGACCACCGGTTTTGGCCTGATGATTGCCTTGCCCTGCCTGTTTCTGGCCTATCTGTTTCAGAATCTGGCGGAGCGTCAATTGATCCAGTTTGCCCATGATCTGAACCACCTGTCTCTCGAAATCGAGGTGAGTAAGGAGAGGCAGGAAAGGGCTGTCTCCGCCAGCCCTGCGGACAATCGGGGAGTTGCCGCGTGATCAGGATACAGTCTCAGGATGAGGCGGGGGCAGGGCTGTCGGATCTGGCACCGGATCTGACGCCGATGCTGGATATCCTGTTTATCCTGCTGGTCTTTTTCATGCTGACGGCGGGCAGTGTTTTTCAGGCTCTGGATCTGACGTTACCTGAAGACGTGACCGAGACGGTACCGCCCCTGGATGCGCCCCGGCATATCATGCTGGAAATCAACGAGACAGCCTACCGGCTCGACGGCAAGGAAATCAAGGATTTCGACGATCTGAAAGCACAGCTGAAAGCTTTGCGTGCAGCGAGGCCGGAAGAGGAGCTGGTCATTGCCGGCGACCGTAAGATCTCCGTCGAGCGGTTTCTGGACGTTCTCACCTATTTACAATCGCAGGATATCAAGGCTGCGAATATTTTGATGACCCGAGGATCGGAAAAATGAAGAAAATTCTGTTGGCTGGCCTGATGCTGGCGATGGGCGCTCTCCCTGTCCAGGCAGAGAACGTCCCTAAACGTATCGTCTCTGTTGGCGGCGCGGTGACGGAGATTTTATACGCTATCGGAGCGGCCGAGCGGATTGTCGGCAGTGATACCACCAGCTATTACCCGCAAAAAGCCGCCCAGCTTCCGAAAGTCGGCTATCAACGCGCTTTGTCCGCCGAAGGCGTTTTGTCGTTGAGCCCGGATTACCTGTTGCTGACGACGGATGCAGGACCCGGACCCGTGCTCAAACAGATAGAGGCGGCCGGGGTCAAACAAATGACGGTGCCTGCCGCTCATTCGCTGGATCAGACGTTTCTCAATATTAAGGAAATCGCAGCCGCTGTTGGTAAAAAGACGGAAGGCGCAAAGCTTCTTCAGAATTTGACGGAGAAACGGACGATCTTACAGAAAGACATTGAAGCACGCGGAAAGAAGCCGAGGATCCTGTTTATGATGCAGCATGGCGGCGGTCCCATGATGGTGGCAGGACAGAAAACCGCGGCCCAAGGGATTATTGAACTGGCGGGCGGTGTGAATGCGGTTTCCGAATTTGAGGGCTTCCGGCCACTGACTGCGGAATCGGCGATTGCCCAGGCTCCGGATTATATCCTGACCACGGACCTGGCCTTCAAATCCGTCGGCGGTGTCGAGGGTGTGCTGAAATCCCCGGGGCTATCGCTGACACCTGCGGGAAAATCCGGCCAGGTGATTAAGATGGATGCTTTGCTGCTCCTGGGTTTTGGTCCGCGTACTGTGGATGCTGCCCGCACATTGTTTGATTTGACCAAGTCCTGATCATGGCCGTGACGGAGATCCAGAAGGCCCGGAAAGCAGGGACGGGCCGAGCCGCTACACCACCGCTTACCCTCTTGCTTATTCTCGGCGGGGTGCTGGTTGCCGCCTTGTTGATTGCAGCCACTTTCGGGGCGGTGGAAATCCAGCTTTCAGCGTTGCTGGGAGGGACGATGACGGACTTACAGGAAAATGTCCTGACGTCCATCCGTGCGCCTCGGCTGTTTCTGGGGGCGCTGGTCGGGGCCGCGCTGGCGATTTCGGGGGCGGCCCTGCAAGGCCTGTTCAGAAATGCGCTCGCCGATCCCACACTGATCGGCGTGTCCAGCGGGGCTTATCTGGCGGTGGCTGTGGTCATTGTTTTCTCTGGTTCCCTGACAGGGGTGCTGGGATTGTATGGTATGAGCCTCGCGGCCTTTGGCGGCAGCCTGGTAGCCTGCTTCATTATATTCCAGTTCGCCAAAATGACCGGAACCTTTTCGGTCACCTATATGTTGCTGACCGGCGTTGCGATCAATGCGCTGGCCATGGCCGGGGTCGGATTCTTGAGTTTTATCAGCAACGATCAGCAGCTGCGCGCCATCAGTCTGTGGTCCATGGGCAGTGTGGGCGGTGCCCTCTGGCCGTCGGTTTTTGTCTGCGCCAGTATTGTTCTGCCTGCCATCTTCTTTCTGCTGCGCAATGCGCGGGCGATGAATATCCTGCTGCTGGGCGAGGAAGAAGCGCAGTATCTGGGTGTGGATAGCGACCGGATCAAGCGCAATGTCATTATCTGTACGGCCTTGTGTGTGGGGGCTGCGGTTGCCTTAAGCGGCCTGATCGGTTTTGTCGGCCTGGTGGTGCCTCATCTTGTGCGTCTGACCATTGGCCCGGACCATCGCTGGCTTATTCCGGCCTCTGCCTTGCTGGGCGCGATCTTACTGACCTTCGCCGATACTTTGTCGCGCACCCTCGTGGCACCTACCGAAATGCCGGTGGGTATCCTGACCAGCCTTATTGGCGGGCCGTTTTTCCTCTGGCTTCTGATGCGGCAATTTTCCGGGCGGTTTGGCTTATGATCAGACTTTGTGATCTCTCCCTCTCCTTACAGGGTAAAGATATTCTGCAGTCGATATCGGCGGACCTTCCCGCAGGGCAGGTGACGGCTATCCTCGGCCCAAACGGGGCGGGCAAGTCCAGCTTGCTTAAATGCATGACAGGCAGTCAGAAAGGGTATTCGGGAGCTGTCCTGCTGGACGGGCAGGATTTACGCCGCTACGGGTTGGAAGAGCTGGCATCGAGACGGGCTGTTTTGTCTCAGCATTTGCAAATCGCCTTTCCGTTCAGCGTGGAAGATGTGGTTCAGATGGGCCGTAATCCGTTCTCAAAGCAGGGCAATCCGGCAAAGGATCAGCAGGTGATTGCCCGGGCGCTGGAGATCGTGGACGCGGCCCCGCTGCGCCACCGGCTTTTCCCGACCTTGTCCGGCGGCGAGCAACAACGGGTGCAGCTTGCCCGTATCCTTGCGCAACTCTGGGGGACAAAAGGCGGTTACCTGTTCCTCGACGAGCCAACATCGGCACTGGATCTGAAGCATCAGTATCATGTTCTGTCGCTGATCTCGGCTTTGAGCCAGCAACAGGGAATGACCGTTATCGTCATTCTGCATGACTTGAATCTGGCCCGCAGATTCACCAACCATAGTCTGCTGCTGAAAGACGGAGCACTTCTGGCCAGCGGCGACAGCCGCGATATCCTGAGGCCGGCCCTGGTGCGCGATGCCTATCAGGTCTCCATGAAAGAGGTGCAGGAGACTGGATCTGCTGATAGTCATCTGGTCTTTGATGAAAGCATACAGGCGGAATTTCGGCTGAATTGACCCGCTTCAGGTGTGCCCGACGCCCTAAATGATCGCTATATAAGTATAATTTTCTTTTCATATTATTATTAAAGCTATAATATACAGCTTACATGATGGAAGGAGGCATATTTTTGCCTCTTTTAGGAGAATTGGAGGACGCATTGGCTCAGAAAGATTCAGAGCTTCTTCCCATCGGGGATATTGAGTTCCTCAACCATCTGGCAGCTGTTGCCAGCCTGGCGGCAGCGAAGGATCTGGTTGCCAGCGCCCCCGGCGCTGTTGCTAAAGAGCTGAAGACTATCCGCCTCGCAATCGAGACCGAAGATTCTGTGCTTCTGAAAGAAGCCTGTCACGCTTTGCGCGGTGCTTGTTATTCTGTGCAGGTTAGCCGACTGGCCCATATGACCAAGGAAATGGAAGACCGCTCACGCGATATCGAAAGGGCGCGCAGACTGCTTCTGCCCCTGGAGGAAGTCGGCGGGGAGACCATTGCCTGGTGGCATGATATTCTGGAAAAAGACTTGATCCAGGCGTAGTGGCCTCAGTGGCTTAAATCCGCTTTTTGACGATCAGCAGGCTAAGTTGCTGCGTGCATTTCCCTGTAATCTTGCTATGGTGAGGCAAGGGGGCTTATTGTATGGAAGCGTTTTTTATTTTGCTCGCTGTTGGCGTGCCATTTGCGATTGTCGGATCCCTTATCTGGTTGATCCTGAAGGTTAAATCACTCGAGACGGATATTCTCCTGCTGAAAAGACAAGCCTTGACCGTGTCCTCTGGCGCGGCAGCGCCGGTCGCCCAAGAGAGAGCTGAACCTGAGAAGGCAGCGGCGGCGTCGAGCCAAGCGGCACCCGCTGAGGCAGGCGAGACTTCCGAGATATCCTCTGAGCCATTCGTAACGAAGCCGGCAGAGACAGAACCAGTGGGGTCGGAGGCAGAGTCACGCCGTGAAAAGACCGTTCTTATTCAACCAAAACAGAAGGCCGGCGTTCCGCTGATCGACCGCTTGACCGATATCCGGATTCTGATCTGGATTGGCGGTGTTGCGCTCGCACTGGGTGGGTTGTTTGTTGTTAAATATTCCATTGAATATGGCCTGCTGGGCCCGTGGGGCCGTATTGCGGCAGGCGCGGCGGTCGGCGGGGTCATGCTGGCGCTGGGTGACTGGTTTCGCCGACAGCCGGAACAGGCCGCCAAACTGTCTGACTGGGCTTACCTGCCGTTGGTGGTTTCCGGGGCCGGGTTTGTCACCTTATACGGGGCCGTCTATGCAGGCTATGCGTTGTATGAGCTGTTTCCGGCTATCGTCACGATTATTCTGATGGCGGGGGTTGCAGCAGCAGGCCTGGCCTATTCGCTTCTGCTGGGGCCGGTTTTGGCGGCGCTGGCGCTCATCGGGGCGTATCTGGTGCCCGCTCTTGTTTCCACCGGTTCCGTTTCGACCGAGCTTCTTTATCTGTATCTGGGCGCTGTTCTGGCGGGCAGTTTTGTCATCCTGCGGTTTCGCGACTGGCCGTGGATTGGAACCGCTAATCTGGCATTGAGCGCCCTCTGGTTTTTGCTGTGGGGGCTGGCCGTCCATCCGGGCGTGGCCGAGGCTATGGTCCTCACCCTTTATATGATCGTCTTCCTCGGGCTCTACGTCTATCAGTTTGGCGGTGCGATGGTCCGGTCCTGTCATATCACGCAGCTGGCGGCGGTCTCCCGATTAATCGAAACACCGGGCAAGCTTGTTTATGGCGCGGTTCTTTTTGCCGGCATTGTCGGGGTTACACTGGCCGAAGGGGTGGGTTTCCATCCCGTTTCTTTGCTTCTGGTCGCAGGATTACTGCCCCTGACCGCGTGGCTTGCCCGGCGGGATCCTTTCCTGGAGGGCGGGATATGGATCGCCCAGACAGCAGCCCTGGTGATGATTTTCTTCTGGCCTGCCAGTACCATTGTGGTGGGGGAGCCTACCGTTTCGGTTCTGTTGATTGTCACCGCGATCCTGACCGGTCTGTTTTATGTGCTGCACGGGATCTGGCGTTTCAAATGGCAGGAAGAGGTTTTTCTGGGGACGCTCTATGCAGTAGCAATGCCATTGCTGATTTTCTGCCTGCTTTTCTGGAAATTTAACGCCCTGGGTATTTCCCTGGAATGGAGCCTGGTGGCGCTTGCCCTCGCAGGCGGTTATGTGGGCGCAGCGAGCTATTTGCGCAAAGCCGGTCCGGGTCAGGATGCGGGGCAGGACCGGGATCCCGTTATCGGCATGCTGGCGCTGGGCGGAACCGGCGGGCTGTCACTGGCCTTTGGCGCGGGACTGGAGGCAGAATGGCTGACCATTGCCTTTGCTTTGCAGGTGGCGGCAATCGGCTGGATCTACAGCAAGATCCCGGTATCCCTGTTCCGTCCCATGGCGGCGCTTCTGGCGATTATCGTCATTGTCCGGCTACAGCTGGACAGTGAAATCGTCCGTTTTCTCGTGAACAGTACCGTGCCTGTCGACTGGTACATCTACGGGTTTGGCGTGCCGTTGCTGGCATTCGCGGCGGCCTGGTTCTGGTTCTCAAAAGACCGGCGGGATTATCTGACCAGCGTGCTGGAAAGCGGCATGCTGCTCTTCTGGGTGAGCCTGATTGCGCTGATTATCCGGGACGTGATGGCGGAGGATCTGGAAGGGCATCAGCCGATTACGTTTGCGGAAAACAGTCTGCATCTGCTGAGCTGGCTTGCGAATGCGCTGGGCTTATACTGGCTGGCCACACGGCGCCCCAGTGTGGTTCGGGAAGTGGTTTGGAAAATATTGCTGGGATTGTCGTTGTTCCTGTTGATCCCTGGGCAGATGCTTCTTTTTAATCCGATCACAACAGAGGCCTTTTTAACCGGGCGCTGGTATGGTCTTACATGGTTGGCCCTTGGCTATCTTGTGCCCGCGGCTCTTTTCCTGATCTGGATGAAAAACCTGCGCCCGGCCCATGCTTTCTGGAGGCCTTATATGGCGATCCTGTCTGGCGCGCTCGGCTTTATCTATGTGAATACTGAAATCCGCCATATCTTCCGGGGGCAGGATCTCAGTGTCGGATCCATTACCGACGCAGAGATCTATACATACTCCGTCGGCTGGCTTCTCTATGCGTTGGCCATCATGTGTTTCGGGATCTGGCGGGGCAATCGTCTAGCCCGGCAAGCCGCGCTTCTTTTGCTTTTGGCAACGGTTGTGAAGGTTTTCGTCTTTGATATGTCGGCGCTGGAAGGCCTGCTTCGCGCGGTTTCTTTCCTTGGATTGGGCGGCTGCCTGATCGGCGTTGCTTTCCTTTATCAGCGGTTTGGGAAAGAGGGCGCACAGGAAAATTCTTGAATTAGTTACAAATGAAACTATTATAGAGTCAGGAGACCTTTAAAACGGAGGAATGGCCATGCAAGTCCAGA
Source organism: Sneathiella sp. (assembly GCA_039975135.1). Lineage (GTDB taxonomy): Bacteria > Pseudomonadota > Alphaproteobacteria > Sneathiellales > Sneathiellaceae > Sneathiella. Next base: position 315,580 of record JBDWHS010000027.1, on the reverse strand, counting down.
GAATTCATCATGTTGCCTATCGGTGCCGGGATGCCAAAGAGACCGTTGACTGGTATGTGAAATACCTGGATATGGATTTTATCCTGGCCATTGCCGAGGATGAAGTGCCGTCAACGAAGGCACCGGATCCTTATATGCATGTTTTTCTCGATGCGGGGGCGGGTAATGTCCTTGCCTTTTTCGAGCTGCCCAATTCTGATGAGATGGGCAAAGACCCCAATACACCGGAATGGGTGCAACATCTGGCCCTGAAAGTCGGCAGCATGGCGGAGCTTGAAGAAGCCAAAGCACGTTTTGAAGCAGACGGCATCGACGTGTTGGGACCGGTCAATCATACCCTGTTCCAGTCGATCTATTTCTTCGATCCCAACGGCCACAGGATCGAGCTTGCGGCCAATACCCATACAGCGGATATGAGCCAGAAACTGGATACAGTGAAATGGGAGATGCTGGAGGAGTGGAGCCGCACCAAGCGCGCACCGAGCCAAGCCCGCTGGATGCATGATGGCAGCGTAACCCCTGATTTTGATCGGAAAGAGACCTCATGAAGCTGGCCACACTGAAAAACGGAACCAGAGATGGCCAGCTGGTCGTGGTCAGCCGGGATTTGAAACAGTGCGTCGCTGTTCCTGATATCGCGCAGACCCTGCAAGCGGCACTGGATCACTGGGCGACTTGCGAAGAGAAACTCACCGACATTTATGAAAGCCTGAATGCAGGACGCCTTGAGCCCTGTTTTTCCTTTGACCCGCAGCAGGCGTCGGCGCCCTTGCCGCGGGCCTATCAATGGGCGGATGGATCGGCCTATGTCAATCATGTGGAGCTGGTGCGAAAGGCGCGTAACGCCGAGATGCCACCGAGCTTCTGGACAGATCCACTGATGTATCAGGGCGGGTCGGATACCTTTCTGGGGCCCTGTGAAGACATCCCGTTGAAGGCGGACGCCTGGGGCCTCGATTTTGAAGGGGAGATTGCGGTTGTGACCGACGACGTGCCGATGGGCGCGGATAAGGAGGTCGCGGCGGACAAGATCCGCTTGCTGATGCTGGTCAATGATGTGTCCCTGCGCGGTTTAATCCCCGCAGAACTTGGAAAGGGATTTGGCTTCTTTCATTCCAAACCGTCCAGTGCCTTTGGCCCTGTGGCCGTAACACCGGATGAGCTGGGGGATGCCTGGGCAGATAACAAGGTTCACTTGCCACTGACCGTCACCTATAATGACGCGCTGTTCGGCTGTCCGGAGGCGGGCGAGGACATGACCTTTGATTTTGCCGACCTGATTTGCCACGCGGCCAAAAGCCGGAAACTCGGGGCAGGGGCGGTGATCGGATCGGGCACCGTGTCCAACAAACAAGACGGCGGCCCGGGAAAAACCATTGAGGCGGGCGGCAAGGGCTATACCTGCCTCGCCGAAATTCGCATGATCGAAACCATCCAGTCCGGCGGTGCAACCACCGACTTTATGAAAGACGGCGACCGGGTGATCCTGGACGTGACGGATAAGAACGGCCAATCGGTTTTCGGGCGGATTGATCAACGGGTGGTGGGGTGTTAGTGGGTTTTGAACAAATAGATACGCAGTATCTTCTTTCCCGAAAGATCTGTGTCGGTTTCTGCTAAATACTGGTAGGCGCTTACACTATCTCTGGGACGGGCTCTCTACATTTACCCCCCATTCTTCCTGAACGTTTCCAACTCTTTTAAATAGCTCATCACAAAGCAAAAAAGCTCGACCATCAGAAAAACTAGTAGCGGATCATTATAAGAATTTACCCAACCAAATATCACAATCACTCCTGTAACAATCCCTGTCGCAACAGATATTGGGAAATGAGTAATTAAATCCAAAAACCTCATAAATTGTGCCTTTTCCGCTTGTAACTCTATCAAAGCCAACAATTTGGCAAGCGGTCTAGATCTTCTTATTCTCCATAATGTAGAAAACAATCATCCCATCACATAACTATTATATTGATGTGTTCAAGACTATTACAATGGCCGCCAGTTTTGACTGATGCGCGGCACTTTTCATGGCAGCGGTGGATATCCTTATACCTTTACAATCGTCTTTACGCTTTGATAGGCTGGCTATTCGTATAGTAACGCCCTGTTCAGACACCTTCCTGAAACCACCCGGAAAAGATCCAGCATGGCTGGATATTTTCTTCTCCCCAATGATTGAGTGAATAGCATGTCCATTATCAGAGATTTAGAGGAAGCGGATCGTTCTTCACTCGACGCTTTTTTATCTGACCATGTTGAAACGAGTCTGTTTCTGCGCAGTAATCTGCGATCTGCCGGTATTGACTATAGGAGTGCAGAGTATCAGGGGGAGTATATCGCTGCCTTTGACGCTGCGGGGGATATCCGGGGCGTTCTGGTGCATTACTGGAATGGCAATATCATGATGCAGTCGCCAGATATGCCCATATTACGGGATTTGCTGGATCATTTTAAAGGTGAAGCTCGTCGCCCTGTTGCCGGTGTCCTGGGGGATAACAAACAAGCTGACTATGCTCTTTCTCAGTTAGGATTGTCAGATGCCGCCTTTGCAATGAACCAGAAAGAAGAATTGTACAGTCTTGATCTGACATATCTTCAAAACCCTCCTCCGCCAGCAGAGTGCCAAACCTGTGTTGTTGAGGCCAAAGACGTTCCTAAAACTTTGCTCACAAGCTGGATGAAAGCCTATAATATTGAGGCTTTGGGGGCGGAAGACGGCGACATTCTGGAAGGGCGTGTTAGGTCTCATGTTGAACGACTGTGTGAAGGGGCCAACTGTTGGGTTTTACTGGTCGATGATCAACCTGTATCGCTCAGTGCCTTTAACGCAAGGCTTCCGGATACCGTTCAAATTGGCCCGGTCTGGACACCGCCAAACTATAGAAATAACAGATTTGCCCGCTATCTGCTCGCTGAGACTTTAAAAAGCGCGCGTCTTCAAGGCGTTGAAAAAGCCGTTCTTTTCACGGATGAACCTGCTGCTGCAAAAGCTTACCGAGCCATTGGTTTTGGAGAAATCGGTCATTTCCGGCTTGCTCTCCTACAAGAGCCAATGACTCTCCCGGTTTCCTGAAATATTTGACAAGGCAAGGGGAGCTCTCTCACACTGCCGTCAGAACCTCCTCAACAGCGCCCTTTTCTGAGAGCAGCACAAAATCTGCTGTTCGGTTCGGGGCAATGAGGCCGATATCAGCCTCCAGCCCCATAAAACGAGCGGGGGTTTCGCTGGCCATCTTGAGGGCGTCTTCCAGGGGCAGGTCAAACCAGGCGAGGCTGTTTTGTACGGCACTTGCCATCGTGAGCGCGGAGCCAGCGAGGGTGCCGTCCTCGGTAGTACAGCGACCGTCTTTTACCAGAATTTCCGAGCCTTGAAGCATGAATGAAGTGGCGTCTGTACCGACCGGGGGCATGGCATCGGTAACCAGCATCATGCGATCTGGTGATATGGCAGCGAGGGCGTTTTTTAGAACGGCAGGGTGAACGTGGTAGCCATCCGCGATCACACCACAATAAGCGTCAGAGGCTTCCAATGCTGCGCCGATAACACCGGGATCTCGCGACTGCATGGGCGGCATGGCATTATACAGATGGGTGAAACCGGTCAATCCGGTCTTCATCGCGGCAACCGTCTGTTCGTAACTGGCATTGGTATGGCCTGCCGAGACAACAGCTCCCGCTGCGCGCAAGGCTTTGATCATATCGGTGCCCACGGCCTCCGGCGCGAGGGTGACCAGTACGGCACCCAAGTCCGCCGTGGCAATCAAATCGAGGAATTTTTCCTCGAACCCGCGGATATGGTGCGACTGGTGGACGCCTTTGCGATCCCTGTTGAGATAGGGGCCCTCGAAATGCACGCCGCGCACAGCCTTAAATCCGCGAGCGCGGGCTTCACACACCGCCTCTGCCATACGCTGCATCCCGTCAAAGCTGTCGGTGATAAAGGTTGGCAGGAAAGACGTGGTGCCATAGGGGCGATGAGCGTCCGCGACGGCTTGAAGGCCAGCCCGTGTTGGCTGATCATTGAGGAGAACACCGCCGCCGCCATTGACCTGACTATCAAAATAGCCAGGCGCTAGAAAGCCGTCCCCTTTGTCGGTCAGCGGAATACCGGCGGGCAGGTCATTCTTGGCGATGAGGCGGGCAATCTTCCCCGCTGCCAGCAGAAGGACGGTATCCTGCTGCCAGTGTCCGTCTACCAGAATATGCGATGCTGTCAGGGCCTTCATAGATGCTTTCCAAACGTTCGGAGGCCTGTTTTACCACACGCCAAAATAAATCCCGCGATTTTTCGCGTTGTCGGTTCTTTCTTCGATCTCGTCGTGGGAGACGGTAAAGCGGGTTTTGCGAACTCGGATCCAGTGATTGATTTTATCTTCATACGCCTCGCAAAGGGCGGTATGGCGGTTATCCTGCCCCAGATCATGACGCTCCTCCGGGTCTTCCTGCAGATTGAAGAGTTGCGGCGGAAAACCGTCAAAGGAGATATATTTCCAGTCTTCATCGCGGATCATATAGCCCCGGGTTTGGTCCGGCGCGAGCCCCAGGGAAAGTCGGGCCATGCGCCAGGCATAATCCACCTCGCTGAAAACCGCAGAGCGCCAGTCCGGTGCTACCTCCTCCTCAAGCAGGGGCGCGAGGGAGCGTCCTTCAAGAAGGTGAGGCTTTGGTTGTCCGCCTGCGGCGTCGATAAAGGTGGGCACCAGATCGATGGCTTCGACAAGGCGCGGATCGGTCTTGCCGCGGGTGCCATCTGCTGTTTTGCGGGGATCAACAACGATCATGGGAATACGAACGCTTTCTTCGTGAAACAGCTCTTTCTCGCCGAGCCAGTGATCGCCCAGATAGTCGCCATGATCACTGGTGAACACAATCATCGTGTCTTCAAGTCGCCCTTCGGCCTCCAGAAAGCGGGTCAGACGGCCGATATTGTCATCGATCTCGCTGATGAGGCCCATATAGGCGGGAATGACATGGCGGCGCTTGTCCTCGTCGGAGAAATTCCGGCTCTCCTCATGACCCATGAAGGCTTTGACAACCGGATGCGGCGAGCGCATTTCTTCTTCGCTGCGGTTAGCGGCTTTCACATCGCCCGCGGAATACATGGCATGGTATGGGGCCGGGGCGATATAGGGCCAGTGCGGCTTGATATAGCTTAAATGCAGGCACCAGGGAGTTTCTTTCAGCTTCGCAATGGTTTCCATGGCGCGGTTTGTCATATAGGCGGTCTCGGAATGTTCTGCTTTAACCTCCGCCTTCAAATGAGCGTTGCGCAAATACCAGCCGCTTTGCAAATCCCCATTGTCATCGCGCCCGGAATTGGCGGCCGTGTGCCAGGGATTATCGCCTTCATATCCTTCGTTTCGCAGATACTGGTTATAGGCGAGATTGGGATCGGTCAGTGCATCAGGATGCAGGCCGTCATCTCTCTCCCACGGTTCGAACCCGCATTGCGAGGCGAGAATGCCCGTATCGGATGCGGGATCGATCCCCAGCCGTTTCAGGCCATCCCGATCGGCACTCATATGGGTTTTGCCAATGAGGCCTGTCTGAATACCCAACTCCCGCATATGGTCGCCCAGCGTAGGTTGGCCGACATTCAGGGGGACGCCGTTATAGGTTGCCCCGTGGGTGGTCATATAACGGCCCGTGTAGAAACACATGCGGGAGGACCCACAAACCGGTGCCTGCACATAGGCCCGCGAGAATGTAACCCCTCTGGCAGCCAATGCATCGATATGCGGCGTGCGGATCGTCGGATGCCCTGTGCAGCCCAGATAATCGGCTCTCAGCTGGTCGCACATGATAAACAGGATATTGCGAACATGGTCCATCCTATGCCCCCGTCACAAAGCGAAAGATGAAAGGCCAGGCGGCCGGGTTTTCTTTGAAAAACATATGTCCGCCCTCAAACACATGAAACTCGGCCCCCGGGATGGCATCTGCCATGCGTTTCGAATTTTCAGGCAGGGCAACGCCGTCATCCTCTCCGCAGGCAACCAGTACTGGCATGCTTAAAGAAGAGAGAGCGTCATAGGTGTCATGGTGGGCACGCGCTGCAAACTGCGCCTTCATGGCTGCATATTTGACCGGATCGTTCAGCGTGGCGTCGGCACTTTGCCAATACATGTCAAAAACACGCTTTGCCTCTATCGGATTTTCAGTCTGCCATGCATCGGTGTGAGAGACATTCATCAGCTTCATCATCGATGCGGCGAAGTCCCGGGCGGGTAAATCCTGCAATTTCTGCAAGGGGTAGGAAGCACCGCCTCTGCCGCCGCTACTGGTGCAGCACAGCACCAGCCTTTCCACCAGATGCGGATGATGGAGCGCCAGATGCTGGGCGATCATGCCGCCAAAGCTGAAACCGACAATAGCTGTCTTCTTCCAACCGACAATAGCCAGTAATTTGGCAACATCCTCTGCATAGGCCTCCATGGAGGGCGGCTCATCAGGAGAGGTGGATTGCCCCATCCCCCGGTTATCGAAGGAGAGAATTTCGTATGAGTCAGCACCCGGAATGTCATAGACGCTCGGTTTATGGCGGGTATCTGAATTGGTGCCACTGATTTGCAGAAGGCGAGGGCCCTGGCCGCGGATTTTGTAGAAAAGCTGATGTGTGCCGAGATCGGCCATACCGGAGGAGGTGGAGAGTGGCATTTAGGGTCATCACTTTATTGCTGGCAAGAGCCGGATTTTTGCAGTCCTTAGGCCAGTTTGCAAGCCTGAACCGTCAGGAGCCCGATGCCTGATTGACCGGGACCAGTGTATCCAGCGAAAAAGCCTCGAGTTTGATAACGGCTTCGTCGCATTTCTCCAGCATTTCAGGAACCAGAGCCAGGGCTTCATCTGTCTCGCCAGCCTTGCAATGCGCGTCGATCCGAACCGCGACAGAGGAGGCGACATACAAGCCAAACTGGGCGAAGGTACTCTTGAGCATATGGGCTTCGCGGGCAATAGAGGTTGCATCCCGTGCTTCCAGGGCCTGGATGACAGCAGCCCTTTGTTCATAATACATGCTGACCATTTTCTTGATAAGATCATTCACCACACGTGGCCCCAGCATGTCTGTCAGCTCGTCTATCGGCGCAGAATCGAGAACGCGGTTCTGCAATGAAAGGATAGGCCGGCTTGGCCGGGCCTTGACCTTCCAGCTATTCTCTCCGTCGATTTTTGCCTGGCTGTAATTGAGCAATGTGTCTTTCAGTTCCCATTGCTCGATCGGCTTGGAGATGAAATCATTCATACCTGCTTCGAGACATTTCTGTCGATCACTGAACATGGCATTGGCGGTGACGGCAATGATGGGGATTTCGCTGATATGTCCCGGGAATTTGCGGATTTCGCGGGTGGCCGCATAGCCATCCATTTCCGGCATTTGAATATCCATCAGAATAAGATCAAAGGTACCTGCCGCGGCCGTGGACACAGCCTCCACACCATTTTCAACAAAGACCACGTCATGGCCCCATTTTTGGAGGATCTCCTGAATGACCGCCTGATTGACCGGATGGTCTTCGGCCACCAGAATGGCGAGGGACGGGCCGCCATAGTCATTATCGCTTTGACGGCGGCGATCCATATCGGCGGTTACATCAGCGGCTGCTTCGTCGGAGGCCACCAAAGTCACCTCGAACCAGATGGTGGTTCCCGCGCCAGGTTCACTGATTACCCCGATATCACCGCCCATCATTTCCGTGAGCTCCCGGCAAATCGCCAGCCCCAAACCGGAGCCGCCATATTTACGGGTTGTGGTTGAGTCGGCCTGGGTGAATTTATGGAACAGATTTGTCTGGTGATGGGCCGGAATGCCGATCCCGGTATCAATCACGTCAAAATGCAGTTGATCTGCACCACTTCCGGACGTCTTGCCGGATTTGAGGGAGACAGATACGGTCACTTTTCCGGTTTTTGTGAATTTTATGGCATTGTCGATGAGATTGTTAAGGATCTGCAGCAGCCGGTCGGGATCTCCCTTGATGACTTTGGGGAGCTTGGAGTCCATCATCAACTGAAATTCAATTTCCTTGGACAGGCACTGGACATGCCAGGTCTCATCAATCGCATTCATGAAATCCCACAAATCGAAGGGGAGCGGTGAGAGGGAAAGGCTTTGCGCCTCGATCTTTGACAGATCGAGAATATCATTGAGGAGGCGCAGCAGACTTTTCGCGGAGCTTTTGATGGTCTTGAGATAGCGGGATTGTACATCGGTCAGAACCGTGCCGCGTAATAGATCTGCAGTCGTGAGAATACCGTTCATCGGCGTGCGGATTTCGTGGCTCATAGTGGCCAGGAACTGAGACTTAGCATGGGTCGCGGCTTCGGCATTTTCGGCATATTCCCGCGCCAAATTGGCAGAGTCTTCGGCAGCCTGTTTTGCTTTGCGCAAGCTGATTTCATAATCCTGCCGTTCGGTAATATCGATCATGCTGAGGGAAAATCCTCCGCCCGGCATGGGAGAAGCATGCAGTGTGAAGGCGCGGATACCAATGACGATATTGGGGATGGTCACCGCTTCCTTATCCTTGGTGAAATTCACCTGAAGCTGGGTCAGTTCATTGATAAACTCACTGAATATAGACGCTTTTTTGCGGAAGAAACTCAACAGCTCGTTGAAACTGGAGCCTTCCGGAATGTCTTTGGGCTTGATATCAAGCAGCGAATAGAAGGCGTTGTTGGTGGTAATCAGCGTCATCTGGCCATCAAAAACGCAAATCCCCCCGGGAAATCCGGAAAGAGAGGCTTTTAGAATTCCCATGGCGTCCAGCAATTTGCGTTCGTTTTGCCGTATCTCGGTCATATCCGACCAAATTCCGATCGTGCCGGCAGAAGCCATCGGCATTTCGCTGATCCGGATAAACTTCCCGTTCGCATATTCCCGTTCAATGCGGGTCTGTTTGGTCCGGCGGGTGTCGCATCTCTCGGCCACCCATTCCTGTTCTCTGCCGACAGCTTCGGTAATCTCTCCGCTATAGGCGGCGGCGGTTGCCAGATCGATGAATTCCAGGCCCGGCTCAATGATATCGCCGAACTGTTTGTTCATTTCGATGAATTGCTGGTTATAGAGAGTCAGGCGGTCGTCTTCATCGAAAGTGGCCATTCCGGCGGGGAAACTGTCAAACAGTTCTTTGAGAAGCGTTTCCTGTTTCAGCAGCTCGGTTTGCCGTTTTTGTTTGAGATAGAGGTTTGAAAGCTGCTCGGCCATGGACCCCGCTATGCCGAGAAAGATCTCTTCCAGTTCTCTGGGGATGTTGTCAAAAAACTCAAGAAGGGCAACCGTTTCATTGTTGGCAACAACAGGAAGGGCAAAACCTGATCGCAGATTGGCATTTTCAGCAAAAGGTCGACGGTTAAAGATCCTATTGGTGTCAGCAATATCCAGGAGGGCATGCCGCCCGGTATCCCAGGCGGCTCCAGAAAAGCCGTTGCCGTCGCTTGCTGCAAGCGTTTCCGTCTCCCGGCGAAACTGCGCGTAAGCCGGCATATCTTCGGAATACCAGTAATGATCAAACACTTCGTCATCTTCCCGGGATACCCAGACATGCCCGACTTGCCAGGCGCCGAAGCCAACCAGATCTTCGAGGCATTGACGCAGGGCGGTAACATAGTCTTCAGAATTGGCGATGTTCAGGGTGCTGGTATACAGAAGTTCAATCGCTTTGTTCTGGTGGGTCAGATCCTCGCGAATATGGTTTTCCTGGGCAATAATGCGCAATGCGCTGCAGACCAGACCACACAGGAAGAGCAGATAACCCATGATGCTGTATATTTCCAGATCTGACAGGCTGAAATGACTGACCCGGTATTCTGACAGCAGGGAGGGCAGATAAATGAACAGGTTTGTTCCGCAGAAAAGCAGGATCCAGAAATCAAGCTTCTCGACTCTAAAAGATCCTCGTGCCGTAAAACCGGTCAAGGCCGCCAGAAAGAGAGCAAGCAAAAGAATAAGGACACCTGTTGTATTGCTCACCTGGAAATCGGAGCCTTGCAGGGTCAATCGGACAAGAACCGCGGCCGCCGTTAGAAAAACACCGCCTGCCAGGATCGCCGGAGATTTGTGATATTTCCGAGGAACAAAATACTGAACACAGAAAACAATACACATGGCGGCCCCCATATAGAGCGGCGCCGATAACGAGGTGAGGGGCGTGATGTCATTCAGGGTTTCAATCCCTTGCCGATCTGACAGCTCAATCAGGGTCTGCAATTGCAGAAATTCAAACAGAGCCGCGCCCGCAACACTCGTTCCGATCATCAAAATCAGAGGATTGGGGTTTGTATAGTGATAAATAAAGAAGGCGAGGGTAATCAGGAGGGTCAGAAGAATTGTGATGGACTGGATGGCAATGTGGAAGATAATTGTATCTGGCCAGTCGGGTATCTGGAAGAGATAGAGCAACATCCCGATTGACAGCAGCGTGAAACTGAACAAGCCGGTTCGTTCGAAAAAGCTCTCTTTGTTGGAGGACTCGCCCGGATGAATAGTCGTGTTATGATCACCTGGTGATAGCATTCTATCTCTTTATAATTGTATGGTGGCCCTAACCTGATTACCGTGTCCAAGATACTCCAATGCGTCAAAACAGATTTTTCTGGCCAATTTTATGCCCCGGCCATGAAAAAGTGTAAAATCTGTTGCTCCGTCGTCGTCTGCTTTCTGGGCCGCGTATTTTTCAACATCGAACCCGTCGCCTTCATCCGAAATCAGAAATTCAATTTTCTCTGCTGTGCGTTCAAATTCGATAGTTACGAAACGGTTAGCATATTCCGGATCTGACAGTCGCTTTTCGACTTCTATGTGCCATTGCCCTTCTTTCAGCAATTGACCTTTTTCTTCAAAGCTAATGCCCAGATTGCCATGTTCTATGCCGTTGACCATCAATTCAAGAAGCCCGACAGCAGCGTCGTTACTGTTGGGGCACATAATGGAAAGCAGCATGGAGAGTGATTTGGCTTCCGAGAGGTTTTGAAAGGGAAAACGGCCTCGATCCATGGTCTTGAAAGCCCCCATAATGGCATTGAGGTCTTTTTGCATGGCGGTTTTCTGACTATAGCTGTGCCAGCCTTCATCCATCACTGATTTCAGTTGGATGTCGGAAACCGGATGGGTCAGAAGAACATCGGTTTTCTCGAGGATTTCCGGCAAGAGGCCCGTCATGTCATCCTTTTCGTGAAGAACAACCAGGGATGCATTCCTGATATGGAGTTTGCTCAGGATCTCCAGCAGCATCTTTTGAGAGGCAGGTTCGGAAAAAGCCAGATCCGCAATGACCAGTGAAAACTCGCCTTCCAGCTTTTCCGGGTAGGCGATGACATCTGCAATCGACAGAATGCAGTCGGTGTTTGCCAGGCTCTCCAGAGCGAGGATTTCCTTGATATGGGCGGTTCCATCGTAGAGAACCAGAACTGAATTACTTTCAACGACCATCTGTATGACCCGTATTTTCAATACAAATAATGGTTAAATCATCATCCGCCGTGACGCCTGCCCGTATATGAAACCGCCTGACCAATTCCGGTATTCTTTCTTCATCCGGAATTTCCAGTTGCCAGATTTCATTCACTTCATCTCTCAGGCCTTCATCTCCGAGAAACTCGCCTGGAAGCTGTTCCACTTCAACAAGGGCATCACTGTAGAGAATGATCTTGGACTGAGTGGGAAAGGGGATTGTATTCGCTTCATATTGCCAATTCTCCCGCAGACCGATCGGCATTCCCTTTGAGCTGAGAAGAGCAAATTCCGCTTCCTTGCCTTCCTGATAGATGAGAGGGGGCTGTGTGCCCGCAGCCGAATAGGTAAGTTCTCCGGCAGCCAGATCCAGACACCCAAACAACATGGTCGCGTAAGACCCCTTTGTCAGGTTTTTGTTTAGAAAATTATTCAGTTCAAACAACAGTTTATCAGGTTTTTTGTAGAGTTTACTGGAGGATGAAAGCCAGGTTTGCATTCTGAATGTATTCAAGGCTGCTGCGACACCATGACCGGAAAAATCGGCAATGAAGAAGGCAACATGATTTTCATCAATGGGATAGATGCCGCCAATATCGCCCCCCAATTCGGAGGAGGGTTCATAATACCAACCGACCGCCAATCCGTAGAGCGTACGGAAAGACTCAAGCTCTTCTTCATTGGGACAGATATCCAGCTGCAATTTTCTCGCCTGCTCCAGCTCACTGGCAACACGGTTGTGAAAATCGGTCAGCTTTTCGACGAAGAAATGATGTTCCAGATGGACTTTGGTCCGAGCCAGTATTTCAAATTTCTTGATGGGTTTTACCACCATATCACTCGCACCGTAGTCGAAGGCACGGGTGATATCGTCGGCCGTATCCCGGCCACTCTGGATCAGAATGGGAATGCTGGCGGTTTTTTGCCGGGCTCTAAGCTCCTTGCAGAGCTCGAACCCGTCCATCACCGGCATTTCAAGATCAAGAATGATCAGGTCCGGTGTTTCAAGTTCGATCACTTCAAGGGCGTCCTGACCGTTCTCAGCATAACTGATATTGTAATATCCGTCCGTCATCAGACAGGCACCGATCAGTTCCCGAATGAGGTCAGAGTCATCCACCACCAGAATTTTGGCGTTACGGATTTTGATATCATGTTTGGGCCGTCGTTCAACCGGCTCCGGTGTAGGTACTTCCAAATCTGGATTGGCCATAACAGCCCCTTTTTTTAATGGACAATCGTCATGACTTTGTCGAATTCGGAAATTTCAAGAAGTTTTTCGACCTGCCCCTGCGGTTTGGCGAGCTCGAATTTGGTTCCGGCTTTTTCAGCGGTTTCAAAGGCGATCATCAGCATGCCAAGCCCGGCTGAATCGATTGTATCCAGCTCTTTGAGGTCAATCGTACAACTGCGATGGTCGTTGTTGTTGATCAGTTTAAGTAACTCGCGAAAATCGTTGTGATCCTCAAAAGTCAGTTTTTCCGAAAGGGCAATCGTAAGGCGCCCGTCAGCTGTAGAGATACTATCTTTCATTTTCTGCTCCAAAGTTAAAAAAGTTCAATATCATCATCGTCGTCATCCCCTCCGTTGCCTCCCGAGGCTTCATCCGAAGAGGTCATGGCATCGAGGGCTTCCTGTCCGCGCAAGGCGAGCACAAAGCGATCTCTCATATCGGCAAGTTTCAGGGAGTCAATGACACCAGAAACCCATTCAGGTTCCGTATCATCAGAACGGGCAGGGTCAGGGCACTGAGTGATCTGCGCCTCGACCTTATGCTGGGAGGCGTCGAGAACAGTCAGTCCGATTGTCATATTTTCCAGGCGCTGGGTTGCTCTGTCCTGGAATTGCAGCCGGGTGATCACACCTGCAATATCACGCCCGATATCCTTCGATACCTCTTCGGAGGATTTCAGGGCGTCTGTATAATTTTCATTCTGCTTGATAATGCATTTCATCAGGTCATCAATGGTATCTTTCACCATGATATTTTCCGTCAAATCAATATTGGCAACGGATTTAATCTGGCTATGCCCTTTGCGAACACCCGTGGCGACACTTGAGACTTCTTCGCGCATGGTCAGGGCAAGTTCATTGACTGATTTGGCCAGATCCTGAACTTCGTGGGCCACAACTGCGAACCCTTTGCCAGCATCACCGGCGCGCGCCGCTTCAATACGAGCATTGAGGGCCAGCAAGTTTGTCTGTTTATTGATTGTTTCGATACCGGTAATGAGCCCTTCGACCTTAACGACATCTTCCTTTACATCATCAAGGGCATAGACCACTTGGACTCCATGCTTGGAGGTTTCCACAATTTTGTTGATCATGTCTGTCAAATGGCCATCAATACTTGAGATAATGTCGGACAAATCGATCGTTTTTCCCTGATATTCAACATGCTTGGCCGCATCCGCGAGCTTTCGCACATCCTCGCTCTGTTTCTGTGAATGCAGGGCAAGCTCCTGGAATGTGGAGGAGACTTCTGTAATATTCGTTTCAACCATGTCAGAGAGCAAAGCCATCTCGTCCATCATGAAGCGAAAGACCTTGCGCTGGTTTTGAGACAAGGTCTGCCATTTTCCCAAAAGCGCGGCTGCATCCAGAATTTCCTCAGGCGACAGGGTCACTTCCGCGCGGGTGCCTTCTTCATGAATGGATGCCTCTTCAACTGCCGGAGTGGTTTCGCCGGCATGTTCTATCTCTTGTTCTGTTGTGGCGACGAGTGCCTCATCCTCCAAAAACTCTTCAGAAGAGGCTTCCTCAGCGTCTTCTTCCAGCATTTCTGCGGCGTCTTCTGCCGCAAATTCCGTAACACCTTCTTCGCCGAATTCCGTGACGCCTTCCTCACCGAACTGCTCAACGTCTTCGGTCGTGTTTTCGCCATCCGTTTCCTGGTCCGCCATGACATCTGATGAAAGGGGGCTGTTCTCGTCAGACATAGTATTATCTTCGGCAGAGATTTCCGCCTCGTCCAGGACGTGCTCTTCTATCGAAGCCTCCACTTCAGCGGAGATCTCCTCTGTGTCCGGGGAGACTTCCAGATCAGGATCAGAAGCTTCCATTTCTGGAAGAGGCACATCGTCTTCTGCCGCAGGGTCTTCGATCGGCAGAGCCTCCTCTTCCTCAGATATGAAGGCTGTCATTTCATTATTCTCGGCAGAACTGCCGTTCAGGTGCGGGTGAGTGCTCATATCCGAATAGCCTTTGTGTCATGGGAGGACAGGCAGTTGAAAATTTCGCCAGCAATCTTTGTGATCGGAAATTGCCGTTCGACACCGCCGCATTCGAATGCGACTTTCGGCATGCCGTAGACAACGCAGCTGGCTTCATCCTGACCAATGGTATGGGCGCCGGCCTTTCGCATATTCAGCAAACCTTCGGCGCCGTCTCTGCCCATCCCCGTGAGGATGACACCGACCGCATTTTCCCGGGCAACTTTGGCCCCTGAATCAAAGAGAACATCGACAGACGGGCGATGTCCGCTGACCGGTGCGCCATCGTGAAGGCGGCACGTGTAATTCGCGCCTGAACGGGCCAGTTCAAGATGCTGATCACCTGGCGCAATATAGACATGGCCTGGCAGAATTCGTTGTCCGGCTGTGGCTTCCAAAACGGTCACTTTTGAAACTCCGTCTAGGCGCCGGGCGAAAGAGGATGTGAAGGTCGCCGGCATATGCTGGGTGACCAGGACGGCCGGGCTGTTGGGGGGAAGCACCGTAATGATTTCCTTTAGGGCTTCGACCCCGCCTGTTGACGCGCCGACAAGGATAACCTGTTCAGTTGTTTTGTAGGCACCATAAGATATGGCATCTGCTTGTGGCGCGGCAGGTTTCCGAGCGGAGATCCTCGCGCGCGACGCCGTTTTGACTTTTGTAATGATTTCGCTGGCTTTCTGTTCAAGCCCGTGTTGCAGATCACTTGTCGGCTTGCCAACATAGTCAACCGCGCCGATTTCAAGGGCCTGAAGAGCCACATCGGCCCCTTCCTGGGTCAGAGATGAAATCATCACAACGGGCATGGGGCGCAGGGATATGATCTTTTCAAGAAAAGCGATCCCGTCCATCTTGGGCATCTCGATATCGAGTGTCAGTACGTCCGGATTGAGGCGCTTGATCATTTCCCGGGCGGTCAGGGGATCCGGTGCCGCACCAACGACGGTAATTCCCGGATCTGAATCCAGCATCTTCGTCAGCATCTGGCGAATGAGCGCTGAATCGTCAACAATAAGGACTGTTATTGGTTTTGTTGTCATTTCTTCGCTCCCTAGAACAGATCAATCTCGCCGCCGCTGCCGGTAACTTCATCAGGCAGACGAGAGCGATATTCGTTTTCTTCTTTCAGATAAGCCACGTCATCAGTCCGACGCAGCAGAAGACGATCCACTTTTCCGGTATCGGGGAAATAATGGATCCGTCGCGGGTGAGCACCACCCAGGTCATGTGCTTTGGGCACAAAGCCTTCATATTTCAGGTAATTCAGTGCGAACTGGCCGTTCATATCCCCAACGCGGACATTGCCGGGCGTCACGTTGCCACCACCAAACAGTTTGATTTCCAACCGGTCGCGGGTGCAGCCGGTTCGCAGGATCTCATTGATCAGGGTTTCCATGGCAAAATTTCCATAGCGCATGGTGGCACTGACAGCCCCCCAGTTCCCGGTATTGCTTTCGGGCAACATGAAATGATTCATGCCGCCAATACCGGTTAGCGGGTCGCGAATGCAGGCAGCAACGCAGGAGCCGAGAATGGTGACGATCATCTCGTCTTTTTTCGTGCTGACATAGTGATCGCCCGGTAACACCCGAATGACATTCTTGCCATGTTTCGGATCAAAGTAGGAGCGCTTGCCACTGACAATGGCTTCCTTGAGGAGTTCCGGTGATCTGCGTTCTGCATTGCTTTTCGCGGAGGTCATTCGGATCAGGCCTCCTTGCGATAGGCTGTTCGCCCGGTCAATGTCAGTTTGTCGATTTTGTTTTGCAAGGATTCTGAATGTCCCAGGCACAGCAAACCACCTGGTTTCAGCATATCTGCATATCTTTTAACCAGACCTTCCTTGGTCGGTCCGTCAAAATAAATCAGGACATTGCGACAGAAAATAACGTCAAATTTCTTACGCATCGGCCAATCGTGGAGCAGGTTGAGTTGCTTAAAATGGATCAAGTCTTTCGCACGCTGCCGCATGACGATTTTGTCACGTTCCATCTTGCTAAATTCTTGAAAAACCTTGCTATAATCCGCTGGTATATCCTGTAGCGAATTCTTGGAGTAGATGCCCGCCCGGCCGGTTGCCAACATATTGGTATCCAGGTCTGTCGCCAGTATTTTGACATTCCACTGAGCCATCGTCGGAACCCTGCTGAGCAGGGTCGAAGCAATGGAATAGGGCTCTTCACCGGAGGAGCAACCAGCAGACCAGATCAGCACAGCTTTATCTCCCGAGCGACGGACAGAGTCATTTGAAACCGCTTGGAGATGTTCTGTTAAAAAGTCGAAATGATGACTTTCCCGGTAGAATTTTGTGAGATTAGTCGTGATCGCATTGACCAGAAAACCGGTTTCGTCCGAAGCACGAGCGGAGTCCAGCAAAGAACAATACTGCGCAAAAGACTGCATCCCGAGTTCTCGCAGACGCCTGGCAAGGCGGCCATAGACCATTTCTTTTTTATGATCTCCAAGAACGATGCCGGTGATTTCTTTTACGATGCCCGTCAATTTCTTGAATTCTGCATCGGTCAGAACAAATTCGTTCCTGGCAGAAGATGTCTGGTTGGTCTGGTTCATGCCTGCTTTCCTGATTGTCCCCTCCAACAGGATTGAAGGAGGGGAAATGGGGACAAAACTTAGAACTCACTCCAGTCTTCAGCTGTCGCAACAGCGCCGCTCGTCATAGCCGGGGCGGGTGCTGGGGCCGGTGAAGAAGAAAAAGCAGGAGAGGGAGCCGGCGCACCTGCGTGAGCTGATTTCGCCTTTTTCGCTCCTTTTTCAAGCTGGAAGAAAGAGACACGATCCCGCATGGCTTCAGACTGTTCCTGCAGTGTCTTGGATGCCGCTGCATTTTCCTCAACCAGAGCCGAGTTTTGCTGGGTCATTTCATCCATTTGCGAGACAGAGCGATTGATTTCTTCAATGCTTGTGGACTGCTCGTTGCTTGCCGCTGCGATTTCAGAAACGATATCGCTGAGACGTTTAATGGAGTCCACGATCTCTGTGAGACTTTCACCAGCATTTCCAACCAGTTGCACACCGTCTTTCACTTGCGCGCCACTGTCATTGATCAGACCTTTAATGTCTTTGGCTGCCTGCGATGACCGCTGTGCCAGGGTGCCAACTTCTGCCGCTACGACGGCAAAGCCTTTACCCGCATCTCCCGCCCGGGCGGCCTCAACGGCAGCATTCAGGGCCAGCAGATTGGTCTGGAACGCGATTTCATCAATGACACCGATAATATCGGAGATTTTCTGAGAAGAATCCTCGATCCGTGACATGGCATCCACCACTTCGCCGACGACTTCACCGCCTTTGGTGGCCACATCCCGTGCCGAGACAGAGAGCTGGTTCGCCTGTTGGGCATTTTCAGCATTCTGCTTCACAGTAGAGGCCATTTCTTCCATCGCCGCTGCTGTTTCTTCCAGGTTGGAGGCTTGTTGTTCTGTCCGCTGTGACAGATCCATGGTGCCTGTGTTGATTTCCTGAGCTGCATTGGCGACTTCCGTCGAAGCTCCGGTAATGTCACTGACGATTTCGGAAAGCTGCTCTGCCGTATCATTGGCATTGGTTTTCAGCGTGTCGAACAGGCCTTCATAATCTTTCTCGATCCGTCTCGTCAGATCACCGTCAGAGAGAGAGGACAGGGATGCGCCCACATCTTCCATGGCATCGGAGACTGTATTGGAAAGACCATTAATGGCCTCTGACAGCTTCAGCATAAAGCCTTCCTTGCCCTCCAGATCCAGTTTGTTGGAGAAATCACCGGAGACAGCTGCTGAAACGATTGTATCGATTTCCTGTTCGATATTGCGTTCAGCCGTTACATCGGCCCATTCAACAACCGTACCGATCCGTTCACCCGCTTCGTTTGTCACCGGGCTGGCAATCAGGTTGTAATTCCGGCCGCCAATATCAATGCTGGTATCAAAGGCACTTGCCAGGCGATCCAGCATGCCTCTTTGGTGAGCAGGGTTCTTGTGGAATGTATCAATATTGGTTCCGATGATACTGCGCGCATCAAATTGCGGCAGATCCTGCTTCATGTTGGCATCGTTTTTGATCAACATTTCCTGCATCGTATCATTGACATAGACGATGTTATAATCGGCATCGGACACCATCATGTTGGTTGTACAGTTATCCAGTGCCGACTTGATGCGGGAATTCTCGTTGGCAATGCGCTGTTCTTCACGCTGTCTTGCCAGTTTCTCGGTAACGTCTTCCCATTCCACAACAGTGCCAACACGGGCGCCATCTGCATCGAAAATGGGGGATGCAACAAGATCAAAGCTCAAGTCACCAACTTCGATCGAGGTTTCAAACGTTGCTCTCAATCCGTCCAGCATACCGCGCTGGTGAGCGGGATTTTGGTGGAAGGTATCGATATTTGTGCCGATAATGGAGGCCGCATCAAATTTAGGCAGCTCTTTACGAAGCTCGGCCTCATTACCGCGCAACATTTCAATCATCGTTTCATTGACGTAAACAATGTTGTAGTCCGCATCCGCGACCATCACATTGGTCCGGCAGCTATCAAGCGCAGACTTTGTTCGCAGGCTTTCTGCTGATTGCTCGACAATCAACCCCAAAGAACGACCCAATTCACCGATCTCATCTTTTTTATCGGCATTGGGAATAATGGTTTTTTCTCCTCTTGCAATATTATTCACGCTCTCCACCAGGCTTTTTAAGGGGACAACGATGGATTTGGCGGTAAAGAAAGCGATCAGAAAAGAAAACCCGAGGCCAATGGCAAGCAGTGTCCATAGAGTAGTGATCAGAGAGTCGGACTGGTCAGTTACAGTAGACATATCGCTTTCAAGGATTGCGCGTTCATTGTTGGCCAATCCTCCGGTACGAGTGCCATCAGCATTCTTTTTCCCACTGAGAATTTCGAGAAGAGTGTCGGAAAGAGGGGCGGCCTCTGTCACAAGATAATAGGCTGCCATATTCCATTTGTCGGACTTGCGGATTTCAACTGCTTTTTCCGCGACCACAATATATTCTGCTTCGAGTTCCAGATTCCGGTCGAAAAGTGCGCGCTGGGACGGCGTCATCAGAAGCCGGTCAGAGGCAAGCTTTTTATAAACTTTTTTGAGTTTTTCCTCTGTTTTAACGAAAAATTTGAGAGCTTCAGGCGTTCCTTCCAGAAGGTAGGTATTCAAAGCGGCCTCATTTTTAAGAAGGGCCGCTTCAACCTGAGATAATTCAATCAGAACTTTACGATTTTCAGCAGAGAGAGGTTGATTACTGCCAAGCGAGATCATTTGATCAAACTGTTCGACCTGTTTTTCAACGATAGGAAGCCCTTTGTCATGGACCAGCTTGATATCGGGGCGTTGGGCCGCTGTATGAGCCAAATCTTCAACCCGTTGCTGTGCTGTTTTTGATTCTGCCAGTACTGTTTTGAAACGCTGCCATTCGGCTTTTTCCTCTGCGCCCCAGTCGTTTGCATAAATCTCGACATTATTTATCTGCTGATCGATACGCTTCCAGGTTTCTACCCTTTGTGCCTTGAAGCCTTCGGATCCGGAAGCCAGCCAGCCTCTGAGATCAGCCAGAGACTGGATCAGTTCTTTTTCAACGGCAGACGCTGCATAAACCAAGGGAAGCTTTACCTCCCGTGCCTCATGTATGGCATGTTGCTGCGTGGTTGCTTCTTTCACTGTTATGCCAACCGCGAGAGCAAGCATAAAGGCGACAAAGGCGAAGCCCGCAATGAGTTTCGTTTTAACTGTCATATCCGGGATGAAGGATTTTTTCCGGCTGGCACCCATATCGTGTGATCCGCCAGATGTTGCTGTCATATCTGTCATTTTTACGATCCTTACTTCTCTTTGTTACGCTGGCAGGTCATCAGCGGATTCAAGGGTTTGTTCGATAATTTCTGATCTGAACAGGCTGGCGGTATCGAGCAGTGCAACCATGCGTTCTTCGGCGGTTACAAGGCCAATGATATGCTCACCTTCTTCCCGGTCATCCATATCGGGGACAGCGCGTATTTCGCTGCTATCCACGGTGAGAATGTCCGAGACACGGTCGACGAGGATCCCGATGATCCGGTCGCCAACAGCGATGATGACAACCACATGAATATTTGTGGCGTCTGTTTCGCCCTGACTGAAGCGTGATCTGAGATCAAAAATCGGGACAATAATACCGCGAAGGTTGAGAACCCCCCGCATGTATGTCGGTTGATTGGGAAGAACGGTTACTTCCGTCCAGGCCTGGATTTCGCGAACTTTCATGATATCCACAGCATATTCTTCATTGCCGATGGCAAAGGTGACAAATTGCTGGGTTCCTTTAAGCTCAGAGCCGTCTTCCAGGGCGTTTTCGCCGTCAGCGATCTGATTAACAGCCGGGGTTGTCCCGGTTTCTAACTGTGTAGCTTCCATGTGTTTATCCTATGGGTGGCGACGTAACATCTTCAGGCCCGGCGATTGCAGGGACCGGGGTGGTTTGCTCCAGTTCAGAGGTGTCTTCAATGGCGTCAATATCTTCAGCACCCTGATCGTCAAAATCAGAGCCGGAGATGTCTGAACTGATGAGTTTCTGGGAGAGGCAATAAAGCGCCTCGATATCCAGAATGGGGGCAACTTTACCGTTCCCCAAAATGGTGGCAGCAGAAATGCCGGGAACAGGCTTGTAGTTGCTTTCAAGGCTTTTGATGACAACTTGTTGCTGACCCAAAAGCTGATCGACAACGATGCCAACAGTGCCAAATTCCTCGGTTTCTGCCAACACGACCAGGGCTTTAGCCGGATCACGCTTGGCGTTGGAGACGTCAAATATCTCATGGAGGAAACAAAGCGGTATATATTCCCCGCGGATGCGAACCAGATTCTGACCCGTGGGTAGACGCTTCAAAGCGTCACGCGGTGGTCTGAAGCTTTCGACAATGTTGGGGATCGGGATCACATATTTAGCGGCGCCGACCTCAACAATCATGCCATCCATCACCGCAAGGGTGAGCGGCAGCGTCATGGTAAAGCGAGACCCTTTGCCAGGATTGGACTGGATGGAAACGCGGCCGCCCAGAGCCTGAATATTCCGCCGGACAACATCCATACCGACACCGCGGCCCGATACATCTGTGACTTTTTCGGCCGTGGAAAATCCGGGTGCAAAAATCATGTTGTCGATTTCATCATCCGGTGGGGTCACATTTTCAGCAATCAGACCCCGTTCGCGCGCCCGCTTAAGAACGGCAGTACGATTGATGCCACGGCCATCATCGGAAATCGTGATGACAATGCGGCCGCCGCGATGTTCGGCTGACAGGGTGACATTACCTTCTTCAGGCTTGCCATTTTCGGTGCGTTCTTCCGTTGTCTCCAGACCGTGATCCAGAGAATTGCGGATCATATGGGTAATCGGGTCACTGATTTCCTCAATCACGGTTTTATCGACTTCGGTATTCTCACCGATCGTGATCAGCTTGACTTTCTTGTTAAGTTTGGCAGAAAGTTCCCGAACGAGGCGAGGGACCCGTGAAAAGACGGATTTGACAGGCTGCATACGGATCGCCATTACGCTTTCCTGCAATTCCCGGGTGTGAAGGGCCAATTCTTCAAGCCCACGAACCATGTTGGGGAATTGCTCGCTTGGCAGATCATTTGTTTGCTGGGACAGCATGGATTGGGTGATCACCAGTTCGCCCACCATATTGACCAGTTTGTCGATACGATCCAGATCCACCCGGATAGAGGTGACTTTTGAAGCAGCGGGTCCGCCTGCGGCAGGTTTGGCCGCGGCAGGAGGCGGCGGAGCCGCGCCCGTTGGTGCTGCCGGTGTTCCAGCCTCTGCTTTCGCCGGATCCAGTGTTGCTTCCGTTTCTCCCTCACTAATGTCGAGATCACAGTCTTCTGTCACAAATTCGAAGACTTCTTCTACATCTGCAAGAGGAACGCTGGAGACCAGTGTAAATGTCCAGGCAAGATAGGCTTCTTCTCCATCCATTTTGGATAAAGCCGGCAGGCGGCTCAAATCCGGAATGGCGGTGACATCGCCCAGTGTCTTGAGTTCTCTGACAATCAGCAATGGCTCATTGGCATGTTTGAACAGTTCAGCCTTGGGGGCAAAGGAAATCGTGTAGGTTTTCTCGGTATTATCGTCATCGTCTGATGCCGCTTCCGCGGCCTCGCTTGCAGCAGGGGCCGCAGCCTCCGGAATTTCGCCTTTAACGATGAGCAAGATCTCGTCAAGGATATGTTTGCCAAAGTCCGCCTCAAGTGCGGCTTCGCTTTCTGCGGCTTCAACCATGGCAGACAAGACATCGGAGGCGCGGAAGAGAAGGGATACTCCGTCTTCTGTCACGGCAATGCGGCCATCCCGCATACGATCGAGAAGTGCTTCATATTCATGGGAGAATTCGGCAAGTTGCGTGAATTTGAAGGCGCCTGCGCCTGCTTTTATCGAATGAACAGCCCGGAAAATGGCATTCATCACTTCCGGATCTTCCGATCCCGAGCTCAGCTCGGAGAGCTGGACTTCGACATCTGAAAGTAACTCGGCGCATTCAGCAAAATACGTTTGTTTGAATTGAGCGAAATCGTCCATAGGTGGATCCCCTTCTTCTGGCTAGAGGGTTAACTGCAGACTTTTTGAACGACTTTAAGAAGCTTCTCGGGCTCAAACGGTTTGACGATCCAGCCAGTAGCACCTGCAGATCGACCTTCATTTTTCTTGGAATCATCACTTTCCGTGGTCAGAACCAGAATGGGTGTTGAGCTGTGAACCGGATTTTGGCGGAGCGCTTTGACGAGGCTGATACCATCCATATTGGGCATGTTGATATCTGTAATGACAAGATCGACTGAATTATTACCAATCGCATCCAGCGCAAGCAGACCGTCTTCTGCTTCGACAACATCATAACCGGCGCCTTTCAGCGTGAAGCTGACCATGTCGCGCATCGTTTTTGAATCATCAACTGCGAGGATTTTTTTAGCCATTATTGAATACTCCATTTGTTGAAAATTTCTGTCAGACCCAGATCATCAAACGCCTCTTTGAATGCGGAACTGGGGTTGGTAACAGAAAAAACGCGGCCGTTTGCCTCGACTGTCTGTCCGGCAGAGATAAGGACTTGAAGGCAGGGGGTTGTTAAAGTGCTGACTTCGGATGCTTCCAGAGCGATATCGGAATCAACGATGATCGCCTCCATGAACTTTTCCCTGAGCTGTTCCGCGGTGCCCAGATTAAGAACGGCAGGAAGTGCAAAGGCCGCATCCGTATTTGTGTTTTCGGTGCTCATTTCAAAAACATTCTCGCTTTGGTATGACGTCTGAAAATACTCATGCTTGTATTACTAGTAGTAGTACTCAGAGTGTCGGATGATTGTTAATTTGTGGTTAAAAAAAATGCTAATGCACGTTTTAGTAAATTTTTCTGCATTTTTTTTTCGAGAAAATACATTCCTGAGACGAGAATAGAGGGAATATAAATGTTATCATCAGAGTGATTATTTATTACTTATGATTTATAAAATCTTTTAAAAACAATATATTATGTAATTTTTCACTGCAAAATGTAATAAGAAGGTTTCTCTATAAGGTTTTTTTGAAACAAATAGTTTATAAAATATTAATTAATTAAATATCTAATATATTCTTAAATAAATATTCTCGTATATGTATTATTGATTTCTATAACTAAATTCATAATACATATTAGAAAATTCATAAATAATGGCAGTTTTCCAATAGACGAAAGGTAAGCATATGAGCGCCGTATCTTCCATTTCCAGTCTTGTTCCTTTTTCCCTTGTCATCTTTTCTACAACCTCAGCGGAGGGGCAGAAAATTCAAGCCAAGCTGGATCAGTCAATTTATGAAACCATAGATATTGCGACACAATCGACTGTGATGGAACGATTGGAGGCAAGCCGATCTCCAAAGATATTGTTGATTGAGAGGTCATTGGAAGATGGTAAAACGCAGGCGATTATCGAACAGGCCCGCGGGGAGTATCCGCCGTCAAAACTGGCAATTGTCTGTCTGCTTAAAAAAGCTGAGCTGGGAATGATCCCCTCCTTGATGGCAGCGGGGATATCAGACTATCAACCCTTGCCGGTGACATCGGATCTGCTCAATGCCAGATTGTCCTTTTGCCGGAAAAACATTTCGCGTGAATTACTGCTCAATGAAGCCATGGTACGGGATTCCCTGACGGGGTTACCCAATCGTCAGCATTTTTTGAACCAGTGTAAAAGTCATTATGCCAGTGGAAAACGAGAGCAGGTGTCATTGACCATGACGATGATTGCACCGGATCATCTGGGGGATATCAATCGGCGCTTCGGCCCGGCCGTGGGTGATAGTGTCTTGCGGGGCATGGCTGAAATCCTCGAGAACCGCAAGCGCGACACGGATTTGCTCTGTCGATATGATGGCGCCCGCTTTTGTATTCTGAATGTCAATATGCGGGAGACGCATCTGGTGACCTATCTGGATGATCTGTTGGCGTCCTGCCAGGGTCAACCTTTTCAGGCGGGTCAGCAAAAAATGTGGATCACGGCAAGTCTGGGGACGACAACATATCTTGGAAAAGATATCAACGATATGATCTTTCAGGCGGAAGAAGGGCTGTTTCAGTCCCGGGAAAACGGCCATAATCAGTTTACCATCCTGAATGAAATGGTGTCCGAGCCTGTCCCGGTTCGATCCTTTAATTGATCAGAAGGGCGCGGGACAGACAAACTCCTGAAAACCGTTGCCGCTCAGGCACGGGAGTTTCAGAAAACGGGCATGCAGCATAAGCCGGTCGGCCGCTGCCAAATCAGCGGGCGGTGCGTAGAGGGGGTCGCCCAGGATCGGATGACCCATCGCCATCATATGGACCCGCAATTGATGAGAGCGCCCTGTCACGGGGATGAGGGAGACCTGGCACTTGTCTTTAGCCCGCCGGGTTACTGTCCAGTGGGTGAGGGACGGTTTTCCAACTGCGGTATCCACTTTTTGGCGGGGGCGATTAGGCCAGTCGGCGATGAGCGGCAGATCGATGCTCCCTTCGGACGTGTCGGGTATCCCGGAGATCCAGGCCGTGTAGTGCTTCTCAACCTCTCTGTTCTGAAAAGCCTGGCTCAGAAAGCGGTGCGTGTCCGGATCCCGGGCAAAGACCATCAGACCAGAAGTTTCCATATCCAGACGATGAACGGTGAGGACGGTCTGATGGTGTCGCTGGAGGCGCGTCACCTGGCAATCTGCTTTTTCCGGCCCCCGGCCCGGCACGCTGAGCAAGCCTGCAGGTTTGTTGACGACGATGATATAATCGTCGTCATAAAGGATGTCAGGGTCGGTATCTGGGGGCGGAGAATAAATCATGGACAGCCAATGGCGTAAAAGGGATATTTGCCTGTCTACGCCAAGGCCGCCTATGATTTCAATCAGGAATATTGCCCGATGAGGTCTTTGGCGATGATTTGCTTCATGATTTCGGAGGAGCCACCGGCAATCCGGGTCATTCTGTTATCCGCCCAAGCACGGGCAATGGGGTATTCCCACATATACCCATAACCGCCATGCAGCTGGACGCATTCATCCAGTATCTGGCACATGATCTCTGTAGATTGCAGTTTCGCCATGGCGGCGGTCACCGAATCCAGTTCGCCTTTCAGATGATGGGCGAGACAGGTATCAACAAAGGCCCGCACCATGACAGCCTGGGATTTGATTTCGGCCAGTTTAAAGCGGGTATTCTGAAAATCAGAGATGGATTTACCGAAGGCTTTTCGTTGTATCGTATAGTCTGCGGTCCAGTCGAGGGCGGCTTCAATAACCGAGGCTGACCGAAGCGCGATCACCAGACGCTCCTGCGCCAGTTGTTCCATCAGGTGATAGAAGCCGCGACCTTCCTCTCCCAGCAGGTTGCTTTGCGGGACCCTGACATCATTGAAGAACAGCTCCGATGTGTCCTGGGCTTTATAGCCCACTTTCTCCAGATTGCGGCCTCGCTCAAACCCGTCCCTGTCTCCCTCAACCAGAACAAGACTGACCCCTTTGCCGGAAGCTTCCGGATCTGTCTTGCACGCCAGAACAACCAGATCTGCCAGCTGACCGTTACTGATAAAGACCTTCTGGCCATTGATGACAAAATCATCTCCGTTGGCGAGAGCTGTTGTCTTGATATTTTGCAAGTCCGAACCTGCACCGGGTTCCGTCATAGCGACCGCGGAGATCACTTCGCCGGTTACAAGCTTGGGCAGCCATTTCTTTTTCTGCTCTTCCGTGCCGTAATGGATGAGATAGGGGGCGACGATTTCCGAATGAAGGTGGAAGGCGGGCCCGGTGGCGCCAACCCGCGCGACTTCTTCGCAGAAAATAGCGCTATACATAAAGTCGGCTCCGGGTCCGCCATATTCCTCAGGAACCGTGCAGCAGAGGAAACCTGCATCACCCGCTTCACGCCAGAGGGAGCGGGGAACTTGTCCGGTTTTCTCCCAGTCATCATGAAAGGGGACAATTCGGCTCTCTACAAACTTCCGGGCAGAGTCCCGAAAAATCTTGTGTTCTTCCGTGAAGAGTGTGCGTTCCATCGATTTTTCCTGCTTTTCTTATTTCCTGGATGCGTTTTTTCCGCATTTTGCCTCACTTCGGCGTACCAATGCAACAAAGACACGCTGCTCGAAAAAACAGATTTTGCAGAGAAAATAACGCCTTGAAGGCTTGCCTAATTAAAAAAAAGCTATTCTACTATTGATTATCAGTATTAGGGAGCTAACTCAGCGTATTCTGGCCCTCAGTGGTTGGAAATGAAAACCGGTGAAAGCAGAAACGAATAATATTTTGCGTATCTTGCAAGGCAGACAGATGAAAAAACAAGAAATAGAAATAGCAATTGATCTGGATTCTGTTCTTGAGAGAGCGGAAAAAGCAAAGATATTGCTAAAAGCACTCAGGGCAGAATTTGACCTTGAGCGTTTCGAATTTACGAAGAAAATCCGGATCGCGCCTCTTGAAGTCCCTCATAGTCACCCTGTTCTGACCTTGAATACACAATATGTTTCTGGTCCGGAAGAAAGTCAGCTTAAATTTTTGTCCGCTTACCTGCATGAACAATTCCACTGGGCGTTGGAGGATTATCCAAAAACGGAGCTGGAAGACCTTCTGGCCATGTTGCGCGGGAAATACCCAAACTTCCACCGCGCTGCGCCTTTGGGGGCGGAGGATGAAGCCTCGTCCTACTTGCATCTTATTGTAAACTGGTTGGAATTGAATGCGATGGCCAGCCTTATTGGCATTGGGCAAGCCCGCCGCCTCGTTTTGGAATTTCATCATTACCGGCATATTTATCAGACGGTCGCTGAGGATTACGAAGATCTAAATGTTCTCTATCGTCATTCGCGACTGATCCCGTTTGTCAGTATTGTTGGTGGATGACAGGAGAGGCGGCCACATTAACATTTTGTTCACCCTGTTTCGGTAAGGTTACGCTTTCAGCATTTCAGTGGTTTACGGTTGGCCTGATGATCTCCTTACCGGCAAGCAGTTCCGATATTTATGCAGTTCAGACTCTGTATGATGGCAAATGGCGTCTGGACAAGAAGTTTGCCGAAGAAATTCAAGCCCAGAAATACGCCTATCTTCTTGTCTCCGACTGGGGGAAGGCGCGCGTGCGGCTTTTGGCGGGACGGTATGATACGGAGCAGCGAAGACGCCGGTATTATGAAGTGCCGCTTCTCCCTCCTCCAAAATGGCATCATAGTGTCGGCCAGCATTTTGTTCGCGTGTTCAGCCGGGCAGGTGGCGCGGATAGCCGGGTAAAAGCGGGACCTTTGCTGGGTATCGTATTTTTTATACTGGCCCTGGCAGCCGTGGGCAGCATGACCGCTTTTCCAACAAATGCAGCAGGCGAGGATGAGGGAAAGGCGGCGGTGGCTCAGAGTGGCCTGTCAGTCCTTGCTAAAGCCGATGTCCTGTTTGCCAAAGCATTTGGTAAAGGATATGCCAAGTCCCGCGCGCTTGAGGGGGTGCCGCTGCGATTGCAGGGAGACTGGAGCCGTCATTGTGCCTCCGGTCATCAGGATTTACAGATTTCAGATCAGCATATTACTGAATTTGACGGAGCGATCGCCCATGATATCGCCCTTGATGCTGTCTACCAGGCCGGTCAGACCTACGGTCTTGCCCGGGAAGGCGGTATTGTCACCGTTGTGGAATTGGTCGCCGTTGATCAGTTGAAGTCTGTTGGTCGCCTGATGCCCGATGGCAAAATCAGCAAAACGACAACACAGATCCTCTTTAAACGCTGCTTTTAGGGCAGAGGCAATCAAGGCTCTGCCATGCCGGTAATCCTTCTTTCTCCTCGATAAACAAATCCTCCTTTTTGCTGTGGGACGGGCCGGTAAATAAACGCGTCTGTCCAGATGGTTTTTCGTGGTCTGTTGACATAATCTGTTATTACTGTATATACTGTGTATATGTCAGAGCATTTTAACTGGAACTTCTCCCTTTCTCAAACCGATGAACGGGCAATGTATCAACAGATCATGGACCACATTAAACAACATGTGGTTTTGGGAGACTTGCCTGAAGGCGCGAAACTCCCTTCCATGCGGGAACTCTCGTCCACTCTGAAAGTCAGCATGATTACCATCAAGCGGGCTTATCTGGAGCTGGAGCGAGCAGGGACCATCATTATTCAGCACGGCAAGGGAGCCTGGGTTGGTAACGGTCTTGACCTTTATCAAGTGCGGCAGGGTGAGCTTGAGCAGCAGTTAAAGAATATTGCCGAACTGGCCACCGCGATGAAAATCCCGGAGGAGGATTTGATGGACAGGCTGAAGAAATATACGAAGGATTAGGAGGATAGTATGGCGCCGGACTACGCGATCGAATGCTCGCAAGTGAGCAAACGATATTCAGATTTTCAGCTTAACCCGCTTGATTTATCAGTTCCAACAGGCTCGGTCATGGGCTTTGTCGGACCAAATGGCGCTGGAAAATCCACGACTTTACGCATCATCATGGGCTTGATCCATCAGGATGAGGGAGAGGTGACCGTGCTGGGGAATGCGATGCCTGATCAGCAAATCGATGCCAAGTGGCAGGTCGGGTATCTTTCTGAGGATATGCGATTATATCCGGGGCAGGATATTGGTTTTCACATGACCTTTATGCGCTCCATTTACCCGACCTGGGATGATCAATATGCCGCCTTGCTGTTGAAAAGATTTAACCTCAAGGCAGAGCAGAAGGTGAAAGGGCTTTCCCATGGCCAGCGGGTGAAAGCCTCCCTGTTGATGGCACTTGCTCGGCATCCCAAATTGCTGGTTCTGGATGAGCCGACAACGGGACTGGATCCGCTGGCAAGAGAGGAAATACTGGAAGAAATGTCGACGGTTTTGCTGGAGGAAGATCGAACAATCCTGTTTTCCTCTCATAATACGCAGGATGTCGAACAATTGTCGGATGAGATTACCTTCATTAATGGCGGCTCTCTCCTGTTTACAAAGGACAAGGAAACCTTGCTGGATGACTGGCGGCGGATCAGGCTGCAGGTTACAGAGGAGTTCAGCATGCCGAACATACCCGGTTTGATGAATGTTCAGCAGAACGGACGCATGAGAACCTTGCTCACCAATCAATACAGTCAGGATGTAGAGAAAGCGCTTTGTGCAGCTGACGCTTCTGTCACGGCGACAGAAAGACTGACCCTTGAGGAGATCTTTCTCGCCAGCGTTATGGAAAAAAGGGAGTTGATGCAATGAATGCCATTATCTCGAAGCTCGTCTGGAAAGATCTTTTAATCATGAAAATGCCGACCTTCTGGTGGTGGGTGTGCGGCATGCTGGCTATTGCCGTCGCCGTGACAGGCGGACAGGCGCTCCTTAATCTTTCTATTATTCTTTTTATTTCGGGGATGGCCGGGGTTGGCATTCATACGATCATGAGAACCGTGGTGGAAGAGCGGCGCGAAAAAACGCTGTCCTTTATCATGAGCTTACCGATCACGATTTCGGATTATACATCTGCAAAATTGATCAGCAATCTTCTGATCTTCGGAGTTGTCTGGGGGACGTTGTCTCTTGCGACCTATGTGATGATCTTCACCAGCGATGTCTTGCCCGTTGGAAATATACCGTTTTTGACCATTGTCTTTGCGACGATTTTCCTGGCCAATATCATTGTCTTGACCATCAGCCTGGTAACCGAAACAGTCGGTGGCTGCATTGCGGCAATTATCGCCGCCAACATTGGCGCACAGTTGTTTCTGTGGGCAGTTGTCGATCTTGACGGGATCCGTGCAACGATCAACGGCCCTGAAGCCATCTGGAGTGAGACGGCTTTGGTTGTTCTTGCCGTACAGCTTTTGACCATACTCTTCCTTGTCGGTTTCGCCTATGTCTTTCAGGCGCGTAAGAAAGACTTTATCTAGGTCCTGACCCCTGGGTCAAACATGGAAGGAAGAGCCGCAGCCGCATCGTCCTTTTTCATTTGGGTTTTCAAAGGTAAAGCGGGATTCCAGACCTTCTTCCAGCCAGTCCATTTCTGTACCGCTGACATACTGGATCGCATCATTGTTGATAAGCAGCTTGAAGTCACCGTTATCGACAACTGCATCGTCGTTCCGGCTGTCCTTGGCATAGTCCATGGTGTAGCTGAGGCCATTGCAGCCCGTATTGGTGATGCCGATCCGCAATCCCAGGATTTCGCCATCGCTTTGTGAAATCAGGGAGCGTACGCGGCTGGCGGCCTTGTCTGTCAGGGTCATAATCTGTGTGTCATTCATAATACCATTTTCCCTTTAAAACATACCAAGATCAAGTTTTGCAGCTTCTGACATATTGTCCGGTGTCCAGGGTGGATCCCAAAGGATTTCAACTTCGACCTTGCCGACACCGTCCACAGGTTGCACCGCGTCCTGTACCCAAACCGGGATTTCACCGGCAACCGGACAGCCCGGGGCTGTCAGGGTCATCCCGATATATGTATCCCCGTTTTCCGCAATATCAATAACATAAATCAGGCCCAGGTCATAAATACTGACCGGAATTTCCGGATCAAACACCGTGCGCAACGCCTCGATCACCGGGGCTTCGAGGGCGGAACTTGTTGTTCCTTCCTGAAAAGGGCCGGTGGCGGCGGGTCTGTTTATTGTGTTCATGACTGTCATTATCAGTCCTTTATTCCGTTGTCGCTTCGTTATTCCCGTCCAGGGCAGACTGCAGGGCATGCCAGGAAAGGGTTGCGCATTTAACGCGCATGGGGAAGGCTTTTACGCCTGCCAGAACCATCAGTCTTTCTGTTTCCTCTCCGGCATCCAGGGTCTCGCTTTTGCCCGTCACCAGACCCTGAAACTGTTCGAACAGGGCGCGGGCTTCCTCTGTTGTTTTTCCCTTGAGGATTTCTGTCATCAAGGAAGCCGAGGCCAGAGAAATCGCACAGCCCTTACCATCAAATGCCAGATCTCCAAGAACGGTTCCGCCCTGTTTCAAGCTGACATAGACATTGACCGTATCGCCGCAGAGAGGGTTGTAGCCGTGTGCTTCATGGTCGCAACAGTCCGGTTTTCCATAATTCCGAGGATGTTTGGAATGATCCAGAATGACTTCCTGATAAAGTTCTTTAAGGCTGTCCATCTCCATCACGGTCATCCGAAAAATTTCTGCACGGTCTTGATAGAGCCAACAAGCGCATCCACGTCTTCGCGGTTGTTATAAAGCGCAAACGACGCCCGGGCTGTTGACGGGACATCAAAGAAATCCATCAAGGGCTGCGCACAATGATGTCCCACACGAATGGCCACACCGCTCTGGTCGACAATGGTGCCAATATCATGGGGGTGAACACCTTCAAGCGTGAAGGAAATAATCGCCGCTTTCTTTTTCGCCTGTCCAACAATCCGAACCGAATTCAGACCTGATAATTGCTCGGTTGCGTATGAGAGCAGGGACTGTTCATGAGCGCCGATAGCGTCATATCCGATGCTGTTCACATAATCGAGGGCCGCGCCAAGACCGATGGCCTGGACAATCGGCGGCGTGCCCGCTTCAAACTTGCTGTGTCCTGTTGCATAGGTGGTTTTTTCGAACGTGACCCGGTTGATCATATCGCCGCCGCCTTGATAGGGCGGCATTTTCTCCAGCCATTCGTTCTTGCCATACAGAACGCCGATCCCCGTTGGGCCGAACACTTTGTGCCCCGTAAAGACATAAAAATCCGCACCCAGATCCTGCACATCAACGGTCATATGGGGCACAGCCTGCGACCCGTCAATCAGGACGGGAACGCCCATATTATGAGCCGCCTCAATAACTTCTTTGACCGGAACAATGGTGCCAATGGCGTTGGAGATATGGGTGACCGCGACCATTTTTGTTTTAGGCGACAGAAGCTTTAAATATTCTTCCATCAAAAATTCGCCATTCTCGTCGATCGGAACCGCTTTGACAGTCGCGCCTGCTTTTTCTGCGGCCAGCTGCCAGGGAACGATGTTTGAATGATGTTCCAGATAGGACAGCAGGATCTCATCGCCCGGCTGCAGTGCTAGTTGCCCGTAAGACTGGGCTACCAGATTGATGGCTTCGGTTACATTCTTGGTGAAAATAACTTCGTCGACACTGCCCGCATTGAGATGGGCGCGCACCGTTTCCCGTGCATTTTCATAGAGTTCCGTTGATTGCTGGCTTAAATGATGCACACCGCGATGAACATTGGCATAGGTAACGGTGTAGGCATTCTGAATGGCATCCAGAACGGCGTTCGGTTTTTGGGCGGACGCGCCACTATCCAGAAAGGTTAGCCTTTTGCCATGAATTTTCTGAGAGAAGATCGGAAAATCCTGACGGATCGTCTCGACGTTGAACGGTGTCATTTTAGTCATGATCTTGCTCCTTACGCTTGGCCAAGCCAGGCGGTTGCCACGGCATCAAAATAGCCTCTTACCGGCTCGTTTTCAATGGCTTCCAGAACATCCGCCATGAAGGCTTCAATCAGAATTAGGCGGGCCTGTTTGGCCGGAATACCGCGCGATTGCAGGTAAAAGAGCGCATCTTCATCCAGCTCCCCCGAAGTTGCACCATGGCTGCATTTCACATCATCGGCGTAAATCTCAAGTTCCGGCTTGCAGTCAACAGCAGCCCGGTCCGACAGGAGCAGCGCCTTGCTGAGCTGATCACCTGCCACTTGCTGGGCATCCTGGGAGATATGAATTTTCCCCTGAAAGACGCCATGGGCATTGTCATCCAGCACACCTTTGTAAATTTGGCTGCTGATATTCTGTGGTACCGTATGTTCGGTGAGGGTCGTGGTATCGCAATGTTGCGAGCCGCGCATCAGGTAGGAGCCGTTCAGATGGCTTTGTGCACCTTCGCCGAGGATCGTAGTTTTCAACTCGTTCCGGGAAATCCGGCCGCCCACAGACAGAGCAAAATTGTCATATTTGGCACCCGCTGCTATTTCGCAATCCAGCAAGGCCAGATGAAAGGCATGCTGGCTGTCATTCTGTAATTTGTAATGTTGCAGCGTTGCGCCTTTGGCGAGGGAAATCCGGGTGACAGGATTGGTAAAATACCGGCCTGTTCCTTCATGACGCTCCAACAGTGTGAGTGACGCGTTTTCGCCCAAAGTCACAAGATTGCGGCTGTGATAGCCGACCTCCGCATCCTTCGTTGTGCGATAGGTAACCCCCAAAATGCCTGGAACCGCGATATCATCGTCAATATGCAAGGATAAGCCGTCTGTCATAAAGGCCGTGTTCAAGGCGACAAGGGATCGGTCTTCATCGTCATCAAGCGTGATAACGGATGCAGAGCCGAGGGTTTGGCCCAGATTACCCAGCGACACGCCGGCAGGCAGAGTGTCCAGGCGACTGTCAGCCGCAGAGAAGACGCCATTGATAAACACCATTTCGTAGGGAGTTTCCAGAGCCGCGTCTGCGTCAGCGAGGGCGTCCTCTTCCGTCGGCTCATTGGCAACCGGTTTTGTCAGTGCCGCAAGGTTGGTGTAGCGCCATTCTTCAATCCGTTTTGTCGGAAAGTCGAGGGCCGCAAAGCTTTCCAGTCCCTGACGGCGCACAGCGGTGACACTGCGGTTGTCGGCACCGGGAAGGGTTTTGAGACTTTCCTCAAACTGATCCACATAACGCTGGGCGAGGGGGGTGCGGGAGTTCATCATCTTATTCCTTGAAAAACAGGCAAAAACAGAAAGTCAGCCTAGGCAGCGCTGATTTCTGCATATCCTTTTTCCTCGAGTTCAAGAGCCAGGGATTTATCACCGGATTTAACGATCTTGCCGTCCGCCAGAACATGAACAAAGTCCGGTACGATATAGTCCAGCAGGCGCTGGTAATGGGTGATGACCAAGCCAGAACGTTCGGGGCTGCGCAAGCGATTAACGCCTTCAGCGGCCACTTTAAGGGCGTCGATATCAAGCCCTGAATCTGTTTCGTCCAGCAGCATCAGGTCCGGTTTCAGAAGCGCCATTTGCAGAACTTCATTCCGTTTTTTCTCACCGCCGGAGAAGCCGACATTGACCGCCCGCTTCAGCATGTCATCCTTGATGCCCAATTCTGTGGTTTTTTCACGCACAAGTTTCAGAAACTGCATGGCATCCAGCTCGTCCTCACCGCGGAATTTCCGCTGGGCATTCAGTGCTGTTTTCAGGAAGGTTGCTGAGGCAACGCCGGGAATTTCAACGGGATACTGAAAGGCCAGAAAAATACCGCGGCAAGCCCGCTCGTCCGGATCCATGTCCAGAAGGTCTTCCCCTTTATAATGGACAGATCCGCCCGTGACTTCATAGCCATCGCGGCCAGAGAGTACATAGGAGAGCGTACTTTTGCCGGCTCCATTGGGTCCCATGACCGCATGGATTTCGCCTGGATTGATGGTCAGGTTAATCCCTTTGAGGATTTCCTTGCCGCCCACTTCCGCATGAAGATCTTTAATTTCCAACATAATCTAGCTCTTTATTCAAAACTTTAAAAAAAGAATTTAACTCATTCTTTTATATAAATTATCCAACGCTGCCTTCGAGGCTGATGCCAACCAGTTTTTGCGCTTCAACTGCAAATTCCATCGGTAGTTTCTGCAGCACTTCCTTACAGAATCCGTTCACAATCAGCGCCATGCTTTCTTCTTCAGACAGGCCCCGTTGCTGACAGTAGAACAATTGCTCTTCACTCACCTTGGAGGTCGTCGCTTCATGTTCAATTTTTGCCGTGCGGCTTTGATTTTCGATATAGGGCACGGTATGAGCGCCGCATTTATCGC
The DNA here is from genome assembly GCA_039975135.1 of Sneathiella sp. Taxonomy (GTDB): domain Bacteria; phylum Pseudomonadota; class Alphaproteobacteria; order Sneathiellales; family Sneathiellaceae; genus Sneathiella. The sequence goes on along the minus strand of JBDWHS010000027.1, from coordinate 279,702 downwards.
CAATAAGGAGGCTGTCACAAACCGTGTGATTGCGGGCGTTCTCTGCTTTACGGCCCATACGAACCAGTCCGCGATAGGTGCTTTGCGCGCGTCCTGCGGAAATTCCCTTTGAGATGATGGTGCTGGAGGTGTTTTTCCCCAGATGGATCATCTTCGTGCCGGTATCTGCCTGCTGCAGGTTATTGGTGATGGCAATGGAATAAAATTCGCCAACCGAATTATCGCCCTGCAGGATGCAGGACGGATATTTCCAGGTGATGGCAGAGCCTGTCTCCACCTGCGTCCAGGAGACCTTGGCGTTGATCCCCCGGCAAGCGGCGCGTTTTGTCACGAAGTTGTAAATACCACCAACTCCGTTTTCGTCGCCGGGATACCAGTTCTGAACGGTGGAATATTTAATTTCTGCATTATCATGGATAACCAGCTCGACCACGGCGGCATGCAGTTGATTTTCATCCCGCATCGGGGCCGTGCAACCTTCAAGATAGCTAACATAGCTGTCGTCATCCGCGATGATCAGCGTCCGCTCGAACTGACCGGTTTGCGCCGCATTGATGCGGAAATAGGTACTCAGCTCCATCGGGCAGCGCACCCCTTTGGGGATGTAGCAGAAAGAACCGTCCGTGAAGACCGCACAGTTGAGGGCTGAATAATAGTTGTCTGTATAAGGGACAACGGAGCCCAGATATTTCTGAACCAGTTCCGGGTGATTTTGCACGGCTTCGGAAATCGGGCAGAAGATAACGCCTTCCTTTTCCAGACGTTCCCGGAAGGTTGTTGCGACAGACACGCTGTCAAAAACAGCGTCAACGGCCACATTATGCGCGCCTTCAACGCCGGCGAGCACTTCTTGCTCTTTCAAGGGAATGCCCAATTTTTTGTAGACTTCCAGCAACTCCGGATCGACTTCATCCAGGCTTTTGGGTTTGTCTTTGGTTTTGGGTGCAGAATAATAGTAGATATCCTGAAAATCGATTTTGGGGAAATCCACCTTCGCCCATTCCGGCTCTTCCATGGTCAGCCAGTGGCGATACGCTTTCAAGCGCCATTCCAGCAGCCATTCCGGCTCTTCCTTCTTGGCGGATATGAAGCGCACGATGTCTTCATTCAGGCCAATCGGTGCTGTATCGGCTTCAATATCGCTGACAAATCCGTATTTGTATTTTTCCGAAACAGAGGCGACCTGTTCCACGGTTTCCTGGCTAACAGCCATGATTTACTCCGTTACAGTAGGGACGGCGAGGGGCTCAGATCCCGCGCGCGCCAGTGGGGTAATATAATGCAGGCTCTGTTCGCACATATCTGCGAGCGTTACCTCTTCAAGCGCCGCATTGAGGGCGCGGTTAATCTTCTCCCAGCCGCCGCGCATGGGGCAGCAAGTTTGAACCGAACAATCATCGTGACTATCGTCAACACAGGATGTGACGGCAACCGGACCTTCCAGAACCCGGACAATCTCGGCAATGGAGATATTCTGAGGGCGGCGATCCAGCCGATATCCGCCATGAGCCCCGCGCATGGAGGTCAGCAATTCGCTTTTTGCCAGGGTGCGCAGAATTTTGGCGACCGTCGGCACTTTCAATCCCGTATGAAGGGACAGATCCGGTGCGTTCATTACGCGTCCATCAATCCTTGCCATTTCTGACATGATGACGACGCCATAGTCGGTCATTTTGCTTAATTTGATCATGGTATAATCTATATCGTACCAATTTAGTCTGATTTCAAGAATTTATAACAGACAAATTTGGTCTTGTATATAAAAAGCTTCTGATTTGGACGCAAGTGTGAAATCGCAAAAAGACGCAGAAAACCGTTGTTTTTTTATCCAATTTAGCATTAAAAATAGCCAATGATAATCAGTTGCAATTATAGTGTTGAAAACCAACCAATCGAACAGGCTTGATCATGACAACCCGTTTTAATGTTTCTCCTGCGATACCGATCCTGCGGATCTTTTCTGTAGAAAAGGCGCGAGAATTCTATTTGGACTTTCTGGGCTTTTCTGTCGATTGGGAGTATCGACATACAGAAGAGCTGCCGCTTTACATGCAGATTTCGCTAGAAAAGATGACACTGCATCTGAGTGAACATCATGGAGACAGCGTCCCGGGTGTCCGGCTTTTTATTCCGATTGAGAAAATTGAAGGATTTCATGCCGCTCTTGAAGCGCAGTCCTATCGTTTCTCCCGACCTGAATTAGTGTCCCGCCCCTGGGGATTTGAAGTCGAAGTGGCGGATCCGTTCGGCAACCGTCTGACATTTTGCAAACAGCAATCGGATATTTCCGATCTGTGAGAGCAGTTGCAGGATCTCAGGACGGAGGGAGGATAAAGGAGCCCATATTCTGAACAGGTGACAAACCGGACTTGCCATGTCACTCTATCTTTATGCTCAAATTAAAATAAAAATGGAGGCGTAAATGAGTGTGCTAGAGGGACATTACAATTGGCAGGAGCTTCTCGAGGGACTGAATAAGTATTTGCGATTGAGGGCCACACCGATCGGTATGAAATTGTTCGAAACGGCCGCAGAAATGGAAGCCATCCCCAGGATCAGAAGGCCGGATTCCATTCATACGGCAGATCAGATTGTCGGGCAGGCCTGCCGACTTGGTTGGACCGTTGGGGCCACAGCGGAAGATTTTGTCGGATCGCAATGCGGCGCTGTTCTGGGCCTGCATCCCCAGGATGAGGACTGGAAGCAGGGCGGCCGCTATGTGGGCGTCTGGTGGGAAACCGAGGAGGACACCCGCAAGCATCAGGAAGAAATGACCGTGGTGCCCTACGGGAAATATAAAGCGATGGCTGTGGCACCGCTGGCCGCAGGTAAGCTTGATCCACCGGATATATGCCTGATTTACGCGACACCGGCGCAGATGATCCTGTTTATCAATGGTCTGCAATGGGCAGGGTACAAAAAGCTCGATTTCTCCTGCGTAGGGGAAAGTTCCTGCGCCGACAGCTGGGGGCGGGCGCTGTCTACCGGAGAGCCGAGCCTGTCGATCCCCTGTTTTGCCGAACGTCGCTATGGCGGGGTGATGGAAGATGAATTGCTGATGGCGCTGCCGCCCGCCTATCTGCCGGGCGTGGTCGAGGGTCTCGCCAAGCTCTCCGCCAATGGTCTGCGCTATCCTATCCCGCCTTACGGCGTTCAGAATGATGCCCGTGCCGGTCTCGGATTCAGCTATAGCAAGTCCTGATGGCTTCCAATAGTTTTATGAGATCCGATGCTTGAGGATCTCATCCCAACCGGGGTTCTGAATAGGGAGAATGAGCGATCTTTGACTGGATGTTCAATCCTTCAGAGCTCCGGTTTAAAGTTGCGTAGGGTTTGGAACATCGCCATAGACGGCCTGAGGGTCGAAGGATTTTTCTGTTTCAGTAAAGGCGAGCCGCGCGGGCTCCGTGGACGCTCCACCAAGCTCGACCGATCTGTAGAAACAGGAGCGGTATCCAACGTGACAACTGGCGCCCGAAGCGGCGACCTGAACCTTTAGCCATACAGCGTCCTGATCATCATCAACACGCATGTCGACAACGGTCTGGACGAGCCCGCTGGTTGCACCTTTGTGCCATAGGCACTGGCGGCTTCTGCTCCAGTAATGTGCTTCACCGGTCTTGATCGTTTTTTGTAAGGCTTCCTTTGTCATATAGCCCAGCATCAAGACGTCAGCCGTCGTGGCATCTGTGGTGATACAAGGCATCAGCCCGTCTCGGTCGAACTTTGGTGCCAGGGAGTAACCTTCCTCGACTTCTTCGACCGATGTTCGGTCCGCGAAATTTTTTAGCGTCACTGTATCTGCTCCTGCAATTTGGTCATCGGGAGAATTTTCCAGCGGGTCCCGGGGGCGGCTTCTGATCGTTGCCATCCTGATATCGATCACTGTCCCATGTCCGCGGCAACCAGATGTATTCGGTATTGTTGTCTTAATATGTTATGTTATAACATTTCATAATCGAGAAACAAGATAGAATAGTTGTGGCGCTATCGCCGATCCGATCATCGCGTCATCGGCTCCTGGCACGCCTGAAGACTATGATCCACAAGCCTTATAACTGGCTGGTAAAGCCTTAGTAGAAAAGAGAAATATAGTATGGAGAGTTGGGACCTTGAGGGATCATCGCAGCGAATACCGGTCTCGGTACTAACCGGTTTTTTAGGCAGCGGCAAAACGACCGTGCTTAATCATCTTATCCAGCAACCCGAACTGAACCGGGCGCTCGTTCTTATCAACGAGTTCGGCGAGATTGGTCTTGATCATGATCTGGTGACGCATAGTAAAGATGAAGTCGTTATCGAGATGGCGAGCGGTTGTCTGTGCTGCACCATACGGGGAGATCTTGCCAAAACCCTACGGGAGGCTCCTGCACGCTTTGCGCGCGCGGGCGAACTATGGTTTGACCGGGTGATTATCGAAACCACGGGACTTGCGGATCCCGCCCCCATACTTCACACGCTGATGACAGATCTGTCCATTGCGCGGCAATATCGCCTGGACGGGGTTATTACGACAGTCGATGCGGTCAATGGTGACAACACGCTTGACCGTCAGATTGAGTCAGTAAAACAAGCGGCTGTCGCGGACCGCCTGCTTGTCACGAAAGCAGATCTTGCTGAGGCAGATAGTCTGCATAGCCTGCAGGAGCGTCTAAGGGATCTGAATCCTGCCGCGCCACATATTATTGCCAGGAAGGGTGAAGTGGATCCGGCACTCTTATTCAACGCCGGTCTTTATGACCCGAAAACCAAGAGCCTCGATGTGCAGAAATGGCTTAAGGCAGAGGCGTATAGCGAGTCGCATGCCCATAAGCAGGCGTCACATGATCACGACCATAGCCATAGCCACGATCATGGCCACCATCATCATGATGTCAACCGTCACGATGCCCACATCAAGGCGCTCTGCCTGACGATTGACGAGCCGATCGAGAGCACGGCGTTCGAGCTCTGGCTTGATTTTCTGTTCGAGCTCCGCGGCGCGGATTTACTGCGTACCAAGGGTATCATCAATATAGCCGGTATGGAGGGGCCTGTCGTCATTCACGGTGTACAGCATATCTTTCACCCGGCGCTCACCCTTGAAGAATGGCCGAGTGATGATCGTCGTTCCCGGATTGTCTTTATCACGCGTGATATTGACGAAGCGACACTTCGAGGCACACTGAAGATATTGGACGCTGGCAGGGGCCACCAACCGGCCGTTGTTATGGACGAACTGGGCGAAACGGGTTTTATTCGGAATGGCCTATGGAAGTAACACTGTGTCCCGCCAACAGATTCAGAAACCCGAAACAGCCTTTTGTGCCGGTAGGTTGGTTTGGGAAAACCGCTGAGAGGCCGGTGCCAGTCGATATATCCCGGATGACAATAAAGGAAGGGCGTGATGGATTCGAGTCTCTATAGTAAACAGATAATACGCCTTGCTGGATCGATTACCCGGGCCGGGCGTCTGGCGGCTCCAGACGCCTCGGCTTCCGCTCACAGCCGGCTTTGCGGAAGTCGGATTACGGTTGATATTGCGCTTGACGGCGACATCATCACCGACTACGCCCATGAACTGAGAGCTTGTGCCATTGGACAGGCTGTTGCCTCCGTTGTTGCGGAGGTGATTGTCGGGCTGACCGTCGCGGAGGTTGAGGAGGGTGCAGAGGTCCTGGAGGCTGTTCTTAAGGAAAGAAAGCCGCCGCCGCCGGGCCCCTGGATTGGACTGGAACCTTTTCTGCCCGTCGCGGATTTTCGCAACCGGCATAGTTCGGCACTGCTTCCCTTTCAAGCATTGCAGCGGGCAATCGGGGAGGGTGAGATGAAAAGAAAAGGGCATTCCGGAAAATAAGCCGTTGTAACAGTACCCTGAAAAAGTCACCGATTTTCTGGCTAAAATGCTCTCCCGGCTATTGCGCTTGTTGAATTAATCAGTATCCTTCGAAAGTGAATTAAGTTGATTGACTTAAAAATAAGCCTGACGGAATTGCTGGGAGAAGACCATGGAAATGGCGGGAAACAAAGCGACTGCGGAGCAGAGAACAGAGCATTTCGACGTCCTGATTGTCGGGGCGGGGATATCGGGCATTGATGCTGCCTATCATTTGCAAACCGACTGTCCGGAGAAAAGCTTTGTCATGCTGGATACGCAGGAAAGCTTCGGTGGTACATGGAATACTCATAAATATCCGGGTATCCGGTCGGACAGTGATCTGTTCACTTTTGGATATAAATGGAAGCCATGGTCTGGCGCGCCGATTGCAACAGCCGATAAAATCCTGGCTTACCTGAAAGAAAGCATAGAGGAGCAGGATCTGGCGAAACATATTCGCTACTCCCACAAGGTGGAGACTGCCAGCTGGTCGGAAGAGGATCAGCTTTGGACTTTCACCGTTCTCAAAACGGATTCAGGGGAGTTGCTTCAGTTTACCTGTAGTTTCCTGTGGATGTGTCAGGGCTATTATCGTCATTCAGAAGGATATACGCCGGAATTTCCAGGCAAAGAAAATTTCAAAGGCGAGATCATCCATCCGCAAACCTGGCCGGAAGATCTGGACTATACGGATAAGAAAGTCGTTGTAATCGGCTCTGGTGCGACGGCTGCCACGATTATCCCTGCCATGGCGGACAAGGCCGGGCATGTCACGATGCTGCAACGTTCGCCGACCTATTTCTTTCCAGCTCCAAACCGTAACGAACTGGCGGATACCCTTCGGGAGCTTGAGGTTCCGGAAGAATGGACCCATGAAATCACACGGCGAAAAGTCCTTTTTGATCAGAAGATTGTGGCGCGTCGTTCTTTTGAAGAGCCTGAAAAGCTACGCGAGGAACTTCTGGGGGCGGCCCGGCAGTATCTGGGCGAGGACTTTGATATCGAGAAGCATTTCACCCCGAGTTATCGTCCCTGGCGGCAGCGTCTGGCCTTTGTCCCGAACGGAGATCTCTTTACCGCCATTCGGGAGAAGAAAGCCTCGGTCGTTACCGATCATATCGAGGAATTCACGGAAAACGGCATTCGTCTGAAATCCGGTGAAGTGCTGGAAGCGGATATCATTATAACAGCCACGGGCTTTAATCTCAGTGTGCTGGGTGATATTGAATTCACGATCAATGGTGAAGCGCTTGACTTCAGCGAAACCTGGGGGCATCGGGGCATCATGTTCTCCGGCATTCCAAACATGGCCTGGGTTTTTGGTTATTTGAGGACCAGCTGGACCATGCGGGCCAACCTGGTCTCTGACTTTGTCTGCAAGCTTCTCAACCACATGAAAGAGAAGGGTGTCAAGTCTGTCACGCCTCAGCTTCGCGCGGAAGACAAGGACATGCCCAAACTGGACTTTGTCGATGCCGAGAATTTCAATGCCGGTTATCTGATGCGCAACATGCATCTGATGCCGAAACAGGGTAACAAGCAGCCTTGGGTCTTCAGTCAGGATTACTACACAGAAAAAGATGAGATTGCGAATACGGACTTCGAAGACGGTACCTTACAGTATAAGTGATCATTCTTTCTCGGCACCGCTTCCATCTACCCTGAAAAGCCGTACCTTCCTCCTTCGGGGGGAAGGGTGCATGGGCCTAACTGTTTTCAATATCAAAACCTTATGATCTTATGAGATGAACAGATCGCTCCCGTCTTATACCCGTCGCACTATCAGTCTATCCATTCTCGCTTCTCTCAATTGAGGAGCGGGTGTTTATGTGTGTTTCAGTGCCGTCTAAAAAGGGATTAGAAAATAATAATAAGAGGAGTTTGAAATGGATGACCGTCCGGTTCTAGTCGATATCGATCCTTATGGTGTTGCAACGGTTCGTTTGAACAGGCCGCACCGCAATAATGCGTATAATGGTGATATGATGGAAGCCCTGCTGGAAGGTGTCAAAAGCCTGTCCGCGGATGATAGCGTGCGGATCATTGTCTTGCGCGGCAACGGCAAATACTTTCAGGCTGGCGCTGATTTGAAATGGATGAATTCACTGGCAACGCAAAGTGTTGAGAAGAATTTTGCGATGTCCCAGACAACAACGGATGCGGTACGCCTTCTTAATGCTTGCCCAAAACCCACCATTGCGCTGGTGCATGGTGGCTGTTTTGGCGGAGGATTGGGCATGATGGCCGCTTGTGACATTGTGATTGCCTCTCGTGAGGCTGTTTTTTCCATCACGGAAGTCCGCTGGGGCCTCGTCGCGGGACCGATTATTCCGCAACTGGTCGATGCTATGGGACTCCCTGCGCTGCGCAGATATGCGCTGACGGGAGAGACATTCAGTGCCGCCAAAGCCGTTGACTACGGACTTGTTCATGAACTTTGCGAGACCGGTGCGCTGGACGAAGCGGCCGACGGCATTATCGATGCGCTTTTGAAAAACAGCCCCAGTGCGATTTCTCAAACAAAGGAAATTATGTTGCGGGTAGGCGGCCATCTTGTTGATGACTTTGAGGCGCCGGAATTTGCAAAAGTCCATGCAGAGCGCCGCCGTACCGAGGATGCCATTGAGGGGCTGTCGAGTTTCAATCAACGCAGAGAAGCGTCCTGGTATCCCAAAAAGAAATGAGGTGCCAGGCCATGAGGCGTGCCGACCTGTCAGGTAATCTCTCGGGTGACAACGGGCAGCCGGTTCGCTAGTCTTGCCCGAAGCGTTATACTTGGAAGGAGAGCAAAGATGCGGTGGCTTGTTTTACTGGGAACTCACGGGATTGTACTGGCAGCCGGATTTGCTCTGGGAATTTATTTTCTGCCCATCCTGACGGAACCGGCCAGTCCGGATCAGGACATGCTGAGCGAGAAAGCGGGTGCCGCGCTTTACCAGGCGGAATTTAAGCGGGGCTTGAAAGGGAACGATTTCCTTCACTGGGGAGAAGGTCGCGTCAGTGTCTCTGCTCGCGAGATCGTTCATGAGGGCGAACTGGCGCCGGGACCGGATTACAAACTCTATCTCACCAACGAATTTGTCGAGGATGAGGAAGCGTTCCTCAAAATCAAAAACGAAGCGCGTAGTATCGCAGATATCAAAACCTTCAAGGGTTTCCTGATTGATGTACCTGAAAATGTAGATGTAAATGCATATACAACTGTCGTGATCTGGTGCGAGTCTTTCGGTGAGTTTATTACAGCAGCGAAGTATCGGTGATGGGACTGTTTGAACGAGGGGTAAATAATGAATTTTAACATGAGGTTTGGCGTTGTATTGGCGGCAGCATCACTATTCATCGCAACGCCGGTTTTCGCTGAAACCGCAGAAGAAATTGCTGATGAACTCAACGAAGCGTTTTTTCAATATAACTGGGAGGAATTTGGCAACAAGGCTGGAGATTATTTCTCCAGAGACAAGAGATTTAAGACTGATTTTGTTGCTTTAGGAAAAAAGGCAGCTCTCTCTGCGAAAAGCATAGAAGCAATGGGCTCCTATGTTAGTCACACGGTTGTTCGAACCGATGTATGTGGAGACAGAATAAAACGTATTGTGACTGTCGTATTTGCGGAAGATGGACAGTATTACGTATCCTACTGGTTTACAAAAGCCGAGGCAGTGTGGTCGTTAAGTAATTTCTCTTTTAATGGTCAAGGTAGTACAGCGAAGTTTTTTGAAAAACTGAGCGAGCAATTGAAAATAAGTTGCTAATGTTTATCCCGCAACACTGAGAAGAGCTGTCTTGTTTATTTGACCTCGGTCGCCGCCTCCCGCCGATACGTGCCGGGACGTTGGCCAAACTGTCGGTTGAACGCGTGGCTGAATGCGGATTCTGAGTTGTATCCAACTTGGTCAGCAATATCGGAAAGCGAGACTTCAGTTCTGTTCAGGAGCTCCTGTGCCTTCAACATCCGCCAGCGGGTTGCGTAGTCCATAGGCGTTTCACCCAGGACATTTTTGAAGCGAAAGGCCAAGCCGGAGCGCGACATGCCAGCCTCACGGGCAATTCCGGCAAGCGTCAGCTCGCCGGCGAAACCATCATGGATAACCTTCAATGCCCGGCTAACCTGTGCGTCACGGTTCGCTGCCAGAAAACCTCGTAACGGCGGGTTCGCCTGCAGATGCGCTCGCAGCACTTGAATGAACAATACCTCCGCCAAACGGGAAGCAACGACGGCTGCGCCGGGTTCGGCGCTCCCGGTTTCGAGCACCAGATGATTGCCGACAGCTGCGAACCAGTCCGGGTGTTGGTCGGCCAGGGCTGGCACTTGAATGACGTTCGGTAACTCGGACAGCAGAGGATGATCGATTGAGCGATCGAGTTCAAAATGGCCGCACAGCAAGCGCGCACGCTCGCCGCCCTGAACGAACATCGGCTGACCAAGCTGCATGGATTCGAGAATTGCCGGACCAGGGATCGATGGGCTCAATGGCGTGTCGAGAAGGCAATGGCGCGCGCCATGAGGAAACATCACCACATCGCCGCTGTTCAGCGCTGTTGTCTCGCCCTCGAAGGTTAGCCAGCAGCGGCCACGGATGACCATGTGGAACTGCGCATAAGGGCTATCGGGCATTTCCATGCCCCAGGGGGCGGCAAAGTCGCGTTCGAAATAAATGCAACTCTCAAGCCGCATCAGAGACAGAACATCGCTTAAGGCATCCATCGTGTCATTCTCCTTATCGCTCTACGTAATCATAGGTCATCGTCGATTGGGTTTCACGTCATAATCCCGAATTCCTTTCATACTTGGACGATGGCACATAAAATATCGCCGTATGAGCATTCAAATGCAGAGACACTTGGACCTAGTCTGTGAGTGCGCTGATCGGCGCATACATTAAACCCAACCAGAGGAAAATTTCAGCATGTTCACAAACACGTTCATCATTCCCTGTTTAACCTTGTCGTTTCGCCGCCTTATCGCGATCGCGGCGACCTCCACGATGCTGTGTATCGGGCTCGCTGGACTATCGGCCGCCGGCCAGCAGGGGCAGGTTGGCGTCTATGACGTCAATGTCGGTCATGGCTTCACGTTCACCGGCAAGCCGACAGATCCACCCGCTCCCCTGGCACTTCGTGGCTATGACACTGTCAGCTATTTCACCGGTGGCAAGCCGCAGATCGGCACCGCTCAGCACGCCACGCTGCATAATGGTGCGATCTACTGGTTCGCTTCCGAGAAGCATCAGAAAATGTTTGTTGCTTCTCCGGAGAAGTATCTACCGCAGTATGGCGGCTTCTGCGCCTTCGGCGTCACACAGCAGACCAAATTTGACGGAGACCCGCTGCTGTGGAATATCGATGATGGCAAATTGTACCTGAACGTCACCCCTGACCTTCAGGCCAAGTGGCTCGGCAAAGGTCTGCTCGGCAACAGTCTGGACGAAAACGTCACCGCGGCGAACAGTATCTGGCCCGGTATTCAGAAGGCCACGCCACAATCGCTGTTCGCGGCCTGGATGAAGCGCCAATAAGCTGACCTGCTTTCTCAGGCCTCCTTATGACTGTGGTGCGGGCGGTGCGTTCTCCGACAAGGAGCCGCGCCGCCCGTTGGCTTTGAACGGTAAAGACGCATCACCAGACGTTAGACTTTAACAGTCCTCATGCATTGATCTGAGTGTGTTTGATGCGTTTTCTATATGTAGGCAGGCACCCGGTTCTCAGTATTCCGTACACTGTTCCGGTTTTACAGGGAAAACCTGATTTCTTGTTTGCTACCCCCCGGCTTGTAAGACCATATGGTTTTATTCTATTCTCTGCTCAAAAGAACGGCTCACCGCAAAAAGCCGCAACCAGGGAGTAATGCCATGTCTTATGACAGTGTTTTCAAAGCAGATCTGTTTTCCGGAAAAACCATTCTTGTCACCGGTGGTGGTAGTGGTATTGGGCGGTGTATTGCCCATGAACTGGCCGCGTTGGGGGCCAAGGTCGTGATCACCGGCCGCAAGCAGGAAAAGCTGGATGCGGTGGCCGCAGAAATCCGGGACGATGACGGTATGGTCGATACCGAAGCGTTTGATATTCGCGATGAAGACGTGGTTGCTGAAAAGATTGCGGCCATACTCGAACGCACTGGTGTGATTTCCGGGCTCGTCAATAATGCAGGCGGGCAGTTTCCTCAGTTGATGGAAGACATGGGCCAGAAGGGCTGGGAGGCGGTGATCCGCAACAATTTGACCGGTGGGTTTCTGGTGAGCCGGGAGTTGGTCCGCCAATGTATGGCAGAGCAGGGTGGAGAGATTGTCAATATCACCGCGGATAACTGGAATAGTATGCCGCGTATGGGGCATTCGGGAGCCGCGCGCGCCGGGATGGTCAATTTTACGCAGACGGCCGCGATCGAATGGGCCCATTATGGAATACGCGTCAATGCGGTTGCGCCGGGAACCATTGTCTCTTCAGGTCTGGATACCTATGACGATGCGGCCAAGCAGCGCATCTTGGAACGCAAACAGAAAACGCCGATGAAGCGTTATGGCACGGAATCCGAGATTTCCGCCATGGTGGTGTTTCTGTTGTCGCCTGCATCAGGCTTTATCTCCGGTGAGACGATCCGGGTGGATGGCGCGGTTCCCAATATGGTCGTGTCCTATGAGGTCCCCGATCATGACCGTTCCAAAGTCTATGACGGATTTCACCGCTCCTGGACGCCAGGTTTCCTGCGTAAAAAATAACTCTGAGATAGAAGTCTTGCTTATGTTTGGAAGTACTGCTCGAGCTGCTTTTTGATGAATGCAGCGTGTCTTCTATGAGGTAGATTGGAGAGGAGTTTGATCTCTCGGCCTGATCGTGTGTTGGCCATGAGGGTGTAGCGTGTCAGGATCCCGTCATTATGGTGCTTGTTTATTTTCCGTATGGAGAATTCTATGATTTGGGTTGCATCCAGAGTTTTTCCGCCAGGCCAGAGAAGGGGTGCGTGTTTAATCACCAACTTTGCCGGATGGGCGTTGATATATGTCCTGTTGAACAGTGCCGCCAACGCAGAATAGCTGCAAAGAAGGCCCGCGATGACAAAGATGAGGGGGAGATATCGATCGATAAGAGATATCTCCTCGATCATAGAGGTATTTTGTATCACCTCGGTCGTGACGATCCACCATAAAGCCGAAAAAACAAGAAGAAACCAGGCATATGGACTGCGCCAGGACCGTATGATTTCCAGATGGGTACCATGATCATATCGTTGTATTTGTGGTGGCAGGGATTGTTTGGTCATATACCGTCAGAAAGCGTATCTCAGTGATGCGAGAGGGAAGATTTTAAGATCATATGAGAGCCTAGTCTTATCAATTTTGCCTGTCAGTAAAAATTTGTTTGCCCTGTCTATGAAATCCTGTCTTTAGTCTTGGACTTTAAGGGAGAGACAGTATGCCATTTGAACTTTGGATTTCATTTTTTCTCGCAAGCTTGGCCCTCGTGTCCGTTCCGGGACCGACCGTTCTTCTGGTCATCAGTTATGCGCTGGGGCGGGGACGGGCGACAGCCTGGGCGACGGTGCCTGGTGTTGTACTGGGTGATTTTACGGCGATGACGATTTCATTGCTGGGGGCCGGGGCCGTGCTGGCGACATCTGCAACCTTGTTTACAGCGCTGAAAATCGTAGGGGCGGCTTACCTGATCTGGCTGGGATATAATCTCTGGAAAGACAAGGGATCAATGGGGGAGGCGGCTGAAGTGCCCCCAACACAATCCTATGGATCGATGTTCAGAAATTCCTGGCTGGTTACGGCTCTTAATCCCAAAGGCATTGTGTTCTTCGTGGCGTTCGTTCCGCAATTCGTCGATGCCTCGCAGCCTGTGCTGCCTCAATTTGCCATTCTGGAAGCGACCTTTCTGTTTCTGGCCGGGGCAAATGTTTTGATCTGGGCCATGCTGGCCAGTGGATTACGCAAGCAGTTTAAACGGCCGGGCGCTTTGAGAACAGCCAACCGGATCGGGGGCGGCTTTCTGATGGGGGCAGGTGTTTTGACGGCAATGGTCCAGCGAAACTAGACCTGTCTGTTAGCTTAAGGTCAATACTGCAGATTGCGCTTGGGGCATCCGTGGCCGGACGCCGTCAGGAGTAATGACTTGACGGCATTCGGTATGTATTCATTCTGTGCAGGTTGCTGGTACAAAGCGGCGACCTGTGAGGAACGCACGACTATCGGCGGGTTGTAAACCACATCCTTTTCAGTATCCCATCACGTTTGACAAAGTGATGAAACACTGCGGCACCAGCATGGAGAACAAACAATACCATCATAAGCTTTGCACCAATGCCATGCGGAATGCGCGGAGGATATAACATGAAATCCGGTAAGGTACCTTCTGCCCCGCCGAACAGAATGGCACCGGCACCAGACAGTACAAGCATACCGATACCACTGGCTGCCATCCCGACAATGACGATATAGAAAAGAACATGAACGCCGCTTGCAATCCGGGTTTGCCAACGTGGATCATTCTGGTTAGGGGCGGGTTTTACATCCACCCGCCACCACCAGAAAAGGCGCAGCAGAGTTAAAACCAGAACAGTTATCCCGACCGGTGCATGCAGGCTGAGAAGTTCTGCTTTGGTCGCTGGGTCAATCGTATCTGCGGCTCTGGATCCTGAAATCATCAAGGCGATGATCAGGAGCGCGGACAGCCAATGAAGCGTGACGGCCACGGACCCATACTGTGAATGACTGCTTTTCATCGGTATATCCTATCCTCCTCAATCTGAGCGAATAACTTTGTACAGGGATGGGTTTGGTACCAGCCCTTCGATAAGTTTAATCCCGCTTTTTGTACGCAATGCCTGCCTGGCGGCTTTAAAGGATTCTACGCTTCTCCATTTAAATAGTCTGCTATATATATTTATATTTACATAGCGTGCTATTCAAGTATAAAAATATGCATGACAAATTGGAAAATGAAATCAGCAGGTTATCTGACAAATCATATGGCCAGACTGTTCTTTCAGGGTCTGCGAAATGAAATTGCCCCACTGGGGCTCGCGCCGGCACAATTCATGACTCTCCTGGAATTGTGGAAGGAAGATGGTCTGACCCAGAAAGATCTGATTGCCCGACTGGATGTGGAGCAGGCGACAATGGCCAATACAATCACGCGCATGGAGCGGGATGGATTGATTGAACGTAAGACGCGTCCCGATGACCGCCGAGTGAAAACCATCCTTGCCACGCCCAAAGCAAAAGCACTGCAGAAAGAAGCCATGGAAGCGGCTATGAATGTGAACCGGTCATTTCTGGCAGCTCTGGAACCGGACGAGCAGGCGCAATTGCTGGATCTGATGCGGCGCGTTGTTGAAAAGGGAAGCCAATCCGGAGCTAAAGCGACAGATTAACAATTCTGAGAGGGGACGAAACCATTAACACTGCTCTTCAGCTGCTTTATACCTTCGTACCAATATGAGCTTCCCCGCGCTGCTTGGCGAGTTCGATTTGTTTTTGGCGTTCGGTGAAGCGGGCTTTTTTCTCCGCCGTCAGGCTCTCATGACAGCGGGGGCAGGAGACGCCTTTTTCATAAAGCGGTGACTGCTTGTCGTCTTCCGTAATCGGATAACGGCAGGCATAACACTGATCATAGGAGCCTTTTTCAAGGGCATGATTGACTGTCACACGCTGATCAAAGACGAAACATTCGCCGTCCCAACTGCTCTCTTCTTCCGGGACATCTTCCAGATATTGTAAAATGCCACCTTCCAGATGATAGACCTCTTCAAAACCTTCCCGCAGGAGGTAGGAAGTTGATTTCTCGCAGCGGATGCCGCCAGTACAGAACATGGCGACCTTCTTGTGTTTGTCTTTGTCCAGATTGTCCGCCACATATTGTTTGAAATCGCGGAATGTATTGGTTTCCGGATTGATCGCGCCTTTGAAGGTGCCAACCTCATATTCGTATTCGTTTCTGGTATCGATCAAAAGAGTGTCAGGATCATTGATCAGGTCGTTCCAGTCTTTGGGTTTGACGTAGGAGCCTACCATCTTCAGCGGATCTGTTCCAGGTGCGCCCAGGGTGACGATCTCTTTCTTCAGGCGGACTTTCATCCGATAGAAAGGCTGTTCCTCATTTGTCGCTTCTTTATGGCTGAGATCGGAAAATCGCTCGTCTTCCTTCAAGGTGGCAAGAAGAGTATCGATACTATCGCGAGAGCCGGCAACCGTTCCGTTTATGCCTTCTTCCGCCAGCAGCAATGTGCCGAAGATGTTGTTATCCATGCAGATTTTAAGGATTTTCGGTTGCAGATCCTTGTAATCGGGCAAGTTGACAAATTTATAAAGGGCGGCAATGACAAACATCGGTCTCTCGGTTCCTGGATCCAGTATCGGTGGCTGAATAGGCTGTAAACGCTGATCTTATAGTGAAAAGGACAGCTTTTCGCAACCTGATTGCGCGCCGCCTCCTGTGACATATCGCCCTATCCTCAATGCCTAGAGACAGATTGTACTATAGAATTTGCTGAGGCCTTCCTTAAATGATAGAAGCCTAACTGGATTTTCTATAGTGGACCCGACACATTTATGGCTGCGCCCGTTCTCGCTCTTCAGGAAGCCCGTATCACCTTTGGTGGCGGCGATCTTTTCAATGATATCTCGCTTGGTATTGAGCCAGGAATGCGGGTGGCGCTGGTCGGGCGAAATGGCTCGGGCAAATCAACGTTGCTGAAAGCGATTGCCGGGGATATTGAACTGGACGGCGGGGATCGTTTCTTGCAGGCGGGAACCCGCGTCGGATACCTGCGGCAGCAACCGGACATTGTCGCCGGACGCACCGTGGCGGAGCAGGTGAGCCGGGGTCTGTCGCCTGATTTGCAGGGCGAGGGGATGGAGACCGGGTATCTGGTTGATCAGGTTCTGGATGGAGTCGGTATTGACGGCAGCCGCTTGTTGGAGACCTTGTCAGGCGGGGAAGCCCGCCGTGTTTCACTTGCAGAAGCGCTGGTTTCTGATCCCGATGTTCTTCTGCTGGATGAGCCGACCAACCATCTGGATATCAAGACAATTCTCTGGCTGGAGGATGAGCTTAAAGCCTTTCGCGGTGCGCTGATGATTATCAGCCACGACCGGCAGTTCCTGAAAAACCTGACCAACCGGCTTTTCTGGCTGGATCGCGGGAAACTTCGAACCCACGGCAAAGGTTTCGCCGCCTTTGAGGAATGGTCAGAGGAAATTCTGCGGGGCGAAGAAGTTGAGCTTAAAAAGCTCGACAAGAAAATTGCCGAAGAGACGGACTGGTCGCGCAAGGGTATTACGGCCCGCCGGGCGCGTAACGAAGGCCGCATCCGGGCTTTGCACAGACTAAGGGCGGAGCGAGCCGACCGAACAAGCCGGGTTGGAAATGCAAAGCTTGAGGTCACCGCCGGCAGTAAAAGCGGTAAGACGGTCGTGGAAGCAACCGATATTTCCAAATCCTTCATCGACGAAAAGGGCGTGACAAAACAGGTCATCAACTCATTTTCAACGCGGATTGTTCGCGGGGACCGGGTTGGTATTATCGGGCCGAACGGGGCCGGTAAAACAACATTGCTCAATCTGTTGATGGGGAAACTGGAAAGTGATACCGGCAGTATTAAACTGGGAACGAACCTGACAACAGCCTTGTTTGATCAGCATCGTGATACCCTTGATCCAGACGAAAGTCTTTGGGATACGCTTGCGGACCCGGGAAGTGGTCAGCTTCTGGTGCGCGGCGAGGTGCGCCATGTGGTGGCCTATTTGCGAGATTTTCTGTTCGATGAGAAACAGGCGAAAAGCCCGGTCAAATCTTTATCAGGAGGGGAGAAAAACCGATTACTGCTTGCCAAGTTGCTCGCGCGGGAGAGTAATTTTCTTGTGCTGGACGAGCCGACCAATGATCTGGATATGGAAACGCTGGATTTGCTGCAGGACATGCTGGCAGGCTATGACGGTACACTGATTGTGATCAGCCATGATCGTGACTTTCTGGATCAGCTTGTCTCCTCGGTAATTGTCATCGGCGATGAGGGAAATGTTGACGAATATATCGGCGGCTATACGGATTATGTGCGACAACGCAATGACTTAAAGCCGATTAAGGGCCGGAAATCAGGAGCGGCGGAGAAAGAACAACCAGCCAAACAGAAATCGGCCCGCAAGAGACTTTCCTATAAGGATCAGCGGGATCTCGACCGGCTGCCGGATGTTATTGATGTTTTGCAAAACAAGATAAAGGATCTGGAGGCGCAGCTTGGTGACCCGGATCTTTTTATCAAGATGCCAGAGAAATTCCAAGCGAGCACAACTGAATTGTCAGAGACACAGGCTGAGCTCGAGCAAGCCGAAGAGCGCTGGCTCGAGCTGGAAATCATGCAAGAGGAATTGACGTCCTAGAGGCTTTCGTCCAGGGCGGTTTGCACGGCTCTGGACAAGTCTGATTTTTTAAAAGGTTTTTCAAGAGTGACCGGGAAATCATCTCCCGTATGGGTCGCATCAAACGCATTGCTGGTATAACCGGACATGAAGATCACCTTGATCATAGGCTGGATCAATTTTGCCTTTTCGGCAACATCGGGACCCTTCAGACCACCCGGCAGAATGACATCGCTCAACAGAAGATCGATAGGGCCATTTTTCTCCAGAATATCCAGTGCTTCGGTGCCTTCTGCTGCTTCCATTGTTTGATAACCGAGACTTCCCAACTGTTCTACAACGAGCGCCCTGACATCAGGATTGTCTTCGACAATCAGAATGGAGCCTTGTCCAGAGACAGCGTGTCTCGCCTCCTCGCCATCGGGGGCTGGATGGGCAGTGGTCGATCTTGGCAGGTAAATAGTCGCCGTTGTGCCGTTCGCCAATGACGACTGAAAGGTGACTGTCCCGCCTGATTGTTTGGCAAATCCATAGACCATGCTCAAGCCCAAACCAGTACCCCTGCCGATATCTTTTGTCGTGAAAAAGGGTTCGAAAATATGGGTCAGATTTTCCTTGGGAATACCAAAGCCCGTGTCCGTCACTGCAATAGACACATAATCGCCGGCTTCTATCTCCAGCTGATGTGCCGCTTTCGCAGGAAGGGATATATTGTCAGAACTGATTTCGAGTTTGCCGCCGCCCGGCATGGCGTCCCGCGCATTCAGGCACAGATTAAGAACGGCATTTTCGAGCTGCCCGATATCGGCAATACAAGACCAGAGATCTTCCTGATGGGTCATGGAAACCTGAATGGTCTCACCAACTGTCCGGCGCAGAAACGTGACGATGCTTTCAAGCTCCTGCATGAGATCAATAGCGATCGGTTTGAGGTCTTGTTTGCGTGAGAAGGACAGGAGACTGTTCGTGAGGTCGGCACCTTTTTGAGCGGATTTCAAAATAGCGCTAAGGGAGTCAGGATTAATCGGTTTTCCCTGTTCCAGTTGTTCTTTCAACAGTTCGGCATTTCCATGAATAATGGCGAGGATGTTGTTGAAATCATGCGCGACCCCGCCGGTTAATTGCCCGACGGCCTGCATTTTCTGGGATTGCCTCAGTTTTTCTTCAAGAACGGTTTGTTGGGTAATATCCGTGCCTGTGCCGCGATAGCCTGAAAATTGGCCATCCTCACCGAATACAGGTTTCCCTGAGGTGGACCAGTACAAGGTTTCGCCAGCGCTGTTTCGATGGCTGTAATTAAAATTACGAAAAGGGCGTCTGTTTTCCAAATCATCGAGATGATCTTTCCAGGTCTCGTGCCCTTCGAGGTCTACGATCAATTCCTTTCTCGTTTTTCCGATAAAGGAAGAAGGTTGCAAGCCTGTTATCTGGGTCATTCGATCAGAAACATAGGACAGCTTCAGATCCGCATCCATCTCCCAGTACCAGTCGGCTGCAAGTTCAATCAAGTCCTCAAAGCGCTTCTCGAAAACCTCTTTTGACTGCAATATTTTTTGGAAATCGGTTATATCCTGGGAAATTCCGAAGAAAGAGACATGTGTGCCGTCTTCATCATATTCCGGAAAAACATTCCCGCGTATCTGCCGAATTTCCCCGTCGGTGCGCCTGAGTTTATATTCAAACTGTGTGGTGGGGTTTTCCGGCGTGAAACTGTTGATCGCGTTTGTAAATCTTTTTGAATCTTCGCTCAGCTTCATAGACATGGCGAGCGGGCGGGTTATCTTGACCTTCTTCGGATCCAGCCCGTAAATCCGGTACAGCTCATCCGACCAGACAAGTTCGTCTGTCTCCACGAAAAGGCGCCAATGTCCCATCTGACCCATGCGAAGCGCGAGTTCCAGTTCCTTTTCCCGAGCTGTCAACTTCGTTTCCATTCAGACTTCTTTACCATGTTTGTAACCGGATCTGTGTGTTTTCCAGTGTGACAGGGAGTTTAACAGGCAATAAGTTAAAAACAGGTTTTTGTAAATTAGTAATCTTCTCATGAAGTTCCGGAGCTCTGTCACAGCCTTCCCGTTCCATCGTCTTGTGACCAATAGATTGACGCGCAAGGGAGATGGAAATGACGGTTAGTTTGTATTGGTGGGCCCATGAGCTGTTCGACACGGGCGGTACCTGCAAATCCATGCTGACATGGTATCATGACCCTTACGCAATCGGAGCTGTCAGCGGGAATGATCGCAATTTTGAAAGTTATCTTAAAGTCCAGGCGATGATGATTGAAGCGGCTGGATATCTGCAAAGTGAGGCACGCGCCGCCGTGGCAACTCTTTTGAGTCTGGTGCCCCATTTCCAGGGAACTATGACGCCGGAATTTCAGACGAACAGTTTGGCTCTGTTTAACAAAGCAGGACATTATTTGTCGGAATGGAATGAAACTGTTTCCTATACCCCGGATCAGTCGTTTAACCTCCGGCAGCTCCTTGCCTCTCATTTGCATCGTGCCCTTCTTGAAGATGCCTTGCAGGGGGAGATTTCAGTAACCGAATGGCGGAGAAAGGTGGCGCTTTTCGCGGGCTTCTGTGAGGCGATCGGAGCTTCTGAAGCCGAGATTTGGGATCAAGATCTCTTTGAGGATATTGGATGGCCCGTCGCGCTCGCTGACGAGGTTTTTTTACGCCATACTATTTTGGGTATCAAACCGGATTTGCTCAGTTTGCTCTGTCTCTATGAAAAATCGAGCTATGCGGAGGTTCTGATCGAAACGGGATATGACTTGCGCGGCTTTATTTTGTTCTCTCTTCAGCCCGATCTGGTAGAGAATGATCTTCCGAAATCTCCGACTTGCGCCCATATTTCCCGATATTGTGAGTTGGGATTGTGCGCACGGAAGCGGCGACGGTGGGGGTTGGTGGATGTCAGCGGTGATGATCCGCAGAATGCCCTGTCCTGGATTATTTTCACCAAAGAGGATGACGGTGCAGATCCGGCTATCAAAGGGTTGGCTGAAACTGCCCTGCGTTATCTGGAAGTGGGCCCGGAAGGAATTGATTTCAATGAAATCCGTCGCCAGATTACTGGGGCAGAAGCCTAAGAAGAGGGGTGATGGTCATGCTGGTTACCACAGATTGTCGGGGCCGGTTTCTATTATGCTGATTTATCAGCCTGTAATAAGCTTTCAAATTTTCTCTGCAGATTAGTCAGGTGTGCCCGATCTAAGGCATTGATTTCAAGTTTCAGCCCGAAGCGTATTTCATTGAAACCCGTTTAGCCGCACAAGATTGATTTCGAGTTGTAAATAGGTGTTGGTTGTGCGATTTTTAAAATAATCAACCGATACAGAAAATATAAAACTTGCAACCTGACCAAGAAGTCTTCGAAAGAACTGAGGTGCACCTGTTCAACATGTTTGTTGGCGACAATGCGGATAAATTCCTGCCTCTCTATCACGAGCGGTATTCATCGGCATCTGGAGGAAAAAGGAAATCCTCTTTTCAATTTAACTTTATGGCGGCATTTCTTCCCCTCGTCTGGTTTTTTTATCGGAAAATGTACTTGCATGGCGCCATCACGATACTGGTTCCTGTGGTCATTTATACGCTGTTTCCTGGTCTGCCTGCCGTCTCAACCGGTCTATACGCTGTTTTGTTCGGCGTCGTCTCCAACCACCTCTATGTTATCCATGCTGTGCGGGCGATCCGGAAAATTGAGAAGCTGGACATACCTGCCGACGAAAAGGATCTACGCATTATGGAAGCTGGCGACACGTCACTTCTTGCGGCAGGGTTGGGTGGCCTGATAATCGTGGTTCTGACAGCCTCTGCAATCATTGCTGTAAAGACTGCCAAGCTACCTGCATGTGATGATGCAAGCGTGACGTCCCTGACATATGATCTGTTGGCTGAAGGCGCTAAAAAGTCAGGGAATGGGGATATGAGTATTCGGTTGATGAATTTTTCTGAAGAAGAAGAAACGAAAGAAGGGCGGAGAATTTGCAGCTTTGATTTTCATATTGGTCCGGAAAAAAACCGGACATATTTGGCATTGAGTTGGCAAAATAAACGAGAAGGGATGTTCCAGATTGATGTGAAGATGGATAAGAAAGATCTTGTCAATGTGAGAAAGTGATGGAAATTCCAATCCGTCCGATAGCAGGCCTCATCGCTTTTTTGCCACCGGTCATTTTCCTGGTCTATTTCCTGGGAATATTGAAACAAGACTTCCGAAACAGCTTGATCTGGCAAGCCCTGGGATTAGGGGCGGGGTTTGGGTTGATTGCAGGTCTTTCAACCCAGATTCTCCAATCGATTTTCCCGGTGGCGGACACATTTCTGGAAAAGAGCTTCTACACGGCTTTTTTTTGGGTTGCTTTGCCTGAAGAGGTTGTAAAGCTTAGTGCGTTACTGATCGTTGGATATACAGCGCTGAAATATGAAAGGCCGGCAACGTATTTGATGCTTGGCGCTGCTGTCTCACTCGGATTTGCAGCCTTGGAAAATCTTTTTTATGTAGTCGAGAGTGAGGACTGGGGAGGAGTAGTGTTCACCAGAGCCGTAAGTGCTGTCCCAGGCCATGCATTTACCGGAATTCTGATGGGATGGTTTCTGTTGAAAGTCAGGACGAGCAACTATGGGGAATACTGGTGGTATGCAGTTCTGTCCATACCGGTCATTCTGCACGGGGCATATGATTTTCCGCTAATGGCCGTTTCAGAAGGAGTGAGCAACAATATCCCTTTACCTGCGCCGCAGATGTTTATTTTCGGGTTTATTGGTGTTGTCTTACTGGAAGGTATTCTGGCGCATATCTGCATTTCAGTACTCCCGCGCGAGGAAAACAGGGAAGAGGTAAACAATACACATTCTACGTCTTTGACAACGCTCTGTTGGATTGCTCTCGCACTTGGATGTGTTTGCGTCAGTTTTTTGAGTTTTACGCAACCGACGCTTATTGTGAAAGGCGCGGAGGTGACGGGTTCGGTAGAGTATTGGTTTGCAAACGGACTCGCCTTGTTTACACTTTTACATGGGCTTCTTTTCTTAAAAGCAACGAAAGATTCTTACTGATATTGCAATTGCCAAGTTGGCTGGAACCTACATAAGTTGTTTTTTACAAACCTTTGACGGATCTTGCAGACCCGTTAAAGGGCCTATACCCATTTCTTTACCGAGGAACTTGTATCTTCGCTTTCGCAGTTATGCGTTCGGGTAAGGGCATTAGACCGCAATTTCTAAGAACTGTTGTAATGATTGCATTGGTTGCTTGCTCGAAATCATCAGGTTGCAACCCCTCATCCCGGCCCAGGATACACGCCCACTGGACTTCAAAATCAGCCCAGGTCTGGGTCATGGCCCAGATGTGAAAAATCAGGCGTTCGCTATCGACAGGAGCCATTTTTCCTTGTGAAATCCAGGTGTCCAGAATGGCCGATTTTTTTTCAACCCAGTCTTTGAGATCACCGGAAAGGTAGGGCTTGATGCGCGGGGCACCGCGGATCAGTTCGTTGGCAAAAACCCGGGAAGCTTCGGGGCGGTTTTGCGACAGCTCCATCTTGGCCCGGATATAGTCTGCCAGAGTAGAGGCCGGATCATCTTCTTCTGTAATTTCTCGAAAAGAAGAAAGCCAAAGCTCGACAATATCGTCGACAACAGTTCGGTAAAGCTCTTCCTTGGTGCCAAAATAGTAGTGAATATTGGCCTTTGGAAGGCCCGCTTCTGCTGCAATGGCAGCCGTGGTCGACCCTCTGAAGCCATTTTCGGAAAAAACTTTTTCAGCTGCGCTCATAATACGCTTTTTGTTTTCCTGGCGGATACGCCCCTGATTGCTTGTCGTTGTCGCGTTTTTATCCGGCATATCTGACTGCGGCCTTATCGTAAAACAATAGAAACTCTGATTTCCGTTCGGAGCGTCCTCTCTCCACAACAAGAAAGTAGTAAATTCTGACCAACTGGTCAAATTTTGTGCAGGGAGATGGCTTCCTGCCTGTGGATATCATCAGTCGACCTCTATTTACAGGAAAAAGCGGGCAAGGGGCATCAAGCCCCGCAATTGAGATTGCGAGACTTGATGCATAGCACGTCAATGACTGGCGATAATTTTTTCGTAGTCACCGTTGGCTTTGAGGGCCGCCAGGCCTTTGTTGAAAGCGGCTATAATTTCGGGTCCATTGGGATGGCTCTTACCGACCAGAATATGCAGTTCGGTTTGACCATCGCCCGGGATAACGGCACGAACGCTGTTCTTGTCTTTGAGAGCCGTATTGGCAATCGACGCTGCTTGCAGGTTATTGACAAAGATAAAATCCACCCGCTTCGCGACGAGTTTTTTAAAGCAAGTTGTCATGTCCTTTGGCGTATCTTTTTTTGCACCGCCACTTTCAAAGAGGGCTTTCTGGTCATCCCGGACACTGTAACCAATCGGAATGCAGCCGGTTTTGCCTTTCAGATCGTCATAGGTTTTGATTTTACTATCTGACAGTGCCCAGACTTCTTCTTTTAAAACGACAAGGGGGTCTGAAAACAGAAAATGGGGAACACGATCCTGACGGCGTGTCCAAGGAATGGCCGCGTCAATATCGCCTTTTTTAGCCATTTCAAAACCGCGTTTCCAGGGAAGCCAATCATAGGTCACCTTCCAGCCAGCCGCTTTGAACGCTTCTTCCACCAGGTGAGAGGCCATACCGCCTTTTTTAAGGGACTCATCGGAGAAGGGGGCGTAGTCGTTGCCGTTGGCAATTGTTACTGTCTTCGCAGTCGCTGTCCCGGCCACCAGACAAGCAGCGATGATAAGGGCACTCATGAATTTCATTACTATACTCCAAAAAAATATATGCCGCCCCCCGAAACGGCGTCTTGAAAATAAAGCTGCAGCCGGCCGTACCATTCCGGTTTGCGAACCGACAGACTATAAAAGAGGGCTGTTAAAATCGGGTTAAACAGACGAACCATTCCGCGCTGCTTTCCTGTTTGAAAAACAGAAAAAAATATTTGTCTTAATGGCGGTGGAGGCGTATAAGAACAAAATAGGAACATTTTCTGGGGTGAAGGAAAAGAAGATGACAGAGACTGATAAAAACCGGGCGCGTTTTATGGCGCTGCACTTGCGTAAAAACTCATTTGTGATCCCCAACCCCTGGGATGTCGGTTCGGCGAAGATGATGGCAGCGCTTGGGGCGGAGGCATTGGCGACGACCAGTGCGGGATATGCATTCTCCACGGGTAAAACCAGTGCTGTGGGTGAAATCAGCCGAACCGAAGCCCTGTCTCATGCGCAAGAGCTGGTGAAGGCCACCCATCTGCCAGTGAGTGCTGATCTTGAAAATGGGTATGGGCGGGATCCGGAAGAGGTTGTGAAGACTATCGAACAAGCTATCGAAATCGGACTGTCCGGCTGCACGATCGAAGATACCAGCGGAGACAGCGCTGCCCCCCTTTATGATCGTTCTCTGGCGATTGAGAGAATTGCGGCGGCGGTCGAGACGGCCAAACGGCTAGATGTGAATTTTGTTTTGACGGCCCGGGCAGAAAATTATCTGTTCGGCCGCCGTGATCTTGACGATACGCTCGCGCGCTTGAAGGGATACGAAGCGGTGGGGGCGGATGTTCTCTATGCTCCGGGCCTGCCAGATCTTGCGACAATCTCTGAAGTCTGCAAGAGCGTAGACAAGCCGGTCAATGTGGTTGCGGGTATTGGACTGAAAGGGGTGACTTTCAATCAGTTACAGAAGGCTGGTGTTAAGCGGATCAGTATTGGTTCTGCTTTGTCCAGGGTTGCTTTTGGAGCCATGGTAACGGCCACCAACCATATTCTGCAAACCGGCTCTTTTGAAGATTTTGAAACAGCCGCCTCTTTCTCTAGCCTAGACAGCCTGATCCGTAAAGCGGACGGGTATCGAAAGCACTGGGAAGAAAATAAAGAAGGTTGGGGTTGTTAGGAGTATGGGGCTTTATCCAGAACGGGTCAGCTTGACGCCCGCAAGAATGATGGCAGCGCCGCCAATTTGAATAAGTGACATATGTTCGCCGAAAAAGAGAAGGGAGGTAGCGATGGCCACGACGGGAATGAGGAAGCCATAGACCATACCTCTCGTCATACCGATCTTAGCGATCCCTGTGCAATACCAGATAAAGGCGAGGGACGCTCCAAGGAAGGCCGTTGATCCCCAGGCGAGCCAGGTGACCGGCGGCAGGGCAGCCCAGTCCTGTTGTGCGAAGGACGGATAGCTGAAAACAGACAGGATTAAGGCGCCGAACAGCATGGACCAGGCGGTGACCAGAATAGGGCCGCGCTTCAAGATGATCGGGCCGGATATCAGAGTGTAAACTGCCCAGATGCTGGCAGCCCCCATAATTAACAGATCTCCAAAGAGGGAACCGCCGCCCAACGTTATTTCTGTCAGGCTGTTATTGATAAGAATAAAAACGCCAAAGAGAGACAGAACAATACCACTCCATCCCAGGGCCGATGTTTTCTCTCCTCTTGCGAGCGCAATGAAGGCCCCGAAGATGGGAGCTGTTGCAATGAGGATGGAGGCTTTTGAGGCGCTGGTCAGATTGAGCCCAAATGCCCAGCCGCCCTGAAACAGAGATATGCTGAGAAAGCCGATAAAAACCAGCAGGAAAAGTTCCTGCCGATTGATCTTCAATGACTCGCCGCGGAAAAGGAGGATAGAAAAAAGAAAAAGGGCTGCTACCAGATATCGAACAACAGAAAATACCAGCGGATCCATATAGGCCAGAACAGACTTGGCAATCGGAAAATTGAGCCCCCAGGCAAAAGAAGATGCGATCAGGAACAAGTCTCCGGCGCCAAATTTGCGGGGTTTCTCAGTCATTGGATAAGTTTGCATAACAGCTTCTCTGTCTGTTTTGGTGGGAAGAGGAGCCTAGCGCGTTTCACTAAAAACAGGAAGTTCTGATTCATGTGTGGATCAGAGGTCTCTCTTTATAGAGCGGAAGGGAGTGCATTAGTGGAAATAAAGGAAAATTCACACGGGATACAAGCTGAACGCCCGTTTAGGGGCCTCCCAAGCCAGAGTAAGGGATCCGGCTTGGGAGTATACGTTCTCTCCTTCTGCAAGATGTGAGTGCAGAAACGATACTCAAGAGAGAAACGTAATGGGGTATTCGGAGGGTTGGACGAACTGCCTGAGTTAGTTTTCCTCAGGTTCCCTGAGATTCAGGCGAAGGCGCGCAGCGTGGGCTTTCATGGAGGCGGGCAGCCAGGCAGAGAATTTGGGGCTCAGAGCTTCATATCGCGCGGTGAAATCTGGTTGAGACTGATACAAATCCCCCAAGCCTTCAAACGCATTTGCTTCGCAAGGACGTCCCCACATTTTTGCAACCCAATTTCGATGACGTTCCAAGAGCGGATGTAAAGCGTGGGAGTCTGCGAAGACACCGCTCTCAAACTCAGTAACGAGGGCCGTTTCAATCACTTTCAGTTCCGTCAGGGCACCTTCCATCCCATTCGGCAATTCCTTGATGGCAGCTTTTGATGTTTGTATTTGCAGGGCCATGGCATCGCCATACTCTGTCACCAACCATTCTTCATAGCTGGCTTGTTTTTCCTTTGAAAAAGGCTTGTAAAGGTCGTTGATCTCCATTTCCTGATCCTCTTCAAAATGCGCGATGGTGTCATTGAGCGTCGCAATGACAATCTCCGCCTTTCGTTGTTCTTCGAGCAGTCGATTCCGATGCTGGATCAGTCGCTCTTTTGCATTCAGAGGGCCTGCAAGGATTTCTTTGATTTCCGCAAGGGGCATACCGACATCGCGATAAAACAAAATCTCCTGCAAGCGCAAAATTTCAGCACGCCGGTAGGAGCGATAACCGTTCCTTCCGATATAGGCAGGCTTGAGCAGATCAATGTCATCATAATGATGAAGCGTTCGAACTGTGACTCCCGACAAGCGGGCAAGCTGTCCAACTGAATATTCTTCGATTCTCTGTTTCATAGCTCGTTTATGCAGCCTCACGTAACGTGAGTGTCAAGAAGGTGTTGAAATTTAAATTACTGCGGATCTAAGAGGTTTTCAGTGTTAGCAATTTTCCATCATTCGTGAAGGCAAAAGGGGAATATAATAAGATAATACTGAAAATAGAGATTATCTTTTCATTTATGTCTCAAAATATGCTTGACGTGAAATTTAATTTAGGTCAATAATGCTGACATTAATTAAATGAGGGTCCGTTATGAGCTGGGGCGATAAATTTTCTAAGGATGCGGGATCTATTCAGGCATCGGAAATCCGTGAATTGCTGAAGATACTGGAAGATCCGGATATTCTCTCCTTCGCGGGCGGTATTCCAGACCCGGAGCTGTTTCCCATGGACCAGGTCAAAAGCATTCGGACCGACCTTGAAAACAGGCCGCAATTTGATCGCCAATCCATGCAATATTCCCAAACAGAGGGGTATGCGCCCCTGCGGGCCTGGATTGCGGATCGGCATTCAACGCCAGAGACCACACTCGTGCCTGAAAATACGCTGATCACCAACGGCGCGCAGCAGTCCCTTACCTTGCTTTCAACGATTTTCTTGGAGGCGGGAACGCGTATCGCCGTCGCCAACCCCACTTATCTTGGGGCGTTACAGGTTTTTGGTACGCGCCGACCCACTTACGTGCCCGTTGAAACTGATGAACAGGGCATGACTCTCGAGAGTTTGGAAGAGGCCTTTAAAAGCGGTGTGGCGGTTCTCTACACCATTCCGGATTTTCAGAATCCGGGAGGCATGACCATTCCTGAAGAACGCCGCAAATGCATGATCGAGCTGGCTCATGAATATGACGTGATTATTCTGGAAGATGCGGCGTATCGTGCGCTTTACTATGATGGCCCGCCGCCGCCGTCTTTGTTCGAATTGGAAGGGCAGTTCCTGGGAACGAATGGCTGGCAGGAGCGGGGCCTCGTGATCCAGCTTGGCACGGCCTCCAAGACATTGATGCCGGCGCTGCGCGTTGGCTGGACGATTGCTCCTAAAGCGGTTCTGGAGAAACTGGTCCTGCTCAAGCAGGCCAATGATCTTCATACATCGACCAATAACCAGATTATCACTTACGAGCTGATGTCGGAGGGGTTTGAAGAACATAAAGAGGCGCTGAGATCTGTTTACCGAACCCGAAAGGACGCCATGCTTGAAGCCTTGCATCAGCATTTGCCCAACAGCGCCCGGTTTTCAAGCCCGAGCGGCGGAATGTTTGTCTGGGTAACCCTTCCGGAAGGCATGAATGCCCGCCATTTGTTGGAAAAAGCGCTGACGGAGGAAAAGCTTGCTTTCGTCCCGGGAGAGGCTTTCTTTGCCGGAGAAGGCGGACAGAATACTCTGCGCCTGTCTTTTTCAACCTGCAGCCCCGAAGTTATTCGAGACGGCATGAAAAGACTGTCCGCTTTAATTCAGCACGAACATATGGCTAAAGTGGCATGATCAGTATGACATTATAGCTTTAGTTTAACCTGACGCCAGGTCGAGTGTGCTCTGGACATATATCCTGTTTTTTCTGCAAGATGGTCTGAGAAATCAAGGACGCGCTTCGCAAGTAGTGGCGCATCTTCTCTTAACTCCAGTAAATACCCATAAGTGTTTAAGGCCGCAATTTTCCTGAGGGTCATCCCGTTTTTGTTGCATATGGCGATTGACGTTGTGAGAAGTTTTCCAACTGAATCTAGCTGACCCTGGCGTATATAGAGACGAGCTCTGATATTTGCTGCATCAACAATCAGTTTGGGAAGGCCAAGTCTTTCTGCGTAAATTTCCACTTTTCTCAATAGCTCGAATGATTCGTTTAACCGACTTTCAGTCTGACCTATAATAAGAGCTTTCGAGACTAATGAATGGTGAAGGATATCTTGTTGTTCAACACTAATTGCAGCGCGAATAGATTCGTCAATTAGAGTCTCTGATCGAGCATAATTTCCCTGAACTTGTTCCAAGTCTGCTTGCAGTTTAAGAAAAATTGCCTTTGTTCTTAATCTGTGGGGCATATCTTCGAGCATGCCCAGAGCCATCTGATAGTACTTACCTGCAGTATCAAGGCGGGACGTTAAATGATCGCAAAGGCCAAGATAACCTGTTGCAATAATCCCTGTTAGACGATGCCTTGTATGTCCGCCTGCTTTTGCATTCCTTCGCGCCTGTCCACTGAGCATTTCAAAATCAGATCTTGCTTCACTGATCTTACCAAATTCGAGTCTAGCAAGTGCTTTATTGAGAAGGACTCTCCGATAGGATGAGCTCGGGCCTTTATGGAAATCTCGATTATTGTCCGTGAATTGCTGTTTTTTAATGCCGTCCAATGCCAAATCAAAGAGTGGCAGAGCGTCATAAAGACGGCCCTGTACAAAATTTACAAGTGCACGTTCATTGTAGAGCCATGCAATTTCTGTGGCGTAAAATGGATATTTTAGGTGAAGGTCCGAAAAGTCATCTTCCAAAATTTTGGACATATCCTTTCTTAAATGGGTGAATCCTGTGGCGGCATTCAGTATCCCCCGTGTCCAGGACTCATAATTTTCAAACGGGCATTCGCTGTTAATTTCACCAATCAGATCGAATTTTTTATCTTCCAGACCTAATCGAGAAAT
The DNA here is from genome assembly GCA_039975135.1 of Sneathiella sp. GTDB lineage: Bacteria > Pseudomonadota > Alphaproteobacteria > Sneathiellales > Sneathiellaceae > Sneathiella. The sequence continues at coordinate 248,903 of JBDWHS010000027.1, read as the reverse complement.
TACCCCGATTGAAAAAGCATGTGCAATGAGGTTTCTCGCCGCCCGGAGGCGTTGAACAGGAGATTGGGGTGTGTCGAGATTCTCATAATGTTTCACTATTTCTTTTTGGAGTTCCACTTTTTTTGTGTCGTCGTTACAGCTCTTATATTGAAAAAGCAGTGAAAAATCCTGCCGACTATCATCAATCAATTTCTTAAGCGTTTCGCTGAGAAATTCAAAATCTGTATCTTTTGGTTTAGGTAGGTGTCTTGGCTGGGTCATATAAAGAGAGACATCGTAAAAGGAGTGCTCTCCACTTTCAAAAATGGAGTAATCCATTTTCTTTTCAAGATGGTTTCTCAGCAGGCTATGGATGACGTATCTGTCATTTTCAGGAGAAGGTTGGATATTGGAGGTATGGGTTGATTTTTGAATTCTGCCACCCAGCGTTTTAATCAATAACCCTCTCGAGTGTAGAATACTAAGATAACCTTCCAGCCATATGGCAATGTCTTTTTCTGTAAAATCTGGATCGCCTTCTACAATTGGGGCGAATTTTCGATAGATATCAACAATATCCGGACAGCTGGCGATTACATTTCTTTCTACCGGATTGGAGAAGAAAGCGAGCCTCCGCAATATAGCCCGGAATATTGGAGGGCGATTTCTTACATTATAGAATTTTGTATCGAGACACTCGTATGCCGTTAAGATGGTAGCGAGCACTTTCTGAACATTTTTTTGCGAAGCGTAAAAATCTAGTTTACTGAAGGTTTGCTGCAATGCTTGCAAACGTTCTTCCGAGACATCTTTGAGGGATTTGGCTTCAGTCGCTCCTGCATGGACAAAATTATATACAAGACTGCGAAGAACCATGTGTATGGAAAGGCTCTCCTTCGCCATTTCCTTTAGATAGCGTGTGTTAGCTGCTTTTCCAATTGCCACAACTTCATCAATATCAGTGATTCTTTTGCCTTCGGTGAAGAAGGGGAAATAGAGCCAGTGCCGGTCGGTAAATGAAAGGCGTTTTAGCAGAAATCTATGATTGGGTGGGATGGAGTTAGCCTGCTGAAGACTCATTATAAGAGGCTTCGATGTAGAGGTGACAAAGACAATATCAAGGGGAACGTCTTGCAGGCTTTCGCTTGTAAGGAGTTGAATGAAACGTCTATGAAGTTTATTGTATTCCCAGCCCTTCTCATCCGAGAGATGGTCCAGATAGGAAAGACAGACGAAAAGTCTGTGCTTGGACCTGTGCGCAAGCTTTCCAAATTTAAGAAGTAGTTTTTCCAGCAGCTTAAGACGGCCTAAAGGGTGATCATCAAAATCTTCAAGCTCGAGTAATTCTCGGCTGGTGTTGTTATTAAAGATGAATTGTTCGGCTTGTCTGATGTGGTCTTGATCTTCGCTAGCAAATTTTTTTTTGTTTGGAAATTGTTTTTGTATTTGAAGGGACCTTAACCGACCAGCAACAAATCTGGTAAGAGCTGAAATAACGGAATTGAAATCGGATATATATCTGGGGTCGCTATGAAAGGCATGTATTGTTGGGAAGCCATTATTATTGAATAGACCTAGGTGATTTTCCTGCAAGCTACTGACAAAAGTCCCTTTGCCAACCCCAGAGTCCCCGGCGACAATGATAGCTCTTCTGCCTCGAAGTTTCTGAAGAGTGAGTGTATTGGAAATTTGATCTTTGATGTATCTAACAGATGCGTTCTCTTGATCAGAGGGTTCTACTTTTTTAAAAATATCAGGTTTTATCAGGGTGCGTCTTGACCATTTCACCATATGCCCAGGATCTTGTTTTGCAGTATTTTGGGTGAAAGTTGATGTTTTTGATAAGATGTATTCGCATTGATAAATAGCATATCTTCTGTTTTGAGACTCGGTATCGGAAATTCCGCTATCCGGTGCTAAAATAAGATCTTGCCACCATCTTTTCTGCTGTATCGCAAGTTTCTTTAATGCTTTTTCAAACTCGATGGTAGACTGCAGGGCATGTTCACGACTTTCGATTATATACTGAACTAATGTGGTGCGCGATATGCTTTCTTCTTCTGGATAGGAGGGGCTTTTGCTTTCGTTTTCATACAATACCGAATTAATATCATATTGTGTTTTCAGACTGATGGTCAAAGATTGAGCTTTGCTTTTTTCATCGACCTTCTGGTTGAGGAGAGACACGACACCTTCTCTATGCTTTGCCGTATTTTGACCATCGGACATAAATTCGCGCATCGGTCGCAAGACATCGGGTTCGCTCATTCCCAACCCGACAAATACGACGTCATTGCCAGCAAAAAGAGTTCTGACACTTTCATCAAATGTTCTACGGGTTACGTGATTTTTTAGGTAAAGGTTTTGATAGTCATATTCAGTGATCACAAGGTCATCGGGTTGATCCAGCCTGCCATGGATATGGAGTACCTGGATGTTATCTCTGATCGTCAAAACTGAAAAATCAGTAAGGTCACCAATGTTATGGGAGCTGATGGATGAGGAGATCAATTGTCCGCCATAACCGTTTTCAGCGACAAGTGGATTGATGTTGCTGTTTTTACTTTTTTTGAATGCATGTTCGTGCCCAGATTGAGGGGAGAAAAACTGGCTGTTTATGAAATGGTTTTCTATTTCGAGATCATAGTTCGTTGTAACAAAACGCTTAATGCCCCAATCTTCCACTAAGATTTTTATAGGGTCGGGGCCTGCCGATTTATCCATTATTTGATCAAAACAAGCGAGTATTCCAAGAATGCTGAGGACCGTCTCTTCAGGAAAGGTTTTACTGCAACGGTTTAAATCTGAACAGGCAGTTTTAAATTTTTCCCAGATATGGATTTCCAGTTCAAGATGACCCATTTGAAAAATTTCAGGAGCATTTTCTTTCAGATTTTCAATTGAAGTTTCAATTCTGTCAGTCGTTAAAAATGCTGTTTCAAACTGATCGATTATCTCAGTCAATGTAGCTTCATTAAACTCCACGACACGCATTGAATTAGGAAGGCTCATATTAAACAGTTGCAAGAGAGTGTATTCGTCGGTGCCTCCCAATAAAAACAGCCGGTAAAAGAAAAGTTTCAGCGGAGAAGCCCTAAACAAATTAGCAATAAATGTTCTGACAAAATGCTCTTCACCCATGGCCTTCGATAAATCTGTACACAGAGCTAATAGTGTTGTGGAATCAAACTGTTTATCGGAATAAGGGATATTGAGGGGCTCATATCTGTAATAGGTTCCTTTGCTGTCCTCCTTTTTAAAAGAAACGTCATGTAATGACGGTTTTTTAAATTGCTCGCGAAGTGAAGAATGTAGCCGATCTGCTGAGGAGTTCTTGGGCTTCCATTCCCTTATTTTGCCACCCTTTGGCACAAGTTTTTGCCGGTAGCGCTGATCGACAGCATTCACGACCAGCAAGACCATTTCATTCCAAGTAGGATGGCCATAAGCCATGGAAACACCTGAACCGACGAAGGCGATTTGTCGACCAATATTCATGGCTCTGAAAAGCTCGGCATGTGCGTGATATTGGATGCGTTCTGATGCTGTTAATGGCTCGCGATATGGATGACGATAAGTCCACATTTAGTTGAATCCCCCCCGAAGTGTATAACTTCAGACTGTACAGGAAATCGGATGGCGAGCAATATGATATATTGTAAAAATATTTTTTAGTATTCGCTTTTTTCGTTAGTTAACGTGTTGAAAGTGTAGTCTTCTTTTCCCGAATGAAATCCTGTATCCTTTTCTCTAATAAAGAAAAAGAAGAGGGAGGGAGCAATGTCATCGATCCGTGTCTATGACTGGTTGGACCATCATGCGAATTTCAGAGGCAACCAGACTGCTGTTGTTGATCTTGCCAGTGGACGGGCGCTTAACTGGACGAACTTTAATGAGCGATCCGGCAGGCTTGCCGGCTATTTGACAGAAGGTCTGGGTGTTGAAAAGGGAGATCGTGTCGGGGTTCTTATGCCGAACACGGCGGATGTTCTCGAAATCCAGTTTGCCTGCGCCAAAATCGGAGCTGTTTTCCTGCCGCTTAACTGGCGCCTGACGGTGCCCGAGCTTTCATTTATTGCCGGGGATGCTGCGCCTGTTGTGCTGCTTCACGGGCCTGATTTTAAAGAAACGTCTGATGCTGTGGCGGCTGAAGTTTCCAGTATCCGGCATCTCATTGAGACCGATTGCAATGGCGGATCCAGCGCTTATGAGACCGGAATTGCCAGCCATGCGCCTGTCGCGGCCCGGGATGATCTCATCCATGATGATCTTTCGACAATCATGTATACGTCTGGCACGACCGGCCTGCCCAAAGGGGCAATGATCACTTATGGTATGACCTTCTGGAATGCGATTAATCTGGGTATGCCTCACCGGATCACGCCCGACACTGTTCACTTGTCAGTTCTGCCGCTTTTTCATACGGGCGGCCTGAACTGCTACACCAATCCGGTTCTGCATGCGGGCGGTACGGTTTATATCATGCGGGATTTTGATCCCAGGGAATGTCTCCGCCTGATGGGAGATCCGGAAGTAGGGCTGACCCATTTCTTTGGTGTTCCGGCCAATTATCAATTTATGGCGCAGCAGCCGGAATTTGCGGATACGGACCTGTCCGGTATTCAAACCGCAGGGGTTGGTGGCGCTCCCGTTCCAGTCCCTCTTCTGGAAACCTGGAACAAGAGAGGACTTGGTATCGCGCAAGGCTTTGGCATGACCGAAACCAGCCCGACCGTTCTGGTCCTGGACGCCACGGATGCCATGCGAAAACCAGGATCAACGGGTAAGCCCGCTTTGCATAATGAAGTTCGTATTGTGGGTAAAAACGGAGAAGATGTGACGCCCGGCGAAATGGGCGAACTTTGGGTCAAGGGGCCGAATATAACACCGGGTTACTGGAACCGCCCCGATGCCACAGCCGAGACCATCACCGATGGCTGGCTGCATACCGGGGACGCGACCCGCATGGATGAAGATGGCTTTTACTATATCGTCGACCGGACCAAGGACATGTATATCTCGGGTGGTGAAAATGTTTATCCGGCAGAAGTTGAAAATACCCTCTATCAACTGGACGAGATCGTGGAGGCGGCTGTTATCGGCCTGCCCGATGACAAGTGGGGCGAAATCGGCTGCGCCGTTCTGGCTTTGAAACCGGGTTCCAGCCTCACCGCAGATGATATCCTGTCCCATTGCCGCACCAATCTGGCCACTTTCAAAGTCCCCAAACAGATCGAATTCATCAAGGCGTTGCCGCGGAATGCGACGGGCAAAGTGTTGAAACGGACCCTGCGGGAAGAGATGGCGAAGGTGGGTAAATGAGTGGTCAATTTGAATAATGGTAAAGGCTATTCTGACAACAAAAGTTAATCCGACCTATGATGATCTACCAGAAGACCGATACCATTTCCCTAAAATATATTTGAAGGCTATGGAGGCGGCAGTCGGCGACCATATTATTTATTATGAACCCCGCCGTACTTCCGGAGATTCATCCAGTTCGGGAGGTCGGCAATCCTATTTTGCGGTAGCAAGGGTAAACAGGATTGAAGCTGATCCGATTAATGATGACCACTTTTATGCTTATATCGATAGCTATCTTGATTTTGATTGTGATGTTTCTTTTAAGCAGGGCGGATCGTATCTCGAGAAAAAGCTACAAAAGGAAGATGGCACCACCAATAAAGGGGCCTTTGGACGGGCGGTCAGATCCATTCCGGATGAAGATTTCGAATTAATACTGGCGGTAGGATTTGGAAATGTTCTTGAGGATGGGGATCGTCTAAAGTTTGACAAGCTTGAAGAAGAAGCATTGCTGCCTTCATCATTTTTGTATGAGGACCCGGAGGATTACTTACCGGAAATGACAGATCGGCCTGTTGTTTCACAGCTGATAAATACGCCGTTCAGGGATCGTGCATTTTCAAGTACTATAAAAACGGCCTATGATGATACTTGTGCCATGACAGGAATAAAGCTTGCAGATCAGAAGGGATATACGGAAGTCCAAGCTGCTCACATCAAACCCGTTAAAGATAACGGGCCTGATAGTATTAGAAATGGTATGGCACTTACTGGGACAATGCACTGGTTGTTCGACCATGGTTTGGTTTCGGTTGAGGATAATTTCAAGCTAATATTTTCAAAGCGATTGAGCTCTGGCCCAGTGAAGCATCTATTTAATAGAGATGGCTATTTGACGATTCCAAAAACAGAAAAAATAAAACCTCACCCTCAATTTTTGAGGTACCATCGCGAAAGTATTTTCAAAGAATAAGGGGGACAATCCTATATTCTGGGCACTCTTAAAACCCTTCAACCTCCCGCCACTTATCTGTCGCCGCCCTAACCTCCTGACGGAACATTTCGGCGGCGGGGGAGAGGGCAGCGTCGGTGCGGCGGAGGATGTCGATGGTTCGCCGGGCCGCTGGATCGGCAACCGGGAGGAAAGTGATTTCCCGTCGCCAGTTTTCGGTCACTAAGTGCGGGACGACGGTAATTCCCATGCCTTGACGAACAAGGGCGAGCAGGGAGGTTGTGTTGCGCACCATCACGTGGGACTGGGTCAAAATATGTTGGAAATCAGGATGACTGATCTGTTCGCACAATCCGTTCTTTATGAACGGGTATTGCTCTAAATCCTTCCAGTTGACCGGCCTTTTCCGGCTGGCTAGAGGATGATCGGGGCGGCAGACAATACCGAAGGCATCGGAGAAAAGCTCTTCACAGAGAATTTCAGAGCCCGCCCCGGTATTGGAGGCAATCCCGATATCAATCCGCTCTTTCATCAGCTCCCGGTGAACGCCCAGGCTGTCCATATCCCGGATATCAACGGATACATCCGGATACTGGGTGAAAAAGGCCTGCATGGCCTGCGGGAGGAGGGAGCCTGCGACAGAGGGCACAGCTGCAACCCTTACCAGGCCTGATTTGGCCTTGGCAAAGCTGGTGATCGCAAGCACCGCCCGGTCAAAATGCTCAAGCTCCCGAACGGCTTCATCCAATGTAAAACGCCCAAGCGCTGTCAACCGGCTCTTCCGTTCAGATTCAAAGAGGGCTTCTCCCAGATGATCTTCGAACTGTTTCAGCATCATGGAGACAGCAGAAGGCGTGCGCCCCAGTTTCTGGGCCGCATCACTGAGTTTGCCGCTTTGAGCCACCGCAACAAAACAGCGGAGCATTTCCAGTTTGATCGCCAATTTCAATTTTCCTGAAACTTTATTCAATTGTTTGAGTTTGATTGAAATGGGTGCGTTTGTCTATGTTTTTGGAACGAAAATTCAATGTGTCCAGATGACACGACTTCCGACATCAAGCTTTGAGGAAATATTATGGTACAAAAACTCAACTATATCGGCGGCGACTGGCTATCCGGTGAAAGCGAAGTTGAGAATCGTAATCCATCCGACGTTACGGATCTGATCGGTCTTTATGCGCAAGCCAGCGCAGATCAGGTGGATCTTGCCCTGGACGCCGCAACGGCTGCCCAAATTGACTGGGCGCAGGCCGGGTTAGAGCGTCGGTATAACGCCCTGATGTCAATCGGTAATGAAATGATCGCGCGCTCAGCCGAACTCGGTGAGCTTCTAGCCCGCGAAGAAGGCAAGCCCCGGGCCGAGGGTGTTGGCGAGGTTTACCGTGCCGGACAGTTCTTTACCTACTATGCAGCTGAGACACTTCGGCAGATTGGCGATACCGCTGACTCTGTTCGAGATGGCATTGAAATCGACGTTCGGCGGGAGCCTGTGGGTGTTGTGGGTGTTATCTCCCCCTGGAACTTTCCGATTGCAACGGCCAGCTGGAAAATCGCACCCGCATTGGCTTTTGGAAATGCCGTTATCTGGAAACCGGCGAATATCACGCCCGCGTCGGCAGTTGCCTTCGCCGAGATCATTGAGAGGCAAGATCTGCCAAAGGGTCTGTTTAATCTGGTTATGGGCGCAGGCCGTTCGGTGGGTCAGCGCTTGATCGAAAGCCCGCGAGTCAACGCTATTTCCTTTACCGGATCCGTACCGGTTGGGCGCGGCATTACGGCCGCCGCCAGCAATTTCACCAAGGTCCAGCTTGAAATGGGGTCCAAAAACGCCCTGGTCGTTATGGAGGATTGTGACCTTGAACTTGCTGTGACCTGCGCGCTCGGTGGTGCATTTGGCGGAACTGGGCAGAAATGTACAGCCTCTTCCCGCCTGATCGTACACGAGACCATTCATGATGTGTTCGTTGAGAAACTGGTTAGCGGCGCGAAAGCGATGAAAGTAGGGCATGCCCTGGAAGAGGGTACTCAGCTTGGCCCCGTTGTCAGCGATGAACAACTCCAAGCCAATCTGGACTATATCAATGTTGGACGGTCAGAAGGAGCTGAATTGCTGTGTGGCGGTGAGCGCCTGAGCCTGGATCATGAGGGATATTATATGTCTCCGGCGGTTTTTGCCGGATCCAGCAATGCCATGCGGATCAACCGGGAAGAAATGTTCGCGCCAATTACCAGCGTGATCAGGGTTGGCAGCTATGAAGAGGCTCTGGCAACCGTCAATGACACCAATTTCGGATTAACGTCCGGTATCATGACAACGTCTCTGGCGCGGGCTACCCACTTCCGGCGCAATGCGAAAACCGGCTGCGTAATGGTCAATCTGGCAACCGCAGGTACGGATTATCATGTGCCGTTTGGCGGCCGCGGTGACAGCTCCTACGGCCCGCGAGAGCAGGGATCCTATGCCAAAGAATTCTATACGACTGTCAAGACAGCCTATATTTCTTCAGGATTGCCGGAGTAGTTAAGATGAGCCGTTCCTATCGCATCGATTGCCTGCAATATGCCAAATGGTCCGAAAAGATTTTCCACCAGATGCGGGAAGGGGAATTGGATGCTGTCCATGTCACCATTGCCTATCACGAGAATTTCCGCGAGATGGTGGCGCGCATTGAAGAGTGGAACCGCTGGTTTGAGCATTTACCGCACCTGATTTTTCCGGGCCGGACGGGGGACGATGTCCGTCTCGCGCGGGAGACAGGACGGACCGCCATTTATTTTGGCTTTCAAAATCCGTCGCCGATTGAAGACGATATTGGCCTGGTCGAGATTTGCCACACGCTCGGGGTGCGGTTTATGCAGCTGAGCTATAATAACCAGTCTCTTCTGGCGACAGGCTGTTATGAAACGGAAGATCCGGGCATCACCCGGATGGGGCGCGGCGTTATCAGGGAGATGAACCGGGTCGGCCTGGTGGTGGATATGAGCCATTCGGCAAATCGCTCCACCTTGGACGCCATCGAAATTTCGGAACGGCCCATCGCCATTACCCATGCCAATCCCTCTTTCTGGCATCCGGCGCTTCGCAATAAACCGGATGATGTCTTGAAAGCGCTTGGGCAATCCGGTGGCATGCTCGGATTTTCAACATACCCGCATCATCTAAAAGATAAATCAGATTGCACCCTGCAAAGTTTCTGCGAGATGGTGGCACGAACTGCCGATCTTATGGGGCCATCACAGATCGGAATCGGGAGTGATCTATGCCAGGACCAACCGGACAGCGTTGTCGAATGGATGCGAACCGGGCGTTGGTCCAAGAGTGTCGATTTCGGTGAAGGCTCGGCCAATGACGCCGGTTTTCCGGATATGCCGAACTGGTTCGGGGATAGCCGCCACTTTTCCAATATTGAGAAGGGCCTGCACAATACGGGCCTCAGTCAGACGGATATCAACGGCATTATGGGGGAGAACTGGCTTCGGTTCTTCGATGAGAGCTTTGATGCTTCTGCCAAGCAAAAATCAGAGCCAGAATTTCTAACAAAGGGATCGTTTTAGTTACCGGGAGCGGTAACGCGCTATCTTGACTTTACGGGAGGATAAGATGTCTATCGATAATTCTTTGCCGCAAGAAACCCCTCAAGGGTTCGGGCATATCAACAAACCACTTTTTCTAATTTCAGGGGGCTTTATAACCCTGTTCTGCATTTATGCGCTCGTCGACCTGGAAGGGTTGTCAGGAGTGATTGATGCCGGCTTTGCCTGGTCCGCCAAATGGTTTGGGCTTTACTGGCAAGTACTATTGCTTGCGACATTTCTGATTGGTCTTGCCATCATCTTCATGCCGGGTGCCAAAGCAAAAATCGGAAATGTGAAAACGCCTGAATTTAATACGTTTCAATGGGGTGCCATGATCATGTGCACCCTGCTTGCAGGCGGTGGTGTTTTCTGGGCAGCAGGTGAGCCAATCGCTCATTTTATTTCCTCGCCGCCTCTTTTTGGTGCCGCTTCGAAATCGGCGGAAGCAGCCGGTGCTGCCTTGGCGCAATCATACCTGCATTGGGGATTTCTGGCCTGGGCCATTCTAGGCGCGCTGACAACCATTATGATGATGCATTATCATTATGAAAAAGGCCTGCCACTTGCACCCCGGACATTGCTGTATCCGGTTTTTGGCGATAAGGCGATTAACGGCCCGATCGGACTGATTGCCGATGCCAGTTGTATTATTGCTGTTTTTGCAGGAACGGTGGGACCGATCGGTTTCCTGGGGCTTCAGGTGGCATATGGACTGGAAAGCCTGTTTGGTGTACCCAATAATTTTGTGACCCAGGCACTGGTGATTGCAGGTCTTGTTGCAATTTACACTGTTTCTGCCATCACGGGTTTGTCCAGAGGAATTGAATTTCTCAGCCGGGTGAATGTCATTCTGGCGCTTGGCCTGGTTCTTTTCATACTGGTCGCCGGACCGACGGCCTTTATTTTTACCAGCTTTTTCGAAGGTATGGGAATCTACCTCTCCAATTTCTTTGAATTATCCCTGTTTCGCGGCGAGGCGGGCTTGTTCGGGGAGCCTGGCTGGCTAGGCTGGTGGACCGTCTTTTTCTGGGGTTGGTTCCTGGGATATGGGCCTTTGATGGCGATGTTTATCGCACGGGTTAGCCGGGGGCGCTCTATTCGCTCCATCATTATCATGCTTGCCATCATTGCGCCGATTGCAACCAATTTCTGGTTTACGATTGTTGGCGGGAGCGGTATTGCATTTGAGTTGGAAACACCCAATTCGGTTGCCAAGGCTTTTGAAGGCTTCAATCTTCCCGCGGCCTTGCTGTCCATTACCCAGAATCTGCCACTTGGTTTCTTCATCTCGGTTCTGTTTCTGATCCTGACAACCATCTTTGTAGCGACCACCGGCGATTCCATGACCTATGTGATTTCCGTTGCCATGTCGGATGAAGATCATTCTTCCACACCTATTCGGGTGTTCTGGGGCATTACCATGGGTATCATGGCAATTGTCCTGGTTTCCACTGGCTCCGGCGGGATTGGAAAGTTACAAAGTTTCATTGTGATTACGGCAGTGCCGGTGTCTCTGGTTCTTCTTCCTTCTCTTTGGGATGCTGTTCGTATTACCCTGATGAAAGGGAAAGAAGCCGCTCAGCTCTCCGCTGGTTCCGAGAACTGAGAACACATAATCCAACTGCAGGCGAGGGCAGGAGATATCCTCCGTCCTCTCCAGGCAGGGTTATTGAAGGTATAACATGCTAGATACTTCTTCATCCATACGAGCCCTTCGGGACCCCGGCGCGATCATGCGCCTTGACCGGATGGGCTCCATGCATCAGTGCCGCCTGTCCTTTATGAGAATTCTTTTGAGGCGGCTGCAGTCTGAAAACTGGACCTTTGATCGTCCTGCTTTTGAGTTTGACGGAGCCGGTGTCGGGACTGCTGTCTATACGGCAAAAGGACCAAGCCGCACCTATAGTCTGATTTGCTTCGGGCACGATCTGAAGCCGGAGGAACGTTCTGATCGGGTTATCGCTCACAAATGGGATTCAACTTTTACTCTATTTGACGGTATCCCTGAGCAAGCTGATATTGACCGATTGCGGCAGAATGTACCAAAGCAGGAGGCGGGCCGTGTGACAAGCACTGAGCTGAGCGTCTCCAGAGCCAATCGATCGGTTCGCTTGTTTGAGTATGTGGTCGATTGTTTATCGAGGGGCACGCAACCGGACCAGACAGAGTGCGAAGCTGTTGGCTATCTGATGCGGACGACGGCGGTTTATGGTTCCGGAAAACTTGGTGCGGCGGATCGTGAATATCTGGCGGGACGGGAAGAATTTACAAGTCCGTTTCAAGTCGAAATGCTCTCTGTTTATTTAACGCGGGCCTATACGCTTGATCTGGTTGAGCATGTGGCGTCTTTGCGATCTCCTGAAACTGCTATCTGTCTCGATCCTGAGTTGCGCCGTATATTTGGTGTTGGTAATTCCACAGGCCTTGGAATGGCTCCCTTTCTGATGAACCATCCTGTTTTGCTGAACAACTGGGTGACGGCGAGGGAAACAGCACTCGCCCGGGTTTGCGCACTGGATGCCGTATCGGATCGGGCCGCTTGTGTTTTCCAGGATATTCTGATCAGAGCCCGGCGGAATGCAGAAACCTGGAAAAGCGAACATCCCATCCAGATCGCAAAGATCAAAAGTCTGTGTGATGATCTGGTTGCGCTGGACGTCCATCTGAAGAAAGAGGGGTTGGGTGGCTCCAAACCCTGGCAACGCCTGTATCAATGGGCGGAGGAGACATTGAGTCTGGAGGGGCAGGAGCAACTGGTCTCTTTGATGATCGAACCTTATGGTGATCTGGTGGATGATCTTTCCGATGACATGTGTGCAGATGAGAGTGCTTCTTTCCCTATACAGGGGGCAATGGGCCTGGATCAGCTGACGCAGATCATTGAGCAGGACTATGATTGGGCACTTGCCATTTCCTGGCGGCAGCCGGGCAATCAGGCCCGTATCTGGTATGTTTCGGCGGAAAAGCTGGAGCCGCGTATGGGAGAGCGGTTCAGAGAACCGGTTTCACCGTATGAGCAGCCTCTGGCACCGGGCCGGGATGTGAAGCTTCTTTATAAGGATTTGCAGGGCTGGGCAGGAGAGGCATCGGTTGCTGCTTTTCTGCTCCGCTACCCTGAACACCGTCATGCCGTGCGCCGGGTTCAGATTACTGCCCGGTCACCCTATGCAGAAATTCGTGACAACACGATCTCGCAAGCCTTGTTGCCGGTGGACATGCTGCGGTTCAAGCTGGCATTTTTCGGGGCGACACACTTTGATCCACGCTCGGATCGCTGGGTTCGTATCAATATGTTTAAACATGCCCCTTTCCCCCATGAGCTAGCCGACTGGCCCGAAGGAGACTGGGCTTATGCTCCTGCTGCAGGAGAGGCCGTATGACGTTTTCACTGAATGAAATTGAAGCCATGGGGAAACGGGCTGCCCGGGGCGCCGGTCTTGCCTGGGGACTAGCAGAAGAGGCAGGCAAGGCAGCACGCTGGCTCTCGGCCTGTCAATTGCCGGGTGCTGATATGCTGCTTCATGTTCTGACACTGAATGATGGCCGGGAATATGAAGAGCTGGCCCCTCTCTCGACAGAAGGTATCTGGGAAGCTGCCTCCGGAACCTTGTGTCCGTTGATTGTAGGACCGGCTTTGGCGGATCTGGCAGCGGATATTGCAAAAGGGAGGGAAGTCCAGCTCGGGCAAATTTCCTCTCCTCTGATGCTCGCTCCCTACCTGGCCAGTCTGGCGGCGCAAATGAATTGTGCTGTAAAACTAAGCTGGTCGGGTGCTGAAATCATTGTCACAAAAGAGGGCTTGACGATAGTGGGAGAGGGGGCTCTCGTTCCCCTGGCAGAAAATGTTCTTTGCAGCAGAACGGATGGCCAGAAACCGGTCATCCTGGCCCGTATGACAGGCTGTGAGATTGAGGCCGAAATATGGGATCAGCTGGCTTATCTGATGACCCGCTATCTTGCCCCGGACACAGAAGAATCGCGCCTTGCCGGCGCAGGTGGCGCGGATGTTACCGACAACGACTAATTTCCAACAATGACCCCGTTTTTCAATTGAAAAGACTGAAAGAACAGACATGACAGAAACATCTGTAAAGCGTATGCATACTCAAACCCGTATGAGCAAAATTGTGATCCATCGGGAGACCGTTTATTTATGCGGCCAAGTTTGTGATAACACGGCAGACGAAATCAAGGCGCAGACACAACAGACTTTGGACAAGGTGGATGCCCTGCTTGCTGAGGCAGGCTCTTCAAAGGAGAAAATCCTGACCGCCCTTATTCACATCAAGACCATGGATGATTTTAAAGACATGAATGAAGTCTGGGATGCCTGGTCCCCCGAAGGGAATGCGCCTGCGAGAACCTGCGTCGCGGCCCCAATGGCCAATCCGGATTATCGGGTAGAGATTACGGTTACGGCTGCTCAGTAAAATGTGAAGCCTATATTCTAAAACAGCCCGGATGTGCAATGATATCCGGGCTTTTTTATTGAATCAATTTATGGAGATTACGGTGCTCTGCGTTTCCGCCACCCGATGAAGCCCATCAAAGCGATACCTGCTCCGTATAAAGGCAGCGCTGCCGGGAGTGGAACGGCCGAGATATTGGTTGAAGAGCCGATGGTTAGGTTGTCGATTAGAAAAGAACCGTCGGTTAGTGCGTTCCCGTCAAGATCGGCAAAGTGAATAGTTTTAATAAGGGTATCACTTGTTATTGCGAAAAGAGTTGTAAATATAGGTTGGATAGTTGAGTAAGGGAGCGTGAAAACCTCAGTGCTGTCATCTCCAAAGGTCACATGTGCGAAATATGGCACGAGAGGAATATTGCTGAACTTCGGAAGGTCGTAATTCATTCCGACACCAAAGACACCATTTGAGGTGCCATATGAGGTCGATGTGAAATCGAGAATAAAGCTACCGTTACATCCAGCACAATAATACTTGTTTCCAGGACTCGTAATATCACTGATAATATTTACATTATTAAAACCCGTTGACCGATATTTCGTTTCATTAGCTACCGAACTCATGAAATTGTTGGTGACAACAACAGTGTTTGCGTCCGAAAATTTGAGGTCTGCTGGTGGTGGGTTCTGATAAGCTGAATCCTCATAATCATCCGTAAAGCTTGAACTCAATGTTGATTCAAACGCGCTGCGGTCGGAGTAGGTTGTAGCAGATAGTGCAGGACTGCTTATCAGTGCTGCAGCGGCCATTCCGACCAGAAAAAGTCCTGCACTGGTTAATCGACTGGATGCCATTCTTATCATTCCCTGTTTATTATTTGTTGAACATACCGGGAATAAATCACTTTTATTGGGAAAAACAAAGTTAAAAAAGCGTGAAATTTTAGTTAAATGCAATTATTTATTGTGTTTATGGTTAATAGGAAGATTCCTAAACAGGGTCTCCAAATGCAGTATGCCGAGAAGTTTTAGTGGCTTACAGTAGTTCGTTCTATATTTCCTGACCAACTAGTCAGAAAAAAACTTGACCATTTGGTCAGTTTTTGCGTAAGCTTTTCTCAAGGGAAAAACCGGCGTCAAACCGGATCTGTTTAACTGGGCTAGGAATAATCGAGATGGGTGATATTGCAGGTATCGCGGCCGGACGTCTGTCCGCCGACGAGCTTTCGACGAATTTTGAGGATATGGTGCCGCCGCTGGATCCGCGGCAGGCGCATATCGAAGCCAGCAGATGTTACTTCTGCTATGATGCCCCTTGTATGGAGGCATGTCCGACGGGGATCGATATCCCCAATTTTATTCGTAAAATCCAGACGGAAAATTATCGGGGCTCTGCCATCGATATTCTGAACGAGAATATTATGGGCGGTGCTTGTGCGCGGGTATGTCCCACAGAGATCCTCTGCGAGGAAGCCTGCGTGCGGACCGCCCAGGAAAGCAAGCCGGTCACCATCGGGAAGTTACAGCGGTTCGCCACCGATTGGTTGATGGAGACAGGGGAGCAGCCATTTGAACGTGCGCCTTCATCGGGTAAAAAGATTGCTGTGGTCGGCGCAGGACCTGCTGGTCTCTCTGCGGCGCACCGTCTTTCCATGTTAGGTCATGATGTCGTGGTGTTTGAAGCACGTGAGAAAGCCGGCGGGCTTAATGAATATGGTATCGCAGCCTACAAGGTTCCCAACAATTTTGCCCAGGAAGAAGTGGATTTCATTTTGAGCCTGGGCGGTATCTCCATCGAATATGGCAAGGCGCTTGGCCGGGATATTTCATTGAGCAGTTTGAAAGCGGAGTATGACGCGGTCTTTTTTGGCGGCGGACTTGGCGCCGTACGATCGCTGGATATGGACGGGGAAGACCTGGACGGCGTTTATAATGCAGTGGATTACATTGCGCGGCTGCGTCAATCCACCACCAAAACCGATCTTGCCATTGGACGCAAGATTGTGGTGATCGGCGGAGGCAATACGGCGATTGATATGGCGGTTCAAGCCAAACGCCTGGGGGCTGAGGATGTTACACTTGTGTATCGGCGCGGCGCGGACGCCATGAGCGCAACCCACCATGAGCAGGAATATGCTCAGATCAATGGTGTTACAATCAAGCATTTTGCAAAGCCGTCAAAGATCCTGTCGAGTGACGGTGTCGTCTCCGGTATGGAGTTTGAATATACTTCCGTTGGAACGGATGGACGTTTGAATGGAACCGGGGAGCGATTTGTGATTGAAGCCAATATGATTTTCAAGGCCATCGGTCAGGTCTTTGTGACGGATCCGGTGACAGAGGAGGCTGCCTGCCTCGATGTTCAGGACGGCCGCATTGTGGTGGATGAGGCCAAGGCAACCTCCATCCCGGGAATTTATGCAGGCGGTGACTGTATTCTGGGCGGGGAAGATCTGACGGTTGCGGCCGTTCAGGATGGCAAGCTCGCCGCGCATGCTATTGACCAGTATTTAAACGCTTAAGGGAGGAGATTATCATGGCAGATCTAAGCTACGAATTTGCAGGCATTAAAACTCCGAACCCTTTCTGGCTGGCCAGCGCGCCGCCAACGGATAAGGAAATCAACGTCGTTCGCGCCTTTGAAGCAGGGTGGGGCGGTGTTGTCTGGAAGACCCTCGGGGAAGATCCACCTGTTGTGAATGTATCTTCGCGTTATGGCGCGATCAACTATAACGGTCAGCGAATGGCAGGCCTCAACAATATTGAGCTGATTACGGACCGTCCGCTTGAGGTCAATCTGGAAGAAATTACCCGGGTTAAAAAGGCCTGGCCGGACCGGGCGATTGTTGTCTCCCTGATGGTGCCGTGTGAAGAAGAACCCTGGCAGTATATTCTGGGCCGGGTTGCAGAAACCGGCGCGGATGGGATTGAGCTCAATTTTGGGTGTCCGCACGGTATGTCCGAGCGGGGTATGGGCGCAGCCGTTGGTCAGGTTCCTGAATATGTGGAGATGGTCACGGCCTGGTGTAAAAAACATTCGGACATGTCGGTGATTGTTAAGCTGACACCGAATATCACCGATATTCGCCAGTCAGCCCGGGCTGCTGTTCGAGGCGGGGCTGACGCTGTCTCCCTGATCAATACGATCAACTCCATTGTGAATATCGATCTGGATATTATGGCACCGACGCCGACTGTTGATGGCAAGGGGGCGCATGGCGGTTATTGCGGTCCGGCGGTCAAACCGATTGCACTCAATATGACGGCTGAAATTGCCCGGGATCCTGAATGCCAGAAGATCCCCATGTCCGGGATTGGTGGTATTTCCAATTGGCGGGATGCGGCTGAATTTATGGCGTTGGGGTGCGGAACTGTGCAGGTCTGTACAGCGGCCATGCATCACGGGTTTAAAATTGTCGATGATATGAAGACCGGCCTTTCAAGCTGGATGGACAGTAAGGGCTATAAAAGCATTGATGATTTCAGGGGAATGGCGTCGGGCAATGTGACCGACTGGAATCAGCTCAATATGAATTACGACGTGAAGGCTCTGATTGACCAGGACAAATGTATCAAATGCGGCCTGTGCCATATTGCCTGTGAGGATACATCCCATCAGGCGATCACAGCGGGGCGCGTAAATGACGAACGCCATTATGAAGTTGTGGACGAGGAATGTGTAGGGTGTAATCTATGTGCCCTTGTCTGTCCCGTGGACGAATGTATCAGCATGGTCGAAGTGGATAACGGCAAGCCCTACATGAACTGGAATCAGGACCCGCGGAACCCGCATCGGTCAGCAGCTGAATAAGTGGTGACATAATGAAAAACATGAATGTAACAGGGGACCGTCTGTGGGACAGTCTCATGGAGATGGCGAAAATCGGTGGTACGGAAAAAGGCGGCTGTTGCCGGTTGGCGCTCACGGATCTGGACCGGGAGGGGCGAGATCTCTTCTCACGCTGGTGCACAGACGCGGGCTGCACCATCAAAGTTGACAAGATGGGCAATGTTTTTGCGCGCCGGGCAGGAGAGCAGGATGATCTGCCCCCTGTGATGATGGGCTCTCATCTGGATACCCAGCCAACAGGCGGAAAGTATGATGGTGTCTATGGTGTGTTGGCGGGGTTGGAAGTTTTGCGCACCCTGAATGACTATGACATCAAAACAAAGCACCCTGTCGAAGTTGCTGTCTGGACGAATGAAGAAGGCTCGCGATTTGCGCCTGCGATGGTAGCGTCCGGTGTCTTTGCCGGTGTGTTTGATTTGGAATACGGCCTCAGCCGTGCAGACCTTGACGGTAAAACCATGGGAGAAGAACTCGCCCGGATTGGCTATGCCGGTACCGAAGAGGTTGGCGGTCGGGAGATCAAGGCATTTTTTGAAGCCCATATCGAACAGGGCCCTATTCTCGAACATGAAGAGAAAACCATTGGTGTTGTGCAGGGCGCGCAAGGGCAGCGGTGGTATGAAATCACCATTACTGGCCAAGAAGCCCATGCGGGACCGACCCCGATGGCACGGCGTAAAGACGCTCTGGTCGCAGCCTCCAAGATCGTGACGGAAGTCAACCGGATCGGACTTGATAACCAGCCTTATGCATGCGCGACTGTCGGGCTTTTACAAAATAGCCCAAATTCCAGGAATACGATTCCCGGCGAAGTTTTCTTCACTGTTGATTTCCGTCATCCAAAGGATGAAATCCTGTCGAAGATGGATGCGGAACTTCGGGAATATTCGGA
Source organism: Sneathiella sp. (assembly GCA_039975135.1). Classification (GTDB taxonomy): domain Bacteria; phylum Pseudomonadota; class Alphaproteobacteria; order Sneathiellales; family Sneathiellaceae; genus Sneathiella. Next base: position 229,945 of record JBDWHS010000027.1, on the reverse strand, counting down.
AAAAATCGCCAAGGATGGCGGGTATGAAATGAAATTCGAACAGATCTGGTACTCACCGCCTGTGGAATTTGATGCCGATTGTGTCAAGGCCGTTCGGTCCGGCGCAGAGATTGCTGGATATCAGCATATGGATATCATTTCCGGTGCCGGGCATGATGCCTGCTATATCAATCGGGTTGCACCGACAGGTATGATCTTTGTTCCCTGCGAAAACGGGATCAGTCATAATGAGGAAGAAGAGGCGACACCGGAAGATCTTGCAGCAGGTTGCAATGTCTTGTTGCATGCTGTTGTAGAACGCGCGACAGTCGCCTGAGAAAAAACAGATAACAGGATTGCGCAAGGCACCTTTACTCTTCATCAGAAAAGAGGCGGGATCTTGCGAGTGTAGAGAGAAGGGTGAGGCATTGGGATGCACCGACCATTGGGGCCTGAAGAAGGGACAAATGCGATGACCGATTTGGGAAAACCGGTTATCGAGATTGAAAAACTGAATTTGATATTCGAAACGCCGGACGCGCCGGTTCATGCTTTAAGTGACGTGGACCTGACCATCAATGCCGGTGATTTTGTGTCCTTTATCGGACCATCCGGTTGCGGTAAGACGACGCTGATGCGGGTGATTGCCGATTTGGAGACACCGACCAACGGCCATATTTCTGTCAATGGAATGACACCTGCTGAGGCCCGCGAACAGCGGGCTTATGGTTATGTTTTCCAGGCACCGGCCCTTTATCCATGGCGCTCGGTCCAGAAGAATATCATGTTACCGCTTGAAATCATGGGGCTTTCCAAATCAGAACAACAGGAGCGGGCCGCGAAAAATCTGGCGCTTGTCAATCTGGAAGGATTTGAGAAAAAGTTCCCCTGGCAGTTGTCAGGCGGAATGCAACAACGCGTCTCGATCGCACGGGCCTTGTCGGTGGAGCCTGATCTTCTGCTGATGGATGAACCTTTCGGGGCACTGGATGAAATCACCCGGGATCATCTGAATGAACAATTGCTACGGCTTTGGGATCAAACGGGTAAAACGGTTATCTTTGTAACCCATTCGATTCCTGAATCTGTTTTTCTGTCTTCTAAGATTGTGGTGATGTCGCCGCGGCCCGGCAAAATCATTGATGTCATTGATTGTAATCTGCCGAGAGATCGCACACTGGATATTCGCGAGACACCGGAATTTCTCGAAATTGCCCATCGGGTGCGTGAAGGCCTGCGGGCGGGACATTCATACGATGACTGAGGCTGTCTTTTCAAATGGCGGAGGCGCCAGCCTTTGGCACCGTCTGTACTATGGGAAAACCATTCCGGTTTTGATGATGCTGATCGGCTTGACTGTTATCTGGTATGCAGGGGCCGTTTATCTGAACAAGGATACGCTCATCTCCGGATATGAGCGTAACGACGTCACCTGGGATACTCATAAACTGATTGAAGATGCCTGGGCGATGGAGCGTCCCATTTTACCAGCTCCGCACCAGATTGCGGTTGAAATCAACAAAACGGTTTTTCAGAAGAAAATTACGTCGAAAAGAAGCCTGATCTATCATGCCTGGATCACGACATCAGCAACATTGCTCGGATTTGGTCTTGGCACATTGCTTGGGGTTTTACTCGCCGTTGGGATTGTCCATGTCCAGACGCTGGACCGCAGTCTGATGCCGTGGATTATTGCTTCCCAGACAATTCCTATTCTGGCGATAGCCCCTATGATTATTGTCGTGTTGGGTAATTTGGGGATCACCGGAACGGTGCCAAAATCCATTATTTCCATGTATCTGTGTTTCTTCCCGATTGCAATTGGCATGGTAAAGGGACTGCGCTCCCCCGACGTTCTGCAACTGGATCTGATGCAGACTTATAGCGCGTCTACGACGCAGATTTTTTGGAAACTCAGAGTGCCAGCCTCCATTCCGTTTCTGTTTGCCAGCTTGAAGGTTGCTGTGGCGATCAGCCTTGTCGGAGCAATTGTAGGCGAACTGCCGACAGGCGCGGTCGCCGGCATTGGGGCACGGCTTTTGAGCGGCTCCTACTATGGTCAAACCATCCAGATCTGGTCTGCGCTTATTGTTGCCTCCTTTTTAGGGATGTTGCTGGTTTATCTGGTAACGGTTTGTGAGAAATTCACGCTAGCGCGGATGGGGGAACGGACATGATGTCGCTTTCAACCCTGGACCGCCCTTTATGCGTCGCTGTTTGCTTGGGCTTATTGGCCCTGTTTCTGCCAATCGGCAGTGTGGGAGAGGGGACTCTTTTTTGGGCCAATAATATGGGGGCGCTGATACCCGCAATGATCAGCGCCCTCATTGCAATTTTTCAACTTGCCCGCCGGGGATCCGGTATCGGCGCTGCCAGTCTGGTAACACTCGGCTTTTTGTTGGGTGCCTCTGCCCCGTTGATTCTGATTGAAGCCGATATTACCCAATCCTTCACAGCCTATGGTCTTTGGCTTTATGTCTTGTCGCTGGGTTTTTACGCCTGGCGCGCGATGGAAATGATGTCGTCAAATGTAGCCGGCAGCAAGGGGGTGTCGCTCGTCGTTCCGGCGCTCTTCGGGATCTGGCTTCTGTATCTCTGGCAGGTGATCACGACGGGTTTTAAAATTCCGTCTGTTTTGTTGCCAAGCCCCGAATTGATCGGATTGGCCTTTATGGCCAATCTCGACATTCTGGCGGGCGATTTTTATCAGACTTTTGTCAAATCGGTCCTGAGCGGTTTTGCTTTTGGCTGTGGCTCAGGCTTCATTGTGGCGATCCTGGTGGATAAAATACCCTTTATGCAGCGCGGACTATTACCGCTTGGCTCGCTTGTCAGTGCCATACCGATCGTCGGTATTGCACCGATTATGGTGATGTGGTTCGGCTTTGACTGGCAATCCAAGGCGGCGGTGATTGTTGTCATGACTTTCTTTCCCATGCTGGTGAACACTCTTGCCGGGCTGGAAGCAACCAGTCATCTGGAAAAAGACCTGATGAGATCCTATGCGGCGTCCTATTTCCAGACATTGCTTTTTGTTCGCCTGCCCAATGCGCTTCCCTTTATCTTCAATGCGTTGAAGATTAATTCAACGCTGGCGCTGATTGGTGCCATCGTTGCCGAGTTTTTCGGAACGCCCATTGTGGGGATGGGATTTCGGATCTCGACAGAAGTGGGCCGAATGAATGTGGATATTGTTTGGGCGACCATCGCTGTTGCGGCGCTGGCAGGCTCGTTATTTTATGGTATCCTTGCCCTGATTGAGAGAACATTGACATTTTGGCATCCATCTTACCGGAGTGCCAGACACTAAAGCTCGCGGACAGTATGGGAGCTGGACGCTTTGCCTTTAATGCTTGATAATAAGGAAAAAAGAAACGGGAAGAGACACGTATAAATAACCTGAACAGGAGAGGAGTAGAGTTATGAAAAAGATCAGCTTACTGGCATCTGCAGCCATAATGAGCCTTGCGGCCATTTCTGCACAAGCCGCGGATAAACTGACATTACAGCTCAAATGGGTCACGCAAGCTCAATTCGCTGGATATTATGTTGCCAAAGATAAAGGCTTTTATGATGACGTTGGTCTGGACGTTACGATCAAGCCGGGCGGGCCGGATATTGCGCCGGCACAAGTTCTGGCTGGCGGTGGTGCCGATGTGGTTATCGACTGGATGCCATCCGCACTCGCAACTCGCGAAAAAGGGGTTCCGCTTGTTAATATCTCCCAGGTCTTTTCAAAGTCCGGCATGATGCTGACGTGCCGTAAAGATATGGGCGTCAATGCCTCCAGTGATTTTAAGGGAAAAACACTGGGTGTCTGGTTCTTTGGCAACGAATATCCATTCCTGTCCTGGATGGATAAGCTGGGGCTGAAAATTGACGGAACGGGTGCCGATATTACCGTTTTGAAGCAAGGCTTTAACGTCGATCCGATTTTGCAGAAGCAAGCCGCTTGTGTCTCCACAATGACCTATAATGAATATTGGCAGGTTATTGATGCAGGTTTGAAGCCGGAAGAATTGAGCGTCTTCAAATATGAAGAGCAGGGCGTCGCGACGCTGGAAGACGGTCTTTATGTTCTCGAAGACAGTCTCAAAGACGCGAAAATGAAAGAAAAACTGGCCCGCTTTGTCAAAGCATCGCTTAAAGGCTGGGACTATGCCGTCAAGAATAATGACGAAGCGGCAGATATTGTTCTGGAAAATGATGCGTCCGGTGCTCAAACCGAGAAACATCAGCGTCGTATGATGGGCGAAATTGCCAAATTGATCAGCAGCGAAAAGCTGGGTCGTTTGAATGAAGCAGCCTATAAACGCACGGTTGATACATTACTGTCTGGTAAGTCATCTCCTGTGATCAGTAAAGCACCGGTTGGCGCCTTTACTCAGGAAATCTGGGACATGGCGAGCAAGATCAAGTAACAGAATACTTTAATGTGGTATCGAATTGGGGAGCTTTCGGGCTCCCTTTTTTGTACCTAAGCTCCGTGAAGTATAATTTTAGCAAAATTATGCTATACTTGTTTTCGCTATACCGTGTTTGTAAATGTTGTGACAGTAATATGGTGTTTGGCATGATAAATTTTCGATCTGCCTTTGTAATGATGAGTCTCATTTTAGTCTTTCCTGCCGAGGTGATGGCGTCAAAATGCGAGAAACCCGAACGCCTCGTTTTTTCAAAAATAATCGGAAATTCTGCCCATCGTGTTGGCGCGAGGATTTTGGAGCAGGTTTATACCCAGCTTGGCATTGATCTGGAATATAGAGAGCTGCCCGCCCGCCGAGCATTGCAAGCTTCTGTGCAAGGAGAGACAGACGGTGAAATTTTCCGGATCAAAAATATTGAAAGCAAATATCCGAACCTCCATAGAACGCAAGTACCACTGCTCACCTTCAGAGGGTTTGCTTATACAAAAAGCGGTTTGAAAATTAATCGGCTGGATAATCTGAAAGACTATCGTGTTGGCATTTTACGAGGTATTGTTTGGGCTGAAGAGGGCGTGAAAAGCCCTCATATTGTTCCTGTTGAAAGCGTAGATATACTCCTTGAAAAGTTACTGAAGGGCGGAATTGACGTCGCTGTTACGATTGATTTTCCGTTTGAAAATGAAATCCGAAAGAAAAATGTTCAATCTCTGATGACCCGCGGAAGTCAGCTAATATCTTTCGATGTGTTCCATTATCTCAATAAAAAATATGCCTGCTTGGCTACTGATATAGATCATCATCTGAAAGTCTTGCATGATAGCGGGACCATTAAACGGATGGCCAAGACCGATTAGGCAGAAAAAAACCTCCGCCAGAGGCGGAGGTCAGTAGGTGACAGTCTGGATAGCTTAGGTCCATATCTGTCGTTTGGGACAGCCTATTCGGCTGCAGCCGGTGCTCTTGAGACGCTTCTGGGGGCGGTCAATTCCCGCCGGATTTTCAAAGCGTCGAAATGAGTGTTGAAGGTTGGGCGTTTAATGTAACGGCCTGCGCCTTTGACAACGTTAAGCTGACCATCTTTAAAGACCACATTGCCTTGGCTGATGGTATGACTTGGGCTGCCTTTGATTTCCATGCCTTCAAAAATGTTGAAATCGATATTCTGATGATGGGTTTTAACAGAAATCGTGCGAGTCATTTCAGGATCCCAAACCACGATATCGGCATCAGCGCCGACGCTGATGGAGCCTTTACGCGGATGAATATTAAAGATTTGCGCCGCATTTGTTGAGGTCACTTTGACAAATTCATTGATGGTGAGCTTGCCTGCATTGACACCATGATGCCAAAGGACCGCCATTCGATCCTCGACACCGGATGTTCCGTTGGGGATTTGCGTGAAATCATTACGGCCTGCTGCTTTTTGCGGGGCGCAGAAACAACAATGATCGGTTGCCGTGGTTTGTAGATTTCCGGACTGCAAACCTCGCCAGAGTTCGCGCTGATGATCCTTGGGACGGAAAGGCGGGCTCATCACATGGGCCGCTGCATATTCAAAATCTTCATGATAATAGACGCTATCGTCAATCAGCAGATGACCGGCGAGAACCTCACCGAAAACACGCTGGCCTTCCAGGCGGGCCCGGGTAATGGCTTCCAGGGATTCTTTACAGGAAACATGAACAATATAAACAGGTGTCTGCAGAACTTGCGCGGTACGAATGGCCCGGTTTGCGGCTTCACCTTCTACTTCCGGCGGTCGGGACTGGGGATGACCTTCGGGTCCGGTAATTCCTTTTTTTAGCATTTCCTGTTGAAGATAGTAGACCATTTCACCATTTTCAGCATGGACAGTGGCCATCGCCCCCAGTTCACGGCAGCGGTTGAAGCTTGCCATCATCATTTCATCAGAGACCATGATCGCGTTTTTATAGGCCATGAAATGCTTGAAGGAGTTAATGCCTTCCTGTTCCGCCAGGATACCCATATCCTTGTGAACGCTGTCATCCCACCAGGTGATGGCAACATGGAAACTGTAGTCGGACACTGATTTCTCAGCCCAGCCTTTCCATTTCTGGTAAGCTTCCATCAGAGGCTCTTCCGGGTCCGGAATAACGAAGTCGATAATTTGCGTTGTGCCGCCGGCAAGAGCCGCTGCAGTGCCGGTATAGAAATCTTCAGAGGCGACGGTTCCCATGAAAGGGAGCTGCATATGGGTATGCGGATCGATGCCGCCCGGCATGACATATTGACCGCCGGCATCGACAACCTCAGCGCCGGATGGGACCTCCAGATTCTCGCCAATGGCTTTGATAATCCCGTCTTCGCAATAGACGTCAGCTCTGAAACTTGTCTCTGATGTGACGACAGTGCCGCCTCGAATGAAGGTTGACATACCTATCTCCTGTTTATCGTCTCAATAGCTCAATTATTGGTCTACGATCCCAATTTCAGACCAACAGTTTTCTCTATTTTACCTTTGCCTTTTAAAAAAGGATAGTTAAAATCCTGACCAATTGGTCAAAAAACACCAAAATCAGCAAAAACTGACAGGAGAGGCATCATGACAATCGTAAAATCCGGATTGATCCAGGTTGGGTTGAAGGGCAATACTGACATGTCACCCAAGGAAATTGGTGACTTGATGATTGAAGCGCATATTCCTTTTATCGAGGACGCTGGCAAGCAGGGCGTCCAGGTGCTGAGTTTTCAGGAAGTTTTCAATCAACCTTACTTCTGTCCTTCCCAAGACGCAAAATGGTATGCGGCGGCTGAGAAGGTGCCGGATGGGCCGACTGTCAATCTGATGAAGGAGTATGCCCGCAAATATAACATGGTCATTGTGGTTCCGATTTATGAGGAAGAGAAAACCGGTATTTACTACAATACCGCTGCGGTGATTGATGCGGATGGGACGTATCTTGGCAAATATCGTAAAACCCATATTCCGCAGGTCGCCGGTTTCTGGGAGAAGTTTTTCTTCCGCCCGGGCAATTCCGGTTGGCCGGTTTTCGAGACGGCGTATTGCAAGCTGGGTGTTTATATTTGTTATGATCGGCATTTTCCGGAAGGTTGGCGCGCGCTTGCTTTGAACGGCGCGGAGTATATCGTAAATCCATCCGCGACAGTGAAAGGCGTTAGTCAATATCTGTGGGAGTTGGAACAGCCAGCCTCTGCCGTGGCAAATGGTGTTTATATTGGCGCCAGCAATCGGGTAGGAACAGAAGGGCCATGGGATATCGGCGAGTTTTACGGCTCCTCCTACATTGTTAATCCGCGCGGGGAACTCATCGTTCAGGCGTCTGATAATAAGGATGAGTTGATCGTCGCCGATATGGATATGGATATGATCCGGGAAATCCGCAACAACTGGCAGTTTTTCCGGGATCGGCGTCCGGAAACCTATTTTGATCTGGCGGATGACCGGGTGAGTTGAGAGATTTAAAAACCGCCTGAGAGCTGTGCAGCAATTTCCATCCAGACCGGAATGGTAACAACAGAGAGCACAACCTGAAGAGAGGAGGCGTTGGCGTAAAGCGGCGCGTCTCCCCCCATTTCGCGAGCCAGAATATACCCATTTGCAGCCGTTGGCATGGCGGCAAGAATAATGACTGTCATAAATTCGAGTCCCTGAAGGCCAAGAAACAATCCGATGGCGATGACCAATACGGGCATCAATAGAAGCTTTAGAAAGCAGGAGAGCAGTAACTTTATCCGTGTTGCCTGAAAATTCGACAGGCGCAGACCGGCCCCGACGCTCAACAATGTGATGCTGAGCGAAGCTTTACCCAACAGGGACAGCATATCCGAAAGCGGCTGCCAAAGTGGTAAGCCGATCAGATTGATACCGATACCAATCAGACAGCCTGCGATGATCGGATTAGTCAGGATTTTCCAGAGGATGGATGAAAACGAGACTTTCTCGTCGGTCAACAACCAGGTCAGCATGGTGATATTGACAATGTTGATCACGGGCATCAGCGTAATCAGGCCCAGGGCAACGATTGCAATCGCTGTTTCTCCATACAGGCTGGCAACGAGAGCCAGCGCGATAAATCCGTTAAAGCGGGTCGATGTCTGAAAGAGAGATGTATAGGCGGCAATTTTCTGTTTCTGGCCTCTGGTCAGGGCGCGATAAAGAACAATAAGCAGAAGAAATGTGGTGCCGAGCGCGAGCAGCAGGGTCGAGACAATGGGCCAGATCTCTATGGCAGACATATCAGCACTGCCAAGTGTGCTGATAATAAAACTGGGGATCAAAACCAGGAAGGTGATTTTTTCGATGGGAATCCAGTGTATATCTTCTTTTAAAATCCTGGATTTGAGAAAAAAGCCGAGCAGCATAATTCCGAATACCGGTAGCAATCCATTCAGCAAAATACCGATATTCATGTGTCTTCCCTATAAGGTCTGTATTGTTCTTATTGTTTCCTCAAGCCCAGGTAATTTAACGCATGCTGTTTTGATAAAGGAAGGGCTTTTATGTTTTTAGAAGGATTGAATGCTGATACAGTTGCCATTGATCAGGTGCCTGTGAGGCTGTGAATATGCGGAACAGGAGAATCGGGAATGCGGCGAAAATCCGCAACGTGCCCAACGCTGTAAGAGGGATCATCCTGCCAAATCCCACTGGTTTATCCGGGAAGGGGGCAGGGATGAGAGGAACTTGAGTCAGAAGACCGGCCTGATTTTGAGAGAGGGACAGGTGGAAACTGTTTCTTGCCTTTCCATAAAGGGGAATGAAATGGAAAAAGCAGCAGATACTCAATCACAGCGCTTCGGCTTTCCTGAAGCGGAGCGGGAAGCTCTGTATAAAACTGTCTTTTTGCGGCGGGATGTCCGCAGCCAGTTTTTGCCGGATGAAATCCCAACTGAGATATTGTCCAGAATTCTGATGGCCGCGCATTATGCGCCTTCTGTCGGATTTATGCAGCCTTGGAATTTTGTGCTGGTCCGGTCATTGGAAAAAAGGCAGGAAATCCAGTCTCTTTTCCAGGAAGCCAACGCGGAAGCTGCTGAGCTTTTTACCGGCGAGCAGCAGGCAATGTATCGAAACCTCAAGTTGGAAGGCATCCTGGAAAGCCCGCTAAATATCTGCATCACCTGTGATAAGGATCGGGCGGGTTCTGTGGTTCTCGGACGTACTCATAATATGGATATGGATCTGTACAGCACTGTCTGCGCCGTTCAAAATCTGTGGTTGGCAGCGCGGGCTGAAGGGATCGGTGTCGGATGGGTCAGTATTCTGAAGGATGAGAAAGTCAAAGAGGTGCTGAATATACCTGGTCGCGTCACACCGGTTGCCTATCTCTGTCTTGGCTATGTCTCGGAATTTCTGAAAACGCCGGAGCTTGAGACCAAGAAATGGCGCTCGCGTCTTCCTCTCACGGATTATGTTGATCAGGACAGCTTTTCCCAGAAGTCCGATGATCCATATTTTGCAGACCTTATGGCGCAACTGGAAGAAAACCAGCGGCACCTGGAGGCAGAGGGATATACTGGCACTTTTTGTAAAGGCTGATTGTGCCCTCAGGCCCGCCGTTTTCCGCGGCCTTCCAAGTCGAAGAACTCGACGAGTTCGCTCATGGACAGGGATTCCGATTTCAGGGCTTCAGCGGAGGACAGGCTTTGTTGAACCAGAGCGGCGTTTTGCTGGGTCATGCTGTCCATGTCAGCAATGGAAGTATTCGTCTCCTGAATACCGCGGGCCTGTTCTTCGCTGGCAACGGTGATTTCACCGATGATATCCGTGACATCCTTGATGGAGTTGACGATTTCCTTCAATGCGGCCCCAGTATTATTTGTCAGCTCAACACCGCCTTTGATTTGATTGTCGCTGTTTGTTATCAGGCTTTTAACGTCCTTGGCCGCTGTTGCGGTTCGCTGCGCAAGCGTCCCCACTTCGGCTGCCACGACAGCGAAGCCTTTACCGGCATCTCCTGCCCGGGCCGCTTCAACAGATGCATTCAGGGCAAGAAGATTTGTCTGAAATGCGATTTCATCAATGACACTGATGATTTCCGAGACTTTCGACGAGGATTGTTCAATTTCTGACATTGCCTCGATGGATTTGGAAACAACATCACCGCCATTTTCAGCAACCTGATGAGCGGCGATCGCCAGTTTATTGGCTTGTTGCGCATTTTCGGCATTTTGGCGAACCGTTGTGGAAAGCTCTTCCATCACCGAAGCTGTCTGTTGAAGATTTGCAGCTTGCGCTTCCGTCCGTTTGGACAGATCCGCACTTCCCGATGTGATTTCAGTGGCAGATCCATTGATTTTTGTGGCTGAGAAAATGATCTTGCCAACAATCTCGCGCAATTGCTCAGACGTTTGATTACTATCTTCTTTGAGGGCATCATAAGTGCCGTCATAGTCCTGGGTAATCTGGTGTGTCAGATTTCCTTTTGACAAGGCGGAAAGAGCGTTTGCTACGTCACTGATAACACTGCTGACGGTTGTGTTGAGTTGGTTCATGGCTTCTGCAAGCTTGCGCATGAAGCCTTCTTTATCCTCCAGCGAAACCGATTGCGTAAAGTCACCGGACACAACAGCATTGACCAGAACATCGATTTCTTCCTGAACACTAAGCTCCTGCGTTCTGTCTTTCCATTCAACTGCAGCACCCAGGATTTCGCCGGTGTCGTCTATAACGGGGCTTGATACGAGATCGAAAGTCCTGCCGCTCAGTTTTAGGCGGGTTTCAGAGGCTGATTTTAGATTACTGATAACACTGCCATTCTTGGCGGCGCTACCAAAGATATTGTTGAGCAATTTGCCCTGGATGTCTTCGGTGCTGAAAGAGGGAATATCCTGTCGAATATCTGCTTCGCTGCTTTTCATCAGATTTTCAACTGAATGATTGAGATAGACAACAAGGCCCTGTGTATCGACGACCATTATATTGGCGGCACAATTGTCCAGCGCGACTCGAATACGCATATTCTCAGCAGCAACAATCAGCTGTTTCTCTAGTTTTAGACGCTCTTCTTCCTGGCGTGTTTCCTCCAGGTCCTGCTGGCGAAGACGTTCTGCTTCCAGTTTGCTCATCTCGAGAGCATTATCTTGAAAAATCTGAATGGCTCTTGCCAGATCGCCAATTTCGTCCGAACGATCTCCCATTGGGATTTTGCTTTGGAAATCTCCACTTGCCAGATTTTTGGCAGACCCTGTGATATTAATCAGGGATTTGACGATACCTCTGGCAAAGTACACCCCGGTTGCGCCAACAATCAACAGAAGAACAAAGCCTACGAGCGCGAGATTGTTCCGCAATGCGATGATGGGTTGTACATATTCGGCTTCATCAATCTCCGCCAGAATAGCCCAAGTCGTTCCCATGAAATTCATCGCGCCATAAGCAGATTTAACAGGTATATTCCGGTAGTCTTGCGCGATCATTGATCCAGTTTTCCCGGCCAGAGCTTCGCGTGCGGCTGGCGTATCCACCTTTCTCGCGAGGATTGTTGAGGTTTTGGAAAACCTGGAATCGCTGCGCATCAGGTAATCTGAGCCGACAATATAGCTTTCTCCTGTTTCGCCAAGACCAGTAGAATCTTGCATCAAGGTGTTAATCCGGCTGATAGGCATTTGATAGGCGAGTACGCCAATCGGTGTCTCTCCGTCAAAGACAGGCATGGCGATAAAACTGGCCGGTGCATCGGCACTGGGGGCATAAGGCTTGAAATCGACAAAAAACTGGTGATCCGTTTTCAATGTGCCAAGGGCGCCGCGAAAAACCTCTCCGAGCCCGCTTTCTTTCCATTTTCCTGCTGTCAGACTGGTCGCAAAATCGAGCTCTTTAAAAACGCTGTAAACCAGATCTCCGTCCATATTAAATAAGAAAACGTCATAATATTCATTGGTGTACAGCATTTTGCGAAACCAAGGATGGTAGCGTTTGTGAAAGCGACTATAGAGGGAACCATCTTCGGCATAATCGAGTTTTTCTTTCTCTCCGGTTGGAAATCTGTTGTCGGTGATATACGATTTTTGCAAGGCGAGGATGGGTTGTTCTCCCAATGCGTCCCAGCCTTCTGAAAAGTCATTGAGTGCATCGATGACCATTAGATTTGAGGCCGTTATGGCCAAATCTTCTTTGATACTGTCCAGATAGTCAGAAAGCGCAGATTTTCGGGCTTGCAGGACGACTTGAAGTTTTTTGTCGACCTCCAGATCGACCGTCGAGGAGCTTTGGAAGAAGCTGAGTAAGCCAAGCCCCAGACCTAGCACAAATGAAGCCGTAATTACCAGAAGCGGAAGTTTCTGGGCAATGCGTAAGTTCTGAATAGTCATCATTCAACCCGTTTTTGAGCTGCAAAAAGATCATGCAACAAGATTGAATCTGAAGTCTTTCTCATCCCATAGACAGGATGTTGAGGTCTTTTCAAATTCAATAAAGCAGTTCTTACGTTCTAATTTTATTATATTAAAATACTCTTAAATAAAGAATTTATCTCCCGCATATCCAACTGATTTCGCCAGATTAATACAGGGTTGATTTCTGCCGGTTTGGCAGCTCAGCATCGTATTGGGCATCATCAAAATCTGCGAGGGCGCTTTTTGTCATTTGCCCGGCGGTTGGGACATCGCTTTTGTGACTGAAAAAAACGGGATTCCATAACTCGGACCGAATAAGGGCGCGGGCACACTGAAAATAAACAGCAGTGATGGTGACAAGGATAACGGTTGTCGGTGCTTTGCCGTCAACCGCAAAGCTTTCCAGGAGGGCGGCATTCGTGGTGAGGTGCGCATCTCCATTGATCCGAAGGGTTTCATTGATCCCTGGCAGCATAAACATCAGGCCGACTCTTGGGTTTTCGACGATATTTTTTAAGGTATCAATTCGATTGTTACCGCGTCTGTCGGGAATCGCTAGCGTATTGTTATCCAGAACACGGAAGAGCTGACCCTTCTTGTCACCACGAGGAGAGCAATCAAAACCCTGTGATGAGCCACTGGCGATCGCAAAGAACGGAGATTTTTCCAGCCATTTTCGATACGTTTCGTTCAGGCTTGTTACTTCCTTTGCTAGAGAATTGGGATTAACAGGCCCGTAAATTTCTTCGAGTTGTTTCAGGGATATGACGGTTTCTGTATCGGACATGTCGGTCTCTTCTTTTCAGGCGGAAGTTGAAGTTCCTATACTATCCTTATTCTGTTGCAAATACATGAAACAGGGATCACAAAAACACGGGAGCAGGGGTGTGACAACAAAAGAGAATGTTCAAACAGGGGGATGTCTGTGCGGAGCCGTACAGTTTGAGGTGAGCGGTCCCTTTCGGGATATCATCATGTGCCATTGTTCCATGTGCCAGCAGGCAAGCGGCCATCATGCCGCAGCGACAGCAGCCCCTTCATCGGCCTTTCTATTCAAAAAGCAAACCGGGCTTACCTGGTATCGTTCTTCGTCCCATGCTGAGCGCGGCTTTTGTCGTAAATGTGGGAGCAGTCTGCTCTGGAAAATGGAGGGGCGCGATGATATCAGTATTTTTGTCGGATGCCTGGCGGGGCCCGTCAATCTGCCTGTCTCCATGCATGTTTTTACCGGCGAGAAAAAAGACTATTACCAAATCTCCGATCACGCCGAGCAATTTGAACGATATCCAGATGCCCCAGGCTTCAAATCGACTTGACCATATAAAATCAGGCGCTGCTTTTAATGCGCTCCCGGTAGAGAATATAAAGACCGCTAGCGACGATGACAGCCGCCCCGAGGATGGTGAAATTGTCTGGAAGGTCACCGAAGAAAACATAGCCTGACAGTGCGGTCCAGATAAGCTGGGTATAGGAGAAAGGGGCCGCGGTTGAAGCGGATGTGAAAGACAGGGCTTTAATAATAATGAAGTGACTGACGCCGCCGATCAAACCGATAACAGCTAGAATGAGCCATCCTTCGAGATCCGGCATTGTCCAGACGAAGGGGGTTGCGATGGACATAACGATCGCCCCAACCAAGGCTGTGTAGAAGAGGGTGGTAATAGAGGTGTCAACGCCTGCCAGCTTGCGGGTCGCAATTTGATAGGAGGCATAAAAAACAGACATACCGACGACTAGAAACATAGCCGGATGTACAACACTCATGCCGGGGCGCAGGATGATAAGCGCGCCGACAAATCCGATACAGACAGCTGTCCAACGCCGGAAACTGACTTTTTCTCCCAGAATAAAGACAGACAGGACTGTTACGAACAGGGGAGACGTACTTCCCATTGCACCTGCATCTGCAAGCGGCACGTATTTAAGGGCCGTGAAGAAACAGATCGTTGCGCCCAAGAGAAGCATCGATCTGAAGATCTGGAGTTTTAGATTGCTGGTGCGGACTAGAGCCATGCCCTGACTGGGGGCCAGAAACAGGATCATCAGCAGCATATGAAAGAAATACCGTGCCCAGACCACCTGAATGGGATCATAGATTTTCGCCGCGTATTTCACAATGCTGTCCATGCAGACAAACAGGAATATTGCCGTACAATACAGGAAAATTCCCCTATAGGAGGAGGGTGCTGAAGGCATCGCGGAAGAGGCTGACATTAACTGTCCAGTTCTTATAAATTGCTGGGTGGGTAAGGAACTTCAAGTATCAGAAACGATCAACTGAATAGGAAGAGATGTCAAGTTTTGTGGCCTTCCCGGATATTGCCCGCGTGATCAGTTCTGCGGAGCCGCAGGAAAGTGTCCAGCCAAGCGGTCCGTGACCGGTATTGAGGTAGAAATTGTTATACTTGGCGCGGCCAATCAAAGGAACACTGTCCGTTGTCATAGGGCGCAATCCGCTCCAACGGGTGGCTTCCGAAGGATCTCCGCAGTCGGGAAACAAGTCCATCACTGATTTCAAAACCATATCTTCACGAACCGGATTGTTTTCCGTCTGATACCCATTCATTTCAGCGGTGCCAGCTGCCCGCAGGGTATCGCCGAGGCGGCTGATAACGATATGTCGGGTTTCATCTGTTATGCTGGTCATTGGCGCGGTATTGGAGCCGTTTACCGGAATGCTGACAGAATATCCTTTCACTGGATAGATGGGCAAATGAATGCCGGCTTTCCGGGCGAGCAACCGGCTGAACGATCCGGAACAGAGTGTAATGGCGTCAAAGGCTTCATTTTTGCCGTTTACCACAATATGAGTGATCACCCGGGCGTCTGCCTGAAACCCTTCTATTTTTGAAGAGTATCGAAACTCAACACCGAGAGTACCGGCAACACCGGCCAGAGAACGGGTAAACTCCCGGGCGTTACCGCTCTCATCCTCAGGTGACCATGTGCCGCCGGTAAAGGAGGATCGTGTTGCCTCAAGGGCAGGTTCGACATGCAAGCATTCTGCACGGCTTAACAGGGATTGTTTGATACCATTTTGTGTGAGCCATTGGTGGCGATCTGCGGCCTCGCTTGCTTCTTTATCGCCTTCGAAAAGCTTGAGAATACCACGTTTTTGCCGTTCATACTGAAGACTTTCGCTTTCAACGAGGGATTGCTGGCAAGCCAGACTATGCCTGGCAAGCGCGAGAACCTTGCCCGCATTGGCATAGAAGGTAGATGTGCGGCAGTTGAGCAGATATCGGATTCCCCATTGCCAGAGAAACGGATCCATTTTCATTTTAAAGACAAGCGGCGCGTCTTCCCGGCCGATCCATTTCAGCAATTTAAGTGGAAGATCGGGACTGGACCAGGGGAAAGGCTGGCTCACAGAGATCTGTCCGCCATTGGCAAAGCTGGTTTCCTCGGCAGCTGCGGGCTGTCTGTCAAAAACAGTGACGTCATGGCCTGCTTTCGCAAGATAATAGGCTGTTGTTACACCTGTTACACCGGCACCGAGGACTGCGATCTTCACGTTGGGAATTCCTGATTGAACGTCTGAGCGGCACCATACTTAAAACCGCCCTGGAACCCCATAGAAAAATTAAAAAAATGCGTTCGATAGTTCTGCTGTGTTTTCAAGTCTTCAAAAAGCATCTAGAGTGACCGGATGACTGAACCATTAATTTATGAACAGAATGAGGGAATTGTAACCCTCACGATCAATCGTCCGGAGGAGCGCAATGCCCTCTCTGACGATCTCATTTTCAAGGCTTTCACCGATGCGGCAGAGCGGATTAACAATGATAACAGCGTTCGCTGTGTTATCCTGACTGGCAAAGGCCGCGCGTTCTCTGCAGGCGGCAACGTCAAGCATATGCGGGATAAGGAAGGCTTGTTTGCCGGAACACCGACCGAACTTCGCCAAGGATACCGCCACGGTATTCAGAAAATCCCACTCGCCTTTTATAACCTGGAAGTGCCGACAATCGCAGCGGTCAATGGACCCGCTGTTGGGGCCGGGTGTGATCTGGCTTGTATGTGCGATATTCGTATTGCTGGCAAATCTGCCAAATTCGCGGAGAGTTTCGTGAAGCTCGGTATCATCCCAGGAGATGGCGGTGCCTGGTTCCTGCCGCGCACCATCGGCCGCAGTCGTGCTGCAGAACTAACATTTACGGGTGACATGATCAATGCGGATCTGGCGCTTGAGTGGGGTATGGTCTCTAAAGTCGTGGAAGATGAGGATTTGATGACGGCAGCCAGAGAGCTTGCTGGCCGGATCGCCAAAAACCCGCCACATGCTTTGCGTCTTTCCAAGAAACTGATGCGCGAAGGGGAGCATACACGGCTCGACAGCCTACTTGAAATGTCTGCTGCCTTCCAGGCTCTCAGCCATTATACCGAAGATCATGTTGAGGCGATTGATGCCTTTTTTGAAAAGCGGGATGGCGACTTTAAAGGAAAATAGGAAACATGCGGGCCTGAACCCAAACGAACCATGCCCTTTGTGAAAGCTGGAAGATTCTAACGTAGGGTTTTCCAGCTTTATCGGTTTGCGATTATTGATTTTGATCCTGTTTCGATCAATCGATATTCCGGCGTGAATAATCCATAAAAAACTCATAAAAGCCGGAAAATCGGTGCCGCGTCATGATATTCTTCTCAGAAAATCAGGGAAAGAAATGCTGTTTCACACCTCTCTCTCTGATTTTGGGGGGATGCAATGTCAATTAGAAAATCCAGGAAAATTGTTTTGCTGTCTGATGGGACGGGCAACAGTTCAATTGCGCGCGACAAAAGCAATGTCTGGCGGATTTATACTTCCCTAGAGTTGGGAAGCGATGTTTCCGGCGAATATGAGCAAGTGGCCTTCTATGATGATGGTGTCGGAACATCTGGCTTTCGCCCCTTACGTTTGTTAGGCGGCGTTTTCGGTGTCGGGCTTTCCCGGAATTTGCGTCAGCTTTATGCGGAATTGTGCAGACATTACCAGCCCGGTGATCAAGTTTACATATTTGGCTTTAGCCGGGGGGCTTTTACGGCCAGAATACTCGCGCATTTCATAGAGATTTGTGGGATTGTTGATACATCGAGAAAAAGGCCGGGACGGTTTAGAAATCTGGATGACCCTGCAGCTCCCAAAACGGTTACGGTAAATTCAGAAGACGGGTTCGCCAGGACAATGAAGGACGCTTATAAAAGCTACCGGCGTAGTTATTGGCAGCGGTCAACAGAACCTAAAAACTGGCGCCAATGGATTTTAAGTCAGTTTGAATATGCATTGCCGAGATTATTAACGCTGCCAAGCCGTTTCTTCCGAAGCTTCCTGCCTGGCGGTAAAATTATTCCGGCTCATGAATTCAAGAAGCTTTATGGTTACGATCTTGTATCTGAAAAGCCGGTAATTGAGTTCCTGGGCGTCTGGGACACGGTCGATGCCTTCGGATTGCCGATCGACGAGTTATCTGATTTTGTGGATCGATGGCTTTATCCATACCAGTTTAAGAACCGATGCCTGGGACAAGGGGTGGCTAGAGCGGCTCACGCGATTGCTATCGATGATGAACGGCATACGTTTCATCCTTTATTGTGGGAGCAGAAAACGCAAGCTGACAAAGAGAGAATTCTACAAGTTTGGTTTGCGGGTATGCATTCAGATCTGGGCGGCGGCTATCCGGAGGACAATCTGGCCTATATTTCTCTGTGCTGGATGATTGAACAAGCTTGCGGTCCCGGACATGGGCTCAAATTTGATGAGCAAAAAATACGCTCTTATGAAAAACAGCGGCAAGCGGCGGGCGTTCTCCATAATTCACGACGAGGCTTGGGTGTTTTATACCGTTACAAGCCCCGCAATATTTATAAACTTTGCGAAAATACGATTATTAATCCTCAAACATCCTCACCGGCAGCTGTTACCCTCCATCATTCCGTGTTGGATAGAATTCGCGGTAAAAATACAGGATACTCTCCTGCGGGTATTCCAAGATATTTTCATGTTTACGATAAGAACGGAGAGATCGATTACCGGCAGAGAGGCAGTGCTTATTACGAGGCGGTTGATCCAATGGTGGAGAGAGGCCGCCGTTTGAGTAAATCGGAGGATTATATCGCTTGGGGTCGATTTGCTTATTTTTGCATGTTGGCGACTTTTCTGTATCTACTCGCTTTTCCGGTGATCAATCCACCTATTCATGGGCTCGTTCCTTCCTACGACTCTCTCGGCAAATGGCAGTTTATTCCCCAGATACTGGATAAATTTATTGGATTTCTGGAAAGTGATTTGACGCAGTATTGGACGGATGCCTGGCGTCAGGATTTGAATGGGGTTGGGATTGCGGTCGTGGTTTTTATGGGGTTTCGCCTATGGAGATGGCGATTGTCCAAAGCCGTTTCTCGCTATTCCGAAGAAGGATGGTCAGCCTTCAGGAGACAAACGATATCCTGCTATCGCCGACGCTGGTTTCGTATTTTTCTGTCGCTTTCACATAGGATCCGGACATCCCGGCTTTTCCTCTGGCTCAGAAGCTGGTTTGCCAGAACACTCTTCCCGCTTTCTTTTTTTGCTTTATTGCTTTTTGTCATTGCAATGCCTGTTTCTAGGTTTGGTCTGACTCCTCTGACTGACAAGATAGACCCTTGTAAAATTGCTCAAGCACCCGTGGTTGGAGCGAGATTGGCTCTTAATGAATTTGCGAAAATCGCCGTGAATGCCAGCTCTCCCTGTATCACAGCTAACATAGATCTCGATGCGGGCAGGACCTATGAAGTTACGGTGACGGACATAAAGGACTGGAGTGATAACGGAAATCCCATAGCAGGCGGAAGGACGTACCCGGCCACCCTGAAAGGCCTCGACGGTATCTTTACCGGGTTCAGGCCTGGTTTTATCGCGGGTATGCTTGTCAGGAGAAATCTGACAATGCCCTGGTTCGCCCTCACGGGCGAAATTGGTCGGGACAGTGGTCATGTTTTCCCGATTAACAAGACGTCCTTCACATTCAAACCAATACGATCTGGCCCGCTCTATATTTATGTGAATGATGCCCTCAAAATATACGGGGATAAAAACTGGTGGGAATTCTATGACAACAATACGGGCACAGCGACGCTGATGATTAAGAGGGTGGAATGATCAGACTAAGGCGAAGCATTCCATTGTTTAAAAAGCTTCATCAAGGTACCGGCAGATCCATAATCGTGCCGATAGGCGAATTTGATCATGATTTTGCGGGTTGCCGGGTTGATCGCCAATATTTGTCCGGCATAGCCCAAACCCCAGAAGCCGGGCGCCATCTTGTTTTCTGTCCACCATTGATAGCCATACCCACGGAAAAGGCTTTTACTGCCCTTTGGCATCGGGATTTGTGTTTGCGTCGCGCTCGTCAGGTACCGTCCGAAACAGTCTGATTGTGCTCGCGAATTCAGTATCCAAACTCCGATACGACCCCAATCCCTCAAGCGTGCCTGAAATCCAGAGCTTGCCATGGTTGATCCGTCGCGATCGGCTTCCCAATGGCCAGATGCTTCGGGCTTGGTGTTTTTCCAGACAGATTGTTCAAAATAGCGGGCAAGAGGCATTCCAGTTACACGTTCAATAATTTTCCCAAGCGCCAGCGTATCAGCACCCTTGTAAATAAAACCTTCTCCTGGTTGGTGAACATTCTTGTTGAGAACCTGTTGCCAGTCACGCCCCCATAGAAGATCATCTACGCTTGTCTGTCCCAATCTCATCGGCCAACTATAGCCCTTATAGGGACGTCCATATTTTGGATGAAGACCTATCCCGTTTTTAAAGGCGGGTTGCCCGCTTCTGGCAGATCGATAGGCCCCTGAACTCATCATCAGGAGCTGTTTTACTGTGCTTCGGCCGAACCCGCTTTGTCCAAGCTCTGGCACCAATGTGTTTGCTGTCGTGTCAAGGCTGCCAATATGGCCTTCACATAGGGCTTTACCTACAGCCAGACTGGTCATGCTTTTACCGATGCTCATACTGTAAAATTCAGACGAGGAACTGCCGACGCCTTGATAGGCCTCTAGCAGGACCTTCCCGTCATCGATAAGCAGAATGGCGGTTGTCGCGGGAAAATCCTTTAAATATTGATCGATTTTTTTTCGGATAAGGCTATTGTTTGTGTTGTTCCTCTCCGTCTCGGCGATGGCCGGAAGTTGGCGAGGGAGGCCGTATGTTGTGAAAGTGTGCGGTGTTGTTGTCCCAGCATCAATATATCCTCCCACATTATGGGTGGGATCTATTTTTTTTGGCGGGGCAGCGAGGGCGGAGCCGAGTGTTAGTAAGGATAACAGAAGTGTCGCTGTAACCTGTTTCATCCCGTTGTCCCTTTCAAATCTCGCATCGGTTCATATTTCTTAAGAATTACAGCATTATAGTTTTAAATCATCAACAAGGCGTTTTTAGAGAGTTTGATGCCAGCACTATTATTCTCGCTTTTCCTTGTCGTCAGTCTTTTTGTCGTTGGATGCAGTCCCGCTGTTCAACGGGTGGGAGATGTTATTCAGTCGCCGGAGCTTCTTGAAAATCACCTGATCACAGCAGATGGTGCCCGACTACCTGTCAAAATCTGGTCTGCCGGCGAGGAAGAAAGAGTCGTTCTCATCGCTGTTCATGGATTTAATGACTATCGCAACGGATTTTCATATCCGGCGAGCTGGTGGATGCAAAGAGGGATCACGACCTACGCGTATGACCAACGAGGATTTGGGGAGACCCTGCAGACAGGCATCTGGGCAACGGAAGAAATTCTTACCTCGGATTTGAAGACGCTGGTGGAGGTGGTAAAGGCAAAAAATCCATACAAGCCGCTTTACTTGCTGGGCGAAAGCATGGGGGGCGCCGTTGTTATGGCCTCCGTCACACAGGAAAATTTCCCGGAAGTATCCGGTGTTATTTTGTCAGCTCCCGCAGTCTGGGGGTGGAAATCTCTCAATATCGTTTATAGAAGCTCTCTTTGGCTAAGTGCTCATATGTTTGGAGATCTGAAAGCAACGGGACAGGGCCTTGGTATTCAAGCATCGGATAACATCCCCATGCTCCGGAATTTGGGCCGTGACCCACTCTTTATCAAAAAAACAAGACTAGATACAGTTTATGGTCTGGTAGGATTGATGGACACTGCCTATGACCGTGCAGAAAAAATGACCCTCCCGGCTCTTGTGTTATACGGTAAAAACGATGAAGTAATTCCGAAAAAACCGGTAGAGGATGTCGTCGCCAGGCTACCGAAAAGTGCTGATATTGTTTTATATGAAAATGGCTGGCATCTTCTGATGCGGGATTTGCAGGCAGCCGTTGTCTGGCAAGATATCGAGGCGTGGATATCCGCCAGACAAATACCGTCTGGTAACCAGATTACAAATTTGCCGCTCTTTCCCTAGGCCGTCATTTCTTGAAGGCACGGGATCAATTCATCAAAATGATCAATGACATAGTCTGCCCCCAGGTCTTTTGCCGGAATATCGGAATAGCCAAAGCTCACTGCGATAGAGGATATGCCAGCGGCACGGGCCGCATCGATGTCATTATGCGTGTCGCCGATCATGACTGCCTGCCCGCTTTTTGAGGGGAGTAGCGCAAGTGTCTTTAAAACGTGATCAGGGTGAGGTTTCCGGATGGAGAAACTATCTCCTCCTGTTACAACCGAAAAATAGCCCGTGAGATCATAGTCCTCGACAATTGTTTTTGCGAACCCACAGGGTTTGTTGGTACAGATACCAAGGTCACATTTAGTGTCTTTAAGGGTCTTCAGTGCATTTAGCATACCGGGATAGGGGATGGAATGGTCAGAAAGATGATCAGCATAATACTCAAAGAACAAGACCACCAGATCTTCAAAGGCTTGCTCATCCAGCATGCCGCCTGTTGCTTTGAGACCTCGCTCCAGCAGAACACGGGCCCCTTGTCCGACCATATGTTTGACACTTTCAAGCGTTACCGAGGGCCGGCCAGCACTCGACAGACAATGATTTAACGTTGCATAAAGGTCTGGTGCGGTATCCAGAAGAGTGCCATCAAGATCGAAAAGGAGACGCATAGGCTGCATGGATGAAAAATCCCGAAACATTGTTTGATTTGGGAGGAGAGTAATCATTGTGTATCTATGCGATCAACTGATAAAAGTTGAAATAATTGCAAGCTTTTAATATCGAGAGACTGAATGACTGCCATCGCTACCATTATTCTGGCCGCCGGAGCCGGAACTCGCATGAAGTCTAAAAAACCTAAGGTCCTGCATGAAATCGCAGGGCGAGCTATGGTTTCCCATTTGCTGGATACCGTCGAGAACCTGTCTCCTGCACGGAATATTGTTGTGGTTGCCCCTGGTATGGATGACGTGCGGGCTGAGGTGGCACCTGCACAAACAGCTGTTCAGGAAGTCGCTCAGGGAACCGGGCACGCTGTGGCGGCTGCGCTTCCAAATCTTGAAGATTTTACAGGCGATGTCCTGGTGCTTTACGGCGATACTCCGTTGATTAGCCTGGACAGCTTGCAAAGGATGATCGACGCGCGACGCGGCGACGACAAGACCGCTGTCGTCGTCCTGGGGTTTGAACCTGAAAATCCGGCTGAATATGGTCGCCTCGTAACGGCTGCCAATGGCGATCTGGAGGCTATCGTTGAATTTGCCGATGCATCAGAGGCAGAAAGAGAGATTGGTCTGTGTAACTCTGGCGTGATGGCCATTCAGGGCACCCGAATTAAGGAATTGATCGATGCCGTGGATAATAAAAATGCCAAAGGCGAGTATTATCTAACAGATATTGTTGAGATTGCTCGCGGCAAAGGTCTGACGTGCAAGGTTGTCAAAGGCGATGAAGATGAACTTCTGGGTGTTAACAACAGGATGCAGCTTGCCGAAGCCGAAGCGATTAGCCAGACCCGTTGGCGGAATGAAGCAATGATGAGCGGCGCAACCTTGATTGATCCGGGCAGCGTCTTCTTTTCAGCGGATACTGTCCTGGGCAAGGATGTGGTGATTGAGCCGAATGTCTTCTTCGGTCCAGGTGTTTTGGTGGAGGATCAGGTTCGTATAAAAGCCAATTCTCATATCGAAGGGACGCGGATTGGCGTCGGGGCGCAAATTGGACCTTTTGCCCGCCTGCGTCCGGGCACCGATATCGCGGACGACGTCAAGATCGGTAATTTTGTTGAGGTTAAGAAAGCAACGTTAGAGCGCAGGGCAAAGGTTAGCCATCTTTCCTATATCGGGGATGCCCGTATTGGAGAAGACGCCAATATCGGCGCTGGCACGATTACCTGTAATTACGACGGGTATGACAAATTTAAAACGGATATCGGGGCGGGGGCTTTTATTGGCTCCAACACAGCGCTGGTTGCGCCTGTAACTATAGGAGCTGGTGCGATTGTCGGAGCTGGGAGTACGGTCACGAATTCTGTTGAAGAAGACGCATTGATGGTGGAGCGGGCCGATGAAGCCCAAAAACCAGGATGGGCAAAACGATTTCGGGCAATGAAAGCCCGTCTCAAAAAATGATCTCCGGTTCGGAAAAAGGATAGAAGAGCCTATGTGCGGAATTATCGGTGTATTGGGGAAAACCAATGTGGTTCCCTCCTTGTTGGGCGGGCTGAAGCGATTGGAATACAGGGGCTATGACAGTGCGGGAATTGCCACACAGACGGCAGGCCAACTGGATCGACGCCGGGCTGAAGGGAAACTTAAAAATCTCGAAGGGGTTGTCGACAATGACCCTCTGGAAGGGCTAACCGGCATTGGTCATACCCGCTGGGCAACCCATGGTGTCCCGAATGAGCCAAATGCACATCCTCATATGACCACTCACCTGGCGTTGGTTCATAACGGTATTATCGAAAATTACAGAGAGTTGGCGGCTGAACTGGAGCCACGAAACTACCCTTTTTCCTCCGAAACAGATACAGAGATTGCGGCATGGTTGATTACCAGCTTTCTGGAAGACGGCAAGACACCAGAAGAGGCTGTTGCGCTGTCGTTGAAAAAGTTTCAAGGAGCCTTTTCACTCGCGGTTATCTTTAAGGGGGAAGATGACCTGATGATCGGAGCGAAGCGCGGTGCGCCGCTTGCGGTCGGGTGGGGGGACGGTGAGATGTTTTTTGGCTCTGATGCTCTGGCTCTGGCACCACTAACCAATCGCATTTCCTATCTGGAAGAAGATGACTGGGCGGTTTTGCGACGTGATGGGGCTGTCTTTTATGATCGCAACGGCGCTGAAGTCAAACGCGAGATCAAGCAGACACAGCTTTCCGGCGCCATGATCGGTAAAGGAAATCATCGCCATTTCATGATGAAGGAAATTGTCGAGCAGCCCGCTGTTATTGGCGAGACTTTGAACAGTTTCTTTAATCCTAAAGACAGAACTATCACGCTGCCTGAATTACCGTTTGACTGGCAGGACCTGCCAAAAGTAACGATTGTTGCTTGTGGTACCTCGTATTACGCGGCAATGGTTGCTAAATACTGGTTTGAAGGGTTGGCGAACCTGGCGGTGGAAGTGGATATCGCCTCTGAATTCCGCTATCGCAGTATGCCGCTGCCGAAAGGTGGTTTGGCTTTGTTTATTTCGCAATCTGGCGAAACGGCGGATACACTCGCGGCCCTGCGCTATGCCCGCGAAAATGGGCAACATATTGCGAGCATCGTCAATGTAGAAGAAAGTTCCATGGGACGGGAATCAGATTTTGTTTTCCATACCAAAGCAGGCCCTGAAATTGGTGTTGCCTCAACAAAGGCCTTTACCTGTCAGCTGATAACCCTTGCCTGTATTGCTATTGATGCCGGTATAAAACGCGGTGCCTTGTCACATGAAGAAGAAGCGAGGCTTTGCTCTGCTATGACCGAAGTCCCGGCACGTGCCGCCGAGATTCTGGAGCATGACGGGGCAATCCGCGAACTTGCCAAAAAGATTTTTGAAGCCCGGGATATTCTCTATATTGGGCGAGGTCCAGGTTATCCGATCGCGCTCGAAGGGGCTCTCAAACTGAAAGAATTGTCCTATATCCATGCCGAAGGATATGCGGCCGGAGAGCTTAAGCATGGCCCGATCGCCCTGATAGACGAGACTGTGCCGGTCATCGTTGTTGCACCGACCGATCATTTCTTCGAAAAAACCGCTTCCAATATGCAGGAAGTCATGGCGAGAAATGCTCAGGTGATTTTTCTGTCTGATGAAGAGGGAATGAAGCAGCTGGGCGATCACGCGTTGGGATCTATTGAAATACCGACGGTTGATCCTTTTGTTGCACCGATCCTTTATGCCATCCCTGTGCAGATCCTTGCCTATCATGTGGCGGTGCTGAAAGGCACCGATGTGGATCAGCCGAGGAACCTTGCGAAATCTGTCACGGTTGAATAGATGCAGGCAAAATTTGATCGATTAAGACCGGTCTTTCAACGAGATATCACCGGCTGTGCCATTGCCAGTACGGCTTGGATTGCTGGAGAGGAGTATGCTGCCGTAAAAAGGGGGGCAGAAGAAATCGGGGTTGATATTCTGAAGCCCTCCCTCTGGTCGGATGTTGCGCCAATGAGGCAATTGTTACAGCGCTTTGATATCTCTGTCGGTGCCCGCGAAATACCCTTTCAGTCCTGGGGAGCCCTCCCGGATCAAGCCCTACTGGCGGTGAAATGGCATCTTGAACAGGGCAGGCCGCATTGGCACTGGAGCGTGTTCTCTCGCCAGGAGGGAGGCGCTTTTGTCATGGATCCCAAGAAAGCCCTCAAAACAAATATCCGGACAGATTTTGGCCGGATCAAACCGAAATGGTATATAGAACTCTTGGCAGAGTAAAAAAACTGGCCAGTATAAACCGGCCAGTCCTCTTAAATGGTGATGCCTATTTGGGCCCGGTGTAAGGCCCTTTACAAGTATAGGAACCATCGGAATTTGACGTCATCGTTCCTCCGTATTTTTTGCACCCAGCTGCAAGGGCGTCAGGGCATACCCCTGGCGCATAATCTGATGGGTGACATGAAACATCATGGTTCTTGCCAGCGCTTGGAAGGGAGCTGCCCCGTCTGATTTGCATTTCCAGGTTTCGGGCCTGTTGGGCTGCACTGGTATTACTGCCAGAAGCCGCATGCACATTGACTGCCAAGCTGCTGCCGAGTGTTGCGGTAAGCATTGCTGCGAACATGAGGCGTTTGACTACTAACTTACTCTGAAAAACATTATCAATTATGTTCATGTTTTACTCCATTAAGTTAAAGTGAACATTTTTAGGTCGGAGGAAGTGAACGCTCGGTTCACTTTAAATAATATTTATATGTACTCATATAAGTTGATTTGTTTGATAAAAATTTGCAGGAAAAGCGATGTTTTCTAGTTATGTTACAAATGTTGGGCAATTCGCCACTATTCGACAGGCGGAGAAAGCAAAGTTTAAACGGCTGGATATAAGGCAGCCTGCTGTTATTCGTGTCCTTAGAGGTAAGAAGCTCGTCCATTTCGATGATCATGATCAGGTTTTTGAGGCTAATGGAGGGGACGCTGCCTTTCTGGGGGCAGAACAAATCCTCAACATCACCAATATTCTGGGGCAAAACAGGTTCTATGAAGCCGAAATTTTTATCTTTGATTTCACGATCATTGAAGATGCGTTGACATCAGGGAAGCTAGCGCAAGCTAGGGAAAGAACATCTGTCCAAATCGTTCCGATCTCTGCGGGTCTTGGGACTGCATTCGACACAGCAAAACAGGCAATGTTGGAACCGTCAGCTTTTCCAGAAACCGTCTCCAGACATAAAGTTGAGGAACTTGTTCTCTGGCTTGCGGCGGCTGGCGTACAATTTTTGCCCGCAAAACCTCGTGACCTAGCCTATAACGTTCGTTCCTTGATTTCGTCGGATTGCAGTCGAAACTGGAAGGCGACAGAGGTCGCTAAGAAATTTGCCTTTAGCGAAGCAACATTTCGTCGTCGGTTGCAAGCCGTGGGGTGTTCATTCTCCGAAATTGTCTTTGAAATTCGGATGGCGCAGGCTTTGTTTCTGCTTCAATCTTCTGATCTTTCCATTTTGCAAATCGCAGGATCGGTCGGCTATTCCTCTCCTTCCAAATTTGCCATGCGGTTCAAATCCCGTTTTGATATCTCTCCCTCGCAAATTCGCGGCAGCGAATTTGATCAGATCGGGACCGGAATTGAGCGGAAAGGAAGCGAAGAGGTTATTTGATCTGTTTAACATCCGTTTATTGCTTTTCAAATAACAGGAATATCGGATGAAAGCTTTAAAAACTCTTTTCCTTGCAGGCACGCTCTCCCTTCTGTCGGCCCCTGCCTTTTCAGCAGATTTCCAGCTGACAAGTTCTGACATTTCCGAGGGCCAAAAGCTCTCCAACAAACAGGTGATGAACGGTTTCGGCTGTAAAGGCGGTAATATTTCGCCAGCTTTGAGTTGGTCTGGTGCACCGGAGGATACCAAGAGCTTTGTTGTGACGGCGTATGATCCCGATGCGCCAACGGGATCTGGCTTCTGGCACTGGGTCGTCGCCAATATTCCAGCAAATGTCACATCGCTCCCTTCAGGGGTGAAAGCAGAAGGATTACCGGAAGAGGTTCTGCAGGCAGGCGCTGATGCAGGTCCGGGAACTTATATCGGAGCCTGTCCGCCTCCTGGTGATATGCATCGCTACGTCTTTACGGTACATGCTCTTAAAGTTGACAAGCTACCCGTTGATAAAAACGCAAGCGGCGCCTTGGTCGGTTTTATGACCGGCGCCAACAGATTGGCATCGGCGAAAATCACTGCTGTATATTGGCGTTAGATTGAAGGCGGCCCTTTTGGGGCCGCTTTTTAATTGCTTGACTAATTTGATACGAATTCCCAGTTTCAAAATTTGTTTTGAACCTGTCTACCTTCTGCCTCGACCAATGCAATATGGATTGAAAATGAAACTGTTGTTTGGGGCAGGAGAGAGTTATGAAAAAGGCAATTTTCTTTGGAGTTATGGCGGCTGTTGCCGCTGCTCATTTGGCGTCATCAGCGGACGCGGCGCAAGCGCGTAAAAATACCGCGCAATATGTTATTCAAAAACAGACGATCAATCCGCAGGGACCAGGTTCTTTTGCGACGCCGACAGGCGGTTACCCGACTTATTCTCAAATTACCGGCAAGCGAGCCAAAATCCTTTTGCGGCATGAACAGAATAGTAATGGTGGCAAGTATGCTCTTAAAGGTAGTCATGCGAACAAGACCGTCCAGATCAAAATTGCGGCAAATTGCCCGGCTGGACAAGCCGTTCAGCATCTGGCGTATCAAATCGGATCACAGTCCGTTCCTGTCTACCGGCATAATAGTAACACAGGCCCAAATGTCGTGAAGAAAACCATTAATGTCGTCCCTTTTGATGAGGCAGCTATTCTGTGGCATGCCAGTATAATTATGGGACATTGGTGGGAAGGCAGTTTCCCCGCGAGTAACAGTGATCGTAAAAAGACCAAACAGACCTTTATGGTAAAAAAAATCAAACTGATCAGCAGTTGTAGTGGGCCTGCTTCAACCAAGGTTAAGGATTATATGATCAACATTCCGAAGGTAACGATTATCGATACAGATTATCCTTGAACCAAAGACTTAATGAATGTCTCCCCGACTTGCGGCTGCACGACCATGCAGCCGTTTTTTTTGAACCTTTTTGAGGCGTGACACGACTAACTTTCAACGATCATTTTCGTCAAGATATGTAAGGGATATCATTATGAGGAAAATCACATTCGGGCTGGCAAGCGCCTGCGTCATTCTTGCATCAACACTGCCAATCACCGCAAAGGCTCAAGGCTTTTCATCGGGACCTGAAAAGGCGCGTATTATCTTTGAACAGATTGGCGGAGAAACCGGAACCCTCTATATCAAGCACAAAAAATTGGGGCCTGGTAAAGGCCGGTATGTTCTGAAGAAAAACCAGAATATTTATCACAAGCTGAAAATCGGCGCTGTATGTGGGCAGGGTTTTTCTCTCAAGCAGCTGAGTTACAAGCTTGAAAGTGAAGCGCTCGCACAGGTTTTTTACCAGAATTATAATCCTGGTGCGCCAAGATCTTATTCAAAGTCGGCAACGATCAGGGTCTTCAACGACAATACGCTTCTCAATGCCGTTCGCGATGCAATGGGCGGGCAGTGGTATGATGGCTTTCCAGTTGAAGAGCGAGTGAAAAAGAAAACAGTTTCTCTGTCTCAGAAGATCAAAATTACTCGATTTTGTACCAAACCAAATGGCGCTTTGGTGAAGAAATCCAAGCTCTACAAGATCAAAATAAAGAAATTGAAGATTGTCGACCTTGATTACTAGGCTCTTCAGGACAATCAACTGTCCGTAGGTTCTGATTGGTTCTCTCGCGCATTAAAGTTGTCGAACTCAATTATTCGCATTATTCTGATATATAGAGGGGTATATAAGATGACTAAATTTTCCAAAAAAAGCCTGACGAAAACACTGCTTACATCAAGCTGTTTTTTCGCCGCCATGATGAATATCGCGGGCGCTGCAGAATATCACACGTCGCAGGTCAGCCAAGTATTGACATCTAAGCTCTATGTCGGAACAGACGGCAAAAAATATACGCATTATAAAAGCGGAGAATTGAGGGCCAATGTCAGGGTTTCTATGGACGCTGGTGTATCCGGCCGCTTCAAAAGCTGGGAAACCTGGCTGAAAGTTGGGCCAGAGAGTATCAACTATTCATACTGGCCTGAATATAAATCCGGCGCTTTTACAGAAACATACGCCTCTGGAAACCGGCCAAAGAGGGTGGATAGAACAGTCTTGGTACGCGTTTTGAAACCTGAAATAGAGATGCTCGCCATGGGGCAATGCGGATTTCTGGCCAAAGAACTCAGGGAAGGCGGAATGTCTAATGAAGAGATATTCTCCAAGGATCGTTTCATACCGCTCAGTGTCACCAGCAAGCTTTCCTATGATCAGACGGGGATTGATGGAACAAGCTTCACAGAAGGCCAGGAACTCAAAACTACAACAATAGTGTGCGAAAAACATAAATCACTGGCCGCTGGAAATTCAATTGCCGTACCTCCAACGCCTCCGGGAGTTGTTACGGATATCTCGGTAAACCTGACAGAAGATGCGCCGCTTGATGGAAGCCGGTGCCGGGTCAATATGTCTTCGGTTTTTCGCACCGACAGGGTTGATACTGAAATTGAATATCGTTACGCCTACCTGCCCGCAGGCCCAAATGCACAGTATAGATACAGTGCCCCTAAAACCATTACGACAGACCATTCCAAAGTCGCGATGGTATCTGAATGGCATGATGTGCCGATCGTTGCGGGCCGGGAAAAAGGCATGATGTGGGTTCAGGTGCTTCCTGCAGGCACTCGGAACAGCCAAATCAAGCATTTTGATATGGATTGTACAAAAGAACTCTCCCTGCAGATAGAACATCCGATCCAGCGTCAGGTTAAATTTGTGGCCAACAAAACTCAGAAATTTGGTGATCAGGTTTGCCCTATCAGCGGCCATATGGTCGCAACATTGCGAGCCACTGGTACGCCTTTTAACGGAACCGGTAAATTAACCGTCAAGAACAAATTCGGCCAAACGAATGCCAGTGCGACCACGGATGTGAATTTGACGGAACAGGGAGTGACATTCTTCGGTTTTCCCTATGATCTTAAATGGGGCGGCAATGGAAACACTTTGTCGCCTAATCTCAGCTGGCCTCATCCTGTTATGAAACAAACACTGAAATGGCGGTTGTCTCTTGCAAAAGATGGTTCAAACGGACCAGGTGCTCAAGCTCCGGAAAAGAATATTATCGTTCGTTGCACTTATCCCGGAGCACCTCTTGTCACCCAAACAACACCGGGTCTGGCTGCAAACACAACAGCCCTTCCGGACTTGACGATCCTGAAAGCGGAGCAGGTGGGTAAGAAAAAGATGAAAATTCTGATCTCCAACAAGGGAAAAGGAAATGCATCGAATTTTAAACTCAGCATGAAGGGGGGAGCTGGCAATTCGAAATCCAGGGTCATCAATACTCTGAACGCAAAGAAGAAGAAATGGGTTACGATGAAGCTTCCCAAGAAGGCTCCGAAAGCTGTTTTCAAGATTGATAGCGGCGGCCAAGTCAAGGAAACAAACGAGCAGAATAATACTTTATCCAAAGCGTTTAGGTAGTATTTTTTATGGCTCAAAAACCCCGCCTCGGCGGGGTTTTTTTTGAACGAATTCTACGGCTCTCCCGACTTATTGACGTAAGGGAAAAGGAGAAAAGAAATGTTTTCAACATTGAGAAAAAGCACACTTATTTTGTCTGCGTTTATTGTGACAGCAGGCCTGGCCGGAGAGGCTTTCAGCGGTGCGCCAAGTCGAACGAATGGGGCAAATAATGGCCCCGTTCGCACCAATCCGAATTCAGGGCCTGTTCGAGTTAATCCTTCAACAATTAGTCCGTTAGGCCCAACTACAGTTGGTGTGCCCTTTAGCCAAAGATGCTATCAGGGCTTTAACAAAGGGCCGAAAGTTATGAAAAATGCGGCCATGATTGAGTACTATATCTGCAAGTCAGAAGTGATTTCCTGTCCGCCTTATTTCCAGAAAAATGAAGGCCGTTGGGCTAATGTTCAACCAATTGTCATCATGAAATTGATTGGCGGCAATCCCGACAGCGGTCAGGCAAAACGGTTCCAGATTCAATATAAATGCGATTATTCACCTAACTACAAGCCAGAAGGGTGAATGGTACAGGGCAAAATCTAAAAAGTCGTTGAAGTCGGCTCTCTAATTGGATAAAAATCAATGCATACTACGGCGGGTTCTGTGATCAGCACGGGCCGCCGTTGTTTTTTTTAAGACATGCCAGCCTAGAATACTGACAGTAAATAAAGAAAATGGAAAATGAGCGGCAATGCCGCTTGTGACGGAAACGCTGTATGCCCAAAAGCCTTGTTGAAAATGTCCACTTGCAGAATGCCTTTCGTGCGGACATTAATATTTTGAGAGCCATTGCTGTTCTGTCTGTCATTTTTTTTCATTTTGACTTTGATCTGGCCCGTGGTGGATATGCGGGCGTTGATATTTTCTTTGTGATCTCCGGCTATTTGATGACGTCGATCATTCTGTCTCGATTTGAGAAAAACAGTTTTTCTTTCGCAAGCTTTTACATGTCGCGCCTGTTGAGAATTGTGCCGCCTCTAGCGATCATGTGCCTGATTTTGCTTGTTATAGGCTGGTTTCTCATATTCCCATATGATTATGCCTATCTCAATCGAAACATTAATCATGCTCTTGTGTTCAAGTCTAATATCAGTTTTTCAAAAGGGGCGGGATATTTTGATATTGGAAAAGATATCAAGTGGTTGCTGCATACATGGTCACTCTCTGTTGAAATGCAATTTTACATTGTCTATCCGATTTTTCTGATCCTAATTCGGCGGTTTTTAGGGCTAAACCCATTGCGGATAATTCTGCTTGGTGTGACCATATTAAGTTTGGCGGCTTATCTATGGACTTATTTCTATGGCAATGCCAACCACGCTTTTTACCTGCTTCCCTTTAGAGCCTGGGAGTTACTGGCGGGGGCCTTGATCGTTGTTTTTCCCTTTCGTATTTCAGCGAATAATTTTACGAACAGAAGAAACCAGTTCTTTCGCGTGTTCGGAGCCCTCCTGATTGCATTGGCTGTTTTATTGGCAGACGGAAATAGCCAATTTTCAACCGTTTGGGCATTTCTCGTAACGATAGGAACGGCATTCATTCTAGCCACCTCGCGCATTTCGACAGAGATAAATAACCCCTTTATCAAGCGATTTAGTCACGTTATTCATTACTGCGGCCTCATATCATATTCACTCTATTTGTGGCATTGGCCAATCCGATCTCTGCAGGAGTATTTCGGATATGAAGATAGTCTCATCATTACGCTGCTCGCATTGCTCCTGACATACCTTTTTGGGGCTTTGTCTTTTCATTTAGTGGAGAGAAAGACGAGTATTCGGGTCGATTTTTCCAGGCTATTTTCCAGAAAACTCTGGACAGCCGTTATCGTTCTTATTGTTCCGTCCATGTTGGCCTATGGTGCCGCAAAAGTCGTCCGGGAAAATGATGGCGTCGTACAACGTTTAGGAGTTTTGCCATATAACAACATACCGACTTATCTGTTTGAAAATCCGGAATTATATCTTCTTGAGGGTATTGCTGATAAATGCGGCAATAACGGGAGGGCATGTCAGTTTACCAATGGCGAAAAGATACCTTCATCAAGGGAGTGGAAGCCGGATCTGATTTTGGTCGGGGACAGTCATGCGGTGGCTATTGCTCATGCTTTATCTGAAACACCGAAGGATGATAGACATTTGAAAGTGCTTTTGTCAGCGAGCGCGGGGTGTATTTACGTTGAAAATTTTGATCAAACACGCACCGGAACAAAAAAATATGAAAAATGTAAGGATGCCTATCGCAACTTCACGGATATTCTCGAAAAAACACCTCACGATACGCCGCTGCTGATGGTGAATTATTACAAGCAATATTTGAAAGCTGAGAAATGGAAGAAAATATGGTACCGGGATAAAATCGATTTGCCGTCCAAGCCGGTCGATTTTTCAAAAGCATGGCTCAACATGGTTTGCAATATTAGCGCGCAAAGAAAGGTTTATATTTTGCGCACTGTCCCAATTATGAAGGAGCCTGTTATCCATAAAATTGTACAGAGTGTTTTACAAGGAACTACCGAGGCATTGGAGCAAACATCTTTCTCCATTTCAGCCGAGGTGCATTCTCGAAAAACGGAAGACGAACGAAGGCTTCTCAATACAGCCGTAAAACAATGCGGCGTTGAGCTGATAGATCCGTCAAGAATATTTTGTAAAAACGGCGCCTGTTTCGGCGTTTCTTCGGAAAATATACCTTATTATCGGGACGCTACCCATCTAAGCTTGTATGGTTCACGCAAACTCATTCCTTTGTTTTCTGAATTCTTTAGCAACTAGAGGTCACCCTCTTGAATGTCGACCAGGACCCCCAGGATATGAGTGATATTGCCCTCAGCGTCGGCAAGCGGGCAATCCAGAGATTCAAATTGGATAAATTCCCGATCAAACATACTCAAATTACCAAAGCAGTGATAGGCAGCTCTGGCAGTGATGACATTATGTAGATGCTCAGCCAGCAGTCTATCATCCAGC
This sequence comes from Sneathiella sp., assembly GCA_039975135.1. GTDB lineage: Bacteria > Pseudomonadota > Alphaproteobacteria > Sneathiellales > Sneathiellaceae > Sneathiella. Next base: position 195,087 of record JBDWHS010000027.1, on the reverse strand, counting down.
AGAGAACTTTCCGCGGAGAAGCGCGTGTTATGATTTGATCGACCAACCAGCTGGGTAACACGCTCGCCGTGAAGGCGATAGAGGAAGTGACCATCGCCCACCACTTCGATCAGAAAGATATTTGACACCAATTCCCGATGCTTCGTGATATCAAAATTGGCGCGAGATGGCAGCTCCGGCAGAAATGTTTGCCACCAGGCATAAAGTGCTCGGGGGAGAGAAGATTTAAGCTGATCTGGCGACGTGACGGGAAACCGTTCAACTTTCTTGAAATTTTCAATTCTCTTTTGAGTGGCGTCCATAAACTACGCGACCTTCCATACGCTACTAACTAACGCCTTTACGCAGGCTTCTGGCTATCATAATGACCCGAAATGCTTTGGGCTTCAATGAAGACACGTTTTATTTTCGGGAATTTTTCCTTAATCTGTTTTTCAAATCGGGACGTGGCCGCTTCCACCTGTATCGCGTCTAGAGTATCGGCAAAATCGACACTCAGATTGAGAAGAATATCATCCGGCCCCATATGCATTGTCAGTGTTTCATTGACCGCAAGGATACCCTTATCCTCCAGAATAATTGCTTCAACGCCGTCGATGGTTTCAAAGGAAGCACTTTCCCCGAGCAGGAGTCCCTTACATTCAATAGACAGGAACACAGCAACCAAAGCCAAAAGACAGCCAATTGCGATAGAAGCAATACCATCAAAAACGGGCTCATTGAGGGCCTGGGCAAGATAAATACCTCCCAGAGCAATCATTAAGCCCAGCATTGCGGCCGTATCTTCCAGCAAAACAGTAAAGATGGTTGGGTCCTTGCTGTGTCTCATGGCATGCCATAAAGACTGGTCGCCAATAATTTTCTTGAATTCCCTATAGGCGACCGACCATGCCCAGCCTTCAAAAACAATACCAAGGCTAAGGACGACATAGCTCCAGGTTGGATCTGCGATGGGTTTGGGATCCTGAACAGCATGGATCCCTTCATAAAGGGAAATGCCAGCCCCTAAGGCGAAGATCAGAATAGCAACCATGAAAGACCAGAAATAGACCTCCATACCATAACCAAAAGGGTGATGCTTGTCCGGTTCCTTGCGGGCCCGGGATAAACCAAGCAACATCAGCCCCTGATTGCCGGTATCGACAAGGGAATGAACGCCTTCACTTAACATAGCAGAGCTTCCGGTAAAAAAAGCAGCTGTGAATTTCGAGGCAGCAATCAGGGAATTCCCGATCAGCGCCGCATAGATGACTTTTTTGGAACCACTTGCCACGGTTAAATCCTTTAGCAATTTCGGATAAGCATTCTCCTCGGCACGATAGAGGAGCAGGTAGGGGTTTTGCAAACAGGAAAATTTCTGGTCAATTGACTATGCGCGCGGGAAATCAGATTGCCGCAGGGTAAATTCTGACTTACACTCCCGCCTCATTTTCGCGTCAATTTCCGGGAGCAAGGCATGTCCAACACCAGTGGTAACCCTCTTAACCTCAATGATCCTGAATTGTTCAGGCAGCAATGTCTGATTAATGGCGACTGGTGTGATGCAGATGGCGGCGCGACCCTTGATGTTGTTAATCCGGCGACAGGCACCGTTATGGGGACTATCCCTGAAATGGGCGGTGCAGAGACTCGCAGAGCTATTGATGCTGCAAAGTCAGCCATGCCGGAATGGGCTGGGAAAACGGCCAAGGAACGGGCCACTATTCTTCGTCGTTGGCATGATCTGATGCTTGAAAATACTGATGACCTGGCTCGTCTGATGACCATGGAAATGGGAAAGCCGCTGGCGGAAGCCAAAGGGGAGGTTGCGTATGCCGCCTCCTTTATTGAATGGTTTGCGGAAGAGGGGAAACGTATTTATGGCGACACCATTCCCGAACATCAAAGCGACAAGCGCATTATTGTTCTGAAGCAGCCGATTGGCGTTACCGTGGCCATTACACCATGGAATTTCCCAATTGCCATGATTACCCGCAAAGCCGCACCTGCGCTGGCTGCAGGGTGTCCGATGGTCATTAAACCCGCCGAAATGACACCGTTTTCAGCCTTTGCTATGGCCGTTCTGGCGGAGCGGGCGGGGGTCCCGAAAGGGATCCTCGGGGTTGTGACCGGTGTTCCGCAGGATATTGGCGGTGAAATGACGAGTAACCCGGATGTCGCAAAGTTGACATTTACCGGATCGACAGCGACTGGCAAAATCCTGATGGAACAATGCGCAGGCACCGTGAAGAAGACATCCATGGAGCTTGGCGGTAATGCACCTTTCATCGTGTTTGATGATGCTGATCTGGATGATGCTGTCGAAGCCGCGCTTGCCTCAAAATACCGCAATGCCGGACAAACATGTGTCTGTGCGAACCGCCTTTATGTTCAGGAAGGTGTGTATGACGAATTTGCAGATCGCCTGGCCGCAAAAGTCAAAGAGATGAAAGTCGGTAATGGCCTGGAGGACGGGGTGACCCAGGGGCCGTTGATCAATATGGCAGCTGTCGAAAAAGTTGAAGACCATATTGCCGATGCCGTGTCAAAAGGCGCCTCTATATTAACCGGTGGCAACCGTCATGAAATGGGGCAGAGCTTTTTCGAGCCGACCATTTTGACAAATGCTACCAGCGACATGAAAGTGGCGCGCGAAGAGACCTTTGGTCCAATGGCTCCCTTGTTCAAATTCACGGATGAGGCGGAAGTGATCCGACTGGCCAATGATACTGAATTTGGACTGGCCGCCTATCTTTGTGCACGGGATATCGGACGTATCTGGCGAGTGAGTGAAGGTCTCGAATATGGAATTGTCGGGATTAATACAGGCATCATATCGACAGAAGTTGCACCTTTTGGCGGGGTTAAACAGTCCGGAATCGGCCGAGAGGGTTCCAAATACGGATTGGATGACTATCTTGAAATTAAATATATGTGTCTTGGCGGGTTGGATAAGTAAATTCGCTTCAATGAAATAGCGGGCGCTTTGAATAAGGATTGGTTTTTTGGCTTTCGATTATGATCTCTTCGTTATTGGTGCGGGATCCGGCGGTGTTCGGGCGTCTCGCATTTCCTCCTCCCTCGGTGCAAAGGTTGCAATTGCGGAAGAATTTCGCGTTGGCGGCACTTGCGTGATCCGGGGTTGTGTTCCCAAAAAACTGTTTGTCTATGCAAGCCATTTTGCGGAAGACTTCGAGGATGCGGCCAATTATGGCTGGACTGTTCCGAAAGCAACCCATGACTGGAAAACGCTGATCCGCAACAAGGATATAGAGATTGACCGGTTGAACGGCATTTATCATACGATCCTCAGTAATAATAATGTGGAGCTGTATGAAAGCCGGGCAGAGATCATGGATCAGAATACAGTGCGCGTCGGTGATAAAACCGTCACCGCAAAGTATATTCTGATTGCAACGGGCGGGACACCCGTGATGCCGGACGTTCCGGGCATCGAGTATGCGATTTCCTCCAATGAAGTTTTTCATCTGGACGAGATGCCCGAGCGTGTTGTCGTTGTGGGTGGGGGGTATATCGCGGTGGAATTTGCCGGAATTTTCAATGGTCTCGGAGCGGATGTGATCCAGCTTTACCGGGGGGAGAAGATCCTCCGAGGGTTTGATCATCATGTCCAGGCTATGGTCGCCCAGGAGATCACCAAAAAGGGTGTTGATTTGCGGGTAGGGGCCAATCCGGCCAAGATCGAAAAGACGGCAAGTAGTCTCTTGATCACGCTGGAAGATGGATCAACCCTAGAAGCAGACGCCATTATGTATGCGACGGGTCGCCGTCCGAATATCGATGGGCTGGGCCTTGAAAATGTCGGTGTAGAAACCAAGCCGAACGGTGCGATTGCAGTGGATGCCTATTCCAAAACAACGACTGATAATATCTATGCTGTTGGGGATGTAACGGACCGGATTGCGCTGACACCGGTTGCCATTCATGAAGGTATGGCTTTTGCAGAAACTGTGTTTGGCGGAAAACCGCGAGCCTTTGATCATAGTGATGTGCCTTCAGCTGTCTTCTCGCAGCCGCCTGTTGGTTCCGTTGGCCTGTCTGAAGCAGATGCGCGGGAAAAATACGGCGATGTGGATATCTACAAATCTGAATTCAGACCAATGAAACAAACGCTCACACAGGGGAGTGAACGGGCGATGGTCAAGCTGATCGTTGAGCCTCAATCAGACCGGGTGGTCGGGGTTCATATCGTCGGTGCAGATGCGGGTGAAATTATTCAGGGTGTGGGTATTGCTGTTAAATGTGGTGCGACGAAGGAGCAGTTTGACGCAACCGTTGGCGTTCACCCCACATTAGCCGAAGAAATCGTCACCATGCGTGAAAAATATTCCGGAGATTAGGAGAAATTGGCAATTTTCGTTCGTATACCCCATTTTTTTGGTGTGAAAATTGCTATTTTGTAAGGAAAATCACCGCTTAAGCATTGCGCTTGTGGAAAAAGCCTGTAGAAATTAACGTTTGAGTATGTTGCAGTGCGAATAACTGTTTAGGGAATGAAGACAATGTCAAATTTATGGACACCTGATAGCTGGAGACAAAAGCCGATCCGTCAGGTTCCGACATATAGCGATCCGGCACTTCTTGAAGCTGTTGAAAAAGATCTGGGTGCATTTCCACCGCTTGTTTTTGCAGGGGAAGCGCGGAGCCTGAAAAAGAAACTGGCCGATGTTTCGGAAGGCCGTGGTTTTCTGCTGCAAGGTGGTGATTGCGCGGAGAGCTTTGCTGAATTTCATCCCAACAATATTCGCGACACATTTAAAGTCCTGTTGCAGATGGCAGTTGTTCTGACTTTTGGTGCCAACAAGCCGATTGTTAAAGTAGGCCGACTTGCGGGTCAGTTCGCTAAACCGCGTTCGTCCGATATGGAAAATATTGATGGCGTTGAGCTGCCAAGCTACCGTGGAGATATCATCAACGGTTTTGACTTCAATGAAGAAGCGCGTTTGCCTGATCCAAAGCGGATGTTGACGGCTTATTCCCAAGCCGCATCTACGCTGAACCTTCTGCGCGCTTTTGCGCAAGGCGGTTACGCCGACCTGCATCAGGTGCAGCAATGGAATATGGGTTTTGTTGCCAGCCGCCCGCAAGGGGAACGGTACCGGGAAATGGCGGATCGAATCCAGGACGCACTTGCCTTTATGGAAGCCTGTGGCGTGAATTCTGAAAACACCCCCGAGATGAACAAAACAGATTTTTATACCTCTCATGAAGCCTTGCTTCTGCGGTATGAACAGGCATTGACCCGCGTCGATAGCACATCCGGTGAATATTATGACACATCGGCTCACATGCTCTGGATCGGCGACAGAACCCGTGATCCGGATGAGGCTCATGTTGAATTCTTGCGAGGCGTTGCCAATCCGGTTGGTGTAAAAGCGGGCCCAAGTCAGGATCCGGATACTTTGCTGCGTCTGATCGATACACTTAACCCGGAGAATGAAGCGGGCCGTATGACGATAATCTGCCGCTTTGGTGCGGGAGAGGTTGAGAAACATCTTCCCGCTCTCGTCCGCAAAGTGGAGCAGGAAGGCCGCAAAGTTGTCTGGTCATGTGATCCGATGCATGGCAATACGATTAAATCATCAACCGGCTACAAAACCCGGCCCTTTGACCGCATTCTGTCAGAAGTTCGTGAATTCTTCGATGTTCACGCAGCAGAGGGAACCTATGCCGGCGGCGTTCATTTTGAAATGACAGGCCAGGATGTAACCGAATGTCTGGGCGGTGCTTTCGAAGTAACGGAAGAGCGGCTCAGTGATCGTTATCATACAGCCTGTGACCCACGGTTGAATGCCAATCAGGCTCTGGAGCTTGCCTTCCTGATTGCCGAAACACTCAAAAACGAAAGAGGAAACGGGCAGGCCGCCGCTGCGGTTTCCTGAATTTGGTGTCATGAACCAGCAATCTGCAAAAGCCAGCCCGGCGGCTCTCGACCAGTCGATTTCTGATCATACAGATCAGTATTTCAACAAGACCAAGAAGGTCGTCGGCAAATTTGGCGACAAGACTGTGACCTATGCCGTCTTCATGCGGCGCCCGGTCATATTCTGTCCGCGGCTTATGCTGGAATGGCTGGAAGACATCAATCGTCTGCGCGGCGGAAGTTTCGAGGTTGAACCCTGTTTTGAAGAGGGCGATTGGGTCGGTGCTGGTGAGCCTCTGCTCTATATCACCGGTAGTTTCGTTGACCTGGTAGATTTGGAAACCCTGTATTTGCAGAAGCTCGGGTCAGCTTGCGTGGCGGCCTATAACGCTTATCTGATGTGCGGTCATGTACCGGGGACGGCCTTTCTGGCCATGGATGCACGTCATTGTGCAGGCTCTGAAATGGCTGAAATGATGGCCTATGCCGCATCCGTTGGCAGTAAAGCGGCACAAAGCGAACATGGTGTGGTCGGCTTCATCGGCAACGCAAATGACAGCACAGCGCACTATTTCGGTAACGACAAAGGGCTCGGCACCATGCCGCATGCCCTGATCGGCTATGCCGGCAGTACGCTCCGGGCTGCGGAGATGTTTGTTGAAAGTTATCCTGACGAACCGATCACGGTCCTTGTGGATTATTTTGGCAAGGAAATCACCGATGCACTGGAAGTATGCAAACGCTTTCCGGACATGGTGGAAAAAGGTCTGATTTCAATCCGCATGGACACCCATGGCGGACGTTTTATCGAAGGACTGGATCCGGCTGCTTCCTATGCCGTATTAGAGCGGAATATGCCCAAAGGGATCCGCCAGTACCGGTCGGAGCAGGAATTGAAATGGCTGGTGGGAACAGGCGTTTCGGCCGCCGCGATTTACCGCATGCGTGAATGCCTGGATGAAGCGGGCTTTGACAAGGTGCGGATCGTTGCTTCTTCGGGTTTTTCAGCGGAAAAATGTCGTATCATGGGCAGCCTGAAAGTTCCCATCGATGTGATCGGCACAGGATCATATTTGCCGGACAGCTGGTCAGAAACCTACGCGACAGCCGATATTATATCCTATGACGGTGTTCCGAGCGTGAAGCTTGGGCGCGAATTTTTGTTAAAAAAAGAAAAATAGAGTCAGTTTTAGAATAGTAGTGCGTTAGGGCAGGCGTTATACCGCCTGTCTTTGTTTTGAATTGGGCATGAGCCCTGATCAGGATTACGCGTATGAGAGCTGCTTTAGCCGTCTGTTGGCCCCTACTTTTGGGTATCGGTTTGATGATGCTGGGAAATGGTTTGCAGGGCAGCCTTCTCGGTGTGCGTGCCAATCTGGAAGGCTTTCCAACAGCCATCACCGGCTTTATCATGTCAGCCTATTATGTGGGCTTTCTGTTTGGTTCCATTGCGACGCCTAAAATCCTGATCTCTGTGGGGCATGTGCGGGTTTTCGCGGCCCTAGCATCTCTGGCATCTACCGCAACTCTCCTTCATGCCGTTATTCCCGATCCGATTGTCTGGGGCATTATCCGGGTGATCACCGGTTTTTGCTTTGCAGGGCTCTATATCGTTAGTGAAAGCTGGCTGAATGATGTGGCGAGTAACGAGACGCGCGGGCAGATCCTGTCTTTTTACATGGTGATTGTGTTCGGTGCTATGGCAGGCGGGCAGTTTCTTCTGACGGCATCAGACCCGGGCGGATATAACCTGTTTATCATTATCTCCGTCCTAATTTCACTTGCGCTCATTCCGTCGGCTTTGACGGCATCGCAACTTCCCAATGTAGAACAGACCAAAAGACTGGGCTTAAAAAAGCTCTATAGGATTTCACCTCTGGGCATGATCGGTATTCTCGTTGTCGGAGTTGCTCATGGCGCTTTCTTTGCAATGGCGGCGGTTTATGGTGGTTTGATTGGTCTGTCTCTTTCACAGATTTCTGTTTTTATCAGTGTGTCTATTGTTGGTGGTGCCCTGATGCAAATGCCGATCGGGCGACTTTCTGACAAGTTTGATCGGCGGCAGATTATCTTTTTGACATCTGCTTTGGCCGCCATGGCCGGCCTCGGTATGTTCTATTTGCAAATGTTGGATGACAAGATCCTCTTTATAGCGGGCGCGGCTGTTTTCGGTGGCTTTTGTATGCCGCTATATTCTTTGTTTATTGCTTATACCAATGATTATCTTGAGCCAGACGAAATGGTAGCCGCCAGTAGTGGGATGATTTTGGCCAACGGGATTGGCGCTGTCATCGGTCCGATTGCTGTTTCAGCTCTGATGGGGGTCTATGGTGCGTCGGCTTTCTTCATTTTCCTCGCCTTGAGTTTCGTTTTTATTGCCGCCTTCAGCGTTTATCGCATGACCATCAAGGAAGCGATGCCATTGGAAGATCAGGGTGATTTTGTCGCTATGCCCATGCGATCCGGTACGGTAGCAGCGACGATGAACCCCGAGACTGAGGAGTGGGAAGAAGGGGATGCCGTCGATGAAACGCTGGCGCATCCGTTTTATCTGAGCCGTGCGTCTATGAGTATTCTTGCTGATTTTGACGATGATGACGAAGATGAGGACGGGAACGACCTCACCGATGATGGTCCGTCTTTATGGAACCGAAACGGATAAAAGTTCCTCAGAAGTGCTTTTTCTCGAAACTCCCCATTGCTGGAAGTGCTTTGGGGCGCTAAAACCTTAGCATGACTGATAATTTGCGTATTGCGATGGCCCAGGCGAACCCAACGCTGGGCGACATCGCCGGGAATATAAAACTGGCTCGTGAGTTTCGGCAGGAAGCCGAAGCGGACGGGGCTGATCTTGTAGTCTATCCGGAGCTTTTCCTGAGCGGTTATCCGCCGGAGGATCTGGTATTGAAACCGTCCTTTATCCGCCGGATCAAGGAAGCGATGGACGAGCTTGCAGAACTTACCCTGGATGGTGGTCCGGCGATGCTGGTGTCTGGCCCTTTGAGGGAGGATGGCAAGCTTTACAATTCTGTCTGCCTGCTTGAAGACGGTAAAATCGCGGCAACCCGGCATAAAGCCAAACTCCCCAATTACGGTGTGTTCGATGAAGTGCGGGTGTTTGAGCCAGGTCCGCTTCCGGGTCCAATCCCGTTTAAAGGGGTTCGCCTTGGTGTCATGATCTGCGAAGATATGTGGTTCAGTGATGTGGCTGAATGCCTTGAAGAAACCGGCGCCGAAATGCTGATCGTCCCCAATGGCAGCCCTTATGATCATGAAAAAGGGGATGAGCGTCTGAATTATGCGGTCGAGAGAGTAACAGAAACAAACCTTCCATTACTGTATCTCAACCAAATCGGCGGGCAGGATGAACTGGTTTTTGACGGAGGCTCCTTTATCCTCAATGCAGACCGCTCTCTACCGGTTCAGATGAGTTGCTGGAAGGAAGATCTTCTGGTGACGGATTGGGTGCGCGGCGCTGATGACAAATGGTCCTGTGAAACGGCTCATTTGAAAGATCCCGGCGGCTCGCATGAGCGGATCTATCAGGCGATGGTTCTGGGACTCAAGGATTATGTGGAGAAAAACCGCTTTCCGGGCGTCGTGCTGGGCCTGTCCGGTGGGATTGACAGTGCGCTCAGTGCTGCCGTGGCTGTGGATGCCTTGGGTGCAGATCGGGTTCATTGCGTAATGATGCCATCAAAATATACCTCACAGGAAAGCCTTGATGACGCTGCAGAATGCGCGCGGATGCTGGGGACTGATCTTGATAGTGTTTCTATCGTCCCGGCTGTTGATGCCTATGAGACTATGCTGGGTAATTTGTTCAGCGGGACCGAGGCGGATATTACCGAAGAGAATATTCAGTCCCGGGTTCGCGGCGTCACGCTGATGGCGATCTCCAACAAATTTGGCAAGATGGTGCTGACGACAGGTAACAAGTCCGAAATGTCGACCGGGTATGCGACCATTTACGGGGATATGTGCGGCGGTTATTCCGTCCTTAAAGATCTCTATAAGACGCTGTGCTTTGATGTGTCTGAATGGCGCAATTCGAACTACTCATCCCTTTTCAAGGGACCGGACGGACCGGTGATGCCTAAGAATGTCATCACCAAGCCACCCACGGCGGAACTGCGCGAAGACCAGAAGGACGAAGACAGCCTGCCACCTTACGAGGTTCTGGATGCCATTTTGCATGCTCTGGTAGAGGAAGAGAAATCCTTTGCTGATATCGTTGCCGCAGGGTATGACAGCGAAACAGTCAGCCGTATTCAGAATTTGTTGTATATTGCAGAATATAAACGACGACAGGCACCTCCTGGCGTTAAGATCACGACCCGTAATTTCGGACGGGACAGACGTTATCCCATTACAAACGGGTTCAGAGACATACGATGACAACTAAATTCAGATTTGCTCCCAGTCCGACAGGATATCTTCATGTCGGCAATGCCAGATTGGCGCTGATCAACTGGCTGTATGCCCGTAAAACCGGCGGCGAGTTTGTCTTGCGTCTGGATGATACAGACGAAGAGCGTTCGACTGAGGAATATGCGCTCGGTATTCAGGAAGATCTGTCCTGGCTCGGTCTTGAATGGGATGACTTGAAGAAACAATCCGACCGGACTGTGTCTTACACGGCAGCGTTTGAAACGCTGAAAGCGGCAGGGCGTTTGTATCCGTGTTACGAGACGGGTGAAGAGCTTGACTATAAGCGCAAGCGGCAACTGGCTCGCAAACAACCGCCTGTTTATGATCGCGCGGCCTTGAAATTGACTGAGGATGAAGTTGCGGTCTTTGAAGCTGAGGGCCGCAAGCCTCACTGGCGGTTTCTGCTGGATCAGGATGTGGTTGGATGGACGGATGATGTTCGCGGTTCTGTCGAGGTTGATTGCGCGAGTATGTCTGATCCGGTGTTGATCCGCAGTGACGGTCGCCCGCTTTATCATTTGCCATCGGTTGTTGATGATATTGATTTTGGCATTACCCATGTTATCCGCGGAGAGGATCATGTCAGTAATACGGCGCTTCATATTCAGGTTTTTAAAGCGTTGAACGCTGATGTACCTGCTTTTGCGCATCTACCTCTTTTGATGGGACCGGATGGTGGGCCGCTTTCAAAACGGGAAGGGAGCCAGAGCTTGCGTGAACTTCGAGGAACCGGCCTTGACCCCATGAGTCTCAATAGTCTGCTAGCGAGGCTTGGTACTTCTGACAATGTGGAAGCGCGCGGCACGCTTGCCGCTGTGATTGATGGATTTGATATTTCCCGTTTCAGCCGGGCCGCCGCCAAATTTGACCCGGCAGAGCTTAAAAACATCAATGCCCGCATCTTGCGCGAAATGACATGGGAGGAGGCCGCCAGGAAGGTTGATCTTGCTGGCGGTACGGAAGCGTTCTGGATGGCCGTACGTGGTAATCTTGAGGTTGTTTCGGATGTCGCCCTTTGGTGGCAGGTTGTGACAGGACCGATTGTGCCGGTTATCGAAGATCCTGATTTTCTGCAAAAAGCAGCCGCGCTGCTGCCGGAGGGAGATCTGGAAGAGGGAAGCTGGAAAACCTGGACGACTACCATCAAGGAAGAACTGGGTGTGAAGGGGAAGGCATTGTTTATGCCGCTTCGCCAAGCCCTTACCGGTCAATCCCACGGGCCGGAAATGAATAAAATGCTTGTTTTAATCGGCCGCGACAAAGCGCTTGCACGATTGAACGGCGAGACTGCTTAAAAGACTAAGGATTAGAACCGTGACACTGCATCTGTACAATACAGCGAACAGGCAAAAAGAAGAATTTGTCCCGATCGACCCTCATAATGTAGGGATGTATGTCTGCGGACCAACGGTTTATGATACGGCCCATATCGGCAATGCCCGCCCGGCTGTGGTCTTTGATGTTCTGGCCCGCCTTCTGCGTCACATCTACGGCGATGATCATGTCACCTATGTCCGCAATATTACGGATGTGGAGGACAAGATCATTGAAGCGGCGGAAAGAAACGGGGAAAGCATTGCGGATCTTACGGCCCGAACAACAAAAGCCTATCATGAAGATATGGGTGCGCTCGGGGCAGAGCTTCCAGATAGAGAACCCAAGGCAACAGAACATATCCAGGGCATGATCGATATGATCACGACCCTGATTGATAAAGGCCATGCCTATGAAGCGGAAGGTCATGTCCTGTTTGATGTCCCGAGCATGCCTGATTATGGTTCTCTTTCGCGCAGGAACCGTGAAGAGCTGATAGAGGGTGCCCGCGTTGAAGTGGCACCTTACAAGAAAGATCCGGCAGATTTTGTTCTCTGGAAGCCATCTCCTGGCGATATGCATGGCTGGGAAAGCCCTTGGGGCAAGGGACGTCCAGGTTGGCATATCGAATGTTCTGTCATGTCAAAAGCAGAGCTTGGCGAGACTTTTGATATTCATGGTGGCGGTCGTGATCTGATCTTCCCTCATCACGAAAATGAAGTCGCACAAAGCTGCTGCGCCAATGATCAGGATACCTATGCACGCTATTGGGTGCATAATGGTTTCCTCACGGTTGAAGGCAAGAAAATGTCCAAGTCTTTGGGCAATTTCTTTACGGTGCGCGATCTGCTGGAAAAATCAACCAAACTGGAGAAATGCGCAGGGGAGATCTATCGATATGTTTTGTTGAACACCGATTATCGCCAGCCGCTTAACTGGACCGAAGAAGGTGTTCAAAATGCGGAAAATTCTCTGAATACGCTCTATACGGCCCTTCAGAGGCTAGCGGATATCAGCCCAGAACTTTCTGCGAGAGCAGATGAGATCGTTCAGCATTTGGAAAATGATATCGATACGCCTTTTGCATTGAAAGAGCTGATTGCGATTGCCAAACAAGCCAATGTTGCAAAGAGCGATGAAGAAAAAGCAATCCTGAAAGGAAAGCTGATCCATGGCGGATATCTGCTGGGAGTATTACAGCAATCCGCAGAGGACTGGTTTCAGGGCGGCGCTGAAAGCGGGCTTGAAAATGATGATATCGACGCGTTGATCATCGAGCGCAATGACGCAAAGAAAAGTAAAAATTTCGCACGAGCCGATGAAATCCGGGATACTCTGAAGGATCAGGATATCATTCTGGAAGATGGGCCTGAAGGTACAACTTGGAAGAGGGCGTAATGGCAAAAGAACGGCTATATCTTTTCGACACAACGCTGCGCGACGGGGCGCAGACGCAAGGCGTGGATTTTACGGTCGAGAACAAGATTATTATTGCCGAAACGCTTGATAAGTTAGGACTGGATTATATTGAAGGCGGCTGGCCCGGAGCCAATCCCGGGGATACAGCGTTTTTTGACAATCCGCCGACTTTCAAAAATGCGACTTTTACAGCCTTTGGAATGACGCGCCGTCCGGGGCGCAGTGTCTCCAATGACAGCGGATTGAAGGCGGTACTGGATGCGAATACTCCGGCAACCTGTCTGGTGGGCAAGGCCTGGGATTTTCAGGTTGATGTCGCTTTGGGGATCAGTAACGAAGAAAATGTAGAGCTTATCTCCTCCAGCATTGAAGAATGCGTGCGGCAGGGCCGGGAAGCCATGTATGACGCGGAGCATTTTTTTGACGGGTATAAAGCCAATCCCGATTACGCCCTAGAATGCGTAAAAGCAGCCCATGAAGCAGGGGCTCGATGGGTAGTGCTCTGTGACACTAACGGTGGGGCAATGCCCCATGAAGTATCGGAAATTGTAGCGGAAGTGGTAAAGCATATTCCGGGCGATCATGTGGGTATCCATACCCATAATGACACAGAGAATGCAGTTTCTAATACATTGGCTGCCGTCTTGGCAGGGGCCCGGCAAATTCAGGGCACCATCAACGGCCTGGGTGAGCGTTGTGGTAATGCCAATATGATGAGTCTTATCCCGTCTTTGATGTTGAAAGAGCCGTTTAAATCGCGCTTTGATATCGGCATTTCTGAGGAGGGCCTGAAAAGTCTGACGTCCGTTTCCCGCCTTCTGGATGAAGTCCTTAACCGCGCACCCAACCGGCATCAACCTTATGTGGGACCGTCAGCCTTTACTCATAAGGGCGGCCTGCATGTCTCCGCGGTGCAGAAAAACCCCAGCACTTACGAACATATTGAACCGTCCTTGGTCGGCAACGCGCGGATCATTCCGGTTTCCGATCAGGCCGGTCGGTCCAATGTGCTCGCACAGCTCAAGCAGTTTGGTCTTGATGTGGATCCCAAAGATCCAAAAGTCGACCGCTTGCTTGAAGAAGTGAAAGAGCGGGAGTTTAACGGCTATAGCTATGACAGTGCCCCGGCGAGTTTCGAAATGATGGCGCGCCGCCGATTGGGACTTCTGCCCAACTATTTCGAAGTTGAAAGCTTTCGGGTCCAGGTTGAGCGCCGCCATAATGCCAAGGGCGAGGTGATTTCGGTTTCCGACGCCGTCGTGAAGGTTATCGTGGACGGGGAACGTTACATGTCTGTTGCGGAAGGCAACGGTGCGGTCAATGCCCTGGATATGGCGCTTCGTAAGGATTTGGGAAAATATTCCCAATATATGAAAAACCTGCGTCTTGAGGATTTCAAGGTTCGTATCCTGACCACGGGAACCGAAGCGGTGACCCGGGTGATGATCGAAAGTACCGATGATACCCGCCATCGCTGGATTACCATTGGGGTGTCTCCCAATCTGGTGGATGCGGCCTTTGCGGCGCTGCTGGATAGTGTGACATACAAGCTCCTCCGGGATGGCGCACCTGCTGGTAAGTAGAGACGAAATTTCATGACAAGTAAGCAGTCAACACCGGCTATTATTCTCGTCGAACCCCAGATGGGAGAGAATATAGGTGCCGCAGCACGAGCCATGCTGAACTTTGGCCTCACAGATCTTCGTCTGGTGAAGCCGCGTGACGGCTGGCCGAACGAACGGGCGGTTGCCATGGCATCCCGCGCCGATATTGTACTGGACAAGACGCGTGTTTTTGACAGTGTTGAAGAGGCTATTGCTGATTTGCAGAAAGTGTATGCCGCGACTGCCCGGCCGCGTGACATGATCAAAAAGGTCGTCACACCCAAAGCGGCAGCCACCGAACTCCGGCAGGCTATTGGATCGGACCAGCCATGCGGTGTTCTGTTTGGCAAGGAAAGTTGGGGGCTTTCCAGTGACGATGTGACCCTGGCCGATACCATTATCACGGTTCCGCTCAACCCTGACTTTTCGTCCATTAATCTGGCGCAGGCGGTCTTGCTTGTGGGCTATGAATGGTTCCTGAACGCAGATGAAACCCCGGATTCTGTGATCAAAAACGAAGAACGGCTGGCGACAAAAGAAGAGCTCGGACATGTTTTCAAGCGTATCGAGGATGAACTGGACGCGCGAGGTTATTTTGATAACATCATGGCCCGCAAGCCGGTAATCCTCAAAAACATGCGTAATATGTTCCAGCGCTTTAACCCGATGGAAAGCGACATCCGGGCGCTTCAGGGGATTTTTAAAGGCATGTCCATGCCCAAGAAGGATAAACCGAAAAGCAACTAAACGTCGCTGTTATATATTGAGGAAGGCGCACCAAATGGTTCTGGAGATCAATCTGTATCTTATTCTTGTTGCCGCACTCGTGACAAGCGCCAGCCCAGGTCCGGCGACGCTGGCCATTGCCGGAACCTCTATGGCGCGCGGGCGTTTGTCAGGATTGTCGCTGGCCTCGGGAATTACTCTGGGCTCACTCGTCTGGTCTGTCTCAGCGGCCCTTGGGCTCGGGGCTCTTATGCTGGCCAATGCCTGGATTCTGGAAGTCATCCGGTATCTCGGAGCGCTTTATCTGCTGTTTCTTGCCTATAAGTCCGCCCGTTCGGCGCTTTCTAAAAAGGATATTGCCGTCAAATCCGTGGCCGGAGAAAAGCCTACACTGTTTATGAAAGGGTTTTTGCTTCATATCGCCAACCCGAAAGCCATCCTGTTTTTCGGCTCGCTCTATTCACTGGCTGTTCCTGCGGGTGCATCGTTTGAGCAGTTATTTATGGTTATCATTGCGGTCGGTATACAGAGTTTTGTTATTTTTCATGGCTATGCACTTTTATTTTCCTCCAAAATCATGACGCGGATGTATTTGCGTCTTAGAAGATGGTTTGAAGGCGCCTTCGCCCTTGGTTTTGGCGCGGCGGGGATCAAGGTCCTAACAGCGCGGTTGCAGTAAGATAGACCCAAGCAGAGGGCGCCGTCTGACTATCTCTACTCCGTAGCCTGCTTTTCCCCGGTTGATGTCACCCACCAGTGATGCATGGCATCAAAAACTTGCCTGAGGGCAAGGCCGGCTTCGGTGGCGGAATACTCAACCCGAGGGGGGACCTCGGCAAAAATCTCGCGGTGAACAAGACCGTCGGCCTCCAAGGCTCGAAGCTGATTGGTCAGCATGGTTTGCGTTATGCCGTCAATTTCCTTGCGAAGTTCTCCAAATCGTTTGGTGCCGTTGAAGATCAGAATTTGCAGGATCAGTAATTTCCATTTTCCGCCAATCATATCAACAACAACGGGAACAGGGCAGGGAAGACCCGCTGCACGCGCGGCAGATTCTATGAATTTTCTATTTTTTACTTCCTGTAACACCTTGAAATCTCCAATAGTATGAAATTTGGTACTATATAAGAAAATACTGCCTACTTTCTAAATATACCTGAAAATCCTATTCTCTGCAAATACAGAGCAAGGAGAATAAGATGACAATAACCGTATATTCCGTGAGCGGTGCCCCGCGCGCCTGGCGTCTTTTGGCAGGTCTGGCATTTAAACAACTCGACTATAACATCAAGTTACTCGACTTCTCCAAAGGGGAGCATAAATCTCTCGCTTTTCTGGCAATCAATCCCAGAGGAACTGTTCCTGTGCTTACCGATGGTTCCACGATCATACGGGATTCAATGGCGGGCCTTCTCTGGCTTGACCGTGCTTATCCAGAAAGGCCGATATTCGGAACCACCAGCCCCGAAAGTGCCGAGATCCTGCAGGCGAGTTTTGAAGTTGCGGACTATCTGCGGGCGGCGACCAGTGATCTTCTGGAGCCTGTTTTCTTTGGCGGTGTGACGACAAAAACGCCGGAGCTGGAAGAGGCTGCTCAGAATATGAAAGAAGAAATTTTCAAGCTTGAAACGCTCTTGGGGGAGAAGCCTTTCCTGATGGGAGATAAACCGACGGCGGTAGATGCCATTGCTTATCCGGAAATTCGTATTGTTCAGCGGGCAATTCTGACGAAAACGGCGTTAATGAGTGATCTTGGCTTTGGCGACCTACAATCCTTGTTTCCCGGGATTGCAGACTGGGAAATCCGGGTTTCAGAATTGCCGGGTATGGAGAAGACCTATCCTCCCCATTGGCACAAAGCGGCCTGACTGCATTTAGCTAAAAAGTGATCTTGTTTTTTGTAGAATATTAGGACTGTCGCGATAGGGTCTCTTGTTTGATGAGTTAAAAGAGACCCGAATGCGCAACCTTGTCTTTGTCTTTTTCGCCCTTTTTATGACCACATCGCTTGCCAAAGCAGATGCTGTATCGCTTTTTTACCCCCGGCAATTGCTGAAAGATCATAAATTCGAGCAGTTTGAAGCCCTGATGGTTCAGGCGAATGAGGGGTATCTGGCCGGTGACGTCTCCTATCGGGATTACTACTGGGCGACCCGATCCGTCTGGAAGAAAGACGATTTATCCAGCAAATGGTTGGAAGAAGCCTTGCTCTCCTGGGTTTCATCATCTCCTGAATCCGCCTACGGCTTTATCTTGCTTGGACGCTACTATGGGCAAAAAGCATTTAATGCACGTGGTGCGCAGTGGGCGAAGGATACAAGTGCTGCCCGTTTCAAGAAGATGGAAGCATTGTTTGCGCCTGCAATTGCAGCACTTGGAAAAGGGTTGAAGCGCGACCCTGACATCATCCTTGGCCATACTCAGATGTTGCAAATTGCCAAAGCAAGCCGCAAAGAGCTGGAAATCCAGCCAGCAGAGTATTTTGCGGGTATTCCCGACAGGGTAAAAAAAGAGACTGCGATCTGGAGTGATCTCCTGAGTAGCATAGTGCCTCGGTGGGGAGGCAGTTATGTGCAGATACAAGCCGCTGTTAATCGACTGGTCAAGGCTGGTACCCCTTCAGTAACGCGTGCAGACATCCAGATACTGACCGATGTCATTACGTATGATAAAATGCTGATCGCCGTCGCTAGAGACGACTACAGGGGCGTCCTTGATCTCGCCAAAGAAAGTATAGCGGCTGACACAGGGCATGCTGGTATTTACCAGCTTGCTTCAAACGCAGCCCAGCAGATTATGAATTATGAGCTTTGCTACCGATATGCAGGCATCGCTGTTCAGATGCGGCCGTCTCGGGCAGAGGGGTGGTTACGCCGCGGCGTTTGTGCTGTAAAACTTAAAAAATGGACCGAAGCAACAGAAGCCTTTCAGCATCGGATTCATATTAACGGCTTGTCTGATTATGACGTTTTTCAGCTAGGTGTCAGCCATATGTATCACCATGATTACCGAAAAGCGTACGCCTTTCTAAAACAGTCGGAGAAACTGAACAGGAACTATCGGCGTTATACAGAGCGGTATGTTTCTTACATAGAGAAAGACCAGAAGGGGAGCATGGACCTTGCTGGTGTAAATCCTCTTTCAATTTTGGCGGATGTTTTGTATATCCCTGACACAATGAGCGTCGACTAGGCCGCCATTACACCATCCGTCAGGTGTCGGCGCTCCGAAGAAGAACGTGACCCT
This sequence comes from Sneathiella sp., assembly GCA_039975135.1. Classification (GTDB taxonomy): domain Bacteria; phylum Pseudomonadota; class Alphaproteobacteria; order Sneathiellales; family Sneathiellaceae; genus Sneathiella. Next base: position 176,484 of record JBDWHS010000027.1, on the reverse strand, counting down.
AATCATCTTATAGCGAAAGTAATGGGATAATGTCTGATACCCTCAGTATTGGTCTGGATTTCGGCACGACAAATACCGTGATTACAACCATCACACCCACTGGCGAAAGACTGCATCACAGCTACCCGTCTTCTTTCGGGGAGAGCCGTAATTTCAGATCGCTGATCTGTTACTGGGAAGACGACGACAGGGGCGTCTCTGTTCTGGATCACAGCTCCGGTCCTTATGGCATCTCCGACTATCTGGAATGGGGGTCTGATCAGAGACTGATCATGTCTATGAAATCCTATTTGGGGGATACAAGTTTCAGTCGAACCCAGATTTTGGGGCGGCAGTTGAGTATCGAGAATATGATTGCCCACTTTCTGTCTGACATGCTGGAGAAAACCGGCCTCGACTTAAGCGAGCATAGAGTGAAAATTTCGGCGGGCCGCCCTGTTGTCTTTGTGGGCGCGCGAGCCGATGAGCAGCTGGCCCTGACGAGACTTCGCGCTGCACTTGGGAATGCTGGATTAAAGGATGTTCAGTTCATTTATGAGCCTGCCGCTGCCGGATACCGGTTTGGCAAGTCTTCCGAGGCCAAAGGGCATGTTCTGGTCGCGGATTTTGGCGGAGGAACCAGTGACTTTTCGATCCTTAAGCTGAAAAGGGAAGGGGCACAGCTCTATCAACCTGTTGCCCATTCAGGTATCGGACTGGCGGGAGATCGATTTGACAGCCAGATTTTCAATCACGCCATTGCCCCGATGCTCGGTAAAGGCAGTGAGTATCGTTCCTTTGGTAAGGATTTGCGAATTCCGTGGCAGAACGGAAACTTCATGTGGCATCGCATGTCCCTGATGAATAATAAAAAGGATTTGCAGTTCTGGAAGAACCTCCAGCGATACGCTCACGAGCCGGAAAAGATCGACCGGTTGATCCGTGTGATTGAAGAAGGACTCCTGTTTCAAATAAACCGCGTTGTTCTTCAGACGAAAGAAGCTTTATCGCAAAGCATGGAAACACTCATTGATATGAGGGAAATCGGTCTCGATATTGTCATTACGGTCACGAGAGATGATTTTGAAAAGTGGATTGCCGAAGACTTACAGAAAATTGAAGCTTGCGTACAAGTGGTTTTGGATCAGGCTGAGCTGCCTCCTGATCAGGTAGACAGAGTTTTCATGACCGGCGGGACCTCCTACATCCCGGCGGTACGGGCAATTTTCGCGCAAAAATTTGGAGCTGATAAATTAAGCGGCGGCAACGAATTCAGCTCCGTTGCGGATGGTTTGGCTGAAATGGCTTTTGATCAGATTACGGATCAGTCTTGATTATTGGCTGAATATGGAGACAATAAGTCGCTGAAAAGGAAATGTAGATGACTATTCAGCACGGATTTGCAAAACTTGACGACGTGACGCTGCACTATGCGGAGGCAGGGGCAGAGAATGATGAACTGGTCATTCTGCTCCATGGATTTCCTGAATTCTGGTATACGTGGCGCCGACAAATTCCAGAAATTGGCAAGAAGTTTCACGCTGTAGCCCCGGATATGCGGGGCTATAACCTGTCGGACAAGCCGGAGGGGTTGGAAAATTACCGCGTTCCCCACCTGATCAAAGACGTTGTCTCTCTTGCAAAGCATTTCGGGCATGAGAAATTTTATCTGGTGTCTCATGACTGGGGAGCGGCAGTCGCCTGGTCCGTGGCTTTGGCCGTACCTGATCTTGTGAAAGGGCTGATTGTCCTGAACGGTCCGCATCCCTATATCTTCTCCAAGTTGCTGGAAGAGAATGACACCCAGATTGAACAAAGCCAGTATATGGCGGACTTCAGGCAGGAGGGGATTGAGGATAAATTGCTGGCCAATAACTGCGACTGGCTGTGGAACTGGACGTTCGAGAAGCATTTTGAAGCGGGGCAGATTACAGAAGAGGACAAGCAGGCGTATCTGAACGCCTGGCAACGGCCGGATGCGCTTGTCAGTATGCTCAGCTATTACCGGGCGTCTCCATTGACACCGAGGCCGCGGTCAAAAGGTGAAAAAGGGTTGGATCTGGATCCTGAGACCTTTATCGTGAAAGTTCCAACTTTGGTGGTCTGGGGAGAAGAGGATCACGCGCTTATTCCCGAAAATATCGACGGGATTGAAGCATTTGTCCCTGACTTGAAGCTGATCAGATTGCCGGGCGTAACCCATTGGGTGACCCATGAAGAGCCGGCCCGAACGTCAAAGGAAATTGTTAGTTTTCTGACGGAGCTTGAAAAACGCTGAATGTCGCGCTTTTGAGCCATAATCGGTGTTGACAGGAAAGGGCAGATGCGTATAGTGCCGGGCTTGTGCAAGCCTCGTCGGCATGCCTTATCCTTTAAAGAATATTGGAATAAGTAATGACTAAGCGTATTCAAGCCAAATATAAAATCGATCGCCGTATGGGCGAAAACATCTGGGGTCGTCCGAAGAGCCCTGTTAATAACCGCGAATATGGACCAGGCCAGCATGGCCAGGGTCGTCGCGGCAAGCTCTCCGACTTCGGTATCCATTTGCGTGCGAAACAGAAACTGAAAGGCTACTACGGTAACATCACCGAAAAATCTTTCCGCCGTCTGTACACAGAAGCTGTTCGTCTGAAAGGCGATACATCTGAAAACCTCATCGGTCTACTGGAGCGTCGGTTGGACGCTGTTGTCTACCGCATGAAGTTCGTACCAACTGTTTTCGCAGCCCGTCAGTTCGTCAACCATGGTCATGTCACTGTCAACGGCAAGAAAGTAAATATTGCTTCTTACCAGGTTAAAACAGGCGACGTGATTGAAGTCCGTCAGAAATCAAAGCAGCTCGCTATTGTGCTTGAAGCTGCTGCGAGTGCTGAGCGCGATATTCCTGAATATATGGACGTGGATCACAAGGCGATGAAAGGGACATTCAATAACATCCCGACATTGTCAGATGTTCCTTATCCGGTTGTTATGGAACCAAACCTGATCGTCGAATTCTACTCTCGCTAATCTCTGCGAGACGGTATTCAAAAAACCGGGCAGGCCTTCTGGGTCTGCCCGGTTTTTTTGTGCCAGTATCAGGATTTTCAATCTATGCCTTGAAGCGGAGGGGCTCCCGGTCTACCTATTGAAAATCCGTTTTGTTGGAATGGTGATACTATGGAATTTCTGCAGATTTTTTTGCAACCCGAAGCGATCATTGCGCTTCTTACCCTGATTGTGATGGAAGTGGTTCTCGGGATCGATAATCTGATCTTTGTGTCCATCCTGAGCAATCGGCTGCCCGCCCATCAACAGAAATCGGCACGGATGATCGGGATCGGGCTTGCCATGATCATGCGGCTCGGGCTGCTTTCCGTTATCGCCATTATCGTCGGCCTAACAGAGCCGGTACTCGAAATTCTCGGGCAGGCTTTTTCCTGGCGGGATTTGATCATGCTGGGCGGTGGGTTGTTTCTGGTTTGGAAAGCTACATCTGAAATTCATCATCATGTAGACGGGAGCGATGATGAGGAAGAGGCCGGTAATCCCATCAAAATGAGCTTCGCCGCCGCTGTGACGCAAATTATTCTGCTCGATATCGTGTTTTCCATCGACAGCATTATCACGGCCGTCGGAATGACAGATCAGATTGCGATTATGGTTATTGCTGTTGTGGTTGCTGTTTCCATCATGATGATTGCGGCAACGCCATTATCGAACTTTATTTCCCGAAATCCGACCGTTGTCATGCTGGCTCTCGGTTTTCTGCTGATGATCGGTATGACATTGATCGCGGAAGGATTTGGAGCTCATGTTCCCAAAGGCTATCTCTATGCAGCGATGGCGTTCTCCGCTGGGGTCGAGCTGCTGAACACGCTCGCCCGCCGGGGAAAGAAAAAGAAGGCCCGGAAGCTTTCCGGCTGAATAACAAGATTGCCCAGATCAGGCTTTGGGATTGGTGAGGGAGCTTGTTGGCTCTTCCGAGCTCTCGATGCGAGCAATGGAGCCGTGAATTTTAACCTTCCGCTCTCCCATCAATTTTAAAGCGAGGGGGTAGATCTTGTGTTCCTGTTCCAGAATACGATTGGCCAGTGACTCAGGCGTATCATCTTGCAGGATCGGGACGGCAGCTTGCGCAATAATCGGACCATCATCCATTTCGGGACGGACGACATGAACGGTACATCCGGTGAAACGGGCGCCGGATTCAATCGCCCGCTCATGGACATGCAAACCTTTAAATGCAGGCAGCAGAGACGGGTGAATATTGATAATTCGATCACGCCAGCGATTGACGAATTCAGGCGTGAGCAGGCGCATGAAACCGGCCAGGCAGATCAGGTCAATCTGCTTGCTTTCCAGATACTCACTGATCGCAGCATCAAATTCTTCACGGGTTTCGTAATCCCGATGATTGATCACCTTGGTCGGTATGTCGTGGGATTTCGCAAAATCCAAGCCCGCTGCTTCCGGGTTATTGGAAATGACAGCTGTGATTTCTGCAGGAAATCCGTCTTCCTGGCACGCGCGGACAAGCGCCTGCATATTACTGCCGCGAGAGGAGATAAGAACCGCTACTTTCACGATATAAATGCCTTTTCAAGATCCGTGATCACGACTTGTTCAGCTCCTTCAGGACGATTAACGAGTTTGCCGATCGGGTAAGCGGTCTCGCCATTCTCTTTCAACAAAGCAAGCGCTGTGTCTTCGTTTTCCGGCGCAACGGCCACAATCATGCCAAGGCCGCAATTAAAGGTCGTTGCCAGCTCACGCGGCTCGATATTACCAAGCTCTGCCAGCCATTTAAAGAGAGGCGGCAAATTCCATGCAGTTGCATTGAGTTCCGCAACAAGTGAGTCCGGAAGGATGCGCGGGATATTTTCGAATAACCCACCGCCTGTAATATGGGAGAGGGCTTTGATATGACCAGCCCGAACGCCGGCAAGGCAGCTTTTGACATAGATACGGGTCGGAGCAATCAGAGCGTCCCCGAGTTTCCGGTCTGCATCAAAGGGCGCCGGAGCCTCCAGATCAAGGTTGAAATCTGCAATCAGCTTGCGGACCAGAGAGTAGCCGTTTGAATGCACACCGCTTGAGGCAAGACCTATCAGAATATCCCCTTCATTCAGCGTATCAGCTTTGAGAAGTTGATCCCGTTCCACGGCCCCAACCGTAAAGCCTGCCATGTCATAATCGCCTTTGGCATACATGCCTGGCATCTCAGCGGTTTCGCCTCCGATCAGGGCGCAACCCGCTTGTTTACAGCCTTCGGCAATCCCGGCGACGATATCACGTGTGGCATTGACATCAAGGCCGCCTGTTGCGAAATAATCCAGAAAGAAAAGTGGCTCAGCGCCTTGAACCACCAGATCATTCACACACATGGCCACGAGGTCGATCCCGACCGTGTCATGCTTGTTCATATCAATGGCGACTTTGAGTTTCGTACCGACACCGTCGGTGGCAGAGACAAGAAGGGGATCTTTAAACCCTGCAGCCTTGGGGTCAAAAATAGCCCCGAATCCGCCAAGATCAGCGTTGGCACCTGGTCGGCGCGTCATCGCGGCAAGCGGTTTGATGGCATCAACAAGGGAATTTCCAGCGTCAATATCAACGCCTGCATCCTTGTAACTGTAACTTTTTTTGGAGCTATCGGTCTTCATAAGATATGCTGTACCCGGTATCCTGATTCTAGATACGCCAACATACGATTTTTCCAGTGGTTTGCAATGACGGAAACAAAACAAGTGAGAACTCTACACACCTTGCGGTCTTTGATGATAGTGGGAATTTTCCTTTTCGGCATCAAGGCCGCTGTCGCCCAAAGTAACGACGTATTTCTGGTGAAGGGAATTTCCGTTGATGTGACGGCTGCCTCTGCTAGTGAAGCGCGAACGATCGCGGTTGCCGCGGGGCAGCAAAGAGCGTTCAAGGCACTGCTTCGGAAATTGACGCCCAAGAGCTATCACGGCGATTTACCAGAGCTTCCTGATTCTGAACTAACGCCTATGGTAGCCGGATTTCAGGTTTCGAAAGAAAAAACATCGGCCACCCGGTATCTTGCAGATCTAAGTTATGAGTTTCGTGCTTCTCACATCCGTCCGATTCTGCAAGCAAGATCTATTCCTTATGCGGAAACCCGAAGCAAACCGCTTCTTGTCCTTCCAGTCTTCGACATGGTGGGCTCTAAAAATCTGTGGGATGAGCCCAACCCCTGGCGCGATGCCTGGATCGGTGTTTTCGAGCGCGGAGAAGGGCCCGAAGGCAGTCAGCGAACCATGGATGACTGGGCGCAGGATCGCATTGTACCGGTGATTGTAGCGAGCGGTACTTTGGAGGATATTCGAACAGTCACAGTTGAAGACGCCGTTGGATTGAACGCGGAGGCTCTTGCGGATATCGCTGATCTGTATGGCGCCGGTTCCGTGCTTATCGCCTATGCAAGCCTGCAAAAGCAGGGGGAAGTGAGGCGACTGGATATCTCTTATCAGCGGAATGATCTCATCTCTCCTGCTGTGGTGGAAAGTTTTACCGGCGGTGATACTGATCGGGACATTTTTCGTGCCGCCATCTTTGATGTGGTGGAAAATCTCCAGGAAAGCTGGAAAGATCAGAATGTTCTGGACCGGTCCATTGAAAACAAGCTTGCTGTTTCAAGCCGTATTTCCAGTTTGCGGGAATGGATGCAGATCCAGCGAAAAGCCAAATCGGTTCCTGCAATACAGGATATCAAAATTCGGGAGCTATCTGTGGAGAAAGCCTTCTGGGAAATCTCCTTTGTGGGCGAGATCAGTCAGCTGACCGGTGCTTTGGCGCAGCGGGACCTCTTCTTAAGAAATATCGAAGGATATTGGACACTCAATACCAACCTGGCTGAATAGAAAACCTCTTCAGGCTGATCATCGGAAAAGATTGTGAATATCCCTAATAGTATAACACTGGCGCGTATTTTTTCTGTGCCTTTGATTGTGTGGTTGATCCTGCGGGAGGAAATGCTGATTGCATTTGCCCTCTTTGTTGTGAGTGGTGTGTCTGACGCCCTGGACGGACTTATTGCCAAGCAGTTCAACCTGACAACTCGATTGGGGAAGTATCTGGACCCGCTGGCGGACAAGATCCTGCTGGTGTCGATCTATATTACACTGGGGATCAAAGGGGATATTCCCAGCTGGCTCGTTATTCTGGTGGTCAGTCGGGATCTTCTGATTGTTGGCGGTATTCTTTTTTCGTATCTGATGGGGACGCGGGTGCGCATTCATCCGGTGCGGATCAGTAAAATAAATACATTTTGTCAGATTACGCTGGCGGCGCTAATTTTGGGGGCTGCCGGTTTTGGCATGGCGTTAGGCTTGTGGCAGGTATATGCGGTCTATATCGTAGGACTGACAACGGTATTTTCCGGATACAGCTATCTGGCAGACTGGATATCCCAGTCGAACCAATCCTGAACAGGGGCAGGGAATTATGACACTTAGGCAACATGTTCGGTTTTGGGCCATCCTTGTAGCAGTATTCATTCTGTTATTGGTGGTCCTTAGTAACATCCTTTTGCCTTTCGTTCTGGGTATGGCTGTTGCTTATTTTCTCGACCCAGTAGCAGACAAGCTTGAAGACAGAGGGATGGGAAGGACGACGGCAACGTCTATCATTGTCGGTATTTTTCTGGTGGTCAGTGTCCTCACACTCATTTTGCTGGTTCCAGCGCTTGTCGATCAGCTTATCGGCCTTTTGAAACGATTGCCGGGATATCTTTCCGCGCTCTATGACTTCGCCAAACCGATTATCGCCCGGTTTGTCGATGTGGAAATGCTGCAGGCAAGCGACGAATTCAAGACAGCTATTTCAAGCTATGCCGGAAATGTCATTAAGAATATTGGCGGTTTAACTTCTAACATTCTGGATCAGGGCTTGGCTTTCGTTAATCTGCTGTCTCTTCTGGTTATTACGCCGGTTGTCGCCTTTTATCTGCTGCGCGACTGGGATCGTATTACGGCAAAAGTGGATAGCTGGGTCCCGCGGAATAAACTGACAATGGTCAGAAAGATTGCCACGGATATCGATGATGTTCTTGCCGGTTTTGTTCGCGGCCAGTCGATGGTCTGCCTTATTTTGGCAATTTACTATGGTGCCTCCCTGTTGATTGTCGGGCTCGAATTCGGGCTGGTTATCGGTATTGTTACCGGCCTGATTTCATTCATTCCTTTTGTCGGCGCGATTGTGGGCTTTATTGCCTCTGTCGGTGTTGCTATTTTTCAGTTCTGGCCGGACTTTTTTCAAATCGGCCTTGTTGGCTTGATCTTTATTGTGGGCCAGATCCTTGAGGGCTACGTATTAACGCCCAAAATGGTTGGGGAAAAAGTTGGATTGCATCCTGTTTGGGTAATGTTTGGTCTCCTGGCAGGTGGCAGTTTGTTTGGGTTTGTTGGTGTTCTGATCGCTGTACCGGTTGCTGCCGTTGTTGGGGTTTTGAGCCGTTTTGCCCTGTCTCAGTATATGGAGAGTGCGCTTTACGGGCCAAAAAGTGAAGAAATCGAGCCGGTTGAAAAACTGGAGGCAGAAGAGTGAGCGCGGAGCAACTCCCTCTTGATCTTGCTTGGCGAGCGGCCCATGGCCGGGAAGATTTTCTGGTCGCGGACCCTAACAAGGAAGCGGTTGCCTGGATTGATCGGTGGCCGGACTGGCCTGGCAATATCCTGCTTCTTGTCGGCCCCGAAGGATGTGGCAAGACACATCTGTCACATGTTTGGAAACGTCGGGTGAATGCCGAAATTATGAGATGTGACGAGTTGGCATCTCTCGATCTGGATGAAATCGTCAAGCGTGCTGAACAGGCTCTGGTATTGGAAGATCTGGGCACTGATTTACCGGAAGATAAACTTTTCCATCTCTATAATCTGGTCAGGGAGAAGAAAAGCTCCCTTCTGATGACATCACGCATGGATGTGCGGGAATGGAATATCAGTCTTCCGGATCTCAAATCCAGAATGGGCGCGATACAGATCGCCAGGATCCAGGAACCTGATGACATCTTGTTCGCCTCAATCCTGCTGAAGCTTTTTTCAGATCGGCATCTTCAAATCGGACCGGAAGTTATTCAATATCTCATGACCCGATTGGAGCGATCTTTCGGGCAGGCGCGTCATATGGTCTCTTCCATTGACGGACTGTCTTTGTCTCAAAAACGGCGCATCACCATCCCGCTGATCCGGGATTTGCTAGAAAAAGAAGGACACATATAATGGATTTCGGGATTAAAGGCCGCCGGGCAATCGTTTGCGCGTCCAGTAAGGGGCTTGGCAAAGCCTGTGCCGCCGCTCTTGCAGAGGAAGGCGTTGATCTGGTGCTGACCGCTCGAACAGAAGGCCCTCTTCAGGCGACCGCAGATGAAATTCGAAATGCCTTTGGCGTCAAGGTGACAGCTCTGGCTGGAGATATCACAACAGAAGAGGGGCGTGCTGCCGTTTTAAAAGAATGTCCTGATCCTGACATCCTGGTGAATAATGCGGGTGGCCCGCCACCTGGCAATTTTCGGGACTGGACAACAGAAGACTGGATGAAGGCAATCAATGCAAATATGCTGACTGCGATTGAGCTGATCCGACAGACAGTCGATGGTATGGAAAACCGGAAATTCGGGCGGGTTGTCAATATTACATCTGCGGCGGTCAAAGCACCCATTGATATCCTGGGGTTGTCCAACGGTGCCCGGGCAGGTTTGACGGGATTTGTTGCGGGCATTTCGCGCAAAACCGTTGCCAATAACGTGACGATTAATGGCCTTCTTCCCGGACCTTTTGATACAGATCGTCTGCAGTCAACGCTTGAACCGGCAGCGAAGGCATCTGGCAGACCCATCGCCGAGGTTGCAGCTGAAAGAGCCGCTCAGAATCCGGCTGGTCGGTTTGGCAGGCCTGAGGAATTTGGGGCGGCATGTGCCTTCTTATGCAGTGACAAGGCCGGTTTTATTACCGGACAAAATATTCTCTTGGATGGTGGGGCGTTCCCGGGTACGCTTTAATTTCGAATATTAGAGGGCGTGGATATGGCGAGATTGTTGGGTTTGGTTGCTTTTTTGGTTGCTGCATTGGGGATGACCTCTGTTGCATCGGCTGATGTGATCGGTGTGTGGGAGACAGTTGGCGGCAAAAGCCATGTGCAGATCAGCCAATGCAACGGTGACAAATTTTGCGGTGAAATCATCTGGTTGAAGGAACCCGCGACAGAAAAAGGTGATCCCAAAACCGATATCAACAATCAGGATGAAAAACTCCGGGAGCGGCCTATCCTTGGGATAAACCTTCTGAGCGGCTTGGAGAAAACCGGAGAGAATGAGTGGGAAGACGGATCTATCTATAATCCCGAAGATGGCAACACTTACAGTTCGGAAATGCGATTAATCAGTGATGACAAACTGGAAGTGGAAGGATGTGTTCTTTTCATATGCAAAAAGCAACTTTGGAATCGCGTTAGACAATAGTGGCTCATGCCTTGCGACAGCTGTCATAAATCAGAGACAATGCCGTGATATAGGAAGGAAAACCAGAATATCGCTGATAGGATTGAAAAGTGAGTGCTCCCGTAAATAGTTCGGAAAATCAGAACGTGAATGAGGTGTCACTGGAGACGCATGGCCGGTTTATTAACCGGGAGCTGTCATGGCTTTCTTTCAATGGACGGGTCTTGGAAGAGGCTGCCAATAAAGCCCATCCTCTTCTGGAACGTTTGCGGTTTCTCTCTATCTCGGCTGCCAATCTTGACGAATTCTACATGGTGCGTGTTGCGGGCCTGTGCGGGCAAATCAATGCCCGGGTAACGGCTTTCAGTGACGATGGCCTGACGCCGTCTCAAGTTCTTGAAAAGGTGGATGAAAAAGCGGCCAGACTGGTAGATGATCAACAGACTATCTGGAAAGAGCTCCTTGAAGAACTAAAGATAGAGCATATCACTGTTCCTGAGGTTTCGGACTTGTCAAAAGATGATAAAGCCTGGCTCGAAAATTACTTTGATGAACAGATTTTCCCGATTTTGACGCCGATGGCGATCGACCCGTCCCATCCATTTCCGTTTATTCAAAATCTCGGATTTGGCATGATCCTTCAATTATCCGGACAGAAAAAGGAACAGCGGTTAAAAGCGCTGCTGCTTTTCCCTCAAACAATCCGACGATTTATCCGGCTGCCGGGCAGGGAAATCCGGTATATAACACTTGAAAATACGGTCACGCTTTTCTTGAACAAACTGTTTCCGGGATATGACGTTGACGGACTGGGGTTGTTTCGTCTGATCCGAGACAGTGATATCGAAGTGGAGGAAGAAGCTGAAGATCTGGTGCGGCTGTTTGAGACGGCTCTCAAGCGTCGCCGTCGCGGCACCGTTATTCGCCTGAAAGTTGATAAGGGAATGCCAGATCATCTTGTGGATTTTCTGGCAGAAGAACTTGCCATTGAAAGCCGCGCCATCATGATCATTGACGGTATTCTGGGTATTTCGACAATTTCTCAGCTGATCGGGCAAGAACGCCCTGACTTGATGTTTGAGCCTGCTGAAGCACGTTATCCGGAACGGGTCCGGGAAGCGGGCGGTAACGTCTTCAACGCCATCGGCCTCAAGGACTTTATTGTCCATCATCCTTATGAAAGCTTTGATGTTGTCGTGCAATTTTTACGGCAGGCGGCAGCGGACCCGGATGTCGTGGCGATCAAACATACTCTGTATCGCACATCTTCTGATTCTCCCATTATCAAAGCGCTGATCGAAGCGGCCGAAGCCGGGAAATCGGTGACTGCCTTGATTGAATTAAAAGCACGTTTTGACGAGGAAGCTAATATTCGCTGGGCCCGGGATCTGGAGCGGGCAGGGGCTCAGGTCATCTATGGTTTTCTGGACTTGAAGACCCACGCTAAGGTGTCGCTGGTTGTTCGGCGTGAAGGTCGACATTTAAGAAGCTATATGCATTTTGGAACGGGAAATTATCACCCAGTCAATGCCCGTGTTTATTCAGATTTATCACTCTTTACGGATGATGTGGCGCTCGCCAAGGACGTGGCTTTGATGTTTAACTACATTACTGGCTATTCCAAGCCGAAAGGTCTCTCCCAACTGCATCTATCGCCTTATAATTTAAGGAATTCTCTGATTGAGATGATCGATCAGGAAATTGAGTTTGCTAAAAAGGGCAAACCTGCTTCGGTCTGGGCGAAAATGAACTCTCTCGTGGATGCCAGAATCATCGACAAACTCTATGAGGCAAGCAACGCTGGCGTCGATATCCGCTTGGTTGTCCGCGGTATTTGCTGCTTACGCCCCGGTATTCCGAGCATGTCGGACAATATTCATGTCCGCAGTATTGTCGGGCGCTTTTTGGAACATTCTCGCATCGTTTGTTTTGGCAATGGGAAGGAAATGCCGTCCGAAGAGGCGAAAGTTTTCATTACCTCTGCTGACTGGATGCCTCGTAATTTTGACCGTAGGATTGAGACACTTGTGCCGATCACCAACGAAACTGTCCACCGGCAGGTTTTGGAGCAGATCATGGTTGCTTGCCTGAAAGATACGCAGCAATCCTGGGAGTTACAGGCGAATGGGACCTATCTTCGTCATCCTGAAACGAAAAAACCATTTTCCTCGCACAATTATTTTTTGACTAATCCTTCTTTATCTGGACGCGGAAAAGCTTTAAAGGTGAATAATCCGGTTCCGAAATTGATCCCTCCAAGTTAGTGGGGAATGGTAGCGCCGGACCGGAATTCAACAACCGATGAGTAAATTGCGTGCAGGATATTGTTGACAACCGAGACAGGCGCCTGGATCCGGAAGTGAAATCTTCCAGAAAACCGACAGCCGTTATCGATATTGGGTCGAACTCCGTTCGTCTTGTGGTTTTTGATGGTCCGACCCGTGTTCCCATGCCGAAATTCAATGAAAAAGTCCTGTGTGGCCTTGGACAGGATCTCGGACATTCCCGGCTTTTAGGGCAGGACGCGATGGACCGGGCGATGGCTGCCTTGCGCCGCTATACCATGCTGGTGAACCAGATGGGGGTCGAGCGGGTGCTTGTAGCGGCAACGGCGGCCGTCCGCGAAGCAGATAATGGATCTGAATTCGTTGCTGATGTTGAACAGGAATGTGACCTTAATGTCCAGGTTCTAAGCGGCAAACAGGAAGCACGCTATGCCGGGCTAGGCGTTCTGTCCGGTATGCCCTATGCCCGCGGTCTTGTCGGCGATCTGGGCGGTGGTAGTCTTGAGCTGGTTCGTGTGGAAGACCACAAAATCGGAAACACTGTTACCCTTCCGTTGGGGGCGTTACGGCTTTCCCGCATGGGTATGACAGATAATGAACTTGTTGCTTACCTGAAGGAACAATTCAGTCAGGTTGATTGGTTGTCGGATCTTGCCGGTCAGAATTTCTATGTTGTAGGCGGAGCGTGGCGTACGCTGGCGCGTTATCATATTTCTCAGACCGGGCATTCTCTGAATATCATTCATAACTATAAACTTCCTCATGCCAAGATGCGATCTATGGTCCAGGAAGTCATCAGTCTGTCAGAAGAGGAGCTAGGTGAAGTCCCGTTGGTGGCAAATACCCGGGTTGGAACAATGCGAACAGCCGCTATTATCATGGATCAGCTCTTCGAAGTGGTTCAGCCAAAGAGCGTAATTTTCTCTGCCAATGGCCTTCGCGAAGGCATGCTTTATTCAGAGCTTAAGAAACCGGAGAGAAAGCGAGATCCGCTTCTAGAAACATGCCGTGATATGGCCGCCCGCGAAGGCCGCTTTGCCGAGCATGGCGAAGAAATCTATGACTGGATGAAAGAGGCTTTTTCTCATATCACAGATAAAGGGCAGAGGCTCGCCCTAGCGGCGGCAACGCTCTCTGATATCGCCTGGACCATGAACAGTGATTATCGGGCACCTCAGGCATTTCGTCGTATTTTCCGAGCGCCTTTCAGCGGGATTGGCCATAAAGGCAGGGCAATTGTCGCTCTTGCCGTTTATGCGCGATATCGCGGTAATTTGAATGGTAATGCTCCGGAGGATGGGTTGGCTTTGGTATCCGAGGAAGAGCGCGGGCATGCCTTGAGCCTCGGACTTGCCCTTCGGTTATCTCACTCGGTGAGCGGGGGGACCATTGGTCTTTTGCCGCAAACCATGCTGAAGAAAGAGTCGGGTAAAATCGTTTTGTGTTTACCCGAGGAACTTTCCGTATTAGCGGGAATTCATGTTGAACGCCGCCTGGCCGCTCTGGCGCAGAGCCTGGGCCGGGTCCCCGAAATCCGGATTATGAAAGATCAATAATCCGGATCCGGTTTTGTTCAGCCGTAAACGCTATTTTGCCTTCTTTCAAGGCGAGGGCATGTTGGCCAAAAACCTCAAAACGCCAGCCTTTTAACGCGGCGACATCTGCTTTGCTATCGGCAGCGATTTTTTCAAGGTCACTGCTGTTACAAATCAGTTTCTGGGCGACATTGGCTTCCTCGCACCGAGTTTTCAATAGGACTTTCAGAAGGTCCATCAAAGGCCCAAGGCCTTTGGGCATATGAGTTCTCTGCGGCACAATCGGACACTCCGCATCCGGTAGAACCCGGCCGCTTTCGATAGCAGAAAGAAGGCCACGGCCCATTTTTCCATCAGCGAATTTTTTACCGATACCTCTGACATGAGACAACCTTTCGGCATCTTTTGGTGGATTTGCTGAAATCTCCAGAAGTGCTTCGTCCCTGAGGACGCGGTTGCGCGGAATGTTCTGCTGATGAGCCTGTTTTTCCCGCCATTCCGCAGTTGCCTGAAGAATAGCGAAAAACCGAGGCTTGTTGTTGCGCGCTTTGATGCGGCGCCAGGCATTTTCCGGCGGTACAAAATAGGTTTCAGGCGATTCAAGAACTTCCATTTCGGAGGTCAGCCAGTGGGAACGCCCGGACTTTTCAAGTTCGCTGGCAAGAAACTTGTAGACGTCCCGCAAGTGGGTTACGTCGGCTTCTGCATATTTGAGTTGCCGTTCCGTAAGCGGGCGTCGGGACCAGTCTGTAAAGCGTGAAGATTTGTCGATATTCTGACCTGTAATCTTCGTCACCAGCGTATCATAGCCGACGGACTCACCAAACCCGCAAACCATGGCCGCAACCTGTGTATCGAAGATCGGTGTTGGGACATTGCCAGACAGATGATGAAAAATTTCCAGATCCTGCCTGCCTGCATGAAAAACTTTCAGGACTGAAGAATTCTGGAGGAGGTCAAAAAGCGGTTTTAAGTCAATTTTTTTGGCCAATGGATCAATGATCGCCGATTCATCGTCGCTGGCAATCTGAACCAGGCACAATTCCGGCCAGAATGTATTTTCTCTGAGAAACTCGGTATCAATCGTAATATACGGATGGTCTGATAGGCGGGCACAGAGTTCGGCAAGGCTGTCAGTCGTGGTCACAATCTGCATGAATATTTTTGCTCTTTTTCAGGTCTTTACACCCGGGTTATGGTGAATTAAACCGGTAGAATGGCATTATACCCCAAGTTAGACCATTTTTTAGGATAAAGGAAGGTTGGCGTTTGCTTAAAAAGGATGTAAGACAAGCCCTTTAGTGCCTGCTTGCGGGCAAATGATCCTGACAAACGCTTAAGAGAACCGTGATGCATAGTTATCGTACACATACTTGCGCTGAACTTCGTGACAGTGACGTTGGTAAAACCGTCCGCCTATCCGGCTGGGTCCATCGGAAACGCGATCACGGTAATTTGCTTTTTGTCGATTTGCGCGATCACTATGGCATTACCCAATGTGTAATCGAAACAGATATGCCTGTCTTCAAACATGTTGAGGCTGCCCGATCTGAAAGCGTTATTACGGTCACGGGTAAGGTTGTCGCGAGAAGCGAAGAGACTGTGAACCCAAATCTGCCGACCGGTAAAATCGAAATTGATATCGAAGATTTTGCCCTGCAGTCCGCTGCGGAAGAGTTACCAATGCCGGTTTTCGGAGAGCAGGAATATCCTGAAGATATTCGTCTGCGTCACCGCTATCTGGATTTACGCCGGGATAGGTTGCATAATAATATCATTCTGCGCTCGAAAGTAATCGCAGCTTTGCGCGGTAATATGGTCGAGCAGGGTTTTATGGAATTTCAGACTCCTATCCTGACAGCCTCTTCCCCTGAAGGTGCGCGTGACTTCCTTGTGCCAAGCCGCATGCATCCAGGACAGTTTTATGCCCTCCCACAGGCGCCGCAGCAATTTAAACAGCTCGTGATGATGTCGGGCTTTGACCGGTATTTTCAGATCGCTCCATGTTTCAGGGATGAGGATGCCCGCGCAGATCGCAGCCCAGGTGAATTCTATCAGCTCGACATTGAAATGGCGTTTGTCACTCAGGATGACGTATTTAGCGCTGTTGAACCTGTTCTGACAAAGGTCTTCCAGGAGTTTGCCGGAAATCGCAAGGTTGTCACGCCTTTTGTCAAAATTCCATTTGATGAAGCCATGTTGAAATATGGCTCTGACAAGCCCGATTTGCGGAATCCGATTTTACTCTCTGATGTGACCGAAATTTTCCGGGGATCCGGGTTTGGTCTGTTTGCAGGGGCCGTAGAAAAAGGATCTGTTGTTCGGGCTATTCCTGCGCCAGGGGCGGGGGATCGGGCCCGCAGTTTCTTTGATAAAATGAATGACTGGGCCCGCAAAGAAGGCGCCGGCGGACTTGGCTATATCATATTTAAGGATGGAGAAGCTAAAGGACCGATTGCGAAAAACCTTGATGCGGACCGTATCGCGCAGATTCAGCAAACCGCCGGCGTTAAAGACGGCGACGGTATCTTCTTTGCGTGCGGCAAGGAGCTTGAAGCGGCCGAGCTGGCGGGCAAGGCGCGAAATATCGTTGGCAATGATCTTGATATTTGCGAGAAAGATGTTTTCAAATTCTGCTGGGTTATTGATTTTCCCATGTATGAATATGACGAAAAAGAAAAGAAACTGGATTTCAGCCATAATCCGTTTTCCATGCCGCAGGGTGGCCTGGAAGCGTTGGAGACTATGGATCCTTTGGATATCAAAGGCTACCAGTATGATATCGTTTGTAACGGTATTGAATTATCCTCCGGCGCGATCCGGAATCACCGTCCTGACATCATGATGAAAGCTTTTGAGATTGCGGGTTATGATCCGCAGGTTGTGGAAGATCGGTTTGGCGGCATGTTGAGCGCCTTCCGTTATGGTGCGCCGCCGCATGGTGGCATTGCACCAGGGGTTGACCGTATCGTCATGTTGCTGGCAGATGAGCCCAATATTCGGGAAGTTATCCTGTTCCCGATGAATCAGCAGGCTCAGGATCTGATGATGCAGGCACCCGCACCTGTACCGCCCAAGAATTTGAGGGAACTTCATATTCGGACGGTAATGCCGGAGCCCAAGCCGGAAAGCTAATGGAGACGGAGATATAAACCTCCGGTTTCCGTCGGGGGTTTATATATTTCGGTGCTGTCCTTTTCCTTTTTTTAACTTTTGGATCGATATTATAAGCCCTTAATAAAAAGGGCAGATGCGTGAGCGAATCCAACAAACTGAATGAACTGAGAGACGATAAGGAGCGCTTTGTTGCCTTTTCGTTTGCAGCAGCAGACCTGCTGATCGAATTGGATCATCAGGGCGTTATCTGCTTTATCTCTGGCGCTGCCAAAGGAATCACAGGACGTGGTTTGTCCGAATTGACGGGGCAGAAATTTACCGAAATTCTGGAGCCTGACGATCAACGGGTTATCTCATACCTTCTGGATAATATGAAAGAAGGCGAACGGATCAGCCCTGTTGCAGCCCGCATGAAAGATACAAATCTGATGGCGGTTGTCGGTGCATGCAGCCTTCCAAGGACACATGGACATTTATATCTAACCCTGAATGTAACGGGTCTTCCAGCGGCACAGTCTTTATCTGTCAATCGGGATACAGAAACCGGCTTACTGGATAAAAACGAATTTATGTCACTGGCCAATGATCAGCTGTCACTTGCTGCAGAGACAGGCCAGGGTCTTGAGCTCACCATGCTGTATCTTGAAAATCTGAGTGAAATGGCGCAGAACATTTCAGAAGATGATATGGCAGAATTCCTGGCCAAGATGGGATCGATATTCAGGAGTTACTCTTCAGGGGGAGATTCTGCAGGCCGTATCGACGGTGATAAATACGGTATTTTGCACAGTAAATCGGTTGATCAGAGTTTGTTGAAAGACAAAGTCGAAAGCCTGTCGAACGAAATAGCACCCGGGCACGGAATTCGGGTGTCTCCAAGTTCAGTGGATCTGGATAAGGGGAAACTGTCTTCTGAAAATGCCAATCACGCTTTAATGTTTGTTATCAATAGCTACGTGAATAGCGAAAACGGGCAGTTCAATATCGAAAATCTGGCGGATGGTTTGCAAGGGCGGATGGAAACCACCATGAACCGGATTTCCAACCTTAAAAATGTCTTTAACCGGCACCAATTTAATCTTGTTTATCAACCGATCGTCAGTTTGCTGGATGAACAACTTCATCATCATGAAGTATTGTGTCGTTTCAAGGATGGTGAATCTCCTTATGAAACGGTTACCTTTGCCGAAGAGGTCGGTATTATACCGGATCTGGATTTAGCGGTATGCAAGAAGGCGTTGGAATATCTGAAAGAATTTAAAGCACGGGGAGATCAGATTCCCGGTCTCGCTATTAATATCTCCGGACATTCTCTGGAATCCGACAGTTTTATTGATTCTTTGCATTCTCTATTGAATAACTATCCCGATTTTAGGACCTTTATCGGTTTGGAAGTAACTGAATCCAGTCAGATCAAAGATCTGGTGCGAGCTGAAAGAGTGCTGCAGATCTTCCGTAAAGACGGTACGAAAATCAGCCTTGACGACATGGGAGCTGGTTCGGCTTCTTTCCAGTATATTCGGGCGCTGACAATCGATTACGTGAAGATCGATGGTGCCTATGTCCGAGATGTTCTGAATAATGACAAAGATGCCGCAATCCTTAAAAGTATGGCGCGGCTCTGCCAGGATCTTCGTATCGGCACGATTGCTGAGATGGTTGAAACCAGGGAGCAAGCACAACTCCTGAAGTCACTCGGTGTTGATTATGGTCAGGGTTGGCTCTTTGGGAAGCCACAAAGTGAGATCATCATGCCTAAAATGAAAAGGGCCATCACTATGAATGCTCGCCGAAAAGGAAAGCAGACCGGATGGAGCTAAATTCCTTGAAAAATGGGCGGCGCATTTCTAAGAAACGAGCCGCCCAAGAGACAGACATATCTGTTTAATAGGCCTGTTTACAAGCATGCTGGCCCTGCCATGGCAGGCTCTGGTCCCCCAACTCCAGCATGCTTAACGTATACACAAACCAGTTACTCAACAGTACACAATACAAGTTACGCGAATTACTACTTATCTTTAAAAGCTATGTCATAGATTTTATGAACATCCGCTTGTTGATCCGCAGGTGTCGCACTTCATGCAGGTCCCGTTTCTGACCAACGTGAAATTACCGCATTCCCCACAACTATCTCCTTCATAGCCTTTCATGCGCGCTTCGCGCACTTTGTCAATCCGTGACGCGCTGCCACTTTTGGCTGTAGATGCAGGTCGGGCGCTGACATTAGGAGTGGTTGGCTGCGGCGGGGTCGCTGTACCTGCTTGTTCAGTAGCTGCTGCCGCGGAAGCGGCTTGTCCTGCAGCCATGGTCATGGCCGACAGGCCGCCTTGCAGAACCTGGAAATTATTGGATCGTACATAACCGGTGGATGTTAGATTGATGACATTTCCCAGAGCCGCAGTTTCTTTGACTTCCTCATCTGAAATTTCAGCCTGTGCTTCTCCGCCGCCAAGGGCATCAATTTGCAGGTCATCTGTATTCACATGAGCAAGATCATTGCGGCCCAGATACGAAATGGCCAACTCCCTGAACAGGTAATCAAGGATGGATGTAGACATTTTGATGGCGTCATTACCCTCGACAATGCCAGAGGGTTCGAAGCGGGTGAAGGTATAAGCCTCAACAAATTCTTCCAGCGGAACGCCATATTGAAGGCCAATGGAAATAGCGATCGCGAAATTATTCATCAGGCTGCGGAAGGCCGCGCCTTCCTTATGCATATCGATAAACAATTCACCGATGGAGCCGTCATCATATTCACCTGTTCGCAAATAGACCTTATGGCCGCCGACAACGGCTTTTTGTGTGTAGCCTTTGCGCCGTGTTGGCAGCTTTTTCCGCTCACTAACCATACGCTCCACAATCCGCTCGGCGATAACAGTGCTTGCAGCCGCTGGCGGAGCCTGAATTTGCTCTTCCATTTCCATCTCATCTTCTTCATCCACGGCGATTGCGGACAGAGGCTGGCTTAATTTGGAGCCGTCCCGGTAAAGTGCATTTGCCTTCAAGCCGAGTTTCCAGGACAGGAGATAGGCGTCTTTACAATCTTCAACAGTACTGCTGTTCGCCATGTTGATGGTTTTTGAAATCGCGCCGGAGATAAAAGGCTGTGATGCCGCCATCATTCGGATATGACTGTCAACGGAAAGAAGACGTTTGCCAATGCGACCACAAGGGTTCGCGCAATCAAAGACGGAAAGATGTTCGTCTTTAAGGAGCGGCGCTCCCTCTAATGTCATCGAGCCGCAGCAATAGGTGTTCGCGGCTTCTATTTCCTTGCGGGTGAAACCGATGGCAGAGAGCAAATCAAAGTTATAGTCGTCAAGGTCTTCAGCAGAAAGCTTAAGCGTTTCTGTGCAGAACTCTTGGCCCAACGTATATTTATTGAAAACGAATTTGATATCGAAGCTTGCTGCAAGGCCTTTTTCAATTTCTTCAAGCAGCTCATCCGTAAAGCCTTTCGCACGCAGCGTTTCATGATTGACGCCAGGGGCATCCTGAAGCGTACCATGGCCAACGGCGTAGGAAATAATATCGCGAGTCTCAGCACGGCTATAGCCCAATGTTTCAAGCGCTTCTGGAACAACGCGATTGATAATCTTGAAGTAACCGCCTCCGGCAAGTTTTTTAAATTTGACCAAGGCAAAATCAGGCTCGATACCGGTGGTGTCGCAATCCATAACCAGGCCGATCGTACCTGTTGGTGCGATCACAGTAGATTGTGCATTCCGGTATCCATGTTTTTCACCAAGGCTCAGCGCTTTATCCCATGCAGAGACAGCCGCTTCGACAATTGAGATCTCCGGGCAATTAGCCTGATCAAGAGGAACAGGGGTGACCATCAGATCTTCATATCCGCCTGTTTTGCCATAGGCTGCATTTCTGTGATTACGAATGACCCGCAACATATCGGCAGCATTCTTTTTATAGCCAGGAAATGCGCCCAGCTCACCTGCCATTTCAGCACTGGTCTTGTAGGCAGTTCCGGTCATCAGCGCTGAGATGGCACCGCAGAGTGCCCGGCCTTCATCTGAATCATAAGATAGGCCCTGAGACATAAGGAGGCCGCCAATATTGGCAAAACCGAGGCCCAAAGTCCGGAATTTGTAGGAGAGTTTGGCAATTTCCTCGGATGGGAATTGTGCCATCATGACGGCAATCTCAAGGGTCACTGTCCAGAGGCGCACAGCGTGCTCAAAGCTCTCAACATCAAAGCTTTTATCCGCGCGGCGGAAGGTCATCAGATTAAGCGATGCCAAGTTACAAGCCGTATCATCGAGGAACATATATTCCGAGCACGGATTGGAGGCATTGATCCGGCCATCCTGCGGGCACGTGTGCCATTCATTAATTGTTGTGTCATATTGCAAACCGGGATCTGCAGACTGCCAGGCGCTTTCACCAATCATTTCCCAGAGGTCTTTTGCCTTGACGGTTTTGGCAACACGGCCATCGACGCGGCGGATCAAGTCCCAGTTGCCGTCATCAAGCACAGACTCGATAAAATCGTTTGTGATACGAACTGAATTGTTGGAGTTTTGCCCCGAAACTGTCAGATAAGCTTCTGAGTCCCAATCGGTATTGTAGGTTGAAAATTCAATTTCAGTGTAACCTTGCTTAGCAAACTGGATAACCCGCTGAATATAATTTTCCGGCACCATTGCCTTGCGGGCACCCAGAATGGCTTTCCGAAGCTCCGGGTTTTCAGCGGTATTATACGCTTCATCGCCTTCAATCGCCTGGCAGGCCTGAATGACTTTATTCAGATGTTGGCTGCAAAGTTTAGAGCCTGCAACAAGGGCTGCGACTTTCTGTTCTTCAACTGCTTTCCATTGAATATATTCTTCAATATCCGGATGATCGATATCCAGTGTTACCATTTTAGCCGCGCGGCGGGTTGTTCCGCCGGATTTAATGGCACCGGCCGCCCGGTCACCGATTTTCAGGAAGCTCATCAGTCCTGAAGATTTACCGCCGCCAGAGAGGCTTTCACCGCCACTGCGAACATTGGAGAAATTGGTGCCCGTCCCGGAGCCATATTTAAAGAGACGTGCTTCACGAACCCAGAGATCCATAATGCCACCATCATTGACCAGATCATCATCAACAGACTGGATGAAGCAGGCATGTGGTTGTGGATGTTCGTAGGAATTGACGGATTTCTTCAGTTTGCCGGTTTTGTAATCTACATAGGAATGGCCTTGCGCGGGTCCTGAAATGCCATAGGCCCAGTGCAGGCCGGTATTGAACCATTGAGGTGAATTGGGAGCCCCCATTTGTTTGGCCAGCATGAAACGCATTTCGTCAAAATAGGCTGAGGCATCTTCTTCGGTATCAAAATAACCGCCTTTCCAGCCCCAATAAGTCCAGGTACCTGCTAATCGATCAAAAACCTGAGTGGCAGACGTCTCACCGCCAATACGCTCTTCCTCGTTCAGTTTTTCCAGGGCCTCGTCATCGGCAACCTGGCGGGACAGCCAATCAGGAACATCTTCTTCTTTGACAGATTTGAGGTGGGCCGGAACGCCCGCTTTTCTGAAATATTTTTGCGCAATGATATCGCAGGCAACCTGCGACCATTCTGCTGGGACGTCTATGTTGTCCAATTTGAAGACAATCGATCCATCGGGGTTTCGAATTTCACTCGACGCCTGACGAAACTTTATTTTCGCATAAGGTGAAGAATTATCATCAGTGAAACGCCGAGAAATACGCATAATTGTGTGTCCTCAAAAAAAATCCTCAACAGAGCCAAAAGATATAGAAACGACCGTATTCTGCGTTTTATGGCTGGAAATATTCATCCAAAAACACAACATGTAGTATTGTCTGCTCCTTCAGGCGCTAGGATGGTGCCAATGAGATTTTGTGAAGTCAACAGAGATATATAGCAAGATCTAGTGGGCGAATTGTTCCGCTCACCTACATGTCGTGCAATATGGCAGTTTTGTGACCTCTCATGTGATGCAAGCAAAAAATGAGGTCTTCAAAATTTTTTTTACCGGTGACCTAAAAGACACAAAATCGTGAATGCCCCTAAGTCAGACAAGAATCATTCCGTGAATAGAGGCTTAGAATTTCTTTGCAGCTCATTGGTCACAGATTCATGGAAAATTGATGTTTTTGTATAAAGTTAGACTGGACGGGCAGGGACTTGAGTGCCATATTCCTGCAAAATTCATGAGTTTTCTGACGAAAGAGAATATTATGGCTACGCTGGGCACGAGATTGTTTACCTGGTGGAAAGGCGAGCAGGTCGGTGAAGATCAGTTCGGCAATCGCTATTTTAAAGAAAAAGGCAAACCGACCGGCCCTGTGGGGCGTGCGCGTCGCTGGGTTCTTTATAAAGGAAGCCCTGAAGCCTCGAAAGTGCCCGCGGCCTGGCATATATGGTTGCATTATACAACAAATCAGCTGCCATCCGAACAATCCACTCAATCCCAGAGCTGGGAAGAAGAACATCTGCCAAACCTGACGGGCACGGAGTTCGCCTATCAGCCCGGGGGCGCAGTAAACACGGATGGACAGCGGCAAAAAGCAACGACAGACTATGAAGCCTGGAAGCCGGAATAACGACTAACTTGCTTTAATGAGCTTAAAAAAGTGGGGCATGAGATTTGGGAAATAATATTGTCGAAACCATTATCGGGGGTGTTGTCCTCGCTTTTGCAACGATTTTTCTAATCTTTGCCTATCGCACAGCCGATCTGAATACAAATGGTGATGGCCTCAATCTCGTGGCCCGCTTTGATAAGGTGGATGGCCTGCAGGTGGGCAGTGATGTTCGAATGAGCGGTATCAAGGTCGGCACTGTGGTGAGTCAGGTGCTCGATACCGAAACCTATCAAGCGATTATCGGCATTTCTCTGCGGGAGCAGCTTGCCATTCCGGAAGATACCGGTGCGAAGATTGCCGCGGAAAGTCTTCTGGGGGGCAGCTATCTTGATTTACAGCCCGGTGGTGCCGAAGATATGCTGGAAGATGGTGATGAAATCACCTTCACGCAAAGTTCTGTAAGCTTGATGGACTTGATCGGACAGGCGATTTTCAGCGCCGGTTCCGGCGACGCGAAAAAAGATCCATGAAGCGACGCTTAACCCGGCGGATTTTGTGGATCTCGTTAAGTCTGGCTGCTTTATCTCCACTTGCTCATGCAGCCTCCATTCCGGGCGAAGCATCGGTTGTTCGGGCACTTGATAAGGTAACGGCACGTATACAGGATCTTATTATTCCGATTGGTGAGACAGTGACTTATGGAACACTGGAAATTACCAGCCGTAAATGCTTAAAGCGTCCACCCGAAGAGGCACCGGAGACGGCAACATTTCTTGAAATTCGAGAAATAAAGCAGGATGAGGAGGCTCTTCAGGTCTTTAGCGGATGGATGTTTGCGTCTAGTCCGGCGCTTAATGCTTTAGAGCATCCGGTTTACGATGTCTGGGTGATTGACTGCAAAATGTCAGAGGGCGGTGTATCCAAAGGCAAGGAATGAAAATCACCTTCAAAACCAAGGGCTTCGTCCAGCCTGCGGTGATATTCTTCTCTTGAAATTTCAACGGCTCCCATGGTTGCAAGGTGGTCCGTTAGAAACTGTGTATCCAGCAATTTATAGCCACCTGCCCGTAGTCTCGCAGCAAGATAGACCAGGGCAATTTTGCTGGCATTCGTTTTGCGGGTAAACATGCTCTCGCCGCAGAAAACACCTGCAAATGACACGCCGTAGAGGCCGCCAACGAGCCTATCTTCTTCCCAGCATTCCACTGAATGAGCATTCCCGTTAAGATGAAGTTCCGTGTAAAGATCGAGAATGGTTCTGTTGATCCAGGTGCTTGAGCGATCTTCGGCGGGAGCCGCGCATTCTTTCATCACCTGACGGAAGCAGGTGTCGATTGTAACGCGGTAGGGCTCTTTTCGGATCACTTTTGCCAGGCTTTTAGTCACGTGTATCCTGTTGAGCGGAAAAATGCCGCGCCGCTCAGGATCGACCCAGAACAAGTCCGGATCGTCCCGTGATTCCGACATCGGGAAAATCCCGTGTGTATAGGCGTTGAGTAGTATCTCGGGCGTCAAAGCAGGCATAAATGTGTCGACTAGGTCCTGACCCTAATTACGGTCCTCAATAAATTTTTCCAGCCAGTGGATGTTATAGTTGCCTTCAATGAACTCATCATTCTGAATGAGTTGCTGATGCAAAGGCAATGTTGTTTTTATGCCGCCGACAACAAACTCTTCCAGAGCCCGGTCTAACCGTTTCAGACATTCCTGTCTGTTGGAGGCATGGACAATCAGTTTGGCAATCAGGCTGTCATAATAGGGCGGAACATTGTAACCGGAATAAAGGGCTGAATCGACGCGCACCCCTAATCCCCCTGGTGCATGAAATTCAAGCACCGGGCCAGGGGAGGCAGCAAATGTCACCGGATCTTCCGCTGTAATACGACATTCAATAGAGTGGCCGGAGAATTTGATGTCATCCTGCTTCAATGTTAGCTTATGGCCTGTCGCAACATTGATTTGTTCGCGTACCAAATCAATACCGGTGATCATTTCTGTGACCGGATGCTCAACCTGCAACCGCGTGTTCATTTCAATGAAATAGAACTCATCATTCTCGAACAGAAATTCGATGGTGCCGACACCTTCATAATTCATGTCACGAATAGCATCCGAAACCGTTTTACCGATAGAAGCCCGAAGTTCGTCCTTCAAGGCAGGAGAGGGGGTTTCCTCCAGGGCTTTTTGATGTCGGCGCTGAAGGGAGCAATCCCGCTCACCCAAATGGACAACATTCCCCTGACCGTCCGCCAGAATCTGAATTTCAATATGCCGAGGAGTGCTGAGGTATTTTTCGATATAGACGGCGTTGTCACCGAATGCGAGTTGTGATTCTGCACGGGCAGAAGAGAACGCTTCTGAAATCGCCCCTTCATTGACCGCAACCTTCATACCGCGTCCACCGCCGCCGGCAGAGGCTTTAATGATCACGGGATAGCCGATACCAGCCGCGATCTCTTTCGCTTCTTCAATGGTCTTGACTTCGCCGTCGGATCCGGGAACGCAGGGAACGCCGAATTTCCTCATCGTCTCCTTGGCAGCAATCTTATCGCCCATCAACCGGATATGATCGGCTGACGGACCAATGAACTTGATCCCATGCTCCGTCACGATATCAACGAATTTGGCATTTTCCGATAGAAAGCCGTATCCCGGATGAATGGCATCCGCATTGGTGACTTCTGCAGCCGCAATGATTGACGGAATATTCAAATAGCTTGCTGTCGAGCTGGGCGGTCCAATACAGACACTTTCATCGGCCAAGCGAACATGCATGGCGTCCGCATCCGCTTCGGAATGAACGGCGACGGTTTGAATGCCCATTTCCCGGCAAGCCCGGTGAATACGAAGAGCAATTTCCCCGCGATTGGCGATAAGGATTTTTTTAAACATCTAATGTCTACTCGCTCACTCGATAATGACGAGAGGTTGCCCAAACTCAACAGGTTCTGAATCGCTGATCAGTATATCAACAATCTTACCGCCTTTTGGTGCGGCAATCGGATTCATGGTTTTCATGGCTTCGACGATCAGTAATGTCTGACCCTGGGAAACCGCATCGCCAACATTGATAAAGACAGCTGCGCCCGGTTCAGGCGCAAGATAGGCTGTGCCAACCATTGGTGATTTGACAGCGCCAGGATGAGAAGAGGCATCGGATGGAGCCGGCGCCTCTGCCTGTGCAACAGGCACCGGCGCTGCCGCAGCAGCTGGGGCGGCAAAAACCTGCGGTGCGGAAGCGGCAACACCTGTTGAGCCTCTGGAAACCCGAAGACGGCTGCTGCCGTGTTCGACCTCGATTTCCCCCAAACCGGTCTCGTTCATGATTTCGGCTAGTTCTCGGATGACGTCTTTATCGATGTCCAGTTTACTCATTTTGTTTCGGCTTTTCATTTCTGTTGATCAAAAGTATCGGCGAGGGCTTCCAGGGCCAAAGCATATCCCTTGGCTCCAAAACCGCAAATAACACCTGCGGCAACCGATGAAATATAACTTTTATGGCGATAGGCCTCGCGTGAGAATATATTGGAGAGGTGGACTTCAATACAAGGAAGCCCCACTGCTTTTATTGCATCCATCAATGCGACAGATGTATGGGTATAAGCGGCGGCATTAAGAATGATGCCTGAGTGACGGTCAGCTGCTTTCTGAATGGCATCAATCATCTCTCCTTCATGATTGCTTTGCATAAACTCAAAAGTCAGTCCCAAAGCCGTTGCTTGGCGGGCGCAAAGATCTTCAATATCGGCCAGTGTTGTGTGGCCATATATTTCAGGTTCCCGCTTCCCGAGCAAATTCAGGTTCGGGCCATTTACAATCAGAACTGACTTTCCCATTCTCACCCCATTCAGGCCGGTAGCCTTCAAGTCGTCCGACCTCTTATAATCAAGTTTTGTGTGATGATAAAGCAGTTGCGTCGCTAAATGTGAAGAAAGTATGACACCTGTAGTCGATCAAGGTTGCAACAGGCGCTTCCCGGCACCATAATCCCGAAAATCACAACACCGATTTGTTGCTTCGCTAAGGGTAAATTTGATGAATCTCACGATAAATGGTGAAAAGAGAGAGTATAACCGGTCTCTCACCATTGACGAATTGCTGAAGGATCTGGAACTGGACGGACAGAAGGTCGCCCTTGAGAGGAATCTCGAGATCGTCCCGAAATCAGCCTATTCTACGACACCCCTGGAAGACGGAGACAAGCTTGAGATCGTACATTTTATTGGAGGCGGTTCTGTGCAGAGTGAAGATCCATTTGAAGTGGCCGGGCAAGTTTTTAAATCTCGTTTGATCGTAGGAACCGGAAAATACAAAGACTTCGAAGAAACCAAACTCGCAATTGAAGCATCGGGTGCTGATATTGTGACAGTTGCCGTCCGGCGCGTGAATATCACGGATAAAAACCAGCCGATGCTGGTAGATTATGTAGACCCTAAAAAATACACCTATTTGCCCAATACAGCCTTTTGCTACACAGCGGATGAAGCTTTGCGGACATTGCGTCTGGCCCGCGAAGCCGGAGGTTGGGACTTGGTGAAACTGGAAGTTCTGGGGCATGAGAAAACGCTGTACCCGAACATGCCTGAAACCCTAAAAGCTGCTGAGACCCTGGTCAATGAAGGTTTTAAGGTGATGGTCTATTGCTCGGATGATCCCATACTCTGTCAGATGCTGGAAGATATGGGGTGCGTGGCGATCATGCCGCTCGGGGCACCGATTGGATCTGGTTTAGGCATTCAGAACCCTGTGGGGATTGGCATCATCAAGGATCAAGCGAAAGTGCCGGTTATTGTTGATGCAGGCGTTGGAACCGCGTCCGATGCAACGATTGCCATGGAGCTGGGCTGCGATGGTGTTTTGATGAATTCGGCCATTGCCCATGCAAAAAATCCGGTCATTATGGCGTCAGCAATGAAAGATGCCGTGACCGCGGGACGGAAATCGTTTTTGGCGGGACGCATGCCGCGCAAACAATATGCGGATCCAAGCTCACCTCTCGCAGGATTGATCTGATAAAGTCATATTCTTGACGGCTTTTTCGCGTCTCCTTGTCTATAATAGGTAGGATGGGGAGATGCATGAAACGGTTTGTCTTGAAAACAGTATTGGTTTTATGTCTGATAATGCTGCCGTTTGCCGCGCCGCAGTTGATTTCTTATGCCAGTGAATATGGCGTGGAAACAAAGCACTGGTCGAATGCCCGGTATGACCGTACTTATCAATCACCAGATCCTGCGATTTACAAACCCGCTATTGTTCAAGTGCTTGCCGCCCGAACCTGGGGCTGGCGGGGAAGCTTTGCTGTTCATACATGGATTTCGGTAAAGAAAAAAAATGCCGCGCAATATAAACGATATGAGGTCATTGGCTGGCGCAGTCCACCTCTAACCATCCGGCGAGGGGCGCCGGACAATTATTGGGCTGGGAACCGCCCTTATATTCTCAGGGATATAAGAGGATCTGAAGCGGAGGCCATTATTCAAAAACTGGAGCCGGTAGTTTCCTCCTATCCTCATAAAGACGATTATACGGTGTGGCCGGGCCCCAACTCAAACACCTTCACGGCATATATCGGCCGGCAAATTCCTGAACTTCGCCTTGATTTACCCCCGACCGCCATTGGGAAAGACTATCTGGTCAATCAGGAACTGATCGGTATCCCCGTTAGCGGGAAGGGAATACAGGTTTCCGTCAAAGGGTATGGCGGGTTTTCGGCTGGGCCTGAAGAAGGGATCGAATTCCATCTGTTGGGATTGACTGCTGGATTTGATGTGAATGATATGGCGCTCAAATTGCCGGGATTTGGCCGCATTCCATTAACACAATAAAGTACTAAACCCGAAGAGAGACATCGGATACTCTTTTCTCCGGGGTTAGTGTTGTTCGCCGAGAAGATCTTAGTCGAGTTCTGATCTAAAGCGCCCCAGATGCATATCCCACCCGGCATCCAAAGCTTTTACAAGACCGAAGTCATCGGGTGTGCCGGGAAGGCCGGAATGAACCAGAGTCAGCTTTGTTCCGCCCGCACACTCTTCAAGTGTCCAGGTCACTGTCGTCATGACACCGTTCATCGGTTTGACGGTAAAGGACCAGACAAGTTCGGTGGGCGGGTTCATTTTTTTTACAACTCCCCAGCATTGGGGAACCAGAGCCCCGTCATCGGCCATTGCAACTAAGGCGTAGTCTTTACCTTCTTCAAGATCTTTTTCCGCAGGATGAAACCATTTTCCTAGTTTTTCCTTCTCGGTCAGATAGGTCCAGACAATGGCGGGGGAGGCGTTAAAAAAAACGGTTTTTGTGATACTGATATTGGGCATTATTGTTCCTCTTCCTCGATAACGGATTGAAGGGCTTGTAAGCGACCATCCCAGAACTGGCTGAAATGGTTGGTCCAGTCGCTGACAGATTTGAGTTTTAAGGGCTCTAGGTGATTGATGCGTTCGCGCCCCTGAACACGTACTGACAGAAGTTTTCCTTCTTCCAGGATTGTCAGATGCTTTTTGATAGCCGCTCGGGTCACATCGAAATGTGAGGCGACCTCTCCAATCGTCATATCCTGTCGACTGAGATGGAGAAGAATGTTACGTCGCGTTGGATCTGCCAACGCACGAAATGTTTTTTGCAAGCCGTCTGTCATTTGGACTCTCCAAAAATCAAAAGCAATACCGTTCGGTATCATAAAAATAGTACCAAAAGGTATTATGTCAATAAGAAAGATAAAAGTTCTTGTTTTTGATAACAGGTTTATTAGATAATGAACGTTCGTTCATATACGGTATTTACATGAAGAAACCAACCTACCCAATCGGCTTCCTGTCAGTTTTTGCGCAATCCTTCGGCAGAATATTAACGACCTGGCTTATCCTGATTGTTGAAAATATTCTGATCGCCTTGATACCTCTATTCATCGGCTTATCCATAGACGGTTTGTTGGAGGGGAGTGTTGTCTCCATTGTTTGGCTGGGCAGTATTCTTGCTTTACTGGGAAGCGTCGCCGTTGCCAGAAGGATTTATGATACCCGAGTGTACGGAGGTCTCAGAGTTCGGCTCGGCATGGATGTGCATGGGCGTGTCTCTCAGCTTGACCATTCAGCAATGACCGCACGTCTTGATATGTCCCGAGAATTAATTGACTTTCTGGAACTGGAACTGCCGGATTTGATGACAGCCGTTATACAGGTCGGTGTCAGCCTTGTTGTCCTATCCGCATTTGACCTTTATCTCGGCGTATCCTGTCTGCTGGTCATCGCGGCCATGGTTGGCTTCTACGGCCTGTTCCATCGACGCTTTTACAGCCTCAATGGAACCTTGAATACGCAGCAGGAATATCAGGTCAGGGCCTTGAAAACAGGGATAAGAGGCGTTCTTTTCAAGCATTTGAAAGCCCTTCGACAGACTGAAATTGCCCTTTCCGATACAGAAGCGTTTGTTTATGGCGGTATATTCGTCCTCCAGATTGGGTTTATTCTTTTTAATCTTTATTGGGGAACGACCATAACCGGTGCAACTGCCGGGCAAATTTTTGCCATTATTGCGTATTCCTGGGACTATGTTGAAGCTGCTCTGGCGATTCCGATTGCCATGCAAAGCTGGTCTCGATTAAGTGAGATCATTTCTCGGCTTAACCGATAGCAAGGAGTTTGGGCGTGGTCAGAGACCCGGTTCTTTCAGATGAGGAATGAGGTCATCGGCCCGTTGATCAAGTCTGTTCAGAAAGGAATCAAGTTGTTCAATTTCATCTGGTGAAAATTCTTTCAATAACAGTTTTTCATAGCCCTGTGCTAAAGGGACTATCTGATTGAGGATTTCCTGACCGGCTGGTGTCAGGTGGAGGGAGAACGCCCGCCGATCCTTGGCCACCACCTGTCGGGTCAAGCGGCCAGCCTTTTCAAGTTTTTCGGTTGCCCGGCTCATATGGACTTTGTCCAGGGAGGCAAGATCCCCAACCTCGCGAGCCGTCAGGCCCGGCTTTTCACCGAGGATTGCCAGAATACGCCATTCCTGAATAGTGAGATCGAACTGACGTGAGTAACGATCAGCCAGACTTCGGCTGACAATCCCGGACAATTTTGTCAATCGGTATGGGAGGAACCGCCGCAGGTTTAGATGACTTGACTCTTTTTTCATAAGCCTATCTTGACTTTGAAGGGCAAAAAGAACAACTTGAAAAATATAGTTTCAAATGTAACTATATAAAATCTGATGTAAACGATGGAGGATGTTGTGGCCGACCTTTGGGATAATCCGATGCAGACGGATGGATTTGAGTTTGTGGAATATGCAGCACCGGATCCGGAAGCACTTGGTGCTTTGTTCATTCAGATGGGTTTTCGTCCGGTCTCCAAACACAGATCAAAAGACGTGACCTTGTACCGACAAGGGGATGTGAATTTCATTGTCAATGCTGAGCCGGACAGCTTCGCCCAGTCTTTCGCCCGCATTCATGGTCCGTGCGCATGTGCCATGGCGTTTCGGGTTAAAGACGCAGCAAAAGCAATTGAACAGGCCAAAGCTGCAGGAGCCTGGGCCGTTGAAAGCAATACCGGCCCGATGGAGCTTAATATTCCGGCAATCAAAGGAATTGGAGATTCTCTGATTTACCTTGTTGATCGATATGGTGACAAAGGATCTATCTATGATGTTGATTTTGTCCCTATTGAAGGGGAGGAACGTCATCCTGTCGGGGCAGGCCTGACCTACATAGATCACCTGACCCATAATGTGCATCGCGGACGCATGGATGAATGGTCTGACTTTTATGAGCGGCTTTTCAATTTCAAGGAAATTCGCTACTTCGATATTGAAGGCAAATTGACCGGCCTTAAAAGTAAGGCAATGACCAGCCCTTGCGGAAAGATTCGTATCCCGATCAATGAAAGTTCCGACGACAAGTCGCAAATTCAAGAGTATCTGGATGCCTATCACGGTGAGGGTATTCAACATATTGCCCTTGGGACTGATGACATCTTTAATTCTGTCGCGACAATGCAGAAATCAGACGTAGACTTCCAGACGACCCCGGAGACTTATTATGAGCTTCTGGATGCCCGTGTAAAAGATCATGGGGAAGATACGCAGCGGCTGAAAGAGTTCAAAATTCTGCTGGATGGTGCGCCGACAGACGGGCAGGGGCTGCTTCTACAGATCTTCACCCAGAATGTCATTGGCCCCATTTTCTTTGAGCTCATTCAACGTAAAGGTAATGAAGGATTTGGTGAGGGTAACTTCCAGGCGTTGTTTGAATCCATCGAATTGGATCAGATTAACCGCGGTGTGATCTGATCCATTCTGTTCCTGAAATCAATTGGTTGCGGTAGCCGCCTTTTTTGTACGGGCTTCCGCAACCATTCTTTTCATCATTTCTGCGGGGATGGCACCTGGTGCCAGTTGACCGCCAATGACGAAGGCGGGCGTTCCATTAATATCGAGGGCGCGGGCCAAATCATAGGTTCTGCGGATATTATCCGTGATCTCATCCGATTTCATGTCTTGTGCGAGTTTCGAGACATCCAACCCTACATCGGATGCATAATTCATGATTTTGTCCAGGCTCAGACTGCCACGAGACTGCAT
This sequence comes from Sneathiella sp., assembly GCA_039975135.1. GTDB lineage: Bacteria > Pseudomonadota > Alphaproteobacteria > Sneathiellales > Sneathiellaceae > Sneathiella. The sequence goes on along the minus strand of JBDWHS010000027.1, from coordinate 142,999 downwards.
CATGGTTGCATGAAATTCGTTGTATTTTCCCTGTTTTTCCGAGGCCATAACGGCGCGCGCGGCCAGAACAGATTGTTCTCCGAGGATCGGGAATTCTTTCATCACCAGACGGATATTGCCATCTTCTTCCACCGTTTTCATCAAATCCGGAAAGCTGCGCTTGCAATAGCCGCAGCGGTAATCAAAAAATTCGACGATTGTTATGTCGCCCTTCGGGTTTCCGGCAACAAAACTGTACCCGTCATTTTCAAGTTCATCCATCCGCGTTGCAAGTGCATTTTTTTTCTTCTCAGCTGCAGTTGCTTCCTCCTGGGCCGTTAGGACTTCAATAGCCTCCCGGATAACGGCTGGATTTTCAAGAAGATAAGCTCTGACTTGCTCGCCAAAGATATTGCCATTTTCCTTTTCAGGCTTGTTTAACTGATAGACATTCAGTCCGACCATCGTCACCAGGGCAATGGCTAGAACAGTAATCAAAAATCCAGTTTTTTTAGAAGTATCCATCAGTAAGCCTTTGAGATCAGAGAGGCCTGAAACTTACAGGAAGAGGCAGGAATTGCAAAGCACAAGCTTGTGAGGATTTCTTATCGTTTCTTCTGTAACTGAGAGGCAATGGTGATGATATCGTCGGCTCTCAAAAAGCCAGGTGAGCCAACATTCAAATTTGCTTGTGCCCGTTTGGCATGGAAAATAGCCTTGCTCATGTTACCGCGTAGCAGAAACCGTTCGGCTGTTGCGAGAGCAAGATTACCGGTATCACCAATTCGGCTGTAACCGATTGCCAATTGATTCCAAGTACCGGAATTATTGGGGTCGTAAGAAATACTTGTTTTCAGGACTTTGAGTGCTTTTTTGTCGTTTTCTGGCTGGCCGGTCGCCAGCAGAACAGTGCCATAGAGCGTCAGAATGAGCGGCTCATAGGGCGCCGCAGCGACAGCAGCTTCCATCGGAGGCAGGGCGCCGAAAATATCGCCGTTTTCATAGAGCATTTGCCCTTTAAGCTCGTAGAAATAAGGATTGTTTGGTTGTTCATTGATCAGGCTGTCAATTTCAATGGAGGCTTTTTCAATATTCGGACGCTTGAAATAGGCAACGGCCCTTGCATATCGGGCTTCCTGACTTTGGTCGGTATCCGGGTATTTTTTTAACGTTTGACGATAGGTGTGAGTAAAGCCGTACAGTTTCCCCTGCATACGTTTCAGGGCCTGAATTTCAGCGGGGTTATTTTTAACATTTTTGTAGGGAGAGTTATTGACGCGTCCCTCCAGGGCCGCGATGCGTTCGCTGCTGATCGGATGGCTTCTCCAATAGGGATCAACCTTGCCGCTTCGGATACGATCGGATTGTCCCAGTATTGCCAGAAATTCCAGCATGCCAAGACCGGAAATACCAACTTGATCAAGATAGAGCATAGCGGCTTGATCCGCGGATGATTCTTGAGCCCGATTATATTTCAGGAAATTCTTCTGGGCGACTGTCTGAGAACCAGCAAGGATACCGGCGCCCCCTTTGCCGCCGCCTGCCACAATCGCAGCCGCCCCGAGAATATATCCCAGAACACTGGCAATCGTCGCTTTCTCCAATGCCTGATGTGTTCGAGCCAAATGGCCCCCGGCAATATGGCCCGTTTCATGGGCGATAACGCCTTTTAGTTGCCCTGGATGTTCAACGCGTTCTAACAATCCTGTGAAGAAGAACATGCGTTGACCACCTGCAACAAAGGCGTTCAACGTTTTGTCATTTACGATATGAATAGAAACGTCGCCAGCGTTTAAGCCTGCCGCGCTAAAGAGAGGACTTGCGTAGGATCGCAGGGTATGTTCAATTTCAGCATCACGAATGAAGGATAGTCGCGTCTGTTGTGCAGCAACACCCAGCGGCGACAGGGTCAAACAGGCAATGGCTAAAGAAGATATTAGTATGCGTTTTATCAAAAGATCTATCCCGTTGTTCAAGGGTAAAACTAAGAACACAAGTGTGGCACGTCAATGGGCCAAAAAAACGACATTGTTATTTGCGGGCAGTTTATTGCTTCTGGCGGCCTGCGAAGGGACCCCGGACAAGCAAGTCGGTGCCATCGATAGCGTTGAAGGACCACTTGGCGGCGCCGCCTCTGATGAGCCGCGGGCGACATTGATCGCGCAGGATATTTTATCGGCTGGCGGTACCGCTGCTGATGCTGCGACGGCACTCTATTTTACATTGGCTGTGACATATCCAGTCGCCGGTGCCCTGGGCGGGGGCGGTGAGTGCATTGTTTATAACAATGAAAAGAACGAGTTGGAGAATTTGAAATTTCCGATTGGTGTCCCGGCTGCTGGTGGAGAGATTGGCATCCCCGGTAATATTCGCGGATTTGCCGCATTGCATGCCCGGTACGGCCGGGTGGCCTGGTCCGCCTTGCTCTCCTCGGCTGAAACCTATGCTAATTTTGGGGAAAGCCTGTCGCGTGCACAACATATGGCCATGGTCGCTAGCAGTGCGAATGTCAGGTTTAATAGTCGACTGGAAGAGCTTTATAAAACCAAAGACGGACGCTTCCGCCAGGAAGGCGAAAAAGTACAGCAGGTCCGCCTTGCCAGTGTTTTGACAACTTTGAGATCCAATGGAGGTGCTCATTTTTATGGCGGCAATGTTGGGAAAAGTTTTATTGAAGACGCCAATTCCGCTGGTGGTAAACTGACAAACAGTGATTTGATTAATTATCGCCCGACTTGGTCTAAGGCTCTGACTTTCGATGTCGATTCGAACGTCGTTGGTGTTTCTGACAGTCCTTATGGTGTTCTGTTCAGGGATTTTTGGCAGGCCTTGTTTGAAGGCAAAGGCTTTCTGCATTTTTCAACAGACTTACCGGTTGAAAAGCTTGTTAAAGCAACCGGTCAATCATTTCAGAAATTCCAAACTCACTCTCCTTTTGATGTGTCTGCAACAACGTCTTTTGTGACAGCGGATAATGAAGGGAATGCTGTCTCTTGTGTTGTGGGATTGAAAAAACCGTTTGGAACGGGAAAAGCAGGCAATATTACCGGCATTGTCATGGCTCCTAATGTGTCTGCCGAAAAATCGGCATTTCCATCAACGCCGTTACTGATGGTCAATAAACCCAACAAGGATTTTTATTACGCAAGCGCTGCCTCTGGCGGTGCGGTCGCCACCTTTGCTTCCGCCTATACGGCCTTGCAGGTTTTTGCGGAGGGTAAGACTCTGGAGAGTGCGATTGGCGCTCCCCGGATGTTCACAATGGCACCTGGAACGCCGCTGCTTTATGAAAAGGAAGTAAGCGCGGCTGAACTTAAGCCGCTTGCGGCGCAGCATCCAGTGCAGATTGAGGTGAACAGGTTGGCCTCCGTCAATGCTATTTTCTGCCTCAACGGTAAAGTGCCCAATTGTCAGTCCAGATCAGATCCTCGTGGATATGGTCTTTCGATGATTCAGAAATAATATCCTCCGGCTTTAAAAAGACAGGTGTTATTGTGAGATATCCGACCCGTGGCGACATTACGCCTTTTTTTGCTATGGAAGTGATGAAAGAGGCGAATAAAAGGGAAGCTGAAGGAAAGCCGGTCTTCCATATGGAAGTTGGTCAACCCGCGACCTCTGCACCGTCCCGGGTGAAAGAAGCTGCTGCGCGAGCCTTGAAGGACCAACCGATTGGGTATACCGAAGCCTTGGGCATACCACCGCTGCGGACCGCCATCGCCCGGCATTACGGAAACATGTATGGCATTGATCTGGATCCGTCCCGCGTTGTTGTAACAACCGGGTCATCAGGTGGTTTTCTACTGTCTTTCCTAAGCCTTTTTGCTGCCGGGGACAGAGTTGCTTTGGCGGAGCCTGGATATCCGGCTTACCGAAATATTCTTCAGTCCCTGGACGTAGAGCCGGTGGGGCTGCCTTGCGGTCCAGAGACCAATTTCCAGCCGACACCTGCCTTGTTGGACGCAATTGAGGGGGATTTGAACGGGCTTCTTGTCGCCAGCCCGGCCAACCCGACAGGAACCATGCTTCAGCCGACGGAATTGAAGGCTTTGATTGGTTATTGCAGCGACAGGAGCATGCATTTCATTTCAGATGAAATCTATCATGGCCTTACTTATGGCACTGAAACGGTTTCCGCACTTTCCTACTCAGACGATGTTATTGTCATCAATTCTTTTTCCAAATATTTCTCAATGACCGGTTGGCGTTTGGGGTGGATGGTGGTCAGTGAAGAATTGGCTGGCAAAATGGAAAAACTGGCACAAAGCCTGTTCATTTCTGCCCCTACGCTCAGTCAATATGCGGCGATAGAAGCTTTTAACTGCAAGGATGAACTGGAAGTTTATAAAACAAACTACGAAAAGAACCGAGATCTTTTGCTCAGGGAACTACCTTTGATGGGGTTGGATAAATTGGCGGCAGCGGATGGTGCCTTTTATATTTATGCGGATGTCAGTCACCTGACAGATGACAGCATGGTGTTTTGCCGTCAAATGCTGACTGAATGCGGGGTTGCCACGACACCGGGCCTCGATTTTGATCCGGGACGCGGTCGGCATTATATACGGCTGTCTTTTGCAGGATCGACCGACGTCATTGAAGGAGCTGTGGAAGCATTGCGTCGCTGGTTAAAAACACGGTAAAGGACCCAAAAGCTGCCGAGATTTGCCGAAATTCTGCGGTTATGCGGTGCTTTGGCGGCTTTTAAGGCAGACAATCATAGCTCCCAATACAATAAAAGAGCAGAGAATGGCCGTGGGTGTAATGGTTTCGTTTAAAAACAAAGCTGACCAACCCAGAGCGACAAGAGGGAGAAGCAGGTTTATCTGACCAATGCGCGCAACTCCTCCCGCTGCGAGCCCCCGGTACCAGAAAACAGATGCAAGATACATGCTGATGAAACCGAGATAGGCGAGTGATATCCAATTGCTTGCCGGTACAGCTTGGAGGCTCAGGTCTTGTACGGAAAAAAGCAGGATCAGGAATGCAATGGGTGTCAGAAAGATCATAGCCCAGCTCAATGTGATGGTTCCGCCCAGATATTCTGAGACACGCCCGCCTTCTACATAGGCGATTGCAACACATAAAAGTGCCAGGAATAGCCATCCATCAGAAAGACTGAGATGTCCACCGCCGGCGTCATAAGCAAAGTAGAGAACACCCGAAAAACCGATGGCGCAGGATATCCAGAAGAGCCAAGGAGGGCGTGCGCCCCCTCTTAATACGAAGATAATGGCTGTTGCTGCAGGTGCAAGACCGGTAACAACGGCGCCGTGAACCGCAGGAACATGTTGGAGTGCTAAGGCAAGAAAAAAGGGATAACCGACCGCGAGGCCCAATCCCATCACGAGGATTGAAGGAATGAACCGCCTCTCCGGCACTTTCAGTTTTTTGAAGCATAACAGAAATAGGAAACCCAAGACACCTGCAATGACAATCCTCGAAGAGGTAACAGTAAGCGGAGAAAACTCAGAAACGGCAACGCGTGTTGCCACGAGAGTTCCACTGAAACCAAGCATTCCAACGGTTCCTGAAGCAACCCCGTCAGTCCAATGGGTTCGATTTTCAGCCGGATGGTCCATGGCATTCGTTTCTGTATTGTGAGGGGCTCCGAGTATTTCGGATATTGGAGATTTAAAGATAGGGAAAGAGTATCACATTTTTCTATAATAGATACTCATCCCGATGAGACTGGTCTTGTGGTCTTGTGGTCTTGTGTTCTTGTGTTCTTGTCACTATACCCATTAACCCATGTGATGGAAGTTAAGTTTGTTCCCATCGAGGTCCCGCACATAGGCGGCGTAGAAACCACTGTCACCCCGAGGACCTGGGTTCCCTTCGTTCATACCTCCCAGTGACAGAACGAGAGCGTGAGCTGCCGCTACCTGCTCTCTGCTGACGGCTTGTAAGGCAATCATAACACCATTTCCGACACTTGCCGGCTTTCCGTTCTCTGGACTATGGATGGAGAAATTGGGATTTGTGTGTGATGCGCCCCATACGATGAAATCTTCAAATTCCATAACACGCTTGTGGCCCAACAGCTCGAAGATTGTGTCATAGAAGACGGCGGCGCGGGGAAGGTCGTTTGTTCCTAATGATGTGTAACCGATCATACTTTGCTTTCCTGTATTGACTGCTGTGTAACCTAGCAACGATATCCATTTACATTTTTGCAATACAGAGGCAAAATTGAAGTTCTTATTTTCAAAATTGAAAATGGATTTAGGGATGGACTGGAATTCTCTCAAACTGTTTCTGGCGATATCATCTGGTGGCACGCTGGCCGCTGCTGCAAAGACGCTAGGTGTCAGCAATACAACTGTTTTCCGTCATTTGAATGCATTCGAAGAGGAATTGGGAACACGTCTGTTTGATCGGATCAGAGGACGATATGAACTTACAGAAACGGGCCAGGAACTCGCAATATATGCCGGACAGATCTCCACAGGCTTTGACCAGATTGAGCGAAAGATCGTTGGCCGGGATGTTCAAACCGAAGGCATTGTAAAATTGACGGCTCCCGAAAGCCTGTCCTATTATTTTTTAGTGCGATATCTAAAGGTCTTCAAAAAATTACACCCGAAAATTCAAGTGGATCTGATTACCGAAAACGATGTGTTCAATTTGACAGATCGGAAAGTTGATGTGGTACTGCGGGTTTCGGGCAGTCCACCGGATCATCTGGTCGGCCGTAAAATCAGGCAGATTAGATGGGGTGTTTATGGCGGTGATACGTATCTGGCAGAGATGGGTATGCCGACTGATCTCGACGCATTGACCAAGCATTCGATTATCGGAGGTATCCAGGGGCAGAAGATACACAGCGCATATGACTGGCTCGATAAAAATCAATCCGATCAGATTATCCAGCGAAGTAATGATGTCGTGACAATGTCCCATTTTGCGCGCGAGAATAACGGCTTGGCGATTTTGCCGGATGATTTGCGTATTCCTGGATTAAAACGGTGCTTTACTTTCGCGCCAGCGGGAGAAAACACACTCTGGGTTCTGACGCATCCTGATCTTAGGCATATGGAGCGGATCAAGCTTGTAATGCAATTTCTGGCTAAGGCGTTTCAGAACGAGGATGTTTTTGAGGCGAAGGCATAGAGGCAAAAAAACCCCGCATTTCTGCGAGGCTTTCTTTTTCGGATATGACTGCTTTAGCAGTGATTTCAGCTTTTGCGTCGCCACCAACCAGAGCGTTTCGGTCCTTTTGGTTTCTCTTCAACCACTGGCTCCGGCGTCACCACAACATCTGCAGGGACGGGTTCAGGGCTGCTAACCACGACCGGCTCTTCAACCTTTGCTGATGCCGGGCTCTCTGCTTTTTCTGAAGAGGCTGCAGGTGCTTCCACTACAGTTTCAGAAACCGCTTCAGCAACGTCGTCACTCTTTTTACGGGGCGACCGGCGTCGTCGGGGACGCACCTTTTCAGGCTGTTCCTCTGTCGCTTCATCAGAGTTTTTCTCGTCTGATGCGCTTTTAGAGGCGTCGTTTGCGTCGGTACTAACCGCTGCAGAGTTTTCGTCGTCACTTTTTGCCTTTTGGCGAGGTCGGCGGCGGCGTGGTTTCTTCGGCTTTTCTTCTTCGTCTACTTTAGTTGGCGCTTCGGCTGCAGCGTCACCAACGGGTGGGGCTTCAGAAAGAACCATACCACCATCATCCGTATCCGGCATGGTAATAGGGATGCGTAGAACCTCAACATCATCATCATTTGAAGGTATTTCTTCTGATTGTGTCTGCTGTTCGTCGGAGCCCGCTTCATTGACACCGCTACGAGAACGGCGGCGCCCACCTCGTTTTCCGCGTCTGCGCTTACGAGGCTCTTCCTCACCTTCATCGGTGGAGTCAGATTCCGGACGATCCGATGTTTCTTGCGATGCTTCTGATGCATCCGTTGACGGCTGGTCATCTCGGTTTTTCCGGCGGCGTCTGCGGCGTCTGCGCTTGGCAGAATTGCTTTCGCCTTCACCTTCACCTTCATTGTTGTTTTCAGGCGACGGCGTATTCTCTTCTTCCGTCAGAACAGAATCAAGGGCGGGGGGGGCGACAGATGTTACCGGATCCCTCGGCTTGCCACGTTCCCGCTCAATTTCATGATCATTCAGGTTGGTTGTCGGGTCTGCAAGAATGACAATCGTCAGGCCATACAGGTTTTCAAGTTCCTGAATAACAGCCCTTTTCTGGTTCAACAGATAAATCGCCACATCCGTATGAACGGTAATTGTAATCCGGGCACTGCGTTCCCGCACACCTTCTTCTTCCAAGGCACGAATGATCAATAAAGCCGTTGATTCAATAGACCTGACGAAGCCAGATCCACCGCAAGTGTGACAAATGTTCGTGCTTGCCTCCAGGAAGGAAGGGCGTAGACGCTGGCGTGACATTTCCATCAAACCAAACGGGCTGATACGTCCAACCTGGATGCGGGCCCGGTCTGACTTCAGGCAGTCTTTCATCCGTCGTTCAACAGCCTTGTTGTTCCGGTTGTCATCCATATCGATGAAGTCGATGACAATCAGGCCCGCCAGATCCCGAAGGCGCAATTGCCGGGCAATTTCTTCTGCTGCTTCAAGATTGGTCTTAACAGCTGTCTCTTCGATGCTACGCTCTTTGGTGGCTTTACCAGAGTTCACATCAATAGAAACCAGAGCTTCTGTCGGGTTGATGACAATATATCCACCTGATTTCAAATGAACTTCCGGTAGATACATGGAAGCGAATTGCTGCTCGACCTGAAAACGATGGAAGAGGGGGATACGATCGCGATAGGGCTGTACTTTCTTGGCATGGCTAGGCATCAGCTTGCGCATGAAGTCCTTCGCCGTCCGGTAGCCGCCGTCTCCTTCGATCAGGATCTCGTTTACTTCCTTGGAATACAAATCCCGGATGGAGCGTTTAATCAGATTGGCTTCTTCATAAACACAGCAAGGGGCAATGGATTTCAGCGTTGTTTCTCGAATATCGTCCCAAAGGCGCATCAGGAATTCATAGTCCCGACGAATTTCAACCTTGGTGCGGTTCAGTCCGGCTGTGCGGATAATAACGCCAACACCTTCTGGAACTTCCAGCTCAGACGCAATTTTTTTCAAGCGTTTACGATCAGCAGGGTTGGCAATTTTCCGGCTGATACCGCCGCCCCGACCTGTGTTGGGCATCAGAACACTATATCGCCCGGGCAGGGAAATATAAGTTGTCAGCGCAGCCCCTTTATTGCCGCGCTCTTCTTTTACCACCTGCACCAGCAAAATCTGCCGACGCTTGATGACTTCCTGAATTTTGTAATGACGTTTGATATTCGCTTTATGCGTTGTCTCTACATCATCTTCGCCGCCGAGATTTTCAACGGCATCGTCACTTTCATCACCAACGGTTTCAAGCCCGCCGAGAGTGTCATCTTCATCATCAACAACACCCTCTTCATCATCAGATGAGGCTGCACTTGATGATGGGTTATCTGTTTCAGGCGTATCAGAAGAGCTATCATCAGAAGGTGTCGTTTTAGCATCAACTTCGGCTTCTTCTTTTTCCTGAGCTTCTTTTTCAGCGACCGTTTCCTGTTCCAACAGTTCTTCACGGTCAGAAACCGGAACCTGATAATAGTCTGGATGAATTTCAGAGAAGGGGAGGAACCCATGGCGATTGCCGCCATATTCGACAAAAGCGGCCTGCAGTGACGGCTCGACCCGTGTCACTTTTGCAAGATATATATTGCCTTTGAGTTGTTTCTTCGAAGCAGTTTCATAATCAAACTCTTCAAGGCGAGTGCCTTTAACAATAACGACGCGCGTCTCCTCATCGTGAGTCGCGTCGATTAACATACGCGTAGCCATCTATAAGCTCCGTCAACTACAGATCTCCCGGTGAGACGAGAAAAAGTAGTCAAATTTTTTATGGAAGTCGTTGGCGCCGGTCCCCCTCTAACCGGAAGGAAAGGAATGCCCTGTTACTCTGGGCCCTAAATCGGCTGCCGATCCCGCCTTTTGTTACGTTACGAGCGGAACGACTTCAGTTTCAAAAATTTCTCTGCATTGTCTTAAGCGCTGTTTCCTGACGCTTCGGGGATCGGGTAACCGATGCCTGCAAAAGCTGTCGAAAACGGCGCCGCCTCAATATCTTGTTTTATTATCAAGGACTGACCACAGAAACTCACACAGAGATGATAGTTACTTGGTCGCAACATAACAAACGAATAATTACGTATGGTTAAAAAAAATTTGACGAAAGCCAACAGATTGTTGATTGCCTTATATAGTCCGGTATAAATTCGCGTGAGATGTAGAAAGGTTTTGAGTTTGAAAGATCGGGTATTAACAGCTTTCCTGGGTTTGCTTCTCCTGTGTTCTCAGCTCAGTCCGGCGCTCGCCGCAAAATCAGAAGTTTCCTCTGTTCGGCTGGGTCTGCATGCGGACAAAACGCGCTTCGTGATGGAGATGAGCGAAAAGCCCGTTTACAATATTTTCTTTCTGCCAAACCCCTATCGCATTGTGATTGATATGCAGGAAGTTGCATGGAAGCCTGCCAAGCGGAAAAACCGGAAAACCGGCGTGATCGAAAACTACCGTTATGGCCTGTTTCGTCAAGGCACGTCTCGCGTTGTTCTGGATTTGAATGCACCTGTAAAGATATTACGCAAAGTTATTTTGCCCCCCTCTGAAGGAAAGCCTTACCGGTTTTTTATCGACATTCAGAAGACAACTGACGCTGCTTTTCAGCAAGCTGTTATTCAGTCACGAAAGCGACAGGTTGCTCTTAAACCCCCTGTTATACAGGTGGAGCCAAAACCCAAGACAAACAGAAAACTGAACATCGTCATAGACGCCGGGCATGGGGGGATCGATCCCGGAGCCATTGGCAAAAGCGGTGTTTACGAAAAGCAATTAACCCTTCAGGTGGCAAAGAAGCTAAGGGATCGGTTGAAGAAAAATCCGCGATACCAACCGATCATGACACGTAGCAAGGACACGTTCCTGAGCTTGCGTGAAAGAGTGGCAGTTGCCCGAAAATACAATGCCGACCTGTTTATTTCCATTCATGCCGATTCTATTGGTCGCGCGGATATCAGGGGATCAACGGTATATACCTTGTCTGAAAATGCCTCGGATGATGAAGCAGAGGAGCTTGCCCACGCCAATAACAAATCTGATGTTATTGCAGGCGTTGATCTGGAAGAACAGGATGATACCGTACAGGGCATTCTGATTGATCTGGCACAGCGGGAGACAATGAATTTTTCGGTTAAATTTGCCAAAATGCTAATCCCGGAGATCGCTCAGTCAGGCATGAAAGTGGGCGGACGATCTCATCGTTTTGCCGGCTTCAGGGTCTTGAAAGCCCCCGACGTGCCTTCCGTTCTTGTGGAACTTGGATATTTATCCAACCGCCAGGACGAAAAGATCTTAAAATCATCCAAAGGGCAGACCAAGCTTGCGGCCTCGATTGCCAAAGCCGTTGACAAGTATTTTAAGTCTGTGAAGCCATAAAAATACCTTTTAGTGAACGCATTAGGATCAATTAAACGAAATATAGGCAGATATATGTGATACAAACCCCATATCTAATGGGATAACTTTGTCTGTCTGCGGTATGAGCTGAATGAAACGATTTTTGAGAATTATGCTGGTCTTGACCTGTCTCCTGATCATTGGGGGAATGGTTGCGGCTGGTGCTGTTTTTTACGGCTTTTGGCATTTTGGCAAAGGCCTTCCGGACTATGACCAGCTTGCCCGCTATGAACCGCCAGTGATGACACGTGTCCATGCGGCTGACGGCAGTCTGATTGCGGAATATGCTCGCCAGCGCCGGCTCTTTGTGCCGATTGACGCTATTCCAAAAAGAGTGAAACAGGCTTTTCTTGCTGCAGAAGATCAGGATTTCTATGAACATATCGGCATTGATTTTAAAGGGATCCTGCGTGCCTTTGTGACGAATGTAAAAAATCTGGGACAGGGACGCAGGTTGGTGGGGGCATCCACCATCACACAACAGGTTGCCAAAAACATGCTGCTGACCAATGTGGTGTCCTACGAACGCAAAGCAAAAGAAGCGATCCTGGCCATCCGGGTGGAACGAAGCCTGCCAAAAGACAGAATTCTCGAACTGTATTTGAATGAAATTTACCTCGGTCATCGAGCATATGGTGTTGCCGCAGCCGCACTCTATTACTTTGATAAATCCCTGAATGACCTCTCTGTTGCTGAAACAGCATATTTAGGCGCATTGCCGAAAGCGCCGAATAATTATAACCCGTTTCGGTATCCAGAGCGGGCGGTGGAACGCCGGAACTGGGTCATTTCGCGGATGCTGGAGGAAAAGCATATAACTGCCGAAGAAGCCGCTGAAGCGACAAAAAGCCCCTTGAATGTTAAACGTGGCGGCGATGCCGAAGTCGTTCAGGCGGAATGGTTTGTCGAAGAAGTCCGGCGCGAACTCTATGATTTATATGGCGTTGAAGGTCTTTATGATGGCGGATTGTCGGTCAGAACAACCATGCAATCCTCTCTTCAGAAGCTGGGAGAAAAAGCGTTGCGGGCAGGGCTCCGTCGCTATGACCGCAAGCATGGGTGGCGCGGCGCTATTACCAGTATTTCAACAGACGAAAACTGGGCCGCTGCTCTTCAAAAAATTGAAGACCCAAAAGGCCTGAAACCCTGGCGGCTTGCCGTGGTTCTAGACGTAGGAGACCAGGAGGTTTCCATTGGGCTGAAAAGCGAAGAAAAGGGCCGCATTCACCTCGACGATATGAAGTGGGCGCGGACCTGGGTTAAAGGACAAAAGGTTGCCGGGCGCGTTCGTAAATCATCCGACGTGTTGAAAGTGGGGGATGTCATTGCCGTTGCTCCGCTGACAGGAGAGCGGGCACAAGAGGGGCAATTTGGACTGGAGCAGCTTCCCGATGTCTCTGGCGGATTGGTTGCCATGGATCCTCATACTGGCCGTGTCTTGGCCCTTGTCGGTGGCTGGAGCCATGAAGTCTCCGAGTTTAATCGGGCCGTGCAGGCGCGGCGGCAACCGGGATCTTCCTTCAAACCTTTTGTTTATGCGGCCGCTCTGGATAATGGATTCAAGCCTACTGACAAGATTATGGACGGGCCTTTTGTTCTCAACCAGGAAAATGGCGAACGGTGGAAACCCTCCAACTATACCAAGAAATTTTATGGCCCCAGCACCTTGCGTCTGGGAATTGAAAAATCACGTAACCTGATGACCGTCCGCCTGGCGCGATCCATCAGCATGGAGGTTGTTGCTGATTATGCGGACCGCTTTGGTATTCACAACAATTTACAGCAGACATTAGCCATGTCCTTGGGAGCGATGGATACAACATTACTGAAAATGACAACCGCTTATGCGGAATTGGTTAATGGCGGTAAGGAAATCTCTCCCACTTTGATTGATCGTGTTCAGGATCGACGCGGCATGGCCATTTACCGGCATGATACGCGCCCTTGTCCAGGTTGCCTTGCGTCCAGCTGGCGAGATCAGGATGAGCCAGACATTCCTGACGATCGGGAGCAAATTATCTCTCCTGCCACCGCTTATCAGGTTGTTTCCATGCTTGAAGGTGTCGTGAAACGCGGGACCGGCCGAAAAATTGCCGTGATTAAAAAACCGCTCGCCGGAAAAACAGGAACAACCAATGAAGCTCGGGATGCCTGGTTCGTCGGGTTTTCTCCAGATCTGGCGGTCGGTATTTATGTTGGTTTTGATACACCAAAAACGCTGGGTCCGAAAGAGGGCGGCAGCAGCGTAGCGTCTCCTATATTTCGGGATTTCATGATGGAAGCGCTTGAAGACAAATCCGCTATTCCGTTCCGTGTTCCTGAAGGGATCCGGTTAGTGCGGGTGAATGCCACAACCGGGGAGCCGGCCGTCCGAGGCGATAAACGTGTTATCCTGGAAGCCTTTAAAGCCGCGGATCAAATATCAGGTGGTGGCCGGATTATTGATGGTACCGATACGGGCGGCGTTTCGACAATCTCCATCGACAGACCTAAAAATCCTGCCACTTATGGTACAGGCGGTCTTTACTGACGCGCTTGTTACCATTAGTTTCTCAGCCAAATCGAACCTTTATTAAGAAGTGGAGTAACCATGCGCGCCGAAGACGAGGCCGTTGTCGATGAAATCAAGCAGGCAATGGACCTGCTGAGGAGGCATCTTTGACTGGGATAACGCAACAAGGCGTCTTGACGAGCTGAATTCGCTTGTCGAAGATCCTGACCTCTGGAATAACGCCTCAAAGGCGCAGAGCCTGATGCGGGAGAGGACAAGCCTGGATACTGCGATCAATGCTTACAAAAGGATTTCCCAGGACCTCGAAGATACCGTTGAACTGATAGAGCTTTCTGAAATGGAAGACGATGAGGAGACTTTGAAGGAAGCCTCTGATGCGTTGAAAGAGCTGGCCGTTGAAGTCGATAAGCGCCGCCTGGAAAGTATGCTCTCCGGTGAAGTGGACGGCAACGATTGTTATCTGGAAATTCATGCAGGAGCGGGCGGTACAGAATCTCAGGACTGGACCCAGATTCTCTTGCGTATGTATATGCGGTGGGCCGATCAGCATGGCTGCAAGGTCAAGACGCTTGAAGAAAGTGCGGGGGAAGAAGCGGGTCTTAAATCCGTGACCATCGAGATTTCCGGCGACAATGCCTATGGCTGGCTGAAAACAGAGTCCGGCGTTCATCGGCTTGTCCGTATTTCACCGTTTGATTCGAACGCCCGCCGTCACACGAGCTTCTCCTCTGTCGGGGTTTTTCCGGTGATCGAGGATGATATCGATATTGAGATCGAGGAAAAGGATCTGCGGATTGATACTTACCGGGCGTCTGGTGCTGGTGGTCAGCATGTCAACAGAACAGAATCCGCGATCCGTATTACCCATATTCCGACGAATGTTGTTGTTCAGTGTCAGAATGATCGCTCGCAGCATAAAAATAAAGCGGCGGCCATGAAAATGCTGAAATCCCGGCTTTATGAACTAGAGCTACAGAAGCGAGAAGAAGCCGCGATGGAAGCCCGGGGTCAACAAACAGATATCGGATGGGGACATCAGATCCGCTCCTACGTTTTGCATCCCTATCAAATGGTCAAAGATCTTAGAACGGGCGTTGAAAAAGGTAATGCCCAAGGTGTTCTGGACGGCGATCTGGATGATTACCTCGCCGCAGCCCTGTCTCAACGGGTTGGAGAAGGGGACTAGCAATATGATTGACCGGGCACAGGCACTGGCAAGTGCCCGGCATTTTCAGGCGGTTGCCAGCAAACCGATACCGCCGAGAATTACTATGCCCCAAATGAACCTGTCTCTAAATTGACCTTCTCCGAGTAATAAACTGCCCGCAAGAACCGATAGGAGGACACTGACCTCTCGCAAGGGGGCGACGAAAATGACGGGTGTAAAAGTCATGGCATAAAGCACCAGAATATATGAAAGAGGCGCTAAAAGGGCGATGATCAGAACCTCTTTCCAGTAATTCTTCCAGAGATGTACAACATGACTTCTTCTTTTGAATGCAATTGGTGCAAGCAGGAAAACGCGTCCGGCGCTTGTTGCGTAATCCAGCAGGAGCGGCGAAATTGCGAGAACGGAAACGGTATAAGCGTCCCACGCAGTATAACTTCCAATAAGAAGACCCGCGCAAACGCCGAAAAGAAGTGAATTCAATATATGGCGTGCTTTCTGTCGCGACCCTCCTGTAAGGCAGAGAACGCCGAGGATTATAGTTACGGTTCCAAAAGCACTTTGTAGTGTTGGTGTTTCTCCTAAGAATGCCACTGCAAATAAGGTCGATAAAACCGGTCCTGTCGCCCGGGCTGTCGGATATACCAAGGACAAGTCACCGTATCTGTATCCGCGCAGCAGAAGAAGAAAATAGACAAGGTGCAGTAAGGAACTTCCTATAATAAAAGAAAAATCAATGGCATCGATATCGGCGTGTTGATCAACCACCACATAAAGAGCGAGTGGAAAATAGAGCAAAAACGAGAATGCGGAAAAAAGCCAGATAAGCTCTGGCCCACTGTTTATTTTTTTTATGAAGAAATTCCAGATAGCATGGCAAAGAGCCGCTGCAAGAACAAGAGATAAGCCAAAGAATGTCATGGAGATACACCTGCGAAAATAAAAAAGACGTGCGAAAACACATCCTTTCCATCCCCCCTAGGTTTTTAATCTTTTAGGTGTCTGCCACTTAAAACTGGGCTCATAACGGCGCTCGGTCCAGGCTTGATTACTCAACGGAACCCTAGCCGCACATGGATAGGAATAAGCAGAATATCACTTCTGCTGAGAATAACCAAAAATTTCGAGGGAATTAAGCGAGGTTTAACATATTTAAACCAAGGTACTTTTAATATTAGTGAATTATGTTTATTCGAAATTAATTCGCAAGTTGCATTGGGCAGTTTGCCGAGAAACGATTTGATATTTTTGGGGATTTCTGACCGTGTTCAAGCTTCTTCGGTATTTCTCGATTACAAGTGCCATCGCTATTTCGTTGATGACCATCGTGCTCGCTTTCACTTATTGGAAAATAGAAAATGCAAAACTCATCAGCACGATTGAATCACAAAATATGGTTCTGGCGAGGTCTTTCGCAAATATCATTTGGCCAAAATACCAGGTTCATGTGAATGCTGTCGGAAATCTGGATGGTGATGCTCTGCGTCGTCACCCAGTAACCCGTCAAATTCATGCCACCCTAAAAAGGCTTACATCCGGTTTACCCATTCTCAAAGTCAAAATGTATAGTTTGGATGCCCTGACCGTTTATTCGTCCCAGTTTTCGCAAATGGGGGCAAGTAAGAAAGGTAATAAGGGGTTTGAAGCAACACTTAGCAGCGGGACGCCAACAACAAAAACATCTTTCAGGCAAACTTTTGCCTCTTTTGATGGACCGGTAGCAGATCGCCATCTTGTTGAAAGCTACTTACCGATCACGGGGAAGAACGGACAGCTTGAAGGCGTGTTCGAGTTATATAGTGATGTTACACCTCTCGTTGCAGAGATTAACAGTATGACGCTAAAAGTCGTTATGGCTCTATTTGCTTCATTTGGATTGCTGTATGCTGTTCTCTTCTGGATTGTTCGCCACGCAAACTTAGTGATGAATAAACAACATGTTGATCTGGTAATTGCGCAAAAAGAAGCACTGTCATCAAATACAGCTAAATCAAGCTTTCTTGCCACAATGAGCCATGAAATCCGGACACCTTTGAATGGTGTTCTAGGGTTGGCACAATTGTTGTTGAACGATGACCTCACTAAAGATCAACAACGACATGTTAAAACTATCGTGTCTTCTGGCGAAACGTTGCTAGCCATCATCAGCGATGTTCTGGATATGAGCAAGATCGAAGCGTCAGGTATACAGCTTGAAGAAAAACCCTTTAACCTCAAGAACCTAATTTCAGTTATCGCGACACCGTTTCAAAGCCTCATTGATGATAAGGGTTTGACGTTGAGTGTGAAATTTGACTTTGACTCCGCTCTTACTGTCAAAGGAGATCCCGTTCGCTTACGGCAAATTCTGTGGAATCTGATCAGCAACGCTATCAAATTTACTGAAGCGGGCAGTATCGCAGTTAGAATTCGAAAAGTGAATGCGCAGACAGTCGGGATTTCCGATGCGAAAGATATGGTTCTGAATTTTGCAGTTATAGATACGGGAAGTGGCATTGCTCCAGAACGATTGGACAAAATTTTTGACCCATTCACACAAGAGAATAGTTCTATCACGCGAAAACATGGCGGCACGGGATTGGGACTGGCCATCGTCAAGCAGCTTACAGAAATAATGGGCGGCATCATTAAGGTAGAGAGTGAGTTAAACCAAGGAACGCGGTTTGATGTCTTTATTCCCCTCATCAAAGAAAGTAATTTCCTAGTTGAAGAAAAATCGCAGACTTTTATTGATCGTAAAATATCTCTCAACGTTATTGTTGCGGAGGACAATGATGTAAATGCAACCATCGCCACTGCCTTTTTAAAGAAGGCTGGATGCCAGGTTCGCCTGGCAGAAAATGGCTTGCAAGCGGTTGAGGCCGCTCAGGATAACTGGGCCGACCTTATTCTCATGGATATACACATGCCTGAGATGAACGGTATTGATGCGACTATACAAATCCGGACGAAATACAATAATAAAGAGCTTCCTATTGTCGGTCTGACGGCAGACGCTTTCTTGGAACGGCACGAACAATTCGTAGAATCTGGAATGAACAGTGTTTTGACGAAACCGTTTACGCAACAGCAACTAGATGATGTTCTGGATTTGTACAGAAATCGATTATCTGAAGAGAAAGCAGCGTCTTAACTCAAACTATGTTAAGATGGCTTGCGCAGGTAACCTGAACTCTCTGATATGCACGCTTGCATCACACAAAATTCAGAAGATTTTTACCTGATAAAAAAGGCAATATTGACAGTATGTTGATTGCAACACTAAAAGTGCCTCTTTACTTTCTTTTTTGTGTCTTGATCTCTCTTCTTCAAGCCCCTCTTTCCCATGCAAGTTCGGTTCGAATTCTAACGGAGAATTATGCGCCCTATAATTATCTGAAAGATGGGAAATTGAACGGGATCGGCGCAGAAATTGTGCAGGAGATGATCAAGAGATTTGAAAATAAACCTGCCATTGAAGTTCTTCCCTGGAAAAGAGCCTATCAAATGACGTCGGATATGCCGAATATCGGGCTTTTTTCTATTACCCGAACGCAGGAACGGGAAGAGCAATTTTACTGGGTGGGGCCCATTTTCCGCGTTGCCGACTATATTTATATCTTACGATCATCGAGATTTTCAGGGGATAGCTATCAAAGCCTTAAGGACATGAGTAGCATTGGAATTCAGGCCGGCGGAGCCAAGCATCTTGCATTGCAAAAGCAGGGATTTGAAAATCTCACACCGATCTATCTTGTTGATCAACAAGTAAAACTGCTATTGGGCGGGCGAATTCAGGCCTTGCAAGTTTCAGATCTTGCTATGCAGTTTGACCTGAAAAGGCTTGGTCTTCCAATTTCCGGGGTAAGGCCGATTGCTTCCTTTCCACGTTCCGATTTGTATTTGGCATTCTCCCGCTCAACGGATCAGGATGAAGTTGGTAAATGGCGAAAAGTATTTAAGGAAATTGTCGCAGATGGTACGCATGAAAAGTTGCTGCAAAAATATTTTGTATCTCCGCCATACTGGAAGGAAACACCCATCATTCGTCTGAAACAAAAGTGACTAGCGATCTTTTGAATGAGACAATTTGCCTCAATTCAAACTTAGATACTTCGCCCGAATTTTGTTGTACTGGCCTGTCATTCGAATGTAGCGCAGGCCTTTGTTGAAATCTTCTTGCACCGTTTTGGAATTGGCTATAGCTCGAGAAAAACAAGCGTAATGAGGTTGGCTGGATATTTCTGAATAGTCTAGATTTTCCGTTTCGCCCAAGTGTGATAAGCGAAATAAAATGACATCCCGATATGCATAAATACTGTCGATACGACTTGTCAGCAGCATTTTGACGAGCTGTGTTTCGTCAACAACACCGGTGCTCGCAATATCGTTATTCTCAAGTTCTTGTTGCAAGGCATATCCACCAATTGTAGCAACAGACAGGCCGCCTAAATCAGACAATGTAGAAATCCGCCTTGATGAGGCAGATTGTTTTCTGAAAATACCCTGACTGACAACGCCTAGCATATCGGAAAAGTAAAATTTGCTTTCCCTTTTTTTACGGTAACTGCATCCACATAGCGCATCCGCTTTCCCGTTTTCAACGAGGCTGAAAGCGCGTTTCCAGGGGTAGAACTGAAAAACAGCTTTTCTGCCCGTAACTGCCAAGGCTGCTGAAATGATTTCCAGGCTGATGCCAAGCCTTTCTCCCTTTTCAAAGATATAAGGCGGGAAGTTGGAACAGGCGAAATGTAAGGGTTTATTTTGGGCGTAGGGGGCCGTCGGGATAAGACAGACGAAGACCGACAGGAATAGTATGGCTGAATAGAATTTCCTATCCGCCGCGAGCTTCCAGATAAACCGGCTTGTTTCAATCACGGTCGTTAAACTTCTCTACTGAATGTATTGAGTATTAAAAAACTACTTTAGTATACTTAATATAAGTTTACCAAAAATTAGAAATCGAAATTTAATTAAAAACATATTGGCCGGCTGCTGTTTTTATATCTGGGATTGTTCTGGTGCTTTCGAAATGCTGATAACCGGGGAGAAGTTCGTTCCAGAAATCGATCCATTCTGAATTCCGATGTTTTTCCAGATTGGATCGGGTTAATCTGAAAGGAAATGCATGGACCGGGATAGTGGGGTGCCCGGCCTGAAAAGCGGCCGTGATTAGTGTCCAGATTTCCTCTATTGGTTGATTTCGATCAGAACCCAAAGGAATAAGCCGCTTTGCCATTGCATAACACCCTGCTGAGACGCAGTCACCATGCACCATGAGATAGCTTCCCGTCCGCCCTTTTTGCTGATCATATTGATTGGGAAAGCCAATATTGAATGATAAGTGATATCGGCTGTGGGGATTGAGGCCTGCAGGAGACACTGAATAGAAGCCTTCCGGTGACTGACCGTCACCTTCTTGCAGCTTGGGTCCCAGATCGCCGGAATAACGACAAATCTGATAAGTGCGAAAGTGACGATAGGTTTTCTTCTTTTTAACCCAAATCTCCAAAACTTCTTCTTCTTTGAAAATTCTTATGAAAGCAGGGCTTCCCCAAGACAGGCCTCCGGTGGCAAAATCAGCCTTTAGCTGATTCTGCACCGCCGCGATCGCCTGGACGGAACGGTCGCTCCTCGGTATCTCTTCCGCTTGTGCCCACCATATTGGAAAGAAGAGAATAGTGAATAAAGCCAGTCGTGCCATAACTCTCCCCCGAAATGGCTTAAAAGCAAATTAAGGAAGAAAACCATGGCAGGAATTAGGCTGTATTCGGTCCTTTTCTGGACTTGAATAAAAACCGCTCAAAAAGAGAGTCCGGTAATTTGAGAATAATGAAACTGACAGGGAGGATAAGAAGGATAGAGAGCAGGATCCTGCCGACAAGAACACCACTCCAATGACCGCCAAAGGCCATAACGACGAGCGTATCTTCAATAATGCTGTGACAAAGCCCCATGAAGATCATTGATATGAAGATACTCTTGGGTTTCAATACGCCTTTTTCAACTTCGCGAAGGATGAGAGCGCCACCAAATGAAAGTCCCAGCAAAATACCGATCATTGTCAGAGGGGCTGCATTGGGACCCACACCGATAAACCGTAATGTCGGGGTTAAAGCTTTTGTCATCAAGCGCGTAAAACCAATTACTTCCAGAATTCGCAGAAGAGAAACAAGGAATAGCAAAATCCAGAAAATCCAGAACAGCCCTATTGCGGAGGATATCACCCAAGAAATCCAGCTTCCATCACCGCTATCGCCGTCGCTCGTAATGAGAATGGTTGCAGGCGCTTGTAACACGTCCAGTCCGGAATATATCCAGTGAAGCAGCCACCCATAAAACATCATGGCTGTTAGACGGGTAAGGGTTGAAAATGTAAAAGAAACCCCTGTTTTCTTGACGATCGTTTGCTCTATAGGGATGGCATGGGCAAACAGCATCATGCCGCCCAGAACAGTCATATTTGCAACTGTCAGTTCCAGACCCGGACCAAGGGTTACCAGGGCCGCCCCTGCACCATAGATACCGACCAGCAGATTGGTAGCCAGAACAATGGCAAGCTCTGCTGGCAGGCCTACAAAAGTCATAAAAGGCTCGCACCATTCACTGATTAGAGTGACAACGCCGAAACGAATAGCGATTTCGACGATCACCATGACAGGTACCATTATTTTAAGGAGCCGCCAGTAAACAAGGATGCTTTCCCGAAATACAGTCCAGGCTTGGGACATAAAAGAAGACATAAAACTCGTTATCCTTGCTCGAAAACAGATTGAACTGTCAGGGCCGCTGTTTTAATGGCGTCTTCCGCCGTTGGTAACAAACCGGTCAGAGACATGAAACCATGCACCATGCCTTCATGGCGGATAACTCCGACGGGGACCGCGGCCTCTTTGAGGCGGCGCGCATAGTCTTCGGCTTCATCCCGTAATGGATCGAAGCCTGCCGTAATGACAAGTGTCGGAGGAAGGCCCTCCAGATCTTTTGCCAGACCCGGAGAAGCCCGTTCTTCATTACGCTGCGTTTCTGTGTTCAGGTAATGATCCCGGTACCAGTTCATCTTCTCAGATGTGAGGAAAAAACCACTGGCAAAAATGGAATGGCTCGGCGCATTGAAATTAGCGTCTGTTGTTGGGTAAACTAGTAGTTGGAAAACGGGCAGGGGTGTTCCCAGGCGTTTAGCATCCTGTACCGCAACGGCAGCCAGATTGGCGCCGGAGCTGTCTCCGCCAATGGCGATCCTGGTAATATCCAGCCCTTTCTCAGAGCCATGTTTCTGAACCCATCTGAGGGATGCATAGGCATCGTCTACCGCTGCCGGATATTTATGTTCTGGTGCCAACCGATAGCCAACAGAGAGGACCGCAAAGCCACCATAGTGAGCAAGACGTTTGAAGAATCCGTCATGAGACTGAATGGAGCCACGTACAAATCCGCCGCCGTGAAAAGCGATTAAAACAGGAGCAGGAGAGGGGCAGGCTTCAGGTTTATAAAGGCGTGTAGGCAGATCTCCGCCCGGTCCCGCGAGAGTAAAATCCTCAATCGACGCCATAGGGACGTCTTCTCCCGATAGAAGGGCCGATAAAGTCTCGATTTGCTCCCGCGCAGCCTCAATGGTTTCCTCGTCGATCGGAACCGTTTGCTTGTCAACTATTTTGCACAGGAACTGTGCTTTCGCATTCAGCAGTTGCCCATCTTTCCTGACACGCCTGCCAAGATACAAAAGATTGAAAAAACCTTCTGGTATGGCGGCCACAAACTTAGCCAATTTCTCTGAGTTCATCCTGTCCCCGACCGGAAAGAGTGAGAATTGAGGGTAGATTATTTTCTCATGACATCAATGACTTTACTGCCCGCGGCATTTCCAAAACCTGCATCGATCAGTTTTTGAAACTGTTTGAGGCTCTCTTCTGCAAGAGGCGCCTCTACACCCATCTGCTGGGCAAATTTCGCGCCATAGTCCGTGTCTTTTAGCCGCCATTGTGCCGAGAAAAGAACATTGCTGTCATGATCCCCTGATACCATGGCGGGGCCGTTTTGAATAACCTGTCCGCTTCCAGCTGCGCCTTCCGCCAGTGCTTTGGCCACAACAGTCATATCAAGATCTGCTTTTTCGGCAACCAGCATGCCCTCTGCGAGGGCAATAATCTGCACCGATCCCATCAGATTGACGATCAGTTTATAAGCGGTCCCTGCACCGATATCGCCGAACAGTATTTGTTCTTTGGAAATAGCGGATAAATAGGGTTGGGCTTTGGAGACAGTTTCCGGTGTTCCGCCCATCAGAAGAACCAGTTCACCAATCGCGGCAGCCGTTGGCAAACCGGTCACGGGGCAATCAAGATATTCCAGACCATGTTCTCTGATCCTGGCAGAAAGACCTTGCACCCGAGGATAAGACAGGGTTGAGCATTCTATAGCCAAAGCACCTGATTTTGCAGGTACCGATAAAACGCCGTCATTCCCCTCCCAAACGGCTTCAGATGCTGTGTCATCTCCAACCATCGCAAAGATAACATCTGCCCCGCTTGCAGCCTCTGCTGGCGTGTCCATTAATGTGGCACCAAGCTTGGCAAGAGGCAAAGCCTTATCTCGTGTCCGGTTATAGATTTGCAAGATATGGCCGGCCTTGATTAATTGCTTGGCCATGCCAGAGCCCATATTACCGGTTCCGAGAAATGCGATGATCGCCATGAGAGGAGTCTCCTGAATTGAAGTCAAAAAAAACGGCGCCGGAGAGGCGCCGTTTGATGTTTAAAGTCTGGACGCGTGTTATGCAGAGGCTCGCACAACGTTTTTTTCTTCCAGAAAGGTCTGCAACTCGCCCGTTTCGAACATTTCGCGCATAATGTCACAACCACCAATAAACTCGCCTTTAACATAAAGCTGAGGAATGGTTGGCCATTCACTGTAGGCTTTGATGCCGTCGCGGATACTCGGGTCGCTCAGAACATCAATGCTGTGAAATTTCACATTCAGATGAGAGAGAATTTGAACAGCAGTCGCTGAAAACCCGCATTGCGGAAAGATAGCTGTCCCTTTCATAAACAGAACGACATCGTTAGAAGATACTTCCTGTTTAATCCGTTCTTCGGTAGCTTGATCAAGCATTTGCAGATCCTTCTTAAACTTGAAACTTAATTAGCTTTTAGGCACAGATGTCTGCAAGGCAAGCGCATGCAGGTCATCTCCCATTTTTCCTTTAAGAGCTTCATACACCATTTTATGCTGTTTGACACGTGGAATGCCTTCAAAAGCCGGAGATTCTACCAAGGCAGCATAATGATCACCATCACCGCGCAAATCAGTGATCTTCACTTGCGCATCGGGGATCCCTTCCATAATGAGGCGTTCGATTTCACCTGCATCCATTGCCATACGATTTTACTCCTGCTCTAAGCTCTGTCGGTTCATCAACCCAGAAAGCCATCCTTCATGAGGCTGACGGATATCCTTCACTGATATGTGCAGTATATCTGCGATATTCAATTCATTTTGACCAGTTGTTCCAATTATCTCAACAGGAACATTGGCCCGCGACGCATTTTCTAGCAATTTTTCCGCATCCTGCGATGCGACAGTTATTACATAGCGTGCCTGGTCTTCTGCAAAGAGAGCTGCGGTTGAAGACACATTACTGTTCAGTGAGATATCGGCACCTCTGTCGCCTGCCAGGGCCATTTCGCAAAGTGCAACCGCCAAACCGCCATCAGAGATATCGTGAGAGGCTGTCACGAGACCATTATGGATCGCCTCGCGAACGAAATCACCGTTGCGTTTCTCCTCAGCCAGATCAATACGGGGAGGGGCGCCTTCTTCACGGCCTTCAATTTCCCGCAGATAAATAGATTGCCCCATTTCACCGCGTGTCTTCCCGACCAGAAGAACCGTTTCCCCTTCACTTTTGAAGGCAATGGTCGACATATGATCAGATTGTTTGAGGACACCAATACCACCGATCGCTGGCGTTGGATGAATACCCGTTCCATTTGTCTCATTGTAAAGAGACACATTCCCGGAGACGACAGGATAGTCGAGCTCAAGGCAGGCTTTGCGCATGCCGTCAATGCATCCAACAAACTGACCCATAATTTCTGGGCGTTCCGGGTTGCCAAAGTTCATGCAGTCCGTCACAGCAAGCGGTGTTGCCCCTGTCGCAGTGATATTCCGCCAAGTTTCGGCAATCGCTTGTGCGCCGCCGGTTTCCGGATCAGCATAGCAATAGCGCGGAGTACAATCCGTGGTGATTGCAAGGGCCTTGTCCGTGCCGTGAATGCGAACAACAGCAGCGTCACCGCCAGGGCGTTGAATAGTATCCCCCATGACCATGTGATCATACTGCTCCCAAATCCATTGGCGGCTGGCAATCTCGGATGATCCCATAATCTTCAGAAGGGCTGCACCCAAATCGTTATTTTCGGCAACCTGATCCGCAGAAATAGTGGCTGGGATTTCAGTTTTAACCCAAGGGCGGTCATATTCAGGGGCTGCGTCAGCAAGGGGGGCAACCGGAAGGTCGGCCACAGTTTCGCCGTTCATGGTCAAAACCATGCGACCTGTATCCGTAACCGTTCCAATGACGGAGAAATCAAGCTCCCATTTTTCAAAGATCTTGCGTGCCTCCTCTTCCCGGCCAGGTTTCAGAACCATCAACATGCGTTCCTGGCTTTCAGAAAGCATGATCTCGTAGGGAGTCATTGCTTCTTCACGCATAGGGACATGATCGAGGTCAAGCTGGATACCGACACCGCCTTTATCTGCCATCTCAAAGGAGGAGGAGGTGAGGCCAGCAGCACCCATATCCTGAATGGCAACAATGGCATCCGTGTTCATCAACTCAAGGCAGGCTTCGAGCAGGAGCTTTTCAGTGAAAGGATCACCGACCTGAACAGTCGGGCGTTTTTCTTCACTGTCATCATCAAACTCGGCAGAAGCCATGGTCGCGCCATGAATACCATCGCGGCCGGTCTTTGATCCGACATAGACAACCGGATTTCCAATACCCGCCGCGGCAGAATAGAAAATCTTGTTTGTGTCTGCGAGACCTACTGTCATGGCGTTAACCAGGATATTGCCGTCGTAGGAGCTATGGAAATTTGTCTCCCCGCCGACTGTGGGAATACCCATACAGTTGCCATAGCCGCCAATCCCGGCAATAACGCCAGAGACAAGATGTTGGGTTTTAGGATGATCGGGCTGACCAAAGCGTAAGGCGTTCATATTGGCAATGGGGCGGGCACCCATCGTGAAAACGTCCCGCAAGATCCCGCCAACACCTGTTGCGGCTCCTTGATAAGGTTCGATATAGGAAGGATGGTTATGGCTTTCCATCTTGAAGATGGCAGCCTGTCCATCGCCGATATCGACGACACCGGCATTTTCGCCGGGGCCGCAGATGACCCATGGTGCTTCAGTCGGGAGGGTTTTAAGCCATTTCTTTGAAGATTTGTAAGAGCAATGCTCACTCCACATAACGGAGAAAATGCCGAGCTCAGTCAAATTGGGGGTCCGGCCCAGAATGTCCAGGACGCGCTCATACTCGCTGGCTGACAAGCCATGCTCGGCGACGATTTCTTTTGTAATTTCGGTCATATCACCCATCAGTTCAAAGAATTGATAAGATTGTCGAAGAAGGCTTTGCCGTCGGTGCCACCCAGCTGATCACTGATCAGACGCTCCGGATGAGGCATGAGCCCAAGGATGTTACCCGCATCATTATAAATACCGGCAATATTATTCCGGGAGCCGTTGATATTACTGTCTTTGGTGACAGCGCCGCTTTCATCTGCATATTTGAAGGCAATTTGGCCTTCCCCTTCCAGGCGAGCCAGTGTCTCGTCATCGGCAAAGTAATTTCCGTCATGATGGGCGACCGGGAAACGGACGATCTGACCGGTCTCAAAAGCACCGGCAAAACGTTCATTTTCTGACGTAACTTGAAGATCGACATCCCGGCAGATGAATTTCTGGTTTGCATTGCGAAGCAACGCGCCGGGAAGCATGCCGGTTTCAGTGGCAACCTGAAAGCCGTTACAAACACCCAGAACTGGGGTTCCGGTCGCTGCTTGCTTTACCACTTCGCGCATGACCGGAGAATTTCCTGCAATGGCACCACAGCGCAAGTAATCGCCATAAGAAAAACCACCGGGAATAGCGATCAAATCGCAATCGGGTAACTCACTGTCTGCATGCCAGACCATAACAGGGGGGCGGCCCATGGACTGCTCAATCGCGACTTTTATGTCCCGATCACAGTTGGAGCCTGGAAATACTATCACTGCGGCCTTCATTGGTCTCAGTCTCCCACGGTAAAATTGGGTCGTAAAATCATTTTGAAATTACGCCCTAATCCAGCAATTCGATTGAGTAATTTTCAATCACTGTATTGGCCAGCAACTGTTTGCACATTTTCTCAACTTCTGTTGGAGCCTCTGCAGGTGCAATATTGCCAAGATCCAGTTCAATAATCTTGCCCTGACGGACGTCATTAGCCTGATCAAACCCCAGACCATGCAAGGCGTTTTCGATGGCTTTCCCTTGCGGGTCCAGAACACCATTTTTCAGTGAGATCGTAACGCGAGCTTTCATCTATTCCTTACCTTCTTGAAATGCCCAAGAAAAAAGGCGCACTAACGGCGCCCTTTTAGCTATTGTATTGCGGTGGAGCCCGGAAGGTCTCCCGGGCCGCCTTCTGGCAGAATCCCGAGCCTGCGAGCGACTTCCTGATAGGCATCTTCGACGCCTCCCAAATCCCGGCGGAATCTGTCTTTATCCAGTTTCTCATTGGTTGAGAGGTCCCAAAGGCGGCAGTTATCAGGGCTGATTTCATCGGCCAGAATAACCTGCACATCGTCTTCGCCGTAAATCCGACCAAATTCCAGCTTGAAATCGATGAGTTTGATGCCGATCCCTGTGAACAGGCCGGTCAGAAAATCATTGACCCTCAAGGACTGGTTCATGATGTCGTCCAGTTCCTGCGGTGTTGCCCAGCCAAAGGCGGTGACATGCTCTTCAGAAACCAGTGGATCATTCAATTCGTCGGACTTGAAACAATATTCAATAATGGTGCGGGGCAGGGCCGTACCTTCTGTGATCCCGAGCCGGCTGCAAATAGAGCCAGCCGCAACATTGCGAACAATGACTTCAACCGGAATGATCTCGACTTCTCGGATCAGCTGCTCTCGCATATTGAGGCGCCGGATAAAGTGGTTATGAATGCCGATTTCAGAAAGTCTGCTCATCAAATGCTCAGAAATGCGGTTATTGAGAACGCCTTTGCCTGTCACAGTGGACTTCTTCTCACCGTTAAAGGCAGTGGCATCATCTTTAAAATATTGAACTAGGGTTCCGGACTCAGGTCCTTCAAACAGGATCTTTGCCTTACCTTCGTAGACGCGTCTACGGCGGGTCATGGACGTCACTCCGAACTAGAGGTCCCTCTCAGGGGCCTGCAGAAAACAGGAACGGGTCGCTTGAATGGTCTCGATTTAACCAAGTGAACAAGCAGCGATCCGTATAGCATGCCAGGGATGCTGGCAAATTCAAGCGGAACATAGTTCAGTTGTCCCGTAAACACAACAACTCGTCATACATATTAGGTGGATAAATTCAAAAAAAATCCTTGTCGCATTTTGACGAAGTGACCATGTTAGTTGTATAGAGCAAGGCAGGATAATTATTAATCGCAGTCCTGCTGCAAAATGAGTGATTGAAGGGGCATAGAATGTCGGGTTTTGACGATCTTGGTAAAACACATGAAAACAAGTTTGCACATGACAGCGATCTTGAATTTAAAGCGAATGCAAGACGTAACAAACTTCTGGGTGCATGGGCAGCAGAGTTGATGGGACTGACAGGTGACGCTGTTGAAGCGTATGCCAAGGAAGTGATCATTGCTGATATGGAAGAAAAGGGCGACGATGACGTTTTCCGGAAAATCCGTCAGGACTTTGATTCCAAGAATGTTGATATGTCAGACCACCGTATCCGCCGGGAAATGGATGAATTGCTGGCCGAAGCCCGCAAGCAGATCATGACGGATTAGAAAAACTGGAATTATCAGTGAAAAGCCGGCTTATCACGCCGGCTTTTTTTATGTCCGGTTACGCCATTCTTTTTGGGAGAGTTTGTATAAGACATGCTTTTGCAACGGATGGCCTTCCTCCAAAAGTGGGTGATCGAAATCTTCACCCGAATTGGCAAACCCCAACCGCTCCATAACGGCACGCGAACGTAAATTCGTGATGGTCGTAAAAGAGACGACTTCATCGAGATCCAAATTCTCAAAAGCGAACTGGAGGCTGGCTCTCGCGGCTTCCGTTGCATAACCTTTTCCCCAAGTGTCTTTTGCCAGTCGCCAGCCGATCTCAACGCAGGGATTGAACGGAAGATCATACGCGGGCGCATTCAAGCCCACAAAACCGATGAATTTTCCACTTTCCTTTTCTTCTGCGGCCCAGAAGCCCCATCCTTTTTGAGTAATCAATTTTTTGATTTTATCTGCCATCGCATGGCTCTCTCTTTCTGACAATCTTGACGGAAAATACTCCATGACAGCGGGATCAGCGTTAAGAGAGACAAAAGGGGTATAGTCCTGCTCTTGCCAGGGGCGCAAAATAAGTCTTCCGGTTTGAATCGGGTTGGAATTTTTCATGGGAATATCGTTTGATTAAGGCAGACTATAGATGAACGATGATATCCTGCCTCTTTATCACGAGAAAACCCGCTTAAGGAAATGATTCTTTAAAGCGCCAGCTTTTCATAATATTCAACAATGAGCGGCTCTTCCAAAAAGCCGACGAATGAGCCTTACTTATCCAAGGAGGTGTGCCGGGATGATACGGTGATATGTGTCGGCCGGGATTATATACAGAACCGTGAGAGGCCCCGTATTCCGGAAGATCTTCCTGCTATGGATTTTATTACGTTCGGGCAGACATCAAATAGATACACAAAATTGGAGTTTGAGAACGAAGAGCATTCTGCCGCCGCTGTTACGGTTCACGGAAGACTGTCTTTTAGCAGTATGAAGTCAGTGTATGAAGCTGTTCTGAATAACCTGGGAGTTGGCTGCGTTCCACGTTACCTTGCCAAACAGGACCTCGAAAATGGCTCGCTTGTTGAACTTCTACCCACATTCCGGATACGACCTGTCAATTTCCATGCGTTTTACACGCAGCGGCGCAAAGATAATATTCTGGTCTCGAAATTTATTGAGTTTGTAAAAACGGGTGTCGCGGCGATTTAACTTGAACGCCCTTTATGCATGAAAATGTTGAAGTCTGAAAATAATCCTGGCCGAGCAATCAAGCCAATGCGGCCAGGATATCTTCTTTACAGATTTATTCGCCGAATACTCTGTTAAACAAAGTATCAACATGTTTGGTATGGTATTCTAAATCGAAGACACTCTCAATCTGGTCTGTGGAGAGGGCGGCTGTTACCTCTTTATCATCTTTCAGAAGACCCATGAAGTCAGCACCTTCTCGCCAAACCCGCATAGCGTTTCTCTGAACCAGACGATAGGCGTCTTCGCGGCTAACACCAGCTTGTGTCAGAGCCAGAAGAACCCTTTGTGAATGAATGAGGCCTCCCAGTTTATTCATGTTGGTCATCATGTTGTCCGGATAGACAACCAGTTTTTCAATGACACCGGTCAGCCGGGCAAGGGCGAAATCCAGTGTAATGGTTGCGTCCGGGCCAATACCGCGCTCAACAGAAGAATGTGAAATATCCCGTTCATGCCATAATGCTACATTCTCCATTGCCGGAATGGTGGCCATGCGAACAAGACGAGCAAGGCCAGTCAGGTTTTCTGTCAAAACCGGATTACGCTTATGGGGCATTGCAGATGAGCCTTTTTGGCCGGGAGAGAAATACTCTTCCACCTCGAGAACTTCGGTTCGTTGCAGATGGCGGATTTCCGTTGCCAGACGCTCAATTGAGCTGGCAATGACGCCCAATGTCGCAAAATACATAGCATGGCGATCGCGCGGAATAACCTGGGTCGAGATTGTTTCCGCTTCCAAGCCAAGAGCTTTGGCAACATGTTCTTCAACAAACGGATCAATATTGGCGAAAGTTCCCACGGCACCGGAGATCGCACATGTGGCAATGTCTTTGCGTGCATTTTGCAGACGTTCCCTGTTCCGGGCGAATTCCGCATGGGCCTGCGCCATTTTCAGGCCAAAGGTGACAGGCTCGGCATGGATGCCATGCGACCGGCCAACACAAACATCGTCTTTATGAGCATAGGCTTTCTTCTTCAAAGCCTCCAACAGCGCATCCATGTCATCCAAAAGAATGTCGGTCGCTTTGGCCAGTTGAACGTTGAGGCAGGTATCCAGAACATCTGAAGAGGTCATCCCCTGATGAACAAAGCGGGCTTCGTCGCCAACATATTCCTGAAGATTGGTAAGGAAGGCGATAACATCATGTTTCGTTTCCCGTTCAATTTCGTCAATCCGGTCGATTTCGAAGTTACCGCGTTCCCAAACGGCCTTGGCGGCCTCTTTTGGAATCACTCCAAGTTCTGCCTGTGCATCGCAGGCATGAGCCTCGATTTCAAACCAAATGCGGAATTTGCTTTCCGGTTCCCAGATTGCAGTCATTTCGGGGCGGGCATAACGGGGTATCATCGGGTGTCACCTTGTCAAGTAAGAGCAGCAGCGGATAAGGAATTCCGCCAGCATTTCAGATTTCAGAAAAACCGGTATTCGGACCGTTGCGGTTTGACTATCAGAGAGACACATTAATCTCAACCATTTCCGGTAAATCGTGCTAAATAACCGTTTGAACGCAGTCAAAAGTTGATTGTTGTTTCCTGCCACTCAAAAATATGATCATACTCTCGCACATGTATGTTTGGTTGTTCTGGAGGGGTAATCTGGAAATAAACGCAATTCTCTAATTTGGTGCATACTGATCAAGATGGTTTCCGATAAAGAAATAATAGAAGCCGCTATTCTGGTTTTTGCGAATAAACCAAATGCAACCATGGCCGAAGTTGCAAAGGAAGCAGGGGTTACACGTATTACAGTCAATCGCAAATTTGGGACCAAACAGGACTTGCTTGAGATTGCGACCAATTACTGCCTGGATCAATTTGAAGATGTGTTGGAGGCAGCCCACCAGTCCTCAAAACCTCCTTTGGAAAAGATATATATGGTTCTGAAGGGCTATTCGTTTCTCAAAAATCACTATTTTTTCTGGATGAGAGTTTATGTTGAGGATAGGGGCCGCTATCACGCGGTCTTCCTTAAACAGCTGGAAATGGTGGAAAAACTGATTGTCGCGGCCCAACAATCCGGAGATTTACGATCTGATCTGCCATCTGGATGGATTGCTGGTATGTTTGATTATATTGCGATTTCTGCCAATACCTCTCTTAACCGAGGCGTAGTGGCAGAACGGGATATCTATAAAGTCAGCTGGGATACGTTTATGAACGGAGTTTCTCCCAAAAAATTCTTTTAGAGGGAGAAGGGCACAAAAGAAAGCCCTCTAGTTGATCTCGTCTTCATCCTTGAGTGTATCGATCAGATTGAGAAGAGAGTGGCGGATTGAAGGATCGTTAATACGCGCAAAAGAGCGCACGAGTTCCAATGTCTCTCGTTTGGCCGTTGGGTCTTTTCTCAGATCAAGAACACCTTCCGCTCCGCCGCCTTCTGACCCTGTGTTTATGATATCATCGAAAAAATACGTGATTGGAGTTTCCAGAATTTGGGCAAGATCATAAAGTCTGCTCGATCCGATACGATTGCTGCCTTGTTCATACTTCTGTATTTGCTGAAATGTCAGTCCCAGGGCCTGTCCAAGCTCTGCCTGACTCATGCCGCGAAGTGTACGCCGCATTCTAAGACGTTTACCTACATAGATGTCGATCTGATTGGGTTTTCCATCAGCATCATCATTCCGAAAATCAAACATTCGTACCGAATATCTTCCCAATATGCCCTGTTGCGACTGAAATTTGCAATTTCATGCTGTTTTACCCAACATTATTTTTATGCGGATAGATCATTATCGATCAATTGTTAAGAATTTTATAATTAATCTCGATTGTCTTTCTTCGCAGAAAGCTACATCAGGCCAAGTGATTTTAAACTCGTATTTTCTGTGGCACTGACAATAAGGTGATCGTGAATACGAATATTAAGGGCCGCTGCGGCCGACATAATTTCCGCTGTCATGTCGATATCTGCTTTGGAAGGCGTGGTGTCGCCCGACGGGTGATTATGGACAAGGATCAAAGACGTTGCTCCTATTTCCAATGCCCTTTTGACTACCTCTCTGGGGTAGACAGCAGTATGATTAACGGTACCTGATTGCTGGATTTCGTCTGAAATCAGGTGGTTTTTGTTGTTAAGGAACAAAATCCTGAAATGCTCTATCTCCCGGCGACCCATCACGCCCTGACAATATTCAAGCAGTGCCTGCCAGGAGCTCATGACATTGCGTTTCTCAACTCTTGAGCGGAGGAGGCGCTCCCCGAGGATCTCGGCAATCTTAATGGTCGCGACAACAGCCTCGCCAGCTTTCTCTACCTGTTTGATTTGTTCAGGAGAGGCGCTCATAACTTTCGAAAGGGACCCAAATTTTTTGATCAGCCGCTTGGCGAGTGGTTTTGTATCCCCTCGAGGGGACGCGGCATAAAGAAGCATCTCCAGAACTTCATAGTCAGCAAGAGAAGAGGCCCCGTGGTCCAGGACCCTTTCTCGCATACGGGTCCGATGTCCTTTTTTGTCATCTTCTGCTGAGGCGAGGAATGCCGTCTTTTCCTCAAGGCTGTATTGCAAGTCTTGCGGCCGGATAACCTGCCCTTTGACATCTGTGAAATCAGCCGCGCTTTCCTGAACAGTCAGCCCATCTAGTAAATCTGCATTTTTTGCAGTTTTTATGAAATCCCGTTCTGTTGTCATAAGGCCGGATTATGCATTCCTGTTGGAGAGAGGGTGAAAATCTCGTAGCCGTCTTTGGTAACACCCAGTGAATGTTCAAACTGAGCGGAAAGGGAGCGGTCCTTTGTGACGGCAGTCCAGCCATCTTCCAATACCTTGACTTGCCATTTACCCAGATTGATCATCGGCTCAATGGTAAAAATCATGCCTTCCCGCAATTCTTCTCCTTCACCCGGAACTCCATAATGAACAATATTGGGCACATCATGGAAAACCTGTCCGAGGCCATGCCCGCAGAAATCCCGGACAACGGAGCAGCGCTTGCTTTCCGCATAGGACTGAATAGCATAACCGATATCGCCTGTTGTCGCGCCCGGCTTTACAACTTCAATGCCCCGCATCAGGCATTCATAGGTTGTCTCAATCAGGCGTTTGGCTTTGACATTTGCTTTTCCGGCCACATACATGCGGCTGCTGTCACCATGCCAGCCATCCAGAATAGGCGTTACATCGATATTGACGATATCACCGTTCTGTAGTTTTTTCGCGCCTGGTATACCGTGGCAGACGACATGATTAACAGAGGTGCAGATTGATTTGGTGAAACCACGATAGCCGAGCGGAGCGCAAATGCCGCCCCTTTCTGTAATGAAGGTATGACAAAGAGTATTGAGCTCTTCTGTTGTTACGCCGGGGACAACATGCTCCGCGATCATATCAAGGGTTTCCGCTGCAAGCTGTCCGGCTTTGCGCATCCCTTCAAACCCTTCCGGGCCATGCAGTTTGATGACACCATCATTTTGTAAGGGAGCTTCTTTGCTATCAATATATTTCATAGATCTCGATCACTATGTTGTCTTTTCTACTATATCACACTCAATCATGAAAAAGATAGAGTGAATTCTATTCTACTATCTGGATAGGAACTGATATCTCAATCTTTTCATTCGTTATATCGCAACCATAACAAAAGACTTCAACGCCTTTATTCCGGGCCAGACTGAAAGCCTCTGCATAGGCAGGATCAATATCGCCCGCCAGGCGCAAAGAAGAACAATCACTGCGCTGAACCAGATAGAACATAACAGCCCGCTGCCCCAATTCAACCATTCTGGAAAGTTCGTTTAAATGTTTGGTTCCCCGGCTGGTGACCGCATCGGGGAATTCAGCAATCCCGGCTTGCCGGCTGAGAGTGACGCTTTTAACCTCGACATAGCAAGGAGACTTCTCGCCATCTTCCAGAAGGATATCAATGCGTGAATTTTCACCATATTTGACTTCATTGCGAAGCGTGCCATAGCCCACCAGTTCAGGAATATGACCGTCTCTGATGGCTTCGGTTACGATCTTGTTGGGGAGCGCGGTATTGATGCCGACAAGGGAGGGGCCGGGATTGACCAGCTCCCAGGTGTATTTCAACTTACGTTTTGGATTGCTTGAAGGAGAGAGCCAAACTTCAAAACCTGGCTCTTTCAAACCCATCATGGAACCTGAATTTGCGCAATGGGCGACCACGACGGTGTCATCTTCCAACTCGATATCAGAGAGGAAACGCTTATAGCGTTTTATGAGGGTTCCTTTGAGGAGAGGAGATGGAAAATTCATTCTTCTAATCCGGGCATTTAAATGCGACTATTTTGCAAAAGACTTTGATATTTAGCCCGTAACAGGACACAATACCATATACGATGCGACAAAAAGAATGTGAACGGAAAAGCGCAAATGTCAGATCAGAGCCAGCAGAAAAGTGATATCGTAACAGCCGCCATGCTGGTGATCGGGGATGAAATCCTTTCCGGAAGAACGCAGGACAAAAATGTCAGTTTCCTTGCTGAAAAACTGGGGGCTGCGGGAATACAGCTGCGGGAAGTTCGTATTATCCCGGATATCGAAGAAGAGATTGTGGAAGCAGTCAATCACTGTCGCCGTAAATTCAATTATGTCTTTACCAGTGGCGGTATTGGCCCCACCCATGACGACATAACGGCAGATTCCATCGCTGCAGCCTTTGGTGTTGATATCGGGTATCACCCGGAGGCAATGGCGATCCTGACCCGACATTATGAAACGAGCGGGATTGAGTTTAATGAGGCTCGTAAAAGAATGGCGCGCATTCCTGAAGGGGGAGAGCTTGTTGATAATCCCGTGAGTAAGGCCCCCGGCTTCAGGATCGAGAATGTTTTTGTCATGGCTGGCGTTCCGCAAATCATGCAAGCGATGATGGAGAGTATTCTTCCCGATTTGCAAGGAGGCAAGAAAATGCTAAGCCGGTCAATGAGTGTCAATTTACCGGAAGGCAAAGTGGCGGAAAAGCTCGGCAGTTTGCAAAAAGCATATCCGGATGTCTCCATGGGATCTTATCCCTATTTTAAGCAAGGTAATGTCGGCACAAACCTTGTGTTAAGATCTATTGAAAAGGCTAAATTGGATCAGGCATATTCTGACTTGGCGGAACTGCTTGTTCCATTTGGATGTGAGGTTGTTGAAACAAGCTGAGTTTTTGCGGAGATAAAAAATGAAAAACATACCGCAACTTATTGATTATTTTGAAGATAATTTCCCTGAAGTTACTGCTATTCATGATCGGGGAACTGAAATCTCGTATCAGGATCTGGCCCGGAGATCCCGACAATTGGCGGCAGGTCTTCTAGAAAAAGATATCAAAAAAGGTGATCGGATCGGTCTCTGGCTGCCCAATATTACTGCCTATATGGAAGCATTTCTTGCCTGTGCCTCTGTCGGAGCGATTGTTGTTTCGGTGAATACCAAATTCAAATCCTTCGAGATGGAGGATGTCGTTTCCCGGGCCGGCTGTAAAATGCTTATTCTTTGGCCAACCTTTAAAAATATACCTTTTCTCAACATCTTATCAGAAGTTTCTGCGGATACACTAGAGGATTTGGAGACCATTGTCTTTTATGGTGAGGGGGAGGATATGCCCCTCTTGCCAGAGGAACTTTCTCAAAAAAATATCTGTCATTTTAAAGACCTTGTCGTTGAAGAGCCGCAAATTCTCCCCTTGGTAGATGAGGCAGATGGCCTTGTTATTTTTACGACGAGCGGAACGACAGGAAAACCCAAATTTGTCCTACATTCACACATGAGTGTTGTTCGACATGCTATTGAAGTTGTTGGAAATTTTGGATACGAAAGTAAAGATTGCAGACTGCTGCAAGCCATCCCCTTATGCGGTACATTTGGCTTGACCCAGGCCATTGCCGGGCTTGTCGCGGGCGCGACGGTTTTTTGCTTGCCTGTTTTTGATCCGGCAGAGGGAGCGCGTCTGTTGTCTCATTATAAGATCACAGATATGAATGGTTCCGACGATATGTATGCGATGCTGCTGGACCATGCTGACACCGAAATACCCTTTCCTACTTTGAAACAGGGCGGCTTTGCTGCCTTTAACCCGGCACAAAGTGAGATCGTTGAAAGAGCAGAAGCACGGGGGATAAATCTCTACGGACTGTGGGGAATGAGCGAAGTTCAGGCTTTCGTCACTCATCAAGCCCCTGACGCCCCCGCAGCGCTGCGAAAACGGGCAGGGGGCAGGTTGATTTCACCCTCGGCCCAACTTCGGATCACTGACCCTGAAACAGCGCAGGTCCTGCCCCATGGTGAGAACGGTGAAATAGAAATCAAGACGCTTAGTCAAATGACGGAATATTTCCTCAATCCAGAGGCAACGCAACAAACAATAACCGATGATGGATTTATTAAAACCGGAGATCTCGGGTTTCAGGAGGATGATCGATCATTTGTCTTTTTAAGCCGCATGGGAGATGTACTTAGATTGGGAGGATATCTCACAGACCCCGCTGAAATCGAAAACTGCCTGCAAGAGAGAGCGGACATTCATCAGGCACAAGTGGTCGGTGTCGAGACGAAAAAAGGAACACAGGCTTTTGCCTTTGTGACCGGGGATATCTCCTCTCATTTTGATGAAGAAGATCTGATAAGCCATTGCACCGAGAAGCTGGCAAAATATAAGGTTCCTGTTGCCATACACGCTCTGGATAGTTTTCCTATGACAGAAAGTGCGAATGGTATCAAAATTCAAAGAGCCAAATTGCGCAAAGAAGCTGTCAGGATTTGGTCGGAGAAGGAAAAAGATGGTGCCCGCACCCGGAATTGAACCGGGAAGCCCATACGGGCGGCAGATTTTAAGTCTACTGTGTTTACCAATTTCACCATGCGGGCAACAGCGCTAACCTAATCGCTGTTGAATAATTGGACAAGGCCCTATCTAAAGAAAATTGCATTTCTTTTAGCTTCATTTTTAGGGTCGCGAACGCTAGCCTTCTTTTGCAACGGTTGTGGTCAACATAACAGTGTAATGTATTATAAACATATCAACGTTATGTCCTCAACGCATAACGTTGTTATGCTTATTATGGTATGTAAAAAAATCCTTTTATTTTCAGTATTATATGAACTATTTGATAGTTTTTAGTTAAATCTTTGAAAGAGAAAAAACCTCTGCTCATCGCTCCAAACCCTTCTCCTTTAGGAGCGCGCGAATTTCAGGAATTTTTTCACCGCCCCAGAAAAGTTCTCCTTCGACCAGATAAGCTGGAACCCCAAAAACTCCCTGGCTTTCAGCTTCTTCGCGTATCTTGTCATGAATAACCCCGCCAGGACCATCAGCAAAGGCATCAAATGAGCTCTCGTCGATGCCTGCCTGCAGAAGAGCTTGTTTAACCTGCGCACGGTCCTCAACATCGATACTGTGATTGAAAAACCGTTCGAAAACTACTCTGGAAAACGCCGGGACAGCATTTTGTTCTTTCGCATAGAGCAAGGCGATGTCAACATCGCGGCTATCATAGATTTTCTTTGGCCCCTTGAGGATTAAACCGCGTTTATTGGCTATACGCCGGCAATCCATATAGGCATATTTCACCTTGCGCCATTGATGAGCGTCTCGGCTTTCCACATCTCCCAGATAAGAGGGAATATCCAAGGTATAGGGCCACCAGTCGATAGAGATCCTGAAATCATTCTCAAGCTTAAGGGTGTCTTCCAACGCCAAATAGGCATAGGGGCTTTTATAGTCTGTATAATGGATGAGTTTGAACATCATGCTTTCCCTCCTGTTTGTTATTGCTGTTGTTTTTAGGATCAGCGGGTTTGAGCCGGGAGACTTAGAATAAAAATCCTAACTGATTTCAGAGGATCTTAATATTCTTAATCTAAAATGATCGGTTCATTGAATTGGTAGACAAACAGGCGTTGTGACGCAATCCCATGGCAGCAGGAGCAATACAGACCGGTCCAGGCCCTGAATGCAGAGAGCAAGTGCGCTTTGCCGCCCATCAGCTGTTTGAAGAAAAGGGGCTTCATAAAACATCTGTGCGTGAAATTGCCAAATCGGCAGGTTACACAACAGGTGCTGTTTATTTTCACTATGACAGTAAAGAAGCTATCTATTCCGAAATCCTTCTCTTCTCTCTTAAATCTTTAACAGAGCAAGTTATTCAGGCTTCAGAAGAGAAAAGAGAGCCTTTTTCTGCACTAATTGCATCTTATCTCGCTTTTTATCGGTTTTATAGTGAGGCTTCGCAAAAATTGAATTTTGACGTTTTCTTTGCCGAAAGCGATATAAATTCAGCTTATTTACCGAAATTTACGGCTGAATTTGAAAAAATTAACCGGTGTTTTGAGAAAAACATGAAGACATTCGGCATTGATCCCTCTCGATCGAAGGAAGAAGCAACTCTTATCCTTGGGGATTTGATCGGACTTGTTCTGACACTCAAAAATCCACATTTGACGCAAGGCCCTGTCACTGAAGATGCTCTGGTGGCGTCACATCTTAAACGATTGAGCGCGCGACTGCTTGAACAGGCCAAATCAGATACTCCTGGCGAATTTGCCCCTTAAAGCAGCGCGCATTCTTTGCAGGGTAGTCCTACAAACTGATCACTAGGGACTGAGCCGGATTGATATCGCCGGCAACAAGAGCCTTGTAGGCACTCTCAGCCTCTTTCGGACCTTCCAATATGGTCAATTCCGTCAGAGCGGGGGCAAGGCCTGAGAAAGCCTCCCAGGCCGCGTTCATGCGCTGTCTCAACTCACCACCGCCCCATTCCGCTGTTCTTTGCTTGATCCTACCGGGGGCAAAGAAGGGAGAGACCTTTGGACCTGGCAGATCCTTGGCGGGCCGAGCGGCGTCCCAATGGGAGATGCCGACGAGAAGGCTGAAGGTGAGCTGATCTTCGAAATGATGATGAATGTCACCAATAACCTCTCCGTTCCCGGCCATATCGATCATAGCCGATGGAATACGGACTTGGTCTTTGATCTGGTCGTAGGAAATAACGTCATCATAAAGACCGCTTTTCTCGACAAAGGCCTTGTTCCTCTGAGAGGTGACACCGACCAGTTTGGGCGCATTTTCAAACAGGCTGAAACATTTCGCTGTCATCAGAGCCGTTTTACTGGAGGCACTGGTAATGAGGATTTGCTCCGCTCCATAGTAGTTGTTTTCATGATATTGATCGCAAATCATATAGCCGGTGACGAGGAGGGGGCGAAAAACCGGCCAGAGGTCTTTTTCGTCTTCCAACAGTTCTGTCATGTCAGAAACCCGGTTATATTGATTATAAACAGGGGCCAGCGGTTGCCGGTGCTCTGCTCCATCCACGAGGGTGCTTGCCGAAATGTGGGACGGCCGCATGATCAAATGGGATGCCATGGGAAAATAGCCGTAGAGTTCTTCGCCAACCTGGATATCCGGGTGAGAACTACGCGTCACCTCTGCAAAGCCCCACACCGGAAGTTGCCCTTTATCGTCGGAAGCGGTCGGGAAAAAGGCCCAATATCCCGGCATATCTGTCCAGTTACCAAAAGACTTGCCCAAGGTTGCATAGGTGATGTTGTTGGCTGTCAGGGCAAAGCGGCGAACGGCGACTTCGATTTCCCCTTGTGCAAGTGACGGCATGGTCTCACTGCGCACCAGATTGGTTTGACTGATATCGTCTTTTTCGATGTGAATTGTCCAGTGGTGACCTGACATGCCTTGGCTCCTGTTTTTTTGTAATTTTTTATACTGTCGCCAGTTTGGAATTTTTCACGTAGTATTTTCAAGAACCATCTGTAAAATTTAGGCAAATAATCAGCTTAATTGATGAGGATTTTAGTGTGCGCCTGAGAAATGGCATAATTCTGGGCATCGTACTATTCGTAATAACATGGGTAAGTACAACAAGCGCAACCGAGAACAGAGATCATGCACGAAGCATGGTCCAGGGTCTGATGGGTGAGGCTGCTGAAATACTCTCGGGCCAAGAAGAGACACTTGCCCGGCGGGAAAACCGCTTTCACACTCTTCTACGATCCAAAATTGACTTTCAATTTCTCTCCTCTCTGGTGATTGGTCGCTACTGGCCTCAAATGACACAGGAACAGAAGCAGGAATTCAGGGCGCTTTTCTCTGATTTCTTTTTAAAATCCTATGCCCCGTTATTGGGCGGCTACCCAGACGATATGACATCGCTAACCGGCACCAGAAAATTTGGCCTGCGGGATTTTATTGTGGAAACGGAAATCAAACGGCCCAAAAGACGGAATGTCCGGACAAATTGGCGCATACGACATGCTGAAGGTGTGTTTCGTATCATTGATATCGAGATTTCAGGGACCAGCGTAGGGTTTTCGCACAAATCTGGATTTACAGCACTGATCCGCAAAAAGGGCATAGACGGATTACTGGATCTTTTAAGGATCAGAGCAGAGAAAGTATCAACGCAACCATGACAAAAGCTGCAAAAAAGAAATTTCTATGGTGTCTGATATGCGGCGGGGCTCTTTTACTCGCGGGATTACCGGGCAATCCGCAAGCTGATGAAAAGGCTATGAAGGATGCCGCTCATCTGTATCAGCAAGGACGCTTTGCTGCCGCGTATGACATCTGGCAGGCTGAAGCGGATAAGGGCGGCGCGGATGCGCAATTTAATCTGTCCACTTTATACCTGACAGGGCGAGGCGTTGATAGCAATAGTGAGATCGCAGAAAAATGGTTGCGTAAATCTGCGGATCAGGGATATCCGCCAGCCCTTCATAATCTGGCTTTGCAGCTTATCGAACAGGATCGAGTTGATCCGGCACTTGAATTCCTGGAAAAAGCAGCAAACAAGAAATTCCCTGCGTCCCTTTATACGCTCGGTAAATTCCATCAGGTCGGGCTTGATGGCTCAGCCAAACCGGAGCTCGCCTTTAAATATGTTTCCAAAGCGGCGGAGCTTGGGCATATGAAAGCACAATATAACCTTGGAAAGATGTACAGGGATGGATATGCGGTTCCACCCAATGATACGTCCTCAACCGCGTGGTTCAGGCGGGCTGCCGTTCAAGGTAATACGGGTGCCCAGATCAAGCTGGTGTCCCGATACAAGGAGGGGCGC
The DNA here is from genome assembly GCA_039975135.1 of Sneathiella sp. GTDB lineage: Bacteria > Pseudomonadota > Alphaproteobacteria > Sneathiellales > Sneathiellaceae > Sneathiella. The sequence goes on along the minus strand of JBDWHS010000027.1, from coordinate 100,547 downwards.
GGGGTTCCAATCGACAAGGTTGAGGCTCTTAAATGGTACTTGATTTCGAAAGCAGAGCAATTTCCGGAAGGGTTTAGTGATATGTTGTCGGCTGAATTGACGGCAGCAGAAAAAAGCCGGGCGGAAAAGGAAGCGGCAGTATTTGTTCCAAAAAAGGAGGCTCAATCAGAGCAGAGCGGAAATTGAAGGCAAAAAAAATCCCTGAAACAGAACTGCTTCAAGGATTGAATGGTGAGCCCGACAGGATTCGAACCTGTGACCCACTGATTAAAAGTCAGTTGCTCTACCAACTGAGCTACGGGCCCACACTCTCAATGTTCGCGGCGGTCTTCTCTGCGTTTCCGAAGAGCCACATCGTCGCGATGCGGCTGCAACATAGGGGGGTCTTCCAGATTGGTCAAGCGGCTTTTTTACATTTTTTTTGTAACGACGAATTTTCTTTATTTATCAGTAAATGCTATATGAAATGGGTGCTTCGCGTGTCAGGATGTGAAGCGCCGAAATTAATCTGGAATTAACCTTGATGAGAGAATTCATGCGTCTGTCTCCCGTTATCCGAAGCCTTATGGCTATCGCCTTTATCAGCCTTTTTTCTGTTTCCTTAAAAGCGGCGGACATTGAAGATCCGGAAAACACCCTGTTACTGGATTTGAAATATGGCCGGGTTGTTATTGAAATGATGCCCAACCGTGCCCCCAAACACGTGGCGCGCATTAAAGAACTCACCCGTGAGAAATTCTATGACGGTGTGAAGTTTCATCGTGTGATTGATGGCTTCATGGCCCAAACCGGAGATCCGACCGGTACCGGCACAGGTGGGTCCGGTAAAAAACTGAGAGCTGAATTTTCCAGTATTCCGCACAGTCGGGGCATTGTTTCAATGGCTCGGGCGAGAAATCCGAACAGCGCAGATAGCCAATTTTTTATTGTCCTGGAGAATTCCAATCATCTGGATGGCAAATATACAGTCTGGGGCAAGGTCGTCGAAGGCATGGAATTCGTTGATATGATCCGAAAAGGATATGGGCAGGGCGGTACAGTCCGCAGCCCTGATATCATCGTTCAAATGCAAGTCGCTGCAGACGCCTTGTAAAATTGCTAAAGATGAAAAAAGGGGGCTGGTAATCACCAGCCCCCTTTTTTATGAATAACAGATCCGTTAGATGCAACGGCCACCATCGACTTCCAAGGAGACACCGGTGATGAAGGAGGCTTCATCAGAGGCCAGCCATAAAGCGGCATTGGCCAAATCTTTGGGTGTGTTCATTCGGCCCAGCGGGATGGTCGAGACGAATTTGTCGCGAATTTCCTGAGTATCAACCCCTCCCATAAATTCAACAGTCATTCCGGTTTGTGCAATCACTGGACAAAGTGCGTTCACCCTGACTTGTTGAGGCGCCAACTCGACAGCCATGGACTTGGTCATAGTCAGCACAGCCCCTTTGCTGGAATTATACCAGACAAGCCCGGGACGAGGGCTCAGTGCCGCTGTGGACGCGATATTAACAACATTGCCGCCGCCTTGTTCCAGCATGACCGGAACAACAGATTGTGTTGTTAAAAAGATGCTTTTAACATTGACATCATAGATTTTCTGAAAGGTTTCCTCGTCGACATCGAACATGGAACCATTACGCTGCGGCATTCCGGCATTATTAACAAGAATATCGATTTGGCCATACGCATCCAGAGTAGCTTTGGTCATGGCTTCAACATCTGATTTGACCGAGACATCGGTTACGTCAACAATAGCCGATCCACCCTTCGAGTTAATATCATCTGCTACTTTCCGGGCGGCAGCTTCATTAATATCGCTGACCACGATTTTTGCGCCTTCTTCAGCGAAGCGGATGGCCATCCCTTCACCAAAACCAGACCCTGCTCCTGTAATGATGGCGACTTTGTTTTCCAGTCTCACGTATATCTCCTCCGGAAATGGGTATTGCCCGGGTTGGAAACAAAGTTATCCCGAGCTAAAAGTAATTTGAACCCAAACAATATACAGAGAGTGTAGAGAGATCAAGCAGCGGTCCGCTCAACCCGTTCCTGTGGCAGTGTGATGGTCACAGCAGTACCGGAACCATAGGTGCTTGTAATTTTCAGCGTACCACCGTGAAGTTCCATCAGGTTCTTCGAGAGCGGCAGTCCCAGGCCCGTTCCATTATATTTCCGCGTCATTTCGCTATCGATCTGAACAAAGGGTGTGAGGGCCTTCTGAATATCTCCTGGTTTGATACCAATGCCCGTATCCTCAACCGTCAATGTCAGACTGCCATCCGAAAGGATGGAGGAATAAACAGAAATGTTGCCGCCTTGCGGCGTAAATTTAATGGCGTTGGAGAGCAAATTGATAACAACTTGCTTGAGCATCTTGGAGTCTCCGGTAACCACTGGGGAAAGGGCCGAAAGATCCATGTCGAGATTGACATGCGCTTTTTCCCTTTGCGGATTAGTTAATCGCATACATTCCTGAACCAGATTTTCAAGCTGCACTTTGCTGTCTACAAGTTTTTGTGTTCCTGCTTCAATTTTTGACAGATCAAGGATATCGTTGATCAGATCCAGAAGATGAATACCACTTGCATGAATATCGCTTGCATATTCGATATATTTTTCTGACCCTATCCGGCCGAATATTTCATTCTTTATGATTTCAGAAAACCCGATAACCGCATTAAGCGGAGTTCTGAGTTCGTGGCTCATATTTGCAAGGAATGTTCCCTTGAGCTGAGAGACATACTCCGCTTCTTCCTTTGCTTTTTTGAGAATTTCCTCGGCTTCTTTCTGAGCAGAAATATCCCGGACAATGATTTGCATGACAGGCTTTTCACCATACAGCAAAGCGGTTGCTTCCAGTTCAACATCTGTATCGGTTCCGGCATAAGAAATAACACGAGATGTAATAGGGGCAATATTATCGCCTGGATTTAGATGATCAGATCCTCCGAAGTGATCCGAGAGAATTTCATGATCGTCGCGCGGGAAGTATTTATGGACTCTGTTACCAATCAGGCTGTGTAAATCTTTGGCACCCAGCAGTTTGATTGCTGCAACATTAGCGAAGATAATTAATCCGTCTTTTTGAACAAGAATAGCATCCGGAGAGAGCTCTACCATCTTGCGATGTCGGGTCTCGCTTTCTTCCAGCATCAATTGGGCCGATTTCGTGAGCGTGATATCAGTAAATGTACAAATACACCCTCCGTCCGGAAGGCTGGAACGCTGAATTTCGACGATCTTTCCGCTTTTGGTCTTTCTTTCGACTCTTGTAAACAGGCTTTCCTGTTGCTGACGAATAGCTGCAGCTGCGTAACGCTGAGGGGAATCGCCGACACCTTCATACGCAGAAAAAATGGATTCCAGATGTTGCTGCATATGAATACCGACAAAAATAAAATCAGGATCGACATCCATGATATCGAGATAATTCTGGTTCCAGCTGACCACTCGGAGCGAGTAGTCATAGACGCAGACACCTATAGGAATATTTTCAAAGACCGTGGATAAAAGCGAACCTTTTTCTTCAAGTTCGATTTGCTTCTGATTTTGCTCTGTAATGTCGCGGAGAATGGCAACCATACCCCGATCATGTGTCAGTCGCTCTGTAACCTGAACATGCTTGCCATTTGGGAATTTCCATTTAAGATTCGTACGCGGTGCTATTCTTTTCTGATTGAGTGCGTCGAGATGCTTGTTCAGCACCTCAATTTGCGGGGTATCTTTGAACCAGTCACGAATTGCCAGAGTGAGTTCTTTACGGTCTGCTCCTGCCTCAATTCGGGCGTTCAAGCCCGTATATAAATCGCGAACCCGCTTATTAGCGACAACAATCTGTTGATTTTTATCGAACAGAAGAAAACCTTCGTCAAGCGTCTCAACGGCGTCGAGAAGCTGGCTATGTTGTGTTTTTATAACACTGACTTCCTTTTCACAGTCACTCCCCGATGTTTGAATGATGTAGATCAGGGCGGCGGCTAAACCCGCCACGACTCCTGCAAAAAAGGAAAGTAAATCCCCATATAGAAATTTGGAGAAAACAAGAGCGATCAGCGAGGTCAAAAACAACCCTGAAACAAAGAGGAACGATTTGTTTTTTAATAGCAAATTCAAAATTTGGTCTCTATTAATCACTATAATCTCTTGCCAGAAAGCGCAGGAGCACTCTTAAACGTGTCGAATGGTAGTGGAAGTCCGTTAATGATAGGTTTATGGAGTGTGATTGTGGCGTGATTTTTACCGCATCAGATCAACTTGATGGTAAGCTGCGTTTATTACGGGCAGAGAATTTTTGCAGGATGAGCAAGATATGAAGAAAAACAGGAGCGCTGAACCAGGTCCAGACGGTGTTGTAAAGCCAACCCTGGTTGAGCCTGCCCCAAAAGTCGGTGCCTGGGCCCGTTTGAGAAACTACTTTCTCACAGGTATTGTGGTCACAGCCCCGATAGGCATAACGATCTATCTGACTTATGTCTTTGTGGATTTTGTCGATGCCAATGTGACGCCTCTTATTCCAGCGCGTTACAATCCTGAAACATATCTGCCATTCGGTGTTCCTGGGTTTGGCGTTCTGATCGCTGTATTTGCCTTGATTATGATTGGTTTTCTGACGGCCAATTTTCTGGGACGGTCTTTCCTTCATTTCGGTGAACGTATTGTCAGCCGAATGCCGGTTGTTCGTTCAGTGTATAACGCACTGAAACAAATTATGGAGACGGTTCTGGCCCAATCCGGCACATCTTTCAGGGAAGTGGTTCTGGTCGAATATCCGCGCAAAGGTCTTTGGGCCGTTGCATTCGTCACCAGCGAAGCGCAGGGAGAGGTGGCTGACATGGAGGATGACACCATGATCAGCCTGTTTTTACCAACAACCCCAAATCCAACCTCCGGTTTTTTGCTCTTTTCTCCCAAAAAAGACCTAAAATTCCTCGATATGTCTGTGGAAGAGGGGGTCAAGCTGGTTATTTCGGCAGGTATGATCTGGCCAGAAGGAACACTACGGCAAAATGTGACACCGCCAGAAGAAAGCCTGGGGCAGAAAAAAGTCGAAGATAGCGAGACGGTTTAACCGGACTGCAGATATTTAATCGCGCTGTCTCTTTCAAATAGGTACAAAAGTGTTCTGATCGCCTGCCCCCGTTCTGAGGCAAGATCCGGGTCTTTTTGCAGGAAATTTCTGGCATCATCCCGTGCAATGGACAGTAAACGTCCGTGTGCCTGCAAATCGGCGACTTTAAAGTCCGGTAATCCGCTTTGCCGTGTTCCCAGAAGCTCTCCTGCGCCGCGCAGCCTGAGGTCTTCCTCTGCAATGAGAAACCCGTCTTCTGTGTCGCGCATGATGTTAAGCCGGGCTTTCTGTGTTTCGCCAAGAGGGCCTGAATAAAGCAGGAGACAGGTTCCCGGCAGGCCGCCCCGGCCAACACGCCCCCTCAATTGATGAAGCTGAGCAAGGCCGAAGCGTTCGGCATGTTCAATAATCATCACGGTGGCTTCCGGCACATCAACACCAACCTCTATGACGGTGGTTGCGACCAGTATTTGTGTCTCTCCTGACTTGAAAGCTTCCATGGCCGCTTCTTTTTGATCACTTTTCAGTTTGCCGTGAACCAGTCCCACTTGATCTGGATACAAAGCATTCAGATACGTATGGCGGTCTTCAGCAGCGGCTAAATCACTGACCTCACTTTCTTCAACAAGAGGGCAAACCCAGTAAATTCGTTCATTTTCGGCAAGCTTCCGGCCAAGTCCCATCGCCAGGTCATCCAGCCTTTCGATGTCGATCGCGCGGGTGTCTATCGGCTTTCGGCCTGGTGGCTTGTCTGCAATAATGGAGACATCCATATCACCATAAGCCGTGAGCGCGAGTGTTCGCGGGATGGGTGTTGCCGTCATCACAAGAACATCGACCCCGCCATTTTCAGGTTTGCCCTTGGCGCTTAACGACAAGCGCTGATGAACCCCGAAACGATGCTGTTCATCAATGACTGCAAGGCCGAGATCGTTATAAATGACATCATCCTGAAACAGGGCATGGGTGCCGATGACAACATGAATGTTCCCGGCGGCAAGCTTCTGCAAAACAGCCTCCCGTTTTTTCCCCTTAAGGCGACCTGTCAGTAGAACTGCCTTCAATCCCAATGCTGACAAATACGGGGTTAGCCCTTCCAGATGCTGCCGCGCCAGAATTTCTGTCGGAGCCATAAAAGCAGCCTGAGCACCCGCTTCAATGCATTGCAGTATAGCCATGAGGGCGACCAGTGTTTTACCGCTTCCCACATCACCCTGAACAAGCCGTAGCATACGATAGCCTGCTTTCATATCAGCAGAGATTTCTGCAATCGCACCTCGTTGCCCCGGCGTTAACGTAAAAGGCAAAGAGTGTTCTGTGGGATCCGAAAAGGCGCCTGTGCCTGCGAGTGAACGTCCGGGCTTGCGCTTCATACTGTTCCGGACCAACTCCAGCGCCAATTGATTAGCGAGAAGTTCATCATAGGCCAACCTTTGACGTGGAAGGGTGCCGGCTTCCAGGTCCGCTTCGGATTCTGGCACATGTGCCATTTTAACACTGTCTTTCCAGCTCTTCCATTTTTCCCGCTCGAAAAGAGGGATATCCTGCCATTCTGGCATTTCAGGAAGTTGATCAAGTGCCTGAAAGATAAGTTTTGACAATGTATTATTCGTCAAACCCGCCGTTAAGGGATAGACAGCTTCATGGATCGGTACGGAACTGATATCGGAAGGATCCAGAATATGATCCGGATGGGTGATTTGATAGTCACCGGCATATTGCTCCAGTTTGCCCGCAATGATGCGAATTTCACCGGGAGGGAGTTTCTGTTTGAGATAGGATTCCCGACCATTGAAAAATGTAAGTGTCAGATCGTCATCTTGCACTTTGCAGGTGATGCGATAGGGGACGCGACGGTTCCTTGATGGGTGATGCTCTATCGTTGTGACGGGGACAATGATCTGCTGTGTTACATAGGCCTCTGTTAATCGATCGAGATGGTGTCGGGTCACTAGCCCGGACGGCAAATGCCATGCAAGATCAATGACATGTTCGCCGGCCAATTTCTGAATCAGGCCTGTTAAGCGCGGCCCTGCACCCTTCAGGGTGTTGACAGATTTAAACAACGGAAACAGAAATTCCGGGCGCATGGGGATCCTTGTCACAGTCGGTAATTTGTTTATGGGTTTTCAGCATAGCTTAATGCTGACAGGATGGAACATAAAGGGTATATCCATGCCCAACCAATAAAAGAGTTGATCTATGACTGAAGATATTACTATTCGCCGAAAAAGATTGCTGCATCGGTCTCGCTATACTGGAATGAAAGAGACTGACCTGATGCTGGGACGCTTCGCAGAAACCTACATCAAGGATTTCTCGAATGAGGAACTGGATATCTATGAAACGCTGCTGAAAGCAGGGGATCCCAGTATTTATGCCTGGGCTGTCGGGCGGGAAGAAATTCCTGAGGAATATGCGACCAGCGTTATGGAAAAACTGAAAAATTTTGCCATCTTTGAACATGATCCGGCCAATCCTGTAAAATATGACTGACACTTTCATGACCGGACTGGTCAAAAAAATAACCGGTCTGGAAGGGACGAATACATCCTGCCGCCTTGAAGCTGTTCCCGACGGATATGATGCGTATATTTTATCGCGACTGGCTTTGGCGAGCGCGCAGGATCTTTTATATGTGCTGCGTGAAGATGTTCGCATGGCGGCAACCGAAGCAACCCTGTCTTTTTTCTCTTCGGATATCGAAGTGATAACGATTCCGGCATGGGATTGCCTGCCTTACGATCGGGTTTCGCCCAACGCGGAGATTGTCGCCCATCGGATGACAAGCCTTGCGCGGCTCACAGAACCTTCGGATAAGCCCAGGATTATTCTGACTACGGTTAATGCTCTACTGCAACGGGTTCCGTCGATCGATATGATCAAAAAGGCAAGATTTGCAGCCTCTATCGGCTCGTCTGTCAATATCCCTGATTTGACAGCTTTTTTGATCGCCAACGGATTTTCCCGTATTGGAACAGTGATGGAGCCAGGCGAATTTGCCGTTCGAGGTGGGTTGATCGATATTTTTCCGCCAGGTGAGAGCGAGCCGGTCCGTCTTGATTTTTTTGGTGATCAGCTGGAAGGCATCCGCACCTTTGATGCACTAACCCAGAAATCGACCGGGAAACTTGATCGGATCGAGTTCACCGCTGCAACGGAGTTTTTGCTGGATGACACCGCTGTCACCCGTTTCAGAAGCGGATATCGAGAGAATTTCGGAGCCGTCACAGGAGATGATCCGCTGTATGAAGCAGTCAGTGAAAAACGCAAGCATGCTGGTATGGAACATTGGCTGCCGTTATTTCACGAGGACATGCTGGCCATTCCTGATTTTTTGCCGGATGTAACCATTTTTATGGATCATTTGTGCGATGAGTCGCGGGATGCGCGTCTGGATACAATTCTCGATTATTATGACAGTCGCAAGATGGCGGCAGTGGGTAAAAACATTGACTATCATCCATTACCGCCGGAGACACTCTATCTGACTGAGCCGGAATGGAACGATTTGCTGTCGACGCGCGCTGTCTGTCAGATTTCGCCTTATCGCAGCGGTGCGGAAGGCGATCATATCCTGGATGCAGGCGGTAAAGAGGGGCGGGATTTCGCACCGGAGAGAAAACAACAAGACAGCAATATCTATGAGCATTTGAAAAGCCATCTTGCCAGCCTTTTAAAGGACGGAAAGCGGGTTATTCTCACACATTTCTCTGACGGTGGCCGAGAGAGAAACGCCGGGGTTTTAAAAGATCATGGGATTGATCCCACCACCTATATCAATGCATTCGATAATCTCCCTAAGGCGCAAAATATTGTCTCCCTAGCAGTTTTAGGGCTCGAAAAAGGATTTGAAGCACCGGATTTCACGATTATCGGGGAGCAGGATATCCTGGGGGATCGTCTGGCCCGCCCTCGTAAAGCGGCCCGCAAAAGCGATAACTTTATTGCTGAAGCCTCTCAGCTGTCTCCCGGTGATTATGTCGTGCATGTGGATCATGGTATTGCGCAATATGAAGGGCTCAAAACCATCGATATTTCCGGGGCGCCCCACGACTGTGTCACCCTGATGTATGACGGGGGGGACAAGATTTACCTGCCTGTTGAAAATATCGAGATGCTGTCTCGGTATGGTGGCTCAGAAACTGGCGCTCTGCTTGATAAGCTCGGCGGATCCGGGTGGCAGGCGAAGAAAGCAAAGCTGAAGAAAAAGGTCATGGAAATGGCCGATCAGCTTATCAAAATTGCGGCGGCCCGTCATTTGAGGAAAGCGGAGCGTCTTAATCCGCCAGATGGTGCTTATGCAGAATTTTGTGCCGGTTTTCCGTTCGAAGAAACAGACGATCAACTCAAAGCTATTAATGATACGCTGGACGATCTGACGGCAGGCAAACCTATGGACAGATTGGTTTGCGGTGACGTTGGTTTCGGTAAAACAGAAGTGGCGCTCCGGGCAGCTTTTGCGGCGGCTCTTTCCGGGAAACAAGTGGCTGTTGTGACACCGACAACCTTGCTGTCTCGTCAACATTACAAAACCTTCAGTCAGCGTTTCGCAGGGCTGCCGATTAATGTGGCTCAGCTTTCCCGAATGGTAACAACCAAGGAAGCTAATGTGACCCGGCAGGGGCTGACTGAAGGGCAAATTGATATTGTGATTGGTACACATGCCTTGCTTGGAAAATCCGTTAATTTCAAGGATCTCGGTCTTGTGATTGTCGATGAGGAGCAGCATTTCGGCGTGGTCCATAAAGAACGCCTTAAGGAAATGCGGGCGGATCTCCATGTTTTGACGCTGACGGCTACTCCTATTCCCCGGACATTACAGCTGGCGATGACCGGTATTCGGGATCTTTCCATCATCGCAACGCCTCCCGTTGACCGATTGGCTGTTCGAACGTTTGTTTTGCCTTTTGATCCTGTTGTCATTCGAGAAGCCCTTTTGCGCGAACATTATCGGGGAGGACAGAGCTTCTTCGTCTGTCCGCGCCTCGCAGATTTGCAGGAAGTCGGGCGGTATCTGCGGGAACATGTGCCTGAAGTGAAATTTGTCACCGCCCATGGTCAAATGCCGGCTAAAGAGCTCGATACAACCATGAACGCCTTTTATGACGGCGCTTATGATGTGCTCGTTGCCACCAATATCGTGGAATCCGGTCTTGATATTCCAACAGCCAATACGCTCATTACCTATCGGGCTGATATGTTCGGCCTGGCGCAGTTGTATCAGATCCGGGGGCGCATTGGCCGTTCTAAAACCCGGGCGTATGCCTATTTGACCCTGCCGCCGCGCAAAAAACCGACGGAAGCAGCGGAAAGGCGGCTACGTGTTCTTCAATCTCTCGATACCTTGGGGGCGGGCTTTACCCTCGCCAGTCATGACCTGGATATCCGGGGAGCCGGTAATCTGCTTGGGGATGAGCAGTCGGGGCATGTGAAAGAAGTTGGTTTCGAGCTGTATCAGGAAATGCTTGAAGAGGCGGTTGCTGCCGCCAAGGCAGATGATTTCATTGCCGGAGAGGAAGCTGAAGATAAATGGTCTCCGAGTATCAATATCGGTACGTCTGTTCTTATTCCAGAAAACTATGTCACCGATATCACGGTAAGAATGGATCTGTACCGACGCATCGCCGCTCAGGATACCGAGCAGGAAATCAATGCTTTTGCCATTGAAATGGTCGACCGTTTTGGCCCCTTGCCAGAAGAGGTTAAACATCTGGTGGAGGTTATGACCATCAAGCAATATTGCAAAGCGGCCAATATTGAGAAAATAGATGCAGGTCCAAAAGGGGCTGTTCTGACATTCCGCGGTAATGCCTTTGATAATCCCGCGGGTCTGGTCGCGTTTATTTCAAAGCAGCCTGGCGCCGCGAAATTGAGAGCCGATCACAAGATGGTTTACACCAGATCCTGGGATCATCCAGATGATCGGCTGAAGGGTGTATTTTGGCTCGCACAAAACCTGGCGAAAATTGCATCGGCTAAGTAAATTCAGGCATCCTGATACTATTCGTTGCCTCTCAATGACAATGGATAAAAATCTCAACCATGCGAGAGGGACGCTGATATCCTCTAGCATGGTTGCCTGAAAAATCAGGCTTAGAGATTGTTTCTGTTCATTTCAGTGACGATATGATCGGCTTGCCGGATGGCCAGAGCAACAATCGTCAGGGTCGGATTTTCGGCCGCACCTGTTGTAAATTGTGATCCATCGGAAATGAACAGATTTGCGATATCATGTGTTTGTCCATGTTTGTTGCAAACGCCGTCACGGGAGTTTTCGGACATTCGATTGGTACCAAGATTATGGGTTGATGGATATGGAGGTGTTGGGAATACCCGGGTCGCTCCAACGGCATCATAAACAGCCATGCCTTGCTTATAGGCATGATTACGCATGGCTATATCGTTCGGATGATCATCAAAATGAACATTTGGTGCAGGCAGTCCGTATTGATCTTTTACGGCGTGATTAAGCGTGATGCGATTGGTTTCCTGAGGCATATCTTCCCCAACGATCCACATACCTGCCATGTTTTCATAACTGTCTAAAGCCGTTGTGAATTCGCGGCCCCATCCGCCAGGATCAAGGAAAGCCGCCATAAAGGGCAGTCCCAACGCGAGGGTTTCGAGTTCGTACCCTCCCACAAATCCCCGACTAGGGTCATGCTTTGACTCGTCCTGAATGATGCCGGCCATTGTTGTGCCGCGCCACATCTTCACAGGCTTGTCAAATACCCCATAAACAGAACCGGTCATGTGTCGCATGTAGTTCCGCCCAACCTGACCAGAACTATTGGCGAGACCATCAGGATACATCGAGGATGCAGAATTCAGAAGCAGTCGCGGACTTTCAATCGAATTACCCGCGACACAGACAAGCCGCGCTTTTTGCAATTGTTGATTACCGCTTTCATCCATATACACAACACCTGTCACCTTACCGGTGTCATCATGTTCTATCTTGAGGACATGTGCTTTGGAACGAACTTCCAGATTTCCTGTGGCTTCACCTGCCGGAATATCCGTATAGGCTGCAGACCATTTAGCGCCCCATTTACAGCCCTGAAAGCAAAAACCTGTCTGTTGGCAGGCTTGGCGTCCATCACGCTCAACCGAATTGATTGCCATGCGGCCAGTATGAACCTCTTTATAACCAAGCGCTTTGGCACCGGCTTCGAACACCTTGTAGTTATTGCAGCCCGGTAACCCTTGCCTGTCTCCGGTGCGGGTTACACCCAGTTTGTCTTCGGCCTTTGTGTAATAGTTGTCCATTTCGCGTGGGTTGATCGGCCAGTCCAGCAGATTGGCTCCCTGGACATTGCCGTACGTTGATTTGGCTTTCCATTCATGGTCCTGAAAGCGAAGCGAGGCGCCCGCCCAATGGGTAGTGGTTCCGCCAACAGCTTTCACGATCCAGGCCGGCAAGCCGGAAAAATCATCTGCTACACGCCAGTCACCTGATGTCGTGCGGGCATCCAGCCAAGCCAATTGACCGAAGCTTTCCCATTCATCATTGATATAATCATCAGGTAGATATCGTCCACCTGCCTCCAAGGCAACAACACTGACGCCTTTTTGTGCCAGTTCATTTGCCAAAACACCGCCACCGGCGCCCGTTCCAATAACAACAACAACGCTGTCGTCGGTTAGTTCAAATGGTGCTGTCATATTTAATCCCTCCCTCAGATCCAGTTGATGTCGTCAAAACCGCGGCCGATGTAGCCACCTTTGGAGAAGCTTTCTCCCTCATAGCCAAAAAGTGGCCATACGGCTTTTTGGTTATAGAGACCGGTGACAAGGCCGCCGCGTACAGTTTGGAAAAACGGGCTGTCTTCGAGGCTTCGCAAGATATCGACACGGTCACGCTCCCAAGAAACGCCGATATAGCTGGCATATCCTTTACCCTTGGCTGCCGCATTTAATGACTGGATACCGGCTTCAACTGCGTCTTTGTTCTTTGTACTGTCATATCCCTTTACGGCTGCTGCATAAAATTCATCGGCCACATGATCATGAGGATAAATATCACGTGCCATCTGGATCAGTGTTGCCATCGTTTCAGGTGCAAGATGCTGGACCTCCATTGCCCATGCTGCAGAGCTTCCTGCAACAAAGCTTGCTCCAATCATGAAAGTGCCGCTGGCGGCTACACTGCGTAGTAGTAGCTCGCGGCGTGTGAGTTTTAGTCTTTCTTGTGTCATTATTTTGATCTCCTCCCAAAGCTCAGTTTTTTAATGATACCGTCCGGCCTTCTGCAGAACCTCAATCTCGTAACCATCCGGATCTTGAATAAAGAAAAAGCGGGCAATCACTTCATTGCCGGGCTTGAATTCAACAATTTTACGGGGGGACAGGCCCTTAGCAGTCAGCCGGGTATGTTCTGCATCCAGGTCTTCAACACAGACCGCAAGATGACCATAACCGTCACCCAAATCATACGGTTCGGTCCGATCTTTATTGATAGTGAGTTCCAATTCAAAGGTAGAATATTTATTGCTGAGATAGACGAGCGTGAAACTGTCATAGTCCAGCCTATCGGCTATGCTCATGCCAAACGCCGTCACGTAAAACATGATCGAGCGTTCTTCATCGAGAACACGGATCATGGAATGTATTGCCTTAGCCAAGTATTCCTCCAAACCGCTATATTGTTGCATGTTTGGTAAGAATGCCCGAGCAATCGGGAGGGTGGGTAGTAACGCGTTACTACATGTAAATTTTTATTCTGCTGCGGTTGAAGCGCCTGAAGCTAGAATCTGTTCCTGTCTTATAAGGCAGGCACAGCGCAGCAAAGACGTAAAATTCGGCGCTTCCCCACGATGTTCCAGAACTTCCGAGTGCAGTTGCGAGACAAAAGCAGGGGTCGTCATGCCTTCATCTTGGGCAATACCATCGACGATGCCCCAGAAACTCTGTTCCAGGCGGATGCTCGTACTTTGGCCATTCAGCCGTAGCCGGCGTGTTATTGGACGATAATCTTCAGGGTTTTGACCCGCAAATACCTGACACATTTAAACACCTCCCAAGACAATTACTGTGCCTTATTTATTAGGATTATTGCATTTATTAGAGCATAGCCAGCCCGTTTCAGTCAACGACATGACATAGTTGTCATATTGATACAAAGTAAACCCCCATACGCCTATTAGAACATAGAGCTCTCTGACGTTTACATTAGATCTTGGTTTCAGGGGGGGTCATTTCCTGCGGATGTGTCCCATCGGCATGTCGGAAATTCGTTTCATTTCAGGTGTTTCAAACAAATCTGGGTTCTCCAAAAAGTCCAGCATCATCGTCGTTGTATCGCCGCCCCAGAAGATGTGATCCTTGACTACGAAAGTTGGCACACCAAAAACGCCATCGGCAATTGCCTCTTCAGTGTTTTTACGGAGGGTTTCTTTGACAGAGGGAGCAGATATGGCGGTTTCTGTATTAGAGATATCCAAAGCCTTTGCCATTGTCTGAATGCCGTCCTGATCATCCGGTTGCTGACCTTTTCCGTAAATAACGTCAAAAATAGCGCGAACATGTTCGATTTGACTACCAGCGGCTACACATAGTCGAAGGGATGGAAGCGGGTTATAGGGGTGGCGAGGCGGCATTGAGAAAGGTATTCCCAATTGGTCGGCATTCCATTGAAAAAACCGATAAACAAACTGTCGTTTAGGTGGAATTTCCGCCGGCCCAAGTTGGCCCCAATGTTTTAAAAGGCTTCCGAAAACAACTGGTATTGGAATAATTTCTAAATCAGCGGGCAGTTTGGAGAATTGCGCAAGTTGCAGATAAGCAAAAGGTGAGATAAAATCGAAGTACCATTTAGCTTTGGTCATGATCGGTAATGCTTTAAGTCTTGTTTATCCCACATTTTCGCTGCTCCTGCCCACCAAAAGCCGTATCACAATAAAAATAAGGAGGCAATCTGCATGATCGACTTATACACATCCCCAACACCAAATGGCTGGAAAGCGGCAATGATGTTGGAGGAGGTCGCAGTGGATTATACCGTCAAATATATTGATCTGGCGGCAGGCGATCAGCACAAGCCAGTGTTCCTTGAAATGAACCCAAATGGCAGAATTCCGGTTATTGTCGATCATAAAGCTGGTGGCCTGACGATATTTGATTCAAATGCAATCCTGTTCTATCTGGCGGAAAAAACGGGAAAATTACTGCCCGCATCGGGCCCGGAGCGTCATGATGTGATGCAATGGCTAATGTTCCAGGCAAGCGGCATTGGGCCCATGCAAGGACAAGCTGTCACTTTCGAGCGGTATTTTCCCGAAGATGTACCAGCTGCCAAAACCCGTTATAACAATGAAACCCGAAGGCTTTACAGCGTTCTGAATACCCGACTGGCGGATCGCGAGTGGCTGGCCAGGGATTTTTCAATTGCAGATATATCGAACTGGTCGTGGATCCGGAGTCACCGCTGGGCACGTGTTCCCACTGAAGGGCTGCCTCATCTTGAACGCTGGATGGATCAGCTCCGCGCACGCCCTGCCTGCGAAAGAGGTCTTAATATCCCGCCTTCACCGGGAGGCGCAGACGCGGTCAAATCTCTTGGTAGCGCGATGACGACAACATGACTGAAGAAAACCCGATGATCGATATAAATGGAATGGCGCACGTGATTCTGACAGTCAGCCAGTTTGACAAGGCACGTGAATTTTACTCTGGCCTGTTGCCACAATTTGGCATGAAACTCGTTCAGGATGGACCGGATTTTTGCTATCATGTGGGAGCACGAACAGCGATCGGGGTACGCAAATGTGACCCTGAATTTGAAGGGGAACGTTTTCAGCAATATCGTGTCGGGCTGCATCATTTGTGTCTGCGAGCAAGAACGCGCGCCGATGTTGACAAGACTGCTTCGCTTGCCGCTGATTTAGGCGCTGTCATTGTTCGAGGACCCGAAGAACGTGACTGGGCGCCAGGATACTATTATGTCTTGTTTGAAGACCCGGATGGCATTCGCCTGGAAGTTAATTATGTTCCCGGTGCAGGTTTGTTGAAAGAGGGAGAACGCTTTGGATCCGGGGAGGATTATGTCCGTCTTGAAGGTCAGGATCTAAAGGGATAAAGGTAATCCAAGCCCGTTCAGTCTTGATACTCGATGCTCGATAAACGGCATTGTCGCATAACCTCTCCGAGAAGATAAATCTTGCTGATGAAACAAACTCTTACCATTGCAACGGCGCAAAGCCGTATTTCTCCCGATATTGAGGAAAATACCCGTCTTATCTGCTTGCTTATGGAGCAGGCGAAAGAGAAGGGAGCCACTCTGGTTCATTTTCCGGAAGGCGCTTTGTCCGGATATGTCAAATCTGAAATTAAAAGTTGGAAGGATGTGGATTGGAACGCCCTGGAAGGCGCGATTCAACGCGTGCAGCTTAAGGCTGTCGATCTAGGGGTATGGGTTGTTTTGGGCTGCAATCATAAGGAAACCGACCTCCTCAGGCCTTTTAACAGCCTGTATGTGATTTCAGATGAAGGGAAAATTGCTGCCCGCTATGACAAGCGATATTGCGCCCATACGGAAATTACAGACTGGTATCGAGCCGGTACACAAGGAGAGGCCGGGCAGTGTGTTTTTGAAGTGAGTGGCTTCTCTTTTGGCTGCGCTTTGTGTATCGAGATCAATTTTATGGATATTTTCGATACCTATGAGAGGAAAGATGTTGATTGTGTGCTTTTCTCAGCCTATTCACCGGATCCAGTATTCTGGACGCAAGCGAGCGGGTATGCAGCAACTACAAATATGTGGTTCAGCGTCGCCAATGCAGCAAATTGCAGTAAAAATCTGGCCTCTGGTTTTATTGCTCCAAGCGGCCACAGTATAATACGGAGCACAAAAACCGGTGACACAGACCTTCTGATCAGTATCCTCGATCGGACAGATCCTCATCTAGATGTTGCACTAAACAAGGCCCGGCCCTGGCGCCGTTTGGCTCGGGAAGGGAAGATTTATGCGGATTAAGCTGACGGATGAACGGAAAAACAAAATTGCGACGGATCTCGCCAGCTTCTTTATGCAGGAGTTTGACGAGGAGATCAGTGAATTTCGTGCATTGGAAATTGTGGAATTCATGCTTCGGAAAATCGGACCCTCACAATATAATCAGGCAGTTTCCGATGTCCGTGCCTATATGACGGAAAAGATCGATGATCTGGATATTGAATTTTCAGAACCGGAAGACGAGGGGCCTTAAGAGCAAGCCCCTCAAAGGTCAAGCGGACGTTTCCTGCTCATTCTCTATTTGATCGAAAACCTGCAGGAAGGTTGCCGGATCCTGCGCGCCGGAGAGCGCATATTTATCGTCAAAGATAAAGAAAGGAACGCCGGAAACGCCCATTTCCCGAGCCCGTGCATCTTCTTCCGAAACCAGTTTCAAATCTGAGTCTCCGTCCAGCAGATCCGCAACGATTGCAGCGTCCATTCCACCTTCTTCGGCAGCATCGATAAGGACTTGCTTATCGCCAAGATCCTGGCCTTCCATGAAAAATTTACGGAACAGAATTTCGACAACAACATCCTGAACCCCGGCCGTTCCTGCCCATTTTATCAGGCGGTGAGAATTCAGGGTATTAGGAGAGCGGGATACTTTTCCGAATTGAAAATCAAGCCCAACAGCATGTCCTGCCTGACGTACATTTTCGTATAGATCCCGCGCCCTTTCTATACTGCCAAATTTCTTTGCAATAAATTCGGCTCTATCCGCTCCTTCAAGCGGCATATCGGGGTGCAGTTGAAAAGGATGCCAGTTAATTTCCACATCAAGGTCCGGGCGCTCGGCCAGGGCTTTTTCAAGCTTGCGTTTGCCGATCAGGCACCAGGGACAGACTGTGTCGGATATAATATCTATTTTCATAGAAGGGATGATACGGCTCTCATCCCGTCTTAACAAGATAAATTTGGAATGAATGTTCCAGAAAAATGCTCTAGCTCACAGCGGCTAAATTCTCTTTTGGTGTCATAGACACGCCTTTGCCGCGTTTAATGGCCTCTTCGACGGTCTCATCACTTTGCAATTCTGCTAATCCCATTTCAACTGTAACCTCAATCGGCTCATCTTTGAGAGCGACGGAGAAATCTGTCATACGAGAGACACCATAAACGCGATTCAGGGCAATACGGGCATCTTCCAACCCCGTTGAGGGGAGAGCGATCAGGAATTGGCCGCTTTTATAGCGACAGCAAATATCTTCACCCCGAACCAGGAAAGAGACAATGGTGCCGACTTGCCTCAGGATCTGATCGCCAGCTTGATAACCGTGTTCCTTGTTGATTTCAGATAAATTGCTAATGGTAAGGGTCGCGAAGGACAGGTTTTTTCCATCCGCTTGATGATCTGGCAGCAAGCTCTCCAGGTGAGCGCGCATAAAGCCATAGGAATAAAGACCCGTCGGTCCATCTGTAACCGGAAGCGGTTTTGACGCTTTGAAGAGCTGTTGCAATGAATACCGATATTCCGCTTGCTGTATCAACAGGGCTGTCCGGGCGCGCAAATTATCCATCTCTGCCGGATTAATGACAATATCAGAAGCGCCATGCACATAGGCAGCTTCCCGATTGCTCTCATATTCCAGAACAAAGACGATCGGCAGGTTAAACAGTTTGCTATCGGCACGAACGTCATTGCATAGGCGCAAGTTCACATCGCCCTGGCCTGTTCCGACTATTATCATCGCGTCAAAGCGTTTTTCCTGCAATTCCTCCAGAGCCACCTCGGCTGTCTGGCTGACATGAATTTTACATCGGGTATCGAGTTGGAGGAGAATTGTCCCCAATGTATCACTTTTCCCGCCGACCAGCAGAACCTCTTTCTCTTTAAGGCATAAATCCGGTGTCGCGGTCTCATCTGCACCCAGACCATATTTTTTTGTGGTCTCGGAGCGCCGGGCGAATTCCCGTTTCATGACCTGCAACCGGATCAACGAAGCCAACCTTTTTTCAAGTTCCATTTTGCAATATCCCGCCGGGATAGACTGAATTTTTTCCGGAACCGGGTTGGGGCCGATAATCAACACCGGGCATTGCAGGCCATAAAAACTTGACCCGACCTCCTTGGTCAGGTCCAGATTTGCACTCATAAGGAGGATCAAATCATGGGAACGTTCTACAGATTTCGCTGCATCAAAAGCTGAATAAGAACAGTATGTTGTTGCATATCCAGATTGCTTCAAATGATCATCGAGTTCTTTTTCTTCTTGGTTGGCGACGACCAGAATGTGGGCTGAAACAGGCATAGTTAGGCTTCCTCTCATATCGATGCCTTTATTGAAGCAGAAATTTATTAAAATTGTCTTCTTTCCTCAGGCTTTTCTTCTGTCCCCGGCGGAGGACTTGCATTTGACCTTGTTCCGGGGAATTATGTCGCCAAATTAAAATCATAAAAAGGAGACGAAACGTGATTTCATCCGCTTTTCTGGACGGTAAACATGCGATGGTAACGGGGGCTTCTTCTGGTCTTGGTTGGCAGTTTGCCCTGACACTCGCAAGGGCAGGGGCTAAAGTTTCATTAGCCGCCCGCAGTACGGATAAGCTGGAAGAGCTGGCCAAAGAAATCGAAAGTTTCGATGGCCGGGCATTACCCGTTCGTATGGATGTCACTGATGTTGAGAGCATCACCAGTGCTGTTACAGCTGCAGAAACAGAGCTCGGTCCCATCGATATCCTTGTGAATAATTCCGGCATCAGTGCTTTGAGCCCCTCAGAAAAAATATCCGAAGAAGATTTTGATGCTGTGATGGACACCAACGCCAAGGGCGCCTTTTTTGTTGCCCAAGCCGCCGCACGCAGCATGATCAAGCATGGGCATGGCGGCAAGATCATCAATATTGCCTCTGTGGCCGCAAACCGCGTTCTTAAGCAGAATATCGCCTATTGCATGTCAAAGGCGGCTGTTCAACACATGACTGCCGCGCTTGCGGAAGAGTGGGGAAAGTATAAAATTAACGTCAACGGCATCAATCCGGGCTACATCATGACAGGCATCAACCGGGACTATTGGGAAACCGATCACGGGAAGACATTTATCGAGAAACTTCCCCGTCGGCGAGTCGGAGAACCGGATGCGCTTGATGGCACATTGCTTTTGTTGGCAGGACCAGGGTCTGATTTTATGAATGGCAGCATGATCAATGTGGATGACGGACTGACAGCCAAGGGGTTTTAGGGAAGCAAATGGGGAGCCATCCTTTAATTGGCTCCCGTTTTTCCCGGCCGTAAATTCAAGGCAACGATTAATTGCTTGGCTTCTTCATCTTCCATATTTGTCATGGAAGCGAGTAACATTGACGCCCCCGTAACGCCTTCCTTGTGAGCAACGAGATTACTGTGCCCAGCGCCAACCGCTTCTTCTACGGTCTCAAAATAACATTCTTCAATCATTTCCATGATCGATGGATCTATCTCGGCGCTCATCTACAAAATCCCACATAATACAGTATTCGACATCACTTTCTTTGCCGACAAAATAAAATAAAACTGTTTCTGTTGTAAAGACACTGACCGTACACAAATGAACATTCTATTATATGTAATATACCGGTTTTTCATGCTAGTGTATTGAAAATAATATGAAATAATTGCTTGCGAGAACACCACCCACCACGTGCTTGTTTTAACAAAACTCGTATAGGTGGAAAAATGTGTCCTAAAAAGAATTTTCTGGTTATTGGCGGCGGTGTGGGGCCGGCCGCTGGCGTTATGTTTCACGATAAAATTGTTGATTTGGTGAATAATAGAAATCTGAAAGATCAGGGACATGCGCCTGTCATCCATCTTTCCATGTCACCTTACGTACTTGATAGAACCCGTTTCCTGAAAAACGAAATCCAGGACAATCCTGGTATAAATATGGCCTTGGCTGTGAAAGCGGCGTCTGAATCTTTTGGAGATTCAGCAGGTGATTTTGTCGTTGGCGTTCCGTGTAATACATTTCATTCTAAGCGGGTTTTTAATGCTTACCGGGCAATATTATCTCATCCCAGAATTCATCTTATTCATATGATCAATGAAACGGCCGATGCCATCCCTCCAACGCCATTAGCCGAAGGAGGAGAGATACGTCCCAAAACCAAAGTTATTCTTCTGTCAACTCGGGGAACGCGGGATACCAATGTGTATGACGAGGGCTTTACACAAGACGGAAAACCTTCTCGCATATGTATAAACGGAGATGAAGCGGGTAATCGAAACAAGGATATAATACTTCTTAAATGCAATGGCGAAAGTGACGAAAATGACGGTAATCTCTCACATTTTTTCCCTGGAGGAGCAGGCGGTGCGCTCGGGGCAATCAATAATGACCTCGTAGTGGCAAATCAACAAGGTGCCGTCATGGCGGCAATCTATGATGGGCGTCACGGTGTCAAAGGGAGACATCCTGACTATAGAGCCGCTAGGCAAGTTTTTGAACGCGTTGTTGAGCGATTGGTAAGGACCAACGGAGGTGGTGTGCGAGGAGAAGATCAAAACACTCAGTTTAAGGTAATAATGGGATGTACTGAAATTCCTATCGCCTATAAGAAAGAGGCAGAAGCTGGGCGAGGTGATAACTTCCTTAACGCGGATCAACAATATCTTGATCCTATGGATGTCTTGGCGAAAAAAATGATTGATGTGGGCGGGTATCCATTGTCAGGGGTCGATATGGTGCCTATGGATGCTATTCAAATTGACCCAAATAATCACGATAACGCGTTTCAATTTACCAAAAATATGTTTCCTTTGTCGAAACTGTAACAACTCTTTCCGCTTGCGCTTTCTCTTGTCCTCGGAATATAGTTTCAAATAAAACTATTTAAGAAAAGAGGGTGAAATGGGAGCGCAGCAGCCGAAGGGAATAATTGCCGGTGGCGGCCTTGTTGGATTGACACTGGCATTGGCCCTTCATCAGATCGGCATAAAAGTGCGGATTTATGAAACGGTTCCCGATATTCAGCCTCTGGGTGTCGGGATTAACTTGCTACCTCACTCTGTGCAAAATCTTGCAAAACTTGGCTTGCTGGAGGATCTGGAAAAGGTTGCGATTAAAACTTCCAGCCTCAGCTATTATACTGACGATGGCAAGGTGATCTGGCAGGAACCTCGTGGTCTTGATGCGGGTTATGATGTTCCACAACTCTCCATTCACCGGGGGGATTTTCATATGATCCTCCTCAAACATGCGAAAGAGCAGTTGGGAGAAGAGGCGATTTTTATGGATCACCGATTTGACCGGTTTGAACAGGATGAAGATGGTGTTACTGCCTTTTTCACAGATCATGCGGGGGAAGAAAATAAGGGTTCGGCTACGGCAGATTTTCTGATTGGGGCAGATGGGATTAATTCACGTCTTCGCAAGATTTTTTATCCCGATGAAGGCCCGCCACATTATTCCGGACAAATGCTATGGCGTGGCGTTACGGAAATGGAACCTTATCTGGACGGTAAGTCCATGTTTATGGCAGGCCATAATGACCTGAAGCTTGTCGCCTATCCAATCCGGGCGGAAAGTGCGGCACGGGGGAAATCTTATATCAACTGGATTGCCGAGCGGCGCATGCCTTCTGATTTGGCAGGTAGGCAGGCGGACTGGAACGCAAAAGGCGTCCTTGAAGATTTCAAATCAGAGTTCGAAGGCTGGAATTTGGGGTGGCTGGATATCCAAAAGCTCTATGAGAATGCCGCCTCTATCCATAAATTCCCAATGATTGATCGTAATCCGATCCCGAAATGGAGTTTCGGCCGGGTGACCTTGATGGGAGATGCAGCCCATGCCATGTATCCCAATGGGTCAAACGGGGTCTCTCAAGGAGTGCTGGATGCTATGGAATTCACCCGATTGGTGAAAGAAGGCGGCGCAATCCCGAAAATTCTCAAAACTTATGAAGAATTGCGCCGTCCGGCAACAACGCGCATCAGTCTTGCAAACCGCGAAACGGGGCCCGAGCGGGTGA
The DNA here is from genome assembly GCA_039975135.1 of Sneathiella sp. Lineage (GTDB taxonomy): Bacteria > Pseudomonadota > Alphaproteobacteria > Sneathiellales > Sneathiellaceae > Sneathiella. The sequence continues at coordinate 77,539 of JBDWHS010000027.1, read as the reverse complement.
TGGAAATGGTGAAGGAGCGATGCCCCGGGAGTTGTGGTGATAAGCATATCTGCATTCCTGAAGATGTCTTGGAAGAGGTGGCAACAGCGTATAAAAAGCTTGCCGGTTTCGATAAGGAGACACTGAAGAAAAGCGGCTGATATCAAAGGGCAAGTTTCATTGCAATGCGCGGTTTGACATCCAGACCGCGCTTTCTTTCACTCTCCCGAATGGCCCGGAGGTTCGGCCAGTTACTCCGAGGCTCAAAGGCTTGAAAACCCAGTTTTTCGTAGAGAGGGGCGTTGAATGAAAGGTCCCGGTAAGTCGTGAGTGTGAGATAGGCAAAGCCTGAATTCTTCGCCCAACAAATGGTTTCTTCGATCAATTTTCTGCCAATGCCTCGCTTCATATAGGCGCGCAAGACGGAAAGCTCTTTCAGATGACCCTCTCCATCGACAGGAAAACACAAAGCAAATCCGACAGGTTGATTTTGACCATCGCAGGCCAGATGGATGATCGCATCGCCAGACAAGCTGTCCGCGTAATCCTCTGGAGATACGAGGATATCTGCTACATTATCGAGATCATGATCCCGCAAAAGCTCTCCTGCATCCATTTCGATTTCAGCCAGTTTCAGAAGATCTTCCTCAGTGGCGCGCCTGAAGGTGATCTTGTCACATGCCATTAGCGTAACTCTTAAGGTCTTGGTTCTTCAAACGGACAGGCTTAAGGGCTTCAGCCGTTTCGCACAGGAAGGTGAGGGTGTAGTCGAGCCTTTTCGTGAGGGTCCGGTCCAATGCTGTTGGCTCTTTTTCAGTAAAGAGCTTTCCAACGGAACGCAAAATCATATGATCGGGCAGCCACATGAGGAAATTATTCTTATATCCGCTCATACGCAGCTCAGCGATCGGATAGGCCCCGCCCATGCCTGTGCTGATACCAATCAGTTGGCACGGCTTATGGGCAAGCTCGCCTTTATCACACATAAGCAGGAAATTCTTTAGATGAGGCGGCGCCATTCCTGCCCATTCAGGGACAACAAAGATGAACCCGTCACAGGACTTCAAAGCCTCAGAAAGAGGTGTCCATTCGTTGCTCATTTGGCTGTTTTCTGTCCATTTTTCCTCTTGCCAAAGAGGAAGCGACAATGTGCGTAGATCGAAAATTTCTGTCTGAGGCGGTATTGCCTGGTTACTCAGGCAATCGTCGACATAGTGAGCAATTCGAGCAGACTGTGAATTTTCGCGAATGCTGCCAATAACGATACCGATTTTTGTCATAGATGCCTCTGGATCAAGAATACTTCCAGAAGGGTATACCGCTTTATACTATCGAAAAACCAATATTTAGACCCGGCCCGTTGGTAGCAAGCCGGATCTTTCAATCAAGCCGGAAAATCAGGCAGAGCAAGGATTGTTGAGAGGCCTGCCGCATTCCTCATAGCATGTACATCCTGCAATTCAGTGTCTTGTCGCCAGGCACGGGCATTTTCTGCTGCCGGGAACTCCAAAATAGCAGCGATCGTTGGGGATTCCTGGGCAGATTCCAGTATCTCAGGGTTTGGCAAACCCGCAATGACCTTGCCGTCATGTTTGGCGAGGGCATCGCCAGCAACAGCGCGATAGGCCGCGATTTTGTCCGGATCTTTAACAGTAATCAAGGCGATGAATTTAACAGTCATTTCAAATTCCAATCATTGGTCATGGTGTTACAGGGGAATAGATAGACCAAAACGCCCTGATCGAAAATTCCTTAACATCGCAAACAGGATGTGCGTAAATGCACAGATGGAAGATTGGGATGATTATAAATTTATATTGGCGCTTGGACGCCACGGCGGTTTAAGTGCAGCGGCTCGCGCTTTACATGTCAACCATTCAACAGTTTCCCGGCGGATCGCGTCGGCAGAAGAGCGTTTGGGGGTACGTTTATTTGATCGGCTTCCCAGCGGCTTCATCCCGACAGATGAAGGAATGCAAGCGATTGATGTCGCGGAGAAACTTGAAAATGAGCTTCACGCCTTGAACCGGCATATAGCGGCCAAAGATAAAAACCTGGCCGGCCCCCTTAGGGTCACAACACCACAATTGATCTTTCAGGCCTGCGTCGCCGAGATCCTCGCTGATTTTTCCGAACAATATCCTCAAATTGATATTACGGTGCGGGCAGCCAACGAAAATCTCAACCTGTCTAAAAGAGAAGCCGATGTGGCCATTCGGGTTGGAAATTCTCCTGATCCAACCTTATATGGTCGGCGGATTATGAAACAGAAGAGAGGATTTTATTTATCTCGGCGATATCTAGAGCGCTTGCAAGGTGAAAATAAAGTCATTTCATCAGACACCGTGATCCATTTTGTCAGCTTTATCTGGTGGGGCAGAGCCGTGCCCGTGCGCTTCAAGGAGAAATATCCTCACAGCAAAGTCGGTATCGAGCTCGATGATATGGTCGCCGTGCTGGCAGCCGTTAAAGCCGGGCTGGGTGTTGGCCGCATGCCCTGTTTCTTGGGGGATACTGATCCCGATTTGATCAGAATGCCGGATGTTGATCTGATGCCAACACTCGACATTTGGGTCCTGACGCATCCGGATTTGAAAAATATTCAACGTATCCGTACCTTCATGACATTCACCGCCCGAAAGTTTGAAGAGAAAACCAGGCTTTTTAGCGGAGAATAATGAAAACAGGAAAATATATTTATCTAATATTGCAATTGTGTTTTCCTTTGAATTTTGCCACCTTTCCAAGTGTAAAATTACTTACATATCATTGAAGAGGGGTATGTCATGTCAGTCAAAGTGGGGAAGGTAGAATTTCATACAGGACCGCAAGGGGTTGGGGGACCTGATGATCTGGAAAAGACAATTGTTGAATTTATCAACAAAGCGCAGAAGCGGCTTGAAATTGCGGTGCAGGAGTTAGAAAGCGTACCGATTGCAGAAGCCATTATTGAGGCTCGAAAAAGAAAGGTACTTGTTAAGCTGGTGATTGAGCAAAGTTACCTTAAAAGCGACCGGGCAAAGGCGAACCCATGGTTGCCAGGCGGCGAGAAAGAGGAAAACCGATCTATTCATGATGCAATCCTGCGTTCCAATATTGATGTGAAGGTTGACTATAATGCCAGTATTTTTCACCAGAAATTCATGGTCCGCGATCGCGATGCTGTTTTAACGGGATCAACGAATTTTACGCCCACAGGAACTCATAAAAATCTCAACCATCTCGTGGTTATCAATGACGCTCTCGTCGCTAAAATCTATGCGCGGGAATTTAAGGAAATTTCGCAAGGGCATTTTGGTAAATTGAACGAAGGACATGACAAAGCGCCCGATGAAGTGACTGTTTCCAACGTTCCCATCAAAGTCCTTTTTGCCCCAGATCATAATCCGGAAATGGAAATCATGAAGCAAATGATGAAGGCCAGAAAACGGATTGATTTTGCCATTTTTACCTTTTCAAAATCATCGGGCATTGATGATACGATGTTGCGCTTGCTGGACTTTGGCATGCCTATTCGCGGCGCATTTGATGGGCAATCGGGAGGGCAGGTCTGGTCGCCGCTCAAGGATATCGCGGCGAAAGGCGGCGATATGCATACTGTCAGCCGCACCAGCACATTGGGTAAATTACACCATAAGCTGATGGTACTGGATGATGAAGTTGTGATCGCCGGATCCTTTAATTATACCGGCCCTGCCAATCAGCTGAATGATGAGAATATTATTATCCTCGGAGATCTGGAGACAAAATCCGCGACAAAGCGCAAGGCTCAACAGAAAATTGCGCAATTCGCCCGGCAGGAAATCGACAGAATTATCGAGGATCACGGCAAACCGGTGTAAGGTCATATTTGAGCCATAATTCGCCCTAATATCGGCATAACCGACTGATATACGTATTCATTATTCTACATTAGGGATGATAATGAATACGTTTTTGATGACCATTTTGACTGTTGGGATTGTCGGCTTTGCTTTAAGCAGGGCGGGAGCGGATACGTCTTTTGGTGAGAATCTGGCAGCCGCTGCACTGACGAGAACATCCCAGAATGTCGTTTATGATGGACGGTATGTGAAATTAGCCTACCCGGGAGGAGATGTCCCGGGCAGTATCGGTGTGTGCAGTGATGTTATCATTCGCAGTTACCGGGCTTTGGGAATTGATCTGCAAAAAACGGTGCACGAGGATATGGTGTCTGCTTTTCGTTCCTATCCCGATTATTGGGGGCTGAAAAAACCGGATGCCAATATCGATCATCGCCGGGTTCCAAATCTGCGTCAGTTTTTCACCCGTCATGGAGACGTGTTGCCCATATCTGACCGAATGAATGACTACAAAGCAGGGGATATTGTCACCTGGAATTTGAAGCCTGGCGGAAGTCTGCCCCATATTGGAATAGTAAGTGACAAAACATCTGCATCTGGAACCCCCATGATCATTCACAATATAGGGCAGGGACCGAAGCTGGAAGATAGGCTGTTTAGCTACAAGATTACGGGCCATTACCGATATACGGGATCCTGAAGTACCATCCTAAAATGCCGCTTATTTCAGTTTACCTAAAGGCCTGAGAGATCGGCATAGACCAGATAATCGACAATTTTACCCTGTTCCATTTGTAGAATGGTCGCGAAAGCGGCGGAATACGAGCTCCCATCAAGCCTTGTATAGTCAACGGACCCATTACAAATCAGCGTATTGCCAACAGACCAAAAACCGTCAATCTGGTGGCTCATGCTGTCGATCGATCTGAAAAATGTGTCATTTACGTCTATAACATCTTTTTTGCCGGTAACGGCTGGATAATTTCCCAAACGAAATCTGACATTCTCTCCCAAAAAATTTGAGAGCCTTTGTGCGTTTTTCTGATCAACCGTTTCATAGAGAGACCAGATAAATTCATTTTCAATCATTTTGATATCCTTAAATAAAGCGGGTGATGAGCGAGGTTTCGCCGCCATACATGTTTTTCTCATGCACCGTCTCGCTCAAATATTGAATAAACTCGAATTCAAAACCCGAAGGGTCAACAAAATAGACTGTTTTACGATAAGGGTGATCCGCTCCCAGTGTCGCAATTTGATAGCGGCCCTTTGTAAGGCGCTCTGTAATTTTCTCTACATTGTCCACAACAAATCCGATATGCGCGAGGCCCGGACTGTTGCCCCGTAAATCACGATTATCGTCGCTATTTCCGGCATTGAGTGTGAGATACCAGTCATCCGTCCCAATATGCATCCAGCGGCGCTTGCTCCCATACCAGTCATTTTCGCCTTGGCCCCGTATTTTCCAATCGGGAAAGGCTGTTTGAATAAAGAGGCAGGTTGCGTCGATATCGACCGCAACCAGATTGACATGTTCAAGGCGGTTCATCTTGTTCTCCTTCGAAGTCTTTCTGAGGCCTGAGAGAGAACTTAATTTGTTTCCAAATAGATTATAATTATCTATATTGGAATTTAATTGTTGAATTAAATTCAACATTGGAGAAGATATATGTTGGATTTTGGGGCCATTCCTGTCTTTGTAACCGTATTGGAACAGGGAAGCTTTTCAGGGGCTGCTAACAAACTGGGGATTACGAAATCAGCGGTTAGCAAACGGATCACAGCGTTGGAGGCTCACCTTGGCGTTACGTTATTACACCGCTCAACCCGGCGCCTCAGCCTGACAGAAGCAGGAACACGCTATCTCGATCATGCACAGAGTGCTTTACATTCTGCACAGCAAGCGGAATTTGCAGTAGCAGATTTACAAGAGACACCCAAAGGCACCCTTCGCGTCAGTACACCAATGTCGTTCAGCCGGCTCCATTTGGCTCCCATAATTCCAGAATTTTTGAAACAATATCCGTCGATTACTGTTCATCTGGATATGAGTGATATCGCCAGTAATATTGTTGCTGACGGATATGATATCGGTCTTCGAACAGCAAGCAACCTACCGGATTCATCTCTGATCGCCCGGAAGATAGCTCCGTTGAAGAGTGTTCTGTGTGCCTCCCCGGATTATGTAAAAGAAAATATACCCATTGAAGGGCCGCAAGACTTGCTTGTCCATAATTGTATTCTCTACAGCTATCACACAGGCGGCAATGAATGGACCTTTATTAAGGAGGGAGAAGAGGAGAGAATTCAAATTTCCGGCAATTATCATGTCAATAACAGCGAAGCGCTTCTGACCGCCCTTGAATTGGGGGCCGGGGTCGGGCGCGTCCCAACTTTCATTGCAGGAGAGGCTTTGAAAACCGGACGCCTTGTGCCGATCCTTGATCAATATGCAATGCCTCAGGCTCTTTTATATGCCGTTTTTCCAGAACGGCAGTATCTTCCTGAAAAAGTACGGGTTTTTCTGGATTTTGTGGTCTCCAAAATCGCAAGCGACAAGCCTTATTGGGACGAGTGGAAATGACCATTCCCTATTTTTACAGAGAGGGAACCGGCAGAATTGAGTTGGCCGCTTTTAACACTGGATCATCCTGACAGCTTTCCTGATAGGCAAACAAAACTGAAACCGCGGTCTCGGTTTTGCAAATTAGTTCAACTTCGCCCTTTTGTTCGGCTTCATGTGCAGTATTAACATGTAATAGCCCGAGGCCGACGCCTCCGGCAATTAATGTTCGTGTTACGGCTTCCCGATCGATGCTTATAATTTTCTCCGGTTTGATTTGCTGGGACTGGAACAGTGCGTCGGCGGCGCGGCCGCAGCAGGTACTGCTTGTCGGGCATATCCACGGGAGCTTTTTCAAGGCTTTCCAGTCAATTCCGTTGCTTCTATCGACCAATCCTGGCGGGGCTGCCAGATAAATCCCGAAATTTGCAACTTCCGTCGTCTTGAGCTTTGGGTCCGGCAGTCCACTTTCCTTATAAAAACCCGCATCAAGAGTTCCGTTGAGAAGAGCTGTCAGGATTTCGGAAGAAGTGCCATGTTGAACGACCACATCTACGGATTTATGTCGTTTGGAGAGTTCCAGAAGCAGATGACCAAGCGCTTCTGCAGCGATACCATCTCCCGCTCCCAGACGGAGTTTGCCGGTCAGGCTCCCTTTGATCCGGGACGCTTCTTCAAGCGGTTCCTGATGAGACTTCAGTGTTTGTTGGGCCTTGACAAGAATCTTCTTGCCATGGGCCGTCAGGCTCATCCCACGTGCGGTTCGCTCAAAAAGGGCGAGAGAAAGACTGTCTTCAATTGCCTTGATATGGGCACTGACAGCAGGCTGACTAAGATTTAGATAATCAAGCCCGCGTTATACTGCCTGCTTCAGCGACCGCTACAAATGTCTTTAGCTGATGAATTTCCATCTTTTCTTTCGGTTTGCACTCTTTCAGGTCTTGAAATCAGATCATGCCAAGAAACTGCCACCAGATCAGGTCAAGTGGCATTAATACTATGATACTCAAGGCAAATAAAGCCAGACAGAGTTTGGCGAGGGCGGCGAACGGAATTTTGCCGAGCTGCATGGCGATAATGAGCGGTGGAGCCTGATAGGGCAGAAAGACATTGCAAAAAGCCAATACCTGGGTCATCAATATCGTTGTCAGCGGCAAGCCGGTTAGTTCAGCCACATCCTGCGCAATTGGGGTCATGATGGCCGGGCCACAAACAATATAAAGCCGCTGCGAGAGCCACCCATCCGGGGAAAACACCATGGATACCATCACTTATCCAAAATACAAGGCACAAGCCGAGGTATAAAATCAGTTTCCACTCATTTCCGGAAAGAGGAGGCACTTTCGCTTCTGCATCTGCGGGCTGGTTAGGCGCATGATCTGGAAACATCCAAAGGATCAGCAGGACAAGACAAAGCGCTTTCAGCAACCCCAAAACAGGAAAATGGGCCAGAAGATAATCCCAATAAGCCACTTGATAACCAAACAGGTTTTCGGCCATTCCGGCCATGATCATATTGGGCGCATTCGCGGGTAAAATAGAGAAGGCCGGTATGTTGGTTCCCAGAACGGCTGCTGACAATAAACCCGTTCTACCCTTTGAGGTCGGACCATATCCCATATGATCAGCCAGTGAGACCAGGATAGGGACGAGCATGACAATCCGTCCAGCAGAAGAGGGAAGAATAAAAGCCAGAGCGAGGCTGAATAAAGTTGTTCCGATAATCACGCCACGATACTGACCTCCCAAAACTTGTGCCAAAAGGGCAGCTGTTCTCTTTCCAAGGCCGGTATGGCGAATAGCGGCTCCAAGCACAATGCCGCTGAACAACAGCCAGAAGGTTGATGAATGAAAACCGGAGAAAATGGTTTTGGCAGGGGCAAGTTCTGTCACCATAGCAACTAAAAAGAAAACAAGGGCTGTCCAGAATTCAGGAACAACACCCGTTGCCCAAAACCCGATGCACAGAACGGTCAGCGCAGCAACGCCTGCCATCTGAGAAGTAAGGGTAAAAGAGAGAGCAACTCCTAAACTGACAGCGATCCCAACGATCATCAGAATTTTCAGTGTTTGATTGAATGACATACCATCCTCCGCTTTTGAGGGAACAGGTCGCATGGGGGAGGATTGGATTTGGTCTGTCATAAGGCACCTGAAGATAAATCATTACAGTGATGGCTGAAATGTAGACTTTCTCCAGATCCTAAATCCAATCGTTTGTTGTGAAGTCAGGCCTCAGGAATCCTGATGCCTTTAAAGGCACGACACCAGCACGCCTCAATATATTGTAGTTAGTTAGAGTGACTTTGTTGCGGTAAAGCCGGCCTGTAACTCAGTAAATCACTTTAAGATTATGGAGCAATCTGTTTCAGGGAAGCGAAGGCTTCCAGCGCCGCAATACGCGATCGCTTCGAGTCGACAATCGGCCTTGGATAGGTTTCTCCCAATATAATTCCGGCTTCTTTCAGAATAACTTCCGGTGCTTCCCAGGGGCTGAAAATATATTTGTCCGGTAAAGATGTAATCTCCGGAACAAATTTGCGAATATAAGTTCCTTCAGGGTCAAATTTCTTCCCTTGCGTGACAGGATTGAAGATCCGGAAATAGGGAGCTGCATCCGCCCCGCATCCAGCTACCCATTGCCAGCTGGCGCTGTTGTTGGCAAGGTCTGCATCAACAAGGGTATCCCAGAACCACGTCTCTCCATGATGCCAGTGCAATCGCAAATTCTTGACAAGAAAAGAAGCAACAATCATTCGCACGCGATTATGCATATAACCCGTTTGCCAGAGTTCCCGCATACCAGCATCGACCATTGGCACACCGGTTTGACCTTTTTGCCAGGCTTTAAGTAAAGACGTATCTTTCACCCACGGAAAATCGTCGAATTTTGACTGAAGGTTTTTTTTGGGGAGATCAGGATTATGAAAAAGCAGACTGTATGAAAATTCACGCCACCCCAATTCACTGCGAAAATGATCAATGTCCGCGCTTTCTTCAACCACGCTCACCGCATGCCAAAGCTGATGCGGTGATATTTCGCCAAAATGAAGATGAGGAGACAGTCTCGACACGTTGGCTTTAGCCGGATAATTGCGTCCTTCTTTATAGGATTGTAAACCGGCTTCTACAAATTTATGAAATTGTTTTTGTGCCCCTTTTTCCCCAATTTCCCAATGAGACTCGAGCTGTTTATCCCACCCTAATTCTGGCAAAAGATTCAATTGGTCTATCTCGATCGCCTGATCAGTATCATGGAGAAGGTCAAGTTTCTCGGGGGCCGGAAGGGGCTTTTGCGGTGGTGGTTTTTTTAGACATCCCTTGCGGTAAAATGGCGTAAACACTTTATACGGTGTTCCATCATCCTTTTGAACGGTCCATGGCTCCCATAAGAGCGATCCGTTCGTGCTTTCAGCTTTAATATTTATCGTGTGAAGCTGTTTTTTTATCTCTGCATCCCGTCGGGTTCGCCACGGCTCATAACCTCTATTCCAATATATGCCGGACACATTGTATCGGGCCGCAATATCTAACAGTATATCGATTGTTTTTCCTCGATAGACCGATAGGTTGCCCTGTAGAGACGCATTGAGCGCATTGAGTGAATGGTGCAACCACCATTTACTGGCACTGCCCATGACATAATCCCCAGCATCCTCTTCATCAAGAATATAGACAGGCAACACATCTCCCTGATCGGCCGCCAGACTGAGAGCTGGATTATCTGACAGGCGCAGATCTTGTCGAAACCATACGATTTGCATTTAAGGTTCAACCTCGCTGCCATCCCAGGCAAAACACAGCCCGCTCTGTTCCGGCGTCAGATTTTCCAATACATCCAGCATCTTCTGGACAGAGAATTCTGCTGTAAAAAGTTTGCCATCGGGCACATTGCCTTGAAAGGGCGCAGAGAGGCTGCTGTCGACGGTACCGGGATGAAGCCCGACAATCGTTGCTTGTTTATTTCGCCTCCCGATCTCGATCGCTGCATTTTTAATCACCATGTTGAGAGCGGATTTGGAGGATCGATACGCATACCATCCTCCCAATCGATTGTCTGAAACACTTCCAACACGGGCGGATAGAGCCGCAAAAAAAGAGGCAGTATCTCGATTAAGCCGAGGCAGAAAATGCTTTGCCGCCAAAGCGGGTACAATCGTGTTTGCCTCAAACAGGGCGTGAAACTTTTCTGCGGATAAGTCCTTTAACGATTTTTCGGGCGTGAGAGCCTTTTTATGTAAAAGGCCAGTGGCAACAATGACCATATCCAATGGAGCGCTTTGGGTGACGATCGACACAGTGTCTTCAAGACATTTTTCGTCTGAGTAGTCGATTTGATAATACTGGACATTTTCTACGGGTCGTTTTGGCATCTGCCGCGAACAGGCGTGAATAGTTGCGCCCTCATATCGCATGGCAGCTTGATTAACAAATGCACAGCCAATGGCGCCAGAGCTTCCAATAATTGCAATATTTTTAACCACCCGACCTCCTGACGACTAACGGTTTGATAAACCAAAAGTTCCATATCCTGTATACGCAAGAAACAGACAGATGGATTTTGACGGCCGCTATAATTTGTATCAAGGAGATTTAAGAGACCGACCTGTTGAGAACAAATCCGAAGCTTTATGGTGATCCTTTCGAAGAACCGGAAGGACGGGAAGAGATATTAAATCGCTTGATGAATAACGTGTGGAAGGCGGAGGGTTACCTCCTAGTCATAGCATTGATGAGTAAGAACGTCCGGTTCTTAGTGCAGAGTATCTTCAAAACCAGCAAGGTGACGTTAACTCTTTTTGTCTATTCTAACGTCATGGATGCGTTTTTTGACCTTTCGGACGGTGTTTTCAACTCCGCTCCGAGCCTTGTTGGCATCGGTTGTATTTTTGGTGGATTTGGGTTTTTAGCTTTCGGTGCGGTATATCTTCGCTCGGCCCTTAAAGCCCGTAGCTGGGTAGAAGGCAATGCGCGTATTTTAAGCGTGGCAGTCAAAGAACACGTCTTTAAACATGAGCGAAGCTATTCTGTTGATATCCAGTATGAGTTTGACGCCGCAGGGCAGGTGCACTTGGGTGATAAATTAGATCTAACCTCATCTTCGGACAAACGCCGCAATCATGTTCAATACAACGTTGATCAGCTCAGTGATTATATTAAGCAATGCCGCAGTGTATCTGTTTTTTATGATCCAGCGGATCCAACTAACTCTGCCTTAATTAGAGATTTCAAGCTCAGTCATTTTGTTGCTATGAGTATCGCAGCCGCTCTGTTTTTTTCATTTTCATATCACCTGCTCGTTTCCCCTTTTGACTTTTCCGACATTGAGAGCCTGCTGGAGCAGTTAAAACATAAATTTTCTTAATGACGCTTTATCTCGCACTGCTGACGTCACTGTTGTTCTGAAATAGAGCTTTTTAAGGAAAATGGCGGAGGGTCGGGGATTCGAACCCCGGAAGGGCTTGCACCCTTGCTGGTTTTCAAGACCAGTGCATTCAACCGCTCTGCCAACCCTCCGCAATGTGCAGATCTGCTTTTGCGTGATCCGCCCTCTGGGAACAGTCGCTACCAGAGTGAGGCAGACGTTTAAAGTCCCTGACACAACCTGTCAATAGGGTTGATAGGCAAAAAGTAAAATCTCGGTAAAAAGAAGCGGATTTGCAAAGATTTGATCCATGCAATCATTGCGCTGTTCCGCTGGCTGTGGCACAAAGGAAAAAACCAGTTTTATGAGGGGTGAATGCTGAAAATTTCCGGAAAATTATCCTGTGTCGCGCTTGCTGTTTCGCTTGTTTTCCAAGTCCAGATGGCTGAGGCGGCCAAAAAACCGTTTGGTGAATGGCTGCAAGATTTAAAGGCCGAGGCGCTCTCAAAAGGGATCAGCCAGCCGATCGTCGATGAAGCTTTCAAGAATGTGAAATTCAAGGAAAAAATCATCAGCCTTGATCGCAAGCAACCGGAAGTAACGCAAACATTCCAGCAATATATGGCAAAGCGCCTACCAAAATCCCTGGTTGATCTTGGAAAGAAAAAACTGCGGGAGAACCGAGACATTCTGGAAGAAGTAGGCCAGAAATATGGAGTGCAACCCCGCTTTATTGTAGCACTTTGGGGTGTTGAGACCCGTTTTGGGCGCTATACAGGGGGGTTTAATGTTGTCGAAGCATTAACGACGCTTGCTTATGATAACCGCCGGGCGGCTTATTTCAGAAAAGAACTGCTGATTGCCCTGCGTATACTGGAAGATAAACATATTAAACCAAGTGATATGAAAGGGTCATGGGCTGGTGCCATGGGGCAGGCTCAATTCATGCCGTCCAGTTTTGTTAATTTTGCGGTTGATCACGATGCGGACGGGCGCCGGGATATCTGGACGACAAAACCAGATGTTTTTGCTTCTGCTGCCAACTATCTCGCACAGTCCGGCTGGAAGGGCGATCAAACCTGGGGCCGGGAAGTGACCTTGCCAAGCGGTTTCGATCTTTCATTGATCAGTCTTAAAATCAAACACCCCATGCAATACTGGAAGGATCTGGGTGTTCGAAAAGCTGACGGATCGGATCTGCCGAGCAGACAGCTCATCGGTTCTCTTGTACAACCAAAGGGCGGGAATGGTCAGACTTTCCTGATCTATAACAATTATCGCACAATCTTAAAGTGGAATTACTCGACTTATTTTGCGATGTCCGTCGGACAACTGGCCGATAAGCTGGTGTCTCCATGATGAAGGGACAGTTTGACATGCTAAAAGCACATCGGCTTCAGCATTTTCGCAAAATGGGGGCTTCATTTGCCATTATTGTGACCGCCGGATTACTCAGCGGGTGCGCCGAGATGAGTTTGCTGGGGCATGCCGCTGGCGAAATGAAAGGGGCATCGACATCTGGCAATGGGACCGTTAATCGCGGTGATAGAAAGGTCGGCAAACCCTATCAGATTGAAAATATCTGGTATTATCCGGCCGATGATCCGAATTACAACGAAACAGGCCTTGCTTCCTGGTATGGCGAGCCATTTCACGGGCGGCGGACGGCCAATGGCGCGATTTATGATATGAATCAGCTGACGGCAGCACATAAAACTCTGCCCATGCCGACGGATGTGCGGGTAACCAATCTTGAAAATGGTCGTTCTATCATTGTGACCGTTAATGATCGTGGACCGTTTGTGCATGGACGGATCATTGACTTGTCGCGGCGTGCCGCACAGTTACTGGGTGTTATTCGAAACGGGACGGCCAAGGTGCGGGTTGAGCTTGCTAATCCCGGACAAGAGGGAGATGTCCGGTATTTGGCAAAAGCAGAGACGACGCCAGAAGAGAAAAAAAAGGTGATAGCAGCCCCCAATGGGAAAGTGCAGACCGCAACGCTCGCACCGCCGGAAAATGTCAAATCTGCACCAAAACCTAACGCAACGCCCTTGCCCAAACCCGTGAAAACAGCACCGATATCTGCAAAAACCCAATCGCAGAAGCCTGTTGTAACTGTAAAGCCGGTCTCTGACAGTGAAATCTTCATTCAGGCAGGGGCGTTTATCGACTACAACAACGCGAACCGGCTCAGCGCCAAACTTTCGTCATTTGGCCCAACAAAAATCAATCAGGTCCTGGTCAATGGGCAGGATTTTTACCGTGTCCGGGTTGGCCCGGTCTATTCGGTCAGTGATGCTGATACTCTGCTGTCACAATTAATCAATTCCGGGCATACAAATGCCCGAATTATCATTGAATGATAGCGTTGCTTTTTGATTGACTGAAGATGCAATGCTATAAAGACGCGTCCTCTTGAAACAGACAGACAAAGTGAGAGAATGTTGAGACTTTTTCCGATCTCGTACCCGTCCGCCAGAAAAGCCGTCATTGCCTTGTGTGCAACTATTGGCTTGAGTGTAACTGCCACGACGGGACAGGCACTAGAGACTGCTGCAAAGCAGGCTTTCTTGATGGATATGGATACCGGCGCCGTTCTTCTGGAGAAAAATTCGGATGATTTGATGCCGCCAGCTTCCATGAGCAAGCTGATGACAGTCACAATGCTGTTTGAGAGGCTAAAAGAAGGCTCTCTGAAAATGGAGGATACTTTTCCGGTTAGCGAAAAAGCCTGGCGCAAAGGGGGCTCCAAAATGTTTGTCGAGGTCGGCAAGCGGGTCTCTGTGACGGATTTGCTGCGAGGTATTATTATCCAGTCGGGAAATGATGCCTGTATCGTGGTCGCAGAAGCTCTTGCCGGATCAGAGTCTGCTTTTGCCGATAGTATGACAGAACATGCCCGGGAAATTGGTCTGGAAAAAAGTACGTTTGCCAATGCGACCGGCTGGCCTGACCCCAATCATCGGATGACAGCCCGGGAATTGGCCTTTCTATCAAAATACATTATCGAGAAATTCCCTGAATATTATCCTATTTTCAGCGAAAAGAGCTTCACATTCGGAAAAACCAACAAAGGCAAGCCGATCAAACAGGGAAACCGCAACCCGCTGCTTTATTCCAATAACGGCGCGGATGGCCTTAAAACGGGCCATACGGAAGCCTCTGGTTATGGCCTGACCGGATCTGCCAAGAGACAGGACCGCAGGCTTGTCCTGGTTGTCAATGGACTAACCAGTGCCAAGGAACGGGGCCGGGAGTCTGAACGACTTCTGGAGTGGGGATTTCGCGAGTTTGATAATTATGCCCTGTTCAAGAAAGGGCAGGAAGTCGCCAAGGCCAGAGTTTGGCTGGGAGCAAAAGAGCTTGTTCCTCTCACGCTGGAGAATGACCTGACTGTTACCATGTCACGTAAAGATCGGCGATCCATGCAGGTGAAACTGGTCTATAATGAACCTATTCCTGCTCCTATTTTGAAAGGAACGTCTGTTGCAAGACTGGTCATCACCGCCCCGGAAATGGAGCAGATCGAGATTCCATTGATTGCTGCCGATGATGTCGCACGTCCGGGAGTATTCGGTCGCGTGAGCGCTGCGGTGAAGTATGTCTTATTCGGGGCCTCAGCCAAATAGGCGAGCCCGGAGACCATTATGAGTAAAACCCATCCTTATCCTGGTAAATTCATCACTCTGGAAGGGGGCGATGGAACCGGAAAGTCGACGCAAGCCCGCATGTTGGCAGCTTTTCTGGAGGAACATCACAAGTCTGTTCTGCTAACACGGGAGCCGGGCGGTGCCCCCGGATCAGATGACATTCGCCAGTTAATCCTGACGGGAGAGCCGGATCGCTGGGATGTGGTTGGAGAAACACTGCTCTTCTACGCCTCCCGCCGTAACCATCTGCGACTGACGGTCTGGCCTGCGTTGGAGAAGGGGCAATGGGTGATTTCTGATCGTTTCGCGGATTCAACCATGGCCTATCAAGGATATGGAAATCAGCTGGGCGTGGACGCTGTTCAGAAAATCCATGATGTGTCCGTCGGTGATTTCGAGCCGGATTTAACCCTCATTCTGGATATTGATGTGGCAAAAGGGATCGCTCGCACACAAGGACGGACAAATAACGAAGACCGGTTCGAAAAAATGGACTTGAGCGTTCATGAACGTATGCGAAAAGGGTTCTATGAAATTGCGGACAAGCATAAGAACCGATGCGTTATTGTCGATGCGGACAGACCTATCGAAGCCGTGCAGGCGGATTTACAGGCGATTGTGATGGAAAGGCTGCTGGGTTGAGTGAGGATCGGACAAGTGATCAGTTGGAGGCATTTCCGCATCCGCGGGAAGCAACCTCACTAATTGGTCATTCTGAAACCGAAGCTCAATTTTTGAGTAGCTATAACAGTGGTCGTTTTCATCATGCCTGGCTTATAACGGGACTGAAGGGTATTGGCAAAGCCACATTTGCCTATCGTGCAGCCCGTTTTCTCCTGACGCAAGAAGGGGATGGGGGCGGACTGTTTGGTCCGCCGGACAGCCTGGACGTGTCCGCTGAGCACCCTGCGAATGCGCTGATACAGGCGGGCTCCCATCCGGGTCTCACGGTTTTGAAACGTGAATATGACTCTAAGGGGAAGAAGTTCTTCAAAGTCATCCGCATTGACAATGTTCGATCCTTGTCAAATTTCTTTGGATTGAAATCAAGTGACGGCGGATGGCGCGTAGTCATTGTTGATACTGTCGACGATATGAATGTCAGTGCAGCGAATGCCTTCTTGAAAATTCTTGAAGAACCACCTGCGAGAACTGTTTTCTTTTTACTGTCCCATACGCCTGCCGGGCTATTGCCCACCATCCGTTCTCGATGTCGGCAACTTCCTATGACACCGCTAACCCCGCCGGAACTTTTGCAGGTTACACAGCCTTGGACAGCCGATGTATCAACGGAGCAAATGTCCATTTTGGTTGCTTTGGCGGAAGGAAGCCCTGGAAAAGCCCTTCTTATGAAACAATCTGGAGGGCTCGAAGCTTTTCTGGCAATCCTTGATCTGTTTGGTGGTTACCCAAATTTTGATCCGGGAAAATTGCACGGGCTCGCAGATGCCGCCGGTAAAAAGGATGGGGAGGGGCTTTATCGTATTTTGACAGAATTGTTCCCCTGGTGGCTTTCCCGTTTGGCACGCACTGTCTCCACGAATTATGCGGGGGATGCCCTTCTAGAAGGCGAGAAGGAGATCATGATGAAGCTTGCAGGGCACCATCCAGTTGCTTTTTGGGTCGATATCTGGGAAAAAGCTAATCACCTCATCAACAGGGCAGAGACTATCAATCTGGATCGTAAGCAGGTTATTCTCAACCTGTTTTTAAATACTGCCCGATAAGAATACCTAACCGAGGATCCGTCATGCTCGTTGACAGCCATTGCCATCTTGATTTTGAACAGCTCTCTACGCAACTGGAAGATGTTGTTCGCCGTGCCAAACTTGCCGGTGTTGGTCATATGCTGACAATCGGTACAAAATTACGCCAGTTTGACGGGGTCCGCGCCATTGCCGAGCAATATGATAATATTCATTGCTCTGTGGGCATACATCCTCATGAAGCAGAAGAGGAGGGGGCGGATATAACCGTTCAGAAATTGCTTGAGCTCTCTGATCATCCCCGGGTCGTGGCGATTGGCGAAACAGGGCTGGATTATTTCTATGAACATTCTCCGCGAGATGTACAGAAACAATCGTTCCGCGTCCATATAGACGCTGCTCGCCAATCCGGATTACCGCTGATTGTTCATACAAGAAATGCAGATCAGGATACCATTGATATCCTGCACGAAGAATATGACAAAGGCCCTTTCACAGGTGTTATACATTGCTTTAGCTCTGGATGGGAAGTAGCTGAAAAATCTATGGAAATTGGATTTTATATATCTATTTCCGGAATTGTTACTTTTAAAGCTGCCAAAGATTTGCAGGATCATGTGACACGGATACCACAGGAGAGACTTCTTGTGGAGACGGACAGTCCATACCTTGCTCCGATCCCCAATCGCGGGAAAACCAACGAGCCGGCCTTTGTCGCCCATACAGCGGCAAAAGTTGCCAGCCTGCAAAATGTAACAGAAGCAGAGATTGCGACTGTGACCACAGAGAATTTCTTTAAACTTTTCAATAAAATTCAGCGGGAAGACTGATGCAGATAACGATATTGGGATGCGGAACATCCGGCGGTGTTCCCCGCATTGGCAACGAATGGGGGGCATGTGACCCCAACGAGCCAAAAAACAGGCGCAGACGGTGCAGTATCCTGGTAGAAGATCAAGGTAGCAAAGTGCTCATTGATACATCACCGGATATCCGTGAGCAGCTTCTGGATGCCGGGGTCGGAGAGTTGGACGGTGTTGTCTGGACCCATGAGCATGCGGATCAGTGCCATGGAATTGACGAGCTTCGGGTTCTGGCCATCCGAAACAGGCAACGCGTAGAAGTTTGGGGAAACCATCTGACCCTTGATGTCTTGATGCGCCGGTTCGATTATTGCTTCAAACAATTGGATGGAAGCCCGTATCCGGCTATTTTGAATGCTCATTATATTGAAGCTGAAACGCCTTTTAAAGTCGGCAACATCGAATTCCTTCCCTTCGATCAGGATCATGGCAGTGTTATAAGCCTGGGCTTCCGAATGGGAAAGATCGGATATTCGAATGACCTGGTCAATCTGGATGACAGAGGGTTTGAACTTCTGGAAGGGGTGGATACCTGGATTGTAGATGCTATGCGTTACAAACCGCATCCAACCCATGTTAATCTTGAAACTGCTCTGAAATGGATTGAGCGCTTAAAACCTCGTCGCGCTATTTTGACCAATATGCATGTGGATCTTGATTACCAAACCCTTCTTAAAGAACTGCCCGAAAATGTTGAACCAGCTTATGATGGTATGGTGATAACGGTTTGATTAAATGAATGATTATATAATTCGAAAAGCAAAAAAATCAGATATTTTGGCAATCGTTCGCTTGTTGGCAGATGATCAACTGGGATCCGTGAGAGAAACAGCTGTAGAACCTCTCGCTCTTGTCTACCGCGATGCCTTTGCCCGAATGGAGCGTCAGGAGGGGAATGATTATTATGTCGTTGACCAGGCCGGAGAAATTATCGGCTGTATGCAACTGAGCATGATCGCTGGAATTTCGCGTAAGGGAATGACACGCTGTCAAATAGAAGGGGTGAGGATCTCGAAAAACAGCCGCTCAGGCGGCCTTGGTAAAAAGATGATGCATTTTGCCATTGATCTTGCAAAGAGCTCTGGATGCGGCCTTGTTCAGCTCACAACCGACAACAGCCGAACGGAAGCACATCGATTTTATGAAAATCTTGGATTTGTCGCCTCTCATACTGGTATGAAGCTTGATTTGCTAAGAAATTGAATTGCTCAATTTTTTCTTTTTTTTCGGTATGTAATCAATTCCATTAACTGATCATCTGTTCCTATGCCAGGCAGGACAGTAACATCCTGCGGCTTCAGCGACCGCCCATCGGAAGATATGACCTGTACCGGCGGCACAGGGAGTCCGTGCCGGCGATCAACTAGTCTGATCCGTTCACCCGTAGGCGAGGGGGTGTATTTCTCTCCCCAATTCAAAAGGGCGATCATCACGGGATAAATCTCCATCCCTTTTTCCGTCAGCCGGTATTCAATAGAGCGGCCATCGTCTTTGTTCTTCTGTTTGGAAAAAATTCCGTTATTTGTCAGTTTCTTAAGGCGTGCACTTAATATTGTAGGGGAGATATCAAGCTGTTTCTGAAAGTCTTCAAAATGTCGAATACCATGAAAGGCGTTTCGCAAAATCATAAGAGTCCAATGCTCGCCGACCTGATCCAGTGCCTGAGCAATGCTACAGTTCAAATTCTGAAAATCTTTTTTACTCACATCCAGTCCTTCTTAAATACTACAAAAAATGTAGCTATTTATTGAAGAGAAGGCAAATGAAGATCTCTTTATTATGCATATCTTATAAATGCAGGTCAGCTATGCGGAAATAGCAATTTAAGTCACGAAGAGGAGCTCTATTTAGAGGCAGGACGTTGATAGCGAGAGACCAATTTCTGATTGAGATGCCGTTTGCGGAGTTGTCTTGTGAAACATGTTTTTATAATTGTTGCGCTTCTATATTCGGTCTCCGTGAAGGCAGAAACCGTTTATACGGTGAGAGGCCCGGAATATGTGGGCGATAAACGAATGGACTATGATTATGCCATTCTGAACCTCGCCTTGCGTAAGACAGTTGATGAATACGGGCCTTACCGGCTTGAACAGTCTATGCCAGGCGAAAATTTTAAGCGTGCTTTGCAAAATGTCCGTATCGGGGCGTATAAAAACTTTTTTATCCGAGCGGCAGCAACTCCTGCTCTTTCAGATCACATGGCTTCCGTCCCGTTTCCTGTGGATCGCGGTATTCTTGGTTACAGAATTTCTTTTATTTCCAATACGATACAAGATAAATTAAAAGAAATAGATACACTCGAAGAGCTTAGGAAATATTCGGTCGTCCAGGGCATTGGCTGGTCAGATTCACGAATATTGAAAGCTAACGGTTTTAAAGTTAATACAGGCTCTTCCTTTGCCAGTATGTTTTCTATGGTGGCTGAAGGCCGATCTGACTTGTTTCTACGTGGTATGAATGAAATTCTCGCTGAATGGCAGGCCAATACAAATAAAACCGGATTGGCAATCGAAACATCCATAGCAGTTCATTACCCGTTCCCCAGATTTTTCTACACGACAGTCGGAAACACAGACGCTGCAAAGCGCATTCTGAAGGGCCTTGAAATTGCCTATGAAGATGGTTCGTTCAACAGGATCTGGCGACGTCATTTCGAAGAGAGCATAAAATTCGTTCAGCTGCACAACCGCAAAATTTTTAAACTTTCCAATCCTTTTGCAGCAAAGCTTCCTCAGGACTATAAAAAGTACAATTTTGATCCTCATACTTCCCAACGGGAGATCCAGCGGACTGAATAATTCAGTTGCAGCCCAAAGGCAGGCCTCATATAACTACAATAACTGTAGTAAAATGGAGGCAATAATGAAAACAAGAATTACAGAAATGTTTGGAATAGAGCATCCCATTATTCAAGGTGGCATGCATTATGTTGGCTTCGCCGAGTTGGCAGCGGCTGTCTCAAATGCGGGCGGCCTTGGTATTATCACGGGCCTTACTCAAAAAACACCTGCTGATCTGGCAAATGAAATAGCCCGGTGTAAAGATATGACGGACAAGCCATTTGGGGTCAATCTGACATTCCTGCCAGGTTTTGCAGCACCGCCATACCCGGAATATATCGAGGCAATTGTTAAAGGTGGTGTGAAGATCGTGGAAACCGCCGGCAGAAGTCCGGAAGCGTATATGCCAGCTTTGAAAGATGCAGGCATCAAGGTCATTCACAAATGTACTTCTGTCCGTCATTCTCTTAAAGCAGAGAAAATTGGCTGTGATGCTGTGAGCGTCGACGGTTTTGAATGTGGCGGTCATCCGGGGGAAGATGATATCCCCAATATGATCTTGCTTCCGCGCGCTGCAGAAGAACTCTCTATTCCTTTCGTTGCCTCTGGCGGTATGGGAAATGCAAAGCAACTGGTGGCCGCTCTGGCACTTGGGGCTGACGGGATCAATATGGGAACCCGCTTTATCGCAACAAAAGAAGCGCCGGTGCATCAGAATGTAAAAGATGCGCTGATCAAAGCAACGGAGCTGGACACACGGCTGGTCATGCGTCCCTTGAGAAACACAGAACGTGTCCTCAACAATCCGGCTGTTGAGAAGATCATCGAAATCGAAAATGAAAAGGGCACGAGCCTCGGTATCGACGATATCAAGGAACTTGTCGGTGGTGTTTATCCAAAAGTCATGATGGACGGTGATATGGATGCCGGTGCCTGGAGCTGTGGTATGGTCGCCGGCCTGATCCACGACATTCCAACCTGCCAGGAATTGGTGGAGGGTATCATGTCTGAAGCAACATCTATTATCGAAGGACGCTTGCAATCCGTCTTAACGGCCTGACGATCTATGAAGCCGGCTCTACCCTTAATCGCCCGCTGAAAATGCGGGCGATTTTTTTGCCTTGATGCCCCCCTTAAAGCTGTTTACCCCTTAATGAACTGTCTCATCACAGCCTGTTTGGAGAAGAAAATGGCGAAGGAAAAAAAATCCACCGATCTTTATGTTGACTTACCAGCGAGTATTCCTCGCAATCAAGTTGCCGAGATCGTATCCCGGGCCGCGCATACGGTAGGGCTCTATATTTCTCACATTGGTAGTTACTCCCGTAAAAAATATCCAAATTCGGTTCACTGGCATTTTAAACGGGATAAAAAAGAAGCAGGACTGATCGATGCGACATATTGGGATGTAAAATCCCTGTTATGGTTGATGATCCGTCACAGGGAACCGGAATGGGTACACAAAATGGCGCCCAAGCTGCAAAAGGCACTTCAGACTGAAATCGATACTTTAATTCGGGAATAGAGGAGGGGAGTTATTCTGCAGTTGCGAGCCCGACTTCTTGTCCGTACGAGATTTCCAGAGAGTGACCATCCGGATCACTAATCAGGGCCCAATACCCAACAGGATACCCTGATTGCGTCGGCCCCACTTCCAAAATGCCTTCTGCCTTGGCCAGACGACAAAGGGTATCAACAGCATCAAGGGAGGGGCATCCAACTCCCAGATGGGCAAAAGGTTTCAGAACAGGTTCCGGGCTTTCATTTTCGATAAGCACAAGGACAAAGGGGCGGGTGCCGTCAGACAGCCAGACAACTTCTTTTCCGGTTTCGGCATCCGTTCGGCGGTGAACCGGTTTCATGGCAGCGAATTTTTCGTAAAAAACAATGCTGGCACTGATATCTGTGCTGGCAAGCGCAACATGGGTCAGACCAACATCAACCGCCATCTTCTTTACCTTTCAATAGAGTATGGAATTGATATATGTCTTTTGTCCGTCCAACCAAGCGGAATAGCAATTCCGGATGAAAGCCGACAGTAGGTTAAACCAAGCCCTTATTATGTGTCGAAGGCGCAGGCACTGCATCGTCCATAGAGAACGATTTCATGCCCCTCTACTTTGAATCCGGGAGGCGCCAGATCGGACAGAGTTCCTGGGCATTTCTCAACGTCAAAGACCATGTTGCATTGTCGGCATTGAAAGTAATGATGGTGGGGAAGTCCGGTTAACTCATACCGTGGATTTTGCCCTGGTAATTCAACGGCCCGGATCAAATCGTCCTCAAGTAAATTCTTGATATTTCTGTAGACTGTCGCGATCGATAGTCGCGGCGCCTCCTCAGAAGCTTTCGTCAGAACTTCCTTAGGAAGAAGCGGTCGGCCGGCTTTGGCAAACGCTTCATATATGGCTTGGTGCTGACGGGTCTGTCGTTCCATTGTCAATTGCCTCCGGAGGGAACTTTAAGCATTGAATAATGAAATAAACTCAATATGTCAAAACACTATTGATAATGCATTATCAATAGCTATAAAGTGTGACCAAATTAGAATCCTGATTGGATTCAGTTCTGGAAGCCGACCACTGTCGGAGCATTGTGCTGAAAAAAAGGAAAAAAAATGAACACACCATTGCCCGACGTTTCTCACTCGGAGCGCGCACCGGTTCTCAGTCCCTTGGAATGGGTCGGCATGCAGAATATTGACCTGCCAGTGAAAGTGGTGGAGCCGAATTATGAGCGAGAGTTACATGCTCGTATAGATATGCAGGTCGATCTACCATCCCCCCATATAAAAGGCATCCATATGTCCCGGTTGTATCGGCTGGCAGACGAAGATCTAGGGCGAGGGCAACCTTTGACCCCTAAGACCTTCCACCAAGTGTTGCAGCAGTTGTTGGCAAGCCAATTGGACTGCGGCAGCGGAAACGCCCGTTTGAGAATGAAGCTAAATCTTCTGATACGACGCTCAGCTTTGGTTACCGAGGGACTGTCAGGCTGGAAATCTTATCCGGTTTGCATCAATGCGTCTCTGATTCAAGGGACGTTTAAACTACGCGTAAAGGTAACAGCGGAATACTCATCAACCTGTCCATGCTCTGCCGCATTGTCCCGGCAGCTCATCGAAAGAGCCTTCCGTAAAGACTTTGGCGGAGAAGAAAAAGTTGATTTAACTGCAGTTAGCACTTGGTTACAACAACACGCAACTTTGGCAACGCCTCATAGTCAACGGAGTGAAGCGAAAGTGGCTGTCACTCTCGAAAATGAAGATGCACCGGATCTTGGTCTTTTATCACTCATTGATCAAATTGAGGAGGCTGTGGCGACGCCTGTACAAACGGCGGTAAAGCGAGCTGATGAACAGGCATTTGCAGCACTCAACGGGCAGAACCAGATGTTCGTTGAAGATGCTGCACGCCGCATACAGGCAACGCTGGAATACTATTCAGATCTGGAGGTTCATGTCCGCCATGTGGAAAGCCTGCATCCTCACGATGCAGTCGCTTGGTCAACCTCTAATGCGTGAAGCAATGGGAGGACGCTCATTGGCAGTCTAAGAATTTCCGTCACAAATAGTCAAACACAATAGCAGCGGAAGAAGATACAATGATCCGAAAAAATCCTCGCGGCGATATACCCCAAGTAAGTCCTCGCGCCTTTGTTGATCCGTCCGCTATTTTGTGCGGGCGCGTAATTGTTGAAGCGAATGTATTCATCGGTCCTTATGCGATTATCCGAGCGGATGAAGTTGACGCCGATGGTCATATGGAACCCATTGTGATCGGGGAAGGCTCCAACATTCAGGATGGTGTCGTGATCCACTCCAGATCCGGAGGGCAAGTGATAATCGGCCAACGCACTTCAATCGCTCATCGAGCAATCGTCCACGGCCCATGCGTCATTGGAGATGATGTGTTTATCGGGTTCAACAGCGTGCTTTTCAATTGTACAATCGGAGACGGCTGTATGGTGCAGCACAACGCGGTGGTAGATGATTTTCATTTACCGGCGGAGTTCGCCGTTCGCTCGACAGAACGGATCGGATCGACAACTAAATTGTCTTCGTTACGCCAAGTTTCCGCCAAGGCGGCTAAGTTTTCCGGCGATGTGGCTCGAACCAACAACACATTGGTCGTTGGCTACAAGGCTATCCAGAATGAGTTTTAGATAATGAAGCCTTACCAAGACCAACCCCATATTACAATAGCCCTGCCTGACGGCAGCTTGCGGCAATTTGATCGAGTTGTCTCTGTGGCTGATGTTGCTCAATCAATCGGCCCCGGGCTTGCCGGACAAACTCTGGCAGGGAAGGTCAACGGTGTTTTGTGTGATGCTTGTGACTTGATTGAGCAGGATGCGGAACTTCAGATCATCACGCCGCAATGTGAAGAAGGATTGGAGATTATCCGGCATTCCTGTGCGCATTTGATGGGTCACGCTGTTAAACAACTCTATCCATCGGCTCAAATGGTAATCGGACCCGTCATTGAAGATGGTTTCTTCTATGATATCGCGTTCGAGCGTCCCTTCACGCCAGAAGATATGGCGATGATCGAGAAGCGGATGATTGAATTGGGCACTCGCAATTACGACGTTATCAAACAGGTTCTGCCGCGAAAGGAAGTTATTCAACTATTCGAGGCGCGCGGAGAAAGCTACAAGTTGCGTCTCATCGAGGAGATGCCGGATGAAACTGAAATGGGCCTCTATTTCCACGAGGAATATCTGGACATGTGCCGAGGCCCACATGTTCCGAATACCCGTTTCCTGAAATCCTTCAAACTTGTGAAGCTGTCAGGTTCCTACTGGCGTGGGGATGCTAAGAACGCGCAACTACAACGCATTTACGGTACGGCCTGGGCCAACAAGAAGCAGTTGAATAATTATCTCCACAGACTCGAGGAGGCCGAGAAGCGCGATCATCGTAAAATTGGGAAGGCCTTGGATCTTTTCCATTTTGAAGAGGATGCGCCTGGCGCCGTGTTCTGGCACCCGCGAGGTTGGACAATTTTTCAGGAACTCATTGCCTATATGCGCCGGCGTCAGCAGGGGGCTGGTTATGTGGAGGTCAACTCTCCGGACATGATGGATCGTCGATTGTGGGAAACATCGGGTCACTGGGATAATTATGGAGACCATATGTACATCTCCGAGACGAAAGATGGTCGCTCACTTGCTCTCAAACCGATGAATTGCCCGGGCAGCGTACTTCTTTATCGCCACGGCCAGAGGAGCTATCGGGATTTACCCATTCGCATGGGGGAGTTTGGGAAGGTGCATCGGTATGAGCCTTCCGGAGCGCTTCATGGCTTGATGCGTGTCCGTCATTTCACGCAGGATGATGCACATATATATTGCACCCAAAAACAGATGAACGAAGAAAGCCGCGAGGTAGTGGCTCTGATATTGGACATTTATCGTCAATTCGGTTTCGATGATGTGCGGATTAAGCTTTCCACAAGGCCTGAGAAACGGATGGGAGATGATGCTACATGGGACATTCTGGAAGGTGCCCTTACCAAAGCCCTCGACAATATGGGATTGGCATTTGATCTCAATGAAGGGGAGGGCGCATTTTACGGCCCGAAACTTGAATTTGTACTGCGGGATGCCATCGGTCGGAATTGGCAATGTGGTACATTGCAAGTAGATATGAATTTGCCTGAAAGCTTCGCCATTGACTATGTGGATGAACAAGGTGAACGTCAGCGACCGGTCATGCTCCATCGGGCGTTGTTTGGTTCGCTGGAACGTTTTACAGGCATCCTGATTGAGCATCATGCGGGCAAGCTGCCAGCCTGGCTGTCACCGGTTCAAGCCGTTGTCCTGACGATCTCCGAAAATTATTCTGATTATGCGGAGGATGTCGCCCGCTTCTTCCAAGCCGCTGGCTTGCGCGCGGAGACTGATCTGCGCAATGAAAAAATAGGATTTAAGATCCGCGAACACACACTTCAGCGTGTTCCATATTTGATAGTGATCGGCTCAAGAGAACAGGAAACACTGACTGTCTCAATCCGGGACCGCAATGGGCAGGATATTGGTACCCATTCTCTGGAAAAAGCGGAAAACCTGATGCAACAGGAAGCGCGTGCACCGGACAGCCACACCCAAGAAGCAATCCTGAACAGTTTGATGGAGCGCCTCGGTGGGCTCTCGAACGCCACGAACAACGGACCGGGAACAAATGACTGACCAATCTGAAACGTCACGCAGACTGGCGGCACATCATGCCGACTTGTTGATTGCAAACGGAACTGTTGTGACACCTTCCGGAGAGCAGAGAATTGATCTCGCTTGCCAGGATAGTCGTATCATTGCTTTGGGTGATCTTAAGCCAACCTGGAGTGCCGACAGAATACTGGATGCAGCCGGGTTACATGTTCTACCGGGAATTATTGACAGCCAGGTCCACTTCCGGGAGCCCGGTCTTACCCATAAGGAGGATCTTGAGGCTGGAACCAGGGGCGCAGTACTGGGAGGCGTTACGGCGGTATTCGAAATGCCCAACACCAACCCTCTGACATGTCGAGCGGAAGATCTTGCAGAAAAGCTAAAGCGCGCCAATGGCAGGGCTTGGTGTGACTATGCGTTTTATATCGGTGGATCAGAAGTCAATGCAGACTGTTTGGGTGATCTTGAATATCTACCTGGATGCGCTGGTGTCAAAGTCTTTATGGGTAGCTCCTTTGGTGATCTCCTCGCTAAGGATGATCCGGTTCTGCGCAAAATCCTGCGTCATGGGCGAAGGCGCCTGGCAGTTCATGCTGAAGACGAAGCGCGCTTACAGAAACGTAAAGCTCTGGTGGAGACTACCGGTGAAGTCAGTCAGCATCCTGTCTGGCGAGATGTCGAAAGCGCATTGCGTGCCACACAACGCATCGTGGATATAGCCGCCGAAACGGGACGGCGATTGCATGTTCTCCACGTGTCGACGGCGGATGAAATGACGTTTTTGGCAAAGCATAGAAGGCGTGTCACTGTTGAGGTGACGCCCCATCACTTAAGCCTTGCGGCACCAGATTGCTATGAGCAATTGGGAACATTGGCACAAATGAACCCGCCCATACGTGAAAAACATCATCGGGATGCGCTCTGGAAGGCCGTAAATGAAGGGCTGGTGGATGTCTTGGGCAGCGATCATGCGCCTCATACGCTCGAGGAGAAAGGTCAACCTTATCCCACATCTCCTAGCGGCATGACCGGTGTCCAGACTTTATTGCCAATCATGTTAGATCACGTTTCCAAAGGGAGGTTGAGTTTGACGAGATTGGTTGACCTCACCAGTGCCGGTCCTGCCCGTGTCTTTGGAATTGAAGGGAAGGGGCGAATAGCATTAGGTTACGACGCGGATCTTACATTGGTTGATTTGAAAACCAAACGCATCATCGAAAACCGTTGGATTGCGAGCTTGAGCGGCTGGACGCCTTATGATGGGAAGACAGTAACAGGTTGGCCTGTCCACACAATTGTGCGCGGCCATATTGTCGTCTGTGATGAAGACACTGTTGGTGCACCATCCGGAAAGCCGGTCGGATTTCTCGAAACATAGATCAATTTTGAACAGAACCCGTTGAAACCGTTTTAATGTCAAATGCCGGCAAGGAAAAACCTTGAAGCTTATGGATTTGAAGAGACTGGTTTTTCTTCAATATGCTGTGCTGTCAGAGCCGGATCTTCCATAGGAATAAAATGCGATAGATGTTGGAGCCAGACATCCCGGCCATTCGCAAAGCTCGCTGCCAGTTTGTCCCAGGTGGGGGAGGCTGAAAAGTCGATTTGATGCTGTGCCAGAGGATCCCGCCCGCGCGCGCGCAAGACAGTGACCGGTTGCGTTATTTCGCTAAGTCTGTCTTCTAAATTGACACTGTGATGCCCCATATAGACAGAAGCTTCGATATCCGGGGCACAGGCCAATGATACAGTGCCTTCTTCACTGTCTGGCACTGTTCCATACCGGCAATAATCCCTAAGGACAGAAGGTTCCCATTTAGAGAAAGGCGGCTTCTTTGAAAAAATCTCATTCATTTCTTCCCAGTTTGCGAACTTATTCCGGCGCCGGGCAATCGGATTTTCCTTTGGGTGACCTTTTTCAAACTCGGTGACTGTATCATATTTGGAAGGCTCGAAGATTACGGGATCGATGAGGACAAGCCGCTTAAATCTGTCCGGTAAGCGCAATGCAGCCTGCACGAGAACGTGCCCACCCATGGAATGCCCCACACCAATAATATCCCGTAATTTCAACTGTTCAATAAACGCGCAGAGGTCATTTCCCATCAAGGCCCAGTCGAGCAAATAGTCGCTCGATCGACTTTTTCCATGACCACGCTGGTCAATGGCGATGATATGATACCGACCCTGCAAGGCGGAGATAGTTTGATCCCAAATTCTGCCATTCATACCGGTTGCATGGACAAAAAGTAGGGTTGGGTCGGTAGCATTTCCCCATTCATAGTAAGAAAAACGCATGGAATGGAGGTCGAGGAATTTATGGGAAGGCTGCACAGATTTATTGTCTTTATTATTATGAAAGAACGTTAGTCTAGGAGGGCTTAAAGGCGGTTACAATAGAAAAGCGGCAATGGGCTGTCAGAACAACTCGGTGTTTCCGGTCACAGAAACAGGGAGTTCCCCTTTTTTTGCAATTGCGAAAGAGGAACGTGTCTCCTACATTCAGCCCAAGCGCAAAAATCAACAACAAGAGTAGATCATGCCAAATCTTTTTGATCCCCTTTCTTTTTCTCACGGCCCGGATATGAAGAACCGCTTCATGCTGGCGCCGCTTACCAATACGCAAAGCCATAAAGATGGCGTCCTTTCTGATGATGAGTTTAACTGGCTGACCATGCGGGCTAAAGGCGGTTTCGGTCTGACCATGACCTGCGCGGCCCATGTCCAGGCCATTGGTCAGGGTTTCCCGGGGCAACTGGGCGTTTTCTCTGATGATCATCTCGAAGGCCTGACAAGACTTGCAAAAGCCATCAAGGCTGAAAATAGTATCGCAATTGTTCAGCTCCATCATGCGGGAATGCGATCTCCGGCAGATCTGATTGGAACCGATCCGGTTTGTCCATCTGATCACGAAAAAACGGGAGCCCGTGCCTTATCGACAGAAGAAGTCGATCAGCTGATCGAAGATTTTATTGTTGCTGCCGAACGGTCTGAGAAGGCTGGATTTGACGGCGTCGAGATCCATGGTGCCCATGGCTATATTCTGGCGCAGTTCTTAAGCCCGACAATCAATCAGCGAACCGATAAATATGGCGGTAGCCTTGAAAATCGGGCCAGCCCGATCTTTGAAATCATCAGGGGAATACGGACGCGGTGCCGGGCAGGCTTTAATGTCAGCGTCCGCTTGTCTCCAGAGCGCTTCGATGTAAAACTGGGTGAGATCATTCAGGTTGCCAAGCGGCTAATGGCAGAAGGCCAGATTGACTTCCTCGATATGTCACTGTGGGATGTCAAAAAAGAACCGGTTGAAGAAGAATTTCAAGGGCGTTCCCTGATGTCCTATTTCACAGAACTCGATCGCGGTGCTGTCAAATTGGGGGTTGCCGGTAAAATCACGACCGCTGAAACCGCTCAGTTCTGTATGGAGGCAGGTGTTGATTTCGTAATGATCGGACGGGCAGCCATCCTGCATCATGATTTTCCGAAAAAAGTCGCCGGCAATACAGACTTCGCATCAACGAACCTTCCGGTTAGCAGCGCATATCTGGCGAATGAAGGCCTGGGCAAGGATTTCATTACCTACATGTCCGGCTGGGACGGATTTGTTCAGGACTGATAAGATCAGAAAGGCTCTTCGGAGCCTTTCTTTTTTGCCAATATCGTCAATTTTCCTTGGTCGAATTTATGAAAATCCTATTCTTCGCACTGATTATCGTAGCTCAAATCGACTATAGTGATGCTATGGCGGAATACAAAGAAACGATACTGGAAGCACGCGGGCCATTGGGGCCTTTAAAAGGAGCATATGTTACAAACGCAGAACAAAATGCGCCAACTGTTATAATGATACCGGGTTCTGGGCCAACGGATCGCGACGGCAATAACCCCTATGGGATTAGAGCTTTCACATATAAATACCTTGCCGAGGATTTAGCAAAAAATGGTATCCACTCGGTCAGAATAGATAAGAGAGGCCTCTATTTGAGTGCTTCAGCCGTTCAAAACGCCAATGATGTTACCCTTCATAAATATGTCGAAGACATCCATTCCTGGATCAATCGCCTCAGAATATTGCCTCATATTTCTTGCGTTTGGCTTCTTGGCCATAGTGAAGGTGGATTAGTTGCCTTACTGTCCGCCCAAGAACTCTCTGATATTTGCGGTATTGTTCTTGTGTCTACACCAGGCCAACCCTTCGGCGATATTTTAAGGCGGCAACTAAAAGACAATCCTGCAAATGCAGCCATTCTACCGCAGGCTCTCGAGGCAATTGCGCAACTGGAAAACGGAAATACTGTCTCCGTTGATGATTTCCACCCAGCGTTACAAAAGCTATTTTACCCTGACGTCCAAAACTATTTGATAGATTTAATGTCCTATGATCCAGCAACACTCATATCAAAGGTCTCCCGACCAATTTTGATTTTGCAGGGAGATAAAGATCTTCAAACCAAACCCGAGGACGCCCGCATTCTATCGCAGGCAAATTCAAAAGCTCACTTGAAGATGTTGCAAAATACCAACCACGTTCTTAAGACAGTTACGACCAATAATCAGCTTGAGAATTTGGAAACTTATGGAATTTCAACTTTACCTTTGGTACCGGGGATTGCAGGCTACATATCCGATTTTATCAAAGGAAAGAATACGACCAGATTTGTGGAGTGACAAGCCATATGATCGAAGGCAGAATGCTAAAACACTCTCTAGCTGAAATGGATGTTTAATGGCTCTTAATCAACGCTCCAGAATATTTCTTTTTTCTTTTATGGTTTGGATTTCCTTCTTTCTTTGCACACCCTCGATCTTGCTGGGGGAGGAACATTGGACAGATGAGGAGAAATTATTGATGTTTAATGCTCTGGTTGGTGAAGGAAATACCTACTCGAAAGCCTTTCCTGCCAAACAGACTTCAGAGCATATTCATGGTTTCGCGAGGATCGTTGAGAAACATCAATTAACGAAGTTATCGGCCCCCGAAGAGACAAGCATTAACACCGAGCGCCGGCGGATAAAAATTCTGTTTTCTCTAACAGCCATTTCAAATTCTGATACAGCATATCTTGAACTGACCCAGACACTCTTCCCAATCTTGATAAGTCTATTTGATCGGGATCCTCATCTTTTTAAGATGAATTTGGGACTATATTCTAGATATGCCATGTATGATATATGCGAAAGTCTCGCTGCAGCCTATCTGGTGTCAAATCGTGGAAATAACATTGAGACAGTCCAGTTTGTCATCGGTTCGACCGACGAATTTTCGAAATGTCGGATGGGCCTGGATGCAGCGCGTCGACGAGTCGAATAATGACAGATTTTTTCTTTATTACTTAAAACCGATACTCAATCCCGTGACCACCAGCCCAATCCCGGCGATAAGGGGCAGGGTGACAGGTTCTGCTAAAAAGAAAGCCCCCAACACAGTACTACTGATCGGGCCTAAGGACAAAAATATGGTGACACGCGTTGGCGGCAGATATTTCAACGCCCAGAGCCAGGCAAAATATCCGGCTCCGCTGGAGAGCCCGATAAACAGAACGGCGGACCACCCCGCAGCGTTTAAAAGCTCGATTGAGGCCAGCTCACTTCTGGCAGCAGAATATCCGAACAGCACGATAACAGAGGCTAGCATCGCCAGTGTGCTGACATTCTGTGCGGGATATCGATCCAGAAAAGGGCGGTAAAAAATACTACAGACAGCCCCAATGAAAGCGCTGCAGAGGACAGCAAGAATGGCCGTCCATTCCATATCCGAGGAGGAAGTGGAAAATAAGTCTGGCCCCAGGGTAACTGCAACCCCTGCAATCGTCAGAAGGACCCCGAGGGTTTTGGTAAATGTGATTGTCTCTTTTCCCAGCAGGAATGCCAAAACCAGTGTCTGTAAGGGAAAGGTCGAGAAAATCAGAGCGACTTGCGCAGAGGGAAGAAAGCGAACCGCATAGTTCAAAAGGGCAACAAGAATACCAAACTGAAAAATTCCAAGGGCACAGATGGGGATAATATCCTGCCGCTTGAAACCTTGCCTGGAGATAAGAACAACTGCTGGAGCCAGGCATAAAAAACCAATGGCATAGCGGAGCATGGCGAGATTGGCGGGCGTAATTTGGTCAATGACGTAACGCGAGACGACAAGAGCCGCGCCAACCTGAATGCCTGTGAATAGAGCCGCAGCAACCGGCAAGAAACGGGCAGGGGCCGTCAAAGTGCACGCTTCCAGTACTGACCGATCAAATCTTTACCAAAACTGTGATGGGGCTCTTCTTCTATGAGCTCGAAATTTAGCTTCTTATAGATGGCGGTGGCCGCTGTCAGGTTCTTGTTGGTCCACAGAGACATGTTTGAATAGCCAAGTTGTCTTGCAGAGTTCATACATTCCTCAACCAGTCTTTGTCCGATCCCATACCCGCGGGCAATAGGGTCGACAATGACCAGTCGCAATTTTGCCGTTGTCTCATTTTCCCGCACAATTAAAGCAGATCCGACAATGCGGCCATCCAGTTCGGCAATCCAGCAATAATCGGAAGCCGCCTCAAAATTCTTCAGAAAACCAGCTGCAATGTCAGCGACAAGGGCCTCAAAGGTGGAATCCCATCCATACTCTTCTGAATAGAGCCGGCCATGCGCTTGTATGATCCATCCGATGTCTCCTGCACGATGAGGCCGCAAGAGATAAGGAGAGGCACGCTCGGCAGAGGGAGAGAGCAGAGCTTCGATACGGTCCATTGCGGCCATCAGATCTTCCTGATTCTTTAAATCCATACTATCCAATAAACTACTGAAAAGGCGAATAGATCGATCATTTAACTCTTTTGCCCCGGTTTGTCCTTTATCCGTCAGAACAATAATCTGGCTGCGCCTGTCTTTGTTGGATGTCGTTCGGGTTATATATCCTTGTTTTTCAATCTTTTTTATCAACCTGCTGACATAGGCGGGGTCCAGCTCCAAATCATTCGCCAATTCCTTGGCCGTTGTCTGATCCCGGTTATTCAATTCATACATCACCCTGGCTTCGGTCAGACCAAAGTTACTGTCCAGTAGCATTTCATTGAGGACACCGGCTTTTCGGGTGTAAAAGCGTGAAAAAGACCGGATCCGGGCAACCCGTTGCTCAAATGAGGAATGTGACATTTAGTATACCATAGTCATTTACTTTATTTGATAATAATCAACTAATTATATTTTGTAAAGAAGAGGAAGGTGACGGTAAGGCCTGTCTCTGCTAACCTGCCGGAATGTTTGATTATTCATTGATCCACTGGACAACCTTTCTGACAGCAGCGATCCTCCTGAATCTGATGCCGGGGCCCGATATGGCTTTTATTCTAGCTCAGACAGCGAGAGGGGGTCGCAAAGCGGGCTTTTCTGCTCTTTTTGGTATTTGGACAGGGGCCCTGATGCATGTTTTAATGGCCGCGGCGGGGCTTTCTGCACTGCTGGTAAGTTCTGCCATCGCCTTGTCATTTGTCAAATGGGTTGGGGCTGTCTATTTGATTTGGCTTGGTATTCAGGCTTTCCGATCGAGTGGGACTGAGGGGGGCTCCATGACCTCCTTGTCTTTTGCATCACCCTTCAAAATTTATCGGCAAGGGGCGCTTGTATCGCTCCTTAATCCGAAGGTAGCCGTGTTCTTCCTCGCCTTTCTACCGCAATTCATTGTAGAAGGCGCAGGGCCAATTTGGGCGCAGCTGTTCCTCCATGGTTTTCTGATTATCGGCGTTGCTGCTTTTATCGAACCGCCCCTTATTTTGCTGAGCCATTTTGTTGCCCGAAAAATCAGACACCATAAATCTGTCGGGACATGGATGAACCGGGGACTAGGGGGTTTGTTCGTCTTTCTTGGCCTTAAACTGGTCGTGAGCGAAAAATGAGGCTGCTGGGCCTTTCCGGTAGCTTGCGCAGGCAATCCACCAATAAGGTGTTGCTAGAAGGGATCGGGCAGCGCCTGCCAGATTCTGTCCATTTTGATATTTTCCCGGATCTGGACAAAATCGCCATTTTTAATCCGGATAGAGAAGGGGAGAACGCAACGTATGCCGTTGAATCCCTGATGGAGGCGGTTCTGAACGCCGACGGCCTGATCATTGCCTGTCCTGAATATGCTCATGGCATACCAGGGGGCCTTAAAAATGCACTCGACTGGCTTGTGTCATCTCCTGAATTTCCCGGAAAACCCATCATGCTGGCCCATGCGTCCCATCGCGGTACGTTTGTATTGGCGGCTTTAAAAGAAGTCCTTCGAACCATGTCCGCAGAGATCGTGGAAGAGGCATTCCTGCAAATACCCCTTATGAGCTATAGCCCAGAAGCTGTTCGGAAAATTCTGACAAGGCCGAACAATAATGCCCTGATCCGCCATAAGACATCGGTATTTGCGGAGGCAATTGCCAGCTTGAATGCCTTATCTCCAAGTGGCATGGATTGATATGGACTGCCTCGAATGACGGAGCAGTCCACTTCTGTGGTTATCTCAATTCTAATGTCAAGGACTTCTAACAACATCCTGAAATAGTTTTGTTTTTACCGACGGGACTAACGTCTTTCAAGCGGCGTCCGAGATACGTTTCATCCGATAAGTAGAATTTTGAAAATGCCTCGACAAAGTCTTCTGAAACGGATTTTTTAGCAAGGCCTGTTTTAAGGACTTCTCTTTGCCAGGCTTTTACCTTCGGAAACGGGTCAAAAAAATCATAACCACTGTGCCGCTCAACGATATCCGCCCGATAAAGGAGCGGCAACCAGGCGATATCTATATTGCTAAGGGTTTCACCTTTAAAATAGGGACCCTTTTCCAACTTCGCTTCCACTTTTGCAAAGGCTTTTTCCAGATTTTCAGTTTTTTCCTGCAATGTTTCTTTGTCTGAACTTCTCATGGTACCGCATTGAACAAGATAGTGTTTTGATGCTTGATAGCTCCAGGCTCTATCTAACGCCCGTTGTTCAGGTGAGATATAGGGCTCCAATCCTGGCTGAATATCATCCAGATATTCTGCAATCGCATCTGACTCAAACAAAGCCGTACCGTTTTTTGCCACCAGGATGGGTACCTGACCTGTTGGAGAGAGTTTGAGAAACCAATCTGGTTTGTTATTGAGATGAATATACTCGACCTCATAAGGCATTTCTTTCGCCTCGAGAAGGGCTGTCACACGTTGAACAAACGGGCAAATTTTAAAACTGATAACTTTAATCATCTTGATCTCCTTTTGTTGTCTTACTTGTAAGACGGAGAGAGATGAAAAAAGACGAGATCACATCAGCATTTTATAGACTTCCCTGAATTTTCTGAGCAATCCATTACATTACCCTGAGCATCAAGGGAAAATGTACAGCATTCTTCATATAAATGCCGCAACAACGCTCTGCTCTTGTTTACCCTTGATTTTAAAGTGGAGTAGGGCACGCGAATTTGCTTAGCATAGTCCTTCTGAGAGACACCCTTGAGTTCAATAGCCGTCAGAATATGAGCCTCTTTCTCAGGCAAGCGATCTATGAACGGTTTCAAGCAACCAGTAAGATCGTCCAGGATATCAGGTTGATCTATAGCGTACCATAGATCTTCAGGGTTCGGTGACGGTCGGCGTTCACGCCGATAAAAATCGATGGCCGCATTTCGGGCAACCTGAAACAGCCAGGATTTAACACTGCTTTCAGTTTTAATGGATCCAAGATTGGCATGGGTTTTAATCAAGATTTCCTGCAAGACATCCTCCACATCTGAAGGGTCCGAGATTTTTGTTCTCAGAAAATTCGTCAAGCTCACACGGTAATCATGCCAAATTGCTTCCAGATCCATAGAAAATCCTATCCTTTATTACTCCTAGCGCAGGTAAGATATCACAAAGCAATATGAGAGAGAACGGATCCAAGCCGAGTTTTGAGGCAATACTGGGTATATTATTTTCCATAATATAAATTATGCGAAATATTTGTATATGAAATTAGATGCAAGAAGACACTTCTATCCTAACCAACTATCGAAACGGTATCTGGACACCATGAACAACACGACCAAAACCGCCTTGTGCAACAATTCAGTCGCTTCATAATCTAAATGCCGATGCTTGCAACAATCTAGCAGACTATTTTAAAGCTCCGACCGCCCTGCTCTGTCGACATAAGCCGGAGAAAAAACGAAGGAACTATGCATCAACAGAAAGTAATCAAAAATGACATCAACAAGCACAAGAACCTTCTGCTCACCGTAAAAATTAGTCTACCGTCTCATTTGTTAAACCGAGGAAGCGCAAATGACAAACAAGCTCCTCCAATTTGCAATTGAACTGGATTGTTAATACTTTTATCGGCAGTTCAATTTCAAACACTTAATAATAAGGAACAGTGAATGAAATCTTTCGTTTTGGCCGCCGCTGTCGGCTTATGCCTCCCCACTCAGGCTATAGCTGAACAGTGCTCACCAGAGCTACTGCAGGAAAAGACTGGTGCCATTTTTATTTATCTTCAAGATCATCCTGAAAAGGCATCAAAGATGTCTATCTACAAAGCAGAGGTAGAGGCAGAATATGAAGGCAAGCCGAGTAATAACCAATTATGTGAAGCGCTCGACAAAATCATGGCTCGGTTGGAGGCTGATAAGTAATAAAACGCTGGAATGGACTGATTTTCCATCGCAAAGGGTTATGATCAACTGATGTGCTGTTTAACTATTTTGTTAGACGAGTTGGCTGGAGTTTCAGTTACGGCCTAATCTCCCGGATAAGTTTTTCCCCTTGGCTCAATGCTCCCTCCGGATTATGTACATGGGTGATTATACCTCGCTTATCAAAGGTATAACGCGTTTTGCCCTGTTTGCCGTTGGAGAAAAAGCTTGTCACGGTCAGTTTACCGTCCGACAAGTTAGATTCAAATTTGTGGGTGATAGAGTTTAAGACTGTTCCGGTTTTTCTGTTTGTAACTTTCCTGACATGCTGACAGGTCTGAGCCATCGAGCGTCTGCAGTTAAATGGAATATATTCGACCGTTTTATCCAAGCTTAGAGTTTCTGACCGTACAAGCAAACCCGGTTCGTTATAATATCGGCGCGTGATAGGCTTGCGCCCAAGCT
Organism: Sneathiella sp.; assembly: GCA_039975135.1. Taxonomy (GTDB): domain Bacteria; phylum Pseudomonadota; class Alphaproteobacteria; order Sneathiellales; family Sneathiellaceae; genus Sneathiella. Next base: position 39,570 of record JBDWHS010000027.1, on the reverse strand, counting down.
TGCCATTCTCAATGGAATAACCGTCCACTACATGAAAAGTGTCAATTTTTCCAACATATTTATCGGCGAACAGAAAATTCCCGCCGCCAATTGTTTCATAGTGAAACTGGCTGCCTGGCGGAATATCAGCAAATTTTATACCAATGGTTTGCGCTTGAGCCGACGTAGAGCTTAAGCATACGGATAGTACCAGAATGAGATATTTCATAACAAACTCTCGCTTTGAGTCTTGGGCCGGATCAGTAAAGACTTTATTGAAAATTCATTCAAACTACAATCACATAAACATAAGGCAAAGTGCCCCGGTCGCGAACGGCAAAGCAGACACATATCACGCGAGCGCGGACTATTTCTTAATCCGCCTCTCTCTATATATGCACAGACGTTCAGACAAAGGAAATAGGCTCCCGTTGCCGGAAGCCCTCCATATCTCGGACATAACGAACAAGCCTTACCCCAGCGGTGCGCGGCAATGGCCTTGTGTTTCGTTGTTCGTGTCGGAAAGCTCCGGGATTTGTTTGTATGTATCAATGGCACCCTTCGCAATCATATTCCTGTACTGATTTGGTTGAACCGCAGCCGGGACTTTCATTTTGACAACGCGGCTTTGCCCGGGCAGCAAGGCTGGAACATTTTTGACAAATCCGTGCCAGTAACTGCTCTGCTGTCCATCTCCGAATACGGTGAAAGCTACGTAAAGAACGGATTTTGCCGAACTCGCACTTCCGATATTTTTGACCCGAAATTTTACATTCTTGTAGCCTGTCTTTGGATTGTAGTTACCGCAGATGCCTGTGTTCGGATCACCCGTGGTGACCGTTTTAAACGGTAAGACAATCAGATCGGCCATTTTTGCTGATAAGACAGCTACCGGCGCTGTCTGGTGTTTTACGATTGGCGCCATCTTTTTAAGGTGAGGCCTTTTTGTCTCCGCTTGTGCAATAGAGGCCCCTATTCCCAATGTCAGAATAATTGCCACAACAGTTTTAAGTTCCCTTACCCACATCACATTCTCCAGTTTTAGAGGATCAACTGGTATTACGTCGTGCAGATCGCGGAACAGGTTCAAATTATCTGGTCGCGATGAACGATGCTCGGTCAGGTTGGTATGGTGACATAATGATGAACCCAACATTGATCGACGAATTTCTCCATACCCGCCGGGATATGAGCCTCGTTCCACTGCGGGCCGGCAAAATCAACCAAACTGTCCTGGTCTTCCCAGGTCGTTATCATGGAATATTCGTCTGGCGACCATACTGTTGGCCCGCCGATGATAACATCCGTACATCCCGTTGCCGACTTTACAGATCCCAGAGAAACCGACCGAAAAAGAGGCTCGAACTCGGATTTCATATCAGATTTTACTTTAACGCGGAATATTCTGGTTATCATCCCTAAAGTCCCTGCTTATTCCTGTTCGACACCATTCCATTGGAAAGTACCGTCTGGGCCCAGTTTTGAAAACGGATTATGGGCAACTTCCCAAAGCGTTCCGTCAGGATCTGCAAAATAACCGGAATAGCCACCCCAGAAAACCTTTTCCGCCGCTTTAACCAGCTCCCCACCCGCTTGAACAGCCTCCTGCAGGGCGCTATCCACTTCTTCAGGGGTATTGACATTATAAGCAATTGTCATGGCTGAATATCGGCTTTTCGTTACTTCAACCTTGGCATCTTCTTCCAGTTTATCCAGCGGGTACAAGGCCAATGTCATAGCATTCAGATCAAAAGCAACGATTTCTTCGGCCTGTTGAACAGAAGCTACCTGCCAACCAAGCGCTTCATAAAATGCCCTGGATTTTTTCAAATCAGCAACACCCAATGTTATAATGCTTATTCTCTGATCCATCATTATCCTCGAATATGTTCACTTTTTGTTCCTGTATAAGCTGTCTTGTAGCCCGTGTCAATCTGATCCATAAATGATATCTTCGATTTCTGCCGGTGTCTCTACCGTCAGTAGGGCTTTAGCCAAGGAATAATCAAAGCCGTTTCGCACAAGGGTTGCCAGCTCTTTCTGATGCCTCTCTTCCCTCACCTCTGGTGCTTTAAACGGGCCGAAGCGCCGCTTTTTTATATATTTTGCCGCTGCTTTGCGATCAGAAAAGCCTTCTTCTGTTTTCAATAGATCCATTGCGGTATCCAGTTGACTGTCATCAAACCCAAGACCCGATAATTTAACACCGATTTGTAAGCTGGATTTCCCTTGTCGCGCCATGGAGCGCGCCTTTCCTGACGCATATTCCTGATCATTGAGAATGCCGGCTTTGATCAGTTTGTCCACTTCTCGATCAATCATCAGCATAATAGCGTCCGGGTCTTGTTGGTGAAACTCAATGGCTTGGGTATTTTTGGTCATTAGATGCCGCCGCATTTTCTGCGTTGTTGCAGCAAACCGGTCCAGGTACCGCAACGCTTGCTTCCTCAGCAAGGCAGCTGTCACCTCCTTGGGTGGTCTTTTCTTTTTCTCTTTTTTAGGATTTTGTTTTTCCAGATCAGACATAGACACGACAATAATCAATACCGCCTTTGCGGAAAAGCCTATTCAGAAATGATCCAGTATTGTAATCCGGGCGACATGTTTCAGATACCATCTTGCCTGTTTCAGAAATGCCGCCTCGGCATCACTTTTGGCGAACATATGCAGCCGAATGAAATAACTGAAATCTTCTTCCGTCATCAGAATACCATCCCCTTTTTCCGGTTTTATACCATTCCAGGTTCGCTTGAGGCTCCAGGAGAGAGGATTGAGTGTCTGGCTCTGAAAATGATGATGAAGAGGCACATTCACGGCTGCCAGTAATGACGTCATATCCTCTAACAGATGTGATTTTGTATTTTCGCTCGCCGTTCCATAAGCGGAGAAGAGAGATGACAAAGCTGGCGTTAAATCATATCCACAGAGGGCCAGTTGCTCTGCATAGGTCTGTTCCTTTAAGGCTAACAGAAGAAGGATCAAATCAGGATCCTGCTGCCATACACGGTTTTTCAATTCCTTGATGCTCGACCAGGGAGCTGGCCATTGGGTCTGGGTACAATAAGGACCATTCCAGATACGTCCTCTTGAAACCTGGTTGGAGGCAAGTTCCCCGACAAAAAAGCCTGCTTTGCTCCGCCAAGCGGGCAGATCCATCCCATTTTCAGCATCTTTCAGTAGGATTCTGAAGAGAAGAGCATCGATGAGATCGGCTGGATGAAAGTCAGTGGATTGCATGATATCATGGCGGCCAACATTCAGTAAATCGGTTGTTTCTAATCGGTAATGCCGGGTTGCCCTGAACAAGTCCCTTAACATATTAGACAAAACATCATTCGGTATTCCTTCAAGAAATGGAAACAGATCAAGAGTTACCCGAATGATAGCACGGGATCGATTCTCAGAGGCGTGCCCTGAGAATGGTAGGTATTTTCGCCACGCGTTAAGCGCCCCTCCTTCCGCCGCTTTAAAAGAAAACTCCAGCTGTTTCTCATACTCCCGAATAGTAGACTTGTGTTCGGACTTCAGGATTGCGGGCAACTGCTTAGTACTTGGCATCCAACACCACCTGTTGTCTGCGTCGGGCGTTTCTGTCGCAAACCCCCGGATTTTCCATCTGATAGAGTAAGACATTTCGCGCCTCCCATACTGGATAACGCCAGTACGGGAAATTTGTGAGAGAGATGTGAAACAGCTTTGCCAATAATCGTTCGGACGTTTAAACTTCGGTTTTCCCACTCGTGCAGCGAAAGAGCCGTTTTTGTGACTGAAACTAAATCCCCCATACAGGATCTCCTGGACATCATGATGACGTTGAGAGATCCGGAAAAAGGCTGCCCTTGGGACAAGGAGCAAACTTTCGAGACGATTGCTCCTTATACAATTGAGGAAGCCTATGAAGTGGCAGAAGCAATTGCAGAAAATGATATGGAGGAGCTCAAGTCCGAATTGGGCGACTTGATGTTCCAGGTTGTTTTTTATGCGCAAATGGCTCACGAAGCCGGTCACTTTGATTTTAATGACATTGTTACCGCCATCTCGGAAAAAATGATTCAGCGACATCCTCACGTATTTGCTGACCGCACAATCGCCAGCCCGGAGGCACAGTCAGTTGCCTGGGAGAAAACGAAGGCAGAAGAAAGACGGAAAAAGGCTGAACGAAAAGGGGCTGTTTCTTCAGCACTGGACGGTGTTGCCGTTACACTCCCCTCCCTCACCCGAGCGGTGAAGCTACAAAAAAGGGCGGCGCAGGTCGGATTTGACTGGCCGGATACAGTCCCGGTTTTTGACAAAATCCATGAAGAACTCAACGAGCTTAAAGTCGAGATCCATAGCAACGGTTCTGCGGACCGAATTACAGAAGAATATGGTGATTTCATGTTTGTTGCTGCCAATCTGGGCCGCCATCTTGGTGTCGACCCGGAAGTTGCATTGAGCAAGGCCAATCGGAAATTTACCCGTCGCTTTTCCGGTGTTGAGCAGAAATTGAAAGAAAATGGGATAACTCCGGAGCAAAGTACACTCACAGAGATGGATAATCTGTGGGACGCGGTAAAAGCCTCAGAAAAAAATCTGATATAGTACGAATTTATTAATTTAGATATTAATAGTATAATGTCGTAAACTGCAGATAGAGAATGTTGTTGCTTTGAACTTTTTTGAAAAATTACCGCATATCCGAAACCCGGAAGAATTGTCTGTCTATAACAAGCTGAGAACAGTCATTTGGGTTTTTAATATCGACAATCATTCTTTCTGGTGGGCTAATGAACCAGCATTGAAATTCTGGGAAGTGGACAGTGTAGAAGAGTTTCTGTCTATCGATCTGTCAGATGACTCCCCTGTTGTCCGGGAGCGGCTCAATGATATTTTCCTCACAGGATCCACAGGCGATATTGTTGAAGAAAACTGGACGCTTTATCCGGGCGGCAACCCGAAAATGGTTATTCTGACATTTACCCCTATTCTTATCGGTGACCTGAACAGAGCGGTTTTGATTGAAGCTTCTCCTGAACTTAAAGAGGAGCTCGACCCCCGGGCCAAACGTATTCTGGAGGCGGTGCGCCATACGCCGCTGATGATCAGCACATTTGATCTGGAAGGGCGTCTTCTTGCACAAAATCCCGCCGCCGCCAACATCTACGGTTCCCGATCTGAAAGCATGGTTACGCTGGAAAATCGATATGGAGACGCAAAGATCGAGGAAAAAATCCAGCACAGCGCAGATATTCTGGTGCATACATTAATGGGAAAACGCTGGCATACGTTAACAGCGGAACCCGGCCGTGACCCGGTTTCCGGCAACCGCGTCATCGTGATAACCGAGGAAGATGTCACAAAGCGTGTGCAGGCTGAAGAAGAGCTTCGAAAGCTAAATATGACGCTTGAACAAAGGGTCGTTGAACGTACTGAAAAACTGTCTTATGCGAGAAAAGAAGCGGAGAATGCTAACGCTGCGAAAACAGATTTCCTGGCCACGATGAGTCATGAACTTCGAACACCGCTGAACGCCATTATCGGCTTTTCAGATATGTTGAGTCACAAGGTTTATGGCCCCGTAACGGAAAAACAGCTTGTCGCACTGGAAGATATTAATCGCAGTGGCCGGCATCTTCTCCGGCAAATCAATGAATTGCTGGATGCCTCCACTATTGATGCAGGAGAGCTCAATCTTTTCGAAAGCACGTTTTCTGTGGCCTCCGTAACGGACTATTGCAATACTATTTTTCAGCTTGAGGCTGCGAAGAAAAATCAGCGACTTGACGTCCAAGTGCCGGATCTGTCCCTTGCGCTGCATGCTGATGAATACAGGATCACCCAGGTGATTATCAATCTGCTGACAAATGCGATAAAATATACTGCTGAAAATGGAACAATCCGATTGTCTGTTTTTCGCAATAGCATGGGTGAATTGGTCTTTGAGGTTCGTGATAGCGGAATTGGTATATCAAAGGATCATTTGTCACGCGTTTCTCAGGCTTTTACCCAAATTGATATCTCGTCATCCTCAACCTCAGGCAAAGGCGTTGGTCTGGGCCTGTACATTGTCTCGCATCTCCTTACCGCTCACGGAGGAAGGTTTGATATACAGAGTGAAGAAAGGGTTGGGACGACTGTACAGGCTATCCTGCCTATAGAGCGACTTGTATAACGGAAGTGTCAGGCGGGAAATTTCTCTATTTTCTGTATCTTTTCCAGATCTGTATCCCAGGACGCTTTACTCCTCATAAAGATATGAGCATTTGGCTCTAGGGCAAGAGTGCTATCCAGACTACCTGCAGGGATGACGAGTAGAGGGGAGATTGAAGACTTTTATCGTCTCCTCTCCTGAAATCCAGTTAATTTTAGCCTCGCTTGAAAAAAGGTTGGCCGCATGGGCTGTCCCCGTATCTTTTTGACAGAATTTGCAATGGCATAGGAAAAAACCGTTAAAATTACCAGTTATTTCAAATTGAACAGCGTTGCAAAGGCAGGACCCTTTCAACATGCTCTATCCATTTCTGCGACCCTTTATAAAATCGTGACCGGCATTTTACTGACACGGCCCAGATTTTCCGGTGAAAATTTGACAGCCAATATAATCGATGTTTCTTCTTCAGCGCGATCCAGAACTGTTCCATGCCGGTAGATCCAGGAAAGAGAAGCACCATCTTCACTTGGAACCCGGATGTTCAGCGCCTTTTGATTATGGGTAAGTTTCTCTTCAACAGCATCCAAAAAAGCGGCAACCCCCTCACCTGTTACAGCGGACATTGGAATTTTCTCTTTTTCCCGATCACTGCCATTGCGGATCAGTGTCTCTTCATCTTCTTCCAGGAGATCAATTTTATTGAGAATTTCCAAATAGGCAGCTTTGTTGTCGAGATCAACACCAAGACGTTTCAGGACGTCGAAAACATCCTGTTTCTGGGCTTCCGTATCCGTGTGGGTGATATCTCTGACATGAATGACAAGATCCGCTTCCAGGACTTCCTCAAGGGTTGCCCGGAAAGCGGCAACCAATTCCGTGGGGAGATCAGAAATAAACCCAACAGTATCGGATAGAATGACAGTCTGTCCGCCCGGTAAATCAATTTTCCGAAGGGTTGGATCCAAGGTGGCAAACAGCAAATCCTTGGCAAAGACATCGGACTGGGTCAGTCGGTTGAAAAGTGTAGATTTTCCAGCATTTGTGTAGCCAACAAGCGCAACAATTGGATAGGGAACCTTTTTCCGTTTGGCGCGATGAAGTTCACGGGTTCTGACAACAGTTTCCAGTTGCCGTTTAATCTTCACAATCCGCTCGTCAATCAGTCGTCTGTCGATTTCCAATTGAGATTCGCCTGGACCGCCGAGAAAACCTGCACCGCCTCTTTGCCGTTCGAGATGGGTCCAGGACCGAACAAGACGAGTTCTCTGGTAAGATAGATGGGCGAGTTCAACTTGAAGGCCACCCTCCTTTGTCTGTGCCCGGTCTCCAAAAATTTCTAAAATAAGACCTGTACGGTCAATGACTTTCGCCTGCAAACGCCGTTCAAGATTACGTTGCTGAACCGGCGAGACGGCGCCGTCAATAATCACGACATCAATATGGTGGGCATCAATAAAGTCAGCAAAATCCGTCAGCTTTCCTTCACCAAATAAGGTGCCGGGTTTAGGCGCAGAGAGAGGAACTATTTCTGAATGAACAACATGCAGGGCAATCGCTGCTGTCAAGGATACGGCTTCAGCCAAGCACCCTTCAGGGTCCCTCATCTGTGTTTTATCACCCTTTTTTATGAAAGGATGAAGGACCAGTGATCGGTCACCGGAGCGTGGCGAGGCACGCTCTGTTTCATAATCCATTGTTACCTAATCGTTTCCGTACCAACGAAGCCCGCTTATTCCTGGGCTGTCGGATCATAGAGCTGAACCGGCGTTGCGGGCATCACAGTAGAGATCGCGTGCTTATACACAAGTTGCTCATGTTTGTCCCGACGAAGCGTTACGCAAAAATTGTCAAACGCACTAATTGCTCCTTGAAGCTTGACGCCGTTCACAAGGAAAATGGTGACCGCAATGTTATTTTTGCGGCAAAGATTAAGGAATACGTCCTGTACGTTTAGCGATTTTTCAGAGGCCATTTCGCAGTCTCTTTCCTGATTATTCGAAATTACTTTTTTTAACTTTTTAGCCATTGTCCAATTAATAGATATGGCCTTTATCCTCGGAAAGGCAAAAAAGTTCCCCCCAGATAAGGATTTAGAACGAAAAACACAAGCCTTTTAATCCCAAATTTATAATAAAGTATTTTTTGCGGCAGAATAACCATTTATATCATAAAATGATATTTTTCTAATTTTCCATATATTCTTTAAAAACATTCCGCAGATTGGTCGAAATACTTCCCGGCTTACCGTTCCCAATTACGGCGTCATTCACTTTTACGACTGGCTGAACATAAGAGGAGGAACTGGTCAGAAAAACCTCTCTTGCTGACAGAAGTTCTTCTTCTGAAAAAGCGCGGATATCGACTTTCAAGTCATTTTCCTCAAGTAGTTTGAGCAAAGTAGCCCGGGTAACACCAGCCAGTATTTCATTATTTGTTGGGCGCGTAATGAGTGTGCCGCTTTGATCCACTATCCAGGCATTGGTTGAGCTGCCTTCCGTGACAAACCCGTCCTCATCAACCTGAAAAGCTTCATAAGCCCCATTCTCAACTGCTTCCTGCTTGGCCAGTATATTTGGCAGCAGGGAAACTGATTTTATGTCACAGCGTTTCCATCGAATATCGGGAACTGTGATTACGGCAACCCCCTCTTCCGCTTTTTGTTCTGATTTTTCAGGCGATGTCCGCTTTGCCGTCATTACAAGGGACGGATGGGCATCAAGGGGAAAAGGATGGTCCCTCGGCGCGACCCCGCGACTAACTTGCATGTAAATAAGACCTGTCTCAATATTGTTGCGCCGAAGAACCTCCCGCATGACCAATTTCATCGGGTGCCGCTTCATCGGCTCTTCCATGCGCAGCTCTCCCATACTGCGCCACAAACGATCCAGATGCCCGTCCTCATCAATCATTTTGCCTGAGACGATCGGGATGACTTCATAAATCCCGTCTGCAAATTGGTATCCTCTATCCTCAATATGAACAGAAGCATGGTTGTGAGGGAGATACTGACCATTAACATAGGCAATTCGAGACATGGGCCACCTTATTTATCGACGCCAAATAGACGGACTGAGCAAGGCAAGAATGGAAAAGAATTCCAACCTGCCGACAAGCATTGCAAGACATAATAGAATCTTCGCCCCTACAGGCAATGCACTATAAGAGACAAATTTAGCATCATCAGCGCCAAGTCCGGTCATCACGGGGGAAACAGCTGCTCCGGCATTAGCTATGTTACTGACAGCAAGGGCAAAGGCTGCTTGAAAATCGAGCCCGGTAAAAGCCAACCCTAGTGATACAACGAGAATGCTGAAACAATATAGTGTGAAAAACCCCCAGGCAGAAAGAACATGCTCCCGTGTAATGATGGAGCTGCCATATTTCAGAACGATAATCGCACTGGGATAACTTAAACGCCGAACCTCAGCAGCCCCCTGCTTCAATAACAAAATTGCCCGGATCAGTTTGATCCCGCCGGACGTAGAACCCGTAGAGCCACCCATACTGATCAGGAACAGGAGGAGGAGCAAAGATCCGACTGGCCAGAATGGTTCACCCGCTTCAGATAGCGGATCCATCGTATATCCGGTTGTGGTCAGCGCTGAGACTGTGTTGAATAACGCATATCGTATCGTCTGCAAGGCTGGCATATCTGTTTCCACTGTCAGGAGCAGAAACATCAAAACTGTGCCAAAAAGCAGTGAAAACAACAGATATCGGTATTCCGGATTACTGAAATAGGATTTCCGATCGCCATTAAAAAATGCCCAGTGCAAACTGAAGCTAATCGCTCCCAATATCATAAACAGGATCAGAACCACTTCCGTGAATCGGTTTCCAAATAATTCAACTCCGGAGCTGGTAACGGTGAAGCCGCCCGTAGACAATGTGCTAAAGCCATAACAAAGAGCATGAAAAGGGTCCATACCAGAAAGCCACAACAAGGTGATACAGGCCATCGTCAGCACAATATAAATCTGGAGGATAGAGAGCACGGCAAAGCGAATGCGTCTCGATAGTCGTCGCCGAGTACTTTTAGCAATCGCCCTGTTCAGCGGGTTATTACCCGGCATATTAAGGGTTGTTGCTAATGTGGAGACGAAAATAATGATGGCAAAGCCACCAACCCATTGAATAAGCGACCGCCACAACAAAATAGCACGAGGCTGGTTTTCGAGGTTTTCCAGAACAGATGCACCGTTTGTTGTAAATCCTGAAAGTGCTTCGAAATAGGCGTCCAACGCGGTTGGCGCCGCTTCCCCTATGGAGAGTGGCAGGGCTGCAAAAACGGGAATGACTGTCCAGACGATGAGCGCCGTCAAAAAAGTCTCTCGTCGGTTCAAGCTTGTTGTTTCCATGCGATTCGCCAAAACCAGGCCGCCGCCAAAGAATAAAGTGCCGACAGCCGAAACAAAGAAAGCAGTGGCAACAAGGATTTGCCCGTCAGACCAGGCATAAAGAGAGGGGATTAACATCAACGCAGAAAGCATCGACATAAACCAACCCAGGATCGTCATGACGGGAGCCAGCAACATGGATCAGAAAAACTCAAGACTGACGGAGAACATCTCTTCTACTTTCCGAACGGCGTTACTCAATGCAAAGATAACTACGCGATCATTTGGCTTGATGACCGTTGTTCCTCTCGGAATGACCACTTTTCCATCACGGAGAATGGCGCCGATAATTGTGCCTTGCGGAAGTTTGATATGGCGGAGTTCTTTACCGACCAGACGGGATGTCTCGAGAGCTTCTCCCTCGACAACTTCAGCAGCCCCATCCTGAAAAGAATGAAGTCCCCGAATACGTCCGCGGCGAATATGACGCAAAATCTCCGAAACTGTTGTGGCGCGTGGGTCTACAACCACATCAACCCCGAGAGACGTCATTAGTTTAGAAAATACAGGATTGTTGATAAGCGTAATAGCCGTTTCACTGCCCTGTTCTTTGGCAAGCAAGGACGACAAAATATTCACTTCATCATCATTTGTCAGTGCAACAATTGTCTCCGCCCGCCGAACATTCGCTTCGCTTAAAATATCTGGATCCAGTGCATCGCCCTGCAGAACAATTGTATTTTCCAGCTGCTCCTGAATAAATTCGGCTCGCTTGCGGCTAAATTCAATGAGCTTAAGCGAAACATTATTCATGTCTCGTTCTATTGTCTGGGCAAGATGCAGTCCGATATTGCCGCCTCCCACGATGACGACATTTCTCGCTTCCTGCTCTTCATGACCAAAAAGCGGCATCGCCCTTGCGACATGCTCGATATCAGCTGCAAAATATACTTCGTCACCCGGAAACATTTGGTCATCACTGGTCGGCACTGTCATTTTACCTTCCCGGTAAATGCCGACCACAACAATGTTTAGATCCGGAAATAGCTCTGTAAGCTGCCTGAGCGGCGTATTTACGATAGGACAGCTTTCATCCAGCCTCACGCCGATGACCTGAACCATACCATCGGCAAAGGATACCGTGTCAAAGGCGCCGGGCACCTTAAGGCGTCTGGCAATCGCTTCTGCTACCTCGACTTCAGGAGATGTAATAACATCAATAGGCAGATTGTCCCGGCTATATAAATCTGCCCAAATCGGATCAAGATATTGCTGGGATCGGATACGAGCCACTTTCTTGGGGACATCAAAAAGTGAATGAGCAACCTGACAAGCGACCATATTGACTTCGTCACTATAGGTCACTGCAATGATCATTTCGGCTTCACCAGCACCGGCATTTTCCAAAACTTCCGGGTGGGAAGCGTGTCCCACCATCGCCCTGACATCCAGTTCGTCGCCGATTTTGCGAACGAGCTCCGGGTTTTGATCCACAAGCGTGACATCATTCCCTTCGCGGGCAAGCTGACGCGCAATATTAGATCCTACTTGCCCGGCGCCGCATACAATAACCTTCATACGTGTCCGTCCCCGCCTCGTTATTGACTACGTTATTACTCCGTTTCTTTTACCCGTTCGCTGTTGTGAATGCCAAGTGATTTCAGTTTACGATGCAAAGCAGATCGTTCCATTCCCACAAAGGAGGCGGTTCTGGAGATGTTGCCACCGAAACGATTGACCTGGGCCTCCAGATATTCTTTTTCAAATCTCTCGCGCGCATCCCGAAGGGGTAAGGTCATGATTTCGGTACTGTCTTTCTGCCCGCTCATCACCGATTGAGCCGCGCCAGCATCAGCCGGTATCATATCTGCAGTAATTGTGGCTGTTTTATCTCCAGTTGCCAGGATCATGATCTGCTCAATTACATTTTTGAGCTGCCGAACATTCCCTGGCCAACTGGAGGCTTGTAACGTGGCTATTGCATCTTCGCCAATCTTGCGCACAGGCAGACCAGCACTCCCGGCAAATCGCTCGATAAAATAACGGGCGAGCGGGGCTATATCTTCAAGTCTTTCCTTTAACGGTGGAATGCTTAACGGAACGACGCTCAGGCGATGGTACAAATCTTCACGCAGACGGCCACTCGCCATTGCCTCACTGAGGTCCTGGCTGGATGAAGAGACGACACGGACATCTACTTTCACCTTCTCGCTACCGCCTACCCGCTGAAAAGACTGTTCAACAAGAACGCGAAGGATCTTGCCTTGCGTCTCCAGCGGCATATCAGCAATTTCATCCAGAAATATCGTTCCGCCATGAGCTTGTTCAAGCAAGCCGCGCCGCGCGCCTTTGGCTGAATTCATGCGTCCTTCCTCAACCCCGAAGAGTTGAATTTCAAGGAGTTCAGGTGCCATTGTCGCTGCATTCACAGCAACAAAAGGGGCATTTACCCGATGGGAATTGCCGTGGATCATTCGGGCAACGACTTCTTTGCCGGAACCCGATGGGCCTGTAATCATAACGCGGCTGTTGGTTGGTGCGACCCTTAATATCGATTGTTCCAACTGCAACATGACGTTGGAGCGACAAATCAATTCGTCAATAAACTCTCCGGCTTTCTGGCGTAGCTCCTTAACTTCCCGTTTAAGGCGAGAGGCTTCAAGAGCTCTCTCAACCACCTGCATCAGTCGATCTGCCTTAAACGGTTTTTCGATAAAATCATAGGCGCCCATTTTAATTGTATTGACGGCCGTCTCGATATTCCCATGTCCTGAAATCATGATGACAGGCAGATCAGTCGCTGTTTTCTTGATCTGCTGCAGAATCTCGATACCGTCAAGGGCACTCCCGCGAAGCCAAATATCCAAAACGACCAGATTAGGACGGCGATTTGATATGGCCGCCATACATTCATCGCTATTGGCGGCCTCTCGCGTTTCAAATCCTTCATCTTCCAGTACACCCGCTATTAGATCCCGAATGTCAGATTCATCGTCAATGATCAGAATATCAGCAGACATGATTACGCATTCCCCATTTCATTATCGGTCTTGTTTTGTGTTTCTGTTTTGAAAAACGCTACTTGAATTTTTGCACCCGGCCCTTCATCAGCATCCTGCAACGACAAAGATCCTCCATGCTCTTCCATGATTTTATTAACAATGGCGAGTCCAAGGCCGGTCCCTTTTTCCCTATGAGTCACATACGGTTCGGTAAGACGGGTTCTGTTCTCATTCGGCAGCCCTCGACCATTATCGGTAACTTCGACGAACAGTTGATTATCATCCTCAAGCATTCGAACAACAATTTTTCCAGGCTCGAGTATTTCGGGCTCTCCTGGTCTGCCTTCGATGGCATCTGCAGCATTTTGCAGTAAGTTGGTAAAGACCCGGGTAACCTGCGGCGGATCCAGTTGGCACAAAGAAGATGGCAAATCTTTATCCAACTCATAGTTAATTTCCGGATGACCGACTTTTTGCAAAAAGACAGCTTCCTCAACGATGCGGGAGAGTTGTTCCGGCCGGAAATCAGGCGCTGGCATGCGAGCGAAAGAGGAGAATTCATCCACCATCTGACCAATGTCGCCAACTTGACGAATGATCGTGTCGGTACATTTATTGAATGTCTCAATATCGCTGGTTATTTCCTTGCCATATTTTCGTTTGATACGCTCCGCCGACAACTGAATAGGCGTGAGCGGGTTTTTGATCTCATGGGCAATTCGTCTGGCAATATCACCCCAGGCTGCCATCCTTTGTGCGGAAACAAGCTCAGTTATCTCGTCAAGCGTCACCACAAAACCCCTTACACCTGCTTCAGAAATCTCCGCCGATATACGAACCAGCAAATGTCTGTGGGTCGAGGTGGTTTGTAAATGAATTTGGGCTTGAGCAATTTTGTAGGGGCGTTCCCTTACTTCCTCCAGAAGTTCGGCCAATTGCGGTGCGACTTTTTCGAGAGGTTGTCCCACCATCTCGAAAGCTTCCATTTCCAGAAGCTTGCCCGCGATCTTATTGGGCAGGGTGACAACTCCCTTCAGATTGAGACCAATAACGCCTGCTGAAACACCAGAAAGAACCGTTTCTGTAAAACGCCGCCTCTCATCCAATTGTTGGTTGGTTTTTTCAAGCTCGTCCCGTTGTGACGACAATTCATCTGTCATGCGATTGAAGGATTTGCTTAAAATGGCCATTTCATCATAGGCCACCTGCTCGTTCACCTTAGTGGTCAGATCCCCTTCACTAACTCGTTCAGCGGCACTAACAAGTCCTTCGATAGGAGATACTAAGCGGGAGGCAATGGCGAGCCCAAACCAGATGGCCGCCAGCACGACCATTAAAGAGATGATCACAAAAATAGCAGCAAACTGGACCTGAATGCCAAATCCCTCATCTTTTAATTTCTGGTAATTGGCCGTCGCCTGCCGCGTACGTTCCATGTGTTCGAGAACCCGGGGTTCAATAAAACGTCCCACGACAAGATAGGTATCAAAAAGTCTGTCCAGGCGGACGATGGCGCGTACCCTGTCATCTGAATCGCTGGTAGAAATAATGACATTATTCACAGTCGCGTCGGAGAGTGTTTCGCGCGACAATTTGTCAACTTCTGCAATAAAGCTCAGGTCAGACTGCGCGACAACCCGTTGGGAGCCATCAATAACCAGAGCTTCACTCAAGTTTCGGGCAACGACTTGATCGGTCAAAAACTGATTAAAGCCATCTCTGTTATTCAAGGCTGCAACGGGGACCCGGTTAATATTGGCGGCCATGCTTAAAGCATCAGCTCGGATATTCTTGATATGCTCTTTAATATAAGCGTCTGCGACGACCAGGGATTCTGAAACAGCGACATTCACGGGTTCGGAAAAATGTTTCTGAAAGTAGATGTTAAAAAACAAACCCGAGAACATAGCAACCATAACGGCAGGTGCCACAGCAATAAGCGCGAAAAGCTTTACCACACGCCTGTGCATATTGCTGCCGGCTCGGCTAATCCGTTTTTTCCGCCACATCCTTATAATGCGATGGCTCACAATTGCGGCCAGCAGGATCAGAATTATCAGATCAACAATGACCATCACGCGGGTAATATATGGATCCGCCCCCGTCAAAGAGCCGTAGGTCGCGATACCCGCAGCAATTGCCAGAAGGGCAACGAAAAGTGAAGATTTAGGGCCGAGTCCGATCTTTCGCGACCAATGTGTGATCGAGAAGTGTGGTTTCGGGGTACTCCTGTGCATTTGCGTCATCTGTTCCCCCCGAAACAGTGGCCATGCACGTTCAATGAATCCCTAATTTTCTGATCCTCAGCGTTAAAAGTGGACCAATGAGCCACTCTGTTGCATTAAAGCATCACTTTACACCGCGAACAACCTGAATGTCGAGTTCCCGTATCTTTTTTCGCAGCGTATTTCGATTGAGGCCCAACAAATCAGCTGTCCTAATCTGATTACCATTTGTCGCATCAAGCGACAAAATGATGAGAGGACGTTCAATTTCTCGCAAAACGCGGTCATATAATCCTGAGGGCGGCAGGCTACCGGGGTGGGCGGCAAAGTATTTCGCTATATGGCGCTCGACAGCATCGCCCAGACTTTCATCCTGAGGAACAACATCCGCCGTTGGTGTGCTGGCAGAAGGTTGCAATTCCTGAGCAACAACTCCAGAATCAATGACCTCTTCGGAATAAAGCGCCACCAATCGCTGAACCAGATTTTCCAGCTCTCTGACATTACCGGGCCATTTGTGCTTTTTCAATATCTCCAGAGCATCATTGTCGATACTTTTGATGGCCAGTCCCTGATCCTGCGCCAATGTCAGAAAGTGCCGAACAAGGTCTGGAATATCCTCAGCCCTTTCCCGAAGAGGTGGCAGTCTAAGTGGCACAACATTCAGTCGGTAAAATAGATCTTCCCGAAACAGACCCTGCCGAACAAATTGGCGAAGATCCCGATTGGTCGCCGCAATAATGCGTACATCTGTCTTGATCGGTGTCCTTCCACCAACTGTCGTGTATTCGCCTTGCTGCAGAACCCGTAATAGTCGGGTTTGAGCTTCCAACGGCATATCCCCGATCTCATCAAGGAAAAGTGTGCCGCCTTGAGCTTGTTCAAAACGTCCGATTGCCCGGCTTTCCGCGCCTGTAAAAGCGCCTTTTTCATGGCCGAACAATTCTGATTCAATCAGTTCCTTTGGAATAGCCGCCATATTAATCGGAACAAATGGGCCATTTTTTCGCTTGCCATATTCATGTAGCGCGCGCGCGACCAACTCCTTGCCGGTTCCGCTTTCTCCAGTAATCATAACCGTCAGATCAGTCCCCATCAGCCGGGCCAGCACGCGATAGATTTCCTGCATCGCGGCGGATCGGCCGATCAACGGAATTTTACCGTCTTCATCCTCATCCAGATCGGCAATGCTCTTCGGGCCTGCCTTGGGTTTGGAAAGTGCTCTCTCCACCACCTGCAAAAGCTCTTTTAGGTCGAAAGGTTTTGGCAGATAATCATAAGCGCCGCGTTCCGTCGCTTTAATTGCCGTCAGCAAGGTGTTTTGCGCGCTCATGACAATGATGGGTAGCTCCGGCCGGATTTTTTTAAGCCGAGGCAGCAGGTCCAATCCGTTTTCGTCAGGCATGACGACGTCTGTCAGGACAAGGTCGCCCGCTCCTTCCAGCACCCAATTATACAATGTCGCCGCGTTTCCAGTGGATCTGACAGTATAATTAGCCCGTCCCAGTGCCTGATCCAAAACGGTGCGGATCCCCTGGTCATCATCTGCAACAAGAATAGTACTGACCATCTGTTATTCTTTCTTTTGAGGAAGGTGATAGACAGGCAAACGGATCAGAAAATGTCCTCCTGAAGTTGTGCTGTCATATTCAATGATACCGCCATGATCCCCGACTATCTTTGCCACCAGGGCGAGACCGAGGCCACTTCCGCCTGTTTTTGTTGTAACGAAGGGATCGAAAATATGTGGCAGAATTTCGTCCGGAATTCCTGGACCATTATCCTGAATGCCCACTTCAAGGGGCAATTGAATACGGTTCGCATTTCCAGGCACTGCAAGGCGAACACCCGGTCTGTAGGCAGTCGTCAGCGTAATCTCTCCCCCTTTCTCCGGGGTTGCCTCCGACGCGTTTTTTATCAAATTCAAGAGAACCTGAACCAATTGGTCTCGATTGCCATAAACAAAAGGAAGAGACGGATCATAATTTTCAGAGAAATTTATCCTCCGTCCAAAGCCATTTTGGGCCACAAGGCGTACATGCTCCAGAACTTCATGGATGTTAACTGCTTCGCGCTCGATTGGGCGGTCGTCGGAAAAGGCTTCCATTCGATCAACCAACGCACAAATGCGGTCTGTCTCGTCACATATAAGCCGAGTTAAGGCACGGTCACTGTCGGACGCGTTCATCTCCAAAAGCTGTGCCGACCCCCGTATACCGGAGAGTGGGTTTTTTACCTCATGAGCCAACATCGCCGCCATCGCTGTTACGGATCGTGCGGCTCCCCGATGAGTAAGCTGTCGGTCCATCTTTGACGCCATGGTTCTTTCTTCAATCTGAACGACAACAAGTCCGCCTTCAAATAAAGACGAGACTTGTATATTCACATTCTTGATCCCGGTTTTCGGTGTCCCAAGGTCAACAGCATATTCTGAAACCCGATCATTACTCTGCCTGACCTGTTCAATTAGGGTCAGTAGCGGACTACCGAAAGGAACCAGTTTATCAATAGCCGTTTTTTTCAGGATATTGACAGAGGAGGAAAAGAACTCTTCTCCTGCAGGGTTGGCATAAGGAATTTTTCCGTCCCGGCCAACAACAATAATCGGATCAGGAAGGGCACTGAGAACAGAGAGTGGGTTAAAGTCGTCTTTCGCGACGGATGGGAGGGAGGAAGTCATTCAGGCAACCTCTCCCTGGCGTTCAAGAGTTTCATAAAAAGCCACTATTTCGTTTAAAACAGCCTGCCAGTCTTCCATTCTGATGATCCGGTCGCGGAAAGCTTTCCCGCCCGGCAAGCGCTCCGAATACCAGCTCAAGTGTTTGCGAGCGACCCGGGTCCCGACACGTTCGCCATACAGATCGATGATTGCAGCATAATGCTCTTGGACAACAGCCGATTGTTCTTCGAAATCCGGAGAATGACGTTCATCCTGCGTTTTTAGATAATGCGCAACTTGCGAGACAAACCAGGGGCGGCCATAGGCCCCTCTTCCCACCATGACGCCATCAGCACCGGATTGCTTTAAAGCATCCTCAGCATCCTGCACGGATTGAATATCCCCATTGGCGATCACAGGAAGAGAGACTTCGTTCTTCACACTGCGAATAAATGACCAGTCAGCTACGCCTTTAAAAAACTGACAACGAGTTCTTCCATGAACCGTCAGCATTTTAATACCTGCATCTTCTGCAATTTTAGCAAGTTCAGGGGCATTGCGATTGTCATCATCCCAGCCCGTTCGCATTTTAAGCGTGACCGGTATGTCAACAGCATCAACGGTGGCTTTCAGAATTTTTCCGGCATGAACGAGATCTTTCATTAACGATGAACCTGCCATACCCGACGTTACTTTCTTGACTGGGCATCCCATATTAATATCAATGATTTTCGCACCAAGATCCTGATTTAGGCGCGCTGCATCCGCCATGATTTGCGGATCACATCCGGCCAATTGAACTGCCATTGGGCCTTCATCTTCGCCAGCCTTGACCATACGCAAAGACCTGCGAGTTTCAGCAACCATGGCTTTGCTGGCAATCATCTCGGAAAATACGAGGCCCGCCCCATATCGGGAAACAATCCGGCGAAAGGGCAAATCAGTAATTCCAGCCATTGGAGCCAGGAGAACCGGGTCTTTTAAGACGATATCACCGATCTGAATGGTCATTTTTTGTGCAAATACTATTTTGACTAACTTTTGTGCATTCTATCCAAACTTATGTTGCGGTGCAACCAAATCCTGTGAAGTGCACAATTTTATTGAACCATCAGAGCTGCCCGCCTAATGTCACGCCATGACAACAATCGCTCTTATCGTGGCTGCAGGCAGCGGCAGTCGAACGGGACTGGATTTCCCGAAACAATATCTATCCCTGAATGACAAGACTATTCTCGCTCTGTCTGCGGATATTTTTCTGGATCACCCCGCGATTGACCATGTCCAGGTCATCATCAATCCAGAGGATGAAGATCTTTATAGATCAGCAATCGCCGAACGCGCCTTGCTTCCCTGGGTGGCCGGCGGTGAGACCCGGCAGAAATCGGTCTCCAACGGGCTTGAGGCTGCTCAGGCTTATTCCCCTGATTATGTTTTGATCCATGATGCAGCACGCCCTTTTGCGCCCGCCGATCTAATTGATCGTTGCCTCGAAGCGCTTGAAGACCATGAAGCGGTTCTTCCTGCTCTCTCTATTCAGGACACCTTGAAATCCCTGGAGGGTGACAAGATTGCCGGAACGCTGGACCGCGATAAAATCGTTGCTGCGCAAACACCGCAATGTTTTCACTTTGCCTCAATTCTCGCTGCACACAAGACTTTTGCGGACATATCCGTAACGGATGATATTGCCCTGGCAGAGCGCGCGAATATCCCGGTCAAACGGGTAGAGGGAGATCCGACGAACCTCAAAATTACGACAGCACAAGACATAGAGAAAATGACAGCCAAATTTCTGACAGATGTACGAACAGGCCTCGGCTTCGATGTCCACGCATTTGACGTAAACACACCTCTTTGGTTAGGAGGTGTAGAGATACCGTATGAGAAAGGTTTGAAAGGCCATTCTGATGCAGATGTTGCCTTACACGCCCTTACAGATGCCCTTTTGGGGGCTGTTGGTGAGGGAGACATCGGCCTCCATTTTTCACCTTCCGATGCTCGATGGAAGGGCGCATCGTCGGATCAATTCCTTGTTCATGCCGCGAAACTTGTGGAAAAACGAGGAGGTAAGATCAGCAATATCGATGTGACGATTATATGTGAGGCACCAAAAATAGGACCTTACAGAAACGATATGCGGCAACGAATTGCCTCTCTTTTGAAGATTGATCGGGACCGGGTTTCTGTCAAAGGAACCACAACAGAGAAATTGGGTTTTACCGGCCGGCAAGAAGGGATTGCCGCACAGGCTGCTGCAACAGTGAGGTTACCGGAATGAAAGAGCGATCTGCCATGAACCAGTGGCATCCGGCTGTTATCCTCTCCACTTGGTTCTGGTCCGGCCTGAGCCCAAAGGCTCCTGGTACGATAGGATCTCTGGCTGCCCTGCCCTTTGGCTTTGCTATCACTTACTATTTGGGTGAAACCGCACTTTTGCTGGCAATTGTCACGATTTTCTGCGCCGGGATTCTTTCAACACGTGTTTACCTGAAGCGAACCGGCCGGTCAGATCCGGGGGAAGTGGTCATTGACGAAGTTGCCGGGCAATGGATTCCTCTGCTGATTGCTGGAACCAGCCCCCTGCTCTACGTACTTTCCTTCATCTTGTTCCGGTTCTTTGACATTCTGAAACCCTGGCCAATCAGCTGGATGGATAAGAATATCAAAGGCGCTACCGGGGTTATGGTTGATGATATCGCTGCCGGTATTTTTGCGCTCCTTCTTCTTCTTCTTGTTAAGCAGGTTCTCTAATGTCTTTTTACCCAGAAACAATAACAAAACTCGCAACCGATTTGATTGAAAGCTGCAAGGCGAAAAACTGGTATGTTGCGACTGCAGAAAGCTGCACAGGCGGTCTGATTGGCGGTGCCCTAACGGATATCGCAGGATCTTCAGCAATTGTTGATCGCGGGTTCATCACGTATACCAACAAAGCCAAAATGCAAATTCTGGGTGTTAAATCGGAAACGCTTCGCGCTGTCGGAGCTGTTGCAGAACAGACAGCAAGAGAAATGGCTGAAGGCGCTATTCAGAACTCGGCCTCCCACCTGGCCGTTGCGGTCACGGGAATCGCCGGTCCCGGCGGTACAGCAGATAAACCGGGCGGCCGCGTTCACCTTGCTGTGGCCAGTCGCGACGGTATTCTTGACCATCGACAAATGGACTATGGTGATATTGGCCGCACGGAAGTACGTCTAGCGACGGTGGCAACAGCGCTGGAGATGCTTCTTAAGGCTTCCGAATCTGATTAAAGATAATTATTTATCGTTTTTCATTAAATAATTATTGTTTTTCATATTTCATATGATATCTATCCTTGCAACTCATCAAGGAGACAATCTTATGCCTACATCAAATCAGGACATTCAACGCTTTGCTAAAAAAGCGCGTATTGTCCTTTTCATTTTACTCGGCCTTTCCATTCTCGGATGGATCATTCCTGAATTCCTGGGGCTCGGTGGTATTGATATCACCATTTCAAGCGAACAAATTACGATCGAAAATCCAAATATTGGCACAAACATTGAAGCGGATGCAGAGCTTGATCTCGAAACGCCTGCCTGGTTTGATATTTTCATGCTCCTGACTACTGCAGCGACGTTGATCTTTTGGTTTGCCATTATCTATCAGATCGAGCGTTTGTTTTTTGCTTATCAGAAAGGTGAGTTTTTCAGTATTTCCACGGCTCGCCGCCTTAGGAATGTAGGCTGGATTATGCTGGCTGCTGCTCTAGTGAGTACACTGCAGGAATTTGTTGGAAACATGTTATTGGATGACCTTCTGATCGAAGTCGGGGACGCCTTGCCAGAAAGTGTAACATCCTTGTCAGCCCCTGCTTCCATCGATTATCCGGTTCTGATCGGCGCTCTGGCAATTACAGTTATTGCACGTGTCATGGAAAAAGCTGCGGCATTGCAAGACGAAATGAATTCAGTCGTTTAAGGGAACGGAACATTATGATTATCGTCAATCTGGATGTCATGCTGGCCACTCGCAAGATGTCCCTCAATGAGTTATCAGAAAAAGTAGGTGTCTCCATTCAAAACCTGTCTGTTCTGAAAACCGGGAAAGCTAAAGCCGTTCGCTTTACAACCCTGGACGCCATTTGCAAGGCACTTGACTGCCAGCCGGGAGACATTCTGGCTTTTTCAGGCACTGAAGATATTTGAAGTGAAAACAGCTCCTGAAATGCACAACATGTCATTGTGCATTTCACATTCCCTGGCAGGTAATTGTTAAAGTCCAGAAGTTTTGTTAGTCGGGTTCGCTGAATGATGGAGGACCCGAATGATGTCAGCTCAAACAAAACCATCTGCTTTCTGGTATGCCTGGATGGCGATCATCCTATTTGGTATTGCGGGTTTCAGTCTTATGCTTCTCATTTATCCTGTTGGCGCACATTTTCTGTTTGACTGGATCGCTTTTCAAGGCGATGTGCCGGTAGAAATAGAAACACCGAAAGTAAGGCAGTATTTGAGTTTTATTTATGGTGTCCTAGGAGCTGTCATGCTCGGATGGACCGCTCTCTTCTACTATATCCTTTACTACCCTTTCAAGGCAGGTAAGCGCTGGTCTTGGTATGCTTTCGCAATCCCATTAACACTATGGTTCACAACAGATTCAGTTCTCTCAGTCTTATCGGGATTTTGGCTAAATGCTGCCTTTAACAGTGTTTTCTTTAGTGCTTTGGCCATTCCGTTGGGAGCAACTTTTTCCAGCTTCAGATCACGCTAACTCTTAAAAACGAACTGTTCTGAATCAATTTCGTCTAACATGAGATACGATAGAGTAAAGGAAGATATTACTATATAAACAGACAGGTTTTTGCTATGAGCCAGACAACGTCACTGAAACGTCGACTGACCTTGCCTCTTCTCATACTATATGGTCTTGGTGTCACCATAGGAGCCGGAATTTATGTTCTTGTCGGAGAGACTGCCGCAAAAGCTGGTCTTTATGCGCCGGTTTCCTTTTTGGTAGCAGCAACCGTTGTCGCCTTCACCGGCTTCTCTTATGCAGAACTTTCAACCCGTTTTCCGGTCAGTGCCGGCGAAGCTGCTTATGTCAAAGAAGGAACCGGTTCCGGAAAACTCGCGCTTATTGTCGGGTTGCTGGTGATTGCATCGGGTGTCATCTCCTCCGCTACAGTCTCACTCGGTGCCGCAGCATATCTACAGACATTATTTCCAATTTCTGAGTATGTGCTGATTGCTGTTGTTGTTCTTCTTGTCGCCCTGATCGCTATTTGGGGAATTTTGGAATCCGTCTCGCTTGCCGCCCTTATCACTCTGGCCGAGATCGGGGGATTAGCTCTCGTTATCTATTTCGGTTTTTCCCTGAAACCCGACCTTCTAAGTGAAATCAACTCTGTTATACCTCCCTTCTCTCTTTATGCCTGGAGCGGTATATTTGCCGCGGGTCTGCTCGCATTTTTTGCTTTTATTGGTTTTGAGGATATGGCCAATGTCGCAGAAGAGGTGAAAGATCCCCACCGTAATATGCCGCTAGGCATCCTCTTCACCCTGATCATTGCAACATTTATTTACTTTGTTGTTGTCTCTGTTGCCGTGCTGAGCGTGCCCATGACAGAATTATCGACCTCGTCTGCACCGCTTGCCCTACTTTTTAGAGATGCCTCTCCCTCCGTCGCAGGTTTCTTCAGCATTGTTGCTTTTTTCGCGACCTTAAATGGGGCCCTTATTCAGGTTATCATGGCATCCCGCGTGCTTTACGGTTTGGGGAAACAGGGCCATCTCCCTGAATTTTTCTCCCGGGTCAACCCGTTGACAGGCACACCCGTCCAGGCAACCTTTATCATCGCGCTGACTATTCTGGGCCTGGCCTGGTTTTTTCCCCTTGGCGGCCTTGCTGAAATGACATCCGCAATCGTATTGACGGTCTTTATCACTGTGAATATCGCTTTAATCCGCCTTAAATGGACAGGCACAAAAAATCCGGAGCAGCATGTATTCCAGGTTCCCATATGGGTTCCAATCTGCGGTGCAATCACCTGCCTTACCCTATTGGCCGCACGGCTGATACAACTTGTTGTTTAGACAACCGTTTCGGAGTGCAGCGTTTCCGCCGGTGTATAGAGATTGTCGATACAAACCTCAAACGCGATGATCGTCCTGTAGTGTTTTTTTGATTGGATGAAAGCTCAATCACCTTTTCCGTCAAAGTCGGTGCGGCCAAACCGCTCGAGCAATGTCAGCAATTGTTCAAATTCTGTGCTGCCCAGTGTCTGCAGGAGATGTTGCTGGATATCCGTCCAGGCCTTCGAAGCCGCTTCCATACGGTCACGTCCAATACTGGTCAATGCGAGCGTGCGCCGACGACGATCTTCCGCAGGTTTGCCGTCGATGATCAAGCCGTCGCGAAGGAGTGGTTTGAGTGTGCGCGACATGGCTGACTGATCCATGTCGAAGGCATCTGCAAGTTCCTGCACTGACGGTCCACCTCGTTCGTTCGTACGTGATGTAATCATGCCGAGTATACCGAGCTGCCCAATTGTCAGACCATAGGGAGCGAGAGATTCATCATAGAGGCGACTGACCTGGCGAGTCGCTCTACGCATCGCCAAACAAATACAGCTTTCGTTGACAAGTGGCATCGTGCTTTGGAACGACATATCCATAGCCTCTACACCACCGGAGTTGGGAGTTTTACTTTCTGATCGTTCGTTATCTGATTTAGGTATCATACTGCACTCGATTAAATAAAGTTGCACCCAGCTAAAATATATGCATATACCTCTATTAATGTAGGCATATACATATATGAGGTTTTTCATGCCCAATGTAAATGATTTTCGCAATTCAGAGATAGGTTCTATTCCACTTGCGCTATCGAAGAAGGGATTGCATGCGGGGCTGACGAAATGAACAGGCGGCGTATTGTGGTGACGGGACTGGGCGTCGTAAGCCCATTGGGTGTGGGGGCTGATCTTTCCTGGCAACGGCTTATAGAAGGCCGCTCCGGTATTCGTTTGCTGCAAGATAGCCTGGTATCCGACGTCAAGTGTAAGGTGGGCGGTGTCGTTCCTTCGCGTGACGAAGATCCTGAGGGTGGTTATTCACCAGACCCGGTGATTGCGACGAAGGATCTGCGTAAGATGGACCGCTTTATTGCCTTCGCCCTCGTCGCTGCGCAAGAGGCATTGCAGCAGGCTGGATGGCATCCCTCTACAGCGGAAGAACAAATGCGCACGGCGACGATCATTGCATCCGGAATAGGAGGATTCCCGGCTTTGAAGCAGGCGGTCGAAACAGTTGCGTCACGGGGTGTCTCAAGACTTTCACCATTCACAGTCCCTGCTTTCCTCGCGAACCTCGCAGCCGGTTGGGTTTCAATCCAAAACGGCCTTAAGGGGCCAATCAGCACACCGGTAACAGCCTGTGCTGCGGGCGTCCAGGCCATAGGGGATGCGATGAGGTTGATTCAAAATGAGGAAGCAGACATTGCTGTCTGCGGCGGTACAGAGGCCTGTATCGATCGTGTTAGCCTTGGCAGTTTCGCCGCTGCAAGAGCACTCTCAACGAACTTTAACGACATGCCAAAGCATGCTTCGCGACCTTTTGATTGTGATCGCGACGGGTTTGTGATGGGGGAAGGTTCTGGCATGCTCGTCATTGAATCGGAAGATCACGCGCATCAAAGGGGGGCAACCATTTTATGCGAATTAGCGGGGTATGGCACGAGCGCTGACGCCTATCACCTGACAGCCGGCCCCGAAAATGGTGAAGGGGCAGCGCGTGCTATGCAGGCAGCGCTAAAACAAGCCCACCTCGCGCCATATGCGATAGATCATATCAACGCGCATTCTACTTCAACCCCTGTAGGGGACCGATCAGAAATTGCCGCGATCCGATCAGTCTTTGGTGATAAGCCAGGGCCCGGCATTAGTGCAACAAAATCTGCGACTGGACATCTTTTGGGAGCGGCAGGTGGTCTTGAAGCCGTTTTCGCAATCAAGGCGTTGATGAACGACGTCATGCCACCGACCCTGAACCTGTCCGTTCCAGATCCGGCCGCGGCAGGACTAAGAATTGTCGGGCCCGCAGCAGAACGCAGGACCATCAGCACGGTTTTGTCCAATGGCTTTGGCTTTGGCGGTGTCAATGCCAGCGTTATTTTCAAAGAGCGATCATGAAGAGGTGGTTTTAGAACGGAGATATCTCCGCTGCATCATGGCAACCGCTGAGCAACACAGTCATAGGTGTGCCGCCAATTTCGTCGGTGTTGTTTAAACAACTGTATCGGAGGACGGCGTTTCTACGGAAGTATAAAGATCATGGGCACGCGCCTCGAAGGCCGCGATCATGCGAAGGACGGCTTCGTTGAAAAGCATGCCGATGGTTTTTTGCAGCAGCATGGATTTAAACTCGAAATCAACAAAGAAATCGATATTACATCCATCTGAATGAGGTTCGAAAATCCAGTGATTGTTCAAATATCGGAACGGACCGTCCATATATTCGACGTCAATCCGCATTTTCTCCTGATTCAACGTCACCCGGGAAGTAAATTTCTCGCGGAACATTTTGAAGCCAATGATCAAATCAGCAAGAATGACATCATCTTTTCGCGAATTGACCCTAGCGCCAATACACCAGGGAAGAAATTCAGGATATTTGTCGACAGCCGCCACAAGCTCAAAAAGTTGCTCTGGTGTATAAGGCAAAAGGCGCTGTTCGGCATGTGTCGGCATCGGATACTCGTGGACGTCTACTGGATAGTCATAAGGTTATGCTTGCGCTTTTTCTCGCGCCGCCCGCAATTTGGCGAAATCATCACCGGCATGATGGCTGGACCGTGTCAGCGGTGACGAGGAGACCATCAAAAAGCCTTTCGCATAGGCTTGACGTTCATAAGCGGCAAACTCATCCGGCGTGACAAAACGATCAAGGCCATGATGTTTCACCGTTGGCTGCAAATACTGCCCGATGGTAATAAAATCAATATCCGCCATACGCATATCATCCATCACCTGCATCACTTCATCTTTTTCCTCACCAAGGCCAACCATCAGGCCTGATTTGGTAAAGATTGACGGGTCAATTTCCTTCACTTGCTGCAAAAGGCGCAGGGAATGGAAATAACGCGCACCCGGCCGAACCGTCGTATAAAGCTTCGGAACTGTTTCCAGATTGTGGTTAAATACATCGGGCTTGGCAGCGACAACAACTTCAAGTGCTTTGTCTTTTTTCAGAAAATCCGGCGTCAGAATTTCAATGGTTGTATTGGGTGTTGCTTCACGAATGGCTTGAATAACCTCAGCAAAATGCTGCGCTCCGCCATCCGCCAGATCATCCCGGTCAACAGAGGTGATCACCACATGCTCAAGTCCCATGGTCTTGACGGCAGTTGCAACATTAAACGGCTCAAACGGATCCAAAGCATTCGGCTTGCCCGTCGAGACGTTACAGAAGGCACAAGCCCGCGTACAAATTTCGCCCATGATCATCATGGTCGCATGTTTCTTTGCCCAGCATTCGCCAATATTCGGACAGGCCGCTTCTTCACAGACTGTCGTCAGGTTCAGACCGCGCATAAGCTCACGGGTTTCGTGATACTGCTTCGACACAGGCGCTTTTACCCGGATCCAATGCGGCTTTCGTTTGACCGGATTATCAGGCTTATGTGCCTTTTCCGGATGCCGAACCCGTTGTTCTGTCTGTGTCTGTTCCGTCATGGCAGTACCATTCTATTTTCAATTCACACATTCACCATATTAGATATGGATTACTTTCCCATATGCATCAAGCACCGATTCATGCATCATTTCTGATAATGTCGGGTGCGGGAAAACCGTATGCATCAGTTCGATCTCTGTTGTTTCCAGGGTTTTAGCAATGCCGAAGCCTTGAATCAACTCTGTAACTTCGGCGCCGATCATGTGAGCACCGATCAATTCACCCGTTTTGGCATCAAAGATTGTTTTGACCAGTCCTTCCGGTTCTCCCAGAGCGATGGCTTTACCATTCCCAATAAAGGGAAAACGACCCACTTTAACATCATGTCCTGCCTTCTTAGCCGCTTCCTCGGTCAGTCCGACCGACGCGACTTGTGGATGGCAATAGGTGCATCCCGGAATATTGGTCGTCACCAAGGGATGGACATCTTTAACACCGGCAATTTTCTCTACGCAAATCACAGCCTCGTGCGAAGCTTTATGGGCAAGCCAGGGCGGTCCTGTCAAATCACCGATGGCATAAACACCGGCTTCTCCGGTTCGGCTGAATTCATCCACCTCTATATGAGTGCGATCCACCTTAATCTTGGTGCCTTCAAGTCCAATATTCTCCACATTACCAACAATACCGACAGCCATGATAACCCTGTCAAAAGTATCCGTGCTGGTTTTGTCTTTCGCATCCTTAAAAGTTGCCGTAACCGCTTTCGACGTCTTTTTAAGCTCAGTAACAGTGGTACCTTTTTTGATGGTCATGCCTTGTTTCTTGAAGGCCTTTTCTGCATGAGCGGAAATATCGGCATCTTCAACCGGCAGAACCCGATCCATCACCTCGACAACCGTCACGTCAGAACCAAGAGCATTGAAGAAGCTGGCAAATTCGATACCAATGGCACCTGAGCCAACGACAAGGAGTTTTTTTGGAGTTGTATCGGGGACCAGTGCTTCCTTGTAAGACCAGACAAGCTTTCCGTCGGGCTCCAGTCCTGCAAGGTTTCGGGCCCGGGCGCCAGTTGCCAAAATAGTGTGTTTGGCGGACAAAGTCGTCGTTTTTCCGTCTTTTTCAACGGAGACCTTACCGGAGCCGGCAAGCTTCCCCTGTCCTTCAAAAACAGCAACCTTGTTTTTCTTTAAAAGGCCGGAAATACCACCAGACAGCTGAGAGGCAACCTGCCGCGAACGCTTAACCGTAGCCTCAAGATCGACACTCGCCTTTTCAACTTTGATACCGTAACTCTCGGCATGTTGAATATTGCGGTAAATTTCAGCCGTTCTCAAAAGTGCTTTGGTCGGAATACATCCCCAGTTCAGGCAGATGCCCCCGAAATGCTCCCGCTCAACAACCGCTGTTTTCAAACCAAGCTGCGCACCGCGAATGGCCGCCACATAGCCGCCTGGGCCCGTGCCAATGACCACAAGATCGAAATTTGTCTCACTCATTGGGTTAGCCCTTCTACAGCATCATGGTCAAAGGCTCTTCAATATAGCCTTTGAAATATTTGAGGAGTTCGGCGCCGACAGCACCGTCAATGACACGATGATCACAAGAAAGGGTCACACTCATGACCGTTGCGATGGAAACCGCCCCCTCTTTGATAACAGGTCGTTGCTCACCTGCGCCAACTGCCAGGATGGCAGATTGCGGAGGATTGATAACGGCGGAGAATTCCTTGATTCCGAACATCCCCAGATTGGAAATTGAGAAGCAACCTCCCTGATATTCCTCAGGCATCAATTTGCCGTCTTTTGCCTTGCCTGCAAGTTCTTTCATCTCATCCGAGATACCAGCAAGACCTTTCTGGTCTGCTGTTCGAATAACCGGTGTGATCAGGCCGCCATCGACGGCGACAGCAACGGAGATATCAATATCTTTATATTGCAGAATCTTGTCACCGCCCCAAATGGCATTGGCAACCGGTAGTTTTTTGAGAGAAAGGGCCGACGCACGAATGACAAAGTCATTCACAGAAATCTTGTAGTCATCAGAACGACTGTTCAATTCTTTGCGCATTGCCAACAGATTATCGAGCTCACATTCAACCGTCAGATAGAAATGCGGAATGTTTTGTTTGGCTTCCGTCAGACGTTTCGCAATGGTCTTGCGCATACCGTTCAAAGGAATTTCCTCATGCTCTCCGGCATGGGGTGGTGTTGTTCCCACCGGAGCCGACGCTGCCGTCGCATTTGGAGTAGTATCCGCGACCGCCGTCTTAGGCTTGGCCGCTGAACCACCAGAGGCAACAAAAGCCTCCACATCTGCTTTGACAATGCGGCCATGAGGGCCTGTACCCGGTATTTCCATGATGTCCAGTCCTCCGGTAGAGGCAATCCGGCGGGCCAATGGACTTGCAAAGACGCGGTCCCCCTTCGCGGTCGACCTTTGATCCGGTGCGATAGGAGAAACTTCCACCGGAGAAGGCTGCTCCGGCATTTGTTCCGGTTCAGAAGATGCGCTTGCAGACGCTCCCTCTGGCGCGCTTCCCGTTTTAAAACCCGCCAGGTCAGTATTATCTTCTCCGTCTTCCAGAAGAACAGCAATCGGTGTATTTACGGCAACATTGTCCGTTCCGCCTTCGATCAAAATTTTGCCGATAGTTCCTTCATCGACTGCTTCCACTTCCATCGTCGCCTTGTCGGTTTCGATTTCAGCAAGAACGTCACCAGAGGAGACACTGTCCCCTTCTTTCACTTGCCAGTTTGCAAGTTTGCCTTCCGTCATTGTGGGCGACAGGGCTGGCATTGTAATAGTAATTGGCATCCTGTTTTCCCCTATGACCGATATGTAACAGCTTTAACGGCTTCAATCACATCCTGAGCACTGGGTAAGGCCAGTTTCTCAAGATTGGCTGCATATGGCATCGGAACGTCCTTGCCGGTTACACGCGTGACCGGGGCATCCAGATAATCAAAGGCCTTTTCCATAATCTGCGCGCTAAGCTCAGCACCGACGCCATGTTGAGGCCATCCCTCTTCAACCGTCACGCACCGGTTGGTTTTGCGAACCGAGGCCAGAATGGTATCCATATCCAGAGGTCGAATGGTCCTGAGGTCAATAACTTCAGCTTGTACCCCGTCGGCAGCCAGTTTTTCCGCAGCGTCCAACGCATAGGTCATACCCATCCCGAAGGAGACAATTGTTACATCATCTCCTGCCCGGGCCACTTTCGCCTTGCCAAGCGGTACTGTGAAGTCATCCATCACGGGAACATCAAAGCTTTGTCCGTAGAGGATTTCATTTTCAAGAAAGATGACCGGATTTGGATTGCGAATGGCTGATTTGAGCAATCCTTTTGCATCTGAGGCTGTATGCGGTGCCACAACGATCAGGCCCGGGACATGAGCATACCAAGCGGCAAAGCATTGCGAATGCTGCGCACCAACCCGAGAAGCTGCGCCATTTGGTCCCCGAAAAACAATCGGGCTTTCCATTTGACCACCGGACATATAGCGGGTCTTGGCGGCGGAATTGACAATCTGATCGATTGCCTGCATGGCAAAGTTGAAGGTCATAAACTCGACAATCGGTCGCTGACCATGGAAAGCAGCTCCGACACCAATCCCGGCGAAACCATGTTCCGTAATAGGTGTATCAATAACCCTGCGGGCGCCGAACTCATCGAGAAGTCCTTGCGTTACTTTATAAGCACCTTGATATTCTGCGACTTCCTCGCCCATGACGAAAACCCGATCATCACCCCGCATCTCTTCTGCCATTGCATCCCGAAGGGCTTCGCGGACGCTGGTTTTGACCATTTCCGTCCCTTCCGGGATTTCGCCGCTGGCGTCATAAGCGTCACCGCTGCTTTCAATTACCACATGTTTGGAGGTGGAAGGTTCAAGAGTGGCCTCAGTAGTGTCTTCACCCACTGCCGGTGCCGCCGCATCTGATGAATACCCATCCAAAGAAGACGCGTCTTCTCCCTCTTCCAGGAGGAGGGCAATCGGGGTATTTACAGCGACATTATCGGTTTCCCCTGCGATCAGCAGTTTTCCGACAGTTCCTTCATCAACGGCTTCCACTTCCATGGTTGCCTTGTCCGTTTCGATCTCTGCCAGAACATCACCGGAGGAGACTGTATCTCCTTCACTCACCATCCAGCGGGCAAGTTTTCCTTCGGTCATCGTCGGCGACAGAGCCGGCATTAGAATCTCTGTTGGCATCAGGGTTTCCTCTTTTACGTTTGCTCTGTGCTTAGATTACAATATCAGTCGTCAGTTCATCTGGATGAGGTTCCGGACTTTCCTGTGCAAATTCGACAGCTTCAGCGACGACGGATTTGACCTTGCGATCTATGTCTTTCAATTCATCTTCCGAATAGACCTTGTCGTTCAGAAGCTTTTCACGCACCCGCTCAATAGGATCGCTTTCAGCACGCTTTTTATTGACTTCTTCTTTCGAGCGATATTTCGCCGGATCCGACATGGAGTGACCCCGATACCGATAGGTCTTCATCTCCAGAATATAGGGCCCTTTTCCGCTTCTGGCCCATTCAACGGCTTTACGGCCCGCTTCAGCGACGGCAAAAACGTCCATGCCGTCAACCTGCTCACCCGGGACATTGAAGCTTTCACCGCGTCGGTATAATTCCGTTTGAGCAGACGCCCGCTTCACCGAGGTTCCCATGGCATATTCATTATTTTCAATGACATAGACAACTGGCAGGCTCCAGAGTTCTGCCATGTTGAAGCTTTCATAAACCTGCCCCTGATTAACAGTACCGTCTCCCATATAACACAGCGTCACTTGATCAGAATCCTGGTACTTTTGGCTGAAAGCGAGCCCGGTTCCAAGGGGAACACATGCTCCGACGATCCCATGACCACCATAGAAATTCTTTTCTTTGGAGAACATATGCATGGAGCCACCTTTACCTTTGGAATATCCTCCCTCGCGGCCGGTCAGCTCCGCCATGACGCCTTTGGGTTCCATGCCACATGCCAGCATATGCCCATGGTCTCGATAAGATGTAATGACAGCGTCGTCTCCGGTAATAGCTGATTGCATACCAACAACCACAGCTTCCTGACCAATATAAAGGTGGCAAAAGCCTCCAATAAGGCCCATTCCGTATATCTGGCCCGCCTTTTCTTCAAATCGGCGGATCAGCAACATATCGTCATAGAATTTTTTGACTTGTTCCTTATCCACCTTGGTGGATTTCTTCCGGGTGGTAGTGGCACGTCTTGCCATGGTCTCTCCCTCTAGAATTAAGGTATCCGGATGCCGGATCTATAGAAAATCTGAAGATCACTCTGGCGAAAAAAGGGTTAAGAAACAAGAAATAGAATTAATTTAACCAAATTATAGTTATTTAAGTTATTTTTACTGCACTGCGACAAAAAGAGACCAATTTGGATACATTAGCGATGATGGTAACAAGGCAAAAATTTCGAGGTTTTTTTTGAAATTTTCGGGATGCTATTTTAATCTGTCGTGAAATTTAGCGCTAACTGTTTCAAATGAAATTTATTTATCAGAATAAATAACAATCTCATCCGGATGGGCAAGGCCGAGAACTTCTCTCGCTCTTTCTTCCAACATGTCCAGGTCCAGATTCTCACGGTCGAGTAATTTTACCCTTTTTTCCAACCGCCCTTTTTCAAGTTCGATGATTTGATATTCTGCTTCCGCTTTGCGAATATCATTTTGCAATTTCAGGTAAGCAAACAGACCCCGGTCTCCTTCAACAAGGTGATAACTGAAATAACAAATAGCCAATAACCCCACGATGGGAGCTGCGCCAGCTTTCAGTCTCTTGCTTATTTCGTAACCAATGATCATAGGCTAAATGAATCAAATTCGAGGCACTTGGTCAACGACTATTTGGGTTATCATTTCATTTATCGGCGATTTGTCTGTAACTGTGCTCCGACTGCGTCATAGTGCTTGTTTGCCCAGTGGAATATCCACCACAGTATTCAATTCCATTTCTTTTTTATGATCAGAAATTCGAAGCAATACTGATCTCAATTTCGGACGATCTATAGGTTTTGTGAGTGTTCCCTGCATACCCGCTGCCTCATACTCATCCATCTGGTTTTTAAATGCATTTGCCGTCAAGGCATAGATTGGCAATATCTCCGTATCAGGGATCTGTCTGCGAATAGCTTTGGTTGCCTCGATACCATTCATAACAGGCATCTGAATATCCATAAGGATAAGATCAAAGGACAGACCGTTTTGACACGCTTTTTTAACAGCTTCGTCACCATTTTCTGCCAACACAAAATCGTGCCCATCCGATGTCAACATTTCCTCGATGATCATCTGATTAATATCATTATCTTCCGCAACCAGAATTTTGAGAGGGCTGGCAATATTAACTTCCGAGCATTCTTGAACAGGCGCTTTTTGTTCCTTGGCGATCGCAACATCAATCCACATGGTGAATGTCGTTCCCTGACCTACCTTACTTTTTACTTCGATCTTTCCTTTAATCATATTCGTCAGGTTTTTTGAGATACTCAGACCCAGACCACTTCCCATACGTGATGTTCGGCCCGTTTCCGACTGTTTGAATGCATCAAAAATGAGTGTCTGTTCCTCTTCAGAAATTCCTTTACCCGTGTCTACGACATCAAACTGCAATCGTGCTCTTCCATCGGCCTCCTCCTGTATATCCGCGTAAATTGTGACGCTTCCTTGATCGGTAAATTTGATCGCATTACCGATCAAATTAAACAACACCTGTTTGATCGGCTCATAAGCACCAAAAATCCAGAGATTTGGCGAACCTTTAACAGCGTACTCAAACTTGAGTTTCTTTTGCTCTGCCTGCGTAGAAAAAAGAGAGTGCAAGTCAGCCATAAGAGAACTGACAGTAAAATCTTCTTCGATTACCTCAACAGCGCCTGCTTCTATTCGTGCAAAATCCAGAACCTGATTGACGAGGGCCAACAAAAATACGCCGGAATGCTGCGCTGTCTTTAGCTTTTCTCGAACATCCTCGGGAAATTCCCGTTTTTCAAGAAGCTGTAAAACACCTAACACGCCATTCAGCGGTGTCCTGATTTCATGCGACATGGCTGCCAAAAATCTGGTTTTCGCTTCGTTAGCAGCATTTGCCTTCTTTTCTGCTGCAAGCCGATCTCTACTTTCATGCGTTAGAACTTCATTCACCTGCTCCGCTAGCTTGGTCGCTGTAGATGCTTTTTGAAGATAAAAGACGAGACCGGAAAGAATAAAACCAAAAATGGCAAAGGCAAGCCCGATCATTTCTGCCGAAATTCGCTTGTCGTGTGCCAGAAAATGAGCGGTTGGATAAATGGAAACCGTAATCGCATGGCCAAGAATTTTTGTGTTAGCCTTCGTAAACCATTCATTACTGATTTGATATTGGTAGCCATTTGTTTGAAAAACACGTTCATTGTCGATGGTGATCGCAATTTGATAATCTTCAAATTCATGAAGTGATCTTCCATTTCTCAAAGCGTGATCGAGCCATTCCTGAGTATCAAATACGACCAGGACAAAACCGTCAAATCGATCACCCACGAAAATTGGAAAATAAACGAGTATTCCCTTTCCGCCTTGCACCAGATCAACCGGTTTAGTCAATGTCGGCGTCATCCGGTCTCGGGCTTCTTCAAGAGATTCCCGACGTTTCTCCTCTGCACCAAGATTTAGGTTGAGGGCTTCTTTATTACCCAATAGAGGAACAACCCATCGGACATAATAAGTTGGATCTACCCACTCGATCGCTTTAATACCAGGGATGTCATCAATATAATGCAAAGCATCCGCTTCGAATTCATCCTTTGGGGTTCCGCCTCTCTCAGTCCATCGATGAGCCATGCGCCCCAAGGCTGGCAACTTGTCCGAGATATCAGTCGTAACATAGGAAGCGAATGTTTCGGCATGGATCTTCAGAAGTTCTTTTTGATCATTGCGATGCTCTTCCCCCAACAGGCGCCATATCAGGATAGCAAGTATAATGCATATGAACAAAGTCACCGCAGCAGGGAGTATTTTGTTTTGCTGAGAAGAAATTTCTCTCACCATTCACCAATCTCAATTTGACTTCTAATTATCTTAAGGCGAATAGTATTTCATCAATTTCTAACCAATATATTAAGGTTTAATAATAAATTTAAACTTCTAATGAGCCATAAAAAAAGGCGAGTTACCCCGCCTCTTCCTGTTTCAATCTCTGTCGCTTATCTTTATTTCAGGATAGAACGACCTGCATATTCAGCAGAAGGACCAAGCGCTTCTTCGATCCGGATCAACTGATTGTATTTCGCGAGACGGTCTGAACGGGCAAGGCTACCGGTTTTAATCTGTCCGCAATTGGTGGCGACAGCGAGGTCAGCAATTGTCGCATCCTCAGTCTCTCCTGAACGATGAGACATAACTGCTGTGTAGCTGGCCTTATGAGCCATCTCCACCGCTTCCATGGTTTCAGTGAGGCTACCGATTTGGTTGACTTTGACCAGAATGGAGTTCGCAACCCCCTTCTCGATACCATCGGCCAGGCGAACAGGATTTGTGACGAACAGATCATCACCCACCAGTTGTACTTTATCGCCGATTTTATCTGTCAGAAGTTTCCAGCCATCCCAGTCATCTTCGGACATGCCGTCTTCAATTGAGATAATGGGGTAATCCCCAACGAGTGCCGCGTAATACTCTACCATTTCCTCAGGTGAGAGAATTTTATTCTCCCCTTTGAGGTTGTATTTTCCGTCTGCATAGAATTCTGTGGAAGCAGCATCCAGGGCGAGATAAATATCTTCCCCCGGCTTGTAGCCCGCAACCTCAACAGATTTCATAATGAAATCGAGGGCATCTCGTGTTCCGCCTATATTGGGGGCAAAGCCACCTTCATCACCGACATTGGTGTTATGGCCAGCATCGCTCAACTGCTTTTTGAGTGTATGAAAAATCTCGGAACCCATCCGGACGGCTTCCCGAATATTGGTAGCCGACACCGGCATAATCATGAATTCCTGAACATCAATCGGATTGTCAGCATGTTCTCCGCCATTGATGATATTCATCATGGGAACCGGGAGTGTCCGCGCAGAAGCGCCGCCGATATACCGGTAGAGCGGCAGGCCCGTATCTTCGGCAGCAGCCTTGGCAAGTGCCATGCTGACACCCAGAATGGCGTTCGCACCAAGACGTCCTTTATTCTGCGTTCCGTCCAGTTCCATCATGATACGATCAAGGGCAATCTGGTTATCGGCATCCATACCTGAAATAGCGTCGAAGATCTCTCCATTTACAGCATCGACAGCCTTTTGAACGCCTTTGCCCTTATAGCGATCTCCACCATCACGCAACTCGACGGCTTCGTGAGCGCCTGTTGAAGCACCTGAGGGAACCGCCGCCCGCCCGAACGCACCGGATTCAAGCAGAACATCCACCTCAACAGTCGGGTTGCCCCGGCTATCCAGAATTTCACGACCAATTATGTCAAGAATTGCGCTCATTTTCAGATCTTCCTGTGATCAAGTTCAGTTAATTTTCAGAGATTTTTTGCCAGAGCATCAAAGCTCTGCAATGTCTTGAGAAGCTGTTTCATTTGCTGGATAGGCACCATATTAGGACCGTCCGACGGGGCATTATCCGGATCCTGATGGGTTTCCATAAAGACCATCGCAACCCCAACAGAAACGGCTGCCCGCGCCAGGACCGGCACAAACTCTCGCTGGCCGCCCGTTGTAGCACCCTGCCCTCCTGGTTGCTGAACCGAATGGGTGGCATCAAAGACAACCGGAAAACCGTTTTCTGCCATCGTCGGCAAACTCCGCATGTCGCTGACCAAGGTATTATAGCCAAAACTTGCGCCGCGTTCCGTCAGCATAATCTGGCGATTTCCCGCTTCGACAAGTTTGTCCGCAACATTTTTCATATCCCAAGGCGCCAGAAACTGACCTTTCTTGACATTAACGACCTTGCCCGTTTTGGCGGCCGCAACAACAAGATCCGTTTGCCTGCATAAAAAGGCAGGGATTTGCAAAACATCAACAACAGTGGCGACTTCCTGGCATTGCTCGGGTTCATGGACATCAGACAGGACCGGAATATTGAATTCCTGTTTGATTTTCTCAAAAACCGGAAGCGCAGTCTCTAGGCCCAGGCCGCGCTTTGTATGAATAGATGTCCGATTGGCTTTATCAAATGAGGATTTATAGACCAGCCCCATACCAAGGCTCTGTGTCATTTCATGAAGTTGCCCTGCCATATCCATGGCATGGGTTTCACTTTCCATCTGACAAGGACCTGCGATGATCGCAAGAGGCAGTTCATTGCCAACTTCGAAATTCCCGATTTTGACGCGGGTTTGTTCTGTCATAGCAGATTCCTGTATATCACATTCTAGACAAGGCGAGACTGATCGACAGCGGCCTTAACAAAGCTTTCAAACAAGGGGTGAGGCTCAAACGGTTTGGATTTCAGTTCCGGGTGAAACTGCACACCAATGAACCAGGGATGATCAAGAATTTCGACTATCTCCGGTAAATCACCATGCGGAGACAGTCCGGAAAACGTGTAGCCGACTTTTTCAAGAGCATCCTTGTAGGCGATATTGACTTCATAACGATGCCGGTGGCGTTCCTGAATTTGCGCTTTGCCATAAATTTCGCGCACTTTTGAACCTTCCTGCAAATCGCAGGGATAAGCTCCCAGACGCATGGTGCCGCCAAGGTCATCACCTGCGGTCCGCGTTTCAGTTTTGTTGCCTTTGGTCCATTCTGTCATTATGCCGACCACGTTAGGATCGTAATCACCGAATTCGGAAGTGCCAGCATTGGGCATACCTGCCAGATTACGGCAACCTTCAATCACCGCCATTTGCATGCCGTAGCAAATTCCAAAATACGGAATTTTATTGAGACGCGCGTAATTGGCCGCCTTGATCTTACCTTCTGCGCCACGCTCTCCGAAGCCCCCGGGAACGAGAATAGCGTTCACACGGCCCAAACGATTTGCAATGCTTTCGTCATCTTTTTCAAAAACTTCGGATTCAATCCAGTCAATCTTGACTTTGACCTTGTTGGCAATCCCGCCATGGATCAAAGATTCTGTCAGAGATTTGTAGGCATCCTGCAACTCTATATATTTTCCGACGACAGCAACGCTGACTTCTCCGTCCGGATTGATGCTGCGATCAACAATCTCTTCCCATTTGGATAAATCAGGCTCTGGTGCATCTTCAATGCCGAAAGCTTTTAGAACTTCTTCGTCAAAGCCTTCGCGATGATAGCTGAGCGGAACTTCGTAAATGGTTCGAACATCAAGCGCCTGGATCACAGCTTCCGGCGCCACATTACAGAACTGACCGATTTTAGCACGCTGCCCTGCAGGGATGGGTTGTTCACTCCGGCAAAGCAGAATATCCGGCTGAATACCAATAGAGCGCAACTCTTTAACGGAATGCTGTGTCGGCTTGGTTTTAAGCTCTCCCGCAGCTGCAATATACGGGACCAGAGTCAGGTGAATGAAAATCGCGTTATTACGCAACTCATTCCCAAGCTGACGAATGGCTTCCATGAACGGAAGGCTTTCAATATCACCAACGGTGCCGCCAATTT
>JBDWHS010000026.1:0-62722 GCA_039975135.1 Sneathiella sp. | reverse complement strand
CGGCGGCGGCTGTTATCGTAACCCTGGACGGCGCCACCATTGTGAGCGCCTCTATCGCTTTGACAAATGTTGGAGATACACCTCTCTATGCGAAGCAGGCGAGTGATATTCTAACAGGCTCCCATCTTGAGGATGCCACTGTCTCAGCAGTGGTTGAAGCAGCAAAGGCCATTACGGATCCGGCGGAAGATGGCCGCGGTCCGAAAGAATTTCGGTCACATGTGGCTGGCGTCATGGTTGAACGCGCCCTCCGTCAAGCGGCGTCCAACGCCAAGTAACTTTCCTGCTGGAGAATAAGATGTCAAAAACACATGTCAAAATGACAATAAACAGCAAGGAAGTTGAAAGCCTTGCTGATGCCAGAACCCTTTTAATCCACTTCTTGCGAGAAGATCAGCAATTAACAGGCCCCCATATTGGCTGTGACACGGGTCATTGCGGTGCCTGCACTGTCGAAATCGACGGAAAGTCCGTCAAATCCTGCATGACTTTCGTTGGGCAGGCCAACGGGAAAAACATAACAACCATTGAAGGGATCGCCGCTCCTGATGGCACCCTTCATGCCCTGCAGGAAGCCTTTCGTGAACATCATGGTCTACAATGCGGCTTCTGTACGCCGGGCATGATCACGCGTGCCTATTCTCTATTAAAGGAAAACCCACATCCGACAGAAGAAGAAATCCGATATGGAATTTCCGGCAATCTCTGTCGGTGTACCGGGTATCAAAATATCGTCAAGTCCATTCAGGTCGCTGCCGATGCACTCACCCTTCAGGAGGCTGCGGAATAACATGAACGAACAAACCCCCATTTCCCGCAAAGAACGGATCCAAAAACTCAAAGGCATCGGCTCCACCCGCAAACGAGTGGAGGACGCTCGTTTCACGCAAGGTAAGGGCAATTATGTTGATGACATCAAGCTGCCCGGTATGTTGTTTGGTGATTTTGTCCGCTCCCCCTATGGCCACGCCCGCATCAAGAATATTGATAAAGAAGCGGCCCTAGCCGTTCCCGGTGTGATCGCCATCCTGACAGCCGAAGATCTCAAGCCTCTCAATCTGCATTATATGCCGACGCTTGCTGGCGATGTTCAGGCGGTTCTGGCAGATGAAAAGGTTCTGTTCCAAAATCAGGAGGTCGCCTTTGTCATCGCAGAGGACCGTTATATCGCGGCTGATGCCGTTGAACTTGTTGATGTCGATTATGAAGAACTCCCAGCCCTGACAGATGCTTTCAAAGCTCTTGATGAGGACGCTCCTCTTCTGCGGGAAGATATCAAAGATAAAATGGAGGGGGCCCATGGTCCACGCAAACATCATAATCACATCTTTTTGTGGGAAGAAGGAAACAAGGCAGAAACTGAACAGGTTCTGGATAATGCAGAAGTAGTTGCAGAAGAAAAAATAACCTATCAACGCGTTCACCCTTGCCCGCTGGAGACTTGTGGCTGTGTAGCTTCCATGGATAAGATCAATGGCAAACTCACACTCTGGGGGACCTTTCAGGCCCCTCATGCAGTACGAACTGTTGCGTCCCTGATTACCAACATCGCCGAACATAATATCCGGGTTATCTCTCCGGATATTGGCGGTGGATTTGGTAACAAAGTTGGGGTCTATCCAGGATATATTTGCGCCACAGTCGCCTCAATTGTCACTGGACAACCCGTTAAGTGGGTTGAGGACCGAATGGAAAATCTCACATCCACGGCCTTTGCGCGCGACTATCATATGACAGGTAAAATAGCGGCGACGAAAGAGGGTAAGATTACGGGTCTCTGGTGTCATGTGCTGGCAGATCACGGCGCCTTCGATGCCTGTGCGGATCCTACAAAATTTCCGGCCGGTTTCTTCCATATCGTGACGGGCTCATACGATATCCCGGTGGCCTATGTCGGCGTGGACGGCGTTTATACGAACAAAGCTCCTGGTGGTGTTGCCTATCGATGTTCTTTCCGCGTGACCGAGGCTGCCTATTTGATAGAGAGGATGATCGATATTCTGGCTCGAAAGCTGAATATGGATCCCGTCGAACTGCGACTGAAAAACTTTATCAAAAAAGAACAATTCCCCTACCAGTCCGCTTTGGGCTGGGAATATGACAGCGGCGATTACCACACGGCCATGGAGCAAGGTATGGCCGCTGTCGATTATTCGGCTCTTCGGATTGAGCAGGCTGAAAACAGAGCCGCTTTTGATAGAGGAGAGACCCGCAAGTTAATGGGCGTCGGCACTGCTTTCTTTACAGAAATTGTTGGCGCTGGCCCTGTTAAAAACTGCGATATCCTGGGCCTTGGCATGTTTGACAGTTGCGAAATACGCATCCACCCGACCGGCTCCGCCATCGCACGCCTTGGTACCATCAGCCAGGGGCAAGGACATGCGACAACCTTCCCGCAAATTCTCGCAACTGAACTGGGTATTCCTGCAGAAGATATTACACTGGAAGAAGGCGATACGGATACGGCTCCCTATGGCCTTGGCACCTATGGATCCAGATCAACACCTGTTGCTGGGGCGGCAACGGCAATGGCGGGCCGAAAGATCAGGGCAAAAGCGCAAATGATTGCCGCCTATCTGCTGGAAGTTCACGAAGGAGATCTTGAATGGGATGTGGATCGGTTTCAGATAAAAGGAAATCCTGAAGCCCATAAGACTATGAAAGAGATAGCTTTTGCAGCTTACAATCAAGCGATACCGGGACTCGAGCCTGGATTGGAAGCTGTCTCTTATTATGATCCGCCCAACATGACTTATCCGTTCGGCGCTTATGTTTGCGTCGTTGATATCGATGTTGATACTGGTGTCACTGATATTCGTCGCTTCTACGCATTGGATGATTGCGGGACGCGTATCAATCCCATGATTATTGAAGGCCAGGTCCATGGTGGATTGACCGAGGCCCTTGCGATTGCCATGGGTCAGGAAATTTCCTACGACGAATTGGGGAATGTCAAAGGCGGAAGCCTCATGGATTTCTTCCTCCCAACAGCCGTTGAGACACCTGTATGGGAAACGGATTTCACTGAAACCCCCTCTCCTCATCATCCAATTGGTGCCAAAGGGGTTGGTGAAAGTCCGAATGTTGGCGGAGTTCCTGCCTTCTCCAACGCCGTGAATGACGCATTTGCTCACAAAGGCCTTACGCATACGCAAATGCCACACGATCACTGGCGTATGTGGCAAACCGCTCGCAAGCTTGGCCTGACAGGTTAAAGAGACCGGAGCCCAGGTCAATTTTGGCGTTAAGCCTGGGCTTCCTATTGATCATGATGACAGGCTTAAAAGACATGCAGAATAAGCTCCTCGAAGTGGGTTACATTGCCGACGAAACGCTGGCAACAGCTCTTCATCTTGCTATCACCCTGAACCGACCTCTTCTTCTGGAAGGAGAGGCCGGTGTCGGTAAAACAGAAATTGCAAAAGCGCTGGCAGACCTTTCAAAGGCTTCACTTATCCGTTTGCAATGTTATGAAGGTCTTGATGCTTCTGCTGCGATTTACGAATGGAATTACCAGAAGCAACTGTTGTTTATCAAAGCATCCGAACGGGATGAAAAAACAGCGAAACAACTTGAAAACCATGTTTTTTCGCCAGAATTCCTTTTGGAAAGACCTTTGCTGAAATCCATTCAGCAAGAAACCTCCCCTGTCCTGCTGATTGATGAAATTGATCGCGCAGATGAAGAGTTTGAGGCCTACCTCCTAGAAATTCTATCTGATTTTAAAATCTCCATACCAGAATTGGGGACCATAAGTGCAACGTCCATTCCCCACGTTATTCTGACGTCCAACGGGACCCGGGAATTGTCAGATGCGTTACGCAGGCGTTGTCTGTATTTTTACGTCGATTTTCCAAGCCCCGAAAGAGAGCTTGAGATCATCCTCTCCCGGCTTAAAGATATCGATATTAATCTGGCAACCGAAATTTCAGATTTTGTTCATCAACTGAGAAAAGAAGATCTCGAGAAAGTACCTGGCGTCGCGGAGACGCTTGACTGGGCCGCCGCTTTACTCGGCCTGAAAATCAATAGCCTCGCCGGAGATTTACAGACCATTCAATCAACATTGATCTGTTTATTGAAGACGGAAACCGATCTCAAATCCATTACACCTGATATCGCCAAACGCCTGATCGGGAAAGCGGCTTGACAATGGTCGATACGGAATTCATGAGACCAATCGATGAAAGAGGTAACATCAATCTCATAGCTTCTCGCATGGTTGGCTTCATTACCCATTTGCGCCTCAATGATTTTGCCCTAGGCCCCGCCGAAACAGAACTTGCACTTCGGGTTATCGGTGGCGCTGTCCTGACGATACAGGAAGCCCGGCAAACATTAAAAATCCTGCTGACCAGCCAGCATACTGAGTGGCAGCAATTTGACGATCTATTCGAAGCCTATTGGTTACAGCATGGTATCGAACGTAAACGTTGGCAGGCATCTGATAATACGCAAAAAAAACACAAGACGCCTCTCCCAAAAGCGTGGGAGGCCCATCTTGCCGGCGACAGTTTCAAACGCGGACATCAGCCACAAATTGAAACAGAGGGAGAGCAATCTGTTGCAGGGGACGCGACGGGACGTTTGATATCCACAGATAAAACCTCACTTTTTAAAACCGACCTGCGTCAATTTGTGAGCCCCGATGAAATCAGAGATGCCGAAAAACTTGCATTAAAACTCGCAAAAGCCATTCGTTACAGATTGTCAAGGCGGCATCGGATAGCGGCACGCGGCAATCGGCTGGACTTGCGCCGGACCATCCATCGAAGCTTGTCAACAGGCGGAGAGCCCCTCTCTCTCGAC
This sequence comes from Sneathiella sp., assembly GCA_039975135.1. Classification (GTDB taxonomy): domain Bacteria; phylum Pseudomonadota; class Alphaproteobacteria; order Sneathiellales; family Sneathiellaceae; genus Sneathiella. The sequence continues at coordinate 57,913 of JBDWHS010000026.1, read as the reverse complement.
TATCGGACCCGACCTGATAAGCCAGTGCGTCTTGTTATTTTCCTCGATGTCTCAGGCTCGATGAAGCAATATAGCCGGTTTTTTCTGCAATTCATTAAAGGTATTATCAGTCAATGGGTAGAAGCCGATGCCTATCTTTTTCACACCAGACTGGTCCGTGTAACCGATGCATTGCGTGAAAAAGACTCTATGAAGGCCATGACCCGTCTGTCTCTGATGGCAGAAGGGTTTGGCGGTGGCACCAAGCTTGGCGCCAGTCTGTCAACTTTCAATCATGTCTACGCCAAACACAAACTGAATAGTCGAAGCATCGTGCTCATTTTAAGCGATGGTTATGACACTGGGTCTGTTGAAAGCCTGGTAAAGGCACTCCATCAACTCAAGAAAAGAGCCCCAAAGCTGATTTGGCTCAATCCACTACTGGGCTGGCAAAATTATGAGCCGGTGAGCCGTGCCATGACAGCCTCCCTTCCCTTTATCGATTATTTTGCCGCAGCAAATACTCTGGAAACCCTGGCCGCAATCGAACCCGAGATTAGCCAGGTATGAATAGGAGCACTCAGATGGTTGCCTCTGAAAAGACACTCGATCTCATTGAAAGCTTGCGAAGCGGAAGACAGACTTTTTGCATTGCAACGGTTCTTCGCACGGCAGACAGCACATCAGCCCGTGCTGGTGCCAAAGCAGTGATAACACCTAACGGAGATCTACATGGCTTTATAGGAGGTAGCTGCGTTACCGGTGCTGTTCGCCGAGCGGCTTTGGAAGCCCTGGAAAACGGTGAACCTCACATGATCCGCGTAAAGCCAAAAAATCAGGTAACTCGACAGACCGATAGCGATGGTGTTCGACTGCATAAGTCCAGCTGCCCAAGTGGCGGTACCATCGACATCTTCCTGGAACCTATGAAAACGGCCCGTAAACTTCTGATTTGCGGAGCCTCTCCAATAGCACAAGCGATCCTGACAATTGCCAAATCTATGGATGTTCACACGATTGTTGCAGCCCAGCTAACGGATCACGATCGTATGGTTGGCGCCGATGATTACCTCACAGACTTTGATATCTCCGGCATTGAACTCTCTTCAAATGACGCTGTCATTGTGGCGACGCAAGGTAAACGCGACATTGATGCTCTTAACACCGCCTTGAAATCTTCAGCGGGCTATAAAGGGATGGTCTGTAGCCGCAAAAAACTTGCGCGATTGAAAGAAGATCTAACTGCGACAGATACCGGTCTCCTCTGTGCATTTGAAGAACTTCACGCCCCTGCCGGTTTGAATATTGGAGCTATAGAGCCAGAAGAAATCGGGTTGGCAGTCGTCTGCGAAATCATTGCCAAATGGCGGAGCGATCATACTGCGGCAGGCGGTTTAGCAGATTATTCAACAGAACTGGTTCTTTGATATGTCACAGTCTCACTCCCCTCTTCAAATTCTGCTATTGGCAGCAGGTCAATCCGTTCGAATGGGCGCAGAAAACAAACTCCTGATGCCCTATGGCAGAAAAACAATGGTTCGGCATATTGCCGAACAACTTGTGAAAGCCAAAATTGGCGATGTCACTGTTGTAACCGGATATGACGCAAGATCTGTGACGGATCAGGTTTCAAACCTGAAGATTAAGGTTTGTTTCAATCCAGATTACGAAGCCGGACAAATGTCGTCCGTTCGAACAGGTATCCAGTCGCTGCCTTTGCCTTTATCCGGAACGATGATTGTTCTTGCTGATATGCCAGCCCTTGGATTGCGGGATTACAGATTTTTGGCAGCCCAGTTTCAAAGACAATCCTGTAAGAAAATCCTGATCCCTTATTATGCAGAAAAAAGAGGGAATCCAATTATCATCCCCGGCAGTCTTGTGCCAGAAATATGCACTGGCGACCTGAACGCCGGCTGCAAAAAACTGGTCGATAGCCATCCCGACAAAATTACCAAGGTAGCTGTCACAAATTCAGCGTTCATTTCAGATGTTGATACAGCATCTGACTATGAACAGATCAACCGGCGTACGATGCTGCCCCATGCGATATGTTGTTAGTATAAAGGATTAGAAATTTGCTATTAGAAGACCAACAAAAAATCAAGGCGTCACCTCAGACAGTGTTCGCCGCCTTAAATGATCCTTCCATTCTTAAAGAATGTATACCCGGATGCGATACATTGGAGAAAACTTCTGAAACGGAAATGACAGCAACCATCACTCTGAAAATCGGACCTGTAAAAGCAAAGTTCGCAGGTCAGGTCACTCTCTCAAACATTAATCCACCCAAAGGCTATACAATCAGCGGACAAGGTAAAGCCGGCCCTGCCGGACATGCCAAAGGGGGGGCTGATGTTACACTGATTGAAGAAGCCGACGGCTCGACACTGCTCAAATATGATGTAAAGGCAGATGTCGGCGGAAAAATAGCCCAGCTTGGGGGCCGTCTCATCGATTCAACCGCTAAAAAACTGTCAGCGCAATTCTTCGAAAAATTCGCGGCAATAGTGGCAGAAAAAGAGATTCCAGAGCCAGTGGCTTTACATGAAAGCGAAGTGCCTTCGGTGGACAAGGAGACAACTGAACAAGCAACCTCCACCTCCAAAGGTAATTCTGTGCTTTGGCTAATTATAGCAGCCGCTATTGGTGTCATTGCCTGGTACTTCCTTACATAAGGAAATTCCGCACTTTATCGGATTTTATTCCTTCGAAAGATATGCAATACACCATCAGTTTTCAAAAAATTACGAAGAAATGATCTGAGCAAAAGCAGTTTCTTTTTCAATCCTTTGCCAATCCCAATCTATCCCCAGACCCGCTGTCTGTGGAGGAATGGCCGTGCCATTTTTGATGGTCATTCTTGACGAGGTAATTGGATCAAGTTGCGGAATGTATTCAACCCACCGACCATTGGGAACAGCAGCGGAAAGAGAAACATGCAGCTCCATCAAAAAGTGAGGGGCAATAGATATGTTAAAACTTTCTGCAAGATGAGCACATTTTAACCAAGGGGTAATGCCACCAATTCGAGCGGCATCTGTTTGAATAATTGAACAGGCGCCGCGCTGCAAATACTCCCTGAAATGACTCAACGAATACAGGGATTCGCCCACGGCAACAGGCAGGCTTGTGGTGTTTGACAGCCGGACATGCCCGTCAAGATCTTCTGCCGGCAAAGGTTCTTCAAACCAGGCTATGTCAATCTTTTCAAAATGACGGGCCCGCCGGATGGCTTCATCCAGAGTAAAGGCTTGGTTCGCGTCCACCATGATATCGAAAGCAGGACCTACAGCCTCTCGAACAGCGGTAAGCCGCTCTAAATCTTCAGCAACATGGGGTCGACCCACCTTTACTTTTGCGCCGCCGAACCCTTGCTGCTGAACCTCAAGAGCGTCTTCTACAAGTGCAGAAGCCTCGATATGAAGCCATCCTCCTTCCGTACTGTAAAGCGGAACTGTTTCCTGGGCCCCGCCTGCCATCACGTGCAACGGTAAATTCGCGCGACGGCATTTAAGGTCCCAAAGGGCAATATCAATTGCAGCAAGTGCAAGAGATGTAATGGCACCAACTGCCGTCGCATGAGTTGACAGAAACATTCGCTTCCACAGCGCTTCAAGATGCGCTGGATCTTCTCCGATCAAAAGGGGTGCCAAATGCCGAACAATTAATTCAACAACGGAATGCCCCCCTGTGCCAATCGTGTAGCTGTAACCAGTTCCGATCAAACCATCACTATCGGTTATACGGACAATAGGGGTTTCTTGTCTGACAAAGGACTGAATGGCATCAGAACGAGGAACTTCAGGCTCCAAATTCACCATCAAGACCTCAATTCTTTCAATTTTGGCCATCTTATTCTCAATTCTCGTTCAATTATGAGGGGGTGGCCTCAGTCTCTTCTGTTGTCGTTAGTCTCAACAAATCACGCTTCACTCTTTCCAAATGGTCCCGCATCGCCTGCCGTGCAGCTTCGGGGTCCCTAGCTGCTAATGTCTCAATAATTTTACGATGATCCCCGAGAGAGGGCCGCTCAACAGCCGCTTGATCGACGTGCTCCTGTAATTTCTGCCACATGGGTTCCAATTCTCGCATGTTCCAGAGTTCATCTATGACACTTACCATGACACTGTTATGAGTGGCTTCTGCGATCCTTTGATGAAACAGTCTGTCTCCGGCTTCCATACTCAGGTTTTTTGCGTCATTAACCTCCATAAGCCGCAAGGCGTCTCTTAATCCTTCCAACTCCCCATCACTAATAGTCCGCGCTGCCATTGCTGCGGCTTCTCCTTCAATGGAAGCTCGAGCCGTTAGCATTTCAAAAGGCCCAGGCCCTGAATCCAGTTTTTCTTTTAACGGTGTTTTGCGAGACTTTTCCGGAACCACAAAAATACCTGAGCCGGTTCGAACTTCGATCAACCCAAAAATTTCGAGGGCAATCATTGCTTCCCGTACGGTCGGTCTCGAGACCCCCAACATCTTTGAGAGTTCTCTTTCGGCTGGCAGTCTTTTACCCGGTTCAAATTCTCCCTCTTGAATCAAGGTAGTTAGCTGATCAGCAACTTGCTGATAGAGGCGCTTTTGTTCAATTGCTCGAATGGGCATAGCAAATTTTTTTTGACTCCAAATTGGAAATGTGGCCATATGGACAAGTGGTCAGGCCAATTATACATAAATCAGATAGTAAGGTCGATCCTTTTGTTTAGGAAGTGTCATAGAATCACAGACGCTAATTCCAGACAACTGATTTGGACCGCTTCAACGGGACCAAACGATCAAAACCAACAAAATAAGTTGGTGGATCATTCATAATTAGAGGTTTTGAGATGCTGGCGAAACAGCACCAAAAACCCTCAAAATATTGCAGAGGCAAGATGGAACCAATTTATCTGTCTCACAACTGAAAAAGAGAAAATATGCCTTCAATCCAACAATGGGCCGAAGGGATAAGAATTGGCAGATAGCCAAAATAACTAGGGAGGAAAGTTATGAAAAAATTTGCACGCCGTCAGTTTATTGTCAGCGCTGCCTTTGCTGCAGTAGCTTTAGGTGGTTTCAGTGCGGAAGCACAAGCTGGCAAGACGCTTAAATGGGCTCATGTATATGAAGCGGGTTCCGCATATCATACCGCCGCTGAATGGGCAGCAGGTGAAATCAAAAAGCGTACAGAAGGCCGCTACGAAATCGAGGTTTTTCCAGCATCCTCTCTAGGTAAAGAAGTCGATATTAACGAAGGTCTCAATATCGGATCTGTTGATATCATCTATACAGGGCCAGCGTTTGCGGCTCAGTCATATGGTCCTTTAGCCATTTCGGACTATCCCTTTATTCTACGGGATTATAGTCACTGGAAAGCCTATCGAGATAGCGATCTTTTTGCTGAAATGGGAGAGGGATACAAAAAAGCGACAGGCAACACAATAACAGCCCTCACCTATTATGGGGCCCGCCACGTTACTTCTAACAAACCAATTCTGGCGCCAAAAGACATGAATGGTTTGAAAATTCGTGTTCCCAATGCCCCGGTTTACATTATGTTTCCAAAAGCGGTTGGCGCCAATCCGACACCTATGGCCTTTTCCGAAGTATATTTGGCGTTGCAACAAGGTGTTGTAGACGCACAGGAAAATCCGCTGCCAACTATCAAGTTTAAAAAATTCTATGAAGTACAGAGCGATATCAACCTGACAGGACATATTACAAACTCCCTGGTGACGGTCGTCTCTGGGAACACGCTTGGCAGCATGAGTGAAGCTGATGCAGCAATTCTCAAACAAGTAACGAAAGATGCAGCGGCTCGTGCCTCCGGTGAAATCGACAAGGCAGAACAAAATCTGGCATCCTGGTTCCGTGACCAGGGCGTGAAAGTGAATGTTGTTGATCGCAAACCATTTATGAAAGCAGTGGAACCCGATCTGACATCAAAAGACGTTCCGTATTCCATGGAACAGTATAAGCGCTTCAAAGCACTTTAATGCTGCACATCATTCCTGATTTATTCTGATGGAAGAGAAGCATAATGATCAGGGGCGGCAAGCAAAAGTCTCGCCGTCCCTTCTCGCGCTCGAAGAACAAGAGATTGATATCTCCGATGTTCGATGGACCGACATACCTGTCCTGGTAATCTTTTGGGGTTTAATGACAGTCGTATTTCTTCAGTTCTTTACACGATATGTCCTGAATGACTCTCTCGGATGGACAGAAGAAGTGGCTCGTTTTCTCCTGATATTGGTTGGATTTATTGGTGCCATAACGGCAGCCCGAAAGGGGTCTCATATTTTCCTGGAGTTCTTTTATCGATTTGTCCCGGTAAAATTTGGCAAAACCATCGCTGTGATCGCTGAATCTCTTACTGTTGGTTTTTACGGTTATGCCGCTTGGGTCACGATAGGTCTCGCCCAGAAAACCAAACAATCGATGATCTCCATTGATGTGCCAAAAAGCCTGATTTACTGGGCTGTCGCTGCAAGTTTTGCCTTCATGGCAGTTCATTCCTTGATCTGGCTCATTCGGAAAATTCGTCAGGACAGCGCCCAAGTGATTGCTGAACTTGAAGAGCACGCCCTTTCTGAATAGGACACTAAATGTCTATTTTGTTACTTTTTGCCCTCCTGTTTGGGCTTTTGATTATCGGTGTTCCTGTCGCCGTATCGTTGGGCCTTGCCTCGTTAGTTTTTATTCTGACAAACGGCATGCCAAGCGTGATCGTTCTACATAATATGGTCAATGGCGTGAACTCGTTCCCCCTGATCGCTATTCCTTTTTTTATTCTGGCGGGTCACCTGATGAACACTGCCGGGATCACAACCAAGATATTCAATTTTGCCCGTGCAATGGTCGGCTGGATGCATGGCGGCTTAGGGCATGTAAATGTCGGTGCCTCTGTCGTTTTCGCAGGCATGTCAGGTGCCGCTGTCGCAGATGCTGGCGGCCTCGGCAATATCGAGATTAAAGCCATGCGGGATGCCGGATATGACACTGATTTTTCTGTTGGCATTACGGCGGCATCTTCAACTATTGGCCCGATCATCCCGCCATCCCTGCCATTGGTCATTTACGGCGTGGTTGCGGACACATCAATTGGACAGCTTTTTGCCGCTGGTTTGATCCCAGGACTGTTAATGGCTTTTGCCCTTATGATGATGGTCGCCTGGTTTGCAAAACGGCGGAATTACCCGCGTGATGACCGATTTCGGTTTTCCATATTCTGGCGTACTTTGCGAGAGGCCGTTCTGCCATTGATGACACCGATCATTATCGTCGGCGGCATTGTTACAGGCATCTTCACACCGACCGAAGCTGCGGTTGCCGCGGTTGCTTATTCCATGTTCCTCGGTTTAGCCATCTACCGAACACTTAACTGGAAATCGATGTTGCGGGTCTCTATGGATACCATAGAAATGACGGCGTCCATCCTTATGATTGTGGCTGCCTCCGCCATCTTTGGCTGGATTCTCACAGCCAATCAGGTTGCCAGCCAATTCGCTGATCTATTGCTTGGGTTTACAGAAAACAAAATAGCCATCTTATTGATTGTCACCTTGCTGGTCCTCATCATTGGCTGCTTTATGGAAACCATCGCAGCAATTACAATTCTGGTTCCTGTCCTATTGCCGGTCGCCATGCAAATCGGCATTGATCCGGTTCATTTTGGTATCATTCTCATCCTGAACCTGATGCTGGGTCTTTTGACACCCCCTGTTGGTATGGTTCTCTTTGTTTTATCCAAAGTCTCCAACGTTCCCTTCGAACGGTGTGTTATCGCCACAGCTCCGTTTCTTATTCCCTTGGTGGCTGTTCTGTTGTTGCTGACATTTGTGCCTGTCTTCTCCATGTGGCTTCCAACATTGGTGTATCGATGATGAATTCTATCCAAAGCTGTCGCCCTCAGCCTCTATTGCCTCTTTTCCGGAGCTTTACCCAATGAAAATCATCAATGCACGTGTCATTGTCTGCTGCCCGGGCCGCAATTTCGTTACGTTGAAAATCGAAACAGATGAGGGATTGACCGGTATTGGGGATGCAACCCTCAACGGCCGCGAGCTGGCCGTTGCCTCCTATTTGGAAGATCATGTCGTTCCGACTTTAATAGGTCGTGATGCACATCAAATAGAAGATATCTGGCAATATCTATATAAAGGAGCTTATTGGCGGCGCGGCCCTGTAACGATGGCCGCCATTGCGTCGGTTGATACTGCTTTATGGGATATTAAAGCAAAGGCTGCCGGGCTGCCTCTCAATCAGCTGCTGGGCGGAAAAAGCCGAGAAGGTGTGATGGTTTACGGCCATGCGAATGGTCGCGATATTGAGGAGACTGTGGAGCAGGTCGGGCAATATCTCGAAATGGGTTACAAAGCTGTTCGCGCTCAAAGTGGCATTCCCGGCCTTGCATCAACTTATGGGGTCGCCAAGGATAAATTATTCTATGAGCCGGCCGATGCTGATCTTCCGTCGGAGAACATTTGGTCGACGACAAAATATCTGGATCATGCACCCAAGCTCTTTGATCGATTACGCGATAAATACGGCTTTGAACCTCATCTGCTTCATGATGTTCATCATCGTCTCACTCCGATTGAAGCTGCCAGATTGGGGAAATCACTAGAGCCATATCGGCTCTTCTGGATAGAAGATCCTGTACCGGCCGAAAACCAGGAAAGCTTTAAACTTATTCGGCAGCATACAGTAACACCACTTGCCGTCGGAGAGATTTTCAATTCCATATGGGATTGTAAAGATCTGATCGAAGAGCAGTTGATCGACTATGTCCGGGCGACAATTGTTCATGCTGGCGGCATCACTCAGCTTCGTCGTATTGCCGATCTAGCGTCTCTGTATCATGTTCGGACAGGATGTCATGGCGCGACCGATTTGTCGCCTGTTTGCATGGGAGCAGCCCTCCACTTCGATAGTTGGGTTCCTAATTTCGGCATTCAGGAATATATGCGCCATACTGCCGAAACAGATGCCGTCTTCCCGCATACTTATTCATTTTCAGAAGGGCAGCTTTTCCCGGGAGATGAGCCTGGCCATGGCGTCGAAATTGATGAAAAGCTTGCAGCAAATTTTCCTTATCAACGGGCTTATCTACCAGTCAACCGACTGGAAGATGGCAGTATGTGGCATTGGTAGAATGAGAGTTTTCCATGCGAAAGAGTGGTGATGACATGTATCAGGAATTAACGGGAAAAACAGCTCTGGTAACAGGAGCTGGCGGTGCTATTGGAACGGCCATTTGCCAATTTCTAGCTAGTCAGGGGGCTCAAATTGCCGCCTGTGATTTATCAGTAGATAAACTTACATCCTTTTGTGAGACGCTTCCAACTCGCTCTTACGCCCTATCCATGAATGTTGCAGATGAAAAGTCTGTTGCAAAGGGTGTTTCTAATATTAGAGAGCATCTCGGATCCATCGATATTCTGGTTAATTGCGCGGGCATCCTGTCAAATAACAAACTCTTGCAAACCAGTGCTGAGGAATGGCGTCAGATCCACGCCGTTAATTTAGACGGCCCTTTTTACCTCAGTCAGCAGGTACTCCCGGCTATGAAAGAAACTGGATGGGGCAGGATCATTAATATCATTTCCTATGCCTGGAAGTCTGGTGGCAATACCTCCGGCACCGCATACTCCTCTTCCAAAGGAGGGCTGGTCGGTTTGACGTTTACGATTGCCAAAGAAGCTGCTGAATATGGCGTTACTGTCAATGGAATTGCGCCAGCATACGTCATGTCTCCGATGGTAACAGAACAACTCACGGAAGCAGAACGACAGCAACAGCTTGCTGCTATTCCGGTTAAACGTTTTTCCCAACCTGAAGAAGTAGCGCATGCCGTCCGTTTTCTTGCCTCACCGCTGTCAGCTTTCATTACGGGAGAAGTGATTGATATGAATGGCGGATTTCAATTTGACTGATTGTGACCAAAGAGAAGACCAATGACATCTGCTCAATTACAGCACGACACTCTATCGCAGCTGAACGCCTCTGTTGCGCGCTCTTCGATAGAAAGTGAGGATTTTGGTGTCGGCATCCTTCATTTAGGAATTGGCGCCTTTCATCGGGCTCACCAAGCCGTTTACATTCAAGCCGCACTTGAAGCGTGTCTGGGTGATTGGGGCATCATTGGCGTCAGTTTCCGCAGTCCCAAAATCAGAGATCAGCTCGCTTATCAAGATCAATATTATTCGGTTATTACTCACTCCAACAAAGATCAAAAAGCATCGCTTATTTCGGTTCTTAAAGATGTTCTTTTTGCAAAAGAAAATCCGACAGCTGTCGTGCAAGCAATCGCAGATCCCAGAATTAAGGTCATTACTCTCACCATTACGGAAAAAGGATATCATCAGGACCCTGCAACCGGAAAACTTCAGGTAGAAGATCCTGAAATCATTCAAGATCTAAACATCGAAAATCCTGCTCAAACGGCTCTTGGATATATCGTCCGTGGCCTGGATGAACGGCGCCGTAATTGCGGCAAACCAATCACGCTCCTTTCCTGCGATAATTTACCGAAAAACGGTCATACTCTACTCCGTCTGATACAAGACTTTTGCGAATGTGCAGCTCCAGACCTCCTGCCCTGGATCGCAAAGAATGTCAGCTGTCCCTGTACCATGGTAGATGGCATTGTGCCTGCCGCGACGCAAAAGTCACTAAAACAGGCAGAAAAATTACTGGGCGTTCGAGATGAGGCTGCTGTTACGTGCGAGGAGTTTAGGCAATGGGTCATTGAAGACGATTTTGCGACTGAACATCCTGACTGGAAAGCCGCGGGTGTAGAACTGGTCGCTGATGTCCGTCCATATGAAGAAATGAAGCTGCGCCTGCTGAATGGCTGCCACTCCGCTCTTGCTTATTTGGGTTATCTCGGCGGCTATCAAACCATAGCGGAGGTGATGTCAAACCATGCCTATAAAGCATTTGCATGGCGGCTGATTTGCGAAGAAGCTGGACCCAGTTTCGCCCTTCCTAATGGCTATATTCTGGAAGAACAAGCGGAGCTATTAATCAGTCGATTTTCCAATCCTGGCCTTGCTCACCGAACCGGGCAAATCTGCATGGATGGCTCCCAAAAATTACCGCAGCGTCTACTAAACAGCCTCTACAGCCAATTGGAAAGAAACAGGTCCATGCCCTGTACACTGTTAGCGGTTGCCGCCTGGATTATGTATGTCAGCGGGACCGATGAACAGGGCAACTTGATTGACGTTTCAGATCCACTCGCAGAAGAACTTGCGACACTTCATGGGGAAGGAAATCTAAATGCTGAGCAAATTGCCCAGAATTTCCTCTCTCTCGAGACAATATTTGGCCCGAAGGCAACTCAGCCAAAAAATCTTGCTGATCTTCTTGTATCGAGCCTATCAGAACTGCGTTCAGTAGGAGCAAAAGCCTCGGTTACAAAATTCACAAACCGAGAGAGCATGTTATCCAGCGAACGTTCTACGGAATAAGCAATTACGTCAAATGGAGTACAACGAACATGACGAAGCGATTAGAAGGAAAAAGCGCCCTTATCACCGCAGCAGGACAAGGTATTGGCCGCGCGACCGCTTTGGCGATGGCCGCAGAAGGCGCAGAAGTTTTGGCAACCGATATTCATCAGGCCAATCTGGAGAAATTGGCAAGGGAAAGCGATAATATTTCGATCCGCCTCCTGGATGTACTGGACGGTCAGGCCATTCGAAAATGTGCTGAAGAAACTGGTGCTGTTGACATTTTGTTCAATTGTGCAGGATTTGTTGACAATGGCACTATTCTCGAATGTTCGGAAAAAGCCTGGGATTTCTCCTTCGACCTTAATGCAAAGGCAATGTATCAGATGATCCGGGCGTTTCTGCCAGCTATGCTCGAAAACGGCGGCGCCTCTATTATCAATATGTCATCCGTTGCCTCCAGTGTAACCGGGGCTCCAAACCGTTTTGTTTACGGGGCTTCAAAAGCTGCCGTCATTGGCCTGACAAAAGGGGTTGCCGCAGATTTTATAACTCAAGGCATTCGCTGCAACGCCATATGTCCAGGAACAGTCGAATCCCCTTCATTGGAAGAGCGTTTGGAAGCGACAGGAGATTATGAAAAAGCTCGTGCTCAATTTATCGCTCGCCAGCCGATGGGACGCCTGGGTAAGGCCGAGGAGATTGCAGAGCTTGTCGTTTATTTAGCAAGTGACGCAGCAGCCTATACCTCTGGCCAGGCACATGTGATTGACGGCGGCTGGACAATCTAGCCCTCAAAAATCAATTAACAAGACACAGTATTTTAAAGAAGGAATAATCAGATGAAACTCTTGCGCTACGGACCCGCTGGCCAGGAAAAACCGGGGCTGCTCGATCGCAATGGATCTATTAGGGATTTATCTGGTTTGATACCAGATGTCGATGGGGCTTCCTTGAGCGAGAACTCTCTAAAGTCCATCAGGGATACAGATCTTGATACTTTACCTCTGGTGTCTGGCAATCCGCGCTTGGGCCCATGTGTCGGAAAGGTTGGGAAATTTATCTGTATAGGATTGAATTATTCTGATCATGCCGCGGAGACCGGTGCCACGTTACCGGAAGAACCCATTATTTTTATGAAGGCGACTTCTGCAATCACCGGACCGAATGATCCCGTTTATATTCCCCGCGGATCAGAAAAAACCGATTGGGAAGTTGAATTGGGTGTGATCATTGGCAAAGACTGCAAATATGTCGATGAAGAAACGGCACTCGAATATGTAGCAGGATACTGTGTTATCAATGATGTTTCCGAACGCGCTTTTCAGATTGAACGCAGCGGTCAATGGGTAAAAGGCAAATCCGCCGACAGCTTTGGACCTATCGGGCCCTACCTTGTGACCAGCGATGAAGTTGAAAATCCGCAAGATCTTGATATGTGGCTCACTGTGAACGGAGAAAGCCGACAAAATGGTTCGACCCAAACGATGGCCTTCACTGTCGTACAGGTGATTTCGCATCTTAGTCAGTTTATGAGCCTGCAGCCCGGAGATATTATTTCGACAGGCACCCCCCCTGGTGTCGGTATGGGCATGACGCCGCCCACTTATTTAAAAAAGGGAGACGTGATTGAGCTCGGCATTGCAGGGCTTGGAACTCAGAAACAGAATGTGCTGGCAGACTAAACGAACAGATAAAGCTGAGTGAGAAGCACGTCTGGAAAGGGAATGTATTGTGACTGAAATACTGACGAACTGCACTATCCTGGACCCGCAGGACAATGTGGGGATTGTTCTCAAGGATACAGAAAGCATACCTGCAGGTCATAAAATCGCTTTACAACAAATCATGACAGGGGAACGGATCATCAAATATGGACAAGTGATTGCCGAGGCAACACAGGATGTCCCTGTCGGCACTCACATTCACGTTCATAACGCACGCATGATTGATTTCGACAGAGATTATATTTATGGCAGTGATGTGAAGAATGTGGAATATACGCCATTGCCGAGCATTCCCACCTTTCAAGGCTATCGTCGATCTAACGGGCATGTGGGCACACGCAATTTCATTGGTATTGTCACGACAGTCAATTGTTCTGCAACTGTGGCCAAATTGGCAGCTGAAGAATTAAATCGTGATATTACTTCTACTGAACTTGCGAATATTGATGGAATTTTGCCAATTATTCATGGTTCCGGTTGTGGCATGGCCTCAAATGGGGACGCCTTCGATATGCTTCAACGCACCTTATGGGGCTTCGCCAGCCACCCGAATTTCGCCGGGATCGTACTGGTTGGTCTTGGTTGTGAAGCCATGCAAATCTCCTACCTTCTGGAGAAATATGGTCTAAAGGAAGGAGAATTACTGCGTCATTTCACGATCCAAAACGAAGGCGGCACAAGAAAGGCGATTGATGCTGTTAAAGACGCTGTTCGCGACATGCTTCCACTGGCCAATAAAGTGGAGCGAAGTCCTCAGCCGGTTAGTGAGCTTACATTGGCTTTACAATGTGGTGGCTCTGATGGTTATTCCGGCCTGACAGCAAATCCTGCTTTAGGGAGTGCTTCGGATTTGCTGGTTGCAAATGGAGGAACCGCAATTCTCAGTGAAACACCGGAAATTTATGGAGCAGAACATTTACTCACCAAGCGTGCCATCAATCAAGATGTCGGAGATAAATTAATTGAGCGTATTCGTTGGTGGGAAGACTATACGAGTAAATTGGGCGGGGAACTCAATAATAACCCCTCCCCCGGCAACAAAGCAGGGGGTCTCACAACAATTCTGGAAAAATCACTGGGAGCAGTCGCTAAGGGGGGGCGATCCCCTCTAATGGGAGTCTATGAGTACGGGCAGAAAATCACCACAAAGGGACTGAACTTCATGGATAGCCCAGGCTATGATCCTTGTTCTATCACCGGACAGGTTGCCTCTGGTGCAAACTTGATCTGCTTCACGACAGGACGGGGGTCTGTTTACGGAAACAAACCAGTGCCATCCGTTAAACTGGCGACAAATAGCAGGATGTACAATCAAATGGACAGTGATATGGATATTGACTGCGGGGTTATTGTCAGTGCTGGCAAATCCGTCGAGGAAATTGGTCAGGAAATTTTTGAAAAAATTATCTCAGTCGCTAGTGGAAATAAATCAAAATCTGAATTGAATGGCTTTGGAGATTGCGAGTTCGTTCCCTGGAACATCGGCGCTGTTATGTAAAACTATGCGCCAACCCTGCGCATCGCTCATGCCTCAAAACACGAAAAGCCCCGCAGTATTTCGCGGGGCTTTTTATTTGATCGCGGGGTTTAAATGCTAACTTAAGGCGTGAATATTCTCCTTTACTTTCAAGCGTAGCCTCTTTAGCTCCTGAAGGCGCATACTGTCTGGAAGTGGACGAGAGATTTCCTTGGCTATTTTCTTATTTAGAGAGGCAATTTTCTCTCTCAGAGATACCATTCTGGGTTTAGCGATACCTCTCCCAGGCCGCATTTTTCTTAAAGCAGTTTTTGCACGGTCTCTTAGCCGACCATCTATTCCGGCCGGATATTCCTCCTTGGGAAAAATTTGATTTTGTTTCGATTGATCGCTGCCATCCAAATGTGATCCATTCATAAGTATTTTCTCCAGTTAGTGGTGCCACTTACCAGAGATAATAAACCCTCCTGATTTTATGAAATTGAAATGAGACCAAAATATCATAGAAAATATCAATCAATTTATATGAATTTAATTTACAATCTCAATTCATCACCGTCACTTCAGGCAATTCCTCTTTTGCCTTTTTTCTGATCATTTTGGCAATTTCGGTAAACAATTCTGACTGAACAGAGCGTTTACGCCAGGTCAGCCCTATTTGGCGGTAGAGTTTCGGAGCTTCCAGGTCAAAAATCATGATCTCTCCTCGCTCTCCAATTTCCGTTTTGATGTACAGTGCAGGCAAAACTGTAATTCCAACCCCCATCCCCACCATCAACCTGAGCGTATCAAGGCTGGTGCCTTCATAGTCACGCAGTGGCTTCGCCTGACAATCCTCACAGAGCTGCATAACCTGATCATAAAAATGATGTCCTCGCTCAATCGTCAGAACACTTTCTCCCGCCAAATCATCCTTCACCAATCTATGCATACCTGCGAATCTGTGATCTGAGGCTGTTGCGATCTTTAAAGGTTCGCGGAATAAGTTGGTTATTACCAAATCAGAATGATTGATAGGAAGCGGAGAAAAAACGATATCATGAACACCAGCCTTTAGATCTAGCAGCAATTCCTGAGGCTTTCCTTCTTTTACATAAAGCTTAAGATGTGGATGTGTCGCGTGTAATTCTGATACGATATGCGGCAAAAGATAGGGCCCTAGTGTAGGAGGAACACCTATCCTAATGGTTCCTTCAAATCCATGCTGAGCCGCGGCTGAAAGATTTTTGATTTCTTCGACCTCTTTCAGAATACCGCGCGCACGTTCCGCAATTTCCCGCCCCAAGGGTGTCAACATAACATTGTGTTGACCGCGCTCGACAAGAGACGCCTTCAGTTGTCTTTCCAGCTCTTTGATCTGAATACTTAACGTTGGCTGGGTCACATTCATCAATTCTGCTGCGCGATGGAAATGAAGCTCCTTGGAGAGCGCAACCAGATAACCTAATTGTCTTAACGTTGGCATGTTTAAGATTTCCTCTGCATCAGAATATCGTTAAAGCAATTAATTACTACAATATTGATTGATAAAATCAATCAAACAACTGTTCGCTATCAATTAGCCATTTCCAACCACAACACAGTATTAAAGCTGATCGGCAGCGACCTTTTGGAAGGCCCGGCATTTCAAAGGGAACAAGTATCGTTTTTCAATCGGTCGCAACAATCAAACAATATGCGAGTTAAAGTCTTATGGATGCTTTGTTTTCGCCAGTAATTTTATTCTTTCTCTTGGGTGCTCTGGCCGCCTTTGCACGGTCAGACTTGTCCATCCCTGAACCCTTATCAAAAGCCCTCTCATTATATCTGATGTGTGCTATCGGATTGAAAGGAGGAATATTGGTTACAGATAATGGTTTCACATGGGAGATGTTTTTGGCAGCCGCAGCAGGGCTTTTATTAAGTCTCCTGATCCCAGTGATGGCATTTTCCATATTGAGAAGCTTTGGAAAACTTGATCGAACAAACGCAGCAGCCGTGGCCGCACATTATGGCTCAGTCAGTGTTGTTACATTTATTACAGGTAATCAGATCCTAACCAGCCTCGATATGGCGCCTGCAGGATACATGATCGCCGTGCTTGCACTTATGGAAACCCCAGCCATTATTGTAGGGCTCTATTTGGCGAGGCGAGGCAGTGAAACAGAAGCTCAGCCGAGAGGTGATCTTATGAGAGAAACCCTACTCAATGGATCGGTTGTGCTTCTCACAGGAAGTTTTGTGATCGGCCTTATTATTGGAAAAGATGGCTTTGAGCCGATCTCCCCAGTTTTTCAAACTGGATTTACAGGACTGTTGTGCCTCTTCCTTCTGGATATGGGCATATTAGCAGCTCGGCGTTTGAGACATGCTCAAACACTAACATTGAGACTGGTTTTACTTGGCGTCGCCTTCCCGGTTTTCAACGGCCTTTTGGGGTGCATTATTGGTGCGGCGCTAGGCTTTGATACTGGCACGACAACAGCGTTAGCCTTACTAGCAGCGAGCGCCTCCTATATCGCAGTGCCCGCAGCAGTTAGACTAGCCCTGCCAAAAGCCGATGCGGGTCTTTATCTAGCCATGTCATTAGCAATTACCTTCCCCTTCAATATCATTGTTGGTATTCCCCTCTTTACTTCAATCTCTCTCTTTATGGTGCAGTTATGGTCGTAATGACGAAACGTAAAAAAATTGAAATTCTCGTTGACGCTCCATTGCTCAAGCGAGTCCGCGATTTGGTCAGCAGTGCTGGTGTTTTTGGTTACACCCTTTACCCGACTGTTGGCGGTGAAGGGGAAAGCGGACGATGGCAGGATGATCAGGTTACGGGTGGCGCAGGTAGCAAAATTCTGTTTGTGACGATCATTGAAATAGAAGATACAGAGCGTCTGCTGAGCATACTAACGCCTCTTCTTGAAGAATATGGTTTGATGATCACAGTTTCAAATGTCGATGTTCTTTTTGTACAAGCAAAGGGAGAGAAGTAACTCCTTTTTCTGCTGACAGGCGGTCTGTTTGATTTTCTCACCAGAGACTTCACATGCCAATAAAAAAAGGGCTCGCCCTTTTGAGAGGACGAGCCCTTTTTTTATTGGTTGCGGGGGCACGCAACTCGCTTGGGAGACTTTTCGAGAGTTAGTACAATAACGTGTTGAAAAACAAACAAATTACACCCTCTTCGAGGAAACCATTACCCAAAGAAGTGATTCGCTTGCACATCAAATTGCTGAGAAAACTCGGTAAGTGTCTGTTCACCACGTACAGCGGCAAGGGCAACTTTAGATTTGAAAGCCGCGCTATGACTGCGGCGAGGTCGTCTGCTCATAGTATTCTCCTGTAGTTGACACTTTACCAGTTACAGGCTGAAAACACACTTATCTCAACAGTTTAATATTCCTAGACCACTTCCCGCGGAGTTTATCTTCATTTTAATTTCGAGTTACTTGTAGTCATTAAATGAAAATAAGATACTGAACAATCATGTATTGGATTTAACGATAGGTCAGGATAGCCGCAATTTCTCAAGAATGACCATTCGATATCATATTTTTACGCGTATTGTTCGAGAAAAATATTGAGGCATTTTTCGGAATTACTACCTTTTATGAATTCCATAAGCATCATTTGATTTTCAAAAAAATCTGCATCTCTTCTATCAACAATGATCAATTTTCGGACAAGAGCAAAATCCTCCAAAACACCCAGTTACAAATAATTTATTTGCAAAAACAATGAATCCAAATTCAACATGTTTGTGCTATAATCGAGTCGTTGTTTTTGGCCGTCGGGCCTTTGATATTTACTGTTACTGGACTCCTGAATAAATGAGTTCTGATTATTTCTACTGCATGCTTAATCTATTGTAATTTGTCAACTCTCCACTTCCCTGTACAATCAGAAGCATTGCTGATTTTTTGACAACGCAGACTAATTGATTGAACGGAGCTACAGCCTGTAACTGTTCCTCCAGGAGGCACTGTCATCAACTGGTTAGTGCCTATAAGACCAACACTTTCTACGCCTATAAATTGATTGCCAGTATTTAATAATGTAATACAGACGTTAGCTAGCTTACTTTCCGGGTACAACTTAAAAATCTGCTTGGAAGTTCCAGCAGAAATACTTGTAGTACCTGGTCCTGCAATTGTTGAACCACTTATGCCTAGTTTTACAGAACACGCCGAAACAATAAAAACTAAAAACAACAATACTATTGATCTAGTGAAATTTGTGTAATCCATTGATCCGCTCCGGTTAAATAATGTTCATGACCCTTCATCAGATTCACCTTCAGACAAGCCTAAAAGCTGTATCACTTCTTTTGGGTTCTCTTTTACAAACACAACATTGTCTTCAATCCATATTTCAGACCCTGCATAGTTGTTGAAGGAGCTCATTATCATTTTTACGTCGGATGCACAGAGATACACATCTCCTTCCTGAACGCCTTGATCATTTGGATCAATATTTACCATGGATAATTTCTTAATTTGTCGCATCTGTCTCCCCTTGTTGCAGGATTAAAAATTGAGCAATTAGCGTCCATACATCCAAAAATTTGGGTGCGAAAGTTTTGACTTAATCTGAATAAAATTAGTCCGCACTCCATGTTTTAAATCCCGTTTAACTCTATTAGGATCTCGATAAATTTCTTTTAGTGGGCGCACCAAGTTAAAATCCAATTTTTCTTGTATCAGGCGCCCTCCTCGCAATATTTGGTACATACTTTCTTTGGCAAATAGGTTTTTTGACAATAAATAGTTCTTACTTTCCCACGGTTTTTCATACATATATTGTTCAACTGTTCGCCCATATTGTGAGACTTCACTTACTTTAA
Organism: Sneathiella sp.; assembly: GCA_039975135.1. Classification (GTDB taxonomy): domain Bacteria; phylum Pseudomonadota; class Alphaproteobacteria; order Sneathiellales; family Sneathiellaceae; genus Sneathiella. The sequence continues at coordinate 38,479 of JBDWHS010000026.1, read as the reverse complement.
TATTGTTATACAACGATGCAACTTTCTGTACAGTTGGATCTTTAGTTGCTTCCCACAATTTCCCTAGAATTTGCGCTGTAGCATGGATATTTTTATCGGGATCTCTCATTTCAGCTTTCTTGATACCCAATCCTTTCCAAAGATCTGCATATACATTTCCAGGAAGTATAGTGTCTGGATCGGGATCTAATACATCATACCAACCATGAGTTGTTTCTAAATAAACAATAGATTTTAAGAAATCTGGGCTAATAGAGAAAGTGTGTGCGTGCTTTTCTATTATATTTTCATATTGAGTAACTTGCTCCCGATGATATAAGCGCACTGGGTCTTTAATACGATTAGAAATTTCTGACAAAACATATCCGTAAACCCCTACTTCATCTTGGTGTACGTTCAATTGTATTTTTCCGTGTATAATTGCATGCCTCTTGTCATTTCCTGTCAATTTCTTTTGAGAATTTGAAATCATTGACCTAGATGTGTTTTCAGTTGCCTGAGGAAGTAGGTTGGATGTCTCATGCGGGTTTGATAAAAATTGCGTGAAATCTTGTGGAACGTGGAGCGGGTTTGAACCGGATTTAGCGGCTTTATGCGGTGACATTGCTACATTGAAATGATTGTCGCGCAGAAAGAAGCGTTGGTAGAGGGCTTCGGTTGAACCTTGCTGCGAAAATTTCGACCTTCCTTGAGAAGAAATCCTTTTTTTTTGTGTGTTAGTGGTGTTACCTATATTGCGATATGATTTGTCTACGTAAACGCTAGGATTTACGTCAATAGAAACATTTTCTTTTGGAGAGACATCACTTTTCGCGGCCGTTTGATCTTTCTTATTCTCGTTTATTTCGTCGGAGATGTTTCTATCGTTTATACTGTTATATTGTGCGTTGAAATCTATTCGAAAAATTGTAGTATTCAGGGAATGAGTAGCAGAAACTACCTGATTACCTGAAAAATTTTGATCTTCTTTCTCTAACCTTCTTTCAGGCGTTTTTACTTCCGATACCGGTGGAGGCGATTTTTCCGTGGGTGGAGTAGACATTGTCATCAGTTTAATGCCGCAACAATGTACAATTATGTACATCAAAAGTATAATTAAGCGGTATCAGCCCACCGACATTTGGCGCCTCGAATATGACGTCCCATTCATCGTTGTCAGACTCATGGCCTCGTACTGATCGAATTGTTAAATTAATAACAAGGTTCTTCTTTGCGTCATATAGATCATTGCAAGTGAGAATAAACTTATCGTCTATTTTCATTAGATCTTTAGCGTTTATTATACCCACAAAATATAGATTGCTTGGGTCCTCAACTCGGATAATTGGCTCGCCTGCTTGAAAGTACTCTCCTAGGTCTTTATTTATTGCTGTAATCGTTCCTGAATTAGTGGACACCAAATAGGTATCTATATAATTTTTTTGCGCATGGACAATATCGGCAAGTAAACCGTCAAAATGGCTAAGCCAAATATTTTTTAGGTTTTTTACTTTTTCAGCGAAAATGAGGTCGTCTTCCAGTTTTTCCATTGCTTGAATTTGATACTGTAGGGCTTCAATATCTGCGTCCAATTTTGGAAACCTTAATTCACCAGATTTAGTTTCAACACGCTCGATAGGCACTACAGGACTTGATGACTGGAGGTCCTCCCATGAAGCTCCAGTCCATACTTGGGGTTGAGTAACTGTATCGTGATAAGTATAAGCTACAAGAGTTCTATGATTATATGGGTTCACGTGGTTGCTTCTATGTTCTGGAACAAAAGTACGGATTCCTCTTTGATATGTAATGTTTTCAGTTGCATCAATTATATTTGTGCCAAGCTTGTTATATTGATCTATCAGTTGTTCGCGACGTTCCAATATTTGATCTAAATGTTCTTGACGTTTAACTGGAATTGTTTCGGGGTTTGTTGCAGTTTTTATATAATTGCTTTCATATATTCTTATGTTCTCATCCAAACTACTGATTTTTTCATAATAAAATTTACTAGCTTCCGCTATCGTTTTTTCCAGTGTTGCTCCCTGCCGCGCATTATCACCCTTCAGCAGCAAGTATGGTTTCAAAAGCTTATCTAGATCATTTGGATAGTGAACTTTTAAAAAGTCTGCTCTTAGGTATTTGATACTTTGAATTATCGAATATTTGTCGAATGCGTTATTGAGAGGAATCTGGGATCCCAATTGAAGTAAAGTAGAGTTCTTTGCAGCAACAAAACCTGCATTAGGTATGGCTAAATCTATTGAAATTTTTGGCCTTGCTATCATTTTTCGGATTTTGAGCACGTGTTAAACTCCTAGTAAAGAATTTCACAATTGATGACAGTGTCGCTGTTGCAACTGACATAAATTCCTGAGAGTGTGTCAACAATAGGAATGCATAAGCATTCTCCTGCACCTAACTCACCGATACTTTTTGAATTGGCTTCGTCAGCTAAATAAATTTCTACAGTTTCTCCTTCATCGGGAATATGTAGATAAAATAATGGGAGCCTGGAACTTGGAAAACTTGGCAATGACTTTAGTCCTGCCCCACCCCAAATGTAGACTTGCATACCCTCTTTCGCACGCGCCTGAAATTTAATCATTTTTCATAACCTCAGATTCAGAAAACTAAGTAAAATGAAATGGAGCCGATAGGTAAGCAAAATTATAGGGTGATATACTACTAATCAAATCATACGGTACGCCTTAAGCTAACTTGCAAATTATTTTTGTACATACCGTTGTTCGTCAAATATGGGTAGCGCCAAATCGGCCTTAAGCGCAATTGTCGATGCTGCAATACTTGCAAAAAGCGTCCACAATAGTGTAGCTTTGAATATTATATTTTTCATTCCTAATGGAACAACATATAGTAATAATATTATCGTACAATGATTTTAGCAAAATTTTTATTCCATCTATCTAACTATTTGTAGTTCAACCAATAGTTTAAAAGTAGATTGTAAGGATTTGGCAGTACAGATCTACGTGTACAATCGGAAATCAAAAATTGCCTGTCCGCTTTTTTTTGGAAAAGACCGGTGTTGCCTTAATTTCAAGTTGTTGCTGATACACTTAATTCACTGTCCTTGTATAAAATCGCGCGAACCGTTTATAAAAATTATTATATTTTTCAATATGTTAGGGGAGAATTACAATGAAAAAAAAAGAAGCAAGTGTACAACATATTTCAATATTTAGAATAGGCGATGTTTACCTAATTGGTGTGTTATATAATTTCGAATCAGATAACCAAGAAGGAACTTTGGACATTATTATTCAAGGGAATAGTATTTCGTTTGCGATTGAAGAAGCTAAGGGAACTAAGAAAGAGCGTACAGCTATATTTTCAGCAACAGTGCACATTGTTTCAGCAGCTGGATCTATTCCTGCATTCAACATTAATAAAGGCAACGATACAGTCGTTACTGTACCTGTGTTCTCGTTAAAAGGGCGGGATCAGTTGAAAGTCGCTGGAGAACTCGCTGGCCTTTCTGCAGCTATTCAACAAACTCTTTCCATTGTGCCAAAGACCAGAGATGGACTACCACCTGACATTCTTAAGGAACTAGAAATCGAAGAGGACGTTGTTGCTGCCGCTCGTGATTGGGGCTGGAGTGGTTGGTAAATTTCAAAGCAAAAAGTGCAGTAACTAAAAATGCTATATATTCTATTGAGAGCGAGAAGTTTATTTTTTTGTACAATGACTTAACCGCTGCTCGTTGGGTTTTGAATATAGATGCCAATTTGTCAGATCAGCTTTTGATTGATCGCTTTATGGAAATACATCATGTTTTTTTAGCTAGATTGGGGCGCCAAGAAAAAGGGTTCTTGGGCAAGGTATCAACAACAAAATTAGCTCGTGTAGTGCGTGGATGGATACTTCTATATCAAAGCACTATCAGTCTACTAAAAAAACAATACCCTAGATTGCCAACCAGTAGAGATTTGGTAATTGGAAGATTTAATTGGTCAGAGCAACTAGAGATATCAGCAAGTGGCTTACTTCTTATAGATCACTCATCTAGATATGCTGAGTTTTGGGCGGAGCGATCCATAAAGACAAAAGATGGCTATTCTACCTTGGAATCTCGTTTGAAATTTGTAGGAAGCTATATATACAACGAATATGCTCAAATGGTTCGTAATGGTAAGTTACTTGTGCTCGATAGTTTTAGCAATGGAGTTACATCTTATGACATGATGCTTTTTCTTAGAGAAAGTGATTGTTCTCAAAGGTCATTTTTGTCAGAAATTAAAAAATTAGGCTGGAGAATTGAAACTGGAGATGAAACGGCTATTCATCGTATTTACCAACTATACGCTAAATTTGTAGAACCAATTTCGGGTGTATAAGGATAAAGTCAGCTTCGATTATGACTGTTCCCCTTCAGCATTCATGAGACAAATTATTGAGTTTGCGTAAGAGATGATTTTTGGTTCATCGTAGCCGCTAAGGAGCGAAGATGAGATGGAGAAACAGTAATCGGGATTGGCTTTGATGCCTTTACTCACTTCCCTACGGAAGACTCATACCAATAGTCATCAGTGACATATTCTAGGCACTCTAAACACATTTTGTTATTTGCTCCATACTCTTCAAGCTCTACTTGGGGCAACCATTTCTCACAGCGTTCACATACTGTGTACGTTTCAGACTCCCCACAGATCAAGCATTTTCCTTCTGCTTCATAGTCGTCAATGCAATCACTACTTAGCTTAATGGACTGATTACCACACCAGCCACACCAATGTGGCTCTCCGTGCTCCGAACTTGCGGCTAGCTGTTTAATCTCTTCTTTGCATCTATTTTTCACTTCAGCTAAGAGGTTTTGCTCATTGCGCAATACCTCCATTTCAGATCGAGACATCAGTTCAAACAATGGCTCTTCATGTATTTGAATTCTAAGTTCATGTAAAAGGCCACATAAACGCACAAAATCAGCTTTCAGTGCCATTTCATTGGTTTCAAACTCATGGTGTACAATTCTATTTCGAAGCTCTATTGCTCGCTCTAAAGCTTTTTGATCTTTCCCTTGTGCTGGGAGAGCGCCTAAGTGAGAGAGCCTTTGCAGACATGATTTCATAGATACGGTTCGCTTAGGAAAATCAACGTTCTCAAACAGAAGCAATGACGAATGCTCAGCAAGCTTTTGTTTGAGTAATAGCTCTACTGCCTGAACCAATAACATTAACGAAACAGCTTTGCGGTGTACGCTAGAAGGTTTCTTGCAGTACATGCTAACAGCTTCTTTTATAAAGCTTTCACAGTTTTCTTTCAGCGTAATGCGTTCCATATCCATTTACTAGACGATATCCGTCTATTCCAAAATCTAAGTTAGACTCTATTAGCCAAGTGAAATCCTGAGTCTTCGAGCACGTTCTTTAAATGCCTCTTTTCCACCTTCTAAGATAGCGCATACAGCATCACGTATGATCAGGTTTTCTAAACTGCCGCTCGTATAGGATATATCAGGCAAAGCTCTGGGTTTGTGAGATCCGCGAGAAGCTATGATCACTTGGTCTGCGTCAGTATTAACTACAAGGTTTGCATTGTGAGTAACAATTATAATCTGACGGCGGGTTTTTGCTTCTTTGAAACAGCTGACAAGCTCGTGATAAACTGACTCGGGGTCAAGGTTCTCTTCTGGCTGGTCAATAATTAATGGCCGTTCATCATCAATATCAATGGATAAATAGAGCAAAAGAAGTACTATGCCACGCGTTCCGGGAGAAAGCTGTTGGATGTCTACGCCTTCATATTCTAGTCCATATTTTACCTCTACATGGTCAGTCCCATAAAGCCATGTTGAAATCTGGTCTATCCAATGTTTTCTAGTCTCGCGGTTCTTTGTTGCCTCTTCAAACGCATGATTCCAAAAATCAGTTTGGTATTTAGCTCGGAAGGTTGACATGGCAACGGAAATCTCTTTTGCGGATTTGTTTTTCCAAATTTCCTCAAGTTCATCTTTGATGATTTGAGTCAAGGCCCCAATCCCTCTGAATTTTCCAGCCCTTGATTTATCTATTAAACGCTCGCCAGCTTCAGCCCATCCTTCAACATCTACTTCTCGTTTAACTGAAAAAGTTAGCTTGCTCAAAGTTCCTATTTGTTGATCTAGCCGATCTTGCAATGGCTTATACAACGCCTTTAGGACTCCTGCTTCCTTTTCAATTTGTAGAAGCAAATTACAATAAGCTGTTTCCCGTGTTTTCAGTAGCTCTTTGATCTTTTCTGGCGCCGCGTCTGCTAACTTTATCTCGGCATCTCTCTGTGCCAATGCCGTTTCAGACCTAACAATTTTACCGGAAAGGTCTGTGTATTTTTTTCGCCGGTCATCATCAACGCCAATACATGCCTCTAATCGCCGCTGTTCTTTCAGAAGCAAAGAATGTGTCAAACCACTCATCTGTGCATCATCGTTAAAATAGGGGGGCGCTTTTGGCTTATCGGTATGCTCTAAGACTTCATCTTTTGCGGGGCCTTTGTGATCTGATATGGTGGCGCGAACAGCTTTAAGCTCTTCAGTGAGGAGGGCATTCACATCGCCTTCATACGATAGTGCAAAAATATTCCATTGCTCTTCTGTTAATTGAGCTTCAAAATAGCGGGCTTTAAGCTGATTAAGCTCTACGATAGCATCGTTCTCTTGAAATTGAGTGGATTCTTCTTGTAATCCAACAACGTTGCGTTCCTTCTTTTCAAGCTTTGCTATGTTATGAGACTTCGTTTCAGCCGCCGCTCTTACCTCTTCAAGTCTTTCTAGAAGCTTATTATTGTCTGTAGGAATAAGCTTCTTGCGATCCTGTTTCATACGTTCAATAGCGGCGTATTCAGAGGCACGCTTAGTCTTTAAATCTGCTAAATTACGCCTCAAATCATCCTGAACAGATAATTCATCCCCAATTTCGCACAAGCTCCCATGATGTTTCTCTTTGCTACGTTGGATTGATTGCGTTTTAAATTCACGCAGCTCGTTAAAGCTTCTTGCACCAAGACGCTCATCAGATGGATGCGCTTCAAAAATGACACGTTCAATTTCTGAAACCAATTCATCTGCTAATCCATCAGATGAACAGAGTTGATCCACAAATTGCTGAGACAGGTAACGAACACGCGGATCATCACTCTCATGCCTTAAATTGTCTACATGTATGGACGATTTTGTTAGTTCTCCGCTTCCCCACGTTAATTCGCTTGTGGTTTCGTGTAAGTAGTCTTTGGCACGCTCCAGAAACGAACGTTTTGTGTGATTATGATCTACGCTCTTTGCTCCAGCCGCAATCATTTCTACCAGTGCTGTTTTGCCTGAACCGCGTGCGCCAATAATGGCGACCAAGCCTGAGTTAATTGGTATGTCTGGAGTTTTAAGCCAATTTTCACTATGTACTTTGATGCTTTTTATCGTATCAGAAGGCCTTCCTCCGTTTGGTGGCTCTTTCCCGATGTAAACTCGTTTTTCTGGCTCAAAGCATAGTTGCCGAAGTGTTTCAAATGTCAGATCACCTCGTACCCAGCAATAACGACCTTCATCTGGGTTTCCTACTTTCTCAAGAGTGTGGGCATCACATCCGTGAAGACATGGCTTCAAACTCCCATAAGTTTGTTCAAGATTTTCTTTAGAGTCCGTACCTTTGCCACACCAGTATGATCTGTCTCCAGGCCGCCCTGAGAAAATAATATGAGAAAGGCGTTGAAGTTCAACGCGCAGTGCTTTTAACCCGTCATCCTGCAATTGCCCAGTGCCATCATTCTTACTAGCAGCGACAGCGACCATAATGTTTTCTCTAGCCCATTGAGAACCTTCAAAAGCCTCAACCAAATTTTGCGGTGTAACTTTGGACTGCTCGACACCCAGCCTAAGAGCATGTGCATCATTTTCTGCTTTGAGATTGAATGCATACCCCAATCTGATTAGTTCATCATTAGTACACCCATATTTTTCGCCACTATACAAAAATTTGAGATCACTCATGAAGCGCTTAGTTTTATTTAAATGATCTGGATCATCTGGGCATACGAGAAGATGGACATTGATTGGTGAGCCTTTCCCTGCATTGACTGCAAAACGCAGCTCAATATTAGGAAAAAGAAGTTCAACATGCGGAAGCTCTCCCTTTTCTTTGAGAACAAAGAGCTTTTCATAGCTATCCAACACATAGTAGTCAGTGATACCAATAGCGCGAATAGGAGGGGTCACTGCATTGAGGCATCTCAAATAATCTTCAATCGCATCTCCGCCTGTAAATCTATCCTCTTTAAGCGTTCCCGGCATGTGAATATGTGGATCCCACCGATGCCAAATGGAACCTTCTGGATTGGCTTTTTCATTAATGGCACTGATCTGTTTATGTTCGTCCATACAGACTTCTTTCAGTCATTATTAATTTTCTCTAACTGTTTACCTTAATGCGTAACGTCCGTTTTGGGGACTATTAAGACGTTCTCATAAAACTACTGATAATTGCAATTGCTATTTCTAAAGATGATGTACTCGTCCAGATTAAAACCGAAGCACATTATCTTCGAAGCCAAGTTCCTTACCTCTCTCTCCCTTTATCTTTCCCACTCGGCTTAGAAACCTTCGGGCGGCTATAGCTGGATAACTTCTTTTCTGGTTCCGACTGATACCATTGCTGCATTTGCTCAGCTTTTCTCTGATCAGATGCCCTCTCAAAGTCCTTATCTGCATTCACCTCATTTGGCTTGTTCGCCTCTTGTTGATGCTGCTGATGTTTTTCTTTAGCAAATTCCGAAGTGAACCTTTGCTTCGCACGGAACACCATAGTTGGACGACCGCGCGGTGAGAGTTTCAGCTCAACTCCAGGCAGGTGGTGATGCCCCCCGCGAATTTTCTTGCGTCCCTCTAGTTCCAAACTTTTCAGTAGAGATTGCATTTCTCTCTTATCGCGTTGTTCCATGGCACGTTGATGCCTTACGGCTTCAAGAGCCTTCATTTCCAGCTGTCGCTGGAATAGTTCAGCTTGTTTACGTTGCTGCCCTTCCAGCGCTGATTTTTGGTCCTGATAACTTTGTATTCTTTGCTTATCTTGATGCTTTTGTAGTTTATGGCGCACTAATTCAACACCGCTTACTTTTGCCAAAAACTTAGCTAATCCAGTTAGTTTTTTTGCTTCTCGTTCCTGTTTTACCAGCCGTTGTTTTGCTTGGTAGTTGCCGCGCAATTGATGTCGTTCATTGAATTGACCTTGCTCAAAATATGAGCGTTGCTCTTTTTGTTTTGCCAACACAGATTGTAGGTTTTCTTCAACGTCCGTTCTCCGTTCCGCTTGGCTGTGGTTCAGCATTTCAATGCGCTCAGCTTGTGATTCACTTCTCTTATGCTCACTGAGGGTTTTGAGTAAGCCTTTGGCTGCGGCTTGAGCTTCCTTAATATCAGGTAACTCTCGATCTTTTCCCAGAAAATCTCTGATTTGTTTCGTCCGCACATCACTATTAGCGATAAACTTTGGCAGGCTATTCATATGACCATAGAGGTCAACCAACACATAAGGGCGACGTCCTTGCGTTAAGATATAGCCATGGTGCTCCAATGATGTCAGGAAGGCTTCTGGTGTATCCCGAGTATGCCATAGCTCTGTAATGAGCCTGCTGCGCTCTTCCTTTGTAATTCCTGTGCTTTCAAACTGGTATTTTTCACCCAGGTTATAATCCTTATCTTTCTCACCCGCTTTCTCGAACTTTTTATAGTAACCTTGCGGCAATTCAATGTGATGATCCCGCGCATATTCCCGCGTCATCATCATGAGTTTTTGACGATCATATGAAATGGGGATGGCTTTTTCATTTTCCACGTCAATTCGTGACCAAGCGGCGTGCCAATGCATGCGGTCATTTTTAATATGCTCAACAATGACACGGGGTTGCCCAACAAGGCCGACAGCCATTTCTACCCGGTTGATATAATCAAGCATCTGGTCTTCGGACAGGTCATCCCTCGGATTGGCAGAAATGGCGTAAATGTAGTTTTTGGCGTTGGTTAGTGTTTGACCTTGCAACTCCCATTCGGCAAATGCCCCGTGCAAATCATCAGCAACGCAGCCTTCAATAGAAATAACGCGCATATAGTCGTTATCATGCTCGTTTAGAAGATGTACGGCCAGATCACCTCCATTGCCGCGCTGAGAGGCAAAGGGGATCATGGCTTACGGCCCAAACGCCTAAAAATGGCATTTCGAATTTCAATGAGGAGATCGCGGATTTCTTCAAGCAGAAGCGCACAATTCTCACCGCCTGAATGCGTCACATCCTGTAACGTGTGTTTCAGCGTACCAAGCATCGATAACAGCTTGACCAGCGAGACTTTTTCGCCCGGTTCATACTGTTTGATCTTGTGACGTTTGACGCAATATTTGACAGCGGCATTAAATGACAAATTCTGAGTAGACTGAACATGAGCGACAATCGCTGCGGATTCGATATCCAAAACGATTGTTTTTTGTATTCTGTTCGCGCGTGTTTCAGTTTGTCTCATAATCTCCGTTGTATAGGCTGTGGCGGTTTGTTTTCCTCGCAATTATGTCGCGTCGAGAAAACACAAGATGGGTGTTCAGAGGGAGAGCGTTATCTCCGCTTTGGTTGCTGATCCAACATTCAACAATGTCTGGTCGTCGGGTTATTAGGGGTGGGCGAAACCACCCAAAATTCAACAGGGGGGATCAAACGGGGGGACAAATGAAATTGTCTCCTCTTTGCAAGGTGCGCAGGGGGAGGTCCTACCTCTGCACACCTTGTGTAAAAAACAACACCGCCCTTTCCATAATCTCTAGGGTAACCGGCTCTTTTATAAGAAGGCCTTAAGAGAGTTCCCCCTGCCTCCGCCCAGCTCCATTCGCTGCTGATTTACCTCGCCCTGCCCTGTCTTGCCCCCGGATCACAAGAGGACAACGCGAGAAAGGCTCTGCCTTTTCCCTGTCACTCTACACTTCTTCACAGATCCAAACGGGATTGGAGTGTACACATCAATGCAGCAGATCATCCAAAGAGACAGTCCCATTGATATTCAGTATGAGACCCAGACCACAGAGAATTTCTGTTACAAGGTTTGCCACTATAGCAACAAAGTCCTGTTTGGCGGTCTGCTGCCGCCTGTGCAAATCTTTCTAAAGCCGCTGCGTTCTTCCTGTTGTACCTTCGAAGCCGAGGTGATTGATCATATCAGCGGGAAACGCATTGACCGGATCACGGTCAATTCCCGGTTTTTAAAGGGCATCCCCATTGCAAAACTTGTGATGTCCCTGATGGATGCCGTGGTTTCTCAGCAACAACATCATTTTGGTAAACCGGGGCGCGGCTCTTACCGTAACAAGGAAAGAGCCGCGTTTTCACGAGAGATCGGCCTTATTCCCTCCAGTACCGGAGAGAAAGGCGGAAAGGAAACAGGAGAGAAGGTTTCCTTTTATTGTGAGACTGGCAGCCGGGTGGATCACTTGATCCAGGAATTGCTGTCCCTGGATTTTGCCAATACCTGGCAAGATCGCCCCGCTCAGCAGTGAAGCAGAAGACCAGCGGTAAACGCTATAAATATATCTGCCCGGCAGAAGGCTGCAGCCAGAGTTTTTATGCCGGATTACAGGCCGAGTTTATCTGTAGCCGTCATGGATTGCCAGCTGTCCGTCTGGAATAAACCTGATACCCATTAAAAGCCCCTCGCGATGTATAACCGCAAGGGGCTTTTTTTCTGTCTGATAGCTTAGGCAGATTATTCTGCTCTTTCGACCGGATAGATATAAAGATCATTCTCCACGATCTGGGTGCCGGATAGCCTGACGCAGATCCCACTATCCTCCCGGCTCCATCCTGCTCCGATAGTCTCAAGGCGGTGATAACGCCCATGCCCTTTTGGAGATTTGACTGTCCAGTCCGGCTTTTTATTGTTGTCTGTTGGTGTTGATGTCTCTGTCATTGTGTTTTTCCTTTTTGTTCCGGCTTGCGGAATTGCGAGCCGATAACTGGATAAAACGCAGTCCAGGGACAAGCTGTCATAGGCAACACGGGTGGAGCGATAGCGAAACCGGCGCGGGCAGCCTGTTGATGGCTTGGCAACAGTCTGCGATCCAGTGATCGGTAAGGCTCGTTATTCCTCGGAATAAGCCGGAGATCAGGAAAGACCTTCTTGGGCAGATAACCCATAAGACACATGCTGAAGAGACGAGGACGTTCTTCTTCTGTGCGGCATAGGGTGATGCTCTTTAACCCATTTAAGGAGCAGAAGATGCCGAATGTATGGATGCCGGATCTGATGAAAGATATCCCACGAGGGAATACAGCCAAATATCTCTGGCAACAGGAACAACCCAAAGCCCATTGGCAAAAACCGCAAGCGATCTATAACAGCGCTGCGCTCACTTATGATCCGAAGAACCCGCAAGGAAAGATCCTGTTTGGTGCCTTGGGCGACAAGCTGATCGGCATTGCAGATGATCGGCATATTCTCACCGTTGCCGGAAGCCGGGCTGGTAAAACACTCACCGTCGATGCCAATCTATTTTTCTATGACGGGAATGCGGTCGTCGTTGATCCCAAGGGGAAGTCAGCCATGACCACCGCTTGCGCCAGGGCGGCGCTCGGACAAGCGATTTATATCATTGACCCTTTTAACACGGTTACCGGTGAGGCCGCGCAGTATCGATGCGGGTTTAATTTCCTGGATCGACTAAAACACGCCAATAACCATATCATTGAAGATGTAATTGACATCGTGGATGCCGTCATCAAAACCACCGGACAGGAGAAAGATCCCCATTGGGACGAAGCCGCCGGAGAGTTTCTGGGCGGACTTGTCCTTCATATTCGCTTTAGTCCTGCCATCTCTGATGAAGATCGACATCTCGGCACGGTTCAGCGCCAGCTTATGCGTGCCTTGTCCCCAACAAGTGAAGAAGATCCAACCCCAGCTTTACAGAATGCCATGCTGGATACCGCCGAGGCTGTTGCCAAACAAGGTTATGAAGATATCGCCCATTTTATCAGTGACAGCGCTGTCAGCTTTTACGAGAAGGCCGATACGGAACGCAGTAGTGTGCTGTCAACGCTTCGGCGGCATATGAAGTTTTTATCTTTTCCGGCGATGCGCGCGCTAAGCTCGAAGAACAGTTTTGATTTGCAGGATTTAAAGCGGCTGCAAAACGGCATGACAGTTTATCTCGTATTGCCTGCCACCCGTATGGGCGTGTGCAGCCGGTTTCTGCGGCTTTTTATTAATAGCTTGCTTGCCGATATGGAACGAGTGTCGGAGGCGCCCAAGCATCCAGTATTACTGATACTCGACGAGTTTCCTGTGCTAGGCTATATGCGGCAGCTTGAGGATGCTATAGGACAGATGGCATCTTTTGACATGAAGTTGTGGGTGATCCTGCAAGATTGGGGGCAAGGCAAGGCTCTTTATAAAGACCGTTTTGAAAGCTTTGCCGCCAATGCAGGGATACTTCAAGCGTTTGGAAATGTGGATCAGACCACCACAGAATATCTCTCAAGCCGTCTTGGGAAAACCCCTGTTATGACCGCTACGGCGCGGGAAGTGGATTCCGGTGCGCGGGGTAAAGGGTTGACGGGGCGGGATGAGCGATTGGAACAGTTTAGTCTCGCAACCCCTGATGAGATTAGCCGCCTCTTCTCCCGCGCCGATCCGCTTAAGCGTCAATTGATCCTGCAAGCGGGCTATAGTCCTTATATTATTCAGCGGGTGGAGCATTACCGGAACGATGATCCGGTCGGGCAGTATCTTGCTGCCCATTAAACAGGATTTGTAATAAGAGACGCGCGCCGCCGACGCGGCGCGCGTTTTTAGGATCAGGCTTTATACCAGCCTTTGATCTTTTCATATTGATCAATGACTTCCATACCGCCCCGCTCTGGATAGGCACTCATGGGGAACACCGCATAATGAGGTTGCCAGTCCTTATTCTGCTGTCTGCCATTGCCAGAGATAAAATCCTGAATGATCTGTTTCTGCACTTTGGCGGTTGATGTGAGGTTGCCTTTGGCAATATCCTCCCCACCGATCTCGGCAAGCATGGCGTTGATCACCTCTTTATCGCGCAAGAGATCAAAGAAACAGTCATCCATTTGCCAATTATCACTCATATCAACTTTAAGCATAACACCAAGCTGTTCGATCATGGCTGTTCCTGATTGCAAGCTTTCTGCCATAAGATAGGTGAGGCATCGCATCACTTCTTCATCGGAGCAGGTCAGCAGTTTGGCAAAGATATCATGTAAATCCCTGATCACCTCTCCCAAGCCGGAGCCTTGATCAATGACAGGATCATTGACGTTGATACCCAGCAAGGATCGGATGGCCTGTGTTTCGGTTTCAAAGGATGCCTGCGCGGTATTATGGGAGAGTGACTGCTCAATGGCTTCGCTACTGGCCTTTTGCGGTTCTGCAGAAACCGTCCAGAGGCTGGAACCCGCCATCATATGCGCCACCACCAACCGAAGCGCAATGTCGGAATGCTCAAGCAAGCTACTGCGCACGGCTGCATGACGGTGTAAGGCCAGGTAATTCTGCATGGCTTTGGTAAGTTCTGGGCGAACAGGCTTTTCTTCTGGTAGCCCTTTTTCTTCTCGCTCACGCCTTTTGATCTCCTCCCGTGAAAGCTGACCTTCATAGGGTGTCACTTCACCATTGGAAGAAACACGGATATAGACCTTACCGCCCTCCTCTTTTGGGGTATCCACATGCTCGTAAACACTCCAATGTGCACCAACATCCAGCAAGATCACTTCTGACCAGCCGTCTTCCTTATATTCTTCCATCAATTCGGCAATCGCTCTGCTTTGATACTCCCAGAAGAGCTTGGAATCGGCAAAATACTGTTCCTCCTCGAAAAGGTCGGAGATAATGGTTCCGCCATAGCTTTCCAAATCAAAGAGAGCATTGCAGGTCAGGATTTGTTCACCGCCGAACAGCCAGTTCTTAAGCTGCCAGCCCTCTGGTGCATAACCGTCTTTGAACTTAAACAGTTTATACCAGTCCTTTTGCTGGCGAGTTGTCGCCATAGTGAGGATTTGCAAAGTGGTCATAGTGATCTCCTCTCCGCAATAAAGCTTGCGGATCGGCGGATAGAGATTGGCAATGGCGAGGCGTTGAGTAACAAGTTTTTCTGTAACGCCAAAATGAGTTGCGATCTCTTCAGCGCTTCTTCCTTCTTTTACCAGCGCCTGAAAGGCTTCAAACTGATCGAGAACATCCATCGGCAAACGAGCGATATTCTCTATCAGTGATACTTCAATGGCATTGGCATCGTCTTTATCCTCCATTATCAGACAGGGGACTGGATCAACGGCCTCGGACTTTGCAATTTCCTGCAAGGCAGACAGGCGGCGCTGTCCAGCGATGACTTCAAAGCCTTCGCAGTTGGGACGCACCAGCAAGGGCTGGATCAGCCCCATGGCCTTAATACTCGGGATCAGGTCTTCTCCCCCCTTTTCGCCGTTCTTGCGGACATTCAAGGGTGAGGTTTTGAGGTTATCAAGATTGATATGGTTGAGTTTCATACTATGTTTCCTTTTCTTTTAGGTTCTGACAACGGAGGAACCACTCCCCCGCGCATGAACCTCTGGCCAGCGCCGAGCGGACGGAAAAAGGGCATAAAAACGCCACCAAGCCATAGCCGGCGACAGCAATACCGGACGCTTGATCACGACCGGGAATTGATCAATCAGCTTTGTGGGGGACCGTCTAGCAGCTCCCCAAACGACACCTCGTTTGGCAGGAGATGCTGACGGGAAAAGATGATTTAGCCATTAACGGGCTTGATGTAAGCTGGAAGACAAGGTTCTAAAGCGCGTCTTCGCGCGGTGTAGAGTGGCGGCAAATAGGTGCCTCAAATTGTTGCACAAGAAAACATTTAAACATCATCGCGAAAAGAAGAGGGCATTGGAAGGCGCTATTAGTGTGGCAAGAGAGCTCTTTCAGCTTCTTTAAAAAATACCCTCAACCACTAAATCTTGCATAGGAGTAATTTTCGCGGGCTTGCATTGTCAAAATGTTTAGAACTAACCCATTAAACATCCTTCATTAATATTAGAGTAAAATAAATGACATTGCGTAAATATCTATTTGGCTATTAGTCGAATTGGTGACAATTCGATAACAACTAATGCCCTCTAAATTTACCCCCAATTTCTCCCAATTTCTCTTTATTTCAGAAATCCGTCTTCCAGTATCCAAACATATAGCCTCCAAAATACTTTCTTCCGCAATCACCCCAAAATTCATGACCGCATCAAGTAAGTAGCAATCTCTAAACACTACATTATTCTGACTGCCATCAGGCCACCTGACGGCAATGGAAACAGTATCATTGTTACCAGCATTTGAACGATCAATGCTAATTGATAGCAGTTCCGCATCGTGCCATTGTAATGAATCAAACTTAGTTTTCATAATGGAATCCAGGATCTTTATCTCCTAGCCTCGGACTGTAATGGGGGTTTTTTCCGTTCTTATGATAGTGGGAATAATTTGGCCCCTTCTTCCCTGAAGGCGTTAGAGGGTCAATACGTAGTTTCTCTCTGAATTTTCCATTAATCACTTCACCATAGCTACCTGATCGATGAGGATTTTGCACATAGTGATTTGGAATTTGATGCTTTGTCCCTAAAGGAAGAGCTACTCCGCTTTTTGTTACATGGATAACGCTATCTGACTTCGACTCTGCTGCCTCTTTACCGACATATTTCTTTGCAGTGCCTCCTTGCCTGAAATTCTGATTAGCGGTAGTGCTATTTTCAAGTTTTTTGTTTGTCTGCTGTTCTTCCAGCCGTCGCGCTTCAGCCTGTTGCTGCTCAACCCGTTTCTGTTCTTCTAATCGCCGCGCTTCTGCCTGTTGCTGCTCAACCCGCTTCTGTTCTTCTAATCGCCGTGCTTCAGCTTGTTGTTGCTCAACCCGCTTCTGTTCTTCTAATCGTCGCGCTTCTGCCTGTTGCTGCTCAACCCGCTTCTGTTCTTCTAATCGTCGCGCTTCAGCTTGCTCTGCCTCAATCCGCCTCTGCTCTTCTAACCGCCGTGCTTCAGCTTGCTCTGCCTCAATTCGCCTCTGCTCTTCTAACCGCCGCGCTTCAGCTTGCCTCACTTGTTCTGCTGCATCGTCTTGCTGTTTCCTCACGGACATAACATCATCCGAAATAGGATTAGGAAGCCGCGATGTATTTACACCACTCAAATCGTTCCCAGATTGCGCATACTCTTTAATTACTCGCTCCCATTTTCCAGCCTGAGAGGGGGATAAAGTAAATCCTCCAATCAAGGATGCCAAAACGACAATCCAAACCAATAGTTTTGCAAATTTCAGCATACCACTACACTCCTTGATGTCGTTTTTGTGCTTGTCTACCGAAGAACCCCACAATCAGTGCTATTACTAATGTTACTCCAATATCAATTGGACCCACATCGAACTCTCCGGTCATACGATAGACGTTTATATAATAAAGCGTTTCTTCCAAGAGCTCCGTAAAGAACATTATCTTAAATGCAGTTATAGGTAAGCTAGACCTTCTGGCGAAGAAAAAGGCGATAGCGCTAAGTATTGAGAAAATTGATCCAAAAATATCACCTAGCACCAATGCTATAGGATGATAATATAGACCTTGACGATAAACAGCTCCATACCGATCAATATCTTTCTCATATTTATCCTCATAAGAAAAACTATAGTCTTTATTTCGAAACCATGAATTCACTGGTGCTAGAAATCCACTTGTCGTTGCCAAGGTAAATTCCAATGCAAAGACTTCTGCTGGACCGACAGATTTATGCACATTTTTGAATATGTTAGAAATTGAATAAAAAAACATTAGCAGAATCAGTATTATAATAAATACTGTGAAATACTCTTTTTTCTTGGAATTTGTTGCCATAGATATACTTCGTTCAAAAGGTTTCTATTTTTCTTTCAAAGACTTATGAATTGACCTGCCTCCACCCAACAATACTCCTTTTGCGATTTTTTATAATACATATCATGTGTTAAGTTGTGTAATAAGCTATCAATATTGTTAGGAGGGGGTATGCGAGATCTTGAAAAGATACTGGAAGGCCTTCAATCCGCACTTAGCCGTGAAGAGGCATTCAGTGTTTTAAATCAGTCAATTATCCAATATGGGTATAGCAACGTTTGTTATACCCTCATGACTGACCATCCTTCAATAAATCAGTCAGCGTATCACGGTTTGGCAACGAGTTATCCTGAGGATTGGATAAAACACTATAACGAGAATGAATATCAAAAATACGATGCTGTTTGGCAGAGACTTCTCAGAAGTACTACTCCATTCTTTTGGAATGACACCTTATCAATTCTAAAGAAGGACAATTCTCAAAATCCACAGGCATTTCTAATGTCGGAGAAGATAATAAGAGAAGCGGAAGAAGCTAAAGTGGCGGATGGTGCCGGCTTCTCATTTCTTGGGAAATCAGGCGAGATAGCAGGGATCGGTTTATCTAGGGAGAAAAATGAAAATGCAAACGATGTACGGGACCTATCCGAGTTATATATGATAACAACTGTTTTCCATGAAAAGTTCATAAGCACCTACCAAACCGACATACTGACGCCCTTAACAGATCGTCAGTTAGAGGTCTTATGTTGGGCAGCAGAAGGTAAAGCGGACAAGGAAATAGCATTCAAAATCGGTATCACTGTTGCTGCCGTCAGATTTCACTGGAAAAATATATTCAAAAGCATGGAAGTAAATACCAAACTTCTTGCCACGACCAAAGCCATTAGAACCGGCTTAATAAGCCCGCAATCGTTCAGGTATGGCCACCGAAAATAAGTAACACTGACATAGCAAAAAGCGTTTTCAGTGCTTACGTCGTATCCGTTTCTATACATTCCGAATGTCTTTTCATCCTCACAACGTTTTTCTACGATGTTTTCATTTGAAACAGAGATACGGCAAGTTTCAGGTATTTGGCAATCCTACGGAGGTTTCCGTTCAGCAAGCTCTTGATCTTTTTTGAGGTAATGAGCATGCTCATCAAAACACTCGCTTGCAATGTGAGAAAAGGTAATATGAGGATTAATCGAAAATGTTTTTTCATATTGATGAAGCAGGGAATACCGGGAATAACTTATTCGATGAAAATCAGCCCGTTCTAAGTTATGGAGTGCTGTCCAGCAAAACCAATGTTGACTTTTTTGGTAAAAAACTACATGCACAGATTTTGAACGAAATAGGTGAAGAAGCAATACATGCAAACGAATTAGGCGTTGGGAAGCTGAGCGTTATTGCACCTTTATTAGAAAACCTACATAAGAAAATGAAATTTAAATTTGACTACTATTTCATTGATAAAGTTGATTACGCCCTCATTCATTTTTTTGAAGCTGTCTTTGATCCTGGCATAAACCCGACAATAAAATGGGATACGTACTGGACACCCTTGAGATACCCTTTCATTCGAAAACTTGCCGAATTGTTTGATATCGAACTCTTAAAACTGTCGTGGTCTCTATGCATAGAGCGGAATACTCAAAAACGGGAACGTGGCATAACAGAGCTATTGAATACGCTTTTGAAAAGGTTGCCATATTCTAAGCTCGATGAACGATCAAAAGAATTAATGCAGTACGCATTCCAGTATGGAGTTGCAAATCCGTTAAAGCTCGATTTTGGAAACTCTCATCCTATGATGATATCTCCTAATTCCGTAGGCTTTCAATTCGTTATCGCCTCAATGGCGAAACGAATTAGAAATGCTGGAAGAAAAGATGCCCTTGGTATTGTCGTGGATCAACAATCGCAATTTAACAAACATCAGAAAAAAACGCTTGAGCATGCCATTTCGCTTGCAGACGGCCTCAGAAAACAAAACTCAGAGGAAAAAAGAAATTTCATAATGGAACCTCTACATCGCCAACTTGACGAACGTGATGTGCTACGCGAAGGCACTCCTAAAGCTGACATAAAAATTGGCGATAGTAATGATTGTATTGGCTTGCAAATCATTGATGTCTATTTATGGATAACAAATAGAATTATAGAGCATAAACCAATAAGTGAAGAACTTCACCGGCTCAACAGTATAATCACAAAGCATAGTGATATTGACGGCATATCAATGAGTTCAATGCTTGCCAGATGGGAAACTTTTGAAAAACAATTACCTTCATTTTCAGAATTAGATGACAAAATGATACACCTCAACGAGCAAATTCGAGATGAGCATAGGGCCAAAATTCAGGCTATGAAGAACAAGGGTCAAATGTGAACGGTTTTCTCTCATATGGGTTTCAACAATACAATTCCCATTTTCGTGACAATGCTAAACAATCTTCATTATACAATATTAGTAAAGCCGGAAATCAACAATCGCTATGGCAGCTTGTCGAACCACACTTGATACATTTTGTCGACAATTGGTTCCATGCTTTCGCGGAATGTTCGAATTCTGGTTTCCAGAGTTCCTAGTTCGGCCATGATATCGATAAGGGTGTCGATCTGTGTTTCGTAGTTCGGTTTGGTTTTCATGCCCTACCTCCACATGCGTTTAGCAATGGCGCGGTCTTCGGGGCCGGAGGCGGCGATGTAGATTGCGGTGGTTTCCAAGCTGGCATGGCCGAGCCATGATTGCAAGCGTGTCTCTGGGACATGCATCACTGCGGCATGAACACCGAGGGCGTGGCGTAGGCCACGGGCACTGCTTTTCGTGCCTGTCACTTCCGCTGCTTCCATCACCGTTTTCACAAGCCGCCAGCCTTTTGTACGACCGAACGACCAAAGCCGTAGGGAACCGCCGTGATCGTCTGCGGCTTGTGCTTCACGGATGGCGTGAACGCGATCAAGCCGCTTGATAAATTCGGCAGGAACGGGAACAGGCCGAAAATGCCGTCCTTTTTGCTTGCCGCGCTTTTTGAGGCTGCGGATAATGATCATGTTTTCGTCCAGATCAATATTGATCGCATGAATGCCCAGCGCTTCACTGGGGCGGCATCCTGTCCAGTGGATCAGCTCGCAAAAGGTGCGCTCCGCCGGATTTTCAAGAACAGGCAGTGCGGCGAGAAACTTCTTACGTTCATCGCTGGTGAGATATTTACGCTCGCCGATGTGGTTATACAGGGACATGCCCTTAAAGGGGGATTGGGGTTTGGTCATGGGTGACTCCTTCGAAAGTGTTGCTCACAGCCGCGAACAGAATTGTGAATTCTGTTTCACGTCACCTACACCCTTGATTAATCACCATTTTATGGAACTGCGCGCGTTTTTCCGCACGTCTGTTATCTCTGAGAAGATAACGGAATCTTTAGAAAATTCAAAGTAAAAAACAATATTCACAATATTGTTTCCACAGATTTTTCAAAAATCTATCCAATAAATTCTATAAAAAACCAGCGAATATTAAATTTTTACTGATATTCATTATATTATTTTCTTCTTCCGCAAATGCTGGAGGATTAGATACATCAAGTGAATTTCTGAAATGGGAGAGAGGGCAGAAAGATTACTTTCTGCAAGTATCAGTCGTTACGGCCATTACAATCGCTACTCAAGTGCGAAAAGCACTCGGGTCGTGTATTTCAGATTGGTATTCCAGTGACGCAGCTATTATCAAACAGCGACATGACGAAGTCCTCGGCGTTATGAAGCGTCTTCCAGAACATCATCCGAGCGCAATTGTTCTGGCTGTTCTACAAAAGAAATGCGGAAAATTTGCCCCGTGACTAGATCTCGGGAAGAACGCTTACCTTATCCAGAGCAGGCGGTGCGATACTCATCTCTGTGGTTTGCTGGGGCTGGTCTTTGGACAGCGCTGCGTCTACTTGGACGTTAAGGCCATCGATGTCTTTTTCGATATCTCTTACCGTATCCTTGTCTCTCTTCAAATCATCCTTTGAAGATGGGTTCTCATCATCGTGTAGACGGTTGCGAATATCACCGAGTTTTGCAGAGTTAGCGCGGTTCTGGCGATCCAGATCATTGAGCTTATCCAGAGTATCACGCTGCTTGCGGTAGTCGTCATAGGTGGGGCGGCCTGTCCAGTCGATCCCTGAGACGATGGCTGGATCAACCTTCTGACCGTCAGCTGCGCGTACAACGCCGTCTTCGCCCATAAAGGCTTTGCGTCCATCCGGCAGGGTAACGGCGTCATTCAGTGTTTGTTGTAAACCTTCTTTCGCCTGTTCGATGGCGGTGTCGATACGTTCTTGGAGAGCATCGACTTTACTCTGGGCTTTGAGGGTGTCTTGATCAACCTCGTTCCAGAGAGCCGCGTATTCCTGATCCTGCATGAGCACATCAAGCATAGTGCGCAATTGTGCGTCTTCTCTGTCTTTTTTGGCTTGTTGCGCGATGCTGCCATTGCCGCCAACAAGAAAACGCTGCATACGGCCAGATTCAACGCCAGAACGCTCATGATTAAGATCCTCAAGATCTTGAGCCTTGCGTTTCTCATTCGCTATTTCTGTGATTGCATTAAATGCGCCCGTTAGATTCAATGTCCCCTCACTACCCTGTGCGTTGCGATTGTCCGGTTCATAAAGCCGAATGTATTTAACGACAGGTTTTTTCACATCCCGGCTGAGTGGATTTACACTCAAGATTTGAGTGCTTTTACAATTTCAACACACTTTATAAGTGTATCACAATAAAGATAATCAGTGCAAATTTTGGATATAGTCAAAGAAAAGGAGCACAAGATTCACCTTTGTTTCATGCGATAGCCCTGCCATTGAGCCCTTCCAAGGCCACACCCGGTTTGCAATCGAAGCCGACGGTTTCCTTAACATCTGACATGAGTAAAAAGCTGTCTGTGCATCTTGATTAAGTTAATTACAAAGTTGAAGAGACGATTATAGCAAGCGGCTATCCGGGAGTTCATGCCTACCGTATTAAGCGGTGAATTTCTCACAAGGACAAAGAGGTTGAGGCAGTGTTTTATAGCGAGCTTTTAACCGCATGGCAAAGTGTCCCTATTCCTACTTCTGTGCTGGTGGATCGAGATTTTCTGCGAACGAATGAAGGCAAGCTTACAAGGTGCCAGAATTCAGATGCACTACCTGTTGAACTGACAGAAAAGAAGATAGATAGATGGCTGGAAGAAAGGAGCCCGAACGTACGGCTCGTTTAGATCAGTGGAACTTTGTTGTAAGACAGCTTTGATTTTTACAGCAATCTGCTAAAAATAGACACAGGTCAGCAGTACATATGCACAGCCCTTTAAGGACTGACTGTTATTACTCCAGCTTGCCCTCAACAAGAGAGCCAATCAGTTCTTTCAATTTGCCGGTTCCGCGTTCGCCGCTATCCAAATATTCAACAAGCGGTATCCGCCGCTCACCTCTCTCTCCCCCGAATTCTGTTTCGTAAATCACAAAAAGGTCGTGTGGTTTATCTGTATCTCGCGCAAGATAAAACCACCATTCATCGCCATTGTCTTTCGAATGATAGCCGAATTGCCGTTTTTGAATTGCCATAACTCACCCCTCCTCTTTTCAATATCGGTGTAAATAGAAACGATCACCGATTGCGTCCGCCACTCTTGTCCTTCGCCGGAGTAAAATCTTGTATCATTTCGATATGATTACCGGATATATGTCCTGCAAGACCCCAAGAATAAAACAAAACACGGCTGATCGCAATTTCGTCATCACGGAGCATGAAATACCCCGGGGTCGGCGCTTTCTCGGATTTACTGTGACAATTACCCCGGAACATCCATGCTCTGATGCAAAACCCGAATTAAAAAAATTCCATTGTCGTCTATGACATAAACGATGAGATGTTTTTCATATCGGTGAATACGTACAGGCGGATCAAATTCTGGCCGCTCCACGGCTATTTCGGGGGATAGTGACAGGGCCTCGAATTTCTCATTCAGCCCGCTCCTCGCGCACAGACTGAGCGACTACCTTGACCGCTTCAATAAAGGCCATGGCGAGCCACGTTTGATACTTTAAGCTCCCGCCTTCGTATGAATATCGCCATTTCTCAAACCCATCGCTGATAGCCCCAAGCTCACGGACAAAGATATCGTAATCACTCTGAGGCTCTTGAGGGATGATAAGCGACGTTAGCGTCGACCAGGGGATCTGCTGCAAGGATCTGTGCGTAAAGATCTTCTGCTTTATGTCCTCCGGCAGATCATCATAAAGCCTCAGTATCTTATGGCTCCGGGGCGGTTTCAGCTTGAGCGCAAAATAGACATCCTTGATATAGAGCTCGACTGCAAATGCCAAACAGACCACGCTTGGCCCCATTGCCACGGTATCTTTCAATATGTGATGGGCATTCAAAAAATCGTCAGCCTGCATTCGCGACGATAATATTCGACTCCCCCCTTCTTTAGCCATTTTCCTCCCCATAGAAGACCTGCACCCTCTCCCGAATGCCCTCCATGGCTTCCATAAAGGCCTCATAAAACCCTCGGGATTCCGCATTCAGATTGTCGAACATATAAGCCCTAATATGCCGCTTGCGATCTGCCGCCGGTGGATGGATCTGCTCTTCGGATCTCTCAATGCCGTTGAGAGTCAGCCAGTATTCATGAAGATGTAGGATCTCAAGAGCGACCAGCGGCGCAGCATGTTGATCCGGTCGAATAAAAAAGTCGCTCTTCTCACCACGCTGTAAAGAGGCTACCAATTCATAAAAATGCTGGGCAGCCTGTAAGTCAGCATCATGTTCCATTTCGGAGGCCGCTTCCTGTTTCAGATGATCAAGCTGACAATGTGACACCTCATGGAACAGGATAAAGGCCATGATGGCTCTGGAGAGTAAATGAGTAAACTCGAGACTTTCCGCATATTTCCCAAAATAAGGGAAGAGCCCCTGGCGAGCTGTTTCGTGAAGTTCCGCGCTGGTTCCGAGCAACAGCATATCTCCAAGATCCGCCATAAGCTGATCCCAGTCATTATCGCTCAACTGATAAAAGACTGGAAGGCAGGTATAAACCGTGAGACCATAGGTCCAGAAGTCGAATGTCTCATCCAGAATGATCTGCAAGCTATTCTCACCCTCTGCTGAGAAGACGGTTGTTTTACGATAGCTGCCAGAGATAAACTCAATGCTGCCCTCCGGCAGATCCAGAACCTCTTTTAAAGCCTCAAACATCCTTTCATGGTAACTGTCGGCAAGCTTTCGGTTTTCTTCTGGATCAAAATCTTTCCCCACAAGCTCTGCAACATGCTCTCCGGCTTTTAAGGAGTCCGGTGTCACGACAAACCGGCCCTTCGGCCTTCTGTCTTTCTTATCTGTCATTTTAACCCTGATCCTGCAAACAACTAGTGCGAGATCAGAATGAGGGGTTTATTATGGAAAGGTCAACAGAATTTAGAGGCTTGGTGAAGGTGAAGTAGCATTTTGCATTCGTTCCTGCTGTATCTCCTGATCTCGAAGATAACGGGCCGTTTCTACATAGCTTTCCCGAAGATCAGAAGCGTAAGGAGCCTTTGCCAAAATTTTTGCATAAACACCGGGTAAATGGCTGGCGGGCAGTCCTCGTTCATCCCGACAGGCCAGATCACAATTGCCAAGCTCGACAAGCGCTTTCACCCACTCATAGCGACCAAGGCTTGCCAGATAAAAGACCAACGGCAACTGACTATCTTCCAGGATAAGATCCGCTTTCGCACCCTCGTTCAGCGCTTTCTCAAAGTGCACGAAACTGCCCCATTCAATGGAGAGCTTCAGCTTCTGATCAAGGCTCACAGCCTTGGCAATGATCTTCTCAATAGTCTCCATAAATTGCTGGTTACGTCGTTTCTGCCCGGGAAGTTCCGGCGCGGTGCCATGGAACTTCATTCCGTCACTGTCCACCTCTTTGGATCGGCGATCAATATTCATACGCTGGATATCGGCAATAAGCTGTGGATAATACTCGATCTTGCCGCATAAAGAGCGCATGGCGCTATAGGGACTGCTATTGGCTGTATTCTCATAAGGAGCAAGCACCTCCCCTTTATCCAGACTATACCAGCCTGAGTTTCTAGAACCGCCAAGGCGGTAGACATCATCCTCATCCGTCAGATTGACGGCATCGATATTGATCGTTGAAGAGAAGCCGGTTGTTGCAGGTTTCATCAAAAGCATAATCATACCGGCACTCGCCACCCCTGCTCCGGAAAGAGCATGTTGCGTCAAAAGCTCGGCTCCCAGGACTTTTAGCAGCGCAGGCATACGATGCTGCCTGTTGGACTGGAGATTTTCTGTAAAGCTTTGCAGTTGTTGATTATTGCTGACCTTGAAAAGGCGCATGGTCTCGTACGCCGTGAGAAGCTGTTCCTCCTCGTGATGGGTCAGGATAAGCTGGGTCTCCAGAAGATAGGGTGCCCGTAAGATATAGTTGCTGTAGCTTCCCTCAAGCTGTTTGAGCAACCTTCTATCGGCAGGGTTCTTGCCTGCTTTAAAATAGTCAGATAGCGCGGCAGCCACCTGCACCTCTTTGCTGTGGCTGAGCAGATCAAGCTGATCTTGTGTGATCCATTTATGCTTAAGCAGGAACTCCGTCACCATCCGTACAGTGGAGGCGGACGGCTCCTGCGGATAGGCGGGATCGAGGAAGCGGCCAATGGTGGTATCACTGATGGAGCCCGAGATCTCTTCACTGCCGGTGATGTAATGGGCCACCCTATATTTGGTCCATTTCTGGTTGCCGTGACGGTTGGCAACCATAAAACCGGCAAGGCGAGTCGCCAGAAAAGTCGAGACTTCATGAATATTATTAAGCATCGCACCACCAGAGCAAGATAAATTACATCTCTCAATCTTATGGCAATTTACAACGATTTCACGCGATAAATGAGGACGGCACGAGGAATATACGAGGAAGCTCTCTCCCCTATTGCAGGCATGTCTTATAAGCCGCTTCCCGTCTCGCCGGGAACAGCATCCTTTTTGTTCTTTGGAGAATACAGATATGGAATTAAGACGCCTGACTTTATGGGGATATTTTCGTCAAACAACCCGCACCGATAAAACCGGCAATCAATATGTCAAAGTCCGGATCAGAGCCTTGTCGCCTTTTCGGCGGAAGGTTGTAGATCATTTGAGCGCCTGGCTGGGAGTGTTCTGTACAATCCTTCTCGCCCTTCTAATCATACCGCTTGTTTTAGCTGAACTCTTACCTCTTGCTGCTCTGCTGCTGATCGCATTGGTCGGCGGGCTTTCATATATCTTTCTTATGGCTTTCCTGATCCTCCTGGTGAGCAAGAGGAAGACCATTCTCATTGGTGGTAGTTATGTGAGGGTGCGGCGCTATCTCTTTTTCTGGTCTTATCTGGATCGGGCACGACACGTAACCTTTACCGAGCAGAGCTACTCCCCTCTTTCCAATGAAAAGCTCAAAGAAGAGTTGATCCACGAAGCGGCTGAGACGGATGACACACAAAAGAGCCTCAAACCGTACTACCGTCATTCAAAGATGCTGATCATCGAACATCGGGGTATTCCCTATCATGTTATGTCGATTTATGACGTGGTTCTGGCCGAACAGATCCGCTGCCGCCTGCAAGCGCTTCTGTTGGATGTTCCATCAGGAAGCTTGGGACAAATTGCAGTCAGCCCAGAAGAGATCTGGGGCAAACAGGCGGGAGATCTGAACCATGGATCATAGTGGAAACTCTTTGCAATCAAGACAGGTCAACAGCGTTGCACAACTGTCGGAGCGCTTTTCATCGTCAGCCCAATATCACCATGCCCCAAACGGATCAGAAGCTCGATCCGTTGAGACCCTGCGGGCAAGTGCTGTTCAAGTCCAGTTTAACAACAACGCTGAGATCTTCTCACCAGGGCAGGCAAGACATACCATCCTGAATGAGACAACCCGGAATCAGGTTGATCTTTCCATTGAACGCTCGAATGTTTTAAGCACCCATCAAAAGCATTGGGAAGAGACCATCCGCAAGAAACTGGTCGCCAGCAGCCTGCCCGAGCCTTCCAATGATCTTGGCGCTATCCGAACCCGAGATATCAATGCTGAATATCAATCCTTGCTGAAAGCACACCAGATGCAGCAGAGCAGCATTCATACGCGGTATACAAGCCACATTGAGAAGACCCGCAAAAGCGGGATTACCTTATCCGATAGCTTTACCCGTTCCGGACAACCTTCAAACGAGGTGAAGTTTCAACGACCGGTTATCAATCAGCGCTCCAGTGAGAAAGCGAAAGACAAATGCCGCACCCGATAGGCGCGGAAAGCGCGAGGAGTAAAATCCGCAGCCCCCTTGAGAATGGCATTCTTCAACAGTGAGGTTGTTATGAATGCTACCCAGCTTCAAAAAATCACCATGATCGGCTTCAAGATTGCAGCTCTTGGCTCCTTTGTTCTCAGCCTGAACGGCTTTAACGCTATTCTCAATGCAGAAAACAGCAGCTTTATCAATGCAGCCCTTGCAAGCGTGATAGCTGTTGTCTCC
Organism: Sneathiella sp.; assembly: GCA_039975135.1. Taxonomy (GTDB): domain Bacteria; phylum Pseudomonadota; class Alphaproteobacteria; order Sneathiellales; family Sneathiellaceae; genus Sneathiella. The sequence goes on along the minus strand of JBDWHS010000026.1, from coordinate 10,106 downwards.
AGTATCTTGATCTATATTGCCTGGAAGTGGCTGTTCCATTCCATCACCATCTGCGACACATCGCAGTCTTTAACGGCGGTTATGTCTGTAGGCCTGGCCATACAGATCTTTGTGTTCAGTGTCTCCTCCGTTCCGGGCACTGTCGGACTGGCCGGACAAAAAGCTGCCTTTCTGCATATCCAAAAAGAATTGCTGCGCGCAGAAGCTTTGTTGGAAGAACAAGCGCTTTACAACAAATCGGTATCGGCGCTCCTTCCTGAACTGAATATGATCGGCGCCCGTTTCCAGGTAAGGGGACAGGCCGAGTTTGAGACAGGCGCGGATACCGGTCATCCGGGACATGGAACCGTTGCTGATAGCCAGCTTGCGATCAGCGCCCGATTAAGCAGTTTGTCTCGGGAGATCAAAGTGTCTACCAAAGAGTTTGAGGATCTGATGGCTCAAGCGCTTGATATCCTGCAAAAAGCACGGATGGCCTCTGCCGAGGGTGGTTCATACCAATCTGTGCTGAACAGGGTAAGTGATCATACGGGTGAGCTACGCAGTCTGCTTGCTCAAATGAAGAGCCAGGATACCAGTGGCATGATAGAACGCACCCTGAATGCCCTGCCCTCTGAGATTGACAGCCGCACTTCCTGGGCGAAAGGCACCCGTTTGCGGGAACGGCAACGGGTCATTATTGCTAAGATCCGCGACGAACTTACATTGACGACCTCCCGGATCACAGGTCGCCTTGACGCTTTAAAAAACCGACGGGCTCAAGAGCGCTTTGAGCTTCAACCCCTCACAGCCATGAAAGCCACCTTCCTCTATTGGGATGAGCTGATCATGGTGTGGCTGACCTCCATTATGATTGACAGCTTTGGTTATCTGATTTTGTGCCTTCTACTGATCCAGCTTCACTGGCTGGATCAAGAGCGGAAGCGCAGCAAGGAGATCCGTTCTCTCACCGTTGAAGACGTCCGCAATGCAAAGGATGCGGATAGCTTTGTCTCAAAGCCTGGCGGGGCCGCGCCCTTTATGATCGGGATGGAAGGAGATCATTACGGCCTTAAGAAAAGGAGCGAGAGTGATGAGTAAACTTGCCGGTACGATCCTACAGCTTCATCGCTATACGGCCTCGATACTGACCTTTTTGTTTTTCCTCTGGGTGATGGTGATCTCAATCTTGATCATGGTTGATCTGCCCGATGAAGCGGGGAGGAGCAGCGCTGTCCTACCTGTCAACGCGTCTCCCATCTGCATTAGGATGCCGGATGGTCTTGATGTTTGTGACAGGCCATAAGAGGATGTCAAAAAAAACAAGCACACCTGCTATGCTGGTCTTGTTGTTCTCATTGAACAGTTTTTGGGCACTTGACGCCCTAGCACAGCAGATAAACCTTCCTGTCCGCTGTCAGTTCATGCGGATGCCCTATAAGGCTGTTACTCCCTCGCCGGCAGTTCTCCAGACTATAAAGACCATCACAGCCACCATCGGGCTTACCAATGACTTTGAGATAATTGCCGGTGAGTTTAAACGCCGGACACCCCTGGCAGCGGCGTTCCTCTGTCAGGGCAAGCGGTATGTGATATACGATAAGGATCGCTTTCACTGGCTTAAAAGTGGCCCTATGGATTGGCGGGTCTTCAGGGTTCTCGTGCATGAGATCGGTCATCATGTCAATAGTCATATCTTTGTTGATAACAAACCGCAGAGACGCCAGGAGTTGGAGGCGGATTATCTGGCGGGCTTTGTTGCGGGTCGCTTAGGGGCAAGTCTGGATCAAGCGGTGCGCTTTACGGATATGCTGAGCATGGCCGGCAGTGATACTCATCCGCCCAAGAACAAAAGGAGGGACGAGGCCGCCAGAGGATGGCGGGAAGCAACAGAGCGAAAGCAGTGGGAACAGGACCGCTGCCAAAAGACAGAATGGTTTGGCTCTACCGTCAAGATCCGTGGCAAGCACTGCCGTGCACTCTCATTATGCCGGGATGGGAAGAAAGAGCCGCATATGGCTTGTCGAAGCCATAGCGGGAAGTGGGTATTGCAGTAGAAACAGAAATCCTTTTAATACTCTTAATACGGATATATAATATCATCAACCAAAGCAACATTTTAGCGAACAGAATGTCAATCTCCAAGAATCACCACTATGTTCCCCGTGTCATCTTAAAGAACTTCATTGATAGCAATAAGCGCTATTACTACTATGATAAAGATCATCCAGAGCGGGGATATCAGTATCGTTCGACTCGTAGTACATTTTGCGAACCACATCTAAACACGATTTCTAATGCGGACAGCAGTATCGACATTTCAGTTGAAGCTGACTTTTTTCAAAAACGTGAATCAAAATGGGGGATTATTCTTAAAAAAATAAAACAGGATTTCCCAAACTTCAGTCGCTTATCCGCTGATGAAGAAGCTCTACTAAAAGATCTCACTTTTAGACAGTTTATGAGATCTATTGATCGCATACAGTCTTCTTGCTCTACCGAGGAAATAGAAGATCTTTATGATACTAAAGTCGGTCAACTTCACAACTTTGGCCTGTTCCACCCGAAGTATTATAAATCTGAAACAAAGCAGAGAATTATAAAAAACGGCAAGATCAACGCTTTGGCCATGGACCCGCTTTCAGAAGTATCCAAGTACTTCGATAGGACTAAAATTATACTCGCACGCCAAAAAAATACGAAAAAGAGATTTATTATTGGGAGTAGTCCTGTCGTTAGCTTAAGCAGCACATACGATAAGGATTGCGATGTAGAGATGTATCTTCCTATTTCAGAACAAGCGGCAATAGGAATTGTTAGCAGGAAGTTTAGAATCCAATTCCTTGACCTAGATGATACGGAAATTCGGAAGATCAACTTGTGCATTTGCAACGCATCTTCAAAAATCGCATCGGCTCACAAGACACTGATACAGTCCCTAATCAATAATCGGTAGGATGCCCGCCAATTGTTCAAACTGGCATCATGCTCAGTTCCTTCTAAAAGACGTCAGGAATTGAAGCCTTTATCAGCGCATAATCAGCTCTCCTGAGCGATATAACGGGTATTCTGTATCGTCACTTCAGTGATATCACCGCCAAGTAGCATATCATTGGCGAAACGTTCTACATCAAAATAGAATTGAAGATGGTCAGGGATCTCGTTTAACAGGCCTGTATCTTCCAGATACTGCTCGGCATATTCTTGAGCACTGCCTTCAAATAGGTAAATATCATCCAGCCTGTGCAGAATATCATCTGCGTCATACCCTATATGCTGAGCTAGATAGATGGCGCGAATAAGTTCATCACCATCCAGATCTTCATAATCATCAAACCAGAGCTCCAGATTGGCCTGGCTAATGCTAAGAGCCTTAAACAGCTCATAATTGTCGCCATCGATAAACTGGATCTCAAATTCTTCGACTTTATCACCATAGTCATTGGTGTGATGAGCGGCCTTCTCCAGATATTCTTCGTAAGTCTTGAAGTAAAAGCCTGCGGCTGAGATGTCATAAGGGGTTGCGTGATATTCATTCATGGTCTGTCTCCTTTTTTGATGGCAAGGAGAGGGCTGGCTGCTAGCGAGCCATGGCCATGCCCTTCACGGTGGTGGTGCGGAAGGGTGTTGCTATGGGGAGTGCAGCCGATAAGACCGCTTCCTCCAAAAAAGGGCACAGATCTGACTATCAAATTCTGAGAGCCATACGTTCAAATCAGCAAGCACTATTCGGAGAAACTATGAGGTGAAGGAGCGTTGCTAATTTCTCAATAATGAATGACGGGTATCTTTTGATCCGGTTTCCTGTGGGGAATTCCTTCCCTGTCCGTGCCTTTGGATGTCGGGGCAGAAAGGCTCCGGCAGGCGGGGTCTCCCGATACAGGAGGATCACATGCAACTCATCACTCTGTTTGAATTGTCAACGAAACCAACACAGGAGCTGCATAGCTTGCTCCGCCGTGCTTTTAATGAATTGGCGAGGTGTAACGCCGACACTCATCAGCGTAGGAATGCACTGGCTTCTATTGAAAATATTGGGAGGGAGCTTGCAATAAGGCATAACATCTCGCCGTAACAGCCGGTTTTCTAACGCTATTGGTATTGATTTTTGCCACAACTTTGCCACAAGCCAGGAAAGATCGTTTCAGAAAAACAAAGGATTCTGCGAGTTAGAGGAGATCAGCATAATGTGGCAAAAGCTTCGGAAGCTGGGAACATATTCTCAAATCTGTCTCTAAGCCTTTGTTTTATAATGGTGATCGCTGAGGGATTCGAACCCTCGACCTACTGATTAAAAGGCTGGAGAAACCCGTTTACCTTCAAGTACATAGCACCTACTCGCCACAGATTTGCCACATGGAAACTGTGTTTTTTTCGTACATATTTTCTGATGAATTCATAATTAATCTAAAGAGGAAATCAATCCAGATCGTCTCTCGGATGATTGCTCACTTCTCTCTATAAGATGGCCATAGACGTTTAGTGTCGTGGCAATATTGCTGTGCCCCATCAGAGTTTGAATGCGTTTTAGACTAACTTTTTGTTCTATTAACATAGATGCATAGAAATGGCGTAAATCATATGGCGCAAATTTAGGGCGAGGTTTACAAATACCATTTTTTTCCTCTTCAACCATCAAGCCTGCAGCTTCACATAGTGCCCCAAACCCCCTATTGCGCCAATTAGTGATATCCTGCCACTTCCCCGTAGAAGTCGGAAAAACAAGATCATACTTATTTACCACTCCATGATGGTTCGCATAATAATTGACCATTTCAAAAATGTCTGGACTGATATCGATCCAACGACACCCAGCTCTTGTTTTTGTAACTGAAATTCTATGACTCGCTCTTTCAACTGCCCGATCAACTTTAATCTCCGTTGGGAAGAGGTTGAAAGTCGGAACCGCAAGATACTCTCCTGGACGCATACCTGTATCTCCGGCAAGGTAGACCATGGGACGATACCGTTCCCATGCTTTTGCGATCTGCGCGTTTTTTGAATTGGCCAACTTATCTGCCGCGTTGAGTAGGGCTTTGAACTCGCTCACTGTCGGTGGCGTAATCGGTTGCTTATATCGGCTCACCGAAGGAATGGATATGCCACTGGCCAAATTGCTACCAATATGACCCCGCAAAGCCATTTCGTGAAGGACAGAATGGAAACACGTCAAACACTTACGAGCCAGATACCGAGAAGGACAGTTTTTAAGTAGCCAAGACCGAAATTCTACAACGTCCGGAACAACAAGCTGAGCAAGTTCTTTCTTCCAATCGTACGCAGTCATGAAAGAGGCAAAATATTTGTAATTTTTCAGGGTATATAAGGTGACAGGTTCATTCTGATCAGTCCCCTCACTTTCACAGATTTCGAGCCATCTTCGGATCGCTTGTGGAACTGTCTTTATAGAATTGTCAAAAACAGAATTTGTTGAGCCAATTTGACCGCTCTCGACATAACCGCGCGCCTCTTTCATCGTCTTAAAAGTTTTGAAGGCGTATCCTGATTTGGTAGATTTGCTTGGATGGCGAACCTGATACGTTGTTCCTTTCTTGCCTGTTCTTTTTCTTACATCTGCCATTGTTTGGTTCTATTGTTATGGTTCTATAGTGTACGCTTCACCTTTTTCTGCTGCCAACTGCGCATTGTGATATATCCCCAAGAGTTTTCGTTTCTCTATCTTTAAGCGTCCGTCAATTGGGTCTTTAAAGAAGGGTATCTTTCGTTTCCCGTGCGCATCCATTTCTGCAGCACGTTTCATTTGTCGTTCATTGAGATAAATTCCGATTTCCCCTAGTACTTCTCGCGCTATTTTTAGATCGATATACTCTGGTACGTACATTCCTTGCCCTCCTTTTAGTTGCAGTCATAGTGATCGGCGGCAGACTGATAAGGCCCGTTAGAATACAGGTACTTTATCGGCCTACCATTTGGATAAGAGGGGATGAATTCTTGGCCAAAACCGTTTGAGGGTCTAATATACAGCGTTGCATCAATCGTATAACGAACACCATACTCACTTTCTGCTTTTAGCAAGATTTCGAGTAGTGCCTGCTTAATTGCTGCTATGGAATGCTCACCTTTGATACGTATCTGCATAATCTCTCCTTATACTTATTATACTACCTATAGGTGTTATATTTCCATAACTAATGTATATGGTTGTGGTGTTTTTTTAAGACTTTCTCCGATCATTTTTCAGCAAATCATTGATAACATTTAAAAAATAAGCACTGTGCACTGCACATCAATTATTTTTCTGTACAGTGCCCCAGCAGATCCTTACGGACGTGAACAGATTCACCCGGCCTAGGGCTTACAAGCAGCGCTTACGGTGATTGTCAGAAAAGCTCGCCTTGAGGGATGTGCCCAATAAAAGAAGTTTATATTTTCGCGATTATTGACTTTATAAGTAATATATTTGGGATAAATTTAAACTTCCAATTGGTTTAAAAACATGCTAAATTACATACTATGAATACTGAAAAAGGAAAAATATTAAACAATCTCTTACAAAGCGCACCACTTAATGCGGTATGGCTTGCATCCTGGCTCGCCTCAAACGGTGTATCTCACAGCTTGCAAAATCGCTATGTTCAGAGTGGCTGGCTAGAAAAATTAGGTTCAGGCGCCTATAAGCGAACAGGTGCAAGCGTTAACTGGCTAGGCTGTGTCTATGCGTTGCAAAAACAAACACACAAACCAGTTCATGTTGGCGGCTTAACCGCCCTACACCTCAAAGGTCATGCACATTATCTTCGCTCCACCGAAACGCGGCAACTCTTTGCACCAACAAGCTACAAACAACCAGCTTGGCTAAAAAACAACACTTGGCTAAACGATAAGATAGAGCTGCACTGCACTTCTTTTTTAGGGGATGTTGATAAGAGTTTATTGGAATATGAAGATCAGCAACTCAGCATAACAATAGCATCACCAGAACGCGCAATACTGGAGACACTCTATTTGTGCCCAAAACATGCGGATTTAGTAGAAACCTATCAAACCTTTGAAGGCTTGGTAAATCTACGCCCCAAACTTGTACAAGCGCTTTTAGAGGCGAGTAATTCCGTCAAAGTAAATCGTCTATTTTGCTTCATGGCGGATAAAGCAAACCATCAATGGTGGTCGTTTGTTTCAAAAGCCAACATAAATCTCGGAAACGGCAAGAGGAGTATAGAGCCTGGAGGGGTATTTGAGCCTCAATACCAGATAACAATACCAAAGGAGCTTGCCGCGTTATGATTGCTGATCAATATAGAGCCCAAGTTGCCCTCCTCTTACGCGTTTTACCAACTGTGGCAGAACAGAAATGCTTTGCTTTACATGGCGGCACAGCGATTAATTTATTTCTGCTCGACTTACCCAGGCTATCTGTCGATATAGATCTCACATATTTGCCAATCGAAGGCCGAGACGAAACACTTGCAGGCATTAACGCGGCACTACAGGCCATCAAAGAAAAGCTTGAATCCCTACATCCTGACCTCAGTATCACGACACGTAATCAGGAAGGTAGTGATGTGAAGCTGTATGTAAACGCCGAAGACGCAAACATTAAGATTGAAGTCAACACGATCAAACGTGGAACGCTGTCATCCCCTACTCTCACACCAATCTCAGATGCCGTGCAAGATGAGTATGGTGTTTTTGCTGCAATGAACATCGTGCCGGAGGATGAACTGTGGGGTGGTAAAATATGTGCTGCCTTAGATCGCCAGCACCCACGTGACCTATTTGATATGGCAAACTTCTTCGAAAGTGGGCACACACTTTCAGAAGTAAGAGATGGGTTTCTATTGGCCTTCTTAGGGCATAACCGACCATTCCACGAAGTGCTAGCGCCTTCCAAAATTGATCAATCAGCCGCTTATGAACGTCAATTTGTGGGAATGACCGCAGGGCCATTTAGTTATGATGATTTTGAAACGACGCGAGATAAGCTGTTCTCCGATATCACTTCAATTCTAAAAGATAAAGATAAAAGCTTTTTGATCAGCTTTAATGAAGGTGAGCCCGACTGGAATGATTATGAGCAATATCAGAATTTTCCATCAATTAAATGGAAGCTGCTAAACATTCAGAAATTCAAGAAACAAAACCCAGACAGGCATAAAGAGCAATCTGAACGACTAGAGACATTGCTCTCTGACTAACCTAAGAGGTTTCCGCGAGGAAATTCGCTCACATCACGCCTTAATGTGAGCCTATGTCCGAGAAGAAGCCCAAACCTCTTCATCCCAAGGCGGATGAAACATTCTGCGAAGATCAGCGCCTGCTGGAAGCGCTTGCTGAATATCTGGCTGACATCGCCGCAGAGGAGCAGTTGAAACAGGCTTCTGAGAAGCGGAAGCGTTGAATAGTCAAAGGACATGACACATGGCAGTTAGAGCTGGATTATACGCACGTTATTCAACAGATATGCAACGTGAAGCGTCTATTGAAGACCAGCTAAGAGACTGTTCCAGACGCGCCAATCAAGATGGCTATGAGATCTATAATACATATGCTGATTACGGGATTAGTGGTGCAACACTTCACCGCCCAGCAATGCAAAATCTGCTAGAAGATGCGCGCAATGGTAGGATCAATGCCATTATCACTGAATCCATTGATCGTCTCTCCCGTGATCAAGAGGACATTGCCCATATTTATAAACGTATGTCCTTTAACGACATCAAAGTCATCACCCTCTCAGAAGGCATAGTGAATGAACTGCATGTAGGCCTTAAAGGAACTATGGGTGCACTTTACCTTAAAGATCAGGCTGACAAGACCAGACGCGGCCTTAGAGGGCGCGTTGAAGCTGGTAAATCTGGCGGTGGTAAATGCTATGGCTATGATGTTGTGCGCAAGATGGATGAAGCTGGCAATCCGATTACGGGTGAGCGCACCATTAATGAAGGACAAGCCATCAATATCAACCGTATCTTCAATCTATATGCAGAAGGTAAGAGCCCTCGTGCCATTGCCTTTGAGCTCAACAATGAGAACATCCCGGCCCCAAATGGTAAAGCTTGGGGTGCAAGCACCATCAATGGCAACAAAAACCGAGGTACAGGCATTCTCAATAATGATCTCTACCGTGGCAAACTGGTATGGAACAGACTGCGCTATATTAAAGACCCCGATACAGGCAAACGCGTATCCCGCCTCAACTTTGAGAGCGAATGGATCATCAAAGATGTGCCTGAACTTCGCATAATTGATGAAAACGCATGGCAAGCTGCCAAAGACCGCCAGAACAAGGTTTCACTCACAACGAGCGCCAAAAACGGACGCAAGATGGGGATGTGGGATCGCAAGCGTCCAAAATATCTCTTCTCAGGCCTGATGATCTGCGGCACATGTGGCGGCGGCATGATCCACGTGAACGCAGAACGTGTTGGATGCGCAACAGCGCGTAATAAAGGTACATGCGACAACCTCACCACTCTACCCCGTGATAAATTAGAGCATGAGGTTTTTGATGGCCTATCGAAGCGCCTAATGAACCCCGAGCTTTTTGAGGTTTTTTGCAAACGCTATACGGCACGGATGAACGAGCTGACTGCTCAGCATAATGCCACGCTCAATCATGAGCGCAATGAGCTTACAAAAACCAATAAAGAACTGGATAAGCTCGTACAGGCGATTATCGATGGCGTGCCAGGATCACACCTCAAAGACCGGATCGGTGAACTAGAAGCCAAAAAAGCAGCCCTTACGGCAAAACTGGAAACAGCAGAGGAAAAACCAGTACTACTCCATACTGGCATGGCTGAGCTTTACCGCAAACAGGTCAGCAATCTAATACCGCTGTTAAACCAGCCAGAACATCGCACACGCGCTTCAGAGATTATACGAGGGCTTATTGAGCAAATAGTCCTGACACAAACTACAGACGCGATCTCAGGCCAAAAGACGCTCAAAGTGAGCATTAAAGGTCATTTAGCCGGAATACTCTCAATGGCCCTAAACGCAGAAAAGCCGCTCGATGAGAGCGACTTGTGTATTGAGTCTGTCAAGTTGGTTGCGGGGGCAGGATTTGAACCTGCGACCTTCAGGTTATGAGCCTGACGAGCTACCGGGCTGCTCCACCCCGCGATAAACTTGTTTATGTCGGCCGGGTCGATGCGAAGCATTTC